>NZ_JAATEM010000031.1 GCF_012034205.1 Streptomyces composti
CCTAGAGCACGCACTCGGCCTCGGCGTACCGCTCCTCGGGCACCGTCTTGAGACTGGCGACGGCCTCGGCCAGCGACACCATCGTGATGTCGGTCCCCTTCAGCGCCGTCATCCTGCCGAACTCGCCCCGGTGCACCGCCTCCACCGCGTGCCATCCGAACCGGGTGGCGAGCACCCGGTCGTAGGCGGTGGGCGTGCCGCCCCGCTGCACATGCCCGAGGATCACCGGCCGCGCCTCCTTGCCCAGCCGCGACTCCAGCTCCTGGGCGAGCTGCCGGGCGACACCGGCGAAGCGCTCGTGCCCGTAGATGTCCTTGCCGCCCTCGTCGAAGTCCATGGTCCCGGGCCTGGGCTTGGCACCCTCGGCGGCCACGACGATCGCGAACCGCTTGCCCGCCGAGAACCGCGCGCCGACCTTCGCGGTCAGCTCGTCGATGTCGAAGGGCCGCTCGGGCACCACGATGGCGTGGGCGCCGGCCGCCATGCCGGAGTGCAGCGCGATCCAGCCGGTGTGGCGGCCCATGACCTCCACGATCAGTACCCGCTGGTGGGACTCGGCGGTGGTCTTCAGCCGGTCCAGGGCCTCGGTGGCGACGCCGACGGCGGTGTCGAAGCCGAAGGTGACGTCCGTGACCGCGATGTCGTTGTCGATGGTCTTCGGCACGCCGACTATCGGCAGCCCGTTGTCGGACAGCAGCCGGGCCGCCTTGAGCGTGCCCTCGCCGCCGATCGGGATGATCGCGTCGAGGCCGAGGTCACGGACGTGCCCCTTGGCGCGCTCCACGCCGTCCCGCAGATGCTCGGGACGGACCCGGGAGGAGCCGAGGATGGTGCCGCCGCGAGCCAGGATGCCGCTCACCGCGTCCAGGTCGAGCTTGAGGTAGTCGCACTCCAGGAGGCCCTTCCACCCGTCCCTGAACCCGATGACCTCGTCGCCGTGGTCGACGACGGCACGGTGCACGACGGACCGGATGACGGCGTTCAGGCCGGGGCAGTCGCCGCCGGACGTGAGGACACCAATGCGCATAGCCCGAAACAACCTTCTCGAAGTGGGCCGGGACCGGACCGCGCTGTCCGGCTCGATCCCCGCCACCCTAGCGGCTGAGGGGGGCGGGGCCGCATCTCGCGTCCGCCTGCTGGACGAGCCCGCTCACCTGTGCGGACCAGGCGTCAGACGGGCTTTCCGGCGGGCTTGGTGAGGGGCTCTCCGACGGGTTCGTCCGGGGGTGCGGAGGCCGGAGACGACGACGGCGCGGCGGGGTGCGTGAACACCCCGCCGCGCCGCCGGGTCACCTCAAGGGCGCAGCGTATTCACCCGGGCTGCTGCGCGGCGGCGATGCGCTCGTTGCGCAGCGACTCGTACCACCGGTCGTCGGTCGGCGGGAGCGCGTTGACGTCCAGCGCCAGCTTCAGCAGCAGATCGGCGATCTGCGGGTTGCGGGCCAGCACCGGGCCGTGCATGTAGGTGCCGAACACCGTGTCGTTGTAGGCGCCTTCGGTGCCGTCGCCGGTGCCGTTGCCGTTGCCGAACCGCACCCGGGCGAACGGTCGGGCCGAGGGGCCCAGGTGGGTGACGCCCTGGTGGTTCTCGAAGCCGGTCAGCGGAGGCAGTCCCAGCTCCGGGTCGATGTCGGCCAGCACGTCGCCGACGCAGCGCGCGCCCTCGCCGCGCACCGAGACCACGTCCAGCAGTCCGAGGCCGGGCTCGCGCTGGCCGAGGTCGTTGATGAACTCGTGGCCGAGGATCTGGTAGCCGGCGCACACCGAGAACACGATCGCGCCGTTCTCCACCGCCCTGTTGAGACCGCCGTCCCGGCGCAGCCGTTCGGCCGCGAGACGCTGCGGCCGGTCCTCGCCGCCGCCGATCAGGTAGATGTCCCCGGACGTGGGGACCGGCTGGTCGCTGCGCACGTCGAGCCGGGACACGTCCAGGCCGCGCTGGCGTGCGCGGCGCTCCACGACGAGCACATTGCCCTGGTCGCCGTAGGTGCTGAGCAGGTCGGGATAGACCCAGACGACCCGCAGGCTGTTGTCACTCACAAAAGTCCCCTGAGTTGTCAGTTGCCGACGCGGCGGCGCAGGTCCTGGAACGCGGTGTAGTTGGCGATGACCTCGATGCGGCCCGGCGGGCAGGCCGCCACCGCCTGGTCGAGGTTCTCGCACACCTGGAACTGCTGATCGGCCACCTCCAGGCGCACCGCGAGGTCCAGCCTCCGGTCGCCGATGACACAGATCGGGTGCCCGGTGAGCCGGGTGTAGTCGACGTCCCACAGCCAGGAGGTGTCGGTGCCGTCCGCGGAGCGGGCGTTGACCGAGAGGATCACCGGCGTGGGCGGCGGGTCGATCAGCGAGAACGTCTCCAGCCAGCCCGCGGGGTTCTTGGCGAGCAGCAGCCGCAGGTCGCGGCCCTGGAACTGCACCACGTCGTAGCGTCCGGCGACGGCCTGCACCTGGTACATCCGCTCCAGCGCCACCTGCGGCGGCACCCCGAACACCGCGGCCACGGCGGCGGAGGTCGCGGCGTTGGCCTTGTTGGCGCGGCCCGGCAGCTGCAGGTGGATGGGCCAGGCGGAGCCGTGCGGGTCGATCACATGGTCGCCGGAGAGCGCCCAGCTCGGCGTCGGCCGGCGGAAGCCGCACTCGCCGCAGAACCAGTCGTCGCCGGGACGCTGCATCACACCGCCGCAGGAGGGGCAGGACCAGGCGTCGTCCTTCCACATCTGGCCCGCGGCGACCCAGATCACGTTCGGCGACGAGGAGGCGGCCCAGACCACCAGCGGGTCGTCGGCGTTGGCCACGATGACGGCCTTGGACCCGGCGAGCCCTTCGCGCCAGTTCTCCGCGAGCATGCGGGTCTCCGCCGCGCGGTCCAGCTGGTCGCGGGAGAGGTTCAGCAGGGCGATGCACTTGGGGTCGGTGTCGCGGGCGACGCCGGAGAGGTACTTCTCGTCGACCTCGATGACACCGAACTTCGCGTCCGAGCCGCCGGCCAGCGCGGAGGTGATGCCGGCGGGCATGTTGGCGCCGAGCGCGTTGGAGACCACGGGACCGGCGGCGCGCAGCGCCTCGGCGATCAGCCGGGTCGTGGTGGTCTTGCCGTTGGTCGCCGAGACGAGAACGCAGTCCAGGTTCTGCGCCAGTCGCGCGAGAAGATCGGGATCGAGTTTCAGCGCCACCCGGCCACCGATCACCGAACCGCTGCCGCGCCCGGCGGCGCGGGATGCCGCTGCGACCGCCTTGCCCGCGGTCACGGCCAGCTTGGCCCGCGGCGTGAGCGGGTCCGAGTTGCCTGCCATCAGTTCTCGATCCTCCTTGCGTACGCGCCGCGCCTTGTGCCTGACGGCCACGTGGTGTGGGCCTCAGCCTATCGAGATCCTTTGGCGGCCCAGAACCATGGCTCCCGGTTGTGACGGGCGCCGGTGCGAGGACCGTACCCTGACCGCCATGCGACACGGCCCCATCCCCGGCGTCCACGGACGCGTGCGCCCCCTCACCCTGCTCGGCGACCCTGTCCTGCACACGCCGTGCCGGGAGGTCACGGAGTTCGGTCCGGAACTCGGCCGGCTGGTGGAGGACTTGTTCGCCACCATGTACGCGGCGCGGGGGGTGGGCCTGGCGGCGAACCAGATCGGGGTGCCGCTGCGGGTGTTCGTCTACGACTGCCCCGACGACGAGGACGAGCGGCACCTCGGGCACGTGGTCAACCCGCGCCTGGTGGAGCTGGACGGCGTGACGGTCCGCGGCCCGGAGGGCTGCCTGTCCCTGCCGGGCCTGGAGGCGGGCACCGAACGCCACGACCACGCGGTGATCGAGGGCGTGACGAAGACCGGCGAGCCTGTCACGGTGCACGGCACCGGCTGGTTCGCCCGCTGTCTGCAGCACGAGTCCGACCACCTCGAGGGCCGGGTCTACGCCGACCACCTCAGCGGCTGGCGCCGCCGCCGGCTGGCGCGCCGGATCTCCCGCACCTCCTGGGGCCGGGACACCTCATGGGGCCGGGGCGGGTGAGCCGACCGGGCCGTCCGGGCGGCGCGGCGTATGCCGCCTAGCCGGAGTCCCGGGCCCGCGCGGGGCTCGGCGGGGTCAGAAGCCCGGGCCGCCGAGTCTGTCCCCGGCGGCGGCCAGGCGGCCCCAGAGGAGGTCGGCGAGGCTGCGCACCAACTCGGCGCGGGAGCAGGGGCGTTCGCCCAGCCACCAGTCGCCCGCCGCGTGCATCATCCCGACGATCCCGTGACCCCAGACGCGGGCCAGCTGCTGCGAGTCCGGCCCGAGGTCGACGCGCTCCTCGATCACCTGCGCCAGTTCCTCGCCCATGCGGCGCAGCAGGGGCGCCGAGTGCTTGCCGACGTCGAAGCCCTGGTCCCCGGACGACCCCTCGGCCGGGTGCATCAGGAACCGGTACACCTGCGGCCGTGCCTCGATCGCCGCGAGATAGGTGTCGAGCGTGTTCTCCACCCGCTCCCGCCGGTCGGCCGGCGCGTCCAGCGCGGCGCGCAGCGAGTCGAGCAGGGCGTCGGTGTGCCGCTTGGCCAGTGCCGCGTACAGGCCGCCCTTGTCGCCGAAGTGCCGGTACAGGATGGGCTTGGTGATCCCCGCCTCCGCGGCGATCGCGTTCATCGACGCCTGCGGGCCGTCGCGCAGCACCACCCGGTCGGCGGCCTCCAGCAGCTCGCGCCGGCGGCGGTCGGCGGCCCGCTGCTGATCGGTCCGCTGTGTGGTGTCCATGAGCTCTCCCCACCCGTGCTGGTTCGGTGACGCCTGCGCAAAGTAGCACTGCCCTTGTCCGGTCCGTCGAACGGGGATGCCGACCTGTCCTCGGGAGTTGACTTTTCCTACCCGCCGGTAACAGACTGCGGTTACCGCAAGTAACATGCACGTGCGCCGCCGCTGGAGGGGACATGGCCGAGTTCACCATGGAGCTCAACGACGAACAGAAGGAGGTGCGGGACTGGCTGCACGGCTTCGCCGCCGACGTCATCCGCCCCGCGGCCGCCGAATGGGACGAGCGTGAGGAGACTCCCTGGCCGGTCATCCAGGAGGCCGCCAAGGTGGGAATCTACTCCCTGGACTTCTACGCGCAGCAGTACTTCGACCCGACCGGTCTCGGCATCCCCATGGCGATGGAGGAGCTGTTCTGGGGCGACGCGGGCATCGCCCTGTCCATCGTCGGCACCGGCCTCGCCGCCGTGGGCGTCCTCGCCAACGGCACCGAGGAGCAGATCGGCACCTGGATCCCCCAGATGTACGGCGACGCCAACGATGTCAAGGTGGCCGCCTTCTGCTCCTCCGAGCCCGACGCCGGCTCCGACGTCGCCTCCATGCGCACCCGCGCCGTCTACGACGAGGCCAAGGACGAGTGGGTGATCAACGGCACCAAGACCTGGGCGACCAACGGCGGCATCGCCAACGTGCACGTGGTGGTCGCGGTCGTCGACCCCGAGCTCGGCTCCAAGGGCCACGCCTCCTTCATCATCCCGCCGAACACCCCCGGCCTGTCCCAGGGCCAGAAGTTCAAGAAGCACGGCATCCGCGCCTCGCACACGGCCGAGGTCATCCTGGACAACGTGCGCGTGCCCGGCTCCTGCCTGCTCGGCGGCAAGGACAAGCTGGACGAGCGGCTCGCCCGCGCCCGGGAGAAGGCCAGGAAGGGCGGCGAGCGCGTCAAGAACGCCGCGATGGCCACCTTCGAGGCCTCCCGCCCCGCGGTCGGCGCGATGGCGGTGGGCACGGCCCGCGCCGCCTACGAGGTGGCCCTGGAGTACGCGCAGACCCGCGAGCAGTTCGGCCGCCCGATCATCGACAACCAGGGCGTCGCCTTCCAGCTCGCCGACATGCGCACCCAGATCGACGCCGCCCGCCTGCTGGTCTGGCGGGCCTCCTGGATGGCGATCAACGGCAAGCCGTTCACCGCGGCCGAGGGCTCGATGTCCAAGCTCTTCGCCAGCGAGACGGCGAAGAAGGTGACCGCCCAGGCCATCCAGATCCTCGGCGGCAACGGCTACACCCGCGAGTACCCGGTGGAGCGCATGCACCGCGACGCCGCGATCTACACCATCTTCGAGGGCACCAGCGAGATCCAGCGCCTGGTCATCGCCCGCACCCTCTCGGGCATGCCGATCCGCTGACCCGCCCGGCCGGCCCGCACACCCCCGCGGGGTCCGCCGGCCGCTCCACCGAACGGCCCGCCCCCACGGCCGCGGCCCCTCCCGTCCACCGGGAGGGGCCGTTCCCGTGCCGGCGCTCCGGCGTTCCCCCCTCCGGCCGGGTTGCCCCCGGCCGGACCCCGGGCACATCTCAGGGGAAAAGCGACGCCACGGAGGACGCGATGACACGTACGGCCCGGGAACTGCTGAGGACGATCACCGCCGAGCTCGCGCCCGACCCGCGGTCCAACCCGCTGGTTCCGCTGATCGCTTCCGGTGAGGCGGACCGGGAGGTGCTGGCGACGCTCGCCCTGGAGCAGATGAGGGTGATCCCGGCCGACCGGCGCGCCTTCCTCCAGCTGGCCCTGCGCTCCTCGGCCGAGCCGGAGGCCGACGCCTGCTTCACCGCACTGGCCGAGGGAGAGGCGATCGCCGGGAAGCGGCTGGCGGCCTTCGCCGCGGCCTGCGGAGTCGACGAGGCCCGCGCCTCGGCGTACACTCCGCTGCCGGGCTGCCAGGCCTACCCCGCCTATGTGGCCTGGCTGGCCCTGAACGCCGCCCCGGCCGACGCGGTGCTGGCCGTCACCGCCAACTTCTCGGCGTGGGGCGGCTACTGCGCCACCATCGCCGGCGCCCTGCGCACCCACTACGGCTTCACCGACGAGGCGTGCGCCTTCTTCGACTTCTTCGCCGAACCGGCCCCGGACCTGGAGCGCACGGCCGAGAACGCCGTCCAGGCGGCCCTGGACACGGGCCGTCTGGACGAGAGGCGGGCCCGCTCCTACGGGCATCTGCTGCAGAGCTACGAGGCGCTGTTCTGGCGGACCCTGCAGCGGTCCGCCTAGCGGATCCGCCGGCGGAGCGCTCCGCCGGACCCTCCGGCGGCCCGGTCCGGCCGGGCCCTCCGGCATCCCGCCCGGCTGCCCCGCCGGCGCCCCGTGCGCCGGCACCGCCACGCGCCGCGGATCACGGCGTGCGTCCGCTGCTGTGCGCGATGCAGGCCACGTCGATCCGGTCGGCCAGCTTGGCCAGCTCGATGGTGAGCGCGGCCACCGTGTCCTCGTCGAGCCCTTGCTCCCCGTCCTCGACCAGCCGCACCCAGCGGCCGCCCACCGTCCGCAGCAGCTTGCTGACATCGGCCGCGGCCACCTGCAGTTTCCCGCGGTCGTCGACGATCAGAGGCAGAGTCACTTCGCGGTTCACAGATCGGATCGTAGCCCCGGAAGCCTCACGCAACCTGCCAAACCGTGGTGATGTTGCAGAACTCCCGGATTCCGTGCCCGGACAGCTCACGCCCGTAGCCGGACCGCTTCACCCCGCCGAACGGGAGGGCCGGGTGAGAGGCCGTCATGCCGTTGATGAAGACGCCGCCCGCCTCCAGGTCCCGTGCGAACTCCTCGGCCTCGGCCTCGTCCCGCGTCCAGACGTTCGAACTCAGCCCGAACGGGGTGTCGTTGGCGATCAGCACCGCCTCGGCCAGGTCCGCGGCGCGGTAGAGCGTCGCCACCGGCCCGAACGCCTCCTCCCGGTGGATGCGCATCTCCCGGTCGATCCCGGACAGCACCGTCGGCGGGTAGTACCAGCCCGGGCCCTCGGGGCGCTCGCCGCCGCACAGCACCTCCGCTCCGGCGCGCACCGCGTCGTCGACCAGCTCCTCCAGATCGCTGCGCCCCTGTTCGGTCGCCAGCGGCCCGACGTCGGTCTCCTCCTCCATCGGGTCGCCGACCCTCAGCGCCTTCATGCCCTCCGTGAAGCGCTCGGCGAAGGCGTCGTAGACGTCCGTGTGCACGATGAAGCGCTTGGCGGCGATGCAGGACTGCCCGTTGTTCTGCACCCGCGCGGTGACCGCCACCCGAACGGCCCGGTCCAGGTCGGCGGAGGGCATCACCACGTAGGGGTCGCTGCCGCCCAGCTCCAGCACCGTCTTCTTGATCATCTCCCCGGCGGTGGACGCCACCGCCCGCCCGGCGGGCTCGCTGCCGGTGAGCGTGGCCGCCTTGACCCGGTCGTCCCGCAGGATCTCGTCGACCGCGCCGGAGCCGATGAGCAGCGTCTGGAAGCAGCCCTCGGTGAAGCCCGCGCGGTGGAACAGGTCCTCCAGGTACAGGGCGGTCTCCGGCACGTTCGAGGCGTGCTTGAGCAGGCCCACGTTGCCCGCCATCAGCGCGGGCGCGGCGAACCGCACCACCTGCCACAGCGGGAAGTTCCACGGCATCACCGCGAGCACCGGACCCAGCGGCCGGTAGCGCACCACGACCCGCGAGGCGCCGGAGTCCCGCACGTCGGCGGCGTCGGGCTCCTCGTCGGCGAGCAGCGAGGCGGCGCGGTCGGCGTACCAGCGCATGGCCTTGGCGCACTTGGCGGCCTCCGCGCGGGCCTGCTTCAGCGGCTTGCCCATCTCGGTGGTCATCACCCGGGCGACGCTCTCGTTGTCCTCGTCGAGCAGGTCGGCGGCGCGGCGCAGCAGTGCGGACCGCTCCTCGAAGCTCGTCGTCCGGTACGTACGGAAGGTGGCCTCGGCGAGCTGGAGCCGGCGCTCGATCTCCTCCTCGCCCATGGCCTCGTACGTCTTGAGCGTCTCGCCGGTCGCCGGATTCACCGTTGCGATGGGCATCGCGGACCTCCCTGGGGGCACGGGCTTGCTTCGACCTTCCCGCGCGGCCGGGGGCGGCGCAACGCGGGAGGGCTCCTCAGAGCGAGTGCTCCGCCAAGCGGTCGAGAAACGCCGTCTGCGCCTTGACGATCACCTCACGCGCCCGGTCCAGCCCGAACCACGCCACCCGGTCCAGCTCCGGGAACTCCTGCGTCCGCCCCGACCGCGGCGGCCACTCCATCTCGAACGTCCCCGGCACGATCGCCTCCGGGTCGACGTCCCCCTCCACGGCCCACGCCGTCACCACCTTGCCGCCGGACTGGCGCACCTCGCCCAGCGGGATCGCCTCCCCGTCCGGCGGGGGGAGGCCCAGCTCCTCCTCGAACTCCCTGCGGGCCGCCTCCCAGGCCGGCTCGTCCGACGCGTACTCGCCCTTGATCACCGTCCAGGCACCGGCCTCCCGGCGGGCGAAGAACGGGCCGCCCATGTGACCGAGCAGCACCTCGAGGCCCCCGCCGGTGCGCCGGAACACCAGCAGGCCGGCGCTGCGGGCGCCTGTCACGGCCGCACCCGGGGATGGGCGGCGAGCACCGTCTCCACCGTGTCCGCCTCCTCCGGGCGCTTGTCCTCGCGGTAGCGCACCACGCGCGCGAAGCGCAGGGTGACACCGGCCGGGTAGCGTGTGGAGCGCTGCAGGCCGTCGTAGGCGATCTCCACGACGAGTTCGGGACGCACCCTGACCACGTACCCGTCCTCCTCGACGGCCAGCTCGCGCAGCCGTTCGGTCTGCCAGGCCAGCATCTTGTCGGTCATGCCCTTGAAGGTCTTGCCGAGCATCGCGTAGCCGCCGTCGGCGGTGCGGGCGCCCAGGTGCAGATTGGACAGCTTCCCGGTGCGGCGGCCGTGGCCCCACTCGGCGGCCAGCACCACCAGGTCCAGCGTGTGCACGGGTTTGACCTTCAGCCAGGAGGCGCCGCGCCGGCCCGCGCTGTAGGGGGCGTCGAGGCTCTTGACCACCACGCCCTCGTGGCCGCGTTCCAGGGTCTCGGCGAGGAAGCTCTCCGCGGTCGCCACGTCGTCCGGTCCCGACACCACCGTGCGCCGCACCCGCATCGGTTCCGGAACCAGCCGGGCCAGCTCGGCGTGCCGCTCGGTGAACGGAAGGTCCAGCAGGTCGCGGCCGTCGACGCTCAGCGCGTCGAAGAAGACGGGGGAGACGGGCACCTCGCGGGCGACGGTGGCGACATCCACGCGCGAGCCGACCCGTCCCGCGGTCTCCTGGAACGAGCGGGGCCGGCCACCGGCGTCGAAGGAGATCACCTCGCCGTCCAGGATGAACCGCTCGCCCGGCAACTCCCGTGCCGCCCGGGTCACTTCCGGCAGACGGTCGGTGATGTCGTCCAGGGTCCGGGTGTGCACCCGCACGGTGTCGCCGTCGCGGTGCACCTGCACCCGGATGCCGTCCAGCTTCTCCTCCACCGCGCAGGTGCCCAGCTTCTCCACCGCCTCGGCCACCGAGGAGGCGCTGTGCGCCAGCATCGGCAGCACCGGCCGGCCGACGGTGAGCCGGAACCGCTCCAGCGCCCCCGGCCCCTCCGACAGCAGCGCCTCCGCCACCTCCTGCAGCGAACCCGCCAGCATCACCGCCCGCCGCACGGCGTCCGACGGCGCCCGAGTGGCCCGGGCCAGCCCCTCCACGGCGACCGCGTCCAGCGCACCCTGCCGCACCTCGCCGGTGATCAGCCCGAACAGGAAGCGCTGCTCCTCCTCGGTCGCCGCCCCGAGCAACTCCCCGACCAGCCGGGCCCGCTCGGCCTGCGACCCCGGCCCCGACACCTTCCCCAGGGCGCCGAGCAGCGCGTCGACCTCACGCACGGTCAGCGTCGGCTCGGCGGCGGGAGGCACCGGTCGGCTCAGTACCTTCCACCCCACCCCGAGCCTTCCCTGGGGCAGCCTGCCGGCGAGATACGGGATGACGATGCGCGCGTCCTCCGGCTCCGCCTCCCGGAACAGCTCGGCGAGCAGAGCGATCTTCCGGGACCGCGCCGAGGTGGCAGCGACCTCCTGGGACACACGGGCCAGCCGGGACAGCAGCATGCAGCCATGGTGCACCGGAGGTGTGGGCTCCACACCCGGGCGGTGCCCCGGGATCCGGCCGGCTGTCCGGCCCTGGTCCGCTCCCCGGCGGCCGGGTCATCCGGCCGCGGCGTCCAGTTCGCTCATCAGCAGGTCGCCCACGACGGCCGCCGCGGCCCGGTACCCGCCGCTCGCCGCGTGGATCACCTGCTCGGCGAAGCCGATCGCGTTGCCCGCCGCCCAGACGCCCGGCACCGAGGTCAGGCCCGTGGCGTCGACCACCGGGTACGCGCCGAACGGGGTCTCGTCCAGCTGCGCGCCCAGCTGCTCCAGCAGGCCCGTCCGCGGGACGGGGCGCGGGGCGACGTAGAGGACGGACCGGGCGTGGAAGGAGCCGTCGGCGAGGCGCACGCCGGTGAGCCGGTCGTCGTCGACGACGAGCTCGGTGATCTCGCCGGGCACCACCCTCACTCCGGCGGCGGACAGCCTGCGCCGGTCCTGGTCGGTCAGGTCCTCCTCGGCGACCGCGTGCAGGAAGAACGTCACGTCCTTCGACCACTGGGACACCATGAGGGCCTGGTGCACGCCGGCCGGGGTGGACGCCAGCACGCCGAACGGCTCGTCCCGGACCTCCCAGCCGTGGCAGAACGGGCAGTGCAGCACGTCCCGGCCGAACCGCTCGGCGACACCGGGGACGCCGGGCAGCTCGTCCCGCAGCCCCGTGGCGACGATCAGGCGCCGGGCGCGCACCTCGCGCCCGTCCTCCAGGGAGACGGCGAAGTCCTCGCCCCGCGCCACGTCCGTCACCCGGCCCCGCACCAGCTCGACCCCGTAGCGTGCGATCTCCTCCCGGCCCACCGCGAGGAACCCGGCCGGGGACATGCCGTCCCGCGACAGATAGCCCTGCATGTGCGCCGAGGGCGCGTTGCGCGGCTCCCCGGCGTCCACCACCAGCGTCCGGCGCCGGGCCCGGCCCAGCACCAGTGCGGCGGACAGCCCGGCCGCGCCGCCTCCGACGACGACCACGTCGTACCGCCCGGCGGGGTGCCCTGTCGATGTCCTGCTGTCGGTCATGTCGACCACCTCCACGCCCGACGGTCGCCCGGCACCTGCCGCGTTGACAAACATCTTTGCCGGAACTGCAATGTCCGGCATGACGACGACGGACGAGACGGACGACGTTCTCGCCAACGTGGGCCCCCGGCTGCGCCGGATCCGCAAGGAGCGGGAGGTGACGCTGGCCGCGCTGTCCGAGGCGACCGGGATCTCCGTGAGCACCCTGTCGCGGCTGGAGTCCGGGCGGCGCAGGCCCAGCCTGGAGCTGCTGCTGCCGATCGCGCGGGCGCACCAGGTGGCGCTGGACGAGCTGGTCGGCGCGCCCCCGGTGGGGGATCCGAGGGTGCGGGCAAAGCCGCTGGTGCGGCACGGTCGCACCTACTGGCCGCTCACCCGGCAGCCCGGGGGACTCCAGGCGTTCAAGGTGCTGGTGCCGCAGAGCACCGAGGAGCCCGAGCCGCGCACCCATGAGGGCTACGAGTGGCTGTATGTGCTCTCCGGGCGGCTGCGGGTGGTGCTCGGTGGGCACGACGTGGTGATGACGGCGGGCGAGGCGGCGGAGTTCGACACGCGTGTGCCGCACTGGTTCGGGTCGACGGGGGAGGGGCCGGTGGAGTTCCTCAGCCTGTTCGGGCCGCAGGGCGAGCGGATGCATGTGCGGGCGCGGCCGAAGCCGGCCTGACCGCCGGGCCGGCATCCGCCTGACCGCAGGGCCGGGATCGGCGTGACCCCTCCGCACGGCCGCAGGGCCGGGATCGGCGTGACCACGCGGCCGGGACCGGACCGGTCCCGGTGGCCGGGGGCGGCCCGGCCCGGCGGCGGGGGTGACCCGATCCGCCCGCCTGTGAAGCCCCGGCCGGTCGCCGAAGATGCCGCGGACTGTTCCCTCACGGGCAAGCGACCGCTTAGTATGCCAACCGACCCGGTCCGACGAAGCAGTCCCCCCGTGGAGGCCCGCATGCAGGCATGGCAAGTGCACGAGAACGGTGAGCCGGGTGAGGTGATGCGCCTCGCGGACGTCGAGCAGCCGGTCCCCGGCGAGGGGCAGGTCCTGCTGAAGGTGCGCGCCGCCAGCATCAACTTCCCCGACGCGCTGATGTGCCGGGGCCTGTACCAGACCAAACCGCCCCTGCCGTTCACCCCGGGCGTGGAGATCTGCGGCGAGACCGAGGACGGCCGCCGCGTGATCGCCAATCCGGCACTGCCCCACGGCGGCTTCGCCGAGTACGCCGTCGCCGACGCCAGGGCGCTGCTGCCCGCCCCCGACGCGCTGGACGACGCCGAGGCGGCGGCCCTGCACATCGGCTACCAGACCAGCTGGTTCGGCCTGCACCGCCGGGCCCGCCTCGAGGCGGGGGAGACGCTGCTCGTCCACGCCGCGGCCGGCGGCGTCGGCAGCGCGGCCGTGCAGCTCGGCAAGGCGGCCGGCGCCACCGTCATCGGCGTCGTCGGCGGCGCCCGCAAGGCCGAGGTGGCCCGCGAGCTGGGCTGCGACGTGGTGATCGACCGGCGCGAGCAGGACGTGGTGGCCGCCGTGAAGGAGGCCACCGGGGGCCGCGGCGCCGACGTGATCTACGACCCGGTGGGCGGCCAGGCCTACGCCCAGTCCGCCAAGACCGTCGCCTTCGAGGGCCGGATCGTGGTCGTCGGCTTCGCCGGCGGCGAGATCCCCAGCCCCGCGCTCAACCACGCCCTGATCAAGAACTACTCGATCCTCGGCCTGCACTGGGGTCTGTACAACACCAAGAACCCGAAGCTGGTCCAGCACTGCCACGAGCAGCTCGTCGAACTGGCCGCACGTGGCGCCGTCAAGCCGCTGGTCAGCGAGCGCGTCCCGCTCGCGGCCGCCGCCGATGCCGTCCAGCGCGTCGCCGACGGCGCCACCACCGGGC
The DNA here is from genome assembly GCF_012034205.1 of Streptomyces composti. GTDB lineage: Bacteria > Actinomycetota > Actinomycetes > Streptomycetales > Streptomycetaceae > Streptomyces > Streptomyces composti. The sequence goes on from NZ_JAATEM010000031.1 coordinate 13,761, forward strand.
GCGTCACCGTGCTGCCCTCGCCGGAGAACGGAGCCGCAGCATGACCGACGCCTCCGAACTGCGCCGCCGCACCCGGGAGTTCCTGGCGGCGCACCCGCCCGCCGCCACCGGCCGCCTCGACTTCCTGCGGGCCCGCTTCGACGCCGGACTCGCCTGGGTGCACTTCCCCGAGGGGCTCGGCGGCCTCGGCGCCCCCCGCGCGCTCCAGGCCGTCGTGGACGCCGAGCTGGAGGCCGCCGGAGCACCCGACAACGACCCCCGCCGCATCGGCATCGGCCTCGGCATGGCCGCGCCGACCATCCTCCAGTACGGCACCGAGGAGCAGAAGCGCCGCTTCCTGAAGCCGCTGTGGACCGGGGAGGAAGTCTGGTGCCAGCTGTTCAGCGAGCCCGGGGCCGGATCCGATCTGGCCGCCCTCGGCACCCGCGCGGTCCGCGAGGGCGACGACTGGGTGGTCAACGGGCAGAAGGTGTGGACGTCCAGCGCCCATGTCGCCCGGTGGGCCATCCTCATCGCCCGCACCGACCCGGACGTGCCCAAGCACAAGGGCATCACCTACTTCCTGTGCGACATGACCGACCCCGGCGTCGAGGTGCGCCCGCTGCGCCAGATCACCGGCGAGGCCGAGTTCAACGAGGTCTTCCTCACCGACGTCCGCATCCCCGACTCGCACCGCCTCGGCGAGGTCGGTGACGGCTGGCGCGTCGCCCAGACCACGCTGAACAACGAGCGCGTCGCCATCGGCGGCATGCGGCTGCCCCGCGAGGGCGGCATGATCGGCCCCGTCTCCCGGACATGGCGGGAGCGGCCCGAACTGCGCACCCACGAGCTGCACCAGCGGTTGCTGAAGCTCTGGGTGGACGCCGAGGTCGCCCGCCTCACCGGCGAACGCCTGCGCCAGCAGCTGGTCGCCGGACAGCCCGGACCCGAGGGCGCCGGGATGAAGCTCGGCTTCGCCCGCCTCAACCAGGAGATCAGCGGACTGGAGGTGGAACTGCTCGGCGCCGAGGGGCTGCTGTACGACGACTGGACCATGCGCCGCCCCGAGAAGGTCGACTTCACCGGCCGCGAGGCGGGATACCGCTACCTGCGCGCCAAGGGCAACAGCATCGAGGGCGGGACCAGCGAGGTCCTGCTGAACATCGTCGCCGAGCGCGTCCTCGGCCTGCCGGCCGAGCCGCGCACCGACAAGGACGTCGCCTGGAAGGACCTCGCCCGATGAGCACACAGCCGGACCTTCTGTACTCGGAGGAGGAAGAGGCGCTGCGCGGCGCCGTCCGTGACCTGCTCACGGACCACTGCGACGCGGCGGGCGTGCTCGCCCGCGCCGAGACCGACACCCCGCACGACCTGTCGCTGTGGAAGGAGCTCGCCGACGGCATGGGCCTCGCCGGGCTGCTCGTCCCCGAGGACCGGGGCGGCCAGGGCGCCACCCACCGGGAGGCCGCCGTCGTCCTGGAGGAGCTCGGCCGTGCCGTCGCTCCGGTGCCGTACCTCACCAGCGCGGTCGTGGCCACCGAGGCCCTGCTCGCCTGCGACGGGGACACCGTGGGGCAGGAGCTCCTCGGCGATCTGGCCTCCGCCCGCAAGACCGGAGCGCTCGCCGTCGGTCTGCACACCGCCGCCGGGGGTGCCTTCACCTCCGTCCGGGCGGAGAACGGGACGCTGAGCGGCACGGTGACCGGTGTCGCGGACGCCGCGGTCGCCGACGTGCTGCTGGTCCCGGCGGACGACGGCGGGCTGTACGCGGTGGACGCCGACGCGGCCGCCATCACCCCGCAGACCTCCCTCGACCTCACCCGCCCCCTCGCCGAGGTGCGGCTCGACGCCGCCCCCGGCCGCCGGATCGGTGACGCAGGGCCCGCCGTCCGGCGCGCCCTGCGGGCCGGTGCCGGACTGCTGGCCTCCGAGCAACTGGGGCTCGCCGACTGGACGCTGACCGAGACCGTCCGCTACCTGAAGGACCGCAAGCAGTTCAACCGCCCGGTCGGCGGCTTCCAGGCGCTCAAGCACCGGCTCGCCCGGCTGTGGCTGGAGGTCGTCAACCTCCGCGCCGCCGCACGGGCCGCCGCCGACGCCCTGGCGACCGGCGCGGACACCGATGTCTCGGTCGCCGTGGCCCAGGCCTACGCGGCGCCGGCGGCCGTCCACGCTGCCGAGGAGGCCCTGCAACTGCACGGCGGCATCGGTATGACCTGGGAACACCCGGTCCACCTCTACCTCAAGCGCGCCAAGGCCGACTCGATCGCCTACGGCACGGCGGGCGCCCACCGCGCGGCGCTGGCCGAACTCGTCGACCTGCGGGCGCCCTGACCCGCCGGCGGATTCGGACCGAGCCTGTTCCGCCTGCACGGGCGGAGAGCCGAGCCCGTCCCCGTCCGGAGTCCGTCCCCTCTCGGGGGGCGGGCTCCGGACGTTCCCGTTCGTTCCCGTTGCGGCGCCTCCGTCCTCCCGTCGTGCGGTCCCTGTGCCGGTGAGGTGAACACCCGGCGGCGGATCGGCCAACTCCGCGTACGGCTCTGCTGTTCGGCGCCCTGCGCCCCGCATACTCCCCTGAGGTCCCGCAGGCCCTTCCAGGGAGGCAGAGCATGGCCCTCACCACCCGCCGCAGAGCCCTCACCACCCTCGGCGCCGCCCTCGCCGGTTCCTTCGCACTGCCCGCCACCCAGGCGCTCGCCGGTGAACGGCACCACCGGGCACGCCCGTTGTGGCGCGCCCACGCCCACAACGACTACGAGCATCCCCGGCCCCTGTTCGACGCCCTCGACCACCGCTTCGGCAGTGTCGAGGCCGACATCTTCCTGGGCGGCGGCCAACTCCTCGTCGCCCACGACCCCGTGGACCTCGACCCGTCCCGCACCCTGGAGTCCCTGTACCTCGAGCCCCTGGCCGCCCGGGTGCGCGCCAACCGCGGCGCGGTCTACCGAGGGCACCGCACGCCGCTCCAGCTGCTCATCGACATCAAGACCGAGGGCTCGTCCACCTACCTCGAACTGGACCGCCGACTGCGCCGCTACCGGCACCTGTTCACCACGTACGCGCACGGCCGGGTGCTGCCCGGGCCGGTCACCGCCGTCGTCTCGGGCGACCGTGCCGCCCGGCTGCCGATGGAGGCGCAGCGGGTGCGCCGCGCCTTCTACGACGGCCGGCTGGCCGACCTCGGCGGCCCGGCGCCGGCCTCCCTCGTACCGTTGATCAGCGACAACTGGTCACTGCACTTCACCTGGCTCGGGTCCGGCGCCTTCCCGGAGGCCGAGCGGGCGAAGCTGCGGCAGATCGTGCGCACCGCCCACGTCCGCGGCCAGAAGGTGCGCTTCTGGGCCACCCCGGACCTGCCGGGCCCCGAGCGCGAGGCGGTGTGGCGCGAACTGGCCGACGCGGGCGTCGACTTCCTCAACACCGACGACCTGGCGGGCCTGGAATCGTTCCTGGACTCCCGCCGTCCGGCATAGCGTCGGCGCGGACACCACACGTTCGGAGGACACCTCAGCTGCCCGGACGAACCCTCCGCTACGCCACACTTGCGGCCGAACGCCGCGAAGCGGACGTGGCGGAGGAGGTAGACGATGGCGATTTCCATCTCGGTGGTGCTGCTGCTCGGGATCCTGGCGGTGATCTTCCTGCGCAACGGCGGGCTGAAGTTCTCCCACGCCCTGGTGTGTCTGCTGCTCGGTTTCTACCTGGCCAGCACCAGCATCGCCCCCACCATCCACAGCGGCCTCACGGCGACGGCGGACATCGTCAGCAGCCTCCGGCCGTAGACCCGCACCAGGGCGCGGGCGGGCCGTGCTGGGCCGGAGCGCCGGGCGTCAGGCGCGTTCGGACACGGCGGCCGGGTCGTCCAGGACGCCCCGCACCACCGAGTGCGCCGCGCCGAGCAGCGGCCCCTGCGGGCCCAGCGAGGAGACCGTGACGGGGCAGGCGGGACCTGCGGTGCGGCGGGCCAGCTCCGAGCGCAGCGACGGCAGCAGCCAGGGGGCCAGGCCCGCCAGCGCGCCGCCCAGCACCACGCTCCGCGGGTCGAGCAGATTCACCGCGCCGGTCAGCGCGATGCCGAGCGCGGTCCCCGCCTCGCGCAGCGCCTCCCGCACGGCCCGGTCGCCCTGCTCGGCGCGGGCCGCCAGCAGGCCCACGCGGTCCTCGCCGGGCTCCAGGCCCGCCGCCCGCAGCACCGCCTCCTCGCCTGCGTACTGCTCCAGGCAGCCGCGGCCCCCGCAGGGACAGGCAGGGCCGTCCGGGTGGACCGGGACATGGCCCAGCTCCCCGGCGAAGCCGCGGTTGCCGTACAGCAGCCGCCCGTCGACGACCACGGCCGCGCCGATGCCGATCTCCGCCGACACATGCAGGAAGTCGCGCGGGGCGTCCTCGCCGAGCCAGAGCTCGGCCAGCGCGCCGAAGTTGGCCTCGTTGCCCACGGTCAGCGGCCACCGCGCGGGCAGCAGGGCGGCGAGGTCGGTGTCCTGCCAGCCGAGGTTGGGTGCGCGGACCACCGTCCGGGCGTCCCGGGCCACCAGACCGGGCACGGCCACCGCCAGCCCCGCCGGCCACAGTCCCGCGCCTTCCGCCCCGGCCACGACCCGGTCGATCAGCTCCCTCAGCTCCGCGATCACCGGCTCGGGCGGCCGGTTCCGGTTCGCCGTCTGCCGCACCGCCCGCGCCCGGACCTCGCCGCGCAGGTCCACCGCGCAGACGGCGAGATGGTCGACCCCCACCTCGGCGCCGATGCCCGCAGGACCGTGCCCGCTGACCGCGAGCGCGGAGCCGGGCCGGCCCACCCTGCGGGGCCGTTCCGGGCCCAGCTCCTCCAGCAGACCGGAGCGGATCAGTTCGTCGACCAGGGTGGACACCGCGGCGCGGGTCAGGCCGATGCGTGAGGCGACGGCGGCGCGGGACAGCGGCCCCTCGGCGCTGACGGTGTGCATCACCCGCGCCAGGTTGCGGCGGCGCATCCCCTGCTGGGTGTCGGGCAGCGCCCGCCCCGGACCGGCCGCGGGTCGTGCGTCGTGCAGCGGTGCGCTCATGCCTCCGTCAGTCCTCGGTCAGTGGCGCCCGTCGGGGCGGCCGCGCGGTGCGGTCCGTGCCGCTCCCGTTTCACCGGTCGGGAGTCCGGGCCGGTCCGCGCCGTCAGTCCGTGTCCGCCGGGCGGTCCAGCAGCGGCGCCGCGTCGGAGCGTACCCCGGAGATCCGGGCCAGCGTCTCCTCGTCCCGTTCCACGGGATCGAGGACCGGCCCCCTCGCAGTGTTCCAGCGCCGGGCGACCGCCGCCGGGTCCTCCCCGGTCAGCAGCCCGGCCGCCTGGGCCGCGGCGCCGAGAGCCACCAGTTCCTTCGCCTCGGGCACCTGGACGGGGCGCCCCGACAGCCGGCGCACGGTCTCCTGCCAGGCCCTGCCGCGCGCCCCGCCGCCGATCAGCAGCAGCGGCGCCGACGGGTCGGCGTCCTCGTCGAGCACGAGATCGAGCGCGTCCAGCAGCGAGTGCACGGCGCCGTCGTAGGCGGCCTGCAGCAGCTGCCCGCCGGTGGTGTCGTGACGCAGCCCGTACAGCAGGCCGGAGGCGTGCGGGAGGTTCGGGGTGCGCTCGCCGTCGAGGAACGGCAGCAGGGTGACCCGGCCGCCCGGCTCGACCGCCTCACGGTCCAGACCGAGCAGCGCCGCGACCCGGTCCACGGCGAGCGTGCAGTTGAGGGTGCAGGCCAGCGGCAGCCACTCGTTGCGGGCGTCGGCGAAACCGGCCACCGTCCCGCTGGGGTCGGCGGGCCGGCGGCGCGAGACCGCGTAGACCGTGCCCGAGGTGCCGAGGCTCATCACCGGCATGCCGGGCCGCAGCCCCAGGCCCAGGGCCGCCGCGGCGTTGTCGCCGGTGCCGCACGCCACCAGGGTGCCCCTGGAGAACGGCAGGTCGTGGCTGCCGCGGACGGTGCCCGCCACCTCGCCGGAGCGCACCACCCGGGGCAGCAGCGCCGGGTCGAGGCCCACATGGGCGAGGATCTCCTCGTCGTACCTCTCGGTCGCCGAGGCCCACCAGCCTGTGCCGGAGGCGTCCCCCCGGTCGGTGGTGCCCTCTCCGGTGAGCCGCTCGGTCAGATAGTCGTGGGGGAGCCGCACCGCCCGGGTGGCGCGGACCGACTCCGGCTCGTGCTCGGCCAGCCAGGCCCACTTGGTGACCGTGAAGGAGGCGGTGGGGACGCTGCCGGTGCGCTCGGCCCAGAACTTCGCTCCGCCCAGCTCCTCGACCAGGCGGGCGGCCTGGGGCGCGGAGCGCACGTCGTTCCACAGCAGCGCGGGACGCACCGGCTCGCCGCGCTCGTCCAGGGTGACCAGACCGTGCTGCTGCCCGCCGACGGACACGGCTGCCGCCTCGTGCGCCGGCTCGCCGCACTGCCGCAGCGCCTCGCACAACGCGTCCCACCACTGGCGCGGATCGCTCTCCCGGCCCGCGCCCGAGGTCACCGTGTGCGGTGCCTGACCGCTCGCGACCACCCTGCCGGTGGCCACGTCGACGACCAGCGCCTTGGTGGACTGGGTGGACGTATCCACGCCGACGACGAGCGGACCCTCGGCTGCTGACATCGGTCTCTCCCTCTTCCGGGCTCGGTCGGGACGGGTCACGGGCGGACGGACACAGGACACCTTGTGACTTCCCAGGAGTGCGCCCGCATACTAATTTGTAAATCGCCATGACGAAATAGCCTCAGCGACCCAAGGAGCCGCGGCATGAGCCACCAGCCCACCCCCGAGGACAAATTCACCTTCGGCCTGTGGACCGTCGGCTGGCAGGGACGGGACCCCTTCGGCGACGCCACCCGGCGCGCCCTCGACCCCGCCGAGACGGTGCGGCGCCTGGCCGAGCTGGGCGCCTACGGGGTCACCTTCCACGACGACGATTTGATCCCCTTCGGCTCGAGCGACAGCGAGCGCGAGGAGCACATCAAGCGGTTCCGGCAGGCGCTGGACGCCACCGGCATGAAGGTGCCGATGGCCACCACCAACCTCTTCACCCACCCGGTGTTCAAGGACGGCGCCTTCACCGCCAACGACCGCGACGTGCGCCGCTACGCGCTGCGCAAGACCATCCGCAACATCGATCTCGCCGTCGAGCTGGGCGCCCAGGTGTACGTCGCCTGGGGCGGGCGCGAGGGCGCCGAGTCCGGCGCGGCCAAGGACGTCCGGGTGGCCCTGGACCGCATGAAGGAGGCCTTCGACCTCCTCGGCGAGTACGTCACCTCCCAGGGCTACGACCTGCGCTTCGCCATCGAGCCCAAGCCGAACGAGCCGCGCGGCGACATCCTGCTGCCCACCGTCGGGCACGCGCTGGCGTTCATCGAGCGCCTGGAACGGCCGGAGCTGTACGGGGTGAACCCGGAGGTCGGCCACGAGCAGATGGCCGGGCTGAACTTCCCGCACGGCATCGCCCAGGCGCTGTGGGCGGGCAAGCTCTTCCACATCGACCTCAACGGCCAGTCCGGCATCAAGTACGACCAGGATCTGCGCTTCGGCGCGGGCGATGTGCGGTCCGCCTTCTGGCTGGTGGACCTGCTGGAGTCGGCCGGTTACACCGGCCCGCGTCACTTCGACTTCAAACCGCCGCGCACCGAGGACCTGGACGGCGTGTGGGCCTCGGCCGCCGGCTGCATGCGCAACTACCTGATCCTCAAGGAGCGCGCGGCGGCCTTCCGTGCCGACCCCGAGGTGCAGGAGGCGCTGCGCGCGGCCCGGCTGGACGAGCTGGCCCAGCCCACGGCCGCGGACGGGCTCCAGGCCCTGCTGGAGGACCGGTCGGCCTTCGAGGAGTTCGACGTGGAGGCCGCGGCGGCCCGCGGGATGGCCTTCGAGCGGCTCGACCAGCTGGCCATGGATCACCTGCTGGGCGCCCGCGGCTGACCGGCGGGGTCCGCACGGCCCCTGTCGTGACGCGCCGCCGCTGACTGCTGTAGTCCGCCCCCGTCCGGTCCGGTGCCGGGCGGGGGCGAGGCGTCCGGGGCGCGGGGACGGCGAGCCGGTCCCGGTGGGGTGATGTCGAGCCGGGCCCGGTGGGGTGATGTCCGGTCCGGGCGCGCTGCCGGCGGCGCGCAGCGGCTCGGTGCGTCGCGTGCCGGCTCCGGCTGCCGGGCGGGCGGGTGCCCGGGCGTCTGCGGGGCGCGCGCGACGACGCCGTCGTCGGGGGGGCTGCCGACGCGCATCGGCAGCACCGCGCCCGGGAGGATCCGGTGGTGGGTCGTCGCGACGTCCCTTCTGGCAGTCCGGCCGGGGCACGGGAGGCCGCCGGGTGCCGCCCCACGGGTCCGCGCCGCTGTCCGGACGGGCCAGATCCGGTGCGCGGGGGTCATGCGGCCGGCCGGGCTGTGCCGGCGCGTTGACGGCCTCGCGGACAGACAGTGGGGGACGCGGTGGTGGCGCAGGCGGGGCCACCGGGACCCCCGGGCGGTCGGCGAGGAGCAGGGCGGTGCGGGCGGTGCAGGCCGCTTGGTGCGCGGCTGCCCGGGTGCGCGGACGGGTGGTTGCCCGAGACGGGTCGTCGCCCGGACGGCGGGGCGGGTGTGCGCCGGGCGTGCGGCCGGGGCGTGCCCATGCGGGCGGCGGCACCCCGTGACACCTCCGTTCCGCGCGGCATGCTCGCGCCGCGCGCCCCCTGCGGGGACCATGGGGCCCATGGCCACTCCACCCGTACCGCCCCAGCCGCCGGCCGGACCTCCGGGCGATGCGCCGCCTCCGGGCGGCGGTTACGGACCGCCCTCCCACGGCGGAGCACCGCCCCCGGAACCTCCCCACGACCACGGCGACGGGGGAGGACACGGGCCCGGCGGACGCCGGGTCCTGCTCGTGCTGCTCGCGGCGGTCGTGGCCGTCACGGCCCTGTCGCTGATCGTGCTGTTCGCCACCGGCGACGACGACTCCCCGGACACGGAGCCGTCCGCCACCGACTCACCCAGCCCCTCGCTGGACCTCCCGTCCGGCTTCCCCAGCGGTCTGCTGCCCTCCGGGTTCCCGAGCGAGCTCCCGTCCGAGCTGCCGTCGGGGTTCCCCTCCGAGCTGCCGTCCGGCTTCCCGACGGCGTGGCCCTCCGGCTTCCCCAGCCATCTGCCGAGCGGGCTCGAGTCCCTGCTCCCGTCCCTGGACGAGGCCGCGGCGCGCTGACCTGCACACCCCGGGCACCGACCTGCCCACCTCGGGCGGGCCGACCTGCACGCCCGGGGACCGGGGACGTGCCGTGCCCAGGACCTGCGGCGCTTGCAGCCGAGGGATCGGCGGCACCGTCAGCCCAGCCGGCGACGGCGCGCCCGGCCCGGGGACCCGCGCGCGCTCCGGCCGGAAGCGGCGCCACCCACCCGGTGACCCGGCGGCGCAGCCGGTCGAGGGCGCCGCGCGTGTTCCGCGCGCAGCCGGGCGAGGCGCTGCGTGCGTGCCGCCTAGGGGCCGGTGGCACCCTCCGCCGTCGCCAGCGCGGTCGCCGGGTCCTGGGCGGGCGCCCCCGCCGGGGTCCAGCGGCCGCGTTCCCTGCGATAAGGCCACCAGCGTCCGTCCCTGCCCAGGCGCAGCTGGACGGGCGCGCCGACGACGGTCCACCGGTTGGCGCGGGACTTCAGAGGTGGACGCTCGTCCTCCTCCCAGGCGGTGTCGAGCGCGGCACGCGCCCGGGCCAGGGTGTCCCGGTCCGGCGTCCACTCCTCGTCGAACACCTCGAGGGCCTCCGCCCCGCCCTGCTGCCACGCCCGGACCGCCAGGGACAGCCCCTCCCGGCCGCGCCCCGAACCCTCGGCGAGCCGGTCCGCCACCTCCGGCGCGGGCTCCCCGGCGGCCAGCCGCACCGCGTCCTCGGCGACGGTTGCCGCGGGATGTACCAGGTGCTCCAGCCGGCCCCGCTGTCCCTCCCGCAGCGCGTCCGAGAGCAGCCGGTGCGCCTCGGCCGCCGTCCGGGCGGCGAGGAACTCCAAGGCGCCCGGGTCGGTCCCGGCGGGCGGCGGAGTCTCCGTGTCCAGCGACGGGGGAGCGCCAGGTCCGGCCGGGAGTGCGGGAAGGTCCGGCAGCGCAGGCAGCACGGCCCCGGACGCGAACGCCTCGTCCGCGTCCACCCCGTGCCCGTCGTGCGCTCCGTGCGCCCCGCGCATGTCGTTGGACCCGTGCGCCCCGTCGGCTCCTGCCGGGCCTGCGTCCGGCCCCGGCGTCCCGGTGCGCGACTCCAGCGCCTCCAGCAGGGCGCGTTCACCCCGCCCGCGCATCAGCAGCAGGACGAACGGATCCTGCTCCAGGAGCCTGGCCGTCTGGTAGCAGAGCGCCGCCGTGTGACCGCAGTGGTCCCAGGCCCCGCAGTCGCACTCGGCCTCCAGATCGCCGAGCCCCGGCAGCAGGACCACCCCGGCCAGCTCCGCGTCCTCCACGAGGTGCGTCGGCATCTCCCGGTCGAGCAACGCCGCGACATGCCCGGCCCGTTCGGCCGCCATGTCGGCGAAGCGGTCCCACTGCTCGTCGGTCAGCTGCTGCAGCAGGACATCCGCCCGGTGCCCGGTGCCGTCGCGGTCCTGGACGACCGCGGTGATGCGGCCCGGCCGCACGGACACCGCGCCGACCGCGCCCGCCCGCGCGAGCCTGCGGCCCGCCTTGAGCTGACCCGGGTCCAGGGCCGTGCTCTCCAGCGCGGTCAGCCAGGCGCGCCCCCACCAGGTCAGGGCGAAGGCCCGTCCCCGCGCCGGCGGCAGCGCGGCGAACGTCCGCTCCGCGTCGGCGCCTTCACCGCCGTGCTCATCGTCGTTCCGGGTCATCGCCGTCCCCCTCGTTCGTCCTCGCGCAGCGCCACCAGGTCCGCCAGCTCCGCGTCCGTCAGTTCGGTGAGCGCCGCCTCGCCGGAGCCCAGCACCGCGTCGGCCAGCTCCCGCTTGCTCTCCAGCAGGGCGGCGATGCGGTCCTCGACGGTCCCCTCGGCGATGATGCGGTGCACCTGCACCGGCCGGGTCTGGCCGATGCGGTACGCCCGGTCCGTCGCCTGCGCCTCGACGGCGGGGTTCCACCAGCGGTCGTAGTGCACGACATGCTCGGCGCGGGTCAGGTTCAGGCCGGTGCCGGCCGCCTTGAGCGACAGCAGGAACACCGGCACCTCGCCCGCCTGGAAACGCCGCACCATCTCCTCGCGCGCCGCCACCGGCGTGCCGCCGTGCAGGAGCTGAGCCGGAACGCCCCGCGCGGCCAGGTGGCGCTCCAGGATTCCGGCCATCGCCACGTACTGCGTGAACACCAGCACACCCGCCTGCTCGGCGAGCGCGGTGTCGAGCAGTTCGTCCAGCAGCTCCAGCTTGCCGGAGCGTCCCGCGACCACCGGGCGCGGCTCCTTGAGGTACTGCGCCGGGTGATTGCAGATCTGCTTCAGACCGGTCAGCAGTTTCACGATCAGTCCCCGGCGCGCCGGCCCGTCCGCCTCGGCGATCCCGGCGAGTGCCTCGCGCACCACGGCCTCGTACAGCCCCGCCTGCTCCTGCGTGAGGGACACGGCGTGATCGGTCTCGGTCTTCGGCGGCAGCTCCGGGGCGATCCCCGGATCCGACTTGCGGCGGCGCAGCAGGAACGGCCGCACCAGCCTGGCCAGCCGCTCCGCCGCGGCCGGGTCCCGGCCCCCCTCCACGGCGTCCGCGTACCGCCTGCGGAAGGTGCCGAGCCGGCCGAGCAGGCCCGGCGTGGTCCAGTCGAGGATCGCCCACAACTCCGTCAGGTCGTTCTCCACCGGCGTGCCGGTGAGCGCCACCCGGGCCCGGGCGCCGACGGACCGCAGCTGACGTGCTGTCGAGGCGTACGGGTTCTTCACGTGCTGGGCCTCGTCGGCGACCACCATCCCCCAGTCGACTTCGGCGAGCCGGCCGGCGTCCAGACGCATGGTCCCGTACGTGGTGAGCACGAACTCGCCGTCCCCCAGGCCGTCCAGACAGCGGCGCGCCCCGTGGAAGCGCCGCACGGCCGTGCCGGGCGCGAACCGCTCGATCTCCCGCTGCCAGTTGCCCATCAGCGACGCCGGGCAGACCACCAGCGTGGGCCCGGCCGCCGCCGGATCGCTCTGCCGGTGCAGATGCAGCGCGATCAGGGTGATGGTCTTGCCGAGCCCCATGTCGTCGGCGAGACAGCAGCCCAGGCCCAGCGAGGTCATGCGCGCCAGCCAGTCGAGTCCGCGCCGCTGGTAGTCGCGCAGGGGGGCAGCCAGCCCGGCCGGCGGCTCGACCGGCTCCTGCGCCCCGGGCTCGGCCAGCCGGTCGCGCAGCGACGCCAGCCACCCGGCCGGACGGACCTCGATCCGGCGCCCGTCCACCTCCACGGAGCCGGTCAGCGCCGCGCCGAGCGCCTCGACCGGCGTCACCTTGCGGGCCCGGCGGGCGCGGGCGCGCTCGATCTCCTGAGGGTCGATCAGCACCCACTGGTCCCGCAGCCGCACCACCGGCCGGCCGGCCTCGGCGAGCCGGTCCAGCTCCGCCCGGGTGATCTTGTGCCCGCCGACGGCGAACGACCAGTCGAAGGCCAGCAGCGCCTCGGCCGACAGGAACGACGGCCCCTGACCGAAGCCGTCCGGCCCGGACTTCCGCTCCTCGTCGGCGGGGCCGACCTGCGCGCGGGTGACCAGACCCCGGGTCAGCTCCTTCGGCCAGTGCACCTCCACGCCCGCACCGGCCAGCGCCCGCGTCCCCTCGCCGAGCAGATCGACGACCTCCTCGTCGGCGAGCTCCACCGCGTCAGGGACGGTCGTCGACAGCAGGGGCGACAGCGGCGGCCAGGCGCGGGCCGCCCGGCGCAGGGCCAGCAGGGCGTCCCTGCGCTCCGCCGCGCCGAAGGCGCCGCCGCAGGTGCCGGTGGAGGTGCCGGTGGCGCCGGGAGCCGTGGACCAGACATCGGCGGCATCCGACACCAGGGCCGGGTCGCTGACGCTGTGCACCTGGAGCACGGCGCGGAAGGTCACAGGGGGCGAGCTGGGGCCGCCGTCCGCGCAGCCGGTGGCGCCGTCCGCGGCGGTGGCGGTGGAGCCGATGGTCCCGTCTGGTGTACGGGCGGGCGGCACGGCCGCGCCCGCCGCGTCGTCCGTGAGCCCGTCCACCTCGATACGCAGGGAGAGCCGGACGCCCGCGTCATGGCCCGCGGCGACATCGGCGGCCCAGGCCCGCAGCTCCGGCAGCCGCTGCGGCACCGGCGCGGTGTAGGCGGGGGTGCCGGTGAGCAGAGGTGCGGCGGGGGTGCGGGGGAGGGAGTCGGCGACCGCGTCCAGGAAGGCGCGCAGCAGGCGCGCCGGGGCGGGCAGCCGCAGCAGTCCGCCGGCGTCCACGGGGACGTGGCGGGCTCCGCCGGAATCCGCCGGGACGGCGTGGGCCTCGGGCGGCATGGCGGCGGCCAGCCGGTGCACCGCCTCGATGTCCTCGGGGCTCAGGGGGCCCACGCGCCAGGCGTCGTGATCGGTGGGGGAGAGTCCGGGCAGCAGCAGCCCGCGGGCCACCAGATGCAGGGCGTGCAGGGTGGCCGCACCCCAGAAGACGGTGGCCCGATGACCCTGCCCGAAGGTGCGCGCGCGGAGGAGCAGGGGCAGAGCGGTGCGCACCGGCACCAGCAGCGCGGGCACCGTCCTCCGCCCGGCGCCGTCCGGACCGGGCGTGATCACGGTCAGCTCCTCGGGCCGGTCGTGCTCGAGGACCTGTGGCGGCGGTCCGTCGGGATGCCAGAAGGCGACGCGGCCGGTGCGGGCGGGGTCGCCCGGCAGGAACACGGCGGAGCAGCGGGTGAGCGGATGCGGGTGCGGGCCGCAGGACGAGAAGGGCGGAGCGGAGGGAGCCGTCTGCGTGGTGATGATCGAGTCCTCAAATTTGACTAGTGCCGTCGGGGCCGCCGAGGGTACACCACGTCCGGCGTCGACCGCCTGTGCCTCGCATGGTGAGTAGGGTCACTATGAAGGCCGAGGGCGGAGAAGGGACGCAGCCGAGCGAAGCCCTAGGGGGCGTACTTCAGGGTCGTCTCAGGGACGAGGCCAGGAACCGGCGCCGACGCGGGGCCGTTTTCACGACAGAGAGCGGCAAGGGCCGCGAAGGAGGCGACACTCATGTCGAAGAACGCGAAGATCGCCGCGGGGGGCGTGGCGGCCGGGCTCATCCTGCTCATATGGCTGCCCTGGTGGGCCGCCCTTCTGATCATCCTCGGCGTCCCCGCCGCGGCCTACCTCGCCCTGGACCCCTCCCAGCGGCGCAGGCTCCGCCGCGTCTCCCGCCGGGAGCTCGGCCGCTGAGCAGGAGCCGGAGGAAGAGTCCAGGAGGCGCCGGCCCGGGGCCAGGAGCCGCGAAGGGCAGGCACGGCTCACGCTCCGCTAGCGCTTGGCCGTCCCGTCTTCTCCCAGCGCGCAGGAGTTGACCACGTCGCCGTCCGCGGGCCGGGTGATCGTGTGGTCCGCGGGCGGCCGGACGCCGCGCTCCACCCAGGCGACCAGGGCGTCGAAGGCCGAACGGTGGCAGGGCAGGATCGGCCGGAGCCGGTCCGGGTAGGTGTCGTGGAGCCCGTCCACGTGCGTACCGCCCTGCACCGTGTAGTAGCGGTGCAGCGCGTCCCGCCCGCGCACCTCGATCATGCGGGCGTAGACGGCGGAGTCGGCGGCCTCCGGCAGCAGGGCGTCCAGATCGCCGTGCAGGGTGATCAGCGGCCTGCCGATGCGTCCGGTCAGCGACACCCGGGCCACCGCGCGATGCACGGAGGCGGGGCGCCGGGCGTAGTCGTAGGCGGCGTCGGAGGCGCACGGAGCGAGGATCTCCTCCGTGGTGCTCCCGGCGGAGGGGCCCGGGCAGGCACGGTCGTAGGAGGGGTCGAACTCGGCCCGGTAGATCTTCTGGGTCAGGCCCCAGTACGCCTTCTCGTGATACGGCCACAGGAACTTTGAGCCCGGCGCGAAGCCCACCGCGTGCAGGTCCTCGTCCCGCGCCCCGCCCAGCGTGCGGGCCACCGTGACCGGCAGCGAGGTGAGGAGGCTGGGTCCGTCGGCGGTCCAGAGCGCTCCCTCCCAGTCGACCCCGCCGTCGTACAGCTCGGGGTGGTTCTCCAACTGCCAGCGGGTGAGGTAGCCGCCGTTGGAGATCCCGGTGATGTAGGTGCGGCGCGGGGCGTGGCCGTAGCGCTGGGCGACGGCCTTCCGGGCGGCGAGGGTGAGCTGGGTGGTCCGCGTGTTCCACTCGGCGATCGCGTCGCCGGGCCGGCGGCCGTCCCGGTAGAAGTCGGCTCCGCTGTTGCCCTTGTCGGTCGCGGCATACGCGTAGCCGCGCGCGAGGACCTGGTCGGAGATCGCCTTGTCCGTGGCGTACTGCTTGCGGGTGCCGGGCGCCCCGGTGACGACCAGTCCGCCGTTCCACCGGTCCGGCAGCCGGATCACGAACTGCGCGTCGTGCTGCCAGCCGTGCGTGTTGTTGAAGCGGGAGGAGTCCGGGAAGTAGCCGTCGATCTGCACCCCGGGCACACCGGAGGGGGAGCGGGTGCCCGAGGCCGTGAGACCCGCCTGGTCCGCCATGTCGGTGTACGGGGTTCCCGCGAGCCCCGTCGTGGTCAGATCGGCCAGACAGGCGCTGCGCTGATGGGCCGCGCCCGGCACCCGGACGCGCTCCTGGCGGTCACAGTGGCCCTCCGCCGCCGTGGCGGGGGGAGCCGGAGCGGTCAGGGCGACCGAGGTGAGGGCGAGGGCGAGCAGCGGAACGCCACGGTACGGGCGCATGACGGCCTCCGAGAGGTGCGGGACGCGGGAAGAGAGCAGCTGCCGCTGCGTGCGGCTGCCCCATGGTGGAGTCCCGTCCGGCTGTCAGCGATGGGTCGGCACCACATGGCCCGGTGCCCGACCGTGGCGGGTCCCAACACGTGGGGTGGGGCACCGTCATCGGCCGCCGTGCTCAGGGAGACCGCACCGCCGTCGGCGCAGAGGCCGCGAGGCCGCACTCCCGTCCTCAGAGAGGCCGCACCGCGATCTTGTCGAGGGCCTCCAGCAACGCCGGCAGTTCCGTTCCGCGGCCCACCGGGAGCACTTCGTTGGGCTCGTCGTCGAGCAGGACGAAGGCGATGTCGTCCGTGCGGGCCACGAGGGACCAGCCGGGGCCGTCGGCCCGCAGCGTGCGTGCCCCGCCGGGGGCGAAGGAGGAACGGATGCGTCCGAGCGGCGGCGGCGCGTCGATGTACGCGCGCGCCTCGGCCAGGACCCGCCGGATGCCGGGATGGCGCGGCTGCCGTGCCTCGCCGGGGGCGTCGCCGGAGCCGTCGGCGCCGTCCGGACTTCCGGCGTCCGCGTCGCCCGAGTCGCCGGATGCCGCACTTCCGGCGTCCTCGGCGGCGGCCTCGTCGCCCTCGCCCGGCATCACGAACACGCTGTCGTCGACCTGTTCGCGCCACGTGGCCCACTGCTGCGCGATCTCGTCGGCGCCCAGGCGTCGTTGGGCCGGGCCCCAGACGCTGGTGTCCGGAGGGGCCAGCGGCGCACGGCCGGCGATCTCCGGGTCGGGGTCGTGCGGCGCGGGCACGTTCGGGGCCGCCACCGCGACCGCGAGGGGCCAGCCGGGCAGCGCCGTGACCACCGTGCGCTCGTCCGGCGAGAGGTCGTGCTCCATGCCGCAGTCCCACGAGGCGATCGCGACCGCGACCAGGGAGACGTCGTCGACCACCACGGTCCACCGGGCGCCCTCGCCGTCCTGGCCGAGAACCAGCCCGTAGCCGTCGGCCACGGGAGGCAGACCGAGCGCCGCGCAGGCCTCCGGGTAGTCGTCGCCCAGCACACTCGGGAACTTCGCCGGTGTCAGCAGCACCGCCGTGAGCACATAGAGCGCGTCGTCCTCGGCGGCGACGGCTTGCTCGTCCGTCCCGGCCATCCCAGCCTCCCCATCGGTTCGTCCATCGGCGCGCACCCTATGCCGACCCCGAGCCCCTTGTCACGACCCGGCCCGCACTGCCGGAGCTGCAGTTTTCCTGCCGGACGGGGCGAATCGGCCAAGCGCCGGGGGACGAATCAGACGGCCGGCAGCCCCAGGAGGGACCGTGCGACCGTCCGCGGGGACTCGTCGCGCTCCCGGGCCAGCGCGATCACCGCCCGGCACGCCAGCTCATTGACCCCGAACGACAGCGCCTCGGGCGACACCCAGCCCGCCGCCTCCTCGATGCGGTCCTGGTCGTCCTCCGCGCAGGCCGAGACGTACGCCGCCGCGGCCTCGAAGAGGTTGTGCGGACGCTCCCGCCGCGCCGGCCGCTCCTCGGTGCGGAGACTGCCGATCACCCTGCCGCCGAACCTGCGAACCCTGCCCCACATCGGTCCACCCTCTCGCTGAGCGGTTGCCCTCGCCGACCGGGCATCTCCTCTCCCTCAACGTAGAGTTGGAAGCGCCGTCGCAGAAGAGGGCGACCGGGGGCGCTCAGGGCGTACGCACCGCCAGCGCCAGAAACCGGTCGTCCCGGTCGGCGTACGAGGTCATGCGCCAGCCGGAACCGGCCAGCAGCGGGCGCAGACGGGACTCGGCGCGCAGATCGTCCGGAGTGATCTGCCGTCCCTGGCGCGCCGCGAGCGCCGCCCGCCCGACGGGATGGAACAGCGCCAGCACGCCTCCGGGCCGCACCACGCGCGCCAGCTCGCGCAGGTTCTCCGCCGGCCGGGGGAGATGGGCGATCAGCCCCGCCCCGAACACCGCGTCCAGCGAACCGGAGCGCAGCGGCAGCGCGGTGACGTCGGCGAGCAGCAGCGCTCCGTCCCGGTCCCGGCCTCTGCGGACCGCCTCGTGCAGCATCTCGGGGGTGAGGTCGGCGCCGATGACCACGCCCGAGGGGCCCACGGCGGCACGCAGCGGCGGCAGGGCCCGCCCGGTGCCGCAGCCGGCGTCCAGCACCCGGTCGCCGGGACGCAGCCCGAGTTCGGCGACCGCCGCCTGGTAGGCGGGACCGTCGTCGGGAAAGCGCCGCTCCCAGTCGGCGGCCCGCGCGGCGAAGAACTCCTGGACACGTGTGTGGTCGTCGCTCATGCTCCGCATGATCCCTCACCGGTACGGAGGATGCCGCTGTGCGCATGTTCGAGCGCGAGGCGATCGTTCCGGCGCATTTCGGCGTCATATTCCAACACCTTTCGAAACGCGCCCCCTTCGTGCGCCCACGCACCCCTAGCGTCCCGGAGCCATGGGACACCTGGACCACGCCGCCCTGGGGTGGCTTACCCCCGTGCTGTCGTACGTGATGGCCTGTACCGGCGCCGCCCTCGGGCTGCGCTGCACCGTCCGCGCTCTCGCCGCCACCGGCCGCTCCCGCCGCAACTGGCTGATCACCGCCGCCTCGGCGATCGCCACCGGCATCTGGACCATGCACTTCGTGGCCATGCTCGGCTTCGGTGTCAGCGGCACCGAGATCCGCTACGACGTACCCCTGACCATCGCCAGCCTGCTGGTCGCCATGCTCGTCGTCTGCGCCGGCGTGTTCGCCGTCGGCTACAGCCGCGACCGGGGCCGGGCACTGCTGCTCGGCGGGCTCACCACCGGCCTCGGCGTCGCGAGCATGCACTACCTGGGCATGGCGGCGGTGCGGCTGCACGGAGAGGTGAGCTACGACCCGGTGCTCGTCGGCGTGTCGGTGCTGATCGCGGTCGTCGCGGCCACCGCCGCGCTGTGGGCGGCGCTCAACATCAAGTCGCCCGTCGCGGTCACCGTCGCCTCCCTGATCATGGGAGCGGCGGTCACCAGCATGCACTACACCGGAATGTTCGCGGTCGGTGTCCGCGTCACGCCCTCCTCGGACCCGCTGTCCGGGGCCACGGCGATGCAGTTCATCTTCCCGCTCGCGGTCGGCCTCGGGTCCTACCTGTTCATCACCTCGGCCTTCGTCGCCCTGTCGCCGACCGCGAACGAGCGCGAGGCCTCCGCCTCCGCCCAGCGGCCGGTCGAACCCGCCACCTCCTGAATCCTCGGCCCCCGTCCTCCGCAGCCCACCGTCCGACCCCGTCCTGTCCGCACCCCGGACCCGCCGTCCTCCCACCCTTCCGCACCTGCCGCCGCCCCCGGCCCGCACCGGGCCCCGCCGGTACCGGACCGCATCCGGCGGTGCGGCACGGGCCGATGCGGCGAGAGGTCCGCCCCGACCACCCTCGAGCGAGGAGTTCATGCGCCCACCCCGTAGGAGCCCCACGGCCCGCGCCGAAGCGCCGCCCCCGCCGCCCAGGCGCGGCCGGCGCGCCCACGCCGGACCGCCCGCCGACGAAGGCCCGGACCCGCGGGGCACCGCGGCGACCGCCCGTGCCGGACGGAGGCTCAGCGGACCGCGCACGGTGCGCGCCAAGATCGTCTGCCTGCTGATGGTGCCCGTGGTCTCCCTGCTCGCCCTGTGGGGCCACGCCACGGTCACCACCGCCCAGGACATCGCCGAGCTCCGCCAGATCCAGCGCGTCGACGCCAAGGTCCGTGCCCCGCTCGCCGCGGCCGTCGCCGCCCTCCAGGCGGAACGTTCAGCCGCGGTGCGCCGCGTCTCCGACGCCTCCTCCGTCCCCGACCAGGACCTCACCGAACGCGCCCGCGTCACCGACCGGGCCGTCGCCCGCCTGAAACTCGGCGACAACGGCACCGTCGCCTACGGCCAGGAACTGCCCCGCACCGTCGCCGACCGGCTCCAGACCTTCGTCTCCGCCGCCGAACGGCTCCGCCCGCTGCGCACCGACGTGCGCGAGGGCGACGCCGCCTGGCGCACCACCTACGACCGGTACACCGGCACCATCGCCGCGGCGCTCGGCGCCGTCGGCTCCCTCACCGGCCTGCGGGACGCCGACCTCGGCTCCGACGCCCGCGTCCTGCTGGAGTTCTCCCGCGCCGGCGAGGCACTGGCCCAGGAGGACGCACTGCTGGCCGGCGCCCGGCTGAACGGCCGGCTCGACGGCGAACGGCTGCGGCTGTTCACCGGAGCCGTCGAACTGCGCCGCGCCCTCACCGACTCCGCCGTCGCGGACCTGAAGGGCCAGGAACGCACCGCCTGGGACGAGCTCGCCCGCGGCGAGGCCTACGCCGCCCTCGCCGCCACCGAGGACAAGGTGCTCGCCGCCGGCTCCGGCACCCGGGCCGTCCAGGCGGCACCCGCCCGCACCTGGAACGCCGCCCACATCCGGGTCCGCGACGGCATGCGGTCCATCGAGGACGAGGCCGGCCGGGGCGTCGCCCACCGCGCCGACCCGCTCACCCGCGGACTGCTCACCCCGGCGGGCGCCGCCGTGCTCTTCGGCCTCGCCGCGGTCGCCGCCTCCCTCGTCATCTCGGTGCGCATCGGCCGCGGTCTGGTGGTCGAACTGGTGCGGCTGCGCAACGACGCCCTGGAGATCGCCCGCCGCAAACTCCCCGAGGCCATGCGCAGGCTCCGGGCCGGCGAGGAGATCGACATCGACACCGAGGCCCCGCCGGGACCGCCCGCGCAGGACGAGACCGGCCAGGTCGCCGAGGCCCTCGGCACCGTGCACCGGGCCGCGCTGCACGCCGCCGTGGAGCGCGCCGAACTCGCCGGCGGCATCTCCGGGGTCTTCGTCAACCTCGCGCGCCGCAGCCAGGTCCTGGTGCACCGTCAGCTGAGCCTGCTGGACAGCATGGAGCGCCGCTCCGACGACCCGGGCGAGCTGAGCGACCTGTTCCGCCTCGACCACCTCACCACCCGGATGCGGCGCCACGCGGAGAGCCTGATCATCCTCTCCGGGGCGGCACCCGGCCGCGCCTGGCGCATGCCCGTCTCCCTCACCAACGTGGTGCGAGCCGCCGTCTCCGAGGTCGAGGACTACGCCCGGGTCGAGGTGCGCCAGCTGCCGGAGGCCGCCGTGGTCGGAGCGGCCGTCGCCGACCTCACCCACCTGCTCGCCGAACTCATCGAGAACGCCGCCCAGTTCTCCCCGCCGCACACCCGCGTGCGGGTCACCGGCGAACCCGTCGGCAACGGATACGCCATCGAGGTGGAGGACCGGGGACTCGGCATGGGCAAGGAGTCCCTCGCCGAGGCCAACCGGCGCATCGCCCAGTCGGAGGCGCTCGACCTGTTCGACAGCGACCGGCTCGGCCTGTTCGTGGTCAGCAGGCTCGCCGCCCGGCACGACATCAAGGTGCACCTGAAGACCTCCCCGTACGGCGGCACCACCGCGGTGGTCCTGCTGCCCACCAGCCTGCTCGACGACAGCGCCGAAGCCCGCTCCGCGGGCGGGATCCGCCCGTCCCGCCCGGCCGAGGAACGCGCGTTCGCCGCCGTCGCAGGCGACAGGGACACGCCCGTCGCCGCCCTCGCGGGCGGTGCGCGCGACGGTGTCGAGGGCGGCGTCGCAGGGGACCGGCACGTCACCGCCGTCACCGGCGACGGGGACACGCACGCGCGGATGTCCGGTGACCTCCCGCGGCAGCGTGCCGTGTCCGCCCCCGACGGGCGGCCCTCGCTGGTGGCCCCCGCGACACCCCCGGCCGGCGCCACCGACACCCCCGCTCCGGACCGGTCCCAGGGAGCCGCCCCCTTGCGTCTGCACCGTCCGCCCCAGGAGCCGGCCGGCTCCGACGACCTCCCGCGCCGCGTACGGCAGGCCAGCCTCGCCCCCCAGCTGCGCGAGCAGCAGACCGGCACCCCCGCCCCGGCCCGCCACGACGAGGACGAACGCACACCGGAACTCGTGCGCGACCGCATGGCCGCCTATCGCGCCGGCTGGGTGCGCGGCGGCGGCAGACGACCCGGCCGCGGCGGCGCACCCGGCCCCCACAGGCAGCACCACGGCAGTGAAGGAGACCCCGCATGATCCAGGACCCGAGCAGGCGAGGCCCCCGGCGGACCGGTGAACTCGACTGGCTGCTGGACGACATGGTGTCCCGCGTCGCCGACGTCCGGCACGCCGTGGTGCTGTCCAACGACGGGCTCGCCGTGGGAGCCTCCACCGACCTCGGCCGGGAGGACGCCGAGCACCTGGCGGCCGTCGCCTCCGGATTCCACAGCCTCGCCAAGGGAGCGGGCCGGCACTTCGGGGCCGGCGGAGTGCGCCAGACCATGGTGGAGATGGACGACGCCTTCCTCTTCGTGGCCGCCGCCGGAGAGGGCTCCTGCCTCGCCGTCCTCACCGCCGTCACCGCCGACATCGGCCTCGTCGCCTACGAGATGGCACGGCTGGTCAAACGCGTCGGCGAGCACCTGTACACCGCGCCCCGCGTCGGCGCGCGGCCCACCCCCGCCGGATGAGGAGAGAACAGCGGCCCGAGCCGATGACCGAGCACACGACCGGCTTTCCGAGCGAGCCCGGCAGCCAGTGGTACGACCAGGAGGCCGGGCCCCTCGTCCGCCCCTACGCCGTGACCGGCGGACGCACCAGACCCGCCGTCACCGGCGTGCACTTCGACCTGATCGCCCTGGTCACCCTGGACCCGGCGGCCCCCGGCATCGACGACCCGGCGCTCGGACCGGAGCACCGCACCCTGATCGAGCTGTGCCGGCCGGAGACCCAGTCGGTCGCCGAACTCGCCGCGGACGCGGACCTGCCCGTCGGCGTGGTCCGGGTCCTCCTCGGCGACCTGGTGGAACGCGGCTGTGTCACCGTCAGCAGGCCCGTGCCGCCCGCGCACCTGCCCGACGAACGCATCCTCCGCGAGGTGATCGCCGGTCTGCGGGCCCTGTGAGGCCCGCCCTTGTTCCCGGGCGTGCGGGTCCCGTGGCGCCCGCCCCCGTTCCCGAGCCGCGGGTGCCGCAAGCCGCACCACGCGACGCCCCGTACCCCTGCCGACCGCGGCCGGCACTCGAGAGAGAAGTGATCCATGGCCCCTGAGCACCCCGACACCCCCGGCGGCGAACCGACCGCACTGGCGCTGAAGATACTGGTCGCCGGCGGTTTCGGCGTGGGCAAGACCACCCTGGTCGGAGCGGTCAGCGAGATCCGGCCGCTGCGCACCGAGGAGATGCTGAGCCAGGCGGGCGAGCTGGTCGACGACACCGGCGGGGTGGACCAGAAGTCCACCACCACCGTCGCGATGGACTTCGGCCGCATCACCATCCGCTCCGGGCTGTCCCTGTACCTCTTCGGCACCCCGGGACAGGACCGTTTCTGGTTCCTGTGGGACGAACTGGCCCAGGGCGCCCTCGGCGCGGTGGTCCTCGCCGACACCCGGCGCCTGGAGGACTGTTTCCCGGCGGTCGACTACTTCGAGCACCGGGCCATCCCCTTCGTGGTCGCCGTCAACTGCTTCGCCGGGGCGCGCCGCCACGCCCCGCAGGACGTCAGCCGCGCCCTGGACCTGGACGCCGGGACGCCCGTGGTGCTGTGCGACGCCCGCGAACGCGAATCGGGCAAGGAGGTACTCATCCGCCTCGTCGAGTACGCCGGCCGCCGCCACACCGCCCGGCTGCTCGACTCCGTGGGGTGAGACGGAGACATCGACGGGGGTGGGAGAGAAGTATCGGGTGAGGTGGGGGAGGAACATCGGCGGGGTGAGACGGGGACAGGGCGGCCGAGGCCCCGGAGGTGGCCCCGGCCCGGTCGTCAGTCCGCAAGGCCCTTCTCCGCCAGCACCTTGTCGATGGTGACGCGGACCAGGAGCTCGCCGGGCACGCCGTTGCGCTCGCCGAACTCCTCGGCGCGGTCCTCGCCCATGTATCGTCCCGCGATCCTGGCGGCCCAGCGCCGCAGCTCGACGGGGTCGTCCACGAAGCGCGCCCGTCCGTGCAGGATGACGTAGGCGAACGGCGGCCGTTCGTCGTCCACGCACAGGGCGACCCTGCCGTCCCGCGCCAGATTGCGCCCCTTCACCGTCCGGGCCCCCGTGTTGAACACCAGTTCGTCGCCGTCCAGCAGGAACCAGATAGGCGCCACATGCGGGCTGCCGTCCGCCCGGACGGTGCACAGCTTGCCGGTGCGGGTCCCGTACGAGACGAACGCCCGCCACTCCTCGTCGGTCATCTTCTCTGCCATGGCTCCATCCTGCTTGCCCGGCGCCCGCAGGTGGGGAAGGCTGGCGCGGGGAGAACACACGGGGAGGGCGCGCATCATGGCGCAGAACCAGGCACTCGACTGGCTGCTGGACGACCTGGCCGAGCGGGTCGAACACGTACGGCACGCACTGATCCTGTCCAACGACGGGCTGGTGACGGGGTCGAGCACCGGGCTGCGGCGCGAGGACGCCGAGCACCTCGCCGCGGTCTCCTCAGGACTGCACAGCCTCGCCAAGGGGTCGGGCCGGCACTTCGGCGCGGGGGCGGTGCGGCAGACGATGGTCGAGTTCGACGACGCGGTCCTCTTCGTCACCGCTGCCGGCAGCGGCAGCTGCCTGTGCGTGCTCAGCGGCGCCGAGGCCGACATCGGGCAGATCGCCTACGAGATGACCCTGCTGGTCAACCGGGTCGGCGAGCACCTCGACGTGGACGCGCGGCGGCCCGCGGCGGACCCCGGGCCCGACCTCTGACACTCGGCTCTCCGTACGACTCCGACCTGCGCATCTGTGGCTGCGGGCGGAGTTGTCCACAGGCTGGACACGGAGAGTGACAACTGGGCTACGGTCTTGTCCGGCGGGCGCATCCGGCGCCCGGCCGTCCATCGACGGGCGCACCCGGCGCTCGCCGCACACGTCCCACGGGGGAGACCACCATGTCCGGGAGCACCTTCACGTCTGTCACCTCTGTCACGGCGGTCACGTCCGTCCCGTCGCCCGTCGCCGCCGAGCGCCGCAGCCCCGGCCGCGACCCCTGGCTCGAACCGAGCCGTGCGGCGCGGGAACTGGGTCTCGAGCGTCACGAGTTCGACCTCGCGGTGCGGCTCGGCCGCATCCGTACCCGGCCCGTCGGCGGGGGAGACGGCGGCCGTGCGGTCGCCCGTACCGAGATCGCGAGGCTGCGCGCCCGGCCCGGCTTCCCCGAAGCGCTGCGCGCCTGTGTGGAGACGGTGGGCACGGCACGAGGCGCCGCCCTGATGAAGGTGACCGAGGACCGCTTCACCCGCCTGGCCCGGCTCGGCCTGCTGGTTCCGGTGCGGTTCACGCTCGGCCCGCACGGGGCCGTCGACTGGCTCTATCTGGCCGAGGAGCTGCGCGCGTTCGCCGCCGCCGAGGAGAACGCCGAGCTGCTCACCGGCCGCCCGTCCGGTGCCCTCGGCACCCCGCTCGACCCCGATCTCGACGTGCGGCCGCGCAACTGGCGCAACCGGCATCTGGGTTGCCTGCTCCGCCTGGCCGACGGCGACCCCTGGGGCCGCGCGGGAGCCGTGGCGTCGCTGCTCGACCCGCTGCAGGTCGCCGAGGTGGTCAAGGACCCCTACGAGCGCTCCCGTCTGAACGCACACCGAGCGGCGCCCCCGGCCGGCGGGGCATCCGGGCCCTCCGCCGTCCGGCTCGCCCGAGAGCTGACGACCGCGCAGGACGAGGACGAGACCGCCTGGCTGCGGGCGGAGCTGACGGGGCTGGTCGCACAGGCACGCGAGCACCGTCCGGCACCCGGGCCGACGCCCCGCTCTTCCCGGGCCGTGTGCACGGGCACCCCGGAGCGGGACCGGCCGCTCGGCGGACTGCGGGCCCTCCTCGGCCGCAGGTGGTGCCGGAGCAGGCGCCCGATCGGCGACCGGTGATCTACAGCGCCCGGAACAGGCCCTCCTGCACGACGGACACCAGCATCCGGCCCTCCCGGTCGTAGATCCGCCCGCGGGCCAGGCCCCGCCCGCCCGTGGCGATGGGCGACTCCTGGTCGTAGAGGAACCACTCGTCCGCGCGGAACGGCCGATGGAACCACATGGCGTGGTCCAGTGACGCCATGTCGAAACCCCGCGGCCCCCACAAGGGTTCGACCGGGATGCGGACGGCATCCAGAAGGGTCATGTCGCTGGCGTATGTGAGCGCGCAGGTGTGCACCAGCGGGTCGTCGCCGAGAGGGCCGACCGCCCGCATCCACACCGCGCTGCGCGGCGCGGCGCCCTTCACCTCCTCGGGGTCCCAGCGCAGCCGGTCGACATAGCGGATGTCGAAGGGCTGTCGGCGGGCCATCCGCTCCCACTGCTCCGGCAGCGTGCCCAGATGCTCCCGGATCTCGTCCGTGACCGTCGGCAGCGTCTCGGGGTCCGGGACCTCTCGCGCCGGCGGCAGCTGATGCTCAAAACTGCCCTGCTCGGGCCGGTGAAAGGAAGCGGTGAGATGGAAGATCGTGCGGCCCTGCTGCACCGCGGTGACCCGCCGGGTCGTGAACGACCGCCCGTCCCGCACGCGTTCCACCATGTACACGATGGGCACCCCCGGCCGCCCGGGGCGCAAAAAGTACGCGTGCAGCGAGTGCACGGGCCGGTCGCCGTCCGTGGTGCGCCCCGCAGCGACCAGTGCCTGCCCGGCCACCTGCCCGCCGAAGACCCGCTGCAGCGACTCCTCGGGACTGCGGCCCCGGAAGATGTTCACCTCGATCTGCTCCAGATCGAGCAGGTCGACAAGCCGTTCGGCAGGGTTCGTCATGGCTGCGGTACCCCCGTGTCACAGCTGGCCGACGTCGGTGACCCGCACCACCGCGCGGCCCTCGGCGTCGGAGGCGGCCAGATCGACCTCGGCGCTGATGCCCCAGTCGTGGTCCCCGTTGGGGTCGTCGAAGATCTGCCGGACCCGCCACAGCCCGTTCTCCGGCTCCTCGTCGATCAGCAGCAGCTTGGGGCCGCGGGCGTCGGGTCCGGTGCCGAGCTCCTCGTACTCGTCCCAGTACTTGTCCATCGCCTCGGCCCAGGCGTCCGCGTCCCAGCCCGACTCGGCGTCCATCTCGCCCAGTTCCTCCACCCGGTCCAGCGCGGCGAGCTCCACCCGGCGGAACATGGCGTTGCGCACCAGCACCCGGAACGCGCGCGCATTGGTGGTGACCGGCTTGACCTGGTCGGCCTTCTCCTGGGCCTCCTCGGCGGTCATCTCCTCCGGGTTGGCCAGCTGCTCCCACTCGTCCAGCAGGCTGGAGTCGACCTGGCGCACCATCTCGCCCAGCCAGGCGATCAGATCCTGCAGATCCTCCGACTTCAGATCGTCCGGGACAGTGTGCTCCAGCGCCTTGTAGGCGCTGGCGAGGTAGCGCAGCACGATGCCCTCGGTGCGGGCCAGCTCGTAGAACGACACCAGCTCGGTGAAGGACAGCGCCCGCTCGTACATGTCCCGCACCACCGACTTCGGCGACAACGGATGGTCACCGACCCACGGATGGCTCCTGCGGTAGGTGTTGTACGCGTGGAAGAGCAGCTCCTCCAGCGGCTTCGGGTAGGTGATGTCCTGGAGGCGCTCCATGCGCTCCTCGTACTCGACCCCGTCCGCCTTCATCGCCGCGACCGCCTCGCCGCGCGCCTTGTTCTGCTGGGCGACGAGGATCTGGCGCGGGTCGTCGAGCGTGGACTCCACCACGGACACCATGTCCAGCGCGTACGACGGCGATTCGGGGTCCAGCAGCTCGAACGCGGCCAGCGCGAAGGTGGACAGCGGCTGGTTCAGCGCGAAGTCCTGCTGCAGATCCACCGTCAGGCGCACGATGCGGCCCTCGGCGTCCGGGGTGTCCAGCTTCTCCACGATGCCGCCGTCCAGCAGCGAACGGTAGATGGCGATGGCCCGCCGGATGTGCCGCAGCTGCTGCTTGCGCGGCTCGTGATTGTCCTCGAGCAGACGGCGCATCGCCTCGAAGGCGTTGCCGGGACGGGCGATCACCGACAGCAGCATCGTGTGCGTGACCCTGAAGCGCGAGGTCAGCGGCTCCGGCTCGGAGTCGATGAGCTTCTGGAAGGTCTTGTCGGTCCAGCCGACGAACCCCTCGGGGGCCTTCTTGCGCACCACCTTGCGGCGCTTCTTCGGGTCGTCGCCGGCCTTCGCCAGCGCCTTCTCGTTCTCGATGACATGCTCGGGCGCCTGCGCGACCACGAAGCCCTCGGTGTCGAAGCCGGCCCGCCCGGCGCGGCCCGCGATCTGGTGGAACTCGCGGGCGCGCAGGGTCCGCACCCGGTTGCCGTCGTACTTGGTGAGCGCGGTGAACAGCACCGTGCGGATGGGCACATTGACGCCCACACCCAGGGTGTCCGTCCCGCAGATCACTTTCAGCAGGCCCGCCTGGGCCAGCTTCTCCACCAGACGCCGGTACTTGGGCAGCATGCCGGCGTGATGCACGCCGATGCCGTGCCGCACGTACCGCGAGAGATTCCGGCCGAACCGGGTGGTGAAGCGGAAGTTGCCGATGAGTTCGGCGATCTGCTCCTTCTCCTGCCGCGAGCACATGTTGATGCTCATCAGCGCCTGCGCCCGCTCCACCGCCTGCGCCTGGGTGAAGTGCACGATGTACACCGGCGCCTGACGGTTCTCGAGCAGATCGGTGAGCGTCTCGGTCAGCGGGGTGTAGCGGTACTCGTAGGACAGCGGCACGGGGCGGGTCGCCGAGCGGACCACCGCCGTGGGGCGGCCGGTGCGGCGGGTGAGGTCCTTCTCGAAGAAGGACACGTCGCCCAGGGTCGCCGACATCAGCACGAACTGAGCCTGCGGCAGCTCCAGAAGCGGGATCTGCCAGGCCCAGCCGCGGTCCGGCTCGGCGTAGAAGTGGAACTCGTCCATCACGACCTGGCCGACGTCCGCCTGCCGGCCGTCGCGCAGCGCGATCGACGCCAGCACCTCGGCCGTGCAGCAGATGACGGGAGCGTCCGCGTTGACCGAGGCGTCGCCGGTGAGCATCCCGACGTTCTCGGTGCCGAACAGCTTGCACAGCTCGAAGAACTTCTCCGACACCAGCGCCTTGATGGGCGCCGTGTAGAAGGTGACCTCGTCCCTGGCCAGCGCGGCGAAGTGGGCACCGGCGGCGATCATGCTCTTGCCGGAGCCGGTGGGCGTCGAGACGATCACATTCGCCCCGGACACCACCTCGATCAGCGCCTCCTCCTGGTGGGGATAGAGGGTGAGACCCCGCTCCTGCGCCCACGACTCGAAGGCTTCGTACAGGGCGTCGGGGTCGGCGGTCGGCGGCAGCTGATCGATGAGGGTCACGCCCCCATCTTGCCCGCCCGCCCGCCGGAACCGGGAATCGGCTGCGAGCACGAAGATCGCGAACGCTACGCTGTGCCGTCGGCAGAGGGGAAGCAGAGCCGGCGAGCGGGCCGGCGGTACACGAGGAACGGGGCGGGCAACGGCGATGATGGGACCGGCACACTCACTTTCGGGCGCTGCGGCCTGGCTCGGCGTCGGCGCGGCGAGTGCCGCGGCCGGACGTCCGATGCCCTGGCCGGTGCTCCTTGCGGGCGCGCTGATCTGCGCGGGGGCGGCGCTCGCCCCCGACCTCGACCACAAGGCGGCGACCATCTCGCGGTCCTTCGGACCGCTGTCCCGGTGGCTGTGCGAGATCGTCGACAAGCTCTCCTACGCCGTCTACAAGGCGACCAGGATGCAGGGCGATCCGCGCAGGTCCGGCGGCCACCGCACGCTCACCCACACCTGGCTGTGGGCGGTGCTGATCGGCACCGGCACCTCGGCGCTGGCGATCTTCGGCGGGCGCTGGGCGGTGCTGGGGATCCTCTTCGTGCACATGGTGCTCGCCATCGAGGGCCTGCTGTGGCGGGCGACCCGGGGCTCCAGCAGCGATGTCCTGGTGTGGCTGCTGGCCGCGACCAGCTCCTGGATCCTCGCCGGTCTCCTGGACCAGCCGGGCAACGGCTCCGACTGGCTGTTCACCGCGCCGGGCCAGGAGTACCTGTGGCTGGGCCTGCCGATCGTGCTGGGCGCGCTGGTGCACGACATCGGCGACGCCCTGACGGTGTCCGGCTGCCCGATCCTGTGGCCGATACCGGTGGGCCGCAAGCGGTGGTACCCGGTCGGGCCGCCGAAGGCGATGCGGTTCCGCGCGGGCAGCTGGGTCGAGCTGAAGGTGCTGATGCCGGCGTTCATGGTGCTCGGCGGAGTGGGCGGCGCGGCCGCGCTCAACGTGATCTGACGCGACTCGGGGGCTCAGCGGCCGGCCCCGCCCTCGCCGCCGTACCGGCGCTCGAAGCGGGCGACGCGTCCCTCCGCGTCCACCGTGCGGGCCCTGCCCGTGTAGAAGGGGTGGCTCTCGGAGGAGATCTCCACGTCCACCACGGGGTAGGTCTCGCCGTCGTCCCACTCGATGGTCTGGTCGCTGTGCGCGGTGGACCGGGTGAGGAAGGCGTACCCGGCGGCACGGTCACGGAAGACGACCGGGTGGTAGTCGGGGTGCTTGTCCTGCTGCATGGCTGCTCCCTGTTCGGGGTGGTCCGGCCGGCCGGGCCGGCGGACGGGGGCGGGGGGACGGCCGGGTGCCGGGGGTCAGCCGGGCAGGGCGTCCTCGTCGACGATGTGCACCGCGGCCTCCTCGGCGGAGGCGGCCGCGCCGTCGATGCCGACGTCCCGCGCGACCAGGGCTTCCTCCTCGTCCTCGTGCGCCCCTTCGTCGGGGGCCACCAGCCGGCCGGAGCGGATGGCGCCGACCTCGTTGTCGAGGAGTTCGCCGTCCGTTCCGTCGCAGTCGCCGATTCCGTCGCCGTCGGGGGCGGGAGCGAGATCGGGCAGCTCCTCGGCGAGCCGTTCGTCGAGGGTCTCGCCCTCCAGGCGTTCGGCCGCGGTCACCCTGCGGTGCTCCACCGCCCACGGTCGCTCGGGCGGGGACCAGCCCCGGTCCAGGGGGTCGGCCACGCCGTCGTCCTCCAGGGTGTCCTCGGCGTCGAGCAGTCCGGCGTCGTCCTGGATCTCGGACGCGTCGGGCTGGTAGACGTCGTCTCCCCATCCGTCGGCGCTGCTCACGGGTACCTCCAGGGGTCGGGGACAGATCCGTTCCCGCCGTGGCCCGCACCGGGCCGCCACTGCACGGGGCACTGGTGCCGCCGGCCCCTCGTCCGGGGTGCCGGGCGTTCCCCGAGCCAATGCCTGACTCCAGCCTTCCACCCCGCTTCGGCACCGCGCAACGGCACGACTTCCGCACAGGGGGTCACAGGGCACGCCCGCACCCGCCGGACGCCCGGGGCACGGGCCGGCCGGGCCCGAACGGCCGGGCAGCCGGCGGGACGGCCCCGAGAGGAGCCCGCCCGACCGGCCAGCCGTTCACCTCACCCGTGCCAGGACCGCCACAACGCCGCGTAGGCGCCGTCCGCCGCGACCAGTTCCTGGTGACTGCCCAGCTCGCTGATCCGGCCGTCCTCGACGACGGCGATCACGTCCGCGTCGTGGGCGGTGTGCAGCCGGTGCGCGATGGCGACCACCGTGCGGCCGTCCAGGACGCGGGCCAGGGACCGCTCCAGATGCCGGGCCGCGCGCGGGTCGAGCAGGGACGTCGCCTCGTCCAGGACCAGCGTGTGGGGATCGGCGAGCACCAGCCTGGCCAGCGCGACCTGCTGGGCCTGGGCCGGGGTGAGCGCCACGCCGCCGGAGCCGACCTCGGTGTCGAGTCCGCCGGGGAGCGCGCGGACCCAGCCGTCCGCGTCGACCGCGCGAAGCGCGGCCCACAGCTCGGTGTCCTGCGCGCCGGTCCGGGCGAGCCTCAGGTTGTCGCGCAGGGAGCCCACGAAGACGTGGTGCTCCTGGTTGACCAGCGCCACATGCGACCGCACCTGCTCCGCGGTCATCCGGGACAGCTCAGCCCTGCCCAGGGTCACCGAGCCGTCCCGCGGCTCGTAGATGCCGGCCAGCAGCCGGCCCAGCGTCGACTTGCCCGCGCCGGAGGGGCCCACCAGGGCCATCCGCGTGCCGGGTGCGACCTCCAGCGACACCTTGCGCAGCACGTCCACGCCCTCGCGGTAGCCGAAGCGGACCGCCGACGCCCTCACCTGCCGCCCGTCGGGCGTGAGCGTGGCGTCGCCGGCGTCCGGTTCGATGTCCCGCACCCCGACCAGCCGGGCCAGCGACACCTGCGCCACCTGCAGCTCGTCGTACCAGCGCAGGATCAGCTGCACCGGCTCCACCAGCATCTGGGCGATCAGCGCGCCGGTGGTCAGCCGGCCCACACTCGTCCAGCCCTGCAGGACGAGCACCCCGCCGATCATCAGGACCGAGGCGAGCACGGTCACATGGGTGATGTTGACGACCGGGAAGAGGACCGACCGCAGCCAGAGCGTGTAGCGCTCCCACGCCGTCCATTCCCGGATCCGGCGGTCCGACAGCGCCACCCGGCGCTCGCCGAGGCGGTGCGCCTCCACGGTGCGGCCGGCGTCCACGGTCTCGCTGAGCGCGGCGGCCACGGCGGCGTAGCCGGCGGCCTCCGACCGGTAGGCGGAGGGCGCCCGCCGGAAGTACCAGCGGCACCCGGCCACCAGCAGCGGTACGGCCACCAGCACGGCCGGCGCCAGCTCGGGCGCGGTGACCACCAGGCCGCCCAGCAGCAGCGCGGCCCACACCACGCCGATGGTCAGCGTGGGCACGGCCTCCCGCATGGCGTTGCCGAGCCGGTCGATGTCGGTGGTGATCCGGGACAGCAGATCACCCGTGCCGGCCCGCTCCAGCACCCCGGGCGGCAGCCCCACCGACCGCACCAGGAAGTCCTCGCGCAGATCGGCCAGCATCCGCTCGCCGAGCATCGCCCCGCGCAGCCGCACCTGCTGCACGAACAGGGCATGCACCAGGAGCGCGAGCAGGAAGAACCCGGCCGTGAGCTCCAGATGCAGCTCCCGCGCTCCACTGGAGACCCGCTCGACCAGGGTGCCGAGCAGGTAGGGCCCCACCATCGAGGCGATCACCGCGATCGCGTTCACGGTGATCAGCAGCAGGAAGGCCCGGCGGTGCCGGCGCAGCAGCTCGCCGACGTAGGCGCGGACCGTGGCGGGGGCACCCACGGGCAGGGTGCCGGCCGTGGTCGGGGCCGCCGGGTCGTGGGCCGGGGGCGCCACGCCGATCATGCGGTCTCCTCGATCTCTTCGAGTTCCTCGGGCTCTTCGAACGTCTCCAGCCGGTGCGGCACCTCCGGCGGTGCCGCGCGGTCCTCCGGCGGTGCCGCGCGGTCCTCCCGGGTGTCGCGCGGCTCCTCGAGCCGGGCCTCGTCCTCGGTCTCCCGGGTCACCACCGCCCGGTACCGGGGCTCGGTGCGCACCAGCTCGCGGTGGGTGCCGACCGCCACGACCGTGCCCTCGTGCAGGAACACCACCCGGTCGGCCCGGTCCAGCAGCAGCGGCGACGAGGTGAACACCACCGTCGTCCGCCCGGACCGCAGATCGCGCAGCCCTTGGGCGATACGGGCCTCGGTGTGCGAGTCCACGGCCGAGGTTGGCTCGTCCAGGACCAGCACCTCGGGGTCGGCGACCAGCGACCGGGCCAGGGCGAGCCGCTGGCGCTGGCCGCCGGACAGCGACCGCCCGCGCTCGGTGAGCCGCGCGTCCATCGGGTCCCGGACGTCCAGCGAGCCCTGCACCAGTGCCGCCAGCACGTCCCCGCACTGCGCGGCCTCCAGCGCGGCCTGCGGTTCGACCTTCCCGGAGGCGGGCACGTCGAGCAGCTCGCGCAGGGTGCCGGACAGCAGCACCGGGTCCTTGTCCTGGACCAGGACCGCCTCGCGGGCGCTCTCCAGCGGCAGCTCGTCCAGCGGCACACCGCCGAGCAGCACCGAGGCGCCCGGCTGGGGTGCGTGCCCGCCGAGCCGCTCGGCCAGCCTCCCGGCCACGTCGGGGTCCCCGCACACCACGGCGGTGAGCCGGCCGGACGGGGCGCACAGACCCGTCTCCGGGTCGTACAGATCGCCGGACACGCTCTGCCCGGGCAGCGAGCCCTCGGCGTCCATGGCCCGCTCCAGGGCCAGTACCCGCGCGGCCCGCCGGGCGGAGGGCTTGGAGAACGAGTAGGCCATGGCGATCTCCATCACATGGCGCAGGGGGTAGCCGAGCAGCATCACGGAGCTGTAGACGGCGACCAGTTCACCGACCTCGACCCGGCCCTGGCGGGCGAGGTGCACGCCGTAGGCGACGACGCCGATCAGCAGCAGCCCCGGCAGCAGCACCTGGAGCGCGGCGATCAGCGACCACATGCGGGCGCTGCGCACCGCCGCGTGCCGCACCTCCTGGGAGGCGCGCCGGTAGCGCTCGAGGAAGAGTTCCTCGCCGCCGATGCCGCGCAGCACCCGCAGTCCCGCCACGGTGTCGGAGGCGAGTTCGGTGGCCCGCCCCGCCTTGGCGCGCTGCACATCGGCCCGCCGGGTGGCGTGCGGCAGCAGCGGCAGCACGGCGCAGGCCAGCACCGGCACACCCACGGCGACGACGACACCGAGCGCCGGCTGGTAGACGACCAGGCCCGCGGAGACCAGCACGATGGTGACCGCCGCCGCGGTGAAACGGGAGAGGGCCTCCACGAACCAGCCGATCTTCTCGACGTCGCCCGTGGACACGGTCACCACCTCACCGGCCGCGACCCGCCGGGTCAGCGCGGCACCGAGGTCGGCGGCCTTGCGCGCCAGCAGCTGCTGGACGCGGGCGGCGGCGGTGATCCAGTTGGTGACGGCGGCCCGGTGCAGGAAGGTGTCACCGACGGCGTTGCTCACACAGACCAGCGCCAGCAGACCGCCCGCCAGCGCCAGCCGTTCACCGGAGCGGTCGACGGCGGCCTGCACGGCCACGCCCACGCAGAACGGCAGCGCGGCCACCGAGGCGAAGTGCAGCAGACCCCAGGCGAGCGCGACGAGCTGCCCGGACAGCTGGTTGCCGAAGAGCCACCACAGGAGCCGGGGGCCCGAACGCGCGTCGGGCACACCCGGATCGGGAAACGGAAGGTCTTGAATACGCATGAGATCCCAGGGCTCGGAGCTAGGGCAGACAATGGCTGCAAGCCGTGACAGGTTGACCTCGTTCCGTTCGGGCGGGCAACCGGTTTTCGACCCCGCCACCCGGAACCGGCCGGAGCCCGGGATCCGGTGGGAACGGACTCAGTGCGGAGCCGCGGTCCCGTCGACCAGGGTGTCGAGCAGCTCGCCCAGGATCTTGCGCTGCTGGTCCCCCAGCGGGGCGAGGATCTCCTCCGCGGCGGACCTGCGGGCCGCGCGCAGCTCCCGCAGCGCGGCCCGTCCCTCGTCGGTCAGCTCGATCCGGGTCACCCGCCGATTGTCCGGATCGGGCACCCGCCGCACCTTGCCGCTCGCCTCCAGCCCGTCGACCAGCGTGGTCACCGCCCTGGGCACCACCTCCAGCCGCTCGGCGAGGTCCGCCATGCGCGGCGGTGAGCCGTAGTGCGCGAGGGTGCGCAGCAGCCGTGACTGGGCCGGGGTGATGCCGAGTTCGCGCCGCTCCAGGTGATGCTTCTGGATGCGGTGCACCCGGCGGGTGAGCCGAAGCAGCTGCTCGGCCAGCAGGCCGTCGGGATCGGGGGAGGTCATGCGCAGACAATATCAGGAGGTCATTCATTATGAGCATAGGTAACAATGAGCTAGGCTCCCATTGATCCGGCGTCGCCCCGCGCGGACCGGACGCCCCCGGTGCGAGCCGAGGCCCGCCCGCCCGAGCCGAAGGAGACCATGCACCCCGACCACGGCCCAGTGATCCCGCCCCCGCCCGACGGCGTGCAGAGCGACCAGCCCCGGCAGGTCCGGCGCATCCTGCGCCTCTTCCGCCCCTACCGCGGCCGGCTCGCGCTCGTCGGTCTGCTCGTCTGCGCCTCCTCGCTGGTCACCGTCGCCTCCCCGTTCCTGCTGAAGGCGATCCTCGACGTGGCGCTCCCCGAGGGCCGCACCGGGCTGCTCAGCCTGCTCGCCCTCGGCATGATCCTCAGCGCGGTCCTCACCAGCGTGTTCGGCGTGCTGCAGACGCTGATCTCCACCACGGTCGGGCAGCGCGTCATGCACGATCTGCGCACCGCCGTCTACGGCCGGCTGCAGCGGATGTCGCTCGCCTTCTTCACCCGCACCCGCACCGG
Source organism: Streptomyces composti (assembly GCF_012034205.1). GTDB lineage: Bacteria > Actinomycetota > Actinomycetes > Streptomycetales > Streptomycetaceae > Streptomyces > Streptomyces composti. The sequence continues at coordinate 49,538 of NZ_JAATEM010000031.1, forward strand.
CGAGGTCCAGTCCCGCATCGCCAACGACATCGGCGGCATGCAGGCGACGGTCACCTCCACGGCCACCTCCCTGGTCTCCAACCTCACCAGCGTGGTGGCCACCGTGGTGGCGATGCTCGCCCTCGACTGGCGGCTGACGGTGGTCTCGCTGGCTCTGCTGCCGGTGTTCGTGTGGATCAGCCGCCGGGTCGGCGACGAGCGCAAGAGGATCACCACCCAGCGCCAGAAGCAGATGGCGGCGATGGCCGCCACGGTCACCGAGTCGCTGTCCGTCAGCGGCATCCTGCTGGGCCGCACCATGGGCCGCTCGGACTCCCTGACCAGGGCGTTCGCCGAGGAGTCCGAGGCGCTGGTGGATCTGGAGGTGCGGTCGAGCATGGCCGGCCGCTGGCGCATGGCCGTGATCACCGTCGTCATGGCCGCGATGCCCGCCGTCATCTACTGGACCGCGGGCATCGCCGTCCAGGCGGGCGGCCCCGGCGTCTCCCTCGGTACGCTCGTCGCCTTCGTCTCGCTCCAGCAGGGGCTGTTCAGGCCCGCCGTGAGCCTGCTGTCGACCGGTGTGCAGATCCAGGCCTCGCTCGCGCTGTTCCAGCGCATCTTCGAGTACCTCGACCTGCCGGTCGACATCACCGAGCGCCCCGACCCGGTGCGCCTGGAGCGGGTCAAGGGCGAGGTCCGCTTCGAGAACGTCGAGTTCCGCTACGACGGCAAGGGCACCACCGTCCTCGACGGCATCGACATCACCGTCCCCGACGGCTCCAGCCTCGCCGTGGTCGGCCCGACCGGCGCGGGCAAGTCCACCCTCGGGCATCTGGTGCCCCGCCTGTACGACGTGACGGGCGGCCGGGTCACCCTCGACGGGGTCGACGTGCGCGACCTCGACTTCGACACCCTGGCCCGCGCGGTCGGCGTGGTCTCCCAGGAGACGTACCTCTTCCACGCCTCGGTCGCCGACAACCTGCGCTTCGCCAAGCCGGACGCCACCGACGAGGAGCTGCGCGCGGCGGCCGAGGCGGCGCAGATCCACGACCACATCGCCTCCCTGCCCGACGGCTACGACACGGTCGTCGGCGAGCGCGGGCACCGCTTCTCCGGAGGCGAGAAGCAGCGGCTGGCCATCGCCCGCACCATCCTGCGCGATCCGCCGGTGCTGGTCCTCGACGAGGCCACCAGCGCCCTCGACACCCGGACCGAGGCCGCCGTGCAGAAGGCCATCGACGCCCTGTCGGCCGACCGCACCACCATCACCATCGCCCACCGGCTGTCCACCGTCCGCAACGCCGACCAGATCGTGGTGCTCGACTCCGGGCAGGTGGTCGAGCGCGGCACGCACGAGGAACTGCTGGAGCGGGGCGGACGGTACGCGGCGCTGGTACGCCGGGATGCTCAACTGGAACCGACAAACTGAAAATATGCCGGGATTATGACGATATGAGGGTTACCGTGCCCGCATGCAGACCAACACTCCGTCACGGAACTCGATCCGGCTGACGCGCCGGGGCCGTCTCGCCCTCATGGCGACCGGGGCCGTCGTGGCAGGCACCGCCGTGGCGGTGCCGCTGCTGATCCTGGGGGACGAGAGCGATGCCCGCCCCACCGCGCTGGTCGTCCCGGAGGGCTGGCGCGCGAACCAGGTCTACGCCGCCGTCGACAAGGCCCTCGCCCTGCCCGCGGGCACCACCCAGAAGTCCCTCGCCAAGGCCCGCCTCAAGCTGCCCGGCGACGCGGAGGGCAACCCCGAGGGCTACCTCTTCCCCGGGACGTATCCGCTGCAGAAGGGGACGACCCCCGAGAAGCTGCTGGCCGAGATGGCCGAGGCCGCCCACCGGAAGTTCAACGGGGTGCCGATCGCCGCCGGTGCGCAGCGCAACGCCATGAACGTTTACCAGGCGGTCACCATCGCCAGCATCGTCCAGGCGGAGGCCTCCACCGAGGACGACATGGGCAAGGTGGCCCGGGTGATCTTCAACCGGCTGGAACGCGGCATGCCGCTGCAGATGGACTCCACGGTCTCCTACGCCCTCGGCCGGCCCACCCTGCACGCCAAGGCCGCCGACACCAAGGTCGACAGTCCCTACAACTCCTATCAGCGCATGGGCCTGCCGCCGACCCCCATCGGCAACCCCGGCGAGAAGGCGCTGCGCGCCGCGATCAACCCCACCCCCGGCGACTGGCTCTACTTCGTCACGGTCAAGCCCGGCGACACCCGCTTCACCGCAGACCTCAAGGAGCATCAGCGCAATGTCGCCGAGCGCGACGCCGCACGGAAGAAGGCCGCCGAGCAGAAGAACGAGCAGGAGAACGAGCAGAAGAAGGCGGCCGCCCAGGGGTGAGCCGGTGCGCCGGTGCGCCGCCGGGTGCACCGGCGCACCGGGCAGCGATTGCACCGTTCCGCGCCACCCGCGCCACCCGCGCCACCCGGGCGGTGCGGGCGGGCATCCCCCGTCCGCACCGGCCGCCCGTCAGGCCGCGGCGAGCGGCTGCTCGGCGAGCAGCCGCCTGATGTCCCGCACCGCGGCGCGCCCGGCGCGGTTCGCGCCGATGGTGCTGGCGGACGGGCCGTAGCCGACCAGATGGATGCGCGGATCGGCGGCCACCCGCGTGCCCTCCATCCGGATGCCGCCGCCCGGTTCGCGCAGCCGCAGCGGAGCGAGATGGTCCACCGCCGGACGGAAACCCGTGGCCCAGAGGATGACGTCGGACTCGATCCGCCGCCCGTCTGGCCACTGAACGCCGTCCGGGGTGATCCGGTCGAACATGGGCTGCCGGTCCAGGACACCGTCGGCGATGCCCTGCCGGATCGCCTCGGTGAGCGGCAGCCCCGTCACCGAGACCACGCTGCGCGGGGGCAGACCCTGCCGCACCCGCTCCTCCACCAGGGCCACCGCCGCCCGCCCGGCCTCCGCGTCGAACGGTCCCTCGCGGAACACCGGCGGGCGCCGGGTCACCCAGGTGGTGCTCGCCGCGTACGGGGCGATCTCCAGCAGATGCTGGGTACCCGAGGCCCCGCCGCCCACCACGACCACCCGCAGCCCGGCGAACGCCTCGGGCCCCGGGTACTGCGCGGTGTGCAGCTGCCGTCCCCGGAAGGTCTCCTGGCCGGGATAGCGCGGCCAGAACGGCCGGTCCCAGGTGCCGGTGGCGCTGATCAGGGCCCGTGCCGTCCAGGAGCCGCCGGACGACTCCACCAGCAGCCGCCCGTCGCCGTTCTCGCGCACGGCCCGCACATCCACGGGGCGCCGCACCCGCAGGCCGAAGGTCCGCTCGTAGCGGTCGAAGTACTCGGTGATCACCTCGGCGGAGGGGCGCTCCGGGTCGGCGCCGGTCAGCTCCATGCCGGGCAGCGCGTGCATGCCGTGCACCTTGCCGTACGTCAGGGACGGCCAGCGGTGCCGCCAGGCGCCGCCGGGACCCGGGGAGTGGTCCAGCACCACGAAGTCGCGGTCCGGCACGAAGCCGGTGCGCCGCAGGTGGTAGGCGCTGGACAGGCCCGCCTGCCCGGCGCCGATGACGACCACGTCGACCTCACGGTTGGTGTTCACGGTTTCAACAACCGTGCCGTGTCCGTGGAACTTCCCGCCTCCCCGGCGAAGCCCGGCGCATGGGTGAGGATGGAGGGCATGTCAGATGCCTTCACCACCCGAGTCCTCACCGTCGCCACCGGATCCGCGGAGAGGGTCGTCGACATCACCCGCGACTGCGAGTCCTTCCTGCGGGACACGGCGGCCGGCCGCGACGGTCTGCTGAACGTCTTCGTGCCGCACGCCACCGCCGGGATCGCGATCATCGAGACCGGCGCGGGGAGCGACCACGACCTGCTGGCGGCCCTGCACACCCTGCTGCCCGCCGACGACCGCTGGCAGCACCGGCACGGCAGCCCCGGCCACGGCCGCGACCATGTGCTGCCCGCCCTGGTCCCGCCGCACGCCACCCTCCCGGTGATCGGCGGCCGCCTGGAGCTGGGCACCTGGCAGTCGGTCTGTCTGGTCGACACCAACCGCGACAACCCCGAGCGCCGGGTACGCCTCAGCTTCCTCGCGGGCGCCTGACCGTGCGTGCCCGGGGCGGGACGCGACCGCGGGTGCTCCGAGCGGGACCCCGGCCGTACGCGCCCCGAGCGAGCGGGCCCCGGCTCACTCCGGGAACGCGGTTCACTCCCGGTGGCGCACCACGACCACCGGGCAGTCGGCGTGGTACAGCAGCGCCTGGCTCACCGAGCCCAGCAGCAGCCCGGTGAAGCCGCCGTGCCCGCGCGCCCCGGTGACCAGCAGCTGGGCGTCCTTCGAGGCCTCCAGCAGCGCGTGCCGCACCCGGCCCCGCTCCGCCCGCAGCTCCACGGGGACCTCCGGACGAGCGGCGCGCTCCGCCGCCACCGCGTCCGCCAGCAGCCGCTCGTGCGTCTCGCGCAGCTGGTCCAGGTCGACCACGACGTTCAGCGGGTCGGCCGGGCCCGCGTAGGGCGTGGGCTCGCTCCAGGTGTTCCACACATGCATCGCCACCAGCGGCGCCCCGCGCAGCGCGCACTCCCGGAAGGCGAAGCCCACGGCGGCCGCCCCGGCCTCGGAGCCGTCCACGGCGAGCAGCACCGGCCCTTCGGGGGCGGGGCGCCCGCGGACCACCATCACCGGGCAGTACCCGTGCGCGGCCAGTTTCACCACCGTCGAGCCGAGCAGGAGATCGCCGAACCCGCTGTGCCCGCGGCTGCCGACCACCGCGAGCACCGCGTGCCGCGACTCGCTCTGCAGCACCGTCAGCGTGTCCCCGGCCGCCACCGTCCTGGCGATCTCCAGATCGGGGAAGAGGTCGGCGGCCCGCTGCTCGGCCTGCGCGAGGGCCCCGTGGATCATCGGGTCCAGATCCGCCGCGTGGCTGAAGGCGTGCACGATCCTCAGCCCGGCGCCGCGCAGACGGGCCTCGCGGGCCGCGGTGTCGACCGCGGCGAGACTGTGCGGCGAGCCGTCCACTCCCACGATCACGGTGTCGTTCACTGCTCACTCCCGTCCCCGGGTGCCACCGGGTACCCGCGGGCGCGGACGTCTACGCGGGCGGGCCGGGTCGCGGCGACACGACCTCCGGCGGGGATCCTGGTGCCGCGGCGGGCGTCTGTCCATCCGTGGCGACACCCATGTCCGCGCCGAACGGCCGGATGGCACGATGTCCGCCGTGGGTGTGGACCATCAGTACGATGAAGCGCCACATTCGGCATGCCCGGCATGTCGCACGACCAAGAACGAAGCAGAACTGGAAGGGGACGGGCTGTGCCTGCTCCACGGATGAGCACCACGCCGCTGCCTGGCATCGGCGTGCAATACGACCTCACGACGCGTGAGCACCAGCACCTGTCCGTCATCGCGCACCGGGACGGCGCCCGCACGGTCAACATCTACCGCTCCGACGACCCCGACGCCTGCGCCCAGTCGCTGAAGCTGACGGTCGCCGAGTCGGCGGCGCTGATAGACGCGCTGATGCCCGACCACCACAGCCCGAACCTGCTGCACACCACCGACCTCGGTCTGGTCGCCGAGCGGATCGAGCTGTCCACCACCTCCTACTGGAACGGCCGCCTGCTCGGCGAGACCCGGATGCGCACCGAGACGGGCGTGTCGATCGTGGCGGTGCTGCGCAGGGCGGAGGCGATTCCGTCGCCGGCGCCGGACTTCCGCCTGGCGGGCGGCGACACGCTGATCCTCATCGGCACCCGCGAAGGCGTCGAGGCGGCGGCCCGGATACTCGACCGGGAGTGAGCACGTGCACTCTTCTGCAATCTTCCTGATCGAGTTCGGTGCGATCATTCTCGGCCTCGGTCTGCTGGGCCGGCTCGCCGGGCGCCTGCAGTTCTCACCGATCCCGCTCTACCTGCTCGCCGGACTGGCGTTCGGCGAGGGCGGGCTGCTGCCGCTCGGCGCCAGTGAGGAGTTCGTCGCGATCGGCGCCGAGATCGGTGTGATCCTGCTGCTGCTCATGCTGGGTCTGGAGTACACGGCCAGTGACCTGGTCTCCAACCTCAAGACCCAGTACCCGGCCGGCCTGGTGGACATGGCGCTCAACGCCCTGCCCGGCGCCGCCCTCGCACTGCTGATGGGCTGGGGGCCGGTCGCGGCCGTGGTGCTGGCCGGCGTCACCTGGATCTCCTCGTCCGGTGTGATCGCCAAGGTGCTCGGCGACCTGGGACGCCTCGGCAACCGCGAGACCCCGGTCATCCTCAGCATCCTGGTGCTCGAGGACCTGGCGATGGCGGTCTACCTGCCGATCATCACCGCCCTGCTGGCCGGCGTCAGCCTGGCCGCGGGCAGCGTCACCCTGGCCATCGCGCTCGGGGTCGCCGGGCTCGTGCTCTTCGTCGCCGTCCGCTTCGGCCGGGTCATCTCCCGCTTCGTCTCCAGCGAGGACCCGGAGAAGCTCCTGCTGGTGGTGCTGGGCCTCACCCTGCTCGTCGCGGGCCTGGCCCAGCAGCTGCAGGTCTCGGCGGCGGTCGGCGCCTTCCTGGTCGGTATCGCCCTGTCGGGCGAGGTCGCCGAGGGCACGCACAACCTGCTGGCGCCCCTGCGGGACCTGTTCGCCGCGGTGTTCTTCGTCTTCTTCGGCCTGCACACCGACCCGCAGTCGATCCCGCCGGTGATCCTGCCGGCCCTGGCCCTCGCCGTGGTCACCGCGCTCACCAAGATCGCCACCGGCTACTGGGCCGCACGCCGGGCCGGAGTCTCGCCCAAGGGGCGCTGGCGCGCGGGCGGCACGCTGGTCGCCCGCGGTGAGTTCTCCATCGTCATCGCCGGCCTTGCGGTCACCGCCGGTGTCGAACCCCAGCTGGGCCCCCTGGCCACCGCCTACGTCCTGGTGCTGGTCATCCTCGGCCCGCTCACCGCCCGCTACACCGAGCCCATCGCCCTCCGCCTGGCGGGCCGCGGCGCCGCGACGGCCGCCCCGGCCCCCAAGTCCGGGGAGGAGTCCCTGGAGCCGGTCGACGAGAGTCTGGAGCGCTAGCTGACGTCACCACCGAACCGGCGGCCGGTCCGAGCTTCGGACCGGCCGCCGGTTTCGTTCATGGCCGGGGCGGGCGCGGATGCGGGCGGGTCTCAGCGAGTCTCGCGCTCCGCCTTGCGCTGCTGCTTGAGCAGGGCCGCCTCCTTGCGGACCTCCGCCTGGGTGGCGCGCTCCCGCTCCAGCCACTCGGGGCGCTCCTGCTTCAGTGCCTCGATCTGCTCGGTGGTCAGCGGCTCGGTGACCCCGCCGCGCGCCAGCCCGGAGATGGACACACCCAGCTTCGCCGCGACCACCGGACGCGGGTGCGGGCCGTTGCGCCGCAGGTCCCGCAGCCACTCGGGCGGGTCGGCCTGCAGCGCGTTCAGCTCGTCCCGCGAGACCATGCCCTCACGGAACTCGGCGGGGGTGGCCTCGAGGTACACACCCAGCTTCTTCGCCGCGGTCGCGGGCTTCATCGTCTGGGTGTTCTGGTGCGACGTCATGGGTCCAGCGTATCGAGCGGGCGCCCGGGCGCCGCCACGGCCGGTGACCCCGGGCGGGGCCACGGCCGGTAACCTGGCCTGGTGACAGGCTCGGAAGTGTCCCCGTCGTTCCGGCTCGTGTACGTCCCCGGCGTGATGCCCGACAAATGGGTGCGCATCTGGAACGAGCGGCTGCCCGGCGTCCCGCTCACCCTCACCCAGGCGCAGCCCGGTGAGGCGGTCGAGCGGCTGCGCGACCGGGACGCGGACGCCGGCCTGGTCCGGATGCCCGTCGACCGGACGGTGTTCAGCGCGATCCCCCTCTACACCGAGCAGACCGTCGTCGTGGTGCCCAAGGACCATCTGGTGACGGCCGTCGACGAGGTGTCTCCCGAGGACCTGGCCGACGACATCGTGCTGCACCCGCTCGACGACGTCCTCGGCTGGGACACCCTGCCCGGCAGGCCCGCCCTGGAGCGGCCCGCCACCACCGCCGACGCCGTGGAGCTGGTCGCCGCGGGGATCGGGGTGCTCGTGGTGCCGCTGTCGCTGGCCCGGCTGCACCACCGCAGGGACCTCACCCACCGGCCCCTGACGGACGCCCCCGCGTCCAGCGTGGCGCTGGCCTGGCGGGAGGACGCGCACACCGACCAGGTGGAGGACTTCATCGGCATCGTCCGCGGCCGGACCGTCAACAGCACCCGCGGCCGCAAGCGGCCCGAGCCCGCGGGGCGGGACAAGGAGCGCCGCACCGGCCGGGACCGGGCCGGGAATCGGCGGGCGGCGGCCACCGGCAAGGGCAGCGGCCGCCGGGGAGGCACCGGCGGCGCCACCGGGAACCCACGGCGGGGCAAGCCCCGCCGCAGGTCATAGGGAGGTGCCGAAGGGGGCCACCGGGGGCGGGCCGTTACTTGACCTCGCCCGACGGCGACGGCGTCGGAGCGGGCGAGGCGGTGTTGAGGTCCTTCAGATTCTCCGGGATCTCCAGGACCTTCACCGGTGCGCCGGCCGCCGGCGCCGGCGGGGTCACCTGCTCCGCGGGCATCTTGGGCGGGTTGGTCTGCTGGAAGTTGACCTGCTCCTGATTGACCAGGCCGGTCTTCTCCAGGACGGTGATGTGGTCGAGCACGGTGTCGTTGGCCTGGTCGGCCAGCTGCCGGATCAGCGAGTTGCGGGTGGTGGCACGCACCTTGGCGATGACCGGGAAGATCTGGCCGTGCGTCACCCGCATGATGTTCACCGCGACCGAGTCGAACTCCTTGCCGGTGGCGGAGTTCACGGTCTGCACGAACTGCTCCTGCTGCGGCGACGCCTGGTTGGGCAGCGTGATGCCCAGCTCCAGCGAGATCTTGCGGCAGCTCTCGTCCAGCCGGCCGTGCCCGACGACGAGATGCTCGCCCGCCTCCTTCATCTCCTTCGTGGTGCCGCGCTTCATCGCCATCAGGCCCAGGGGGTGCTCCCAGAGGCCCGCAGCCCGCACCTTCACCACGAAGTCGCGGTCCGCCTCCGTCAGCGGACCGTAGTTGGTGTTGGCGATGATGCGGTCCTGCTTGGTCGATGTGTTCTGCACGCCCAGCATGGTGGGATAAGCGAGCGCGGCGAGGGTGAGCACCATGGCTCCGCCCACGAACGCGGTTCCTGCCGTGCTGCGCGAGATGCGCATCGTGCCTCCTGGGATAAGAACGGCCCAACAGCAGGAAGTACGCACGGCAGCGGCAAGACAATCAGCGTTCCGGGAAAAATCTTTCGGCGCATCTCGCGGCTCCTGGGCCAGTTGACGTGCCGTCACCGCCCTCCGGGTGCCGTCCGCCCCGCTCAGCGGCCCGCGAACCGGGCATTCCGGGCAAAGAGTCGAGGGTCTCGGCAGGGGGCGTGCTGAAGATCACACATGGGGCGGGGTGTCTGATCGCACGCGAGCCGGACATCGCGGCGCAGGTGATCCCGGTGTCTCAGCCGCGGGCACCGCGCCCGATCGACTCCACCAGCGGCAGCAGCCGGTGCGGAACCCGCTCGCGCAGCGCCACCTCGGTGCGGGTGCGCACCACACCGGGCAGGCTGATCAGCTTCTGGATCACGTCCTCCAGATGCTCGTTGTCCCGCGCCACCACCCGGGTCAGCAGATCGCCGCCGCCGGTGATGGAGAACGCCTCGACGATCTCCGGCACGTCCGCGAGCGCGTCGCCGACCTCGTCCAGATGGCCCTGCGTGACCTCGATGTGCACGAACGCGAGCACCGGATGCCCCAGTGCGGCGGGGGAGAGAGCGGGGCCGGTGCCGGTGATCACGCCCTCGCGCTCCATGCGGTCCAGGCGGGCCTGCAGCGTGCCGCGGGCCACGCCGAGGATGCGGGCGTACTCCCGCACGCTGGTACGGGGCTGCTCGAGCAGCAGCCGCAGGATGCGGGTGTCCAGCTCGTCCACGGCCATGGCAGGCGGCCTCCTCGGGTCAGCGTCGGCCGTTGGCACTCCAGCGGCCGCTCTTCGGGGCTTCGTACTGTACCAATGGCATAGTGAGAAGCTGGTTGCTTGAGCCGTTGGTGGCAGTGATGGTGATATAGAGGGGTCGATGGCGCTGCGGATGTCCGCGGCGCCTTTTTCATGCCACATTCCGATGGACCTTCCAGGGGGCGGTAGACGGTGCTGAAGAGGGCGTTCATGGCTCCGGACCCGGGTCGCGTGCGGCTGCGCTTCGCGACCCGTGCCGTGCTCGGCATCGGTCTGGCCGTCCTCGTGTGCGGCCTGGCCGGACACTCGCTCGTGGGTGCCGTCACCGGCGGCCTCGCCGCCCTGCTCGCGCTGTTCACCGTCACCGACGCCACCGTCCGCGAACAGGCGGTCACCACGGCGCTGCTGCCGGCCGTCGGCCTGCCCGTGCTCGCCCTCGCGGCCGAGCTGCACGACCAGCCGCTCGCCCGGGACCTCGCCTTCCTCGCCGTGGTCGGCGCGGGCGTCTACGCCCGGCGCTGGGGCCCGCGCGGGCACAGCCTCGGTGTGTTCGCGTTCATGACGTACTTCGTGGCGCAGTTCCTGCAGGCGACGCCGGGCAGGCTGCCCGAGCTGTACGCCTCCGTGCTGCTGTCCGTGCTCACCGCCGCCGTCGTGCGGTTCGGACTGTGGTGCTACGAGCGCCGGATGCCGCCCGCCACCGTGCCGGCGCCGCCGGGCGGAACCGGCCTGGCCCGCATCACCACCCGCCAGGCGGTCCAGGCGACCGCGGGAGCGGGCTTCGCCCTCGTCGTCGGCCAGCTGGTGTCCGGCGAGCGCTGGTACTGGGCGGTCGGCGCCACCTGGTGGATCTTCGTCAACACCACCTCGCGCGGCGAGACCCTGGTCCGTGGCTTCCGCCGGTTCACGGGCACGGTGCTCGGCGGCGCGCTCAGCCTGCTGATCGCCGTCCCGGTGCACGGCGACGCGCTGCCCACCGCCGTGATCGTGGCCGTCGCGGTCTTCGGCATCTTCTACACCGCCGCCCTCTCCTACACCTGGATGATGCTCTGGGTGACCGTGCTGGCCGCGATGCTCTACGGCCTCCTGGGCGTGCTCAGCCCGGGCCTGCTGGCGCTGCGGCTGGCGGAGACCGGTGTCGGCGTGCTCGGCGGTGCGCTCGCGGTGGCGTTCCTCCTGCCCGTGACCACGCACAGCGTCACCGACGCCTGGATCCAGCGCGCCCTGCGCTGCGTCCACGCCTGCACGGCCGAGACGGCCGCCCGGCTCTCCGGCACCGAGGGCGCGGACCCTCGGCCGAAGGTGGCCGAGCTGGAGCAGCTGCTGGCCCGGGTGCGGCTCTCCGTCGCCCCGCTGGTGCATCCGCTCAACCCGATGCTCGGCCGCAAGCGGCGGGCCCGCCGGGTGCTCGACCTGCTGGACGACTGCGCCCGCGAGATCCGCGGCCTGGTCGCCGTCGCCGCCGACCCCGAGGCCTCGCACGACGCCCGGCTGGCCGCCGCCTGCTGGCGGGTGGAAGCGGCGGTCGAGGCGCTGACCGAGGGGCGCGAGATCGCTCCCCGCACAGCCCCGGCGGCCACCGAACCCGCCCTGGAGCACCTGCACGGCCTGGAGCGCGCCCTCGCCGAGCTGGCCGCGCCCCTGCGCGCCCCGTCCGGCTCGCCGCTGGTCCGCGCCTGAGCCGCCGCACTCCCTGCACCCGCCGGGGGGCGTCGCACGCACCCGTCGGGGACGCCGCCCGCTCGGCACTTGGTCCGGACCTGAACTGATCGACTGCTACCGTCGGTCGTCGGGCGGACGCGGCACGCCCCGGCCGCACGGCGGCAGGGGAGGCGAGCGGACAGCGGCAGGGGACGGCAGGGGACGAGAGGGGAACAGCCGTGACGGACGGCAGGCGACGGGCGTTCATCGGATCCTTCACGGCGGCCGGCGGCCCCGGCATCGTCACCGCGGCGGTCTCGCCCGACGACGGCGCGCTGACCGCCCTGACGGCCCTGAACGGCGTACCTGACCCGTCCTATCTGGTTCTCTCCGCCGACGGGCGCACCCTGTACGTGGTCAGCGAGACGGCCGAGGGCGCGGTGGCCGCCTACCGGGTGGACGGCGACCGGCCCGCACCACAGGGCCCTCCGGTGCCCGTCGACGGGAACGGGCCGACCCACCTCAGCCTGTTCGAGGGGCACGTCCTGACCGCGAACTACGGCTCCGGCAGCGTCTCCGCCGTGCCCGTCCTGGCGGACGGCTCGCTCGCCCCGGCGCCGTCCGGGACGCTGCCGCACACCGGCTCCGGGCCCCACCCGCAGCGCCAGCAGGGGCCGCACGCCCACCAGGTGCAGCCCGACCCGAGCGGCCGCTGGGCCGTGAGCGTCGACCTCGGCACGGACTCGGTGCGGGTGTGCACCCTCGACGACGGCGTGCCCGTGGTGCACCGGGAGATCGCCCTGCGCCCCGGCTCCGGCCCGCGCCACCTGGCCTTCCATCCGGACGGGTCCCGGGCCTATGTCCTCAACGAGCTCAGCCCCACGCTCCTGGTCTGCGACTGGGACGCCGCCGAGGGCCTGCTCAAGCCGCTCACCGAGCTGCCGGTGCTGCCCGGCGCCCCGGCCGGGGACGCCTACCCGTCCGGCGTGGCCGTCTCGCCCGACGGCCGCTTCGTGTGGACCGCGACCCGGGGCGAGGACGTGCTGTCCGTGTTCACGGCCGGCCCGGACGCCGCGGTCCCGGAACTGACAGCCACCGTGCCCTGCGGCGGCCACTGGCCCCGCGCGCTCACCGCGGACGGCGGCTTCCTCTACGTCGCCAACGAACGCTCGGGCGACGTGGCCTGGTTCGAGACGGATCCGGCCACCGGTGTGCCGCGCCGGCGGGGCGCGATCGACGTGACGGCGGCGTCCTGCGTGGTGATCGGCTGACCACCGGCGCCGGCCGCAGAGGCGCCGACCGGTGCCACCGGGCCGGCCGCCGTGTCCGCCACCGCACGCATCGGCCCGCCGCAAGCACCGGCCGAACGCCGAGAGGGGCCCGCTCGCGGTGAGCGGGCCCCTCTGCCGGCCGGTGCGGCGGCCGCGTCTAGCGGGCCGGCGTGCCCTGCGGCTGCTGCGGGGTGATGCCCAGGGCGGTCGTGTACTTGGCCAGGGCGAGCTTGCCGATCGCCGGGTACGCGCCCAGCGGCTCGGAGGCGGAGCACTCCGCCTCCTTCGCGGCCTCGGCGATCAGGCTCTGGTCGATCTCCGGGCCGATCAGGTACGGCGCGAGGGCCAGCTGCTGGGAACCGGCGCCGCGCAGCTGCTCGGCGACGGAGGCGATCGAGCCCTCCTGGTCCAGCGCGGCCGCCATCACCGGCACCGCGAGACGCGCGGCGAGCAGCATGCCGGTGATCCCGGCCGCCTGCACCGCCTCGTCGCCGCCCACGGACGCCAGGATGATGCCGTCGGCGGCGGTCGCCACCGTGAACAGGCGGGCGCGGTCGGCGCGCGCCAGACCCGCCTCGGAGAGCCGCACGTGCAGCGCCTCGGCGAGCAGCGGGTGCGGGCCGAGCACATCGGTCAGATCGGCGGCGACCCGGCTGTCCATCACGGCCTGGCGGACCTGGCGCAGCAGTGCGCTGTCCGGGCCGGCGAGCAGCGGCACGACCACGGCGACGGGGCCGTCCGGCTCCTTCACGTCGTGACCGGCGGCACGTGCCTGCTCGTAGCGGGCGGTGCGCTCCTCGGCGGTCCGCGCGAGGACCGCCTGCAGCGCGGGGAACTCCGCGCTCGCGTCGCCCTCGCCGTCGAGGTAGCCGATCCGGGCGTCGAGGCCGGGCAGCTCGGAACGGGCGATGCTCACGACCTCGTCGGCGAGCGAGCGAATGGCACTACTGGGAGTACCCGGCACGGCGAGGACGAGCGCGGGCGCGCCCTCGGGAGCCACCAGAGGCTCGGGGCGGCGGTGCCGTCCAGGCTGGCGGGGGCGCGGCATTCGTACTGGCAGGCCGGACGCGGGCCCAGTGGGGGTGCTCATGGTGCGGCATGTTAGTGGCTTCTTGGGCTCCCCTGTTCGGGGAGGGTGCAGGTGAGCGGTATCCGTCCGGATATGTCGCTTGCGTTACGTGTCGGTGCCCGGCTCGGGGATGCTCCGCTCATCTGCCGGACCCGTCACACACAGCATCGCCTCGTCGCCCGGAAGGGTGAACGAGCCGGTGGCGAGATCGGTGGCGATCCGCACCGCCCCGTGCAGCGGATCCCCCTCCGCAGGCACCCGCGGCACGCCCGGCACCCGCTTCGCCAGCTCCTCGTCCACCGCCGTCACCAGCGGGTCGCCGAGATTCAGCAGACCACCCGTGAGCGCGACCAGCGGCTCGGCGTCGCCGCCTCGCGGGAGAACGGCCGCGGCCGAGTCCGCGATGTGCCGCGCCGCCGCCCGCAGGATGCTCCCGGCGACCGGGTCGTCCGGTGCGCACTCGGCGACCCGCGGCGCGAACGAGGCGAGGACGGCAGGCCGGTCGGCGCGCGGATACAGCTGCCCAGGCAGTCCCGCGGCGGGACCGAACATCTCCTCGGCGCACGCCAGCAGCGGGGCGGAGCCGCCCGGGCGGCCGTCGTGGGCGCGCAGCGCGGCCTCCAGGCCCGCCCGGCCGATCCAGGCGCCGCCGCCGCAGTCGCCGAGCAGATGGCCCCAGCCGTCGGCCCGGCGCCAGCCGGTCAGATCCGTGCCGACCGCGATCAGACCCGTACCGGCGGCGACCACCGCACCCGGGCGCGGCCCGAGGGCGCCGACGTACGCCGTGACCGCGTCGGCGGCCAGCGCGGTCCGCCGCGTGCCCAGCTCCCGGGCGAACGCACCCGGCAGCTCGGCCCGCAGCTCGTCGCCCAGGCTGGCCAGGCCGGCCGCCCCGACCACCGCCGTCTCCAGCCGCCCGGCACCCGCCTCGGCGGCCAAGGACCGGGCCAGGGGCAGCAGTTGCTCCAGAAGGTGGCCGGCGTCGATCCCCCCGGCACCGGTGCGCACCGGTTCGCCGGAGGCGGCACGGGCGAGCGGTCCCCGCCCGGCCGTCCCCACGACGACCCGCAGACCCGAACCGCCGGAGTCGACGGCGAGGAAGCCGGACCCCGGCTCGGCCCCGGTCCCGCTCACGGCAGGCGCCAGTCCACCGGCTGGCCGCCCTGACGGATCAGCAGGTCGTTGGCCCTGCTGAACGGGCGGGAGCCGAAGAAGCCCCGGTCGGCCGACATCGGGGACGGGTGCGCGGACTCCACCGCGGGCAGATCGCCCAGCATCGGACGGCAGTTGCGCGCGTCGCGGCCCCACAGAATCGAGACCAGCGGTTTGCCGCGCGCGGCCAGCGCCCGGATCGCCTGCTCGGTGACCTCCTCCCAGCCCTTGCCGCGGTGCGCACCCGGCCGTCGCGGGGCCGTGGTGAGCGCCCTGTTGAGCAGCAGCACGCCCTGCTCGGTCCACGGCGTGAGATCACCCGTGCTCGGCTGGGGCACGCCCAGGTCGGCGGTCAGCTCGCGGAAGATGTTGACCAGACTGCCGGGCAGCGGCCGCACATCCGGGGCGACGGAGAACGACAGCCCCACCGCGTGCCCCGGTGTCGGGTACGGATCCTGCCCGACGATCAGAACGCGTACCTCGTCGAAGGGCTGCTGGAAGGCGCGCAGGACGTGATGCCCGGCCGGGAGGTAGGTGCGCCCCGCGGCGATCTCCGCGCGCAGGAACTCACCCATCGCGGCGATGCGTCCGGCCACCGGTTCCAGGGCCTTGGCCCATCCCGCTTCGACAATCTCGTGCAAGGGTCGTGGTGCCACGGGCGTCACCCTACTGCCGCAACGGCGCGGGAGATCAACCAGTGGCCACGACCGCGTGGCAGACCTCGGCTCACCCGACCACCGCGGCCCGTACGCACAGCACGTCCGGCAGGTGCCGGGCCAACTGCCGCCAGCTGTCGCCGTCGTCGGCCGATGCGTACACCTCGCCGTTGCGGTTGCCGAAGTACACACCGGCCGGGTCCGCGCCGTCGTGGCACATGGCGTCGCGCAGCACCGTGCCGTAGTGGTCCTCCTGCGGCAGGCCGGCGCTGAGCGGCTCCCAGCTGCGGCCCGCGTCCGCCGTCCGGAACACCCGGCAGCGCCGCCCGGCGGGCACGCGGTCGGAGTCGGCCTGGATGGGGAAGACGTACGCGGTGTCGCCGCGATGCGGATGGGCCACCACCGCGAAGCCGAAGGTGGACGGCAGTCCCTCGCCGATGTCCGTCCAGTGCGCGCCCGCGTCGTCGCTGCGGTAGACGCCCCAGTGGTTCTGCAGATACAGCCGGTCCGGGTCCGCCGCGTCCCGCGCCACCTTGTGCACGCACTGGCCGAACTCAGGGTCCGGGTCCGGCAGGAACACCGCGGACACCCCCGAGTTGGACGGCGCCCAGCTCGCCCCGCCGTCCAGGGTGCGGAAGACGCCGGCTGTGGAGACCGCCACGGTGACGGCCTGCGGGTCGCGTGCGTCGGTGAGCACGGTGTGCAGGCCCTCGCCTCCGCCGCCCGGCATCCACTTCGACCGCGTCGGATGCTCCCACAGCGGGCGCACCAGCTCGAAGCTCTCCCCGCGGTCCTCCGAACGGTACAGCGCGGCCGGTTCCGTGCCCGCGTAGACCACGTCCTCTTCGGCGGCGGACGGGTGCAGCTGCCAGACCCGCTCCAGGGACGCCCCGGTGTCCTTGGGGAACTTCACCGCGGGCTGGGCCGGTTCGGTCCAGGTGCGGCCCAGGTCGTCGGAGTGGAACACGGACGGGCCCCAGTGCGAGCTGTCTCCGCCGGCCAGCAGCCGCGGGGCCGGGCCACGGGTGTCGATGGCGACCGAGTAGACCGCCTGGGCGTTGAAGTACGGGCTCTCGTCGAACTCCCAGGCGCCTCCTCGCCGGCGCCCGATGAACAGGCCCTTGCGGGTGCCCACGGCCAGCAGAACCTCGGTCATGCCGATCACCTCCGCGACGTCGCCGTCGACGTCTCGATTCCGGACACGGGCCAGTCTGCACCCCGCCACTGACAGTCACCTGTGGATCAGCCGGGCCGCAGCTCAGCCGGGTGTCGCGGCGCCGCGGGCCGGGTGCGGTCCCGCTCACACCGCCCGCGGTGAGCATCCGGCGGCGGACCCGCGTATGGGAGGGCGGCTGCGGGAGAACCCCGCGGGCAGTGAGGAGGGGCCGTCTATGGCGAGGGCGGTGCGGGGACCCGGCCGGTGGCTGTGGCGCTGGCGGCGCAATCCGCTGAAGCGGCGATCGGACCGGATCGAGTCCTGGTTCCTGCTGGCTTCCTGGGTCCTCACCCTGCTGATCGCGGTGGCCGCCGGTGCGGGGGTGGCCCGCTCGGTCGAGCAGGAGCTGGCCAGGGAACGCGCGGAGTGGCGCCGGGCCGAGGCGCAGCTGACCGAGCCGGCACCGGGCACGCCGCGCGACGACGGGCGGGACAGCCGGGCCGACCACGTGTGGGCCACGGCCCGCTGGACGGCCCCCGACGGCGCCTCGCACACGGGTCAGATACGGGTGCCGGCCGGGAGCGCGGCCGGCACCCCGGTCACCGTCTGGACGGACCGCGAGGGCCGCCAGGTGACCCGGCCCACCACCGCCTCCGAGGCCCGGTTCCGGGCGGCCCTGGTCGGTGCGACGGCCGCCGTGGGCGCCTCCCTGATCCCGGTCGCGGCCGTCCGCGCGGTGCGCCGGCGGCTCGAGGAGCGCCGCCTGGAGGAGTGGGGCGACGAGTGGGCGAGGCTCGGACCGCAGTGGGGCCGCAGCACCAGCTGAGCCGGTGACGAGCGCGGACGGGAGCGACGGCGGCCGGCTCCTGGGCGGCCCGTCCATCCGGTGAGCGCGGGCCGGCCGTGCCTACGCCACGGGCGAGTCGCAACCTCGCAGCGCCTCCCGGCAGTGGCGGAGCAGCAGTTCGTCCTCGTGCACATCGTTGTCGCAGTGGCCGCCCGGCCTCGCCCGGTGCCGGCGGCGGGTGGCCAGTTCCGCCCGGAACAGGCCGTGCAGGGGCTCGGCCGCCGGGCCCAGCTCCGCCGCCAGAGCCGCGATGGGGACGCGAGTGTACGCGTTCTCCCGCCACGCCGCCCGCAGCACGTCCGCCGCCGGTTCCGGTTCCCCGGTGATGCGCCACAGGGCCTGCGCGGCGGCCGTCCGCTCCCACAAGCCGCCGGAACGGGCCAGCTCGCGCAGCCCCGTGACTCCCGCCCGGGCCGCCGGCCCCATGCGCCCCAGCGCCTCCGCCGCAGCCCGGGGACCGCCGTGCTCCCCGTCGCCGGCCAGCTCCCGCAGCAGGACGGGCAGTATGGCCTCGGCGTCGCCCTCGACGGCCCAGAGCGCGTCCGCGGCGGACACCCCGCAGGCGCCGTCCAGCAGGCCGCGCAGCACGGGCGCCGCCGCCTCCCGGGCCGGCCGCCCGAGCGCGCCCAGGGCCCGGGCGGCCGAGTCCAGCAGCGAGTCCCGCAGCCGCAGGTCCGCGGGCAGCCCGGTGGCCAGGCGCAGCACCGCGGGCAGCGCCTCGGTGTCGCGGAGGGCGGCCAGCGCCCGCAGCAGCGGCGCGGCGCGCTCGTGCAGGTCCGGTGAACCGAGGGGGAGCCGGGCGAGCCGCTCGCGCAGCGCGGGGGCGAGCGGTGCAGCCGCCGGGCCGAGGTGGGGGATCACCTGGCCGAGGTCGTCCGGGACCTCCGGTCCGGCCAGCAGCCCGGCCAGTACCGGCACCGCACGCGCATCTCCGGTGCGGGCCAGCGCCTTGACCGCCTCGCCCAGGGTCGGGGCGCCGCTGCCCCATCTTCGTATGCGCGTCTCCGGGCGGCCGGTCACCAGCTCGTGCAGCGCGTCGGCAGCCGGCGCGGCGAGTTCGTACAATTCGGTGAGGACGAACAGCGCGGCGTCGCGCAGCCGTTCGTCCTCGTCGGCGAGCTGGGCGCCGATCAGGGCGATCGGCTCCGCGTAGTCGGCACGCCAGGTGCGGAAGAGGCCCGGCGCCATCCACACCGCGTGACAGCGGTCCACCGGGTCGGAGCAGGCCAGCTGGCCCGCCAGCAGCGCCGTGCGGTCGGCGACCCGGTCGTCGAGGGCCGTGTGCAGGGTGCGCAGCAGCTGGGCGCCCTCCTCGTCCGAGGGACGCAGCCGCCGCAGCCGGCCGACGAGGGTGTCGGTGTCGGGGCCGCCCGTCTCGTCGGGGAGGGCGGGGCGTAACCGGGCCCGCTCCCGGAGCAGCCGCAGCACGGTGGGCACCGGCTCCGCCGGCAGCCGCTCCGGCGCGCACCCCGCCAGCTGGCCGAGCGCCGCGAGCCGCAGCCCCGGGCCGTGCGGCGGGGCGCTGTGCGCCGCCAGCAGCTCCACCGCCCGTCCGGCGTGCGCGGGGTGCCGCCGGGCGAACCGGCCGAGGCCCTCGAGCAGGGCGAGCAGCACCCTCTCGTCCCGCTCGTCCGCGAGCCGCTTGTGCAACAGGCCCAGCGCGCGGCCCGGTTCGTCCAGGAACCGGACGGCCGCGCCCGCCGCCGCGCGGCGTACCGCCGGGTCCGGGTCCGCGGTGAGCCGTACGAACGCCTCGGCCCGGGCGCGGACGGCCGCCCGCGCCCGGGCACGCAGCCGGTCCGGCTCGGCATCGCCCGCTGCGTCGACGTCCGTCGTGCCGTCCGCCGTGCCGTCGTCCGGGGCGCCGCCGCCGGCCGGATCCTCCCCGCCGATGCTCACCAGCAGGTCCACTATCCCCGCCCGCTCCGGCACCTCTTCGCGGTCGGCGAGCGCGAAGAGGAACGGGACGCAGGCCAGCGTCGAGTCGTACACGTTTCCCTGGTGGTGCACGGCGCCGTACATGCCGTCGAGCGCGGTCTCCCGCTCGGCGGCGTCCCCGGAGGCGAGCCCCTCGAGAAGGAGAGGCACGTCCTCCGCGCTCCCGTACGCATGCCGCATCGAGGCCCAGTCGACCTCGTCGATCCCCGTGAACACGCTGTCCTCCCCGGGCGAAGTGCCAACTGCTCGCGAGTCTGCACCACGACACTGACAACGATGCGCGCCCGAGGGGTGACTGTGCGCAAACCTTGCGGCCGGTGGCTTGATGCCGGGTCAGTTCTCGTCCGGCAGCGCACGCTCCAGGATCGTGTCGAGGCCGGCCGCCGAGGGGAGCGTGCCGAAGGCGTGCCCCCAGTCGCCGCCGAGCCGGGTGGCGCAGAACGCGTCGGCGACGGCGGCCGGGGCGTGCCGGACCAGCAGGGAGCCCTGCAGGGCCAGCGCCATCTGCTCCACCAGCCGGCGGGCCGTCACCGGGGAGGCGTCGCCGAGCTGCTGCTTCAGCCGGGCCACCGCTGCGTCCAGCCGGCCGTCCGCGCCCTGGGCCAGGGCGAGTTCGTCGAACAGGGCCTGGGCGGTGGCCGGATCCTTGCCGAGGGCGCGCAGCACGTCCAGCGCGTTCACATTGCCCGAGCCCTCCCAGATGGACAGCAGCGGCGCCTCGCGGTAGTGCCGGGGCATCCCGGAGTCCTCGACGTAGCCGTTGCCGCCCAGGCACTCCAGCGCCTCGGCGGTGAACGCCGGACCCCGCTTGGTCACCCAGTACTTGCCGACGGCGGTGGCGATCCGGCGGAACGCCCGCTCCTTCTCGTCCCCGCGCACCGCGCGGTCGGCGGCGCCGGCCAGCCGCAGTGTGAGCGTCGTGGCCGCCTCCGACTCCAGCGCCAGATCCGCCAGCACGTTGCGCATGAGCGGCTGGTCGGCCAGGCGCGCTCCGAAGGCGGTGCGGTGCCGGGCGTGGTGCCCCGCCTCGACGAGCGTCTTGCGCATCAGCGCCGCCGACATCATCACGCAGTCCAGGCGGGTGCAGTTGACCATCTCGATGATGGTCTTCACCCCCTGGCCCTCCGGACCGACCAGCCAGGCCACGGTGCCGTCGAACTCGGGCTCGGAGGAGGCGTTGGAGCGGTTGCCCAGCTTGTCCTTCAGCCGCTGGATGCGGAACGTGTTGCGGGTGCCGTCGGGCAGTACGCGCGGCACGAAGAAGCAGGACAGCCCGCCCGGCGCCTGCGCGAGCACCAGGAACACGTCGCACATCGGCGCCGAGGTGAACCACTTGTGGCCGCGCAGCGTGTACACGCCCTCCTCGGCCGTCGGGGTGGCCACGGTGGTGTTGGTGCGCACGTCCGAGCCGCCCTGCTTCTCGGTCATCCCCATGCCGGCCAGCAGCCCGCGTTTCTCGGTGGGCACCCGCAGGCCCGGCTCGTACTCCCGGCTGGTCAGCAGCGGTTCGTACACCTTTGCCAGCTCCGGCTGCCGGCGCAGCGCCGGAACGGCCGCGTACGTCATGGAGGTCGGGCAGCCGTGTCCCGCGTCGGTGTGGCCCCACACCAGGCCGCCCGCGGTGCGCACCACATGGGCGCCGGGCCGCTCGTCCGCCCAGGGCGCCCCGGCCAGCCCCTCGGCCACGGCGGTGCGCATCAGGTGGTGCCAGCTCGGATGGAACTCCACCTCGTCGATGCGGTGCCCGAACCGGTCGTGGGTGCGCAGCTCCGGCTCGTGGCGGTTGGCCTGATCGCTCCACTCCTGCACCTGCTCGCTGCCCGCGGCCCGGCCGAGCCGGCGCAGATCCTCCTCGGCCCACCCGGCGCCCTCGCGGCGCAGCCCCTCCAGAAGGGCGGCGTCGTCCGAGGCGTCGTAGGGGGCCAGCGGGCCCGCCTGATTGGTGACCTCGTGCGTGGCGTACCCGCCGTGTCCGCCGCCCGGTGCGCCCGGCTCCGGGCCCTGCTCTTCCGCGAAAGTCATGACCATGGGGCGAGTGTTGCACTCTTCCTACGGTCGCAGCAATAGTGCAACAGGCTTGGCCGACGTACAGTACGGACCCATGCCGATCAACGACCCCGCGCGCCCCGGCGAGCCCCGTCTGCGGCCCCTGTCCGCGCGGTCGATCGTGCTGAGCCTGCTGCTCGGCACCCACCCGCCGGAGCTGCCCGCGCCGGACCTGGCGCGTCTGATGGCGGGTTTCGGCGTCGGCGGGTCCACCCTGCGCGCCGCGCTCAGCCGGATGATGGCCGCCGGGGACCTGCGGCGCACGGAGACCGGTTACCGGCTCAGCGACCGGCTCCTGGACCGCCAGCGCCGGCAGGACGAGGCCGTGCGGCCGCGCACCAGGCCCTGGGACGGCGACTGGGAGATGGTCGTGGTCACCGCGACCGGCCGCGGCCCCGCGGAACGCGCGGAGCTGCGCTCGCGCCTCACCGCGCTGCGCCTCGCCGAACTGCGCGAGGGCGTCTGGCTGCGTCCCGCCAACCTCGACCGCCCGCTGCCGGCGGCGCTCGGCACCGTCGCCCAGCACTACACCGCCCGCCCCGAGCAGCCCGCCCGCGACCTCGCCGCCGGCCTGTGGCCGCTCGGGACCTGGTCCGCCGACGCCCGTGCGCTGCTCGCACACATCGAACGCCTCGATCACCCCGCCGACCGGCTCACCGCCTTCGCCGCCGTGGTCCGCCACCTCCTCGCCGACCCCGTCCTGCCGCCCGCCCTGCTGCCCCCCGACTGGCCGGGCGAGGCGCTGCGCACCGCCTACACCGACTACCAGCAGGAGCTGGCGAGCCAGGTGCACGCCCATGTGACGGGCGGCTCGGCCTGAACCGGAGGCCGAGAAGAAACGCCCGGACGGCACGGGTCGTGACGTCGCCGCCGGACGGCTCCTGGGGCGAGACGGCTGCCCGGGCCCCGGCCGGTCCGCGGCTCGGCCCTGGACTCCGATCCCCCGACCACCACCGGAACCGCCTGCTGCCCGGCAGGCACCGAGCCGGAGCCGCCCGGCCCGTCCCGTCCCGTCCCGCTAAGCCCGTGCCGTCCGCGCCGCCGCGAGCAGGGACTCCCAGTCCGGGAGCTTGACGACCCTGCGGCCCAGCGAGGCGCCCAGGGCTGCCTCGGCACGTTCGATGGCGCACCAGCCCGACCAGCCGACGGGGTCGGCCCCCGCCGCCCGCAGGTGGGGAAGCGGATCGGAGGGCACCTGCCGCTGCTGCAGTGCGGCGGCGTCCGCGAGCAGGGAGGCCACCGTCTCCTTGGCGCACGGCCGGTTGGTGCCGATGACGCCCGTCGGGCCCCGTTTGATCCAGCCCGCCACGTACTCGCCGGGCGCCGCCGTGTCCCCGCGCAGCACCCGGCCGGCCCGGTGCGGCACGGTGCCGGTCGCGGTGTCGAACGGCAGCCCCTCCAGCGGCACCCCGCGATACCCGACCGACCGCAGCACGAGCTGCGCCTCGATCTCCTCGAACCGGCCCGTGCCCCGCACACCCCCTCCGCCGCTCCCGTCCGGCGCCGTCCGCTCGAAGCGCACCGCGCCCACCCGTCCGTTCCGCTCCAGCAGTTCGACCGGCCGCAGGTAGAAGCGCAGCCGGATCCGCCGCCGGGCGTCCGGGACTGCGGGCCCGTCGGCCCAGCCGCGCAGCACCTCCACATTGCGCCGCTGGGCGTTGGGCAGCCCGGAGGGGGCCAGGAACGCCGGGTCCGTCCCGGCCTCCCGCCGGTTCACCAGCACCGCGGTGTCCGGGAGCGTGCCCAGCTCGCGCAGCTCCTTGGTGGTGAACCGGGCCTGGGACGGGCCCCGCCGGCCCACCATGTGGATGCCGGTCACCCTGCTCTCCGCGAGTGCGGTCAGTGCGGCCTGCGGCATGTCGGTGGGGGCCAGCTCGGTGACGTCCCGGGCCAGCATCCGGGTGACGTCCACCGCCACATTGCCCATGCCGATCACCACGGCGGACCGCACCCCGTGCACGAACCCGCCGTCCGCCGCGTCCGGATGCGCGCTGTACCAGGACACGAACTCGGTCGCCGACCAGCTGCCCGGCAGGTCCTCGCCGGGGATGCCCAGGTGCCGGTCGGTGGCGGCGCCCACGCAGTACACCACCGCGTGGTACAGCTCCCCGAGCCGGGCGGCCGGCACCCCGCCGGGCCCCACCGCGACCCCGCCGAGGAAGCGCACCCGCTCGTGCTCCAGCACCGAGCGCAGGTTGTTCTGCAGGGACTTGATCTTCTCGTGGTCCGGTGCCACGCCGTAGCGGACCAGGCCGTAGGGGCACGGCAGCCGGTCCAGCACATCGACCCGCACCCCGGGGTCCTGCTGGACGAGGCTCTGGGCGGTGTAGCAACCGCTCGGGCCGGAACCTACGACGGCGACTCGCAGCACGGCCGCGCTCCTCACCCTCGAGGGGATCTTCAGGAGACCATCCAGCGCCGAAAGACCGCTCCAGCGCATCCGGCGCCGACGCCTCCAGCATCGCACCGACGGCGTTGTGCTGACAGGGTGCCGTGCGACGTCCGGGAAGCGTGTTCGTTCGCCTGGGCGGGTTCGCACGGTTACGTTGCGTGTGTGTCCGAGGTGTCTGCTCTTCGACTCGCCGACCGCTCTCCGGGTGAGGGCACGGTGTCCGTGTGCCCCGCCTGGGAGGTGCGGGAGGGGAGCCGCGCGACACGGTGGCTGCGGGTCCGGCTCGCCTTCGCCGACGGGGCCGGCGTGGAGGCGCTCGCGGTGGTGGGTGAGGGAGACGTCCGGGTGGAGGAGGTGCGGGCCGGGCCCGGGCTGTCCCTGGAGGACCTGGCGGAGCTCGCCCACTGGATCGAGGCGCCCCTGGCCCGCGCCTGCGGGGCGGGACCGGAAGACGGCACCGGGGCGCACCGGGGACGCCGGATCAGACCGACCGGCCCCGAGGGCAGACGCCTGGTGGCGCGCGAGTACCGTGCCGCCCAGCTGGCGGGGACCGATCCGGTGCTGGCCGTGATGGGCGCCACCGGATGCAGCCGCCGCGGGGCCCTCCGCCTGATCGGCCGCGCCCGGGACGCGGGCCTGCTGACTCCCCGTCACGCCCGGCGCCGCGCCGCCGCCCCGGACCGCTGACGCCGCGTCAGTGCCGTCAGCTCTTCTGCGTGCCTCGGGCCATGTCACGCATGCGGTTGATCTCGGCCGTCTGCTGCGCGATCACATCGTCGGCCATCTCCTCGACCTGGATGTTGTTGCCCTGGCCCTTCACGTCCGAGGCCATGGTGATCGCCCCCTCGTGATGGGTGATCATCAGCGTGAGGAAGAGCTGGTCGAACGCCTTGCCCTCGGCCGCGCGCAGCTTCTTCAGCTGGGCCTCGGTCGCCATGCCGGGCATGGCCGCGTGGTGGTGCCCGCCGCTGTCGTCCTTCTCCTGCTTGCCGTGCGTCTTCAGCCAGCCCTTCATCGCCTTGATCTCGGGCTGCTGCGCCGCGGCGATGCGCCCCGCCAGCTTCACGATCCCCGGTGACTCGGCGCGGTCCGGGACGAGTTCGGTCATCTCCAGCGCCTGCGCATGGTGCTCGATCATCATGCGGACGTACGAGACGTCCGCGGAGTTGGGGGAGTCGTCCTCGGCGCGCTGCTTGCCGGCCTCCTCGGCGGACAGGGTGCGGTTCGGCTCACCGGGCTCGCCCGGCACGATCACCGAAGGGCCGCTCGCCGCCGCCCGGTCGGCGCCGCCGGACCCCGACTCGCAGGCGGCGAGCCCGAGCACGGCGAGTGCGGTCAGTCCGGCCGCGACGGCGGACCCGCGTGGCACACGGCGACAGAGCACAAGAACCTCCTGCGGCTGGGACACCGTCTGCGCGCCGGAGGGCCGCCCCGGCACCGCCACGTGTGTCGCTGATCGGCGCACTGCGTTCCAAGCATGCCCTCTGTTGGTATGTACATGCTCAAGGGATACTGCCCTTGCGCAACCCGTTCCGGGTTGACCCAAGCAGGGAGGCAGACAGTGATCCTGTTCGGCAATTCCCGATCCCGGCGCAGACGCCTGCACGTCGCGGTGGCGGCGGGCGCGCTGCTGGCCGGAATGCTGGCGGCGGGCCCGGCCGCGGCGATCCCCGACCCCGGTGACGCCCCGGCGCCCTCCGGGGAGGTCTCGCGCGGTGACCAGGCCGAGGCCCGCAGAGCCATCCAGAACGGTGACATCCCCGGCCAGGACGAGGTCGTCCACTCGGCCAACATCCGGCACCTGGCCAACGTCCCCAAGGACCTTCTCCCCGGCACCAATTCCGACCTCGCGTTCCAGGGCCGCTACGCCTTCGCGGGCAACTACGACGGCTTCCGCATCTTCGACATCAGCAACCCGCGCAAGCCGAAGACGGTGGCCCAGGTCCTGTGCCCCGGCTCGCAGAACGACATCTCCGTCTCGGGGAACCTGCTCTTCCTCTCCACCGACTCCTCGCGCAGTGACAGCAGCTGCAACAGCACCACCCAGCCGGCGACCGAGAAGTCCTCCTGGGAGGGGATGAAGGTCTTCGACATCAGCGACAAGCGCAACCCGCGCTATGTGGCCGCCGTCGAGACCGCCTGCGGTTCGCACACCCACACCCTGGTGCCCGAGCGCAGGAACGTCTACATCTACGTCTCCTCGTACTCCCCGAACGCCGCCTACCCGGACTGTCAACCGCCGCACGACGGCATCTCCGTGATCAAGGTTCCGCGGCACGCCCCGCACAAGGCCGCGGTCGTCGCCTTCCCGGTGCTGTTCCCGGGTGAGGGTCCGGACGGCGGCGGCAACCCGGGCGCGCCCACCAACCCGGGCGTCTCCAAGACCACCGGCTGCCACGACATCACCGTGCTGCCGTCCAAGGACCTGGCCGCCGGCGCCTGCATGGGCGACGGCATCCTGTTCTCCATCAAGAACCCCGAGCGCCCGAAGGTGATCGACCGCGTCCAGGACAACGCCAACTTCGCGTTCTGGCACTCGGCGACCTTCAACCAGCGCGCCGACAAGGTCGTGTTCACCGACGAGCTGGGCGGCGGCAGCGGCGCCACCTGCAACGCCGAGATCGGTCCGAACCGAGGTGCGGACGGCATCTACGACATCGTCGGCAAGGGCGACAAGCGCAAGCTGGTCTTCCGCAGCTACTTCAAGATCCCGCGCCACCAGGCCGACACGGAGAACTGCGTCGCCCACAACGGCTCGCTGATCCCGGTCCGCGGCCGGGACCTGATGGTCCAGGCCTGGTACCAGGGCGGCGTCTCCGTCTGGGAGTTCACCGACTCGTCCAGGCCGAGGGAGATCGCCTACTTCGAGCGCGGTCCGCTGACCACCGACCGGATCGTCACCGGCGGTTCCTGGTCGGCGTACTACTACAACGGCCACATCTACTCGAACGACATCGCCAAGGGGCTGGACGTGCTGAAGATCGACGACCGGCGCACGGACCCCGCGCGACGGATCCATCTGCGCGAGCTCAACGTGCAGACGCAGCCGGACTACTTCGGCCGACTCGACTGATTCGACTGAGCCGGCCGAGCGCCGGACTCCGGTCCGGCCTCGGGTGATCCGGGCGCCTCAGGTGCCGGTCCGGGCTTCTGCCGGGACTTCGGCTCCGCCCCGGACCGCGCACAGGTGACCGGCCCCGTGGCGAAGAAGCGCGACAGATCGGCCCGCTGCGACGGTCCGGCGTCACCCGTCCCGCCGGGCACCTCGGTGTCCGGCGGGAATCCCATCTCCCAGTCCAGCCGGTAACGCCGGAACAGCTCCCTGCGCAGCACCGGGATCGGCATCGGCGCCCCCGGCATGACCGCGGCGTACACCGCTCCCATCAGCAGCGCGCGCAGCATCGGGTAGTCGTTGTCCACGTCCGAGGAGCCGTGCCGGGCCACCGTGTCGCTCAGCAGTTCCGCGAGCCGCCGCTGCTCCGGGCACGGCACGAAGCCCTCGGCCTGCAGCAGCCCGGCCATGTGCTGGCGCATCAGCACGGGCCGGTCCCGGGCGAGGCCCAGGATCGCGTCGATCGCCCGTGCCATGCGCTCCCGGCCGTCCTCGGTGCGGGGCTCGCGCTCCAGCTCCTCCTCGAGGGTGCGGTGCATCAGCCGGTGCACGGCGGACTGCACCAGCTGGCGCTTGCCCGGGAAGTAGTACGAGACCAGGCCCCGTGCGGAGCCTGCCCGGTCGGCGATGTCACCGAGGGTGGTCGCCTCGTAACCCCGCTCGCTGACCAGTTCCACGGCGGCCTGCAGGAGCCGCTCCTTGGAACGCCGCCGCAACTCTTCATTGACCAAGGCGCTGCGCGGGGACATGCTGGACTCCTGCGTTGACTGGCTGCCAGCCAACTATACTCAACGCGTCCGGTCAGGCCCCTGGTGGGCCTGTTCGGGCTGCCGTCCGTCTCGGGCGACGCGGGGGATCGTCCGAGGCGGACGTCAGAACCCGTTCGGTAGCCTGAGGCTACTTCCCTGCCAGGGGCCGGCCAGAATCGCTGCGGAGGCGAGGGGAGCGCAGCGGCTCAGAGGGCGTCGTCGTGGCACCGTGTGCGGCGCGTCCGACGGCCGGCCCGGCAGCGGGTTCTCCGGTGCATCCGCCGTGCCGCAGGCGGGGGAGCAGGTCCGGCGGGGAAGCGGCCGATGGCCTGGGCGGACGCCGCCGCGCGGTCCGGTGCGGTCAGGGCCGGCGGTGCGGCCCGGTCACGGGTGCCGGTGGAGATGCACCCGGACCGCCACGACCACCACCAGGGCGCCGATCAGCCAGCCGCCCAGCACGTCGGTGGCCCAGTGCACGCCCAGCCAGACCCGGGTCAGCCCGACACCGATCACCGACACCGCCGCGACCGCCAGCGCCGTACGCCGCAGCGCCCGGCCCGCACCGCCGCGGTGCAGCAGCCACAGCAGCAGCCCGCACACCACCGTGGCGGTCATCGCGTGGCCGGAGGGGAACGCCGCGTACTGGGCGCTGTCGACCGGGTCGGACCAGACGGGCCGGGCACGGCCCACGGCGGCTTTGAGCACCTGCAGCAGCGCCGTCCCCGCGGCCACCGTCACCACCAGCCACAGCGCCGTCCAGCGGGCCGCGAACCGCCACACCAGGACCGCTGCCGCAACCCCGCACAGAATGCGCATCGTCCACGGATCCCAGACCCAGTCCGTCAGGACGCGGCACGCCTGCGTCAGGCCCGGCTCCTCCACCGCCCAGCGGTGGGTGGTCCGGGAGATGTCACCGTCCAGCGCGGTCAGCGGGTGCCATTCGACGGCGACCAGCGCCAGCAGCAGCGCGGAGCACAGGCCCAGCACCCCGGCGGACACGGCGGTGGGGCCGCGCCCGCCGGACAGACGGGGCGGGGACTCGACGTGGGGGGTGTGCATACGGGAATCCTTGACGACGGAAACGGGCCCGGAGCCCGTTGCTCCGACGCTCTCGAGTCTCGTCTACCCCAGTGCCCGCAATCCCGGGGCGAACGCCACCAGTACCGGGATCACCGGAACCAGGGACGCCGCAGCCGTCAGCCGCAGCCGGCGGGCGGCGGTGAGCCGGTCCGGCGGGGTCAGCAAACGGTTCACCCGGGCCGGGACCTGGGCCTGCGTGGCCGGGCAGGGACCGAACACGCCCCGGTGCTCGTTGAGTTCGACCAGGGCCAGCGCGGTGGTCAGCCGGCCGAACCGGCGGGAGGCCACGTCGTCGGCGGCGAGCTCCACCAGCCGGTGCATCTCGTCGCGGAACGCGGCGAACACCCGCACCTGCGGGAACCCGTCGGCCAGTGCGCTGGAGCAGTGCAGCAGCCAGTCGTGACGGGCCTGCGCGTGCCCCCGCTCATGGGCGAGGACCGCGTCCAGCTGCCGGCCCTTGAGCCGCCGCAACGCCGCCGTGGTGACCACGAGTCGAGGCGGGGTCCCGGGGAGCCACCAGGCCTCGGGACGCTCGCCCTCCAGCACCACCAGACGGTCCGAGCCCGGCTCCTCGCCCGGCAGCAGCGGTACCCGCTCGCGCAGTTCGGCCCGGCGCGCCCGCCGGCGGGCCCGGGCCCGCCCGATCTCCCGGACCAGCATGGCCGCCGTCCACAGGCCCCCGCAGGCGAGCGTGACCGCGGTGGTCGCCGCCCAGGGGCCGGCCGTGCCGAGCGCGTACGCCTCCACGACCGCGCGCGGCGCCGTGGCGAACACCCGCCCCCCGACCGCGTGCCAGGCCGCCGCGGCGCTGAACGTCATCGACAGCGCACAGCACAGCAGCACCGCCCCGACGACGCACTGCCACACCCACAGCGCGACCACCGGTTCCCGGTCCGGCCAGTCGGCCCGGGCGAGCAGCCGGGGGCCGAGCACGGCGGTCAGCACGCCGAGCAGCAACAGGACGGCGGGAAGGATCATGCGTGCAGCCTATGAGCGCCGCACGGTCGGGGATACGGCCCAAGAGGGCAAAGTGACGTACTCAACGGCCCATGCGCCCGTCCGACGGGCCCCTGCCCTTTCGCCCCGTTCAGGGGACGGGCCCCCTGCCTTCCCGGCCCGTTCAGGGCCCCTGCGCTCCCGGCTCGTTCAGGGTCCCTGCGCTGTCCCGGCTTGTTCAACGGGAGCGCGCCTCGCCGCTCACATCGTGAGCAGCATGGCCACCATCGCCATCGCCATCGACAGGCGGCAGGCCCGGGCCAGCTCCGGACGGTCCCCCCAGCCGACGGCTCCGGTGCCTCGGGCCGACGCCGCCACGGGGACCAGCCGTGCCCCCGTCGCCAGCACATAGCCCGCGAAGTACAGCAGCAGCACCCCGGTCAGCAGCGGCAGACCCGAACCGCCGTGCCCGTGCCCCGGCGCGGCGCCCATGGCCAGCGACATGTAGACCATGGCGCCCGCCCCGACCAGATGGTGCAGATGGTGCGCGCTCGTCCGGGCCGCCCACAGCGCGTGCAGCGCCGCCGCGCCGAACACGGCCGCATACGCGGTCCAGACCCACTCCGGCGGGGTGAACACCGCGCCCGGGACGGCCATGGCGGCCATCCCGAAACCCATCAGCGCCTCGCCGCCCGCCGCACGGCGCTGCTCCTCCACCTCGCTGCGCATCCGCAGCAGACAGTAGGCGCCGGTCGCCGCGCAGAGCGCGACCAGCAGCCAGCCGGTCGACGCAGGTCCGTGCACTCCCGTCTCCCCCCGCCCGTCACCGGACCTCGACGGCACCTCGACGATCGGTCAAGGGATGCCCGGACCCGGCGGTGCGCACGCGGGCGCAAGGAGGTACGCGGGGGCGTGCGGGGGAGTGCACGGCAGCTCAGGGCATGGGCGAGCAGCGGTCTCGCCCGCCCTGCCGACGGCGCCCCGGGTGAAAGGCGGCGGCGCGTGCCGCCCCGGCAGCGGGTCGTCCGGGCCGGGCGGGCCGCACGCCCGTACGCTCGCGGCGACGGTACGACGCCAGGGCCCCCGGACCCCGGCCCGCGCACGACGACGGAGGACGCACGGCCATGACGGCGCCCGAAGCCACCCCGCCCCCCGACGACGCCAAGGCGGATCCCGCGCCTCCCGCCCCGCCGGCCGGCGCGGGAGGCGACACGGTGGCCGCGGTGGTGCGCCAGTGGCGGGCCGTGCACCCCCGACTCGACACCGCGCCCATGGAGGTCGTCGGCCGCATCACCCGCTGTGCGGCCCTGCTCCAGCAGGCCGAGGACGTTCCGCTGCGCCGGGCCGGACTGACCCGGCCCGAGTTCGACCTGCTCGCCGCGCTGCGGCGCACCGGACAGGAACTCACCCCGAGCGAACTGGCCCGGGAGACCTTCGCCTCGGGCGCCGCGGTGACCAAACGCCTCAAGCAGCTCGAACAGCGGGGCCTGGTGGAGCGCCATGGCGACTCCCGTGACCGCCGGGTCACCCACGTCCGCCTCACCGGCGCCGGGCGTGACCTGGTCGACGACCTGCTGCCCGTGCAGCTCGCCCACGAGGCCGCGGTGCTGTCCGGCCTGGACGGCCCCGAACTGGGTGAACTCGCCGCCCTCCTGGGCACCCTCCTCGCCCAGCTGGAGGGCCGCCTCGGCGCACTGCGCCCCTGAGCGGACTCCCCCCGCCCGCACTCCTCGTCGCTCAGCGCTCGTGGGAGGCCGCGTACACCCCGAACACCGCCCCCTGCGGATCGCGCAGCACCGCGACGCGCGGGCCGCCGGGGACCGCCGTGGGCTCCATCAGCACCGTGCCCCTGCCGCGGGCGGCCGCTTCCGCGGTCCCGTCCACGTCCTCGGCGGCGAAGTACGGCAGCCAGTGCGAGGGCACCTCGGGCGGGAACTTCTCGTCCACGGCCGTCATGCCGCCGAAGCCGGCGCCGCCGATGCTCCACCGCGGACGGGGCCCGCTCGTGTCCACGCTCCAGCCGAACACGGTGGTGTAGAAGGCCACCGCCTGCTCCGGTGCGCCGGTGAGGAGCTCCACCCAGCCCAGCGCGCCCGGCACGTCGAGCACCCCGGCGCCGGGGAAGGTGCCCGGCTCCCACAGCTGGAGGACCGCGCCGTCCGGATCGGCGATCACGGCGAAACGGCCCAGGTCGAAGACCTCCATCGGCCCGAGCAGCCGCGTCCCGCCCGCGTGCCGCACCGCTCGCAGACAGGCCTCGGCGTCGGTCACCGAGAACGAGACGTTCCAGGCGACCGGATGCGAGGGATCGAACAGCGGCGTCAGCGCGGCGACCGGCGCGTCCCCGAGCCGTGCCACCGTGTAGCCGCCCGCCTGCTCACGGGTGTCGGTCTCGGCGAGCCAGCCGAACAGCCGGGTGTAGAACGTCTTGGCCCCGTCGACGTCGGTGGTCCCCAGCTCGGCCCAGCAAGGTCCGCCGCTCACCGGCGCGGTCGGCTTCATGGCGCTCCTTCCCCGGGCGACCCCATCGCGGCGGCCGCCCCTCCGAGCACGCTAGACCCGCCCGTCCCGGTGGGCCATCCGGGTCGCCGGGGCGGCCGGTGGAACCGGCGGACCGGGACCCGGGCTGGTGAGGGTCGCCGCAGGCGCCGTACCCTCCTGTCCGTACCGCATCGCGTGGCGGCCACCGGATCCTGGAACCACCCCTGCCCGGAGGTCCTTCGCGCCCGCACCCGGTGTGCGTTCCCTTCCGCCGCGCCGACCGCGATCAGCTCACCGACCTGGTCAACACCCATGTGGCGGCCGTCGTCCCCGGCGTCTCCGTCTCCGTCAACACCGTGCTCAGCGACCTGGAACGGCAGCCGGAGGGGTTCATCACCGACCCCTGGGTGAGCGAGCGGGTCACGCTCGTCGCCGAGCAGCGCGGCAGCGTCGTCGCCGGCGCCCATCTGCTGCGCTGCCGGCCCGGCCCCGAGGTCGGCGAGTCCTACCGCGACAGCGGCGAGATCAACTGGTTCGTCTGCCGTCCGCCGGCCTCCTTCCGGCCGGACGCCCTGGACGCCGCCGAGCTGCTGACGCGTGCCTGCCTGGCCCGGCTCGCCCGCTGGAAGGTGCGGCGCGTCCACGCCGACGGTGCCCTGCCCGCACCCGTCGTCTACGGGCTGCCCCGCACCTGGCCGCACATCCGCGCGGTGTACGAGGCCGCGGGCTTCCGGCACGTCGGCGACACCGAGGTGATCCTGCTGGCGCGGGTGGCGGACCTGCCGCACCCCGAGCCCGTCAGGGGCGTCACCTTCCGGCGGACGGTGGGGGAGTGCGGCACCCGGTTCACCGCCTGCGCCGACGGGCGCGCCCTCGGCTTCATCGAGGTCGACACCGCGCTGGCCCGGCCGGAACGCCACCTCCGCGCCGACGGCCTCGCGGACATCGGCGACCTGCACATCGACCCCGCCGCCCTCGGTACCGGACTGGAACACCGGCTGCTCGCCCACGCCGCCGGCTGGCTGCGCCTGTGCGGGGCCGACCGTCTCGCCGCCCACCTGGGGGAGGAGGAGACGGAGATGCACGGCCTGCTGACCGGGGCCGGCTTCATCGAACTGACGCGCACCGACCGCGGCTGGGAGCTGCGCCCGGCCCGACCCGGCCCGGCAGAGGCACCTCAGATCCCCGGCCGGTACCGCAGCGGATGATCGGCCGGGGTCTCCACCAGCACGATCGGGGTGCCGTCCGGGTCCGCGATCCACATCTCGATCAGGCCCCAGGGCTCCTTCACCGGCGGCCGGACGATCTCGACGCCCTTGTCCAGCAGCTCCCGGTGCGCCGCCTCGACGTCCGCGACCTGGAGCCACAGGCGCAGCCCCGGACGGGGCGCGGACTCCGCTCGGCCCGAGAGTTCGAGGAAGCCACCGCCGAGGAAGTAGACCGTGCCGCGCTCCGGCCCGGTGCCGAACTCCCGGTAGACGGCGAGGCCCAGCTGCTCGCCGTAGAAGGTCCGTGAGCGTTCCGGGTCGGTGGGCCGGATCAGGACGCGGCTGCCCAGTACGTGCACCATGCCGCCGAGCCTAGGGCCTGTCCCGGAGGAAGGACGCCCGTCAGGGCCCCGGCGCCGCCGGGTTAGTCTCGTCCCTGCCGCAGCTGCACAGGAACCGGAGTTGCCCATGGACGCCGTCACCGACACCGCACCCAGATTCCGCGACGCGACCGAGGCCGACGTGGACGAGCTGGTCGCGCTGATCGAGTCGGCGTACCGGGGTGAGTCCAGCCGGGCCGGGTGGACCACCGAGGCGGACATCCTCGAGGGGCAGCGGACCGACCCGGAGGGGGTACGGGAGGTCATCGAGTCGCCGGACAGCCGGCTGCTGACCGTGGAGCGCGACGAGCGGATCATCGCCTGCTGCCAGCTGGAGCACCGCGGGGACCACGCCTACTTCGGCATGTTCGCGGTGAGCCCCGCCCTGCAGGGGGCCGGCCTCGGCAAGACGATCATCGCGGAGGCCGAGCGCCAGGCCCGGGAGACCTGGGGTGTGCGGGAGATGCACATGACGGTGATCTCCGTGCGCGAGGACCTCATCGCCTGGTACGAGCGGCGCGGCTACCACCGCACCGGCAAGATGTTCCCCTTCCCGTACGGCGACGAGCGCTTCGGCATCCCGCAGCGCGACGACCTGGAGTTCGAGCTGCTGGTCAAGGAGCTCGTCTGACCAGCAGCCCGCCGCGTCTCACGGTGTGAGCCCGCCGCCGTTCACGCCGTGAAGCGCCCCGTGCGCTTGATCTCCGGGTAGTCGGTGGTGGCGCCGTCCAGGCCCAGGGCGCGGACCAGGCGCAGATGGTCCTGGGTGTTCACCGTCCAGCCGAAGATCCGCAGGCCGGCCTTCCTGGCCCGCTCCACGATCTCCAGGGTGAGCCGCCGGATGTTCAGGCACAGGGTGGCGGCGCCCACCGCGACCGCCCGGTCCACCACGTCGGTGCCGTAGCGGCTGGCGACCAGCGCGGTGCGCACCCCGGGCACCAGCCGGGCGATCTCGGCGATCGCCTCGTCGTGGAACGAGGACACCTCGACCCGCTCGGCGAGGCCGCGCTCGTTCATCACCTCCGCCAGCGCCCTGGCGGCCTGGGTGTCCTTGATCTCGGCCTGCAGCGGCGCCCGGACGGCGTCGAGCACCTCCTCGAACAGCGGGATCCGCTCGCCGCGCCCGGCGTCCAGGGCGCGCAGCTCGGCGAGGGTCTTGTCGGCGATCGGGCCCGCGCCGTCCGTCGTGCGGTCCACGTCCGCGTCGTGCATGACGACCAGGGCGCCGTCCTTGCTCAGATGCAGATCGAGCTCGATGACATCGAGGCCGGCCTCCTGGGCGGCGACGAAGGACCGGAGGGTGTTCTCCGGTTCGACACCCATGACTCCGCGGTGACCGATGGTGAGGAAGTTCAAGATCCGACTCGCTTCCGTCGACGGCGGCGGGGGACCGCGTCCCTGCGGCCCTCCTGGACCGTATCGCCTGTGCCCGCATCGTCCAGAGGCTGAACCACGTTCGAGCGCGACATCGCCCACTCGCGTGCATCGCAGGAAAAAATGCGGTGAGGTCCGGGGTGATGCAGGATATTTTCCCGGGGCTCCCCTTGCTGGGAGAAACCTCGTATGTATACGGTCGGCGTACGAGAGGTTCTCCAGTGGAGGATGGGACATGACGGAAATTCTTGTGCAGTCGGGTACGGAGGCGAAGGTTCCTTCGGAGGGCAGGGTGATCGAGCACCCGGCGTGGCCCGTGCTCAAGGATGCCGTGGAGCGGATCCGCCCCTGGCAGAACAAGGACGGTTCGATCGACTTCGACGCCGAGGGCGCCCCCCGGCGCGCCGAGGCCGAGCGCGCCGTCGACGAGGTCGCCGAGGCCGTGGAGCAGCTGTCCCCGCTGCTGCCGCACGACCGGGCGTACCACGAGGCCGTGGTCAAGGACCTGCGCCGCTGGGCCGACGGCGGCTTCGGGGTACCGGACTTCCTCGACTCCCTGATGGCCTTCCAGCCCGCCCAGAACCGTGAGGACGGCCTGCAGCACCTGGTCGTCTTCCCCATGTACACGCAGAACGGCAACCCGAACCGCAACCTCGAGGCGGTCGTGCTGCGCATGGTCTGGCCCGACTGGCTGGCCGAGCTGGAGCGCACCCGCTACGACAACCCGCTGTTCTGCGGCATCACCTTCGAGGACTTCACCTCCGGCTACGACACCAACTCCGCGGTGCTCTTCCCGGAGACCATCGCCGTGCGCGAGGCGCCGGAGCGCTTCACCTGGGGCGGCATCTTCTGCGACCGCGAGGCCGCCCGCTTCCGCCGGGTCACCTCCGCCGCCGTCGACATCCTCGGCCTGGAGCTGCCCGAGGACGTGGCCGCGATGGTCCACGACCAGAAGCGGTGCGAAGAGGCCTTCGTGCTGTGGGACATGATCCACGACCGCACCCACAGCCACGGCGACCTGCCCTTCGACCCGTTCATGATCAAGCAGCGCCAGCCGTTCTGGATGTACGGCCTGGAGGAGCTGCGCTGCGACCTCACCGCCTTCAAGGAGGCCGTGAAGCTCGCCGCCGAGGGCGTGCCGCAGGCCCGTGACGTGCAGGTCGCGGTGCTGTTCGACCGCATGTTCCGCTTCCCGGTCACCGGCGAGCGGGTCCGCAACTACGACGGCCTGGGCGGCCAGCTGCTCTTCGCCTACCTGCACAAGCACGACGTGGTGCGCTGGACCGACAACAAGCTCTCCATCGACTGGGAGCGCGCTCCGCAGATCACCAACCAGCTGTGCGCGGAGATCGAGAAGCTGTACCGGGACGGCATCGACCGCCCCAAGCTCGTCCACTGGTTCGCGGGCTACGAGCTGGTCTCCACCTACCTCGCCCCGCACCCCGGTTCCAAGTGGGCCAAGGGTCCCGAGGCCCTTGACCTGACGCTGCCCCCGCGCAAACTCGTCGATGACGTGCTTCCGGACGAGTTTCCGCTGAGCATGTTCTATGAGGCACTGTCCAAGAAGCTGAAGAACGTGATCGCCTCCACCAAGGGCATCACGGCGGACAGCGCCGAGCGGGTCGCCGCGTGAGCGATCGCGTTCACACAACTGCTCAGGAGGCGAGACACATGGGGAACGGGGCGCTCGACGGTGCGGTGATCGCGGTGGCCGGCGCGGGAGGACCCGCGGGGCGTGCGGCGCTGCTGAGGCTGGCCGATGCGGGGGCGACCGTCGTCGCCTCCGACAACGACCCGGAGCGGCTGGCGGAGGCCGTGGACGCGGCGCGCTACGCGCACGGCGGCGCCACCGTCACCGGCGACACGGTCGACCTGCTGGACCTGGACTCCACCCGGGAGTGGGCCACCCGCACCGAGAAGGAGTTCGGACGGGTCGACGGCCTGGTCCATCTCGTCGGCGGCTGGCGCGGCAGCGAGACCTTCACCAAGACCAACCTGGACGACTGGGACCTGCTGGAGCTGCTGCTGGTGAAGACCGTGCAGCACACCTCCCTCGCGTTCCACGAGGCGTTGCAGCGCAGCGACCGCGGACGGTACGTGCTGATCAGCGCCGCCGGCGCCACCAAGCCCACCGCGGGCAACGCCTCCTACGCCGCCGCCAAGGCCGCCGCCGAGGCGTGGACGCTGGCCCTCGCCGACTACTTCCGCAAGGCCGGGGGCGAGCAGGGGCCGACCTCGGCGGCTGTCATCCTGGTGGTGAAGGCGCTGGTGCACGACGCGATGCGCGCCGAACGCCCCAACGCGAAGTTCGCGGGCTTCACGGACGTCAAGGACCTGGCCGAGGCCATCGCCGGCGTCTGGGACAAGCCCGCCGCGGAAGTGAACGGAAACCGTCTGTGGCTGACCGAGAAGCCGTGAACCCACCGCGGACCGACGCCCGTCGTCATCACGACCCGGACGTCCGCGGTTTCGCCAGTGACAACTACGCCGGAGCCCACCCGGAGGTGCTCGCCGCCCTGGCCCTCGCCAACGGCGGGCACCAGGTCGCCTACGGCGAGGACGCCTACACGGAGAACCTCCAGCAGGTGATCCGCAGTCACTTCGGCCCGACCGCCGAGGCGTTCCCCGTCTTCAACGGCACGGGAGCCAACGTCGTCGCGCTCCAGGCGGTCACCGACCGCTGGGGCGCGGTGATCTGCGCGGACAGCGCCCACATCAACGTGGACGAGGGCGGGGCGCCCGAGCGGGTCGCCGGCATCAAGCTGCTCACCGTGCCGACCCCGGACGGCAAGCTCACCCCCGAGCTGATCGACCGGGAGGCGTACGGCTGGGAGGACGAGCACCGGGCCATGCCGCAGGTGGTCTCCATAGCCCAGGCCACCGAGCTGGGCACCGTCTACACCCCGGACGAGATCCGCGCCATCTGCGAGCACGCCCACGCCCGCGGCATGAAGGTGCACGTCGACGGCTCCCGGCTGGCCAACGCCGCCGCCTCGCTCGACGTGCCGATGCGCACCTTCACCAACGCCGTCGGGGTCGACATCCTCTCCCTGGGCGGCACCAAGAACGGCGCCCTCTTCGGAGAGGCCGTCGTGGTGCTGAACCCGGACGGCATCCGGCACATGAAGCACCTGCGCAAGCTGTCCATGCAGCTCGCCTCCAAGATGCGCTTCGTGTCGGTGCAGCTGGAGGCGCTGCTCGCCCGGGACCTGTGGCTGCGCAACGCCCGGCACGCCAACGAGATGGCCCGGCGTCTCGCCGAGGGCGTGCGCGCCGTGCACGGTGTGGAGATCCTCTACCCGGTCCAGGCCAACGCGGTCTTCGCCCGCCTGCCGCACGAGGTCAGCGAGCGCCTGCAGAAGAAGTTCCGCTTCTACTTCTGGGACGAGGCCGCGGGCGACGTCCGCTGGATGTGCTCCTTCGACACCACGGAGGAGGACGTCGACACGTTCCTCGCGGCCCTCAAGGAGGAGATGGCGCGCCACTAGCCCGGCGAGCCACGAGCTGTGCGCAGATGTGCGGCCGGTCGGGGATCCATGGCGATCCGACCGGCCGCTCTCCTGCGCTCCGGCGGCACGCAGCCGATCCGGGAAGACCCGGACCTCTCCGCGTACTGGCCGCCGACGACGTGACCGGCCACGGGCATCCGCTGGTCAGGGCGTCGGCGGCCCGCCCGGCGGCCGAGGCCGCCGATCCGCATGACTGCGCGCGACGAGCCTTCGTGCGGCGGCGCCTGGCACCGGCAGGACCCGCGCGGCAACAGGCCCGGCGTCGACGCCGCTTCTCGCTGCGCGGCGAACGCCCGGCCTTCACGCCCGACCCGGCGGCCGGCGAACGCGACCACCCCGGCCGCTGCGCGGCACCGCATCCGGCCGTCGTGACGGCCCCCGGAACCGCGCGGGACCGGGCCGACCTGTGGCAGATGCTCCCCACCTCGCCGGCGGAGCAGAGCTGCCGGGAGCGGGGCCGCCCGTGAGCCGGTGGGCCGGACCGGGAGCCGGCGCGTCCGTCCGCGCGCCGGCGGGCCGCCTGACTCAGTGGGCCTCGGCCGCGCGGACCTGCTCCGGGGTGGGCGCCGTGCCGCCGAGGTGGGCCGGCATCCACCAGGTGTCCTCGGGGCCCCGCGGGCGCACCGGGTAGGCCCGCTGTGCGGCCTCCAGCAGCTCCTGGACCCGCTCGCGCAGCTGCCGGGTGATCACACCGGCGTAGGTGTCCTTCGACGCCTCCAGCGCCTCGCCCACGCGAATGGTGATCGGCGTGTGGCTGCGCTTGAAGTTGCGCGGGCGGCCCTTGGTCCACAGGCGCTGGGTGCCCCAGACCGCCATCGGGATCAGCGGCACGCCGGCCTCCTGCGCCAGGCGTGCCGCACCCGACTTGAAGCTCTTCAGCGTGAACGACTGGGAGATCGTCGCCTCGGGGAAGACGCCCACGATCTCGCCCGACCGCAGCGAGCGCAGCGCGTGCTCGTACGCCGCCTCGCCCTGGGCGCGGTCGACCGGGATGTGCTTCATCCCCCGCATCAGCGGTCCGGAGATCCGGTGCCGGAAGACCGACTCCTTCGCCATGAAGCGCACCAGCCGCTTCTGCGGCAGTGCGGCCAGACCGTTGAAGACGAAGTCCAGATAGCTGATGTGGTTGCTCACCAGCACGGCGCCGCCCGTGCGCGGGATGTACTCCGAACCCCTCAGGTCGATCTTGAGGTCCCACACCTTGAACAGGGTGCGGGCGAAACCGATCACGGGGCGGTAGACGAGTTCTGCCATGGGCGGGATGGAACCCTTCCGTCTCTGCTGGGAAGGAGCCTCTCCCAGTCGAAGTTACGCAGCCGTAGGTTCACGGCTTGTCGCTGATGGTGCCCGAATAACGCGCCGTGAACCAGCCCCGGAGCCCGCGAGCGGCGAGATTCTCGTCACGTCC
>NZ_JAATEM010000032.1 GCF_012034205.1 Streptomyces composti
ATTAGGAGTCATGAAAAGCGAGATGCGGGCAACCAGCATGTCAGGAGGTTGACATTATGGTTCCCATTCTTCTTGTTCTGCTTCTGGCTCTGATCCTGTTCGGCGCCGGATTCGCCGTGAAGGCACTGTGGTGGATCGCGGTGGCAGTTCTCGTGGTG
The DNA here is from genome assembly GCF_012034205.1 of Streptomyces composti. Classification (GTDB taxonomy): domain Bacteria; phylum Actinomycetota; class Actinomycetes; order Streptomycetales; family Streptomycetaceae; genus Streptomyces; species Streptomyces composti. The sequence goes on from NZ_JAATEM010000032.1 coordinate 159, forward strand.
TGGCTGCTGGGCTTCGTGATGCGCAGCACCACAGCGGGCGGCGGCCGGGGACGCTGGTACCGGTGGTGACAAAGAGATAGTTCCCGACAAGCGCTACCCGGCTGCCCCGGAAGTGACCGGCCGGCGAAGCCCGGAAGGCCACCCCCGGGGCAGCAGCGGTTCGAGCAAGCCGAAATCCGGAAGGCCACTCGCGGGGCAGCAGCGGATTGAGCGGAAAACCGTCGAGGTCACTCCCGGGGAAGCAGCGGTCCGAGCGGCCCGAGGTCCAGATTGAGGTCCTCGGGCCGCAGTCCGTAGCGGTCCCGCAGCTCCGCCATGCGCTCCTCGAGCAACATCAGCGTCAATCCGATGCGCTCCTCCTGCTCCTCCGTCAGATCCCCCTGGTCGAAGCGGCGCACCGCCTGCCGCTCCATCAGCTGGCGCAGCAGCTCCACCACGGTCAGCACGAGCTTGACCAGGTCGCGCTCGACCGTGTCGGGTTCCAGGTCGAGCCGGGCCCGGCGCTTCGCGGGCGGCTGCTGGTCGTCGGTCAACGGGACTCCTCGAAGGGCGACGGGACATTGGCGTTCACCGAGCTGATGAGCGCGTTGAGATCGATGCGGACCAGGTCGACGTCCGCGATGCGCAGCGTGATGTCCCCGGTGATGACGACCCCGCCGGCCAGCAGCCGGTCCAGCAGGTCGACCAGCGCGATCTCACGGCGTTCGACGACGGTCACGACCGCTCCTTCGCATTGGGCCGTTCCTCGTCCGAGGCGGATTCCGGAGCGGTGTCACCGGCGAAAGAATAGGCGGCCCAGGGCCCGGTGAGTTCCACCCGAATTCCGGGCAATTCACCCTTTGTCTGGTCCACCTTTTCCACGAATTCCTCGGAGCCGGCGCGCGGCACGAGATAGGCGGCATTCAGCACATTGCGCCCGGAGGCGCCGGAGAGCGCGGGATTCTGCGGGGCGTGCAGCCGGGAGTCCTCGGCGACCCGGGACAGGGTCTCGTGCAATTGGGTCGCGAAGAGCTCGGCGCGCTGCCACAGCTCGTCCTGCGATTTCGTCTGGGAACGCCGCTGCCGCAGGTAGTCGCGGCCGGACGCGGGGCGGGCCGCCGGGGCGGCGGCCTCGGGCTTCGGCGCGTCCTCCAGGAAGACCTTGACGCCCCACTCCACGCGCCCCTCCAGCCGGTCCAGGGTGTGCCGGAACGACTCCTCGCGCGCCTCGATCATCGTCCGTACGCCGCTGTCGTCACGGAACACGGTGCCGAGCCGGAGCGGCAGCGGCGTGGTGACCGTGGTGAGCGCGTCGATCACCCCTTGGTGGGCCCGGGCCACGCCGGTCAGCCAGTCGAGGTCCTCCAGATGCGCGCGCAGCGGCTCCTCGGCGAAGTCCGCCTCCGGCACATGGCTGACCACGGCCACCAGGCCGTGGTGGGTCAGCAGCCGGGGCGGATCACCCGCCACGCCGGACAGCTGCGCCTGGAGGGGTGTGCTGAAGGGGCGGCATACGGCGTAGACGTACCGCAGTCCGATCACGGGGCCTCCCTGTGTGCCTGCTCCTGTGCGGACGCCGTGGACGAGGGCTCCTGGTCGCGGCCGGCCTCCAGTTCCTCCAGTGCGGCCAGCCGTTCCCGCAGCTCCGCGTTCTCCCGGGCCAGCTCGTCACGACGGGCCCGGGAGGAGAGCGCCGGGTCGGTCTCCCACCAGTCGATGCCCATCTCCTTGGCCTTGTCGACCGAGGCCACGATGAGGCGCAGCTTGATGGTGAGCAGTTCGATGTCGAGCAGATTGATGCGGATGTCGCCCGCGATCACGATGCCCTTGTCGAGCACCCGTTCCAGGATGTCGGCGAGGTTGGCGCCGCCGCCCTGGCCATAGGGGTCGGGAAGGCGGCCGGGTGTCGTCATCGGCGGCTCCTGCCCTCGTCACGGACGGGCTCGTCCTCGTCCGCCTCGTCGTCGTACTCTTCCTCGTCCTCGTAGCCCTCCTCGGGCTCGTCGTCGTCCTCGTACTCGGCGTCCTCGGCGTCCTCGGGCTCGTCGTCGTAGCCCTCGGGCGGCTCGCCCTCCTCGTACTCCTCTTCCGGCTCCTCGTCGTACTCGTCCCCTGGCTCGCCCTCTTCGTCCTCGTACTCGTCCTCGGGCTCGCCTTCGGATCCGTGCTCGTCCTCGGATTCGTACTCGTCCTCGGGCGCGCCCTCGGCGGCCTCCGCCCCTGGCTCCTCGCCCTCGGACTGCCCGCCCTCGGGCTCGCGCTCCTGCTCCTCCTCGGCGATGGCGTCCTCGTGGCTGCGCACGACCTCACCCTCGCGGATCTCGCCGCGCCAGCTGTCCTCCGCCTCGCCCTTGATGGTGATGAAGCGGGCGAAGTTCTTCAGGTCGAGCCTGGCCCTGCGGCCCTGGGCGCGCCAGATGTTGCCGGTCTTCTCGAAGAAGCCGGAGGGGTAGTACTCGATGACCAGCAGCACGCGGGTGAGGTTGTCCGCGAGCCTGTGGAAGGAGACCACGCCCTTCGTGGTGCCCTTGGCCCCCTCGGAGGTCCAGGCGATGCGGTCGTCGGGGATCTGCTCGGTGGTCTGCGCCTTCCAGCTGCGGTTGGACCACAGGACCTTCGCCTGCCAGTCCGACGTGGTGTCGTCCGACTTGTTGGCGCTCTTGACCCCCTTGGCGAAGGTGCTGAAGTCCTGGTACTGGGTCCACTGGTCGTAGGCCGTGCGCAGCGGGACGCCGACGTCGATGTGCTCGATGATGACGGTGGGCTTGCTGCCGGCGCTGCGCTTCTTCTTGCCCTTGCCGCCGCCGATGCCCTTCACCGCGCCCTTGACGCTGTCCTTGGCGCGCGAGGCGCCGAGCTCCAGGGCGCTGCGCAGGGGGCCCTTGCCCTCGGCGAGCTTGCGTCCGCCGTCCAGGGCCAGCTTGCCGATGCCGGGACTCTTGCCCTCGGCGATGTCGTTCAGCTTGCCGGTGGTCTCGCCGAGCTTGCGGCCGACTCCGGTGAGCACCCGGGTGGCCTGCGCGGCGAGGTAGTCCTGCAGCTCCGCCTTGAGGCGGTCGGCGGCCTCGCTGTGTGCGAGGTCGGCGAGCGGGTTTCCGCCGCCGTCCTGCCCGCGGGCGGTGTCGCGGGCCGAGTCCACTGTGTCGGTCATCGCTCACCGCCTCCCTTCGTGCTGCCCGAGCGGCCGCCGCGCGGGGCTGCCGTCTTCTTGGCGGCGGTCGTCCTGCGGGCGGCTGTCTTCTTGGTGGCCGCTGCCTTCTTGCCAGGTGCCTTCTTGGCGGGTGCCTTCTTCGCCGCCTTCTTGGCCGGCGGTTTCTGCGCCGCCTTGCGGGCGGGTGCCTCGTCGGCGGACTCCTCGGCCTCGTGCGCGTCGTCGGCCGAGTCGTCCGGCTCGCGCGCCTCCTGGTCCTCGTCGTACTCCTCCGCGGGCTCCTCGTCCGGCTCGTCACCGTCGCCCGTGCCGCCGCCCGCGACCTGCTCGCGCAGCGCGGCGGTGCGGCCGTGCAGCCGGTCGGCGACGGCGCCGAGCTGCCGCTCGACCAGCGCGCCGGAGGCGGCCTTGCCGACCCCGCGCAGGTCGCCGCGCAGCTGGTCCCCGATCTCCTTGAACTGCGGGTTGTTCCGCAGCTGCGGGGAGACCAGGTCGGCGACCATGCGCGGACTGAGATTGAGCTTCTTCCCGGCGACGAGGCCGCCGACGGCGACCGCCATCTTCAGCTTCTTCGTGCGTCCGAGAAGGTATCCGGCTCCTATGGCGAGCCCGAGTCCCATGCGATTCATTGCGGTGCCGTCCCGTCCCCTCTACCCGCGCCTTGGCGCGTCGCGATCTCCAACCGGTCCAGGAGCTCGTCCTCCTGCTGGTCGAACTCCTCCTCCGTGATCTCCCCGGCTTCCAGCTGCTCCTCGAGCCGGGCCAGTTCGGCCCGGATGGTGGCGGGGTCGTAATAGATGCGCTCCGCCTCACGGAGAACCTGCTTGATGGCCCAGCCGCTGCCGCGCACGGGGGCGAACGGCAGCAGCAGCACCTCGGAGATCAGCCCCATGACCTCACCCCGCTCCGGCGTCCGCCCCGCCCGCGGTGGTGCCCGCCGGCTCAGCCGGGCCGGGCTCGACGAAGCTGTACGGGGGAAGCGGACCGTTCAGGCGCACCTCGAGATGCGGCATGTCCGTGCGGACCTGCTCCACGGCGGCCAGGAAGTTCTCGGCCGTCGCCCGCTCCACCAGATACGAGACGTTGCCGAGCCAGCCCGTGGACTCGGGGCCCACGCTCACGGCGTCGGCGGCCGGCTCCAGGGCGCGCTGCAGAGCCAGGGCGTCCTCGGCCTCCTGGGCCTTCACCGCCGCGGCGACCATCTCGCCCAGGCGCAGCTTGTCGTCGTAACTCCCGCCGCCCGCCTGCCGGTTGGACTCGGCGAGGGCGCGGATCTCCGGGTTGGCGGCCATGACGTGGTGCAGCACGGCCTCTTCGACATGGTTGGCCTTGACGTTGTACTCGACCCGGCCGTCCAGGGCGCGCAGCCGCTCCTTGTAGTGGTCGGCCCGCTCGGTGAGCACCTGCGCGGCGGCGTCGTCGCCGGGGGCGACGCTGCCGAAGCGCATCGGCAGCACCGCGCCCGCCGCGCCGATCTCGGCGAGCACGTTCTGGTGGGCGAGCAGCTCCCTGCGCTTGGGGCGCAGGTCCTCGGGCGCGTCGCTGACGACGGCCGCGAGGTCCCCCGCCTTCACCACGCGCAGGGGCAGCGGCGGGTTGCCGACGCCCTCCATGCCCTCGGGGAGCGAGGGGTGCGAGCTCGCCGTGATGCCGTAGACGTAGGTGCTCACTCCTGCTCCTCCTTACGACGCGACGAGGTGCTCTTGCGGGCGCGCGGACGCGACTTGGTCTCGCGTTCGCCCTCACCGTCCCCCTCGCGCCCCTGCTGGAAGGCGTCGGAGATGGTCTCGGCGGCGCCCGACAGGGCGCCCTTGGACTTGCCGCGGGCGCCGGACTCGGTGACCTGGCCGACGATGTCGGGAAGGCCCGGGTCCTTGCGCGGCCCGGCCTCGAGGTCGAGCCTGTTGCACGCCTCGGCGAAGCGCAGATACGTGTCGACGCTGGCGACGACGACGCGAACGTCGATCTTGAGAATCTCGATACCGACCAGGGACACGCGCACGAATGCGTCGATGACGAGCCCCCTGTCCAGAACAAGCTCAAGCACGTCGTAGAGGCCGCTGCTGCCGCCTCCGCCGCCGGACTGCTGTGCCGGAACGACTGTCATGCCGGCTGTTCCTCCCTTGTGTGCGGATGCTGGGTGATCTCGCCCGGGCGGCCTAGCGGCCGCCGGACCTGCGCGCGTCCGAACGCCCGCGTTCATAGCGGCGTACGCGCCGGTAGCCGGTGAGCTGCCCGTCGGAGTCCAGCTCCACCTGGTAGCTCGCCATCAGGCTCATCGTGTCGGGCACGCGCTCGAGTTCGAGGACCTCGACCTCCAGCGACCAGCCCTCGTCCGTCTGCTCGAAGGACGTCACCGATTCGGCTTCCATGCCGGTCAGCTCCGCGAGCTGCCCGCGCGCCTGGCGCAGGATCTCCATCGCGGTCGGACGTTTCGCCGTTCTCGTGCTCTCGGCTCTCTTGGTGCTTCTGGTGCTTCGTGTCGGCTTGCGGGACTCGTGTGAGTCTTGGCTTTCCTGTGAACTCAATGGTTCGTCCGGGTCTTCTGTGTTCGCCATGGCCACCTCCCCCTCCGTGTGGCCGCAAGTCTGTTCGCCAAACCTCCGGGACCCGTCCCGATTGCCACGGCCCTGGTCAGGGGTGGCGGGCCGCCTCGGCCGGGCAGGGCCCGGTGCCTCCGCCGACGGGTCCCAGAGCCCTGGTCAGCGGCTTCCGGGCCTCTGGTCAGCGGCGTGGCGGGCGACCGGGATCAGCGGCTTCCGCGCAGCTCCCGCAGGCGACGGCGGGCCGGGCCGAGGGCGCGGCCTCGGCGCAGGAGTCCCGCCCAGGGATCGGTGCGGGCCTGCTCCAGCGCGTCGGCGACGGTCCAGCGGCGGGCAGTGAGGCCGGGGTCGTCCAGCTGGTCCCAGGTGAGGGGGGTGGCGACGGGGGCGCCGGGCAGCGCGCGCACGGTGTAGGGGGCGACCGCGGTCTGCGCGTAGGCGTTGCGCTGCACGTCCGGGTAGAGCCGGTCGCCGCGGTCCTTCTTGCGGGCGGCGGTGGTGAGCCGGTCGGGGTGGGCCTCGGCGAGGGTGCCGGCGGTCTCCCGGGCGAAGTCGCGCACCTCGTCGAAGGAGTGCCGGCCGTGCAGCGGCACCACCACGTGCAGGCCGCGCGAACCGGTGGTCATCAGCGCCGAGGGCAGCTTCAGCTCCGCGAGGAGCTCCCCCAGCAGCCGCGCCGTCTCACGCACCGTTGCGAAGTCGTCACCGGAAGGGTCGAGGTCGAAGACCAGCCGGTCGGGGTGGTCCGGCGAGTCCGTGCGGGACAGCCACCGGTGCAGGGTGATGCTCGCCTGGTCGACGAGGTACAGAAGGGTGCCGGTGTCGTCGCACACCGTGTGCACGACCGTGCCGCCCTCCTTGCGCAGCTTCGCCCGGGTGATCCACTCCGGGTAGCCGTCCGGGGTGTTCTTCTGCATGAAGGCGGGCCCGTCGATACCGTCCGGGCGCCGGTCCAGCATCAGCGGACGGCCGCGCAGATGCGGCAGCATGTACCGGGCCACCGCCCGGTGATAGTCGACGAGATCACCCTTCGTGTATTCCTGTGCGTTGCCGGAGGTGCCCGGGAACAGCACCTTGTCCGGCCGGTGCACCCGCACCGTGCGGCGGCCCGCCCGCACCGAGCGCGCGGCGCCCTCGCTCACGGCACGATCGCCTCCTCCACGAGAAGCCGCCCGGCCGCCGCGATCGACTCGGCGTCGATGCCGGCCGCGTGCAGCTGCTCTTCGGGAGTCGCCGAACCCGGCATCGAGCGCACGGCCAGCCGCACCAGCCGCGGTACCGGCCGCCCGTCGGTGAAGGCCCCGCTCACCGCGTCGCCGAGGCCGCCCTCGAGGTGGTGGTCCTCCACGGTGACCAGGCAGCCGGTCTCGTCGGCGGCCCGGCGCAGGGTGTCCCGGTCCACGGGCTTGACCGAGTACAGATCGATCACCCGCGCCGCGATGCCCAGCTCCGCCAGCGCATCCGCCGCCTTCAGCGCCTCGGGGACGGTGATCCCGGCAGCGACGAGCGTCAGCCGGTCCTCGCCGGAGGAGCGCAGCACCTTGCTGCCGCCGACGGGGAACCGCTCGTCGGGGCCGTAGATCACCGGGCCCGCGCCGCGGGAGGTGCGCAGATAGCGGATGCCGTCCAGACCGGCCATGGCCTCGACCAGGCGGGCGGTCTGGTTGGCGTCGCACGGGTACAGCACGGTCGAGCCGTGCACCGCCCGCATCATCGCCAGGTCCTCCAGGCCCATCTGGCTGGGCCCGTCCTGCCCGATGGCCACTCCGGCGTGCGAGCCGACGAGGCAGAGGCCGGAGCCGCTGATCGACGCCATGCGGACGAAGTCGTGGGCGCGGGTGAGGAACGCGGCGAAGGTGGCCGCGTACGGGGTCCAGCCGCGTGCCGCCATGCCGACGGCGGTGGCGACCATCTGCTGCTCGGCGATGTAGCACTCGAAGTAGCGCTCGGGGTGCTCCTTGGCGAACTGCTCGGCGCGGGTGGAGTCCCCCACCTCACCGTCGAGGACGACGACATCGGCGCGGGCCGTGCCGAGGGCGGCCAGCGCCTCACCGAAGGCGTCCCGGGTCGCCGCCTCCTCACCCCTGTCCCAGCGGGGCGGAGTGAACTGCCCGGCGGGCACGGAGTGCAGCGCACGGGCGTCCGGCGGCTGGTGCACCCGGACCGTCAGATCGCGGGGGCCGCCGAGTTCGGCGATGGCCTCCTCCGCGTCGGGCAGCGGCTTGCCGTGCAGGCCCTCGCGGTCCTGGACGGCCTCGACGCCCCTGCCCTTGAGAGTGCGGGCGAGGATCGCGGTGGGCTGGCCCGCGGTGGACAGCGCCTCGCCGTAGGCACGGTCCACGGCGTCCACGTCGTGACCGTCGACCTCGACGGTGTGCCAGCCGAACGCCTGGAAGCGGCGGGCATAGGCGTCGAGGTCATGGCCGTGCCGGGTGGGGCCGCGCTGGCCCAGCCGGTTGACGTCCACGATCGCGACCAGGTTGTCCAGGTGTTCGTACGCCGCGTGCTCGGCGGCCTCCCACACCGAACCCTCGGCGAGTTCGCTGTCCCCGCACAGCACCCACACCCGGTAGTCGGCGTGGTCCAGGCGCTTGCCGGCCAGCGCGAGGCCGACCCCGACGGGAAGTCCCTGCCCCAGCGAGCCGGTGGCGGTCTCCACCCAGGGCAGCTGCCGGGGTGTCGGGTGGCCCTCGAGGCGGCTGCCGAGCTTGCGGAAGGTCAGCAGTTCCTCGTCGTCGATGGCGCCCGCCGCCTTGAACGCCGCGTACATCAGCGGCGAGGCGTGCCCCTTGGAGAGCACGAAGCGGTCGTTGCCGGGGTGGTCGGGGTGGTCGAAGTCGTAGTGGAGGTGGCGCGCGAGCAGCACGGCCATCAGGTCGGCGGCGGACATCGAGGAGGTGGGATGCCCGGAGCCCGCGGCAGCCGCGGCACGGACGCTGTCCACCCGCAACTGCTGTCCGAGTTCGGCGAGTTCACCGGTGTTCATGAGTCTCCTTGGCCTGGTAGTGGGCCTTGATCGATAGGGATCGAAGGGGATCGGTAGCGATCGACGGGGATCGACGGGTCGGCGGATGCGGCGGGCGGGGCGCGGGCCCGTTGCGACACGGCCCGCTCGGGTCAGGGCAGCTCGGGGCGCCTCACGGGACCGGGCGCGGGGTGCGCCTCGTCCAGCACCTCGCCGGAGGACGCCCCGGGGCCGGGCTGGTTCCTGGCAGGTTCACCACCCGGCTGATTCTTCGCGGGCTCACCGCCCGGCTGATTCTTCGCGGGCTCACCACCCGGCTGATTCCTGGCAGGCTCCCGGCCGGACCCCGGCCCGGCCCCGGACCCGCCCTGGCTTCTGCCCCCGCTCCCGCTGCTGCTCCTGTCGCCACCGCCCGACGCCTGGGCCGTCCCGTTCCCGGAGCCGTCACCCGCGTCACCGTCCCGCCGCGGGCCGCCCGGCACGCGCGCCAGCTCCGGGGACGCCGTGTCCAGCGGCACGGACCAGGACCGTACGAGCCCCAACTGCACTGCCTGGCGCGGCAGTACGGCGTCCAGCAGCCAGTCGGCGGCGACCCGCACCCGGTTGCCGGGCATCGCCGCGAGGTGGTAGCCACGGGTGACCGCACCCGCCACGGCCCCGGACAGATGGACGCCGAGCGGATTGGCCGCGGCCTTCACCCCGCCGAGGTCCACCACGAACCCCATGTCCTTGTGCCGGTAGGCGCGCCGCTCCCCGTCGCCGAGGGACGCGGCGATGTTGTGGGCGCACACCTTGCCCTGCCGCCAGGCGTGCTGCGCGGTGGGCGCCGTGTACTCCCCCGGCCGGTCCAGGTCCGGCACCGCGGCGGCGTCGCCGCAGGCGAACACCTCGGGCCGGCCCGGCACCTGCAGGTGCGGATCGACCAGCAGCCGCCCGCGCTCCATCGGCAGTCCGAGGGACTCGGCGAGCGGATCGGGCCGGACGCCCACGCACCACACCAGCGTGCGGGTGTCGACGAACTCGCCGTCGGTCAGCAGCACCCCGTCGTGGGTGGCCTCCTTCACCGAGGTGCCCATCCGCACGTCCACGCCCCGCTCGTGCAGCACCCGGCCGGCGGTGCGTGAGAGCCGCTCGTCCAGCTCGGGCAGGACCCGGTCGGCGATGTCGAGCAGCAGCCAGCGGGGCCGCAGACCCGAGCGCAGCGGATGCTTGCGGACCTGCGCCTCGGTGAACAACTGCCCGTGCGCGGCGACCTCGGTGCCGGTGTAGCCGGCGCCGACCACCACGAAGGTGCAGCGTGCGGCGCAGCTCTTGGGGTCCTCGGCGGAGGCGGCCAGCTCCATCTGCCGGGTCACGTGGTCGCGCAGGTACAGCGCCTCCGGCAGCCCGCGGAAGCCGTGCGCGTGTTCGGCCACGCCCGGGATGGGCAGCAGCTTGTTGACGCTGCCGGCCGCGAGCACCAGCCGGTCGTAGGCGAGGGTGCCGGTCTCGCCCTCGGGGCCGGTGTAGTGCACGGTGCGCGCGTCGAGGTCGATGCCGTCGGCCTCCCCCAGCACCAGCCGCACCTCCGGCAGGGTGCCGGAGAGCGAGATGGTGACCCTGCGCGGTTCGAGGATGCCCGCGGCCACCTGGGGCAGCAGCGGCAGATACAGGAAGTAGTCGGTCGGGTTCAGCAGGGTGATGTCGGCCCGTCCCTTGGCCCGCCGGGCCAGGGTGCGGGCCGTGCGGTACCCGGCGAAACCGGCACCGACGATCACAATGCGGGGTCGACTCACGGTTCGCCTCCGGCGCGGTCGCGGACGTCGGGAGATGTCCGCGTCCCCCTGGCCGGGGTGGTCAAACGTCCGCCGGTTGCCGCTCCGGCCCCCGGGTACCCGGTTCCGGACACCGACCGCCCACGTCGCGGAGGCCCCGATGCCCGAGTACGGCTACTTCCTCTCGAGCGAGCAGTACGGCCCGGCGGAACTGATCGAACAGGCCAGGATGGCCGAGCAGGCGGGCTTCCAGCACCTGTGGATCTCCGACCACTACCACCCGTGGAACGACGAGCAGGGGCAGAGCCCCTTCGTGTGGTCGGTGATCGGCGCGCTGTCGGAGGCGGTGTCGCTGCCGGTCGGCACGGCGGTGACCTGCCCGACGGTGCGGACCCACCCGGCGGTGGTGGCGCAGGCCGCGGCGACGGCGGCGGTGATGTCGGAGGGCGCCTTCCGCCTCGGCGTGGGCACGGGCGAGGCGCTCAACGAGCACATCCTCGGCGGCCCCTGGCCGCCCGCCCACGTACGCCTGGAGATGCTGGAGGAGGCCGTCCAGGTGATGCGCCGGCTGCTCACCGGCGAGGAGGTCAACCACCACGGCACGCACTACACGGTGGAGAACGCCCGTCTCTACACCGTCCCGGACGAGCCGGTCCCCATCGACATCTCCGGCTTCGGCCCGGCCGCGACCAAGCTGGCTGCGCGGGTCGGCGACGGCTACATCACGATGATGCCGGACGCCCCGATGGTGCAGCAGTACCGCAAGGGCGGGGGCGGCGGAAAGCCGGTGAGCGGCGGCACCAAGGTCTGCTACGGCACCGACCGCGACGAGTGCGTCCGCACCGTGCACCGCCTGTGGGCGAACGAACTGCTCCCCGGCGAGCTGGGCCAGGTCCTGCCCTCACCGAAGCACTTCGAGCAGGCGCAGACCCTGGTCACCAAGGACATGGTGCGCGACAACCGCGTCTGCGGCGCCGACGTGGACGCCCACGTCACCGAACTGCGCCGCTTCGCCGACGCCGGCTTCGACCGCATCTACGTCAACCAGATCGGCCCCGACCTCCGCGGCTTCTTCGACTTCTACCGCACCAAGGTGCTGCCCCAGCTCCAGCAGGCCGGCTGACGCGCCGCTTCTGCGAGACGGCAGCGGGCCGGTGCCTTCCCTCCTGCAGCCCGCTGCCGCCCCATGGTTGACGCTCCGTCAGTCCCGCCGGATCAGCTCCGGGTCGATACGACGACCGGCCGGCGGCGCCGGTGCCGATGACCGCGACGACGGGGACACCTGCCGTGGCCGCCGGCAGCGGGGGCACGCCCGCGAGGAACGTCCACACACGGGGCGCCCTCGGCACCCCGGAACGACGTGTACTCAGCCGATCGCCGGCCGCGGCGCGCGCGCTCATGCGCCCCGCGAACCAGGCCGGCGCGGGGCAGCCGAGCAGGCAGACGGCGATCGTCCTGATGGAACATCGCTCCGACCGCCGGCCGATGACAGCGCTGGCCCTCGTCGGTTCGTCCAGGTGCTGGAGATGTTCGGAGCGTTGCAACGCGGCCGGGTACCCGGCGGGCGGGGCGGCGTAACGCAGCCGGGTGTGTGCCGTGGAGATCGCCGGAGAGCTCGCCACGGCGCGGGGCCCGCACAACTAGGCTCGTACGCATGGAGATTCTGGGTGCCACACTGCGCGTCTACGTCGACGACCTCGAGGCCGCGATCCCCTTCTACGAGCGGCTGGCGGGCACAGCGGCCCTGCGGTTCGAGCGGGGCGGGGTGCAGGTGGCCGCGGTGGGCTGCTTCCTGCTGATGAGCGGGCCCAGATCCCAGCTGGACCTGCTGCGCAAGGTCGCGGCGACGATCGCGGTCACGGACGTCGAGGAGGCCCACAAGACCCTGGTGGAGCTGGGCGCCGACATCGTCGCCGGGCCGGTCACGACTCCCGGGGGGCGCAACCTGATCGTCCGTCACCCGGACGGAATGGTGTACGAGTACGTGGACCGGCGAGGGTGAGCCACCGGCCGCCTTCAGCGGCCTCGGCGGCCTCGGCGGCTCCCGCGGCCCGGCGGGTCAGGAGCGGGTGAAGGCGGAGACGACCGTGTCGGTGAGCAGGGCCGCCCCGGTGGCGTCGGGGTCGAGGTCGGGGTCGTAGATGGTGACGGTGAGGCCCGCGCAGCGCGGTGATTCGAGCAACGGCCGCAGAAGCGCGACGAGTTCACCGGGCTCCAGGCCGTCCGGGTCGGGGCTGTCGACGGCGGGCATGACGGCCGGGTCGAGGACATCGGCGTCCAGGTGCACCCAGTAGCCGTCCAGGCCGGGCGCCTCGAAGGAGCGGGCGGCGCCCCTGGCGAGGTCGGCGGCGCCCCAGCGGCGCAGGTCCCCGACGGTGACGACGGGGATCTTCAGGGCGGCCAGTTCGGCGCGTTCGTCCTCGAAGTAGTCACGCACGCCGAAGAAGCGGACGTCCTCGTCCCGCAGGTAGGGCCGCAGTCCCTCCAGGTCGGTGAGGTCCTGCTGGCCGCGCCCGGTGGCCAGGGCGACCTCCTCGCCGCCGGCGGCGCCGACGTGCTCGGAGTTGCCGGGGTGGCGGAAGTCGGGCGAGGCGTCCACCGCGACCAGTCCGTAGCGCCCGATCCGGCGCAGGGCGAGCGAGGCGCCGAGCTGGACGGAGCAGTCGCCGCCGAGGACGACGGGCAGGTCCCCGGCGCGCACATGGTGCTCGACGCGGTCGGCGAGCTTGCGGGTGTAGGCGGCGAGGGCAGCCGCGTTGAAGACTCCGTCGCCCTCCTGCCAGTCGCCCCGGTCGTAGCGGGGCGGTACCACCACCCCGCCCTCCTGCGCGCCCAGCCGCTCGACGATGCGCTGTTCGCGCAGCGCGCCGGCGAGCTTGTAGCAGCCGGGGACGGTGCCCGGGGCGGGCGGGCGCAGTCCCAGGTTGCTGGGGGCGTCGATCACGACGATGTTCCGCATGTGATCATCCTCGCCGACGTGGTGTTTCGGGTTCAACGATCTTCCGGGCGTGCATCAACGGGCCGTCGGATCCGTGTCGCCGGGCGGGCGCAGCATGTCCGCGGTGACGGCCCAGCGTTCGTGGTCGCGCCAGGCTCCGTCGATGTAGAGCATGTCGGGCGAGTATCCCTCCAGGCGGAATCCGCATGCGCGGGCCAGGGCGATCGAGGCGCTGTTGCCGGGCTGGACGTTGATCTCCAGGCGGTGCAGTCCCATCGGCCCGAAGGCATGGCGGATCACCAGGCCGAGTGCCTCGCGCATCAGGCCCCGCCCGGCGGCGTGGGCGAAGGCGCCGTAGCCGAGGGCGCCGTTCCGGAAGGCGCCGTGGACGATGTTGTTGATGTTGATGAAGCCGGCGATCGCCCCGCCGGCCGCCTTCTCGCAGACCAGGAAGCCGGCCTTCGCCGGGTCCTGGATCAGCTGCCCGGCGTAGACGGAGTAGGCGGCGGCGGTGTCGGGCGGGAACAGCCAGGGGTGGTGCAGGTCCTTGCTCTCCCTGGCCCGGGCGGTGAACTCGGGGCCGTCCGCGTAGGTGAAGTGGCGTATCCCCACGCGGGGGCCTTCGGCGAGGTAGCGGGAGGTGTCGTGCGGCATCCTGTCACCCTATGGCGGCGTCCGGAGGGGGCCGTTCAGCTCAGCGGTGGTTCGTCGAGGGTCAGCGTGCCCGCCTCGGTGTCGAGTTCGGCCATGACGCCGAGGGGGACGGTGAGCGCGTCCTCGCAGTGACCGAACCCGAACTGCTCGGCCACGGGCACGCCGAGCCCGCCGAGCCGGTCGGCGAGCAGCGACCGCAGCCCGTCGTACGGTTCGCACTCCGTCCAGGAGCCGAGCAGTACGCCTGAGACGCCGTCGAGCAGGCCGGAGCGCAGCAGCTGGGTGAGGTAGCGGTCGATGCGGTAGGTCTCCTCCCCCACGTCCTCCAGGCACAGCAGTCCGCCGCGCGCGGTGGGTCTTGCGTGCGGGGTGCCGAGTTCGGCGGCGAGCAGGCTCAGGCAGCCGCCGAGGGTGACGCCGCGGGCCCGGCCGGGGATCAGCGCGCCGCCCCGGCAGGTGAGGGTGCGGACCGTCTCGGGCGCGAACAGGGTGGCCCGCAGGTGCTCCTGGGCGCGGGCGCTCTTGACGAAGTCGGCGCCGGCCGCCATCGGCCCGTGCAGGGTGACCAGGCCGAGGCGGGTGGCGAACGCCTCGTGCAGCGCGGTGATGTCGCTGAATCCGACGAACACCTTGGGCCCGGCCGCCCGCATCGCCGTCCAGTCGAGCAGATCGACGATGCGCTGGGCGCCGTAGCCGCCGCGGGCGCAGATCACCGCAGCCACGGACGGATCGCACCAGGCGGACTGCAGGTCGGCGGCCCGGTCGGCGTCGCCGCCCGCCAGATAGCCGAAGTCGGCGTGCCGGTCGAGGACATGGGGCGCCACCACGGGGTCGAGATCCCAGCCGCGCAGCACGTCGAGGCCGTTCTGCAGCCGCTCCTCGGGGACGGGGCCGCTGGGTGCGACCACGGCCACCCGTGCCCCGGGGGCGAGCCGGGGCGGGCGGGTCAGCGGTTCCAGGCGGCTCACCGGGTCAGCTCCAGGGGTGGCACGCCTTCGGGTTCGAACCCGAAGACCTGGGCGTACAGCGACAGTTCCGCCTCCAGGGCGCGCACCATGGTCTCGGCGCGGCGGAATCCGTGGCCCTCCCCCTCGAAGGTGAGGCAGGCGTGCGGGATCCCGCGTCCCTTCAGCCGGGCGAGGAAGCGCTCGCACTGCACGGGAGGGCAGATCACGTCGTCCAGGCCCTGCAGCAGCAGGAAGGGCGCGGTGAGCCGGTCGGCGTGGGTGAGCGGCGAGCGCTCGGTGTACCGCTCGGGCACCTCGGCGCGGGGGCCGATGAGGCTCTCCAGGTACCGGGACTCGAAGTCGTGGGTCTCGCCCGGACCCCAGCCGGCCAGGTCGAGCACCGGGTACAGGATGGTGCCGCAGGCGTAGACGTCGGTGGTGGTGAGCGAGGCGGCGGTGGTCCAGCCGCCGGCGCTGCCGCCGCGGATGGCGAGGCGGGCCGGGTCGGCGGTGCCCTCCTCGGCGAGGGCGCGCGCGACGGCCGCGCAGTCCTCGACGTCGACCACGCCCCACTGCCCGCGCAGCCGTTCGCGGTAGGCGCGCCCGTACCCGGTGGAGCCGCCGTAGTTGACCTCGGCGACGCCGATGCCGCGCGAGGTGAAGTAGGCGATCTCCAGGTCGAGCACCAGCGGCACCCGGCCGGTGGGACCGCCGTGCGCCCTGATGACGTACGGCGGCAGCTCGCCCTCGGGGGCCGTGCAGCCGGGGTTGCGGGGCGGGTGGACATGGGCGTGGATCTCCCGGCCGTCCGGGCCGGTGAAGGTGCGGCTGACCGGCTCGGGGTAGTAGGCGGGGTCCACGGCGTCCCGGTGCTCGCAGCCGATCACCCGGGCCCTGCCGGTCCTGGCGTCGAGCTCCACCACCTCGGGGGAGCTGTACGGGCCGGCGCCGACCGACACGATCCGCTCGCCGAGCACGGCGAGGGTCGGGGAGAACTCCGTCCAGGGTCCGGCGGCGTCGACGACCTCGCCGGTCTCGGGGTCGAGTATGCCGAGCCTGGTGGCGCCCCGGCCGTGGACGACGGCGATCAGTCCGTCCTCCAGTGGCGCGAACCAGCGCGAGCCCAGCTTCCACAGCGGTCCGCCGAACTCCTCCTCGCGCGGGCAGAGGGGCTCGCCGTCCCGGTAGAGGTTCCACCAGCCGGTGCGGTCGCTGACGTACAGCAGCCGCCCGTCGGGGGTCCAGTCGGCCTGGGGGATGGACTCGGCGGGGCCGCCGGCCACGGTGCGCGGCCGGCCCAGGGTGCCGTCGGGGGCGACGTCGGCGAGGAGGAGCTCGGTGCCGTCCCAGGGCATGCGCGGGTGGTCCCAGGCCAGCCAGGCGGCGCGCCTCCCGTCCGGTGAGAGCCGCGGCCCGGTGACGAAGCGGTGCCGGTCGTCGGTGAGTTCCCGCACGGCGGCCCGGTCCTCGGCGGCCGAGCCGTCCAGGGGGACGGCGGCGACGACCCGGCGCACGTCGTCGGGTCCGTCGCCGGTGTACTCCTCCAGGACGCACCACAGCTCGCCCCGCTCCGGCAGCAGCAGCGGCTCGGCCCAGCGCAGCCGAGGCCCGGCCGGGGACGCGGAGTCCGGGGTGAGCGGGCGCGGCTCGCCGCCGGGCTCGAAGCGGTAGAGGCGCTGGTCGGCGAAGTGGGCGAAGACCACCAGCGGACGGCCGTCGTGCACGGTCCCGGCCCAGGGGGCGCCGCCGTACTCCATGACCCGGCTGCGCACGTTCCACGGCGGCGGCAGCACCGACTCCTCGGTGCCGTCCGCGTGCCGCCGCACCAGGGCGCGCCGCCCCTGCTCGGCGGGCCGCGGCTCGGTCCACCACACCTCGTCGCCGACGAACCCGGTGTACTCGGGGCTGCCGTCGTGCGAGGCGGCGAGCGCCGCGTCCACGGGCGAGGGCCAGGAACCGTGCCTCAGGGTCCGTACCGTCTGCTCCACACTCATCAGGCCGTCCTCAGGAATCGGTCGAGGACCCGCACCCCGAAGTGCAGTGCCTCGACGGGGACACGCTCGTCGACGCCGTGGAAGAGCGCCTGGTAGTCGAGGTCCGGCGGCAGCTTCAGCGGCGCGAATCCGTAGCCGGTGATGCCGAGCCGGGAGAACTGCTTGGCGTCGGTGCCGCCCGACATGCAGTACGGCACCACATGGCCCTCCGGCGCGAACTCCTCGACGGCGGCCCGCATCCGCGCGTACGTGGGCGAGTCGAGCGGTGCCTGGAGGGCCACCTCGCGGTGCTCGAACTCCCAGTCGACGTCCGGGCCGGTGAGCCGGTCGAGCGTGGCCCTGAACTCGTCCTCGTGGCCGGGCAGATACCGGCCGTCGACGTGGGCCACGGCCTGCCCCGGAATCACATTGATCTTGTAGCCGGCGTCCAGCATGGTCGGGTTGGCGCTGTTGCGCACCGTCGCCTCGACGAGCCGGGCGGCGCTGCCGAGCTTGTCCAGCAGCGCGTCCACGTCGGACAGGTCGGTCTCGACGCCGTTCAGCGCGGCGAGTTCGGTGAGGGCGGCGCGGACGACCGGGGTGAGCCTGAGCGGCCAGCGGTGCTCGCCGATGCGGGTGACGGCGGCGGCGAGCCGGGTGACCGCGTTCTCCCCGTTGACCTTGGAGCCATGGCCCGCGCGTCCGCGCGCGGTGAGCTTCAGCCAGGCGGTGCCGCGCTCGCCGGCCGCGACCGGGTAGAGCTGCCTGCCCTGGTCGTCGTGGAAGGTGAAGGCGCCCGACTCGCTGACGCCCTCGGTGCAGCCCTCGAACAGCTCGGGGTGCCGGTCGGCGAGGAAGCCGGAGCCGTCCTCGGCGCTGGCCTCCTCGTCGGCGGTGAAGGCGATCACGATGTCGCGGCGGGGCCGTACGCCCGCGCGGGCCCAGGCCCGTACCACGGCGAGGATCATCGCGTCCATGTTCTTCATGTCGACGGCGCCCCGGCCCCAGACCACGCCGTCCTGCACCTCGCCGGAGAACGGGTGCACGCTCCAGTCGGCGGCCTCGGCCGGTACGACGTCCAGGTGCCCGTGCACCAGCAGCGCGTCGGCCGAGGGGGCGCTGCCCTCGACGCGGGCGACGACATTGGTGCGGCCCTCGGTGCGCTCGAGGAGCACCGGGTCCAGGCCCGCCTCGGCGAGCCGGGCGGCGGCGTACTCGGCGGCGGGCCGCTCCCGGCAGTCCCCGCCGCCGCGGTTGGTGGTGTCGATCCGGATGAGGTCCGAGGTGAAGGTCACGACCTCGTCCAGCGACAGTGCGTCAGCCATACTGCTCCTCCACCGCCGCCGAGACGATCGTGGTGACCGCTTTGAACGTGCGGATGCCCTCGTACATGGTCCCGCTGGTGTACGCCACCTTCCGCTCCCCGATCCGCGCCACACCCGGCACGACGGTGGCGGACATCGCCAGGTGCTCGGCGTCGAACTCCACGGCCACGGTGAACGGTCCCGCCGCCACCGGTTCGTGACGCACCGCAAGCGCGGCGGCCTGCTTCGCCGCCGCCCGGATGTCGGCGGCCGTGCGGGCCGGGGTGCGGCAGACCGCCGCGTAGCGCGAGACATGGTCCTTGACCGCGACCTTCAGCGCCTCCGGCGCGTATCCGAGCGCGTCCTCGCAGGCCACGTCGTCGCCGGTGACCAGCACCACGGGCACCCCGTACTCGGCGGCCACTGCGGCGTTCAGCAGCCCCTCGCTGGCCCGGGTGTCGTTGAGCCACACTCCGGTGATGGAGTTGGCCAGGTAGGTGTGGGCGAGGACGCCCTCCATGCCGGCGCCCGCGTGATAGCCGACGAAGGCGACCCCGTCCACGTCGCCGTGCTGCACGCCCTCGACCATGGACAGCGACTTGTGCCGCCCGGTGAGCATCTGCGCCCGCTCGTCGAGCTGCTCGAGCAGCAGATTGCGCATGGTCCAGTGCGCCTCGTTGATCAGCACCTCGTCCGCGCCGCCGTCCAGGAAGCCCAGCACGGCGGCGTTGACGTCCGAGGTGAACATGGAGCGGCAGCGCTCCCACTGCGGCGTCCCCGGCAGCACGTCGGCCGGCCAGGTGACGCCGGTGGCGCCCTCCATGTCGGCGCTGATGAGGATCTTCATGCGGCCCACGCTACGTGCTGGGCCCGAAGCGCTGCCAGGGCTGTGGAAAACTCTCACCGGCCCAGACCAATGCCGGTCGGCCACCGGCCCGGGCACGCCGCGCCGGTCGCCTCCGGCCTGGGCCTATCCGGCGCGTCCCACCACGTACCAGACCGAGGGCAGCTCGATGCGCGCGCCGTCCGGGGTGTGCTCGGTGGTGACCAGGGGCAGGGTGCCGCTCGTCAGGACGGCCAGTCCGGCCTCGGTGAGGATCCCGGGCACCGCCTCGTCGGAGACGGCACCGGGCGCGATGCCGTGCCGCAGCACCGGGGCGAGCTTGCGCGGCGGTCCGGAGGGCGAGGTGGCCAGCTCCTTCAGGATCGCTCCCGCGGCCTGGGAGGGTTCCACGACGAAGGCGCGGCCCCGGCCACCCAGCAGGGTGGCTATGGTCTCGGCGAGCGGGCGCCGGTCGTCCGGTTCGCACTGGTGCAGCACGCCCCGCATGTAGATGTTGGCGTCGCCCAGCTCGGCGTGCAGCGCCTGCGCCGCGCTCTTGTCGGAGGCGTCCAGCTCCCGGTAGGTGGCCCGGCCCTCCGGGTCGGCGGCGCGGGCGTGATCCAGGGCGGCGGCGGAGAGGTCGGTGCCCAGCACCTGCCCGAAGCGTCCTGCGAGAAACCGGGTCTGGGTGCCGTTGCCGCAGCCGAGGTCCACCAGGGGCAGACCGGGCTCGGTCAGGTGCGGTTCGAACAGGGCGAGGTGCCGGGCGACGGTGAGGTCGGGCTCCGCGTCCCAGAACACGGCTCCCTGCTCGTCCGGTGCCTCACGCCAGAAGCCCTCCCAGGCCTCCCGGTACCGACTGGTCACGCTCATGCCCAACTCCCCAGGGTGCGTTGCTGATTGAACCAACCGACGGGCCAGTACGGTCTACCGCTCGCGGCGCCGTCGGACAACCACACGGCGCACACCTTCACAAGCCGCACGCCTTCGCGCGCGCCGTCACGCCCCCGGGGACGGCAGCCGGGAGCGTCGCCGGCGACCGGCGTCGTTCGGGCAGGGATCAGCGCTGCAACCGGTCCCAGCGGGTCCCGAGCAGCGCCCCAGCCGGCCCGAACGCGGACAGGCATCAGCTTTCCCCCGATCCGGACGCGGACAGGGATCAGCGGCGCTCCGCCCGATCCGGACGCGGACAGGGAGCGACGTCCGGGAAGCCGGCGTCCAAAGATCAGCGCATCGACCGGCCCGGGGTCCGGGTCCGCTTCCACCCGCGCCGCGGCAGGCTCACCGCCGCCGCGGCAGGCTCAGCTCGAACCACACCGTCTTGCCCGTCTTGGTGCGGCTGGCGCCCCACTCCCGCGCCAGCGTGCTCACCACCCGGAGCCCGCGCCCCTTCTCGTCCGTCGGGCGGGCGCTGATCAGCGTGGGCAGCTCGTGATCGTCGTCCTCCACCTCGCACAGCAGGGTGTCCGCGCGCACCAGCCGCAGTGCCACGGGCCGGGCGTGGGAGTGCCGCACGGCGTTGGTGACCAGCTCGTCCGCCATCAGCTCGGCGTGGTCGGCGAGCTTTCCCAGCGACCACTCGTGCAACTGCTCCCTGACCACGGCGCGGGCCCGGCCCACCTCCACGGGGTCCGGGGCGAGCCGCCACTCGGCGACGTCCTCCGGCTCGATGCCGCCGAGCCGGACCATCAGCAGCGCCACGTCGTCCTTGCGGCCGCCGCGGGTGTTGAGCGCGCGGATGATGGTGTCGCAGGCGTCGTCCATGGAGGCGGCCGGGTGGGCCGCGGACTCGCACAGCGTGGCGAGACCGACACCGATGTCCTCGCCGCGCACCTCGACCAGCCCGTCGGTGCACATCACCAGCCGGTCGCCGGGCTCCACGGGCACCCGGACCTCCTCGAAGGGCACCCCGCCGACCCCGATGGGCGCGCCGGTGGGCAGCTCCAGCAGCTCACTGCGCCCGTCCGCGGCGCGCACCAGGACGGGCGGGATGTGCCCGGCGTTGGCGAGCCGCAGCTCGCCCGCGATGGGGTCGTAGACGGCGTACAGGCAGGTGGCGAGGTAGCTGTCGCCGAGGCGCTGGGCGAGGTCGTCGAGGTTGCGCAGCAGCTGGGCGGGCGGCAGGTCGAGCCCGGCCATGGTCTGCACGGCGGTGCGCAACTGGCCCATCATGGCCGCCGAGTTGAGCCCGTGTCCCATCACGTCGCCGACGACGAACCCGGTGCGGGCGCCGGGCAGCTTCACCGAGTCGAACCAGTCGCCGCCGACCCGGCCGAGCAGGGTGCCCGGCAGATAGCGGGTGGCGATGTCGCACCCGGCCCGGTGCGGCGGGATGTGCGGCAGCATGCTGTCCTGGAGCGTCTCGGCGACGTTCTCCTGGTGCGTGTACATCCGCGCGTTGTCCAGCACGAGACCGGCGCGGGCGGCGAGTTCGGCGCCGGTGACGCGGTCCATGTCGTTGAAGACGGGCCGCTCCGGGTGGCGCAGCAGGATCATGAAGCCGAGCACCACATTGCGCGCCTTGAGCGGCACGACCAGCATGGACCGCCCGGTGATCAGCGGCCGGATGTCGCGCTTCTCGAACTGGGAGGCGATGGCGTGTCCCATCTCCTCGGTGATGCGCGGCACCAGCACGGGCTCGCCGGTGGTCATGCACTGGAAGAACGGGGTGTGCGCGGGGAAGGGCATGGCCTCGCCGACGGGCACCACGTCGTCCCAGCGCCCCGGTTCGTCGGTGTGCTCGATGGCGACCCGGTGCCACATGGTGGTGGTGTCCGGCACGCCCTCGTCGAATCCCTCACCGGCGACGACCTGTTCACGCAGGTAGGTGCCGGCGACGTCGGTGAAGCGGGGTACGACGGCTCTGCTCACCTCGACGATGGTCTGCGACAGGTCGAGGGAGCTGCCGATGCGGGAGCTGACCTCGTTGAGGAATTCCAGGCGTTCGCGGACGGCCGCGTACTCGAGGTCCTCGTCGTCGGCGTCGGCCAGGTCCTCCGGCACCGGCTGCCCGGCGGCGCGTGCCCGGGCCGCCCGCTCCCGCCGCGCCCTGCGCTCGGCCCGCCGGGGCACGCCCCAGTCGGGGGTGACGGGCACCCGTTCGTTCTGGCTGAACTCCAGGATCGGGTACCCGAGTTCGAGCACCTGGGCGACGATCCGGGCGCTGTCGCCGACGCTCATGCTGGGCAGGATCTCGGGGAGCCGGCGGGCGAGGTCCTCGGAGCCGGGGAAGTCGGTGTGCAGAGCGAAACCGGGGGCGATCCGCTCGAACGCCCCCGCGTCCTCCCCGCGCACCGCGTGCGCGTCCGCCGCCAGCACCAGCAGGCGTTCCGGCCCCGGCCCGACCAGCGGGTACGCCCACCAGAGCACATCGGCCCCGCCGGGTCCCGGCACCGCGAGCCGGGCGCGACCCGCGGCCGGGTAGGACAGCCCCTGGTCCAGGGAGGCCTCGAGGTCGGGGCCTAGACCGTCGTAGGCGGCTGTGTGGCCCTCGCCCGAGGGTGCCTCGGGCGGCTCCTCGGGCAGTGCGCCGGAGACGGGCAGCAGATCCACGGCGGGCCTGCCGATCGCGTCCTCCTTGGCGATCCCGAACAGCCGCCGCGCGCCGGTGCTCCAGTGGGAGACCAGCCCTTCCCGGTCGACCACCACGACGGCGAGCGGGATCCTGCCCGCGTCCAGCTGCCCGGCCGGCGGCCCGTCGCCGCTGTGGCCGGCCGCCGCTTCCCCTCCGGCGGCGTGGCCGACAGGTGCCTCCCGCTCGGTGCCACGGTCCATGGCCCAGGCCCTCTCTCCCCCGGCTCGGCAAGATCTGTAGCGCCGTCACCACGGTACGGCCACGGCCGGTCGCGATGTGTGGCAATGCACGAATTCCCCACCGGCGGGTGCACCGGCGCGCGTTCTGGTGTAAACGGCGGCCCCGGCCGGCCTCAGTCCTGGTGCCCGAGCTGCAGGTCCCGTTCGGTGCGGCCGCCCCCGGCGACCTGAAGCACCGTCGCAACCGGCGGGTAGCCGGCCGCGATCACCGTGTACTCGCCCGAGGAGAGGTCGACGAAGCGGAAGCTGCCGTCGGGGCCCGTGGTGAGGGTGTCGACGACGTTGCCCGCCGCGTCCAGCAGTGTCACCCGCGCGTCCTCCACCGGACGCCCGCCGCCGGCCCGCACGGTGCCGCGCAGCACGGCGCCGCCCGCGAGTTCGACGTCCTGCCGGGTCTCGCGCGCCGCCTGGACGGTGACCGGGAGGGCGGCCGGGCGGAAGGCGGGCGCGCTGGCGGCGAGGGTGTACTCACCGGCGACCAGTTCGGTGATCACGTACCCGCCCTCCCGTCCGCTGCGGGTGCTGGCGACGACCTCGCCGTGCACGTTGGTGAGCGTGACGGTGGCGTCCCGGACGGGGGTGCCGTCGGCGGTGAGGACGCTGCCGGCGAGGCGTCCGGCGCCGCCGAGGACGACGTCGAGTTCCACGGGACGCTCGCCGACGGTGACGGAGACGGCCTGCGGCTGGTGACCGCCGGCGGCGGCGATCAGGACGTAGGCGCCGGATCCGGGGGTGGCGAGGGCGTAGCGCCCGTCCTCGCCACTGGCGCCCCGCCCGATCTGCTGCCCGGCGACGTCGATGAGGGTGAGCGCCGCGCGCGGTACGACCGTGCCGTCGGGGTGCTGCACGGTTCCGCAGACGGGGATGCCGCCGGTGTGCGGGGTGCGGGCCTGCGGCACGGCCGCCTGGGCGTGCGGTGCTTCCTGGGCCGGGTCGGCGAGGGGGGTGTTGTGGGACACCAGTGGTTTCTCCTTGAGGAAGAAGGCGATGAGCAGGCCGAGGACGAGCACCGGCACCAGGTAGAGGAAGATGCGCGGCATGGCGTCGGCGTAGGCCTGGATGTAGGGCTCGCGCAGCTCGGGCGGGAGGGAGTGGACCAGCTGCGGGGTGATCGACTCCGGGTCGGGCAGCCCGTGGCCGGCGTGGGCGGGCAGGCGCTCGGCGAGAGCGTCGGTGAGCCGGTCCGCGAAGAGGGTGCCGAAGACGGCGGCGCCGACCGATCCGCCGATCTGCCGGAAGTAGTTGTGGGCACTGGTGGCCGTGCCGAGGTCGGCGGGGCGCACGGAGTTCTGCACGGCGAGGATCAGCACCGGCATGACCATCCCGATGCCGGTGCCGAGGACGGCCATCCAGATGCTGTAGTGCAGGCGCGGGGTACCGGTGTCCAGCCGGGACAGCAGCCACATGCCGACGACGGACAGGGCGGTGCCGAGGATGGGGTGGATCCGGTAGCGGCCGGTGCTGCTGATGAGCTGTCCGGTGACGACGGAGGCGACGACGACGCCGGCCATCATCGGCAGCATCAGCAGGCCCGACTCGGTGGCCGTGGCCCCGTCGACCATCTGCAGGTAGGTCGGCAGATAGCTGGCGGCGCCGAAGAGGCCGACGCCGATCACCAGGCCGACCAGCGAGGTGACGTTGAAGACGGAGTCCCTGAACAGCCTGAGCGGCATCAGGGGCTCGACGGCGAACTTCTCGACCACCAGGAAGAGCACCGTGCTGGCCACGGCGCCCGCACCGAGGCCGAGGATGACGCGGGAGTCCCAGGCGTACTCGGTGCCGCCCCAGGCGCTGAGCAGCAGCAGACAGGTGGATCCCGCGGTCAGCAGCAGGCAGCCGAGCATGTCGAGACGGGGCCGGACGGCGGGCTTGGGCAGCTTCAGGACCAGCCCGACCACGAGGAGGGTGACCAGGCCGAAGGGCACGTTGATGTAGAAGCACCAGCGCCAGGTCAGCGAATCGGTGAAGTAGCCGCCGAGCAGCGGGCCGGCCACGGAGGCCAGGCCGAAGGCGGCGCCGATCAGGCCCATGAAGCGGCCGCGTTCCCGCGCGGGCACGATGTCCGCGATGATCGCCTGGACCCCGATCATCAGGCCGCCCGCGCCGACGCCCTGGACGGCGCGGAAGGCGATCAGCTGGTCCATGGTCCGTGCCCGCCCGGCGAGCGCGGAACCGAGGACGAAGACGACGATCGCGAACTGGAAGACGCCCTTGCGGCCGAGCAGATCGCCGAGCTTGCCGTAGATCGGCAGTCCGACGGTGGCGGTGAGCAGATAGGCGGTGATCGCCCAGGACATCTTGTCGAGGCCGTGCAGATCGCCGACGATCTTCGGCAGCGCGGTGGCGACGATCATCTGCTCGAGCGCGGCGAGCAGCAGCGCCAGCATCAGCGCGAGAAAGACCAGCCTCACCCGGCGCGGACCGAGCCGGGGTTCGGCCACCGGGGGCGGGGGCGGCTGCTGCTGCTCGGCCACGGCGGCCGTCTCCGGCGCCTGTCGCGTCAGGGTGATCCCGCCCACGTACCGCTCCCCTCGTCGTGCTGCTGCACCATTCCCGCGTAAAAGCGACAACTATGAGCAAGCACGACGAGTTACGGCACCATCCCGTTCGCCGGAGAGATCACCCGAACCGGTGAGGGGCCAACACCCCCTCCGTGTCGGCCCGTTGAGGTTCCCGCCGCCGTCCTACTTCTCGACCTCGGCGGCCAGCCGGGCGAGCACCGCGTCGTAGATGCGGCCGAGACCCTTGGGGGCGAAGGTCTTCTCGAAGAAGCCGCCGATACCGCCGGCCCCGTTCCAGGTGGTGGTGACGAGGACCCGGCTCTTGCCCTCGCCGGCGGGGGTGACGCGCCAGGTGGTGACCATGGAGGAGTTGCGGTCCTTCTCGACCAGCTCGCCGTCGCCGGGCTCGGTGACCTCCAGGAGGCAGTCGCGGACCCGCTTGCTGGTGGCCTGGAGCTTCCAGTGGACGACGGTGCCCTCGCCGTCGCCGCCCTCCCGGACCTCGTACTCGCTGAACTGCTCGGGCAGCAGCTTCTCCCGGGTGCCGCTGTAGTCGGCCAGCGCGTCGAACACCGTCTCCGCGTCCGCCGCGACGATCCGCTCCGTAGTGGCTTCGACCTGCGCCATCGCAATCCTCCAGGACCTGGTTTCTCGGGGGTCGGGCCAAGCCAACCACCCCTCGGGCGGCCGCCCAAATCGGGAGTCCGGAAGTGATCGAGTGGGTGACCGAAGTTGTCGCTCGCACGATCAAGGGAACACTTGTTCTATTCTGTGGGCCAGTGCTACCGAGGAGGCGTCATGCGCTGGGAGAACCTCACCGTGGACTCCGAACACAGCCGGGCCGACGCCGCGCTGTTCGGGGCGGAGACGGTCACCACCCGTACCTTCGACACGCCGGAGTTCCGCGGCATCACCTTCCACGAGATCCGGGCCCGCTCGATCATCAACCGGGTGCCGGGGGCCTCCCGCATGCCCTTCGAGTGGACGGTCAACCCGTACCGGGGCTGCACGCACGCGTGCGTGTACTGCTTCGCCCGCAGGACGCACAGCTATCTGGACCTCGACACCGGTCACGGCTTCGACAGCCAGATCGTGGTGAAGGTCAACGCGCCCGAGCTGCTGCGCCGGCAGCTCGCCTCGCGCCGCTGGCACGGCGACCACATAGCGATGGGCACCAATGTCGACTGCTACCAGCGCGCCGAGGGCCGCTACCGCCTGATGCCGGGCATCCTGGCCGCCCTGCGCGACCACGCCAACCCGTTCTCCATCCTGACCAAGGGCACGCTGATCCTGCGCGACCTGGAGCTGCTGCGGCGGGCGGCCGAGGTCACGGACGTCGGCGTCTCGGTCTCGGTCGGCTTCACCGACGAGACGCTGTGGCGCACGGTGGAGCCGGGAACGCCCGCCCCCGAGCGGCGCCTGGACGTCGTACGCACACTGGCCCGGCACGGCATCGGCTGCGGAGTGCTGATGGCCCCGGTGATCCCGTTCCTGAGCGACCGCCCGGAGCAGCTGCGCTCCACCGTGCGGGCGATCGCCGCCTCGGGCGCCACCTCCGTCACACCGCTCGTGCTGCATCTGCGGCCCGGCGCCCGCGAGTGGTTCATGGCCTGGCTGTCGCGCCACCACCCGTATCTGGTGGGCCGCTACGAGCGGCTGTACGCGGACGGCGCCTACGCCCCCAGGTGGTACCAGCGCCGGATCACCCGTCAGGTGCACGAACTGGCCCAGGAGTACGGCATCGGCCCCGCCCGCCCGGGACTGCCGCGCCGCACACCCGCCGCCGCACCGGCCCCGCCCGGGACCGCCGAGCCCACCCAGCTCACCCTGCTCTAGCGCCTCGTCCGCCCCCGCGGTCCGCCCCGAGCATTCGAGCGCATCCGGCGGTCCAAAGGAGTCAAGAAGTCCTCCGGGATGTTCGTCAGGGGTCCGCTTCCCGGAACGATCCGGTGTGGACCGTGAGTTCCGCGGTCGCCGCCCGCCCGTCTGGGAGGACCCGTGAGGAAAGCAGCCGCGCTGTGCGGTGCCGCCGTCGTCATGGCCGCAGGAGGCCTCACCGCCGGGACGGCCGAGGCCGGTCCCTCGGACACCGACCGGGGTTTCCGGGTGGCGGCGCCCGCCTGGAAGGCGTGCGGCACCGACAAGTACCCCACGCTGCAGTGTGCCTCCGTGGAGGTGCCGCTGAGCCACGCCGACCCCGAGGGGCGGACCATCACCCTGGCGCTGTCCCGCGTGCCGCACACCGCGCAGCGCTCGCAGGGCCCGCTCCTCGTCAACCCGGGCGGGCCCGGCGGCAGCGGGCGCACGCTGGCGGGGTTCGTGGCGTCGTCCCTGCCCAAGGAGGTGGCGGCCCAGTACGACATCATCGGCTTCGACCCGCGCGGCGTGGGCGCCAGCACCCCCGCCCTGGACTGCTCACCGCGGTACTTCCGCACGGTGCGCCCCGACCCCGTCCCGGACTCCGCCGAGGCGGAGCAGACCAACCTCGCCCGTGTGAAGTCGTTCGCGGAGTCCTGCCGGACCAAGTACCCGGAGGTACTGCCGCACATCAACACGGTCAGCGCGGCACACGACCTCGACCTGATCCGGCAGGCACTCGGCGCGGAGCGGGTGAGCTACCTCGGCTACTCCTACGGCACCTACCTGGGCGCGGTCTACGCCAAGCTGTACCCGGAGCGCGTACGGCGCCTGGTGCTCGACTCGGTCGTCGACCCCACCCAGGTCTGGTACGACGCCAACCTCGCCCAGAACCACGCCTTCAACGACCGGCACCGCGCCTTCATGGCCTGGGTCGCCCGGCACGACGCGCACTACCGCCTGGGCACCGACCCGGAGCGCGTCGAGGAGCGCTGGTACGAGATGCGGTCCGAGCTGGCGGAGAAGCCGGCCGACGGCACGGTGGGCCCGGCCGAGCTGGAGGACACCTACATCCCCGGCGGCTACTACAACGGCTTCTGGCCGTACCTCGCCGAGGCGTTCTCGGCCCATGTGAACGAGGGGGACGACGGTCCCCTGGTCGAGGCGTACGAGAACTTCGGCGCGCCCGACGACGGGGACGACAACGGCTACAGCGTCTACACGGCGGTGGAGTGCCGGGACGCCACCTGGCCGCGCGACTGGGAACAGTGGCGCAAGGACAACTGGGAGGCGTACGCGCGGGCCCCGTTCCTGACCTGGAACAACGCCTGGTACAACGCCCCCTGCGCCTTCTGGCCGACCGACGCGGTACGCACGGTGGACATCACCAACGACAAGCTGCCGCCGGCGCTGCTCTTCCAGGCCACGAACGACGCGGCGACCCCCTACCGGGGCGGGGTCACGGTCCATCAGCTGCTGGCCGGCTCCAGCCTGGTGGTCGAGCAGGGCGGCGGCAACCACGGCATCACCCTCAGCGGCAACACCTGCCTGGACCGCCACCTCGCCGCCTACCTGGCCGACGGCACGGTCCCGCGCAGCACCCGGGGCGAGGCCGACGCGGTCTGCGAGGCCCTCCCCGACCCGGAGCCCCCGGCCTCCAAGGCGGCCCCGAGCACCGCCCGCGGCTCGGCCCTGCACAGCCTGCTCGGCTTCCGCGGCTGAGCGAGGAGCGAGAGGCCCGGGCCCCTGCGGTCAGCGGGGCCCGGGGACGCGGTGGCCGGGCGGGTTGCGCCGGGAGCGGGGATGCGGGATGCGGGCGAGGGCCCGGGCGGCGGCCTCGGCGAGGGCGGGGTGGGCGAGGGCATCGGTGAGGACGGATTCGGCGCGGGGGTCGGCGAGGGTGCCGAGGCCCTCGACGCAGGCGAGGGCGACCTTGCGGTAGGGGTCGTGCGGTTGCAGGCGGCGGCGCAGGGTGGTGATCAGGGCCGGGACGGACTCCGGGGCACGCAGCTCGGTGAGCAGGCGCACGGGGTGCAGGGCGTAGGCGACGCGCAGTTCGTTGGTGGCGAGGGCGGCGGCGGCGCGAGCGGTGCGCGGGTCGTCGAGGCGGGCCAGCGCGTGGGCGGCGGAGGCGCAGCGCGGGGGGTCGCGGTGGTTGAGGAGGAGCACCAGGGTCTCGAAGGCGCGGCGGTCGCCGGCAAGCCCGAGCCGGACGGCGGCGAGTTCCCGGGCCCACAGCGGCTGTCCGGGGGCGGTGAGCACCGAGGCGAGCGCGTCGAGGTCATGTGTCGCCCGGAGCCGTTCGTACTCCGGCGTGCCGCCGGACTCGGCCCGTAAGCGTTCCGTGAGCGATCGCAACTCTTCGTCCATGTCTCGAGGGTAGGGGCACGGGGCGGTCAGGGACGTACGTCACAGAGACATGGGGCTGGCGCGCTCGTTACCCGCAAGTTAAGCTCAGACGAGCGAGTTACCCACTCGCATCTCTCACGGTGGTCTGGTGACGCGGCCGCCGTGAGCGCAGTCGGTTCGGTACCTGTGTGTACCTGTACGGCTCGGCCTCGGGACAGGGCCGGTCGGATCCGCCGCCGGTGACGGGCGTGTGCGCGCCCGGGCCGCGACGGCACCGGGCGTGTGCGCTTGCAGCCCGGTCACACCCGCATTCACGGAGCACCCGGTGCGCCCTCGGCGCACCCGGGCACCCTTTTCGTCGTCACCCTCATTCCTGGAGTCCCGCGATGGCCACTCCCCTGTCCCACACCCCTCCGTCCCCGCTGAAGAGCGTCGCCGTGGTCGGTTTCGGCACGATGGGCACCGGCATCGCCGAGGTCCTCGCCCAGGCCGGCCGCACGGTCGTCGGCATCGACATCAGCGAGGCCCAGGCCGCCAGGAGTCTGGCCGCCCTTCAGTCCTCCACGGCCCGGGCCGTGGAGCGCGGCCGGCTCACCGAGCAGGAGCGCACCGAGCTCCTGTCCCGCATCACCACCTCGACCGAGCTGTCGGCCGCGGCCGAGGCCGACCTGGTGATCGAGGTCGCACCGGAGTCGTACGAGATCAAGCAGCAGATCTTCCGCGAACTCGACGGCATCGTGCGGCCGGAGACGATTCTGGCGACCGGCACCAACGCCCTGTCCGTGACCCGGCTCGCCGCCGACTCGGCCCGCCCCGAGCGGGTGCTGGGCATGCACTTCTTCAACCCGGCCCCGAAGATGAAGCTGGTGGAGATCGTCTCCTCGGTGCTGACCGCGCCCGCCGCCGTCACCGCCGTCACCGATCTCGCCCTGGACCTGGGCAAGGAGCCGGTGTCGGTCGGTGACCGGCCCGGATTCGTCGCCGACGGCCTGCTGTTCGGCTACCTCAACCAGGCCGCCGCGATGTACGAGGCCAAGTACGCCTCCCGCGAGGACATCGACGCCGCGATGCGGCTGGGCTGCGGCCTGCCGATGGGGCCGCTGGCGCTGCTCGACCTCATCGGCATCGACACCGCCCGCACGGTCCTGGAGGCCATGTACGCCGCCTCCCACGACCGGCTGCACGCCCCCGCCCCGATCCTCAAGCAGCTCAGCGAGGCGGGCCTGACGGGCCGCAAGGCGGGCCGCGGCTTCTACACCTACGAGGCGCCGGGCAGCGGCAAGGTCGTCCGGGACGCGCTCACCCCGCTGGAGGGCGGCACGCTGACGGAGGGCCGTCCGGTCCGCTCGGTGGGCGTGGCCGGCTCGGGCACGATGGCGTCGGGCATCGCCGAGGTGTTCGCCAAGGGCGGCTACGAGGTCGTGCTGGCCGCGCGCAGCACGGAGAAGGCCGAGGCCGCCAAGGCGCGGATCGGCAAGTCGCTGCAGCGTTCCGTGGACAAGGGCCGGATGACGGCCGAGGCGGCCGCCGGGACGCTCGCGCGGATCCGGCCGACCGGCTCCTACGACGACTTCGCCGACGTCGATCTCGCGGTGGAGGCGGTCGCCGAGGACCTGGAGATCAAGCGGCAGCTGTTCGCCACGCTGGACAAGGTCTGCAAGCCGGGCGCGGTGCTCGCCACCACCACCTCTTCGCTGCCGGTCGTGGCCTGCGCCCGCGCCACCTCGCGTCCGCAGGACGTGATCGGCATGCACTTCTTCAACCCGGCGCCGGCGATGAAGCTGGTCGAGGTGGTCCGCACGGTGCTGACCGCCGATGACGTGCACGCCACCGTCCACGAGGTCTGCGGGAAGATCCGCAAGCACGCCGTGGACTGCGGCGACCGGGCCGGCTTCATCGTCAACGCGCTGCTGTTCCCCTACCTGAACAACGCGATCAAGATGGTGCAGGAGCACTACGCGTCGCTGGACGACATCGACGCCGCGATGAAGCTGGGCGGCGGCTACCCGATGGGCCCCTTCGAGCTGCTGGACGTCGTGGGCCTGGACGTCTCGCTGGCGATCGAGAAGGTCCTGCACCGCGAGTTCCGCGACCCGGGACTCGCTCCGGCGCCGCTGCTGGAGCACCTGGTGGCCGCGGGCTGCCTCGGCCGCAAGACGGGCCGTGGCTTCCGCGAATATGCCAAGCGCTGAGCAGCGCCCCGGCGACTGGCTCCAGGCGGGTGCGGAGTGGGGCGGGCTGCTCGGTCCCGACCGCCTCGCGCCCGCCGCGCGCAGCAGCTCCGCCCCGCCCTCCGAGGGCGGGGAGGGGGCCGGTCATGCGCACCGAGCTGCGCCCATGCAGTACGTTCGGGGCATGTCCCAGCCCGCCAAGTCCGCACGTACGCCCGCCACGACCGAGCCGCCGGAGAGTGCCGCAGGCTCCCGCGCCGCCGCCCAGCGGCTGAAGATGCGCCGGGAACTCGCGGCCGCCGCGATGGAGCTGTTCGCGACCAAGGGGTACGAGGCCACCACGGTCGACGAGATCGCGGCCGCGGCCGGGGTCGCCCGCCGCACCTTCTTCCGTCACTTCCGCTCCAAGGAAGAGGCGATCTTCCCCGATCACGACGACACCCTGGTCCGCGCCGAGGCGGTGCTGAAGTCCGCTCCCCCGCACGAGCATCCGCTCGACACGGTGTGCCGCGGCATCAAGGAGGTCATGAAGATGTACGCGGCGCGGCCGGAGATCTCGGTCGCCCGGTACAAGCTGACCCGCGAGGTGCCCACGCTGCGCGAGGCGGAGATCGCGTCGGTGGCCCGCTACGAGCGGCTGTTCACCCGCTATCTCCTGGGCCACTTCGACGAGCACGCGCACCGCGACACGGTGGGCGACGACCCGCTGCTCGCCGAGGTCGCGGCGTCCGCGGTGGTCACCGCCCACAACCATGTGCTGCGGCGCTGGCTGCGGGCGGGCGGTCAGGGGGACGTGGAGGCCCAGCTGGACCATGCGTTCGCCATCGTCCGCAAGACCTTCGGCAGCGGCATCATGGCGGGCCGCCGTACCGCCGCGCCGGAGCAGCCGGCCGCCCGGACCTCGGGGCAGGGCGAGGTGCTGGTCACCGTGGCCCGCACGGACGCCCCGCTCGACGAGGTGATGCGGACCATCGAGCAGGCGCTCAAGGAGCGCTGACCCAGGCTCCCGAGGAGCGCCGGCCGAGGCGTCCGAGAGACGCCGACCCGGCGTTTCGAGGAGCCCGACCCGGCCTCTCGAGGAGCGCCGGCCGGGCTCCGGGCGGTACCGTTCCGCTGTGACAACGGCCACCCCACCGGGTGGCCGTTTTGGCATGTCAGGGCCCGTTTTGCAGCCGCTCGCACCCCCGATTCGATCGATCATCGCTCATCTGTTACGTAAAGATTTCATCTGAGAGCAAGTTCTGGCACTCAGTGCCTTGCGGGGTGACACGCGGTGTCATAGCTTGAAGGTGTCCGGGGTGTCCCCGCGAGCCACTTCGCGTCCCGGACGCCTGCGTCACAGGCAACCTCCCGCGCCACAAAGCGCTGCCGAAGCACCACCGCCGAACCGACGGCACCACCCACAACCCTCAGCAGCACCGACGTAACCCTCAGCGCCCCTCCCTCAGGGCGCTCTTCGCCGGAGGCAACACGTGACCGTCAAGGACATCCTGGCCGCGATCCAGTCGCCCGACTCCACGTCGGAGGACTTCGCCAATCTGCCGCTCCCCGAGTCGTACCGCGCGATCACCGTGCACAAGGACGAGACGGAGATGTTCGCCGGCCTCTCCACGCGCGACAAGGACCCGCGCAAGTCGCTCCACCTCGACGAGGTGCCGCTGCCCGAACTGGGCCCCGGCGAGGCCCTGGTGGCCGTCATGGCCTCCTCGGTCAACTACAACTCGGTGTGGACCTCGATCTTCGAGCCGCTGCCCACCTTCAACTTCCTGGAGCGCTACGGCCGCACCAGCGAGCTGGCCAAGCGGCACGACCTGCCGTACCACATCATCGGCTCCGACCTCGCCGGCGTGGTGCTGCGCACCGGTCCCGGCGTCAACGCCTGGCGCCCCGGCGACGAGGTGGTCGCGCACTGCCTCTCCGTCGAGCTGGAGTCCTCCGACGGCCACAACGACACGATGCTCGACCCCGAGCAGCGCATCTGGGGCTTCGAGACCAACTTCGGCGGCCTGGCGGAGATCGCGCTGGTGAAGTCCAACCAGCTGATGCCCAAGCCGGACCACCTCACCTGGGAGGAGGCCGCCGCCCCCGGCCTGGTCAACTCCACCGCCTACCGCCAGCTGGTCTCCCGCAACGGCGCCGGCATGAAGCAGGGCGACAACGTGCTGATCTGGGGCGCCAGCGGCGGCCTCGGCTCCTACGCCACCCAGTTCGCCCTGGCCGGCGGCGCCAACCCGGTCTGTGTCGTCTCCAGCGAGGAGAAGGCCGAGATCTGCCGGAAGATGGGCGCTGAAATGATCATCAACCGCAGCGCCGAGAACTACCGGTTCTGGAAGGACGAGCACACCCAGGACCCCAAGGAGTGGAAGCGCTTCGGCAAGCGCATCCGCGAGCTCACCGGCGGCGAGGACATCGACATCGTCTTCGAGCACCCCGGCCGCGAGACCTTCGGCGCCTCCGTCTACGTCACCCGCAAGGGCGGCACCATCACCACCTGCGCCTCCACCTCCGGCTACCTGCACCAGTACGACAACCGCTACCTGTGGATGTCGCTGAAGCGGATCGTCGGCTCGCACTTCGCCAACTACCGCGAGGCCTGGGAGGCCAACCGCCTGGTCGCCAAGGGCAGGATCCACCCGACCCTGTCCAAGGTGTACTCCCTGGAGGACACCGGGCAGGCCGCCTTCGACGTGCACCGCAACCTGCACCAGGGCAAGGTCGGCGTGCTCTGCCTGGCCCCCGAGGAGGGCCTGGGCGTGAAGGACCACGCCAAGCGCGCCAAGCACATCGACGCCATCAACCGCTTCCGGAACGTCTGAGGGCCGGGGCATGACAGAGCGTCAGAAGGACCGTCCCTGGCTCATGCGGACCTACGCCGGGCACTCGACCGCCGAGGCGTCCAACGAGCTGTACCGGCGCAACCTCGCCAAGGGCCAGACGGGTCTGTCGGTCGCGTTCGACCTGCCGACGCAGACCGGCTACGACCCCGACCACGTCCTCGCCCGCGGCGAGGTCGGCCGGGTCGGCGTGCCGGTGGCGCACCTCGGTGACATGCGCCGGCTGTTCCAGGACATCCCCCTGGAGCAGATGAACACCTCGATGACGATCAACGCCACCGCCATGTGGCTGCTGGCGCTCTACCAGGTCGTCGCCGAGGAGCAGGGCGCGGACATCACCAAGCTGCAGGGGACCACGCAGAACGACATCGTCAAGGAGTACCTGTCCCGCGGGACGCACGTCTTCCCGCCGGGACCGTCGCTCCGGCTGACGACCGACATGATCTGCTACACGGTCAACAACATCCCCAAGTGGAACCCGATCAACATCTGCAGCTACCACCTGCAGGAGGCGGGCGCCACGCCGGTGCAGGAGATCGCCTACGCGATGTCCACCGCGGTCGCCGTGCTGGACGCGGTGTTCGCCTCCGGCCAGATCCCCGAGGAGCGCAAGGGCGATGTGGTCGCCCGCATCTCCTTCTTCGTGAACGCGGGCGTCCGCTTCATCGAGGAGATGTGCAAGATGCGGGCCTTCGGCCGCATCTGGGACAAGATCACCCGTGAGCGGTACGGCATCGAGAACCCCAAGCACCGCCGCTTCCGCTACGGCGTCCAGGTCAACTCCCTCGGTCTGACCGAGGCGCAGCCGGAGAACAACGTCCAGCGGATCGTGCTGGAGATGCTGGCCGTCACCCTCTCCAAGGACGCCCGCGCCCGCGCCGTGCAGCTGCCCGCCTGGAACGAGGCGCTCGGCCTGCCCCGCCCCTGGGACCAGCAGTGGTCGCTGCGCATCCAGCAGGTGCTCGCCTACGAGAGCGACCTGCTGGAGTACGACGACATCTTCGAGGGCTCGAAGGTGATCGAGGCCAAGGTGGAGCAGCTGGTCGCCGACTCGCTCGCCGAGATGCGGCGCATCGAGGAGATGGGCGGCGCGATGGCCGCCGTGGAGTCCGGCTACCTCAAGTCCCAGCTGGTCGCCTCGCACGCCGAGCGGCGGGCGCGGATCGAGTCCGGCGAGGAGAAGATCGTCGGCGTCAACATCTTCGAGGGCACCGAGCCCAACCCGCTGACCGCCGATCTGGACACCGCGATCCAGACCGTGGATCCGGCCGTGGAGGCCCGGGTGATCGAGTCGCTGCAGAAGTGGCGCGACACCCGCTACCAGCCGCCGTACAACCACCCGCGCCCCTGCAAGGCGCTGGAGCGGCTGAAGGAGGCCGCCCGCGGCACCGAGAACCTGATGGAGGCCACCCTGGAGTGCGCCCGTGCGGGTGTCACCACCGGGGAGTGGGCCGGCGCCCTGCGCGAGGTGTTCGGCGAGTACCGCGCCCCGACGGGCGTCTCCTCCGCGCCGGTCGCGGTCACCGCCGAGGAGGGCACCGCGCTGGCCCGGGTGCGCCGCACGGTGGAGCTGACCGCCCGGGAGCTGGGCGTCGGCAAGCTGCGCTTCCTGGTCGGCAAGCCCGGCCTGGACGGCCACTCCAACGGCGCGGAGCAGATCGCCGTGCGGGCCCGCGACGCCGGGTTCGAGGTGGTCTACCAGGGCATCCGGCTGACCCCGGAGCAGATCGTGGACGCCGCGCTCGCCGAGGACGTGCACGCGGTGGGCCTGTCGATCCTGTCCGGGTCGCACGCCCAGCTGGTGCCGGACGTGCTCCAGCGGCTGCATGTGGCAGGCGCCACAGATATACCGGTGATCGCCGGTGGCATCATCCCCAGCGGTGACGCCGAACAGCTGCGGGCGGCCGGAGTGGCCGCGGTCTTCACCCCGAAGGACTTCGACATCACCGGGATCATCGGCCGCATCGTCGACGAGATCCGCAAAGCCAACAAGCTCGACCCCCTGGAGGTCCCCGCATGACCGCCCACCCGTCGCCCGCCGCCACCCCCGCCACGGGCGGCTCCGCCGCGCAGAACGCCTTCGACCGCCTTCGCCCCCGGCGTTCCTGCCTGGCGGTACCGGGCTCGAACCCGCGCTTCCTGGAGAAGGCCCAGGGCCTCCCCGCGGACCAGGTCTTCCTGGACCTGGAGGACGCCTGCGCGCCGCTCGCCAAGCCGGAGGCGCGGCACACCATCGTGAAGTTCCTCAACGAGGGCGACTGGACCGGCAAGACCCGGGTCGTGCGGGTCAACGACTGGACCACCGAGTGGACCTACCGCGACGTGGTGACCGTGGTGGAGGGCGCCGGCCAGAACCTCGACTGCATCATGCTGCCGAAGGTCCAGGACGCCCAGCAGGTCGTCGCCCTCGACCTGCTGCTGACGCAGATCGAGAAGACCATGGGCTTCGAGGTCGGCCGCATCGGCATCGAGGCGCAGATCGAGAACGCGCAGGGCCTGAACAACGTCAACGAGATCGCCCAGGCCTCCCCGCGCCTGGAGACCATCATCTTCGGCCCGGCCGACTTCATGGCCTCCATCAACATGAAGTCGCTGGTGGTCGGCGAGCAGCCGCCCGGCTACCCGGCGGACGCCTACCACTACATCCTGATGAAGATCCTGATGGCGGCCCGCGCCAACAACCTGCAGGCGATCGACGGCCCCTACCTGCAGATCCGCAACGTGGACGGCTTCCGCGCGGTCGCCCAGCGCGCCGCCGCGCTCGGCTTCGACGGCAAGTGGGTGCTGCACCCCGGCCAGGTGGACGCCGCCAACGAGGTCTTCTCGCCCTCTCAGGAGGACTACGACCACGCCGAGCTGATCCTGGACGCGTACGAGTACTACACGTCCGAGGCGGGCGGCAAGAAGGGCTCGGCGATGCTCGGCGACGAGATGATCGACGAGGCCAGCCGCAAGATGGCCCTGGTCATCGCCGGCAAGGGGCGCGCCGCCGGCATGCAGCGCACGTCGAAGTTCGAGATCCCGGAGGCCTGACCGTCATGCAGTTCGGACGCACCTACGAGGAGTTCGAGGTCGGGGCGACGTACAAGCACTGGCCGGGCAAGACGGTCACCGAGTACGACGACCACCTGTTCTGTCTCCTCACCATGAACCACCACCCGCTCCACATGGACGTCAACTATGCGGAGAAGACGACGGACTTCGGCAAGAACGTCGTCGTCGGGAACTACATCTACTCGCTGCTGCTCGGCATGAGCGTGCCGGACATCTCCGGCAAGGCGATCGCCAATCTGGAGATCGAGTCGCTCAAGCACGTGGCGCCGACCTTCCACGGCGACACCATCTACGGCGAGACCACCGTCCTCGACAAGTGGCCGTCGAAGTCGAAGAACGACCGCGGCATCGTCCACGTGGAGACCAAGGGCTACAAGCAGGACGGCACGCTGGTGTGCGTGTTCCGCCGCAAGGTGATGGTGCCGACCGAGACGTACATCAAGGAGCGCGGCGGCGAGCAGCCGGGCCGCCCCGAGCTCAAGGAACAGGGGAAGTAAGCGATGGCCCGTCTCGCCCAGACCGCCGGTCTGACCGATGTTCAGCAGGAGATTCTCGCCACCGTCCGCGACTTCGTGGACAAGGAGATCATCCCGGTCGCCACCGAGTTGGAGCACCGTGACGAGTACCCGCAGCAGATCGTCGACGGGCTGAAGGAACTCGGCCTGTTCGGTCTGATGATCCCCGAGGAGTACGGGGGTCTGGGCGAGTCCCTGCTCACGTACGCGCTGTGCGTGGAGGAGATCGCCCGCGGCTGGATGTCGGTGTCCGGCATCATCAACACGCACTTCATCGTGGCGTACATGCTCAAGCAGCACGGCACGCAGGAGCAGAAGGAGTACTTCCTGCCGAAGATGGCGGCCGGCGACATCCGCGGCGCCTTCTCCATGTCGGAGCCGGGCCTGGGCTCCGATGTGTCGGCGATCACGTCCAAGGCGGTCAAGGACGGCGACGAGTACGTCCTCAACGGCCAGAAGATGTGGCTGACGAACGGCGGAACGTCCTCGCTGGTCGCCGTTCTGGTGCGAAGTGACGAAGGACACCCCGAGGGCACTCCGCCGCACAAGTCGATGACCACCTTCCTGGTGGAGAAGGAGCCGGGCTTCGGCGAGGTCCGTCCGGGGCTGACCATCCCCGGCAAGATCGACAAGATGGGCTACAAGGGCGTCGACACGACCGAGCTCATCATGGACGGCCTGCGCATTCCGGAGAATCGGGTGCTCGGCGGGGTCACCGGCCGAGGTTTTTACCAAATGATGGACGGCGTCGAGGTCGGCCGGGTCAATGTCGCGGCGCGTGGCTGCGGCGTCGCTCAGCGTGCCTTCGAGCTCGGTGTCCAGTACGCCCAGCAGCGTCACACTTTCGGCAAGCCGATCGCCCAGCACCAGGCCATTCAGTTCAAGCTGGCCGAGATGGCTACCAAGGTGGAGGCCGCGCATGCGATGATGGTCAACGCAGCACGCAAAAAGGACTCCGGGGAACGAAACGACCTCGAGGCAGGCATGGCGAAGTACCTCGCCAGCGAGTACTGCAAGGAGGTCGTGGAGGACGCCTTCCGGATCCACGGCGGCTACGGCTTCTCTAAGGAGTACGAGATCGAGCGCCTCTACCGGGAGGCCCCGATGCTGCTGATCGGTGAAGGCACCGCCGAGATCCAGAAAATGATCATTGGCCGCCGACTGCTCGAAGAGTATCGGTTCCAGGGCTAGATGTCCGGATACGGGGTGTTTTCTTGGAGAACAGGATCACACCCCGTATGCACGTTTCTGGCGCTGACTCGGCTGCCTGGCTTACCCAGTTGCCGCCGGGAGCCGCTACGATCG
Organism: Streptomyces composti; assembly: GCF_012034205.1. GTDB lineage: Bacteria > Actinomycetota > Actinomycetes > Streptomycetales > Streptomycetaceae > Streptomyces > Streptomyces composti. The sequence continues at coordinate 39,589 of NZ_JAATEM010000032.1, forward strand.
CCGGAAAGCCGCCGTCCCCCGCAAGTGCGCGGCATCATCCGCTACGAAGGTCATCCATGCCCCACAGCCAAAACTCTGCACCTCGCGACAGCCTCGCCGGCGTACGCCTCGCGCGCGGAGCATCGCCGTGGCTTCTGCCGACCGTCGCCACCGCAGCCGTCAGCCTTCTGCGTGCCCGCCGCTCGGGCGCGGCGAAGGCCATCGCCGTTCCCGCCACCGCGCTGGCGGCCGGGATGCTGTGGTTCTTCCGCGACCCCGAGCGCGAGATCGCCCAGGGCCGGGTCATCTCGCCCGCCGACGGTGTGGTGCAGAGCATCATGCCGTGGAAGGACGGCCGCACCCGAGTCGCCATCTTCATGAGCCCGCTCAACGTCCACGTGAACCGCGCGCCGCTGGCCGGCACGGTCACGTCCGTCGAGCACATCCCCGGTGGTTTCGTTCCCGCCTTCAACAAGGAGAGCGAGAACAACGAGCGGGTGGTGTGGCACTTCGACACCGAGCTCGGCGACATCGAGATGGTCCAGATCGCCGGCGCGGTGGCCCGCCGCATCGTCCCCTACGTGCCGCAGGCCACCAAGGTCGAGCAGGGCGAGCGGATCGGTCTGATCCGGTTCGGCTCGCGGGTCGACATCTACCTGCCCGAGGGCGTGGACGTCGCGGTCGAAGTCGGGCAGAAGACGGTGGCTGGGGTGACTCGCATTGACCGTGATTGATCCGGAGACTCAGGCCGGCTGGGTGCCGGAGGCCGACGAGGACGACGAGGAGGAGATGCCTCTCTCGCTGCGCCTGTCGATAGCGGACACCCTCACCCTGGGCAACGCCACCTGTGGCTTCATGGCGGTGTACTTCACCACCACCGGCATCCTGATCCCGCACCTCACCGGGAGCCAGGAGACCGGCATGGCCCGCCACAGCGCGGCCACCGCGGTGATCCTGATGCTGTGTGCGGCGGTCTTCGACCTCTTCGACGGGCTGGTCGCGCGCAAGCTGCGCAGCTCGCCGATGGGTGCGGAGCTGGACAACCTCTCGGACCTGATCAGCTTCGGCCTGGCGCCGGCGTACTTCGTGCTGGTCTACGGCATGGTCGCGGACGACGCGCACCAGAGGGTGGCCGCGGTCGGGGCGATCGTGGTGCTGCTCGCGGTGGTCCTGCGGCTGGCGAGATTCTCCTGCGTGACGGTCAAGGACGGCACGTTCCAGGGCATGCCGTCGCCGTTCGGGGCGCTGACGGTCGTGTCGATCGTGCTGCTCGAGCTGCCGTTCGTGGCGACGCTGCTGGCGATCCTCGGCACCGCGTGGCTGATGGTGAGCCGCGTCGAGTACCCGAAGCCGCGGGGCCGCCTGGCGGTCGCCATGCTGACCTGGATCGTCCTGTCCATGGGCCTCCTGGCCGCCTGGGCCTTCGACGCCCCGAGCGGCCAGCTGCTCCTCCAGACCGGCTGCGCCCTGCAGCTGGTGATGGGTGCGGTGATCCCCCTGTTCGCCACGGCCCGCCGGGTGAACAACTTCCGCGACAACCGCCGCGAGGCCCGGGCAGCCCAGCTGCCGTAACCCCTCGCCGAGCACATCGGCCCCGGACCATGGAGGTCCGGGGCCGTCTGCTGTGCCGGTGCGCGCCGAGCCCGCCGGAAGGCCCGGCCACCTCCGCGGGTGGCCGAGACGGGTGGGCCGGCCGGGAAACGGTCAGGTCAGGAAGTCGCGGGCGATCCGTTCGGCCGTGCGCTCCAGGACGGGGCCCGCTTCGGTGATGCACTTCTGCACGTCCGGCTCGATGTCCGTGAGCGCGTAGGCCCTGCGGATCCCGGCCTTGCCGAGGGTCTCCGGGGGCAGGGCCAGGCGGCCGCACACCGCGACGACCTCCTTGCCCGCCGCGCGTGCCGCCGAGGCCACCCCGGCCGGGGCCTTGCCGTGCAGGGTCTGCTGATCCAGGGAGCCCTCCCCCGTGATCACCAGGTCGGCCCGCTCCAGCGCCGGGGCGAAGCCCAGGACGTCCAGCATGACCTCGATGCCCGGCCGGAACCGCGCCCCGACCAGCAGCGCGCCGTAGCCGATGCCGCCGGCCGCGCCCGCGCCGGGCGAGGCGGCCAGCTCGGCGGCCTTCGCGCCCAGCTCCCCCTCCAGCACCTTCGCGAAGTGCGCCAGCGCCGCGTCCAGGCGTTCCACATCCTCCGGCGACGCCCCCTTCTGCGGGCCGTAGACCGCCGGCGCGCCCTTCGGGCCGGTGAGCGGATTGTCGACGTCGCTGGCGAGGACGAACTCGACCGAGGAGAGCCGATCGTCCAGGCCGGACAGGTCCGCGCTCGCCAGTTCGGCGAGACCGCCGCCGCCCGGCGCCACCGGCTCCCCGTCGGCCTTCAGGAACCGCGCGCCCAGCGCGGACAGCATGCCCGCGCCGCCGTCCGTGGTGGCGCTGCCGCCCACCCCGAACACGATGGTCCGCGCACCCGCGTCCAGCGCGGCCCGCAGCAGCTCGCCCGAGCCGTACGTGGTCGCCGTGAGCGGCGCGAGGACGCCCTCCGGCAGCCGCTGGAGGCCGCTCGCCTCCGCCATCTCCACGACCGCGGTGCCCTCGCGCAGCGCGTACGCCGCGGTCACCTGGTCGCCGGTGGGACCGGTGACCCGCACCTCCCGCCGCCCGAATCCCGCCGCCACCGCCGCCGCCACCGTGCCGTCGCCGCCGTCGGCGACCGGCAGCGCCTCGACCTGGACGCCCGGCACGACCCTGCGAAGCCCGGCCGCCACCCGCTCGGCGACCTCCACGGCCGTCAAGGAGCCCTTGAACTTGTCCGCGGCGACGAGCACCCGCTGAGCCGGCCGCGCCGACTGCTCGGACCAGGTACCGCTGACTGCGTCAGCCACTTGTCTTCCCCTCGCTACTCGGGCCCGCGCACGCCGTGCACGGGCCAGTCGCGCCGCTGTGACCTTAACCTTCGCTCCCCGTCCCCGTCATTCCCCGCCCGCCCCGTGGACGGCGGTCAGAGCCTGCCCGTGCGGCGTGGTCCGCGCGGGCCTGCCCGTGCGGCGTGGTCCGCGCGGGCCTGCCCGTGCGGCGTGGTCGGTATGGGCTGAACGGCGCGAGCCGTCCGGCCGCGTGCGGAATCCGCTGCGAGGGGTAGACCGAAGCCATGACCGACGTCATGACCGCCGCGCGCACCGCGGCAGGAAAGCCGGACCTGGCCGACCGCATCCTCGGAGGCTGGCTCGGCCGGATCGCCGGCAACATGCTGGGCAAGCCGGTCGAGCGGGGCCACGTGTGGACACGGCAGCGCATCGACCGCTATCTGCGCCAGGCCGGCGCCCTCCCCCTGACCGACTACATCCCCGAGCCGCTCACCGAGGGCATGGCCGAGGATCTGCGCCCGGAGTGGCGCGCGTGCGTGCGCGGCCGCATCCACGGCAGCTGCCGCGACGACGACGTCGACTACGCCGTCCTGGGCCTGGACCTGCTGGAGACCCACGGCTTCGGCTTCACCACCGAGCAGGTCGGCGACCTGTGGCTGCGGCGGCTGCCGTACCTGCAGACCTTCACCGCGGAACGCGCCGCCTACCGGAACCTCGCAAGCGGCCTCAGACCCCCGCTGACCGCCACGTTCGACAACCCGTACCAGGAGTGGATCGGCGCCCTGATCCGTGCGGACATCCATGGCTGGACCTCCCCCGGCGCCCCGCGCCGGGCCGCCGCCCTGGCCCGCCGCGACGCGGTGCTGTCCCACACCGGCAACGGCGTGTACGGGGCGATGTGGGCCGCGGCGCTGATCGCGGCGGCGTTCACCGCGCCCACGGTGCGGGACGCCGTGGAGGAGGCGCTCACGGTGATCCCGCCGAGCTGCCGCCTGGCCCGCACCGTCCGCCGGGTGGCCTCCCTGCACGAGACCGGCCTGTCCTGGGAGGAGACCCTGAACACGCTGGAGGCGGAGACGGCAGGGCTGAACTGGGTCCACGTCGTCCCCAATGCCGCCGTGCTCACCGCCGGACTGCTGCACGGCGACGGCGACTTCACCCGCACCATCGCCCTGACCGTCCGCGGCGGCCTGGACACCGACTCCAACGGGGCCACCGCCGGCTCGGTGGCGGGCGTCCTGTGCGGCGCCGCGGCCATCCCCCGGCAGTGGAAGGACCCCCTGGAGGACACCGTGCGCAGCGCGGTCTTCGGCTTCGACGGTGTCCGCATCAGCGAACTCGCCGAGCGCACCCTGCGGCTGGCACAGGGATCCGAGGCGTAGGACCGACGGCGGAGGCCGTAGAAGCCCGGGGTCCGAGGGGGCCGGTGCCCCTCCGGGCCCGGCGTCAGGACGCTCTGCACCGTCGACCGGGAGCTGATGGTGGCAGCGGATTCGCTGGGGGATCCGGCTGGACCTCGGCGGCATCGCCACGGCCCGCGGCCAGGAGCACCACGCCCTGCTGTTCATCGGCGCCGCCGAGGCCAACGGCGACCACGGCTGCGGCATCCGGGTGCACCGCCGAGGGCCCGCGACTGAGCGCGGGGTTCCGTACGCGGCCTTCGCCCGTCCGTGCCCGGGCGCATGCGACGCGCGATGCCGGTCACGGGACCGGCGTGTGCTGCCGTGCGCCGGGGCAGGCGGGCCGTCGTCGCCGCAGGCAGGACCGGGCGCGCCGTTACCCTGCCGATATGACCACCACCGGCATCACCAGCGACACCACCAGCGACACCACCACGGCCTCCGGCACCGACGACGCACAGGACTTCGCCGCCTACCTCGCCGGCCTCCCGCGGATCTTCGCCGGGGCCGCCGCCCTGTTCCGGGACACGCAGGGACGGGTGCTGCTGGTGGAGCCGAACTACCGGGAGGGGTGGGCGCTGCCGGGCGGCACGATCGAGTCGGACGACGGAGAGACCCCGCGGCAAGGTGCGCGGCGCGAGACGGCCGAGGAGATCGGCCTGAACCGGGAGCCGGGCCGCCTGCTGGCGGTCGACTGGGTGAGCGGCGAGGGCCGGCCGCCGATGGTGGCGTACCTCTACGACGGCGGGGTGCTCGACGAGAAGGACCTGGCCGCGATCCACCTGCAGGAGGAGGAGCTGCTGTCCTGGAAGCTGGTGCCGCGCGAGGAGCTGACCGCTCACCTTCCGGGTGCCCTCGGCCGCCGTGTCCTCGCCGCGCTCGACGTGCTCGACACCGGCGCGGGCACCGCCGAGCTGGAGGACGGCAACCCGGTGCGCTGACGGCGATCCGCGTCCCGGACGGCAGACGAACCCGGGCTCCCCGCGTATCCGCTCGCCGCGCCGCTCCGCACCGCCCTACCCTCGCCCCATGAGCAAGCCCCTCGTCGCCCTCCTCACCGGCGCCGGCGTCAGCACCGACTCCGGCATCCCCGACTACCGCGGCCCCAACGGGCTGTGGCGCAGCGACCCGGAGGCGGAGAAGCTCGTCACGTACGAGTACTACATGAGCGACCCGGAGATCCGGCGGCGCTCCTGGCGGATGCGGCGCGAGAACGGGACGCTGTCGGCCGAGCCCAACGCCGCGCACCGCGCCGTCGCGGACCTCGAGCGCTCCGGGATCCCGGTGCGCGTGATCACGCAGAACGTCGACGGACTGCACCAGCTGGCCGGCATGCCCGGCCGCAAGGTTCTCGAGCTGCACGGCAACGCCCGCACAGTGGTGTGCACCTCCTGTCACGCCCGCAGCTCCCTGGCGGAGGCCCTGGCCCGGCTGGAGGCGGGCGAGGACGATCCGCCGTGCCGTGCGTGCGGGGGCATCCTCAAGACGGCGACCGTGATGTTCGGGGAGGCGCTCGACCCCGAGGTGCTGAGCGAGGCCGTCGCCATCGCCAAGGCCTGCGCGGTCTTCATCGCCGCCGGCACCAGCCTCCAGGTCCAGCCCGCCGCCGGTCTCGCGGGCGTGGCCGCCGACCACGGCGCCCGCCTGATCATCGTCAACGCGGAGCCGACGCCGTACGACGACCTGGCGGACGAGGTGATCCGCGCCCCCATCGGCACCGCACTCCCCCGCCTCCTCCGCCGGATCACCGCCGAGAGCGCCTCCTGACGCCTGCTCAAGCCCCGTTGCCGCCGATCCGCTTGTCAGCGGCGCCGGCGTTGCCGCACGCGGTGGTCGCCGCGGCGCGGTGGAGGGTGGGCGGGTGAGGCGGGACGGGCGGGGTTCCACCGCCCCGGGCGTGGCGCTCCAGGTCGAGCAGCTGCTGTTTGCGGTGGAGGCCGCCGCCGTAGCCGGTGAGGCTGCCGGTGGAGCCGATGACTCGGTGGCAGGGGATGATGATGCTGATCGGGTTGCGGCCGTTGGCGAGGCCGACGGCGCGGGAGGACCTGGGGTTGCCGAGGGTGGCGGCGAGCCGGCCGTAGGTGCGGGTCTCGCCGTAGGGGATGCGGGTGAGCTCGGCCCAGACGCGGCGCTGGAACGGGGTGCCGTGGGGGCGGAGTTCGACGGTGAAACAGGTCAGGGCGCCGGCGAAGTAGGCGGAGAGCTGGTCGCGGACCTCGGCGAAGGGGGTGGCCGCGGGGCCGGTGCGGGGGCCGAAGGTCTCCTCGGGTGGGCGGTGGCGGTGGTCGGTCATGTAGAGGCCGCAGAGGACGCCGTCGTCGGCGACGAGGGTGAGGGGGCCGCAGGGGCTGTCGATGACGGTGTGTTGCTTCATCCTCATCCGGGGATCCGTACCTGTCGTCATGCCGGGATGGAGTTGATGGGGTGGTCGTCGGTGGACCAGAGGTACTGGACGGCATAGGCGCGCCAGGGACGCCAGGGCTCGGCGTGGGCGGTGAGGGCGGCCGGGGTCGAGGGGAGGCCGAGGTGCCGGGCGGCACGGCGGACGCCCAGGTCGGTGGGGAGGAAGGCGTCGGGGTCGCCGAGGGCTCGCATGGCGATGACGTCGGCGGTCCAGGGGCCGAAGCCGGGGAGGGCGAGGAGGCGGGTGCGGGTCTCGGGCCAGTCGCTCTCCTCGCCCAGGTGGAGGGTGCCGTCGGCGAGTCGGCGGACGAGGGTGAGCAGGGTGGTGCGCCGGGTGCGGGGCAGGGCGAGGGCGTCCGGGTCCAGTCCGGCCAGGTGTTCCGGGGAGGGGAACAGGTGGGTGAGGCCGCCCTCGGGGTCGTCGACGGGTTCGCCGTGCGCGGTGACCAGGCGGGCGGCGTGGGTGCGGGCGGCGGCGGTCGACACCTGCTGGCCGAGGACGGCCCGTACGGCGAACTCCGCGGCGTCGACGGTGCGGGGGACGCGTCGGCCGGGCGCCTTGTCGACCAGGGGTGCCAGGGCCGGGTCGGTGCGGAGCCGGTCGTCGATCGCGACGGGGTCGGCGTCCAGGTCGAGCAGGCGGCGGCAGCGGCTGATCGCGACGGGGAGGTCGCGCAGGTCGCCGAGGGTGAGGCGGCAGGCGATGTGGCCGGGGCGCGGGGCGAGGGCGACGATGCCGTGGGCGTGGGGCAGGCGGAGGGTGCGCCGGTAGGCGCCGTCGCGCCACTCCTCCACTCCGGGCACGGCGGTGGCGGCGAGGTGGCCGAAGAGGTTGTCGGGGGTGAGCGGGGCGCGGAACGGCAGGCGGAGGGTCAGGGCGCCGGGGACGGGGCCGTTGCGGCCGGCGGGTGAGGTCCGGGGGGCCGGCGGCGAGGTGCGGGTGCGCAGTTCGCTCGGGGTGAGTGCATAGACCTGGCGGACGGTGTCGTTGAAGGTGCGGATGGAGGAGAAGCCCGCGGCGAAGGCGATCCGCGCCATGGGCAGATCGGTGGTCTCGATGAGCAGGCGTGCGGTCCGGGCACGCTGGGCCCGGGCCAGGGCGAGGGGGCCCGCGCCCAGCTCGGCCCGCAGCTGGCGTTCGATCTGCCGGGCGCTGTAGCCGAGGCGGGCGGCGAGGCCGGGAACGCCCTCGCGGTCCACGACTCCGTCGGCGATCAGTCGCATGGCGCGGGCCACCAGGTCGGCGCGCCGGTTCCATTCCGGTGAGCCGGGGCTGGTGTCGGGGCGGCAGCGTTTGCAGGCCCGGAATCCGGCCTCCTGGCAGGCTGCCGCGCTCGGGTAGAAGACCATGTTGCGCGGCTTGGGCGGCACCACCGGGCAGCTGGGCCGGCAGTAGACGCCGGTGGTCAGGACGGCGGTGAAGAACCAGCCGTCGAAGCGCGCGTCCTTCGACCGGACGGCGCGTACGCAGCGCTCGGTGTCGGTGTGCATCCCCTGGTGCATGGTTCCAGCATCGGCGACACGGGCCGCCAGTGCTGGCGGGAATCCGACATGGTGGTGGTGTGGGCTGCGGGGTCGTGGTTCGCCGTTCGCGAGGCGAAGCGGGTGTCAGTCCTCCGCGGTGGGCCGGCGGGAGAGTCCGGTCGCGTGGCGTACGTCGGTCAGGGGGCGCAGCCGGTAGGTGTACCGGTAGTCGCGGTCGGGGAGGAGTTTGTACTCGTCGTGGGTGTGAGCGCCCCAGCTGTTGTCGCCGCCGACACCCATCTGCCGGTGGTTCACCCGTAGGACGACCGCGTCCCGCGGGGTGAGCTGGTAGTCGTGGCGCACGCCGCAGGACAGGTCCTCAGGGGTGAAGTGGGAGGCGTTGATCTCCACGAGTGGTTCGCCGGAGACGAGCAGGCCGGTGCCGTCGCGCCCGGTGAGGGCGGCCCAGCGCACATCGGTCCGGTTGCCGTTCTCCTGGGGGCGCAGATAGGGGGTCCACTGGTCGGCGACGGTACCGGAGTGGAGTCCGACGTCGGTGCCGTCGGCGCGGTCCCAGTGGTTCTCCTCGGGGCCGCGGCCGTAGTAGTGCAGCTGGTCCAGGCCGCGTGGCAGGAGGAGCAGGGTGCCGACCTCGGGGATGTAGGGGAGGGCGGCGGAGCCGGGGTGCAGGGTGTTGCCGACCTTGATCTCGCCGTTGCCGAAGACGGTGTAGGTGGTGCCGTAGGCCGATGCGGTGGTGGTGGGGAGGGTGCCGGTGACGGTGATCCGTACGGCCCGGTCGCGCAGGGTGCGCACCTCGACCCCGGTGACCTTGCGCCGGGTTCCGGCGTCGCGCCAGGTCTGGTTGCGGGTGTGGTGGCCGTTGCCGCGGTCGTTGTCGGTGGGGGCGCGCCAGAAGTTGGGCACCGGGCCGGAGGTGATCAGGCGGACGCCGTGGGCCCGGTAGGAGGTGATGGTGCCGCTGCGTTTGTCGACGGTGAGGGAGAAGTCCTCGCCGGTGACGGTGATCCGGCGCTCGTCCTCGTCGTGGCGGAGTGCCGGGACGCGGTCCAGCGGTACGGGGGTCACGGGCGGGGCGCCGGCGTCGAGCGGGAGCTGCTGTGCGGCGATCTCGAAGCCCGGGTCGGCCCAAGGGGTGCGTTCCCTGGTGGTGAAGGACAGTTTCAGGAAGTACTCGGTGCCGGGTGCCGGGCTGCGCGGCAGCCGGACGGGCAGGGTGATGTCCTTGCTGGACCGCGGCGGCACGTTCAGCTGCTCGCGGGTCAGCCGCCCGCGCTGGACGGCTCTGCCGTCGGCGACGAGGGTCCAGTGGCCGTCGAAGGCGCGCAGGTTGGTGAAGAGGTACTCGTTGGTGAGGGTCAGCCGGCCCGAGGTGAGGGTGTCGCCGTCGGCCGGGCGGGCGTGGGCCGCCTGGTAGACGCGTTTGACCTCGGCGGCCTTGCCGGTGTGGCGGCGGTCGGCGGTGATGATGCCGTCGCCGGCGAAGGCGCCGTCGTTGGGGTTGTCGCCCCAGTCACCGCCGTAGGCGAGGAAGGTGCGGTCCTTCGGCCGCTCGCGGGTGACGCGGACGTCGGCCGCGTCGAACCAGAAGCGGACGCCCTCGTCGCCGGGGCGGCGGGCGTCGGAGGCGAGTTCGGCGGCGGTCAGGGCGCGGGCGTAGACGCGGGCCCGGCGGATGGTGCCGCTGAACTCGCGGGTGGGGTTGTCGACGTCGGTGGCGAGGGAGAGCGGTGCGGTGTCGGGGTCCGGGCGGCGGGTGGTGGTGCGGGTGGCCCGTACGGTGCCGTCGACGTGCAGGGTGAGGGTGCCGGCGTCGGCGTCGTAGACGCCCGCGATGTGGTGCTCGCGGCCGGTCCAGCCGTCCGGGAGGTCCCAGGCGGCGCTGATCCACTGGCCGTCGGCGTGGATGAAGAACTCGAGCCGCCGGTCGGTCTGTTTGAGCGCGTACTGGGTGTCGCCCTTGGCGATCACCGGCTGGTGGTAGCCGGTGAACTCCGGGGTGACCCACGCCTCCAGCGTCAGTGATCCGGTGAGGTCCAGGCGCTCGTCGCGGGCGAAGACGGTGCCGCCGGACAGGCCCTCGTCCCGGCTGAAGGAACCGCTGGGGTTGACGATCTCGCCGTGCAGTGAGGCGGGGCCGGACTCGGTGAACAGAATGCGCTCGGGGGCCGGGTGGCGCAGGGCCTGGTCGGCGAAGTCCCAGATCCAGCCGCCCTGGAGGACGTCGTGACGGCGCACCACGTCCCAGTACTTCGTGAGGTTGCCGTTGGAGTTGCCCATTCCGTGCGCGTACTCGATCATCACGTAGGGCCGGGTGTCCGCCGGGTCCTCGGCCCTGGCCTCGACGCGGGAGGGGCTCTCGTACATCTTGGAGCGGATGTCGCTGATGCCGGGGCGGTCGTCGCCCTCGTACTGGATGACGCGGGTGGGGTCGTAGGAGCGGATCCAGTCGTGCATCGCGGTGAAGGTGCTGCCGCCGCCGGCCTCGTTGCCGAGGGACCAGATGACCACGCAGGCGTGGTTCTTGTCGCGGTGGACCATGTTCTGCGCGCGGGCCACGCAGGCCGCGGTCCAGTCGGGGTGGTCGCCGGGGTACTCGCCGCGGATGCCGTGGGTCTCGAGGTTGGTCTCGTCGACGAGGTAGAGCCCGTACTCGTCGGCGAGTTCCAGCCAGAGCGGGTTGTCCGGGTAGTGCGAGGTGCGCACGGAGTTGATGTTGAGCCGTTTGATGATGCGGATGTCCTTCACCATGTCCTCGCGGGTGAGGGACATGCCGCGCTCCGGGTGCATCTCGTGGCGGTTCACGCCCCGGAAGGAGACCGGCTTGCCGTTGATGCGCATCAGGCCGTCCTTGAGCGCGAACTCCCGCAGGCCGACGCGGTGCGAGAGGGTCTCGACGACCTTGCCCGAAGGGTCGCGGAGCTGGAGGACGGCGGTGTAGAGGTAGGGGTCCTCGGCGGACCAGAGCCGCGGTCCGGGCACGGCCCGGGCGGCCTCGACGGTGACGTCCTGCCCGGCGGGCGCGGAGGTGACGTCGGCGGTCCGGCGCAGCGGGTGGGACCACACGGCGTGGCCCCGGGCGTCGTAGAGCTGCACCTCGACGGTGTGCTCCCCCGTCCGGCGGGCCGCCTGCGTGCAGGCCCGCACCTGTGCCGTCACCCGGAGCTCGGCCGAGCGGTAGTCGTCGCCGAGCACGGGGTCCAGCTTGAAGTCGCGCAGCTGCACGGCCGGGGCGGAGTACAGGTAGACCGAGCGGAAGATGCCGCTCAGCCGGATCATGTCCTGGTCCTCGAGCCAGTCGCCGTCGGAGTAGCGGTATACCTCCACGGCGATCTGGTTGGTGCCCGGCTTGAGCTGCTCGGTGATGTCGTACTCGGCGGGGGTGTAGGAGTCCTCGCTGTAGCCGACGAGTTCGCCGTTGATCCACACGTAGTGGGCGGACTTGACGCCCTCGAAGTGCAGGAAGGTGCGCCGCCCCGACCAGCCGCGGGGCACGGTGAAGGTGCGCCGGTACTGGCCGACGGGGTTGTAGCGGGTCGGTGCGGCGGGCGGCTGGGCGTCCTCCCCCCGGCCGTTGGGGCCCCACCAGGGGTAGTCGATGTTGACGTAGACCGGGCGGTCGTAGCCGTGCAGCTGCCAGCAGGAGGGGACGGGGATGGTGTCCCAGTCGCTGTCGTCGAGATCGGTGCGGTGGAAGTCGGGGTCCCGGTCGTCGGGCCGCTCGGTGTGGGCGAACTTCCAGTGTCCGTCGAGGCTCAGCCGGTAGGGCGAGCGGGTGCGGTCGGCCGCCAGGGCCTGCTCGAGGTCCGCGTACGGCATCAGGGTGGTGTGCGGGGGTTCGGTGCCCACCCGGAAGACGGAGATGCGGCCGTTCCATTCGGGGGCGCCGGCCGGGTCGGGGGCGGCCGACGGACGCCGCTGGGCGGCCCGCGCGGTGCCGGGGAGCGCGGTGGCGAGGGTGAGGGCGCCGAGGGCGGCGGCACCGGACTCCAGCAGCCGGCGCCGGCTGACGGGCGTGACGGGCAGGTGCGGCATGGCGTGGCCTTCCTCGGTACGACAGAGAGCTGCGCGGACTGAGGGCGAAACGCGTTGCTGCGGGCGCGGATCACACCTGGTGGTGACGGAGTAACCACTGAGCCAGGGTCACCCTAGGACTCGAACAGGATCGAAGCAATCGCCCCGTCCAGATCTGTTCGCTCTTGATGGTTCCCGGGTGACGGTTTCCCGATGCGGCGTCAAGCGCCCGCTGCCGCACGCGTTCTGACGTTCCGTCGGCTGACGGATGTCAGGCGGTGCGCCGCGTCCCCGCGAGCACGCAGTCCCCGCACAGGCCACCGCCGGGCAGGCGGTAGTAGAGGCAGCAGCTGCGGCGGCGGAAGGAGGGGCTCCCGTCGGCGGTCACGGTGAGGGTTCCGGTGCCGGCGAGCGGTTCGCGGTCGAGCAGGGTGCGGACGAGGCCCGTGACCGGTCGCGGCGGGGCGTGGCCGAGCAGTACGCGCAGCGCGCCGACCAGCGCCGAGGCGGAGTTGCCGCGCAGGACGTGGGGCGACAGCCCGCACAGCCGCCGGACGGCGGCGTTCAGCGGCTCCAGATTGCGCAGGACCACGGTGTCGAGGAGGGCGGCGGGCCGGGACGGCAGTGCGCGGGGCGCGGGCAGCCACAGATCGACGGGACCGGTCGGCGGCGTGCGCCACCGCAGCCGCGCCGGGTCGAGGTCGGGCACGGTCCCGGTGAACGCGGCGGCGGCGAGGGCGACCGACCAGAGCCGGGCGGCCAGGCCCAGCTGGAAGGTGGAGGCCGCCACCCGGATCTGGCCGGTTCCCGTCCGCCGGGCCACCTCCCCCACCCGCGCGCCGAGCACGTCCGCATCGCCGTGGAGCAGGGTCAGCGGCCGGAAGCCGTCCGGATCCGGATGCTCGCCGTAGGTGACGGCGAAGTAGGGTCCGAGGTCCGGGATGCGATGCCAGGGGGCGGTGGTCTCCATGAAGCCATCGTCCCGCCCGGCCGGAGGGACCGGCCGGAGGAGGGGGGCGGAAACAGTGCCGGAGAGGCAGCTCACAGGCGCGAAGAGGTCAAGGTCACAGCCGTTTCCCCTGCAGGTCCTTTGTTCTGCTGGCCTACCATCCGAGCATGACGGTCCTGCCTGACGACGGGCTCGAACTGGCCGCCGAATTCCCCGACGTAGCCCACGAGCAGTGGCAGCGCCTCGTGGCGGGTGTCCTGCGCAAGGCGGGCAAGGACGTCGAGGGGGACGCGGCCGAGGAAGCCCTGACCACCGCGCTGGAGGACGGGTTGCGGACCCGTCCCCTGTACACGCCGCGCGACGCCGCTCCCGAGCCGGGTCTGCCCGGGTTCGCTCCCTTTGTACGCGGAAGTCGCGCCGAGGGGAACACCGTGGCCGGCTGGGACGTGCGCCAGCGGCATACGACGGCCGACAACGCGGCGGTGCTGGCGGACCTGGAGAACGGTGTCACCTCGCTGTGGCTGACCGCCGGTGAGGGCGGCATGCCGGTGTCCTCGCTCGCCCGGGTCCTGGACGGCGTCTACCTGGACCTGGCCCCGGTCGTCCTCGACGCGGGCCGGGAGACCGAGGCCGCCGCCAGGGAGCTGCTGCGGCTGTACGAGGAGCGGGGCGTCGCCAAGGAGGCGGCGCGCGGCAACCTGGGCGCCGATCCGCTCGGGTACGAGGCCCGCACCGGGCAGGCGTACGACACCGCCCCCGTGACCGCGCTGGCGCGGCTGTGCGCCGAGGAGTACCCGGGGCTGCGGGCGCTGACCGTGGACGCGCTGCCCTACCACGAGGCCGGGGGCTCGGCGGCGCAGGAGCTGGGCTGCTCGCTGGCGACCGGTGTGGCCTGTCTGCGGCAGCTCACCGAGGCCGGTCTTTCGGTCGAGCAGGCGCTGGGGCAGCTGGAGTTCCGTTACGCGGCGACCGCGGACCAGTTCCTGACCATCGCCAAGCTGCGCGCCGCCCGGCGTCTTTGGGCCAGGGTGGCCGAGGTGTCGGGAGCACCGGCGGCCGGGGCGCAGGTCCAGCACGCGGTGACCTCGCCGGTGATGATGACGCGCCGCGACCCGTGGGTGAACATGCTGCGCACCACGATCGCCACGCTGGCCGCAGGGGTCGGCGGCGCCGCCTCGGTGACCGTGCTGCCCTTCGACCACGCCCTGGGCCTGCCGGACGCCTTCGCCCGGCGCATCGCCCGCAACACGGCGACCATCCTGGTCGAGGAGTCGCACCTGACCCGGGTCATCGACCCGGCGGGCGGCTCCTGGTACGTGGAGCGGCTCACCGATGAACTCGCCCGTGCGAGCTGGGAGTTCTTCCAGGAGATCGAGCGGGCCGGCGGACAGGCCGCCGCGCTGCGGTCCGGCATGGTGGAGCGGCGGCTGGCCGAGACCTGGTCGGTGCGCGCCGCCAATCTGGCGGGTCGCCGCGAACCGGTCACCGGGGTCAGCGAGTTCCCGCTGCTCGCCGAGAAGCCGGTGGTGCGCGAGCCCGCGCCCCAGCCGCCGTCCGGCGGCCTTCCGGTGGTGCGCCGCGACGAGGCGTTCGAGGCGCTGCGGGCCCGCTCCGACGCGCATCTGGCGGCCACCGGGTCGCGCCCCAGGATCTACCTGGCGGCGCTCGGCCCGGCCGCCGCGCACACCGCGCGTCTGACCTTCGCCTCCAACCTGTTCCAGGCGGGCGGCATCGAGCCGGTCACCGAGGGGACCTTCGCGGAGAGCGGCGCGAGCGAGGCCTGCCTGTGCTCCAGCGACGCGCTGTACGAGGAGCAGGCGGAGCAGGCCGCCGCCGAGCTGAAGGCGCAGGGCGCCTCGCATGTGTTCCTCGCGGGCCGGCCCTCCTCGTACGCCGGTGTCGACGCCTATGTCTTCGCGGGCTGTGACGCGGTCGCCGTCCTGTCCGCCGCCCTCGACCGCATGGGAGTGTCCTGATGGGAATCCCCGACTTCTCCGGGATCGATCTGGGGACGCCGGCCCCGGACGGCGGCGCCGACGAATGGCGTGCGGCCGTCAAGCGTGCGGCCGGCGGTGACGACCTGCTGTGGGAGACCCCCGAGGGCATCCCGGTCAAGCCGCTGTACACGGGGCAGGACCTGGAGGGCCTGGACTTCCTGGGGACGTACCCGGGCATCGCGCCCTACCTGCGCGGCCCGTACCCCACCATGTACGTCAACCAGCCGTGGACGATCCGCCAGTACGCGGGCTTCTCCACCGCCGAGGAGTCCAACGCCTTCTACCGGCGCAATCTCGCCGCCGGCCAGAAGGGCCTGTCGGTCGCCTTCGACCTGCCCACGCACCGCGGCTACGACAGCGACCACCCGCGGGTGACCGGTGACGTCGGCATGGCGGGCGTGGCGATCGACTCCATCTACGACATGCGTCAGCTGTTCGACGGGATCCCGCTGGACAGGATGACCGTGTCGATGACGATGAACGGTGCCGTGCTGCCGGTGCTGGCGCTGTACATCGTCGCCGCGGAGGAGCAGGGTGTGCCGCCGGAGAAGCTGGCGGGGACCATTCAGAACGACATCCTCAAGGAGTTCATGGTCCGCAACACCTACATCTATCCGCCGAAGCCGTCGATGCGGATCATCTCCGACATCTTCGCGTACACCTCGCAGCGGATGCCCCGCTACAACTCCATCTCCATCTCCGGCTACCACATCCAGGAGGCCGGTGCGACGGCCGACCTGGAGCTGGCGTACACCCTCGCGGACGGGGTGGAGTACATCCGGGCGGGCCGGGACGCGGGCCTGGACGTGGACGCGTTCGCGCCGCGGCTCTCGTTCTTCTGGGCGATCGGCATGAACTTCTTCATGGAGATCGCCAAGCTGCGGGCGGCGCGCCTGCTGTGGGCGAAGCTGGTGAAGCAGTTCGGCCCGAAGAACCCCAAGTCGCTGTCGCTGCGCACCCATTCGCAGACCTCCGGCTGGTCGCTGACCGCACAGGACGTCTTCAACAACGTCACCCGCACCTGCATCGAGGCGATGGCGGCCACCCAGGGCCACACCCAGTCGCTGCACACCAACGCCCTCGACGAGGCGCTCGCCCTGCCGACCGACTTCTCCGCGCGGATCGCCCGCAACACCCAGCTGCTGCTGCAGCAGGAGTCCGGCACCACCCGGGTGATCGACCCGTGGGGCGGCAGCGCGTACGTGGAGAGGCTGACGTACGACCTCGCCCGGCGGGCCTGGCAGCACATCCAGGAGGTCGAGGCAGCGGGCGGCATGGCCAAGGCGATCGACGCGGGCATCCCCAAGCTGCGCATCGAGGAGGCCGCGGCCCGCACCCAGGCCCGTATCGACTCCGGACGCCAGCCGGTGATCGGTGTCAACAAGTACCGGGTGGACAGCGACGAGGCGATCGAGGTGCTGAAGGTGGACAACTCCGCCGTGCGCGCCCAGCAGATCGCCAAGCTGAGGCGGCTGCGCGAGGAGCGGGACGAGACCGCCTGCCGGGACGCCCTGGACGCGCTGACCCGGGCGGCCGGCGGGGACGGCAACCTGCTGGAGCTGGCGGTGAACGCGGCCCGCGCCAAGGCCACCGTCGGTGAGATCTCCGACGCCCTGGAGAAGGTGTTCGGGCGGCACGCGAGCCAGATCCGTACGATCTCCGGCGTGTACCGCAACGAAGCAGGCGAGTCCCCCTCGGTGGACCGCACCCGCGCCCTGGTCGACGCCTTCGCGGAGGCGGAGGGCCGCCGTCCGCGCATCCTGGTCGCCAAGATGGGCCAGGACGGCCACGACCGCGGCCAGAAGGTGATCGCCTCCGCCTTCGCCGACCTCGGCTTCGACGTGGACGTCGGCCCGCTGTTCCAGACGCCGGCCGAGGTGGCCCGTCAGGCGGTCGAGGCGGACGTGCACATCGTGGGCGTCTCCTCGCTGGCGGCCGGGCATCTGACGCTGGTGCCGGCGCTGAAGGAGCAGCTGGCCGAGGAGGGCCGCGAGGACATCATGATCGTCGTCGGCGGCGTGATCCCGCCGCAGGACGTGCCGACGCTGCTCGAGATGGGCGCGGCGGCCGTGTTCCCGCCGGGGACGGTGATTCCCGACGCGGCGTACGACCTGGTGCAGCGGCTCGCCGACGAGCTGGGGCTCGGCCTGTGATCGACGTCGACGCCTATGTGAAGGGTGTGCTCGACGGCAAGCGGGCGCTCGTCGCCCGCGCCATCACGCTCGTCGAGTCCACCCGTCCTCAGCACCGGGCGCTGGCGCAGGAGTTGCTGACCGAGCTGCTGCCGCACGCCGGACGGGCGCGGCGGATCGGCGTCAGCGGGGTGCCGGGCGTGGGCAAGTCGACCTTCATCGACGCGTTCGGCACCATGCTCACCGGCCTCGGGCACCGGGTGGCGGTGCTCGCCGTGGACCCGTCCTCGGGCCGCACGGGCGGCTCCATCCTCGGCGACAAGACCCGGATGGAACGCCTCGCCGTGGATCCGGCGGCGTTCGTGCGGCCGTCCCCGTCGGCCGGCACGCTCGGCGGGGTCGCCAAGGCCACCCGCGAGTCCATCGTGGTGATGGAGGCGGCCGGCTACGACGTGGTGCTGGTGGAGACGGTCGGGGTGGGCCAGTCGGAGACGGCCGTGGCCAACATGGTCGACTCCTTCCTGCTGCTGACCCTGGCCCGCACCGGCGACCAGCTGCAGGGCATCAAGAAGGGTGTGCTGGAGCTGGCCGATGTCATCGCGGTGAACAAGGCGGACGGCCCGCACGAGCGCGACGCCCGCGCGGCGGCCCGGGAACTGGCGGGCGCGCTGCGCCTGATGCACGGCAGGGACGCCGCCTGGACCCCGCCGGTGCTCAGCTGCAGCGCCCGCGAGTCCACCGGACTGGACACCGTGTGGGAGCGCCTGGAGCAGCACCGGGCGCTGCTCGACTCGACCGGGCGGCTCGCCGCCAAGCGACGTGACCAGCAGGTCGACTGGACCTGGTCGATGGTCCACGACGAACTCCTCGGCCGCCTGCACGCCGACCCCGCGGTCCGCGCCCTCGCCCCCGAGCTCGAAGAGCGGGTCAGGAACGGCGAGCTGACGGCGACGCTGGCGGCGGAACGGATCCTCGAGGCGTTCACGGACCGCTGAGGACGTCAGCTCACCGGGCCCGCCCCCGCGGGCCGCTGAGAACACATGGTGCACCGGGCCGCCGGTTCACGGACCGCCGGGCGGCTCAGGAGCCGTCCTCCAGCTGGGCGGCGAACGCGTGGTACGCCCGCTCGTCGAACAGGACGAACCTGACCTCCTCCACGGCCGTGTCCGTGGCGCGGACCGTCTCCACGGCGATGCGGGCCGCGTCGTCCATCGGCCAGCGGTAGACGCCGGTGGAGATGGCGGGGAACGCGACCGTCCTGGCGCCCAGTTCGTCGGCGACGCGCAGGGACTCGCGGTAGCAGGAGGCGAGCAGGGCCGAGCGGTCCTCGGTGGTGCTGTGGACGGGGCCGACGGTGTGGATGACCCAGCGGGCGTCGAGATCACCGGCGGTGGTGGCGACCGCCTGGCCGGTGGGCAGGCCCTTGCCGTACTTCGAGGCACGCAGCCGGCGGCACTCCTCGAGGATCGCCGGTCCGCCACGCCGGTGGATGGCGCCGTCGACGCCTCCCCCGCCGAGCAGGGAGGAGTTCGCCGCGTTGACGATGGCGTCCGCGCTCTGCCGGGTGATGTCGCCCTGGACGAGGGTGATCGTGGTCATGCCCGTCATCGTAGGGAGCCGGGCCGCGCGGTCGCGGGAACGCGCCGGTCAGGTCTGGCGCAGGCGCCGCCAGACGGCCTTGGCCGCGTTGTGCCCCGACATGCCGTGCACACCGGGTCCCGGCGGGGTGGCCGAGGAGCAGATGTAGACGGCCGGGTGCGGGGTGGCGTACGGGAAGAGGGACAGCCGGGGCCGCAGCAGGGCCTGCAGGCCGGTGACCGCGCCGGTGGCGATGTCGCCGCCGACGTAGTTGGCGTTGCGCGCGGCCAGCTCGGGCGGTCCCGCGGTGGCGCGGGCCAGGACGCGGTCGCGGAAGCCGGGGGCGAAGCGCTCCAGCTGGCGTTCGATGGCGTCGGTGAGGTCTCCGGTCCAGCCGTTGGGGACGTGTCCGTAGGCCCAGAAGACCTGCTTGCCCTCGGGCGCCCTGGTGGGGTCGACGACGCCGGGCTGCACGGTGATGAGGAATGGCGCGTCGGGGGCGCGGCCCTCGCGGGAGGCGGCGCGCAGGGCGGTGCCGATCTCCCGGCTGCTGGCGCCGATCTGCACGGTGCCGGCCACGCGGGCCTCGGGCGCGGTCCACGGCACCGGCCCGTCCAGGGCGTAGTCGATCTTGAAGACGCCCGGGCCGTACCGGTAGCGGTGGTACAGGTCGCCGAGGCCGGCGATGCGGGCCAGGGCGGTGGGCGAGGTGTCGAAGACGTAGGCGCGGGCCGGCGGCAGGTCGTCGAGGCGTTTGACCTCGTAGTCGGTGTGGATCTGGCCGCCGAGATCCTTCAGGTGGGCGGCGAGCGCGTCGGAGATGGCCTGGGAACCGCCGCGGGCGACGGGCCAGCCGCGGGCGTGCGCGGCGAGGGCGAAGACCAGGCCGATGGCGCTGGTGGCGAAGCCGCTCAGGGGTGCCATGACGTGGGCGACGAGACCGGCGAGGAGCGCCTTGGCCTTCTCGTCGCGGAAGCGGCGCATCAGCCAGGTGGACGGCGGCAGCCCGGCGAGCCCGAAGCGGGCGAGGGTGACCGGATCGCGGGGCAGCGCGGTCAGCGGCAGGGACATGAAGTCGCGGGCGAGGGTGTCCCAGCGGGGCAGGAAGGGCTGCACCAGGCGTCGGTAGGTGCCGGCGTCCCGGGGGCCGAAGGACGCGGCGGTCTCGGCCGGTGACCGGGACAGCACGGCCGCGGAGCCGTCCGGGAAGGGGTGGGCCATGGGCAGCTCGGGCTGCAGCCACTGGAGCCCGTAGCGCTCCAGGGGCAGGGCGCGGAAGGCCGGGGAGTTGATGCCGAGGGGGTGTGCCGCGGCGCAGGGGTCGTGGCGGAAGCCGGGCAGGGTGAGCTCCTCGGTGCGGGCCCCGCCGCCCACGGTCTCCCTGGCCTCGAACAGCGCCACGGTGAAGCCGCGCCGGGCCAGCTCCACGGCGGCGGTCAGTCCGTTCGGCCCCGCACCCACGACGACCGCATCGAGCATCGACGGCACCTTCGGACTCCTTTGTCAGCCGGTGGCCACTGGGGGATCAGGATATGCCGGGCCGCCCTCGCGCCGGTCTCGGGCCGCGAGGTGATCGTCCGCCGCCCGCGCCGCGCGGAGCCCGGGCCGTGCGGCGCCCCGCCGGAGCGAGCGCCCCCGCAACGGGCCGACGGGGCATGGCAGATCACCCCGGATCACCCCGGACGGCTCCCGAGCACCGTGGCCAGGGACATCAGGCCCCGTCGGACAGCAGCCCGGCCACCCGGCGGGCGGTCGCGGCGTCGCGGGCGGCGGTGAACGGCAGGGTGTTGCCGCCGGTGATGCGGAACGGCTCGCCCGCGCGGGTCAGATGCGTTCCTCCCGCCTCCTCGACCAGCAGCAGCCCGGCCGCGTGGTCCCAGGCCGCCTCCCAGCTGAAGGCGGTGGCGTCGGACTCGCCGCGGGCGACCGCCAAATACTCCAGGCCGGCCGAGCCGCAGGAGCGCGGGGCCACGCCCTCGGTCCACAGGCCGAGCAGGGCCCGCTTCTGCTCGTCCGTGGTGTAGTCGGGGTGGGAGACCGCCACCCGCAGCTCGCTGCCGGGCTCCGGGGAGCCCGCGTGCAGCGGCTCGCCGTCGAGCCGGGCGCCCTGGCCGCGGACGGCGGCGGCGAGCAGGCCGCGGGCGGGTGCGTAGGTCCAGGAGGCGTGCACCACTCCCCCGTGTGCGAGTGCGACGAGCGTGCAGAAGCCGGGCTCGCCGCGCACGAACTGCCGGGTGCCGTCGACCGGGTCGACGATCCACACCGGCGCCTCGCCGCGTATCGCCTCGTACGAGGCGGGGTCGGCGTGCACCGCCTCCTCGCCGACCACGACCGAGCCGGGCAGCAGCGCGGGCAGCGTCTTGGTCAGATACAGCTCCGCCTTGCGGTCCGCGTCGGTGACCAGGTCGTGCGGGCCGCTCTTGTGGTCCACCTCGTGCTCGGCGAGCCGGCGCCAGCGCGGCATGATCTCCTGCGCCGCCGCCTCCCGCACGGCCTCCTCCACATCGGCGGAGCGGCGGGAGAGGAACTCGTCGATGGTGTTGTGGGCGTCGATCATGTCTCCATGAGAGCACGTCGTCCCGCCGCGCCCCACTCGCCCGGGTACCGGGCGCTGCGCACCCGGTCGCGAAGTTCGGGACCGGGCCGCGCGGGGGCCTGCGGGCACGCACCGTCCCGTCTCCGTCACCGCCCGAGCACGCAGCGAGTTGGGCCCTTCCGCCCCACAGGGAAGCGTGTGACACTGGCGTCCCGTCCGCAGTGTGGACCCCCCTCCGCCCCGACCCACGAGAAGTGCGCCGTGCGTTCCTTTCCTCTGCCGATCGCCCTGACCGCGCGCCTGTCCCCGGTGGTCGTACTCGCCGCTGCAGGGTGGGCGCTGTCCTCCGGCCCGCTGGCCGCCCCGCAGGCCGCCGAGAAGCCGGCCACCGAGAAGAAGACGCAGACGCAGTCCGCCTCCGCGCCGTCGGCGACCCAGGAGGCGAAGACCTACACCGCCGCGCCCGCCCCGTGCACCGGCATTCCCAAAGACACCATCAAGTCCCTTGTGCCGAACGCCAAGACGGCCGGCAAGGAGATACCGTCGACCGACGCCAAGCTGCGCCGCACCTGCTCGTGGAACGCCCTCAAGGGGTACGAGTACCGCTGGCTGGACGTGTCCTTCGAGGTGATGGCCTCCGACGAGGCGGCGAAGCGGTCGTACGAGGGGCGGCTGCAGCAGAAGAGCGGCGGCGGGGCCGTCCCGGGGCTGGGTGACGCGGCGTACTCCGTCGTCAACCTCACCACCGAGGACAAGCAGGAGACCCGCGAGGGCACGGTGGTGGCCCGCGCCGCCAACGCGCTGGTGATCGTCACCTACAACGGCAGCGACTTCGAGTCCAAGAAGGCGCCCGGTTCGGACGAGATCAACAAGGGGGCCATCAAGGCCGCCAAGGCGGCGATGGCGACCCTGGAGAAGACCCGGGACTGACATACGGAATCCGCGGTTCCGTGACATCCGTCACACGCTCCTCCCGATCTATGCGGGTCCGTTAGTAGAGGCCGCCGCAACGACATAGTCGACTTGTCCGTCTTGCCCCTGGGGTGGGGGCGAGCGGCACGAGAGACGGCCGCCTCCGCCCGCGGGTCCCGCCGTCTCTTCGCACATGCAAGCCTCTTGACGTGACGACAGCCCCTCCGGCGCCTCCTCCCGGGCCGCTTGGCACGCCCGGCCGCTCGCCGCAAGGGGCGCGTCGGCCTACGAGGCGGGCTAGTAAATGCGCCCGTTGCCCTGTGCGCCGGGACCTCCCAAGAATGGCCACCCTCCGGACATCAAGGGTGAGGTCACGCATGGCAAAGCATCGCCACGAGCAGCGCTACCGGCGGCCGGCCGTCGCCGCGATCGCCGCGAGCGTCATAGGCATACCGTCCGTCGCCATGGCCTGTACCGACTGGCCCGGCGACGATCGGGGGCGGCAGGACCGCACCGCCGCCACCACGGTCGCCTCCGAGGACCGGTGGGACGGCGCGAACTGGTACCGCGAGTGGAGCAGCCGCCCGGGCAACGACCCCTCGGCGCGCACCACGCCCGACGCGAGTCCGTCGAAGAAGCACAGGAAGACGCACAAGAAGAAGGACGACGACACGTCCGACAAGGCCCGCGAGGCGAAGAAGAGGAAGGCGAAGACCGCCCGGACCGGCCGCGCCTCCGAGCCGGCGAGCACGCCGAGCGCCGAGCCCACCACCTCCGCCCCGAAGCCTCCCGCCTCCACGGCCCCCTCCTCGCCGGGCACCGCCAAGCCCTCCGCCACCGCCACGGGTGACGTCGCCCGGGTCGTGGAGCTGGTCAACGCCGAGCGCGCCAAGGCGGGTTGCTCGGCGGTGACCGTCAACTCCAAGCTGACCAAGGCCGCCCAGGACCACAGCGCGGACATGGCGGCGAACGGGAACATGTCGCACACCGGCTCCGACGGCTCCACCCCCGACCAGCGCATCACCCGCGCCGGCTACAGCTGGAGCACCTACGGCGAGAACGTCGCCTACGGCTACTCCACTCCGGAGCAGGTGATGCAGGGCTGGATGAACAGTCCCGGCCACCGGGAGAACATCCTCAACTGCGCCTTCGAGGAGATCGGCGTCGGACTCTCCGGCACCTACTGGACCCAGGACTTCGGCACCGCCCGCTAGCCCAGGTACCGGTCCCCCGCCGGAGAGGGCACGTGCCGCTCACCGGAGGGGGCACCTGCCGCTCACCGGAGGGGCCACCTGCCGATCACCGGAGAGGGGCACCTGCCGGTCACCGGAGGCGGGCCGCAGCCCGGTCGGAGGCGCTGCGGCCCGCCATCAGCGCCACGTACAGCACCAGCGAGGCCGCGAGGCCCACGGCCCAGCCGTAGTCCGCGAGCGGTTTCAGGAACGGGATCAGGCCGTCCTCGGGGAAGGGTCCCTTGCCCGGCGCCGAGTGGGAGCCGCCCACCGCGAGCACCCCGCCGACCAGGAAGGCGAGCACGGCCCGCAGGTTCCAGCCGGAGGTGTACCAGTAGCGGCTGCCCGGGGTGTACAGGCCGGGCAGGTCCAGCGCGGTGCGGCGGACGATCCAGTAGTCGCCGATGAGGATGCCGGCGACGCTGCCGAGCAGGCCGCCGACCAGGCCGAGCCAGGTGAAGATGTACAGCTCGGGCGTCTCGGTGAGCTTCCACGGCATGATCACCACGCCGACCACGCCGGTGATCAGCGCACCGGTGCGGAAGGTGATGAACCGCGGCGCCAGGTTGGCCAGGTCGTACGCCGGGGAGACGACGTTGGCCGCGATGTTCACCGAGATCGTCGCGACGAGCACGGTCACCAGGGCGAAGAGCAGCCCGAAGACGTTGTCGGTCTTGCCGGCGAGCGCCACCGGGTCCCACATCGCGACCCCGTACACCGCCTGCGAGCCGGAGGTGACGAACACCGAGAGCAGCGCGAACAGGGTCATGGTGGTGGGCAGTCCGAGGGTCTGGCCCCACACCTGGGCCCGCTGACCCGCCCCGAAGCGGGTGAAGTCGGGGATGTTCAGGCTCAGCGTGGACCAGAAGGCGATCATGCCCATGAGGGAGGGGAAGAACACCGGCCAGAAGTCCGCCCCCCAGCCCAGTTGCGAGGGCTGGTCGAGCAGCGGACCGAGCCCGCCCGCCTTGGTCGCGATCCACGCCAGCAGCACGAACGCGCCGACGATGACGAACGGCGCCGCCCAGTTCTCGAACCGGCGCAGCGCCTCCATCCCCCGGTAGATGATGGCCAGTTCGAGCGCCCAGAACAGCACGAAGCACACCCAGAGCGTCCACGGCTGGCCGGCCACCTCGGAGGCCTCGGCCCAGCCGCCGAAGATCTTGCCGAGCAGCACGAAGATGCCCTGGCCGCCGATCCAGGTCTGGATGCCGAACCAGGCGCAGGCCACCCCGGCCCGGATCATCGCCGGCAGGTTGGCACCGCGCAGCCCGAAGGAGGCGCGGGCCATCACCGGGAACGGGATGCCGTACTTGGGTCCGGCGTGGCCGGTCAGCAGCATCGGCGCCAGCACGATGACATTGGCGAGCGCGATGGTGAACACCGCCTGCTTCCAGTCCATGCCGAGCGCCACCAGGCCGGAGGCCAGCAGCCAGGAGGGGATGTTGTGCGCCATCCCCACCCACAGCGCGCAGAAGTTGTACGTCGTCCAGCGGCGCCGGGCCAGCGGGACGGGCAGCAGGTCGTCGTTGACGAAGCGGCTGTCGGCGGGGACGGCGCCGGGCGGAAGCTCGACGCGTCCCGCAGGGTCGGTTATGGAGGGGTCGGAGGGCGTGGGCGGGACGGTCGCTGTCATGGACGTTCCCTTCGGCGGGGAGGACCGGTGGTGAACGAGGGGACGGATTCCTGCAAGGGTCGTGCTCGATCCGAGGGCCGGCGGGTGCGTGGGGGGGGCGGGTGCGCGGGCGGGTCAGCCCTTGAGCGCGGGGATGATCTCCGCGCCGTACGCGTCGATCGTCTGCTCCTGTGCGTCGTGCATGTCGTAGACGGCGAACTGGTCGACGCCCAGCTCGCGCAGCGCCTGCAGCTTCTCGATGTGCGCCTCGGCGGGGCCGAGCAGGCAGAACCGGTCGACGATCTCGTCCGGCACGAAGTCCGTGGACGGATTGCCGGCCCGGCCGTGGTGGCTGTAGTCGTAGTCCTGGCGGCCCTTGATGTACTCGGTCAGCGCCTCGGGCACCATGTCGGAGTGCTCGCCGTAGCGGGCCACCAGGTCGGCGACGTGGTTGCCGACCATGCCGCCGAACCAGCGGCACTGCTCGCGGGCATGGGCCAGGTCGTCGCCGACGTAGGCGGGGGCGGCCACGCAGATGGTGACGGAGCCGGGGTCCCGGCCCGCCTCGGCGGCGGCGTCGCGCACCGCCTTGACCATCCACTCGGTGAGGTAGGGGTCGGCGAGCTGCAGGATGAACCCGTCGGCCTTCTGCCCGGCGAGCGCCAGCGCCTTCGGCCCGTACGCCGCCATCCACACCGGGAGCTTTCCGTCGCGCACCCAGGGGATGCGCAGCGGCTTGCCGTCGACCTCGGCCTCCCGGCCCTCGGCGAGGTCGCGGATGACGCCGATGGCCTCGCCCAGGCGGGCCAGGGTGTTGGGTCTGCGTCCGGCGACGCGCATGGCGGAGTCGCCGCGGCCGATGCCGCACACGGTGCGGTTGCCGAACATGTCGTTGAGGGTGGCGAAGGTGGAGGCGGTGACCTCCCAGGTGCGGGTGCCCGGGTTGGTGACCATCGGGCCGACCGTGAGTTTCGTGGTGTTGGCGAGGATCTGGCTGTAGATGACGAACGGCTCCTGCCACAGCACGGCGGAGTCGAAGGTCCAGCCGTAGGTGAAACCGCTGCGTTCGGCGCGCTTCATCAGGCTGATGACCCGCGAGGCGGGCGGGTCGGTCTGCAGGACGAGTCCGAAGTCCATGGCACGACTCCTTGCGTGAGGTTCAGCCGAGGTACTGGCAGGTGGAGCGCGGGGTGTAGACGCCGTGCCCGGCGTGTCCGGTGTACTCCCGCTCGGTGATGACCGGGACGCCGCGGGAGAGGACGGTCTCGACCCGGCCGGTGATCCGCTTGCCCTCGTAGGCCGAGTAGTCGACGTTCATGTGGTGGGTCTCGGCGGACAGCACCTGCTCGGCGTGCGGGTCGTAGATCACGACGTCGGCGTCGGCACCGGGCGCGATGGTGCCCTTCTTCGGGTAGAGGCCGAACATCCGGGCCGGGGTGGCGCAGGCGATCTCGATCCAGCGGCGGCGGCTGATGTGCCCGTCCAGGACGGCCTGGTGGAGCAGGTCCATGCGGTTCTCCACGCCCGGGAGCCCGTTGGGGATCTTGGAGAAGTCGCCGCGGCCGAGTTCCTTCTGGCCGACGAAGCAGAACGGGCAGTGGTCGGTGGAGACCACCTGGAGGTCGTCGGTGCGCAGGCCCTGCCAGAGCTTGGCCTGGTGCTCCTTGGGCCGCAGCGGCGTGCTGCAGACGTACTTGGCGCCCTCGAAGTCCGGCTCGGCGAGGTTGTCGGTGGACAGGAACAGGTACTGCGGGCAGGTCTCGGCGAAGACCGGAAGACCCTCGTCGCGAGCGCGGGCGAGTTCGGCGACCGCCTCCATGGCGGAGACGTGCACCACGTACAGCGGGGCACCCGCGACCTGGGCGAGGCGGATGGCGCGGTGCGTGGCCTCGGCCTCGAGGAGGGCCTTGCGCACCTCGCCGTGGTAGCGGGGGTCGGTCTCGCCGCGGGCGAGCGCCTGCTCGACGAGGACGTCGATGGCGATGCCGTTCTCGGCGTGCATCATGATCAGTCCGCCGTTCTCGGCGGAGCGCTGCATGGCGCGCAGGATCTGCCCGTCGTCGGAGTAGAAGACGCCCGGGTAGGCCATGAACTGCTTGAACGAGGTGACGCCCTCCTCCACGAGGAGGTCCATCTCCTTCAGGGTCTCCTGGTTCACATCGGAGACGATCATGTGGAAGCCGTAGTCGATGGCGCAGTTGCCCTCGGCCTTGGCGTGCCAGGCGTCGAGTCCGGCGCGCAGCGACTGGCCGACGCTCTGCACGGCGAAGTCGACGACGGTGGTGGTGCCGCCCCAGGCGGCGGCGCGGGTGCCGGTCTCGAAGGTGTCGGAGGCGAAGGTGCCGCCGAACGGCAGCTCCATGTGGGTGTGGGCGTCGACGCCGCCCGGGATGACGTACTTGCCGGTGGCGTCGATGACGCGGTCGGCGGTGAGGGCCTCGGCCGCGGGGGTGCCGGTGGCGGCGAGGGCGGCGATGCGGCCGTCCTCGATCAGGATGTCGGCGTGGGTCTCGTCGGCGGCGGTGATGACGAGGCCGCCGCGGATCAGTGTCCGGCTGCTCATGTCCGTCTCGCTCCTCGCTGTGGGTGCGTGCGGGTGGTGTGAGGGCTCGTCGCTCCCCCGGTTCCTGGCCTCGCTCGGTCCGGGAGCCCGTGGTGGCGGGGCCGCGGGCGGTCCGCGGCCCCGCGCCCGGCCGGGGCGGTTACGGTGCGGTCAGCGGCGTGTAGGCGGCGGGCGCGCGGTCCCGGTAGAACTGCCAGCGGTCCCGGACCTCGCGGAGCTTGGCCATGTCCAGGTCCCGCACGACCAGTTCGGTCTCCTTGTCGCCGGCCACCTCGCCCACGAAGTGGGCCTCCGGGTCGACGAAGTAGCTGGTGCCGTAGAAGTCGTTGTCGCCCAGCTCCTCCACGCCGACCCGGTTGATCGCGCCGACGAAGTACTCGTTGGCGACCGCGGCCGCGGGCTGCTCCAGCTGCCACAGGTAGCCGGACAGGCCCCGGGAGGTGGCCGAGGGGTTGAACACGATCTCCGCGCCCGCGAGTCCCAGGGCCCGCCAGCCCTCGGGGAAGTGACGGTCGTAGCAGATGTAGACGCCGATCCGGCCGGCCGCGGTGTCGAAGACGGGCCAGCCGAGGTTGCCGGGCCGGAAGTAGAACTTCTCCCAGAAACCGCGCACCTGGGGGATGTGCGTCTTGCGGTACTTGCCGAGGTAGGAGCCGTCGGCGTCGATCACCGCCGCGGTGTTGTAGAGGACGCCGGGCTGCTCCTCCTCGTACATCGGCAGTACCAGGACGATGCCCAGCTCCCGGGCGAGGGACTGGAAGCGTTTGACGACCGGGCCGTCGGGGACGGCCTCCGCGTACTCGTAGAAGGCCGGGTCCTGCACCTGGCAGAAGTAGGGGCCGTAGAACAGCTCCTGGAAGCACAGCACTTGAGCGCCCTGGGCGGCAGCGTCGCGGGCTGCCTGTTCGTGGACCTGGATCATCGACTCCTTGTCGCCGGTCCAGGCGGTCTGGAAGACGGCGGCACGGATCACTCGGCTCATCGCAACCTCCGGTCGCTCGGTGTGCGGTGAGCCTAGGAAGCGCGCGAGCCCGCGTTGAGGTACACGGTGTCACGTCTGCGGGTGCCCGGCGTGTCACCGTGTCACTGCTGAACCGGCCCATGTTTCACCGCCGTTGTCGCAAGTGGTCGCGGGTTTCGAAGGTGTTGCTGATGATGTGTCGGTGGTCGGGCGCGTCAGGCGTCCCCGGTGTCGCCCGGGACGCCGGCGGTGCCGTTCGTGGCGTCACCCGTGTGCGCGCGGGGCGTCAGCGGTGCCGTGCGGAGCGCGTCACTGGTGCTGCGCGTCGTGTGCCAGGAGCGCGATGTGGACCGAGGCGGCCTGCTCGAAGTCGTCGAGGTCCACGCCGAGCCGTGTCTGTATCGCCTCCAGACGGCGGTAGAGGGCGGGGCGGGAGACGTGGTGGAGCTGGGCGGTACGGGACTTGTTGCGTCCGGTGGCGAGGTAGGTGCGCAGCACGGACAGCAGGTCCTCGTCGGGCGCGCTCAGCAGCCCGTCCAGCTCGCGTTCGGCGAAGGACTGCACCTGCGGGTCGTCGCGCAGCAGGCGGATCAGCCCGCGCAGATGGACGTCCTTCAGGCGGACCACCGGCGGCAGGTCGAGGGCGGGGGCGGATCCGGCGGCGGCGTCGGCCACGTGCCGGGCCTCGCGCAGTCCGGCGGGCACCTCGTCGAAGACGGTCCGCGCGTCGGCCGCGGCCACCACGACAGGTTCGGGGCCCGGTTCGGCGCGCAGCCGGGCGGCGAAGTGCGCGGTGAGCGCCTGCGGATCCTGGTCGCGGGCGAGGCTGAGCAGGACGGCGCTCGCCCCGTCGGCGAGTTCGCCGGTGAGGCCGGGCAGGCCCAGCAGACGCAGCACCCGGTCGAGCCGGGTGGCGCTGCGACCGCGCACCACCAGGGGTACGAAGGTGCGCCGGTTGACCGGGAGTCCGGCGGCGCGTGCCCTGGGCAGCAGCTGCCGGGCGGGCAGCACCCCGCCGATCAGGTCGGTGAGCAGGCTCTGGGCGGACTGCTCCTCCCAGGAGCAGGCGGCGCCGCCGACGAGCATGCGGTGCAGCACGAGGGCCTCGGCGGCCCGGTCGGCGAGCAGCCGGCCGGTCGCGGTGTCACCGCGGTAGCCGCACAGCACGAGCCGGCCCCAGCGTTCACCGCGCCCGCCGAGTTCGGCGCGGATCCAGTCGTCGCCCTCGGTGCGGCCCGCCTGGCGGGCGATGCGGTCCCAGTCGCGCAGCACGTCGTCCACGGCGGGCCGCTCCCCCGCCGTGCCGAGGACGCGGTGGGCGAGGTTGGTGACCACGACGGGGCAGCCGCTGTGCCGGGCGATCTCGTCGAGCAGGCGCTGCAGCGGGGCGCCGGCGGTGATGAGCGCCGTCAGTTCGGTGCGGACGGCCTCGGAGAGGCTGACCGCGGCGAACTTGCGGCGCACCAGCCGGGACTGGACCTCCTCGGTGAGCTGGGCGAAGGGGAAGGGCCGGTGGAGCACCACCAGGGGCAGCCCGCACCGCTCGGCCACCCGCCGCATCGCGTCCGGCGGGGCGGGGAAGGCGCGGCCGAGTCCGAGGACGACCGCGGAGGCGTCGGCGCGGTGCAGGGAGCGCACGTACTCGGCCTGCTTCTCCTCGTCCCCGGCCAGCAGCACACCGGTGGTGAGGACCATCTCGCCGCCGCTGAGCATCACTCCGACGTCGGCCGCCTCGGCGACGTGCACCCAGCGCACCGGCCGGTCCAGCCGGTGCTCGCCGGCCACCACCTCGGGCTCACCGGCGAGCACCCGGTCCAGTGCCAGCACCTGACGGACCGACAGTGCGGGTGCCGGGGCTTCCCAGGGATCCGAGACGCTGACCATGGCGGCTTTCCCTCGATCGGTGTGCTGCTACTGGATGCTCCTCAGGGCGCGTTCGAGGATCGCGGCGCCCTCCTCGGCCTCCGCCACGTTCAGGGAGAGCGGCGGGGCGATGCGCAGGGCGCTGGTGTCGTGGCCGCCGCCCTTGCCGATGAGCAGGCCGCCCTCGCGGGCCGCCTCCAGCACGGCGGAGGCCGCCTCGGGGTAGGCCTCGTCGGTGCCGGGCCGAGCCAGTTCGATGCCGATCATCAGCCCGCGTCCGCGCACCTCGCGCACGGCGGGGACCTGCGCGGCGACGGACCGCAGCCGCTCGATGAGCAGGCCGCCGACCCGGCGGGCGTTGCCCTGCAGGTCGTGTTCGAGGAGGTAGGTGAGGTTGGCGAGGCCGGCGGCCATGGTGATCTGGGTGCCGCCGAAGGTGGAGATGCTGTTGGCGTCCAGGCAGTTCATGATCTCCGCGCGGGCCACCACGCCGCCGATGGACATGCCGTTGCCGATGCCCTTGGCGAAGGTGAGCATGTCGGGCGGGCCGTTCCGGCCGTGCGCCTGCCAGCCCCAGAAGTGCTCGCCGGTGCGGCCCCAGCCGGTCTGCACCTCGTCGGAGATCCACAGCGCGCCCCGCTCCTGCAGCACCTCGCGGAAGGCGGCGTACAGGCCGTCCGGCGGCGAGGTGAAGCCGCCGACCCCCTGGATCGGCTCGGCGATCAGCGCGGCCGGCGGGCGGGTGTGGCCGAGCAGGTCCGTCAGGTCGTCGACGCAGGCCTCGATGAAGCCCTGGTCGTCGAGGTGGGCGAACGGGCCGCGGCTGCGGACGCCGCCGTGCACGTACAGCGTCTGCAGCGGGGACAGCGAGGTCGGGGACCAGCTGCGGTTGCCGGTGATGCCGACGGCGCTGAAGGAACGGCCGTGGTAGCTGTTGCGCATCGCCAGCACGGTGTTGCTGCGCCGGTAGGTGGTGGCGAGCAGCAGGGCGGTGTCGTTGGCCTCGGTGCCGGAGGTGGTGAAGAACACCCGCGCGTCGGGGATTCCGCTCAACTGGGCGATGCGTTCGGCGAGTTCCACCATCGGCCGGTTGAGGTAGAGGGTGGAGGAGTGCAGGATCCGCCCGGCCTGCTCGCTGACGGCCTTGGTGACCTCGGGCAGGGCGTGGGCGGTCATGGTGGTGAGGATGCCGCCGAAGAAGTCCAGATAGCGGTTGCCGTGGGAGTCCCAGACGTGGCGTCCCTCGCCGTGGGTGATCTCGATGGGTTCCTCGTAGTAGAGGGCGAGCCAGTCGGGGAGGACCGCTCGGTGGCGGCCCAGCAGGTCGTCGGTCATGGCTGCACCAGCCCTTCGTAGGCGTCGGGGCGGCGGTCCCGGTAGAAGGCCCAGGTCTTGCGCACCTCGTCGACGAGGTCGAGGTCCAGGTCGCGGACGAGGAGTTCCTCCTCCTTGTCGCCGGCGACGTCGCCGACGAACTGGCCGCGCGGGTCGACGAAGTAGGAGGTGCCGTAGAAGTCGTTGTCGCCGTACTCCTCCTGGCCCACGCGGTTGATGGCGGCGACGTAGTAGCCGTTGGCGACGGCGGCCGCGGGCTGCTCCAGCTTCCACAGGTGGGCGGAGAGGCTGCGGTGGGTGGCGGACGGGTTGTACACCAGCCGGGCGCCGTTCAGGCCGAGCTGGCGCCAGCCCTCGGGGAAGTGCCGGTCGTAGCAGATGTAGACGCCGACCTTGCCGGCCGCCGTGTCGAAGACGGGCCAGCCCAGATTTCCCGGCCGGAAGTAGTACTTCTCCCGGAAGCCCTCGAGCTGCGGGATGTGGTGCTTGCGGTACTTGCCGAGGTAGCTGCCGTCGGCGTCGATCACGGCCGCGGTGTTGTAGTAGAAACCGGGCTGCTCGATCTCGAACACGGGCGCGACGATCACCATGCCGGTCTCGCGGGCCAGGTCCTGCATCCGGCGTACGGTGGGCCCGTCGGGCACCGGCTCGGCCCAGCGGTAGTGCTCGGGGTCCTCGACCTGGCAGAAGTACGGGCTGTTGAAGACTTCCTGGAACCCGATGATCTTCGCGCCCCGCCGGGCCGCCTCGCGGGCGTGCTCCTCGTGCTTCGCCAGCATGGACTCGGTGTCGCCGGTCCAGGTGGCCTGGACCAGAGCGGCACGTACGACGTTGGCCATGAGCTGCTCCTTCGAGCGACGTCAGCGCCTCTACGCCCGTAGAAACGGCCGTAGAGGGACGAACGTATGCCTCTCGGACGTCCTTGCCAAGACCATCGTCGCCAACCCGCTGAGTCGAGCGCGATTCGCACTCCTGTGGGTGATCGCGGCGGGCGTCAGGAGGCGGTTCGGGCAACTGGCGCGCCGGCCGCCGGGCACGTCGCGCACCGGCCGGCGGCCCCGTGAGGCGCACCGGCGTCAGCCGGCCGTTCCGGCGACCCGGAGGGCGTGCACCAGGTCCCAGTAGCACTCCTCGGAGACGCCCTGTGCGGCGCCGAGCAGCAGCGGCACCAGCCGCTCGGGGTCCACGGCGGCGCTGCGCGCGGCCTCCCCGGGGGTGCGGGTGCGCACACAGGCGTCCAGCAGCGCCGTCACCTCGTGGTGCCGCCGCTCGGCGGTGAGCTGGACCACCGCCCGCCCGATCTCCTCGGCGGGGCGGGCGACGCCCTGCCGCAGCAGCTGCTCGGCGTCTGCGGCGCGCCCCGCGGCGGCCAGCGTCTCGGAGGCGGTGACCAGGCGCCCCGCGGGCAGCGAGGCGCACTCCCACAGCAGGGTCGCCCAGTCGGCCGTGAGCCCGGCCCGCTCCATCTCGGCGGCTAAGAGCGGGAAGCGCTCCGGCGGCCACCGGGCGAGGTCGACGAGCAGCACATGTGCCTCACCGGTGCGCCCTTCGGCCCGCAGCCGGGCCAGGTGCGCGACGGCCCGCCGGGCCTCCTGCCGGGACGCCCCGTCGTCCGCGACCGGCACGCGGGGCCGCGCCGGCTCCTCCTCCGTCTCCACTCCGGCGAAGCGGGCACCGCGCGGCCTGCGGGGCGGGGCCGGTGCGTCGGCGGGGGCGCCGTGGGCGGGCGGAGGCCCGGCGTCCGGGGGCAGGACCACGGGCGGGGTGTCGTCGTCCTCCACGGCCCCGGCGAACCGTGCGCTGCCACGGCGGCGCTTGCGCGGCTTGGGGGGCTTGGGGGTTGTGGGGGGCTCGGGGAGTCCGGGCGCCGGTTCCGGCGCCCGGGCGGGCTGCTCGGGTGGGGCGGCGCCGGGGGCGGGAGCGGGCGGGGCGGGGACGGCATCCGCCGGTGCGGGCAGGGCGACGTCGCCCGCGGGGGCCGGGCCGGGCTCAGGGGCGCGAGGGGCGGGGATGGACCACGGGGCTCCGGGCGCGGGGACACGGTCCGGCGCTCCTGGTGCGCGGCCGGGCGTACGACCTCCTCCCGGTGCCGGACGGGACCGCGCGGCGGGGATGCCCCGGCTCGCCGGGCGGGCGGAGGCGGGCACATGCCCGCCCTCCCGGGCCGCGGCCGGACCGCGCTCGTCCTCCCCTACGGAGGCGGGGCGCCGCTCACCCTCCCGCACCGGGACCGGACGCCGCTCACCCTCCCGAGCCGGGGCCGGGCCCTGCTCACGCTCCCGAGCCATGGCCGGGTGCCGCTCACCTGCCACTCCCCGGACCGCCTGGCCGTACTCCCGTCGGTCCGGGTGTTCCGTGTGCTCGCGCCGCTCCGGGTGCTCCAGGCGCTCCAGCCGGGACCGGAGTTCGGCGCACCGGGCGGTGGCGCGGGCGTGGTCGTCCTCCGCCCAGGCCAGGTCCACCCGGATCGCCTCGGCCTGCGCACCCGTGGCAGCCACGGTGAGCGCCCGGCTGAGGGCGGCCCTGCGCTCCGCGGCGTACCTGCGTTCCCGGAGCATCACGTCGAGACGGTCGGTGAGGGCCTGGCGGGCGCCGGGGCGGGCGTCGTACGCGGTGAGCGCGGCGGCGTGCAGGGCGCGGGCCCTGGCGGTCTCCGCCTCGGCGGCCGGGGCGCCGTGGGCGGTGGCGTAGTCCTGCAGCAGCGCCTCCACCACGTCCCACGGGGGCAGTTCGCTCCCGGCGAGGCAGGCCCGCATACCGTCCGGGTCCCGCTGCCAGAACACCGCACACCAGCCGCCCGACTGGTCGAGGCGCCCCAGCAGCGCACCGAGGTAGTCCCTGAACTCCCTGACCTGTGCCGGAATCTGCTCCACCGCCATACTCGGCTCCCGCCAACTGGAGTACTGCGCTCCGTAGGCAACACCAGTCGTGTTACGTACGCGCTACGGGGAGTTTTCGGCAGTGACGCAAGGTGTGCGGAGGACCACTGTGCGGTGGTGAGTGGTGGTGCCGCGACCGAGCACGCCGCGAGCGAGGCGCCTGAGGCGCAGTGCGCGGCCGGCTGTCCATGGACAGGCCCCGTCCGCCCGCCAGGGCCGCGATGGTGAAGAACGCGGGGGTCGGGGCGCGTCCCGTCTCGATCTTGCGGAGTGTCTCTGCCGAGATGCCGGCCCTCGCCGCCACCTCGGCCCTGCCGCGGTCGCCGCGGGGCTGGCGCAGCAGCGAGCCGTTCGCCGGGTTCGCACCGGTCGCCTCCGTGCCGTGCCGCGCACCGATGAGGCCTCTCGGGCCCCGGGTGCATCACCGTGCAGAGCGTCGCCGAGCCCGCGCCGGCGCGCCCGGCCGCCCCTGAGCACCACCGCGGCCGGCGGCCTCCGGAGCGTCACCGCTCACGAGTGCCTCGGAGCGGTACCCGCCGGGGCAGGCATGCGCTCTCCGTCCGCGCCGCCGCGGACACGGACCGGCCCCCGGCCGCGCGTCGGACCGTCGCCCTCTCCGCGCCCTCCCGCACCCGAACGGGGGTGCGCCGGCCGCGGCCCGGGACCGGGTCCACCGGGCGGCCCCGCCCTGACGTGCTGCCCCCCGGCGATCGTGCGAAGGTGTTCTACGAGTGCGCCTCACACGGCACAGGGGCGCGTACGCGCGGTACGCGGCGTGTGCGTGTGTAACAGCGGGACGGTCGGGCACCCGCGTCCGGACCGGTACGTCGAGCAGTGAGCGCGCCCCGGGCCCCCGGAGGTTCCGGCTCCGTCCGGCCGAGGCAGGGTCCATGCGAGGGCGCCGGAACGGATGGCCATGACCAGCGGGTTCACAGGTCCGCAGGGCTACGGCTCTGACCCCCTCGGAGAGTTCCTCGCCCGCTTCTTCGGCGGGCCCCGCCCCCGGCAGATCGACATCGGCCGCCTGCTGAGCCGGCCGGCCCGGGAGCTGGTGCGCGGTGCCGCCCAGTACGCCGCCGAGCACGGCAGGCGGGACCTGGACACCGAGCACCTGCTGCGGGCCGCGCTCGCCACCGAGCCGACCCGCAGTCTGCTCAGCGAGGCGGGCGCGGACCCGGACGCGCTGGCCTCGGAGATCGACGAGCGGTCGGGCCCCGCCCTGGAGGGGCCGGAGAACGCCCCGCCGCCGACCTCGCTGTCCCTCACCCCCGCCGTCAAACGCGCCCTGCTGGACGCCCACGAGCTGGCCAGGACCAGCGGCGCCGGGTACATCGGCCCCGAGCACGTGCTCAGCGCACTGGCCGCCAACCCCGACTCGGCCGCGGGCCACATCCTGAACGCCGCCCACTTCACGCCGCCCTCCGCCCGGCCGCCGGAGGTGCCGGACTCCGCCCCGCCGCGCGTGGAACGCCCCCGCCCGGCGACGGGTACGCCGACGCTGGACAAGTACGGCCGCGACCTCACCGAACTCGCCCGCGAGGGCCGTATCGACCCGGTGATCGGCCGGGAGGAGGAGATCGAGCAGACCGTCGAGGTGCTCTCCCGGCGCGGCAAGAACAACCCGGTGCTGATCGGCGACGCCGGCGTCGGAAAGACCGCGGTCGTGGAGGGACTGGCCCAGCGGATCGCCGACGGGGACGTGCCCGATGTGCTGACCGGGCGGCGGGTGGTCGCCCTGGACCTGACCGCCGTGGTCGCCGGCACCCGCTTCCGCGGCGACTTCGAGGAGCGGATGAACAACATCGTCGAGGAGATCCGCTCGCACTCCGACCGGCTGATCGTCTTCATCGACGAGCTGCACACCGTGGTCGGCGCGGGAGCCGGCGGCGAGGGCGGCTCGATGGACGCGGGCAACATCCTCAAGCCGGCCCTGGCCCGCGGCGAGCTGCACGTGGTCGGCGCGACCACGCTGGAGGAGTTCCGCCGGATCGAGAAGGACGCCGCGCTGGCCCGCCGCTTCCAGCCGATCATGGTGCCGGAGCCCTCCCCCGAGGACGCCATCGAGATCCTGCGCGGGCTGCGCGACCGCTACGAGGCGCACCACCAGGTCCGTTACACCGACGAGGCGCTGGTGGCGGCCGTGGAACTGTCCGACCGCTACCTCAGCGACCGGCGCCTGCCGGACAAGGCCATCGACCTCATCGACCAGGCCGGCGCCCGGGTGCGGCTGCGGGCCCGCACCAAGGGCGCCGACGTACGCGCCATGGAGCGCGAGATCGAGCAGCTCACCTGTGACAAGGACCAGGCGGTGGCCGACGAGCAGTACGAGCGGGCCACCCAGCTCAGGGACCGGATCGCGGAGCTGAAGCGCAGGGTCGAGGAGGCCGGCGGCAGCACCGAGGTGGACGAGGGGCTGGACCTGGTGGTGGACGCCGAGTCCATCGCCGAGGTGGTGTCCCGCCAGACCGGCATCCCGGTCAGCCGGCTCACCGAGGAGGAGAAGGACCGGCTCCTCAACCTCGAAGAGCATCTGCACCAGCGGGTCGTCGGACAGGACGAGGCCGTGCGGGTGGTCTCGGAGGCGGTGATGCGTTCGCGCGCCGGGCTCGGCAGCCCGGACCGCCCGATCGGCAGCTTCCTCTTCCTCGGCCCGACCGGCGTCGGGAAGACCGAACTGGCGCGGGCGCTCGCCGAAGCACTGTTCGGCAGCGACGACCGCATGGTGCGGCTCGACATGAGCGAGTACCAGGAGCGGCACACCGTCAGCCGCCTGGTGGGCGCCCCGCCCGGCTACGTGGGGCACGAGGAGGCCGGGCAGCTGACCGAGGTGGTGCGCCGGCACCCCTACTCGCTGCTGCTGCTCGACGAGGTGGAGAAGGCCCACCCGGACGTCTTCAACATCCTGTTGCAGGTCCTGGACGACGGCCGGCTGACCGACTCGCAGGGCCGCACCGTGGACTTCACCAACACCGTGATCGTGATGACCAGCAACCTCGGCTCCGATCTGATCACCCGCCGGGGAGCCACGCTGGGTTTCGCCTCCGGTGACGCGGACGCGGACCAGGAGGCCCGTCGCGAGCAGGTGCTGCGTCCGCTGCGGGAGCACTTCCGGCCGGAATTCCTCAACCGGATCGACGAGATCGTGGTCTTCCGCCAGCTCACCGAGGACGAACTACGCAGGATCACCGACATGCTCCTGGAGTCGACCCGGCGGGCGCTGAAGAACCAGGGCGTCACGGCCGAGTTCACCGAGGCGGCCGTGGACTGGCTGGCCCGGCACGGCTACCAGCCCGAGTACGGCGCCCGCCCGCTCCGCCGCACCATCCAGCGCGAGGTCGACAACCGGCTCTCACGCCTCCTCCTCGACGGCCACATCAAGGAGGGCGCCCGCGTCACCGTCGACGCCCGCGACGACACCCTCACCTTCGACACCGACGGGACTTCCGGACCAGCCCTTTGAGCCGAGGGCACCGCAACCCCCCTGGGGGTGCACCGGCTTCGCCGGCGCGACGAACGCGCGCGCCAACTCGCTCAGGGGCGCGGGGAGCCGCGCGCCCGGCGACGCCCCACCCGCACCCGGCGTGACGACAGCGCCCGGGCCCCGGTCCCGCACGTCACGCGGGCCGAACCGTCTCCGGGCACCGGACGCCGGACGCCGGACCGCGCCGGGCTACGCCTTCGCGGACTCCGGGTCACCGAGAACCATCTGCACGATGTCCCGGTGGAACCCCCGCACATGCGCCTCCACGAGATCACCGGCCGCGTCCGCATCCCCGGCCGCGATCGCCTCGTAGATCGCGTGGTGCTCGCCCCGCAGCCGCGCGGCGACCCGTTCCCACTCGTCCCCCAGCCCGTTGAACACCGTCAGCAGCGTGTGCCGCACCGCGTTGCGCACCGCGACGGTCATGTCGGCCATCAGCCGGTTGCCCCCCGCCTCCGCGATGGCGACATGAAACGCCGTGTCGAAGTCGTTGAACTGCTCCCGCGGCAGCGCGGGATCGTCCATCCGCACCAACGGCTCACGGATGCTGTCGAGCCCGGCCCCCGCGACGAGCCCCGCCGCCAGTCGCGCACTGGCCCGCTCCAGCGTGGCGCGAGCCTCGACCACGTCGTCCATCGGGAAGTTCGCCAGCGCGATGTGCAGGCGCAGCAGCTGCGTGAGCCCGGCGTCCGGCATCGCCGCGATCACCGTGCCGGACTCCGGCCCGGTCCCCACGCGTGAGCGGAGCACCCCCTGCGCCTCGAGCACCCGCAGCGCCTCTCGCACGGCGGCACGGCTGACGCCGAGCAGTTCGACCAGCTCACGCTCCGGTGGCAGCCGGTCACCGACCCGCAGATTGCCCGCGAGGATCTGCTCTTCGATCCGGGCCAGCACGAGCTCGAAGGTGCGCGAGCGGGGCACCGGCTCCCAGGCAGCGGTCGTGTCAGCCATGGAGAGCCCTTTCGCAGGTCATCACGTCGTCCCCGACTTCCCAGGCCTTGATCCTAACGCGAGCCGCCCACCCCTTGGTCAGACCAAGCACATTTTCTTGCGTCACGCGTCTGGACAAGCGGAACCGAGGTACCTAGCTTGAGCCAAGCAATGGTCTGACCAAGCCCCAATTGCGAGGGTTTATGTACCAGCCAGATCTCTCCCCCGTCGCCGACAGCCTGGCGTTCTCGTCCCTGGTCGCCGCGCTGCCCCTGCTCACCCTGTTCGTCCTGCTCGGCGGCCTGAAGCTGAAGGCTCACTGGGCCGGACTCGCCTCACTGGCCGTCGCGGTGATCGTCGCCGTCGCCGCCTACGGCATGCCCGTGGACCTCGCCCTGCTCTCGGCAGGCGAGGGAGCCGCCTTCGGGCTGTTCCCGATCATGTGGATCGTCGTCGCCGCCATCTGGGTCCACCAGCTCACGGTGGTCAGCGGACGCTTCGAGGACCTGCGCCGCGCCTTCGGACTGATCAGCACCGATCCACGCGTCCAGGCCATCATCATCGCCTTCTGTTTCGGCGGACTGCTCGAGGCGCTGGCCGGCTTCGGCGCGCCGGTGGCCATCACCGGTGTGATGCTGATGGGCCTCGGCTTCGCACCCGTGCGGGCCGCGGTCACCGTTCTGGTCGCCAACACCGCTCCGGTCGCCTTCGGCGCCATTGCGACACCCATCATCACGGCCGGCAACCTCACCAAGATCCCGTACTCGGAGATCGGTGCCTACGTGGGCCACCAGACCCCGCTGATCGCCTTCTTCGTACCGCTGCTGCTGGTCGGCCTGGTCGACGGGCGCCGCGGAGTGCGGCAGACCTGGCCGGTCGCGCTGGTGTGCGGGGCGGTGTTCGGACTGGCCCAGTTCCTCAGCGCCACGTATCTGTCGGTGGAGCTCACCGACATCGTCGCCTCGCTCGCGGGCCTCGCCGCCATCGTCCTCTTCCTCCGCGTCTGGCAGCCGCAGGGCGGCGAGGAGGCGCGAGCCGCTCTCCTGGAGGCGGCCCGCAGGGAGCGGACCGAGGGCACCGACGGGCAGCCGTCCCGCCCCGGCGACGGCACCGGCGCCACGCCCCGCACCGGCACCGGCACGGACGCGGGCACCGGCGGCTCCCCGGCCCCGTCCTCGGCCGTGTCCCCGGCACGCACCGCGCAGGAACCCGGCGTCACCACGGAAGCGCACCCCCGTGTCACCACCGAGGCAGAACCGCCCGTCGTCACCGGGACGCTCCCCGCCGGCGACCCGGCCGCCGCTCCGGCCGCCGCGTCCACCGCCCCTGCCACCACGCCGGACGGGCCGATCAGGGGCTCCCAGGTGCTGATGGCCTTCCTGCCCTACCTGATCATCATCGCGGTCTTCTCGATCGCCAAGCTGTGGACCCCGCTCAAGGAGTTCCTGGCGTCCTCCGATGTGAAGGCCGGCTGGCCCGGCCTGGACGGGGAGGTGCTCACCGCCGCCGGGCAGGTCTCCGGCACCACGGTCTACACCTTCCCCTGGCTGTCCTCGCCCGGCACGCTGCTGCTGATCTGCGGCGCCGTCATCGCCGCCGTCCACCGGGTGACCCCGGTGGCGGCCGCCCGGGAGTTCACCGCCACGCTGGTGAAGCTGCGCTGGGCGCTGCTGACCGTGGCCGCCGTGCTGGCCCTCGCCTATGTGATGAACCTGTCCGGGCAGACCATCACCATCGGCACCTGGATCGCCGGAGCGGGCGCCGCCTTCGCCTTCCTCTCGCCCGTCCTGGGCTGGCTGGGCACCGCGGTCACCGGTTCGGACACCTCGGCCAACGCCCTGTTCGCCACCCTGCAGCAGACCGCGGCGCACAAGGCCGGACTCGACCCGACGCTGCTGGTGGCGGCCAACACCTCCGGCGGTGTCGTCGGCAAGATGATCAGCCCCCAGAACCTGACCATCGCCGCCACCGCGGTCGGCCTGATCGGACGCGAGTCCCAGCTCTTCCGGGCGGCGATCAAGTGGAGCCTGCTGCTCCTGCTCGCCCTGTGCGCCCTGGTCCTCGCGCAGTCCGGCTTCCTCGCCCGGATGCTGCCATGACCACCGCACCCGCACCCCTGCACCTGCCGTCACACGCCTCGTCCCCCGAGGGAGCCATGCGGATCGCCCTGTTCATCACCTGCCTCAACGACACGCTCTTCCCGGCCACCGGACGGGCGGTGGTGACGCTGCTGGAGCGGCTGGGCTGCCGCGTGGAGTTCCCCCAGGGTCAGACCTGCTGCGGGCAGATGCATTTCAACACCGGTTACCAGCGCGACTGCGTGCCGCTGGTACGGCGCTTCACCGAGGTGTTCGCGGGCTACGACGCCGTCGTCACGCCGTCCGGCTCCTGCGCCGGTATGGTGCGCGAGCAGTACGGGCGGGTCGCCGAACTCTCCGGCGACGCCCGGCTGTCCACCGCGGTCCAGGAGGCACCGCCGGTGTACGAGCTCTCCGAGTTCCTCGTCGACGTCCTCGGTGTCACCGACGTCGGCGCCTACTTCCCGCACCGGGTCACCTACCACCCGACCTGCCACTCCCTGCGCATGCTCGGCGTCGGCGACCGGCCGCTCGCCCTGCTGCGCGCGGTGCGCGGCATCGACCTGGTGGAACTCGGCGCCGCCGAGCAGTGCTGCGGATTCGGCGGCACCTTCGCCCTGAAGAACGCCGACACCTCCGTGGCCATGTGCACGGACAAGGTGCGGCACGTCCTGGACACCGGGGCCGATGTGCTGTGCGCCGGCGACAACTCCTGTCTGATGCACATCGGCGGCACGCTGTCCCGGCTGCGCACCGGAGTGCGCGTGATGCACCTCGCCGAGATCCTCGCGTCCACGGAGACGGGACCGGACCACGCCGCGGCTGCCGCCTCGGCCGGGGTCACCGGCCCCGCCGCCCGGCGCGCCGTCGAAAGGACGAAGACCCCGTGAGCGACACGACGTTCCTGGGCATGCCGGCCTTCCCCGTCGCCGCGCGGGACGCGCTGCGCGACTCCCAGCTGCGCGGCAATCTGGCCCGGGCCACCGGCACCATCCGCACCCGGCGCGCGGCGGCCGTCGGCGAGCAGGACGACTGGGAGGAGCTGAGGGAAGCCGGCCGGGCGCTCAAGGAACGCACTCTGCGTCATCTGGACCGGTATCTGCTGCAGTTGGAGGAGAAGGTGACCGCGGCGGGCGGCCAGGTGCACTGGGCCCGCGACGCCGAGGAGGCGCGCCGCATCGTCGTGCAGCTGGTGCAGGACACCGGTGAGCGCGAGGTGGTGAAGGTCAAGTCGATGGTCACCCAGGAGATCGGGCTCAACGAGGCGCTGGCCGAGGCGGGGATCGACGCCTACGAGACCGATCTGGCCGAGCTGATCGTGCAGCTCGGCCACGACCAGCCCTCCCACATCCTGGTCCCGGCCATCCATCGCAACCGGGCGGAGATCCGGGAGATCTTCCTGCGTTCCATGGGCGAGTACGGGACCCCCGCCCCGGCCGGCCTGGACGACGACCCACGCCGGCTCGCCGAGGCCGCCCGGCGCCATCTGCGGGAGAAGTTCCTGCGGGCCAAGGTCGCCGTCTCGGGCGTCAACTTCCTGGTCGCCGAGACCGGGACCGCGGTCGTGGTGGAGTCCGAGGGCAACGGCCGGATGTGCCTGACGCTGCCCGAGACGCTGATCTCGGTGACCGGCATCGAGAAGGTCGTCCCCACCTGGCAGGACCTGGAGGTGTATCTGCAGCTGCTGCCGCGCTCCTCCACCGGGGAGCGGATGAACCCCTACACCTCCACCTGGACGGGTACCACCGCCGAGGACGGGCCGCGCACATTCCATCTGGTGCTGGTCGACGGCGGCCGTACCGACACCCTGGCCGACCCGGTCGGCCGGCAGGTGCTCAACTGCATCCGCTGCTCCGCCTGCCTGAATGTGTGCCCGGTGTACGAGCGGGTGGGCGGACACACCTACGGATCGGTCTACCCGGGTCCGATCGGCGCCGTCCTCAGCCCGCAACTGCGGGGCACGGACTCGGAGGCGGACCGTTCCCTGCCGTTCGCCTCGTCGCTGTGCGGGGCGTGCTACGAGGTCTGTCCCGTGAAGATCGACATTCCCCGGGTGCTGCTGCATCTGCGGGCCCGGGTGGTCGAGCAGGAGCGCGAACGGCGGCTGCCGAAGCCGGAGCGCCTGGCCATGACGGCGGCGCGCTGGGTGCTCACCAGGCCGTCGTGGCTGTCGGCCGCCCAGCGCGCGGGCGGCCTGGGTTCCCGCCTCGTGGCCCGGCGGGGCCGGCTGGGCCGGCTGCCGGGACCGCTGTCGCGCTGGACCGACACCCGCGACGCACCCGTCCCGGCCGCCGAGTCGTTCAGCGCCTGGTGGAGGCGCACGCACCCGGAGACCCGCCGGCCCGCCCGAAGGAGGCAGTCATGAACGCCCGGACCGAGGTACTGGACCGGATCCGGCGCGCCCTGGCCGATGTTCCCGCGAACGAGGAACCGGCGGACGTGTCCGTGCCCCGGTCGTACGCGAGAAGCGGTCCCGCCCCGGCCGGGTCCCCGGCCGCCGTGGACCTCCTCGCCGAACGGCTCGCCGAGTACGGGGCCTCGGCACGGCTGGTGCCCGAAGGGGACGTCGCCTCGTACGTGGCCCGCTCCGTGGCCGGCTTGGGTACGGGCCCGGTCGTGGTCCCGGGCGGCTTCCCGCCCGAGTGGCGGTCCGCGCTGGATCCCGACCGGGTGCTGTCCGACGTGCCCCGCCTGCCGGTCGCCGAACTGGACCGCTGCGGCGGGGTGGTGACGACCGCGGCCGCCGCCGTCGCCTCGACCGGAACCCTGGTCCTGGACGGCGGCCCCGGCCAGGGCCGGCGCGCGCTGACCCTGGTGCCCGACTTCCATCTGTGTGTCGTGCGTGCCGGGCAGGTGGTGGCGTCCGTACCGGAGGCGCTCACCGTACTGGATCCGTCCCGGCCCCTGACGTTCGTCTCCGGGCCGTCGGCCACCAGTGACATCGAACTCGACCGGGTGGAGGGGGTGCACGGGCCGCGCACGCTGGACGTCCTCATCGTGATCTGAGAGTCCGGAGCGGTGCT
The DNA here is from genome assembly GCF_012034205.1 of Streptomyces composti. GTDB lineage: Bacteria > Actinomycetota > Actinomycetes > Streptomycetales > Streptomycetaceae > Streptomyces > Streptomyces composti. The sequence goes on from NZ_JAATEM010000032.1 coordinate 83,796, forward strand.
GCCCGCGCCTGGCCCGCCGCTGTGTGTCCCTCCTGTGGATCGCCCGCGGTGCTCCGCACCCGCGAGGGCACCCGCGGTGAGGGGCGATGGGACTCAGCGGGACGACCGGACCGCCGTACTGCGCGGTGCCGAACGACCGGCCGCCGCGGACGCGCCGGGAAGAGGCGCGGCCGCGGCCGCCACGATCGGCGGCGCCCAGGAGTGCTACCGCACCGGCCGGACCACCATCGCCGATCCGCCGCCCCGGCGCACCTTCTCCGCCGCCGCCAGCCACTTGCCGTCCGGCAGCCGCTGCACCCCGGTCACCGCGCCGATCTCCGGGTTCGCCCGGAAGCTGTGGCCCTTGGCCTCCAGCCGGCTGATCACCTCTTCGCTGAACCCGGGTTCCAGTTCCGTCTGGGCCGCGTTCCGCTGGCTGGCCCGGGGTGCGGCGATCGCCTCGGCCAGCGGCAGGCCCCGGTCCAGGAAGCCGGTGAGCGTCTGCAGCACGGTGGTGATGATGGTGGCGCCGCCGGGCGAGCCGAGCGCCACCACCGGCTTGTCGTGCCGGTCGAGGACGATCGTCGGCGACATCGAGGAGCGGGGCCGCTTGCCGGGCCCCGGCAGGTTCGGGTCGTGCACGGCCGGGTCGGCGGGGGCGAAGGAGAAGTCGGTGAGCTCGTTGTTGAGCAGGAAGCCCCGGTTCGGCACGGTGATGCCGCTGCCGCCGGTCTGCTCGATGGTGAGGGTGTAGGAGACGACGTTGCCCCACCGGTCGGCGGTGGTCAGATGCGTGGTGCTCCGCCCCTCGTACGTGGTCGGCACGGCCTTGCCGCCCTTCCCGCACGGTTGCGGGCTGCGCGGGTCGCCGGGGGCGAGCGGGCTGACGAGTACCGCGTCGTCCTTGATGAGGCACTCCCGCGAGTCGGCGAACCTCTGGGAGAGCAGCTCCTCGGTCGGCACGTCCTCGAAGGCGGGGTCGCCGACCCAGCGCCCCCGGTCGGCGAAGGCGATCCGGCTCGCCTCGATGAAGCGGTGCAGGTACCGCGCCTCGCTCGCCCGGGACAGGTCGGTGCGCTCCAGGATGTTGAGCGCCTCGCCGACGGTGGTGCCGCCGGAGGACGAGGGGGCCATGGAGTAGACGCCGAGCCCCCGGTAGGAGATCTTCGTCGGCCGCTGGAGCCTGGTCCGGTAGGCGGCGAGGTCCTTGCGGGACAGGTCGCCGGGGCGGGCGTTCCAGCCCGAGGCCGGGTCGACGGGCGGCTTGTTGACGGTGTTGACGATGTCCCGGCCGATGTCGCCGCGGTACAGCGCGTCGACGCCCTTGCGCCGCAGCTCGGCGTAGGTGCGGGCGAGGTCGGGGTTCTTGAAGGTGGAGCCGACCTCGGGCAGGCGTCCGCCGGGCAGGAACAGCTCGGCGGTGTCGGGGAAGTGGCGGAAGCGGGTCTCGTTCTCGGCGGTCTGCGCGCGGAAGGTCTCGTCGACGGTGAAGCCCTCGCGGGCGAGCCGTTCGGCGGGCTCGAGGACCGTAGCGAGCCTGTTGCGGCCCCACGTGTCGAGGGCGCGCTGCCAGGTGGCGGGCGTGCCCGGGGTGCCGACGGACAGGCCGCTGCTGACCGCCTCGGCGAAGGGGATGGGCTCGCCGTTCTCCAGGAACAGCCCGGAGTCGGCGGACAGGGGCGCGGTCTCGCGGCCGTCGATGGTGTGCACGCTGCGCGAGCGGGCGTCGTAGTAGACGAAGTAGCCGCCTCCGCCGATGCCGGCCGAGTAGGGCTCGGTGACGCCGAGCGCGGCGGCGGTGGCGACGGCCGCGTCGACCGCGTTGCCGCCCTTGCGCAGGATCTCGATGCCGGCGGCGGTGGCGTCGGGGTCGACGCTGGAGACGGCGCCGCCGTAGCCGACGGCCACGGGGGTCTTGGGACCCGGACCGCCGGGAGGGCCGGATTCGCCCTTGCCGTCCGGGTGTCCGCCGGGCGGCACCGCCGCTCCGACCGAGACCACGGCCGCCGAGACCGCCAGGACCGCCAGTTTCCGTGCCACAGGACGACGCATCCGCACCTCCGGTGAGGGACCGTCCGGGCAGCTTAGTTCATCGCCATGCCCTCGTCAGGAAGGCCGAAGGGCGTGCCGCGGATCTCGCTCGGACATCGCCCCGGTTCCCCGCTCGCATCATTTCGGGTACGGATCGAACGCGAGTTTGCGCGGGGCCGCTAGCATGCGCGCCCATGACTGACGACGTACGCAACATCGTTCTGGCCGCGGTGGCCGCCGGCATCTGTGCCGTTCTGGGCTGGACGGCCCGTACCTATCTCTGGAATCGGAAGCTCCGCCGCAAGCAGGCCTTCTTCGGGCTGCCGGAGAACTCCGAGTCGCTGCTCGTCGTCAACCGCGATGCCGCCTCCTCGGAGCCCTCGGTGCATCGCTTCGACGTGTTCTCGCTGCTCGAGCTGGCCGCGATCGTGAAGGACTGCGGCGCGCATGTGCAGGTGGTGACGCAGGACGCGGTGCACCAGGGCTTCGGTGAGCGCACGGAGTTCTGCCTGGGCGCCCCCGGATCGAACCGGAGGCTGGTGGCCCATATGGCGGCGATGCTGCCGGGGGTGCGGGTCAATGTGGATCCGGAGGCGGGTCCGGACCGGGGCGCCTTCCAGATCGGCGGGGAGCGCTACCGCATGGAGCCGGGGATCACCGAGTACGTGATCCTGGCCCGCCTGACGGCGGGTGAGCGGCGGGAGGCGCGGCCGGTGTTCCTGTTCTGCGGCCAGCGGGCGATCACCAACCAGGCCGCCACCCGGTATCTGGCCCGCCATCACG
>NZ_JAATEM010000033.1 GCF_012034205.1 Streptomyces composti
CGGACCGGATTCGTTCGCGGGAGGCGGCTAGGAGCCGTCCGCCGGGCCGGAGGTCTCCCGGGCCACCATCGTCTCGATGCCGGCGATCATCAGGTCCAGGGCGAAGGCGAAGTCCCGCTCCAGCATCTCCTCGACGGTGTCGCCGCCCCGCGCGTTCATGATCTTGGCGGACTCCTGAATGACCTCCGCCGCGTCCGGCGCCTGGGTCACCGCGCTCAGCGCCTGCTCGTGGTACTCGTCCGCGGTCATGCCCTTCTCGGCGACCCGGGCGAGGAAGTGGCCCTCGATGGTGCCGTAGCCGTAGACGAACTGGAAGACGGCCGAGATCGCCCCGGTGCGGCGGTTCACGGGCAGCCCGGTCCTGCCGATCACCTGCTGGACCACCCGGGAGAAGTTCAGCGAGTTGGGCCCGATGTTGAGGAAGCTCCCGGCCAGCGGCGACACCCAGGGGTGGCGCACCAGCATCGAGCGGTACTCCCGTGCCAGCGCCCGCAGTTGGTCGCGCCAGTCCTCCTCGGCCTCCGGGTCGGGGAGGGCGAGCTCGCCGAACACCTGGTCCAGGGCGAGCTCCAGCAGGTCGTCCTTGGTGTCGACGTACCAGTAGAGGGACATCGCGGTCACGTTCAGCTCGGCCGCGAGCCGGCGCATGGAGAACCTGGCCAGCCCCTCGGCGTCCAGCAGCCGTACACCGGCGGCGGTGATCCGGTCCCGGTCGAGGCCGGAGGGCTGCCCGTCCCCCCGCCGGCCACGACGGGGCTTGCCCTCCAGCCAGACACTGGTCCGTGAACTCCCCCGGCCTGCTCTGGCCATGCGCACCCTTCCTGCACTTGCCGACACCGGCCAGCCTAAGCGCCGGGGCACCGGGAGCCGCACCGCGCCCGGCCGGCCCCCGGTCGGGGGCCGCCCGGCGTCTCAGGCACTTTCTCCCCGCTCGGCGCGCCTGAGCAACAGGGCGGCGACGAGTCCGCCGAGCAGCACGGCCGCCGCTCCCCCCAGCTGGCTGCTCTCCAGGCCGGAGGCGAAGGCCTCGGTCACCTGGGCCCGCTCCCGCGCCGAGTCCGCGGCGGCCAGCGCCGCAGGCAGCGAGCTCGCCGCCACCGGGATCAGGGCCGCGAAGCGGGCGTTGAGCACCGCCCCCAGCACGGCCACGCCCAGGCCGTTGCCGAACTCCGCCAGCGTGCCGTTGATCCCGGCCCCGACGCCGGCCTTCTCCGGCGGGATGGAGCTCATGATGGCGTGCGCCATCACCGGGGTGCCGACCGCGGTGCCCGCCCCGATCAGGACCAGCCCCAGCAGCGTCCCGGCGTAGCCGTGCTCGGTGAGCGTGGCGATCGACACCAGCCCTGCGGCCATCACCGCCATGCCGAGCGCGATGGCCGGCGGCGCCCCGAGCCGCGCGGCCAGCTTGGCCGCCAGGCCGGAGAAGTTGAGCGCCACCACGGTCAGCGCCAGCGGCGCGGTCCGCAGGCCCGCCTCCAGCGGCCCGTAGCCGAGGACGAACTGCAGGTGCTGGGTGAGCAGGAAGAGCGCCCCGCCCATGCCGAAGGTGATCAGCACGGCGCCGGCCACCGCGCCGGTGAACCGGCGGTTGGTGAAGAAGTGCGGGTCGAGCATCGGATACGGGATCCGGCTCTCCCAGTACGCGAAGGCGCCGAGCACCAGGACGGCGATGGCCGCCGTGCCCAGGACGCGGGCCGACGTCCAGCCGTGCTCGGGGCCGGAGATGATCGCGTAGACCAGGGCGGTCATGCCGATCGTCGACAGCAGCGCGCCCAGCAGGTCGGGACGGTCGCCGCGGGGCGCCTTGGACTCGGGGACCAGCGCGACGACGGCGATCAGGCCGAGCGCCGCGACCGGCAGGTTGATCAGGAAGATCGCGCCCCACCAGAAGTGGTTGAGCATGAAGCCGCCGACCAGCGGACCGGCGGCGAAGCCGAGCGCGCTGACCGCGCTCCAGATGCCGATGGCCCTGGGCTGCTCCTCGGGCGTGAAGATCTGCATCACCACGGCGAGGGTGGTGGTCAGCAGCAGCGCGCCGCCGACGCCCATGCCCGCCCGGGCCGCGATCAACTGCCCGGAGGAATCGGCGAGTCCGGCCACCAGGGAGCCGACGCCGAACAGCACCAGGCCGGCGATCAGCATCTTCTTGCGCCCGTAGCGGTCGGCGGCGCTGCCCGCGGTCAGCAGCAGGCCCGACTGCACCAGTGAGTAGGCGTTGATCATCCACTGGATGTCGGAGGTGGCCGCGTTCATCTCGCGGGTGAGCGAGGGGATGGCCACGTTCAGGACGGTGTTGTCGAGCAGCACGGTGAGCTGCGCGAGACAGATGACTCCGAGAATCAGCCAGCGCTTCGAGTGGCCCGGCACCTGCGGTGCAGCCCGGGGCGGGGCCGCCTGCTCGTTGGGTGACGTCGTCATGCTGTACACCGTATAAGAGTTCCCATACGGTGTACAGCAGACGAGGTCACGGGGTCCGGGCGGTCGCTTCCGCCTTGCGTGAGAGGTCGCGGCTCGTGGCGTTCCGGGCGCCGGCGGCGGCCGCCGTCTCCCCTTCGTCAGGCCGCGGGCTTGATCATGTAGCCGGCGCCGCGCCGGGTGTGGATCATCGGCTCGCGGCCCGCGTCGATCTTCCGGCGCAGATAGGAGATGTACAGCTCGACGACGTTCGCCTGTCCGCCGAAGTCGTAGGACCACACCCGGTCGAGGATCTGCGCCTTGCTGAGCACGCGCCGCGGATTGCGCATCAGGTAGCGCAGCAGCTCGAACTCGGTGGGGGTCAGATGGATGCTCTCCCCGCCGCGGGTGACCTCGTGACTGTCCTCGTCGAGGGTGAGGTCGCCGACCACCAGCACGGACTCCGGCCGCCGGTCGGCCGCTCCGGAACGCCGGATCAGCCCGCGCACCCGCGCCACGACCTCCTCCAGGCTGAACGGCTTGGTGGCGTAGTCGTCCCCGCCCGCGGTGAGCCCGGCGACACGGTCCTCGGCGGCATCCTTGGCGGCCAGGAACAGCACGGGCACATCCGGCAGTTCACGGCGCAGCCGGCTGAGCACGGCGAGGCCGTCCAGGTCCGGCAGCATCATGTCCAGGACGACGGCATCGGGCTGGAACTCGCGTGCGGCCCGTACGGCGTCCTGCCCGGTCTCCGTGCTGCGGATCTGCCAGCCCTCGTAGCGCAGGGCCATGGACAGCAGCTCGGTGATCGACTGCTCGTCGTCCACCACCAGCACCCGGACGGGGCTCCCGTCCGGCCTCAGCAGTTCGGTGTGCCCCTGGGGCGAAAGCGTGGTCATGACGGTCACCCTGGCGAGGCGCTCTGAGAGGAGGCTTGCCGCAATCTGTGAATTCGCTGAGAAACCCCGGCCCTCGCGCCCACGCCCCTCGGGGTGCCACGCGTTTCACGTGAAACATGCGCGATCCGGACACCCAGCGGGCGCCCCACGCCGCCCCATCTCAGTCATCGATGCCGAAGAGCCGGGCGGCGTTGTCGTGGCACACCGCCCGCAGCCAGTCCTCCCCGAGCCCCAGCCGCTCCAGGGCGTGCAGCTGGTGGAGGTAGGGGTACGGGATGTTGGGGAAGTCGGAGCCGAGCAGGATCCTCTCGCGCAGGCCGTCCAGTCGGGGCAGGGCCCTCCCGGGGAACGGCGCCATGCGCTCGCTGAAGTCGGTGAAGGCCATGGTGGTGTCCAGCCGCACCTCCTCGTAGCGCTCGGCGAGGTCCAGGAAGTCCTCGTACTCGGGCATGCCGAGGTGCGCCACGATCAGCCGCAGCCGGGGGTGCCGTGCCAGCACACCGGCGATCGGCTCCGGACCGGTCCACTTGCCGGGCGCGGGACCGGAACCGCAGTGGATCACCACGGGAACCCCGGCCTCGGCGAGCAGACCCCAGGCACCGTCCAGCGCCGGGTCGGCCGGATCGTAGGCGCCCACCTGCACATGCGCCTTGAAGACCCGCGCCCCCGCTTCCACGGCCTCCCGTACGTACCCCTCCACGCCGTCCTCGGGGAAGAGGGTCGCGGTGTGCAGGCAGTCGGGCGTGCGGGCGGCGAAGCCGGACGCCCAGTCGTTGAGCCAGCGCGCCATGCCCGGCTTGTGCGGGTACAGCATGGCGGTGAACGCCCGGACGCCGAACGCCCTGAGCAGCTCGGTCCGTTCCCGCTCCCCCGCCCGATAGGCGATCGGCCACTCGATGCCGCCGGTCAGCGGGCCGAGACCGTCGAAGTAGGCCCACACCTTGCGCAGCACCCGCTCCGGCATGAAGTGGGTGTGCACATCGACCAGGCCGCTCAGGCCGAGCCCCTCCCAGAAGCCCCGCACAGCACGGACGTCCGCCCGGGCGGAGCCGGACATCTCCGGCTCGCGGGTTCCGGCCCGGTCGTCGCTCGCGGTCGCCGCCGCCGTGAGGTGATCGCACATGCCGCCCACGATCACCTCCGGGCGGGCCCCGCGTCCACACCCCGTCCCCGTCAGAACAGGCCCTCCTGCACCACCGCGTCGTCGGCCGCCCCGTACTCCCTGACCGGCACCGACAGTTCCCGCCCCGCCGCCGGGAGCAGAGGCCACCCGGTCAGCAACCGGGTGTCCAGCACCACGACGCCCGCTCCCGTCGCCAGGTGCAGATCCGGCCCGGCGGCGGCCACCAGCTCTCCGCTCACCGCGCCCCCGGCGACCAGCTCGCTCACCTCCCCCACGGCGGGCGGCGCGCCCCCGAGCCCGAAGGCGCGGACGTGGTCGACGGGCCGGAACGGTTCACGCTCCAGCGACTCGGGCCATCCGCCCAGGGCGACCGCCCGGGCGTGCAGCTCCGCCAGTTCCGCCGCCCGTTCCTCCTCGCCCCGCGGCAGCAGCGCCCGTAGGGCGCGCTTGCGGACGTAGGGGATGCGGTCCGGCACCCCCAGCGCGGCCCGCAGCAGCTCCTCGGTGCGCCGCGCCGCCATCAGCGGTCCGGTGCCCAGCCAGCTGAAGCAGACGGCGCCCTGCTCGAGCAGCCGCGCCGGGCCGCGCTCCACCGCCGTGATCCCGGCCTTGGTCATGCCGGGGCCGAACCAGGCCAGATAGACGCGGTAGGGCCGGGGATCGTCGGCGAGCGTGTCGGCGGCCACCGAGTGCGCCCGGTCGAGGCGTGCGCACTCCTCGCACCGGGCCCCGGTACTGCGGCCCGGCACCGCCGCCGCCGACGGGCAGGCGTGCCCCCGCGCCCCGACGCACCGGCGCACACCCCCCTCACCGGCCGGAGCGACCCCGAAGGCCACCCGCTTCCCCCAGGTCAGCGCACTGCGCCGCCCCCGGTCCCACACCAGTGCGGGACCGCCCTCCGCCGGCCAACTGAGCCCCGAGCAACGCCATGCCTGTGCCATCGCCGACGAGCCTAGACGTCCCCGCCGACAACCCCCCGCCACCCGCGAACCACCCCCACGACGGGCGCCATCGCGCCGACATGCCGAGGACCGCCGGGAGTGGAAGTCTGGTCAGCAGAACGCCATCACTCGGGGAGAGCTGAGAGGGCGAGCACATGGCCAGCAGCAACGTCACCGGCACCGGACATCGCCGCGGCGGCTTCGCCGCGGAGAGCGCCTGGGCCACGGGATGGACCGGAGCCGCGGCGGTCCTGATGACCTTCGGCGGCATCATGGCGATCTTCCAGGGCATCGCCGCCATCGCTGAGGACGACGTCTTCGTCGTCACCCAGAACTGGACCTACGAGTTCAGCGTCACCGGTTGGGGCTGGATCCACCTGATCCTCGGGGCCCTCGTGTTCCTGGCCGGACTGGCACTGTTCCAGGGCGCGACCTGGGCCCGCGCCGTGGGCGTGGCACTCGCCGGACTGGGCATGATCGCCAACTTCCTGTGGCTGCCCCACGCCCCGGTCTGGTCGATCGTTCTCATCGTCATCGACGGATTCATCATCTGGGCCCTCTGCGCCCCACGCCGCGAGTCCCGCACCTAGGATCCCGCGGCCTTCCGTTTCCGCTCCCGCATGGAAGGCGGACGACCACCCCCTTCGACGGTGTGGAGTGCGCTGTGGCCATGGCTGCTCGAGGCAGCGGGCATGGCTGCCATGGTCACCGCGTACTTCCTGCTTCCGCTGGATCGTCTGGGGCCCCGCCGTCCGGTCCTCAGCTGGGTCCTCTTCGGGCTGGCGCTGGCCCTGGTGGCCGCGCTGCTGCTGCAGCAGATCGTCCACGTCCTGCTGCACCGTCCGAACGCCCGCCCGGGTCTGGTCATCCCCCTGCTGATGTGCCTGTCGGTGCTGACCTTCGCGGCCACCTACCAGCGCCTGGCCGAGCACCCCGGTGAGATGGCGGGTGGCCTCGCAACCCGCCTGGACGGCATCTACTTCACCCTGGTCACCCTGGCGACCATCGGCTACGGCGACATCGCCCCGCGCGGTCAGTCCGCCCGCCTGGTCGCGATCCTGCAGATCCTCTACACCTTCATCTTCCTCACGGCGGCGGCGACGGCCCTGTCCCGCCATCTCAGCGAGGCCGTGCGGCGCCACAGCTCCCACCGCCCGTCCGGGGCCGCCCGGCACGAGGTCCCGCCGCCCCGCCCCGGCAACACTCCCGGCGACACCTGAGTGCTCCGGCGGCTCCCACCGGGCAGACTCGCGGGCAGATCCGGTGCGCGCCCGGCCGCCGCCCGGGAGACGCACACGGGACGAGCACGGGACAGCAGGGGACGAGCGAGGGAGAGACAGCATGGCGATCCAGCGGATGGACAACGTGGGCATCGTCGTCGAGGACCTGGACGCCGCCATCGCGTTCTTCGAGGAACTCGGCATGGAGCTGGAGGGCAGGGCGGAGATCCAGGGCTCCTTCGCCGACCAGTGCACCGGACTCGACGGCGTCCACTGCGATGTCGCGATGCTTCACACCCCGGACGGCCACGGCCGCATCGAACTGTCCAGGTACCGCAGCCCCGAGCTGATCACCGGCCCCCGCGACCAGCCGCACAATGTGCTGGGCACGCACCGGATCATGTTCACCGTCGACGACATCGAGGACACCGTGGCCCGGCTGCGCCCGCACGGCGCCGAGCTCCTCGGCGAGATCGCCCACTACGAGGACCTCTACCTGCTCTGCTACCTCCGCGGCCCGGACGGCATCATCATCGCCCTCGCCCAGCAGCTCCGCTGACCCGCCTCCGGCTCCGGCACCGGCACCGGCCAACCGACAGCGGCTCCCTTGCCGACAGCGGCTCCCTTGCCGACAGCGGCTCCCTTGCCGACAGCGGCTCCCTTGCCGACAGCGGCTCCCTTGCCGACAGCGGCTCCGTTGCCGACTGCGGCTGCGTTCCGGCCGCGGCTCCGGCGTTCAGCCGACGAGCCCCACCGACACCAGCCCACCGCCGGCGGCGACCGCCCGGGCCGCTCCGCGCTGCCACGCGGTGACCTTCTCGACGCGGCCCCGCGTCGCCATGATCATCACGGCGTCGGCGGCGAAGGCCGGCAGCAGAATGCCGAACAGGGCGAACGTGCCGACCGCGGACAGGGCCCACTCGCCGCGCACGGTCAGCCCACCGGCCACCACAACGCAAGAGGCCCCGGATCGCTCCGGGGCCTCTTGTCTGTGCGCACTCGGCAGGATTCGAACCTGCAACCTTCTGATCCGTAGTCAGATGCTCTATCCGTTAAGCTACGAGTGCTTGGTTCTTCAGTTTTCTCGCCGCTCCCGAGGCCCTCCGGCCCGCTCGCGGCGACAGGAAGAACATTACATGACTGCCGCCGTCATGTGAAATCCGTTTGCCCTACCCCTTGTGACCTGCGAAAACGCGGGTATCCGGACCGGGCCCGACACCGCCGGGCAACCCCGTGGACGACGAAGCCCCGGTCGGATGTGACCGGGGCAACGTGATCTTGCGGAGGCGGAGGGATTTGAACCCTCGATGGGCTTTAAGGCCCAAACCGCATTAGCAGTGCGGCGCCATAGACCGGACTAGGCGACGCCTCCAGCGCACGTCCCAGCGCGCGAGCGTGATGGGGTAGTGCGTGCCGATGATGACACAGCCGCGTGGGGTGTCACCAATCGCCCCCCACGGTACTAGGCGGAGAGGCCGCAGGGCAAAGCCCTTCCGGCGGCACGTCGCCGGGTGCGCCCCGGTGCGACCCCGCCTGGTGCGCCTGGTGCACCCCTCCGCCTCGACGGCCGCGCCGCCCCGGCCCCTGCTGCGCAACGTCCGGGGCCGTGATGCGTTGGGCAGGGCATGTCGTATCGCATGCAGAGGATGCCCCGGGCCGCCCGGCGGCTGCTCGTCACGGGGGCCGCCGCCTCCTCCGCCCTCCTCACCCCGCTGCCCGCCGCCGACGCCCTCGAAGCGCGCCCCCGCGACGGCGACCGCCTCGTCGTCACCGTGCGGGACGCGGGCGGTGGAGCGGACGGGACGTACGAGGTGCGCTGCCGGCCCAGCAGCGGCAGCCACCCGGACCCGGCCGGGGCGTGCGCCGCCGTGGAGCGGAACACGCGGTGGGGCCAGGACGCCTTCGCCCCGGTGCCGCGGGGCGCCGTCTGCACCATGCAGTACGGAGGCCCGGCCACCGCCCGGGTCACCGGCACCTGGGCCGGCCGCCCGGTCGATGCGACGTTCGACCGCCGCGACGGATGTGCGATCGCACGCTGGGACCGGTTCGTACCGCTGCTGCCCGAAGCGGGGTCCGTACGGGAGCGGGTGTCGTGAGCGCCTTCGGGAGGCGGTGCGCCGGGGACGTACAGGAGACGTAAAGGTCCCGCGCGGCGCGCCGCGGCGTCACCGCAGGCCGCCGCGCGTTCCGGACGTTTGGGGCGTCACAGGGGCGGCACACCGCCGTCACTTCCTCGTGGTACCTCCTTCTCAACCGCCGTCGCGAGCGCAACCCCAGCCCGTAGACTCCCTCGCGTGACACGCTGCGGGCCGGTTGGCAAGATGGCCCGAGCGGTCGGCACGTCGCGGTAACAGGGAGGAAGCGTCTCGTGAGCAGCAGGCCATCCCGAGGCGCTGCTCGCCTCGCAGCCATACTGGACGCGCTTCCCGACGCCCTGGTGCTGGTCAACGCCAACGGGACCGTCGTCAACGCCAACACCATCGCCCTGGAGGCCTTCGAGACCCCGGGCACCGCCCTGGTGGGGCGCGGGCTGCTGGACCTGCTGCCGGAGTTCGACTCCAAGCTGATCCCCGGCTCCATGCGGCGCCCCGACCACATCGACCCCCGGGCCCGCACCAGGCCCACCCGGATGATGGCCCGGCGCACCGACGGGAGCGAGTTCCCCGTCGAGGTCACCAGTGCGAATCTGGAGAACGGCCAGCAGGCCTACGACAACCACGGCTACACCGGCGACGAGCTGCTGATGCTCGTGGTGCGGGACCTGTCCGGCACCGTCGACACCGAGGCCGAACTGGCCCGCTCCCAGCGGCAGACCGAGATGATCCTGCGGGCCGCCGCCGAGGGTGTCGTGGGCACCGACACCGACGGGCGGATCGTGCTGGTCAACCCGGCCGCCGCGCAGATACTGGGCTACCGCGCCGGCGAGCTGGGCGGACGCGAACTGCACACCCTGGTCCTGCACTCCAGGGCCGACGGCTCCCCCTTCCCCTACGACGAGTCCCCGCTCGCCGACACCCTGCGCTCCGGCCGCAAGCACCGGGTGCGCGGCCAGGTGCTGTACGCCAAGAACGGCGACAAGGTGCCGGTCGACCTGACGACCGCGCCGGTGCGCGACGGCGACCAGCTGGTGGGCGCCGTGATGACCTTCACCGACCGGCGGCCCTACGACGCCCTCGCCAAGGAGAAGGAGGCGGCGGAGAAGGCGCACGCCGCCGAGCTGGAGCGGATCGCCGAGGAGCACGCCTCCGAGCTCACCGCCCTGCGCCAGAGCCACGTCACCGAGATCGAGGAACTCCGCGAGAAGCACGCCGAGGAACTCGCCGCCAACGAGGAGCGCTACGCCGCCCTCGGTGAGCGCGAGAAGGACCGCTACGAGGCCCTCGCCGCCCGGCACGAACAGCTGCTCACCCTGCTCGGCCAGTCGCTGCGCGGCCCGCTGGAGGAACTCCGCCGCGAACTGGCCGCCCTCGCCGCCGACGACGCCGGTCAGCTGTGGCCCGAGGCCAACCAGGTGCTGCACCATCTGTCGGCCGGCTATTCCCGTATCACCACCCTGATCGACAACGTCCTCGGCTACCAGCGGCTCGACTCCGGCGCGGAGGCGGTCAGCCGGACCAAGGTGATGCTCGACGCGGTCGTCGCCTCCGGTGTCGAGGGGGCCGTGGAGCTGATCGGGCCGGGGCGGGTGCAGTTCGCGGTGCACGCGCCGCCGATCGAGGCCGAGGTGGACCCGCGGCTGCTGGCCACCGCCCTCGCGCACCTCGTCGCCGACGTGGCCGGGGTGGACGCGACCGGCAACAGCCCGGTGTCGACGGGTGGTTACCTGGACAACACGGTCGTGGTCGCGGCGGCGCAGCGCGGCGAGGTCGTCCGCATCGAGGTGCGCGGCCCCTACAGCGGCGGCGACCCGGTGCACGAGCCGATCGTGCGCGGCATCGTCCGGGCGCACGGCGGGGTGCTGCAGACGCACGAGGTGCCGGGCATGAGCGGCAGCGCCTTCGTGCTCGAGGTGCCGATCGGCGGCGGAGCCGGCGTGGTCCAGGCCGGGCAGGCACCGGCCGAGGGGCAGAACGCCCAGGCGGCCCCCGACGGCACGACGGAGACCAAGGGCTCCGGTGGCCGCGGACGGCGCCGGGCCCGGCGGGCGTCCGTGGACGCCTTCCTGGAGAGCGACGCGCCCGGCGACGGCTCCGGTGCGCAGGGCGCGGGGGCGGAGGCCGCCGCCGTGCCGCCGCCGACCGGGCGCCGCCGGCGGCGGGCCGCGGGTGACGCGGCGGCCGAGGCCGCGCAGCTCCCGGCCCAGGCGTCCGGTGAGGGCGCGGTGGTGGCCGGCGGCACGGGACGCCGGCGCGGCCGTCCGGCCGAGGACGCCCAGGCGGTGGCCGGGGTGTCCGAGGGCGCGGTGATGACCGCCGCCGAGCACGCCGCCGGAACGGCCGCCTCCAACACCGGGCTGGGCGGGACCGTACCGCCGCAGGGTGTGCCCGCACCGTCCGGGCGGCGGGCCCGGCGCGCGGCCGGGGAGCAGAACGCCCTGCCGCCCGCGCTGCCCGCGTCGTCGGACGGTCAGAGCAGTCAGCACGGCCAGAACAATCAGCACGGTCAGGACGGGGCGGCCCAGGGAACCGGGCAGGAGCAGGGCCAGGCCCAGCCGAGGGGACGGCGCCGCCGGGCGCTGGCCGCCGCCACGGAGCGGGCGGCCGCGCAGGAAGCCGCCCCGCGCACGGTGTTCGCGCTGCCGCCGGCCGACGCCGACCAGGGTCAGCAGGCCGCACAGGACCAGCAGGGCTCCCCCGCGGGGGCCGCCGGGACGGTCGGGCAGGCCGCCGCCCCGGGTCCCGTACCGGTGCCCGCCCAGGGGGCGGCCGGGAACGCACCGGCCGACGAGAACCGGCACGACGCCGCCCCGCACGACCAGTCCGCCGACCACACCCCGCCGCAGCCGCACCCCGCGGACGCCCCGACGGGCCGCCGCCGGCGCGTCGCCGAGCCCCAGCCGGCGCCGGACGGCGGGGTTCCCGCACCGGAACAGGGCCCGGGGCCGGCCGGGCAGGCGCGGGGGGTGCCCGCCGGGCAGCAGCCCGTCGCCGCGGGGCAGCAGCCCGTCGCCGCCGGGCAGCCGGTCGCCGCGGGGCAGCAGGCGGCGGCCCCGCTGCCGACGACGCCCGGGCAGTACGTCCAGCCGCAGGCCGGCGAGCAGCCGGTGCCGCAGGCCGCTCCCGGGCAGGCGCCCGCCGCGGCGGCTGCCGCTCAGGGGGCTCCGGCCCAGGCGGGTGCCGTTCCCGGCGACCGACTCGGCGGTGCCACCCCCGGAGTGCCGGCAGCTCCCGTCCCGGCGCACGGGGTGACCATTCCCCCGAACCCGGTGATGGCGGCCCCCCAGGGCGTGACGGTGCCGGCGCAGAGCGCCCCGGTGCCCCCGCAGGGAACTCAGCAGACGCCGGGTCCGCAGCACGCGGCCGGGGCGCCGCAGGGCGGGCCCGTGCCGCCGGACGGCGCCGGCGCTCCCGCGGGCGCCGACGCGCTGCCGCAGGCAGTTCCGGGGCATGAGCCGGGTGCCGCTGCGCCGGTGCCCGGCGTTCCCGTATCGCCGAACGGCGCCGCCCCGCAGGCCGCACCGGTGCCGCCCCAGGGTGCCGCCGCCTCGCCGAACGCCACGCCGCAGCCCGCGCGGACCGCCTCGCCGAACGCCGCACCGCCGGCGGCCCCGCTGCCGCCGAACGGCGCGGTGGGGGCACCGCAGGCCGCACAGGCCCAGCAGGGCACCACCGGTCAGGGCATGCCGCTGCCCGCCCCGGGCCAGATGCCTCCCCCTCAGGCCCCGGCTCAGGCAGCAGCTCAGGCACCCGCCCAGGGACCGGCACCCGCCCCCGGTGCTCAGGCTCAGGCGCCGGCCGTGAACCAGCCGCAGGTCGCAGCCGCGGGACCGCTGCCCCAGCCGGCGCCCGCCGGTGCCGCGCAGCCGCTGCCCGCCGAGGCCGCCCCCGGTCAGGGCACCCCGCCGGGCGGCACGCCCGCCCCGGCTCCGCAGCAGTGGCCCGCCGCCGGTGACACCTCCGGCACCGGTACGCCCGCACAGCCCGCCCAGCCCGCCCAGCCCCCGGCTCAGCAGACCCCCGCGCCGGGCACGCCGCTGCCGCCCGAGGGTGCCGCCGCCCAGCGGGCCGCGCAGCCGCTGCCCGCGGAGGCCGCCGCGCCGGTGGACCCGAACTCGACCCAGGGCCGCGCGATCAGCGTGCGGACCCTGGGGCAGGGCGTCCCCTTCAACCGCCAGGCCGCACAGGTGCAGCAGCCGCTGCCGGCCGCGACCCCGCCCCCGCACCAGCCGGGCGGCTCGGGCCGCCGCCGCAAGCTCGGCAACCGCACGGAGGCGTCCGCTTCCACCCCCGCGACCGCAGAGCAGAGCGCGCGTCCCCAGCAGCCGGCGGCCGCCGCCGAGTCCGCGGCGCCGGGTCAGCAGGCGCAGCACACGGCGGGCGGCCAGTCCCGCCTCGCCCCGGCCACGCAGGGCGGCCAGTCCCGCCTCGCCCCGGCCACGCAGGGCGGCCAGTCCCGCCTCGCCCCGGCCACGCAGGGCGGCCAGTCCCGCCTCGCCCCGGCCACGCAGGGCGGCCAGTCACGGCTCGCCCCGGCGACGCGGGGCGCCGGGCGCTCGTACGCGATAGGCGCGCCCGACGCCGACGCGGCCGAGGGCCCCGAGCCGCTGGACGGTCCTGGTGGGGCCGTGGAGGTGGCGGACCCGCCGCGTCCGGTGCCGATGGACGACGAGCTGCCGCCGGAGCCGCTGGACAACCCGCGCCGGCTGCTGGTGTGGCCGGCTCCGGACGCCTCCACCCAGCAGGCGCTGAGCGACCGCGGCTACCGGCCGGTGATCGTGAACTCGCGCGAGGAGGTCGACGCGCAGATCGCGGCGTTCCCGGCCGCGCTGTTCGTGGACCCGCTGACCGGTCCGATCACCCGCACGGCACTGCAGTCGCTGCGTCAGGCGGCGGTCGCCGCCGAGGTGCCGGTGCTGGTCACGGCCGGGCTCGGGCAGGCCTCGCGCGACGCGGCCTACGGCGCCGATCCCGCCGTGCTGCTGAAGGCGCTGGCGCCGCGCGACAGCGAGCAGCATCCGCCGCGGGTGCTGCTGATCGAGGAGCACGCCGAGATAGCGCTGGCGCTGACGGCGACGCTGGAGCGGCGCGGCATGCAGGTGGCGCGGGCCGCGAGCGACGCCGACGCGGTGGCGCTGGCGGGGCAGTTCCGGCCGAACCTCGTGGTGATGGACCTGATGCGGGTGCAACCGCAGCAGGCGGGTCCCGCCGGGATCGTCGACTGGCTGCGGGCGAACGGGCAGCTCAACCGCACCCCGCTCGTCGTCTACACCGCCGCCGTCGACCCGGCCGACCTGCCGCGGCTGGCCTCGGGGGAGACCGTGCTGTTCCTCGCGGAGCGCTCCACCAGCACCGAGGTGCAGTCCCGGATCGTCGATCTGCTCGCCCGCATCGGCACCAACTGAGCCCACCTGCCGCGTGCCCGGAGAGGGCAGCGGAACGCCGTGGCGCCGGACGGGGGACTCCCTGTCACGTAGTCCCGCCTGTCCGGCGCCACGGCCTCTCAGTTCTCAGCGGTCGCCTCTCAGCGGCGGCCGGTCATCAGCCCTCCGGCACCGGCCCCGGCGGGAAGCTCACAGCAGGGTGACGTCCAGCTCGCCTTCCGCGTACTGGCGGCGCAGCACCTTCTTGTCGAACTTGCCCACGCTGGTCTTCGGCACCGCCTCGATCACCGTCCAGCGCTCGGGCAGCTGCCACTTGGCGATCTTGCGCTCCTCCGCGAGGAAGGCGCGCAGGGCGGCGAAGTCGGCGGTGGCGCCCTCCTTGAGGACCACCGTGGCCAGCGGGCGCTCGCCCCACTTCTCGTCCGGCACCGCCACGACCGCGGCCTCGGCCACGTCCGGGTGGGCCATCAGCGCGTTCTCCAGCTCGACCGAGGAGATCCACTCGCCGCCGGACTTGATGACGTCCTTGGCCCGGTCGGTGAGGGTGAGGTAGCCGTCCGGGCTGATGGTGCCGACGTCGCCGGTCTTGAGCCAGCCGTCGGGGCTGAACTTGTCCTCGGGGCGCAGCGGTTCGGCGTCGGGGCCGTTGTAGTAGGCGCCCGCGATCCAGGGGCCGCGCACCTCCAGCTCGCCCGCGGACTCCCCGTCCCACGGCAGACGCTCGCCGCCGGGGCCGGTCAGCCGCGCCTCGACACCGGCCGGGAAGCGGCCCTGGGTCAGCCGGTAGCCGAACTCCTCGTCGGTGCCGACCGCGTGGGCCGGCGGACGGGCGACGGTGCCGAGCGGGGAGGTCTCGGTCATGCCCCAGGCGTGGCAGACCCGCATGCCCAGCTTGTCGAACGCCTCCATCAGCGACGGGGGACAGGCCGAGCCGCCGATGGTGACCTGGGTGAGCGAGGAGACGTTCCGCGGGTGGGCGTTGAGCTCGGCGAGCAGGCCCTGCCAGATGGTGGGGACGGCCGCGGCGTGGGTGGGCTTCTCGCTCTCGATCATCGCGGCGAGCGGGGCGGGCTGCAGGAAGCGGTCCGGCATCAGCATGTTGACGCCGGTCATGAAGGTGGCGTGCGGCAGGCCCCAGGCGTTGACGTGGAACTGCGGGACCACCACCAGCGAGGTGTCCTGGTCGGTCAGGCCCATCGACTGGGCCATGTTGACCTGCATGGAGTGCAGGTAGATCGAACGGTGGCTGTAGACCACGCCCTTGGGGTCGCCGGTGGTGCCGGAGGTGTAGCACATCGCGGCGGCGGAACGTTCATCCAGCTCGGGCCAGTCGAAGGAGACAGGCTTCCCGGCGAGCAGGTCCTCGTACTCGTGCACCTGGACGGGGGCGTCCGCGAGAGGGGCGCGGTCGCCGGGACCGGAGACCACGACGTGCTCGACCGTCTTCAGATGCGGCAGCAGCGGAGCCAGCAGCGGGATCAGCGACCCGTTGACGATGACCACCCGGTCCGCGGCGTGATGGACGATCCAGGCCAGCTGCTCCGCGGGAAGGCGCAGGTTCAGCGTGTGCAGCACGGCGCCCATGGAGGGGATGGCGAAGTACGCCTCCACGTGCTCGGCGTTGTTCCACATCAGGGTGGCCACGCGCTCGTCGCCGGTCACCTGGAGATCGTCGCGCAGGGCGTGGGCCAGCTGGGCCGCGCGGGATCCGATCTCCGCGTAGCTGCGGCGGTGCGGCTCACCCTCGCCGGTCCAGGTGGTCACCGCGGATGTGCCGTGGATCGTCGACCCATGGGTCAGGATCCTCGAGATCAGCAGCGGTACGTCCTGCATGGTGCTCAGCACGGCGTCCTCCTGGGCGACATTGCCTACGCGGCGGTAGCGGTTGCGCTGATTCTGCGCACATACCGCGCGGTATGTCACTAGGGGAGCGGATGATCGATCAAAGCCCGGAGCACGACGTATCCCGTCAGGACCGAACAACCCCCAGCTCAGGGTCGTCGCGCAGCTTGCCGAGCGCCCGCGACACCGCCGACTTCACCGTGCCCACCGACACGCCGAGCACCTCGGCCGTCTGGACCTCGCTGAGATCCTCGTAGTACCGCAGCACCACCATCGCCCGCTGCCGCGCCGGCAGCCGCATGACCGCGCGCCACATCGCGTCGCGCAGCGCCTGCTGCTCGGCCGGGTCGGCCCCGGCGGGCCGCGGCTCCGGCTCGGGCACCTCGTCGCAGGCGAACTCGTCCACCTTGCGCTTGCGCCACTGCGAGGTGCGGGTGTTCACCAGCGCCCGGCGCACATAGCCGTCCAGCGCACGGTGGTCCTGTATCCGCTCCCAGGCGACGAAGGTCTTGGTGAGCGCGGTCTGCAGCAGGTCCTCCGCGTCGCTGGAGTTCCCGGTGAGGGACCGAGCGGTACGCAGAAGCACCGGCTGGCGGGCCCTCATGTACGACGCGAACGACGGGTACGCGAGGGTCTGCGTCGCTGGAGCAGCGGCGTTCGAAGCGCTGGTGCAGACGGGTGTGGTCATGACTCAACGCTATGAGCGGGGGCATGTCCGGCGGATCGCCCGCAGGTCCCGAAGCCGCGTCCCCCTCAGGTTGTAGGGGTGGGGCCCGCCACACCTCCTCTGGGTGGACCGGAGGATGAGGGATCGTGCGGGTTCATCCCTGAGAGCCGCCCCCGGCACGCGCCGGAGACCGGATCTCCGGGCGTTCGGGATCAGCGGTCTCCAGGCGTCCCGGATCAGCCGTCCGCGGTCAGCACCAGCCCCGAGGTGGGCACCCCCGTCCCCGCCGTCACCAGGACTCTTTCCGCGCCCGGCACCGGATTCACCGAGGCCCGCGTATCTGCCGCACCGCCTCCGCCAGACCGTTCATCCCGTGCGGGCAGGCCTCCCCCAGCTGCCCGCCGTGCCGGTTCAGCGGCAGCCGTTCCCCGGCGACGAAGTCCGCCCCCTCACCCCGTGCGCAGAAGCCGGACTCCACCAGCTGCATCAGCACGAACGGGCGGTCCCGCGCTCCTCGCCGGTCCTCGGGCCGAGCAGCATCCGACTCCGCTTCTCCGCCCCCCAAACCTGACCGGTCGTCAGATTGGATCCGTGCCCGCCGGCTGTCAAGCTCACTCCCCCCACAAACGCCTGCGCGGCGGCACCGAAGCACCGCCGCGCAGACGCATTGCACCCCACGAAGCACACCCACAGTTTCCGCAGAGGGCCGATGGCGGCCCTCTCACCTCACCACCACAGCGGCGAGAAGCTGACGGCCACGTTGTCGTTGCCCTGGTTGACCGCCGTGAACGCCGAGCCGTCGACCTGAGCGGTGTTGCTCTGGTTCGAGGCACCGGAGCCGATGGCCTGCTGGTTGGTGGTCGACGAGTTGCCGAAGTTGTCGCCGCCGACGCCGCTGCCGAGGACGCCGGCGTCGGCGGTCGCGGCCGTGGCGTTCGAACCGTCGTCCGCGAAGGCTCCGTTGTCCGCCGACGCGACACCGGTGAACAGGGCTGCCGCGAGCGGAAGCGCGGAGACGGCGGCGATGACGCGGGCGGTACGGATGCTTGCCATGTTGTGTTCCCTCCAGAACAAGACCCACCGGCTCGTGGCCGTGTGTGCCGGACAGTGCGTGAAGTACGGCTCCCACCAGGGACTTCGGCCGATCGCCCTGGTGCTGTGCACGACGTCGCGTGATCAGAGTTGCCCACCGAATCCCCGGCGAACCACCCCGGAAGCCGCTCTTCGCACGCAAGCGTGACGACTAGTCGATAAACCCCTTCGCGCCTCTTGAGTCACAGATCACATGAGGCGGGCGCACCGGCCACCAAGCCGCGCAAGGGAGGAAGCGTTCCGGCACCCTGCGCGGACCCCGGATCCGCCCGGCGTGTCCCCCCGGCTCCCCCTTTCCTTTTTCGAACGTACGTACGAACATAGAGGCATGGCCACCACCGACCGGCAGGCCACGACGCTGGCCCTCGCACACGCCCTGTCAGCCGCCGAACGCGGACTGGCCGTCATCCCCCTGTCCCGCACCAAGCTGCCGGCGCTGCGCTCCCCGCACCGCGACGACCCCGCCCCGGCGGCACCGCCCTGCCGTGGCGAGTGCGGGCGCTTCGGCCACGGCGTCCACGACGCCTCCACCGACCCCGCACGCATCCGCGAGATGTTCGCCGCCGCCCCCTGGGCCACCGGCTACGGCATCGCCTGTGGTCTGCCGCCGCACCACCTCATCGGCATCGACCTGGACACCAAGAACGGAGCGGATTCCTCCGCGGCGCTGCGCGAGCTGGCCCTGCGCCACCTGTTCACGATCCCGCCCACGGTGGTCGTCCTCACCCCGTCCGGCGGCCGCCACCTGTGGCTCAGCGGCCCGCCGGACGTCGTGGTGCCCAACTCCGCGGGCCGCCTGGCCCCCGGCATCGACATCCGAGGCGCCGGCGGCTACCTCGTCGGCCCCGGTTCCCGGACCGAACACGGCAGCTACACCACCGCCCCCGGCACGGCCCACCTCGCCCCCGCCCCCTGCCCGCGCGCCCTGCTGCGCCTCCTCCTGCCGCCGCCCCGGCACCACCACCCCACACCCGTCTCGACCGGCAGCCACGGCCAGGGCCTGGTCCAGTTCGTCCTCGCCGCGCACGAGGGCCAGCGCAACACCCGGCTCTTCTGGGCCGCCTGCCGCGCCTACGAGGACGGGATCGGGCCCGCCCTGGTGGACCCGCTCGTCGAGGCGGCCCTCGACACGGGACTGTCCGAACGCGAGGCCCGCGCCACGATCGCCTCCGCGGCACGGATGACGGGGCACGGATGACGGGACACCGCCCGTGAACCGGCCCCGGCAGTCCCCGAGCCGCCCCGAGCCCCGCTCCGAACCACCCGGGAGCCGCGCAACCGCCGAGTGACACGCCCCCGCCCGACCAGCCGCCCCACCCGCGACCAGCGGGCGACCAGGCAGCGCTCGCACGGCACCGCTCGCACCGCAGCCCTCGCACAGCACCGCTCGCACAGCACCGCTCGCACCACCGAGAGAGCCCGATGCACCACCGTCCCCGAGTGCCGGCCATGTCACTCGCCCGCCTCGTCCTCACCTCCGGCAGAGCGGTGCACCTCGCCGAACTGCACATGTCCTCGACCTACGGCGGACCGCTCGCCGCCTACCCCTGCCGACCGGTCAACGACGACAGGATCCGCCAGCTGCTCGTCGCCGCCGAACAGGCCTACCCCGGTGCCCCGGTGCATCTGATCCCGCCGCAGCGTGAGTACCCCGACCAGTACCCGGGCTCCTCCGGCCCCGTGGAGGTCCTCCCCGCCGTCGCCTGCCTCGGCAGCTTCCGCTCCGAGCCCGTCCGCCCCGCCCGCCACCACGCCCGGTACCGCTCCCGCCTCACCGTCGTCTGGTTCCAGCCGACCGCCCGCACCCCCTCGTGCTGCGCCGCGGAGCCCGCGCTGCAGGCGCTGCGGGAGCTGAGGGAGCTGCCCTGGGAAGGGCTGGCGGTGGACGAGGAGATCCCCCTCGCGTACCGGCCCGTTGAGGAGATCCTGTGACGGCGACGGCACGGTGCACGGGCGCTCACTAGGGTGCGCCCCATGACCACCGTGGCGACGGGCATGACAGCCCAACAGGTCAGGCAGCTGCTCGGCAAACCTTCGCACTCGGTCGACGACAACGAATACCTGGCCCTGTACTCGAGCCGCCGCAGGCTCGGCTTCCTCCGCCGGCGGCGGAAGAACCGCTCCGAGGCCTGGGTCTACGCGGACACTCCGCAGGTCGGCCTCGCCACCTGGATCCACTTCGCCGCGGGGCGGGTCGAGAAGGTCGTCGTCGGCCCGCTGACCGCCGACGGCCGGCGCGGTCCCTCCGACGAGGACTGAGGCCGCAGTCCCTGCTCGGGTCCGGCGTCAGTCACTGCACGGACCCCAGCCCGGAAACCAGCATCGCCCCACCCACGAGCACCACCAGCTGCACGATCCCCGGGATACGCCACCCCAGCGCGAGCAGTCCCCCACCCGTGAGCACACCACTGCCCAGCAGGAACCACGAGGCATCCGAGGCCGCCTCCGCCGCCCCCGATGACGCCCCGTCGCCCTCATAGCTGTCGGCCCACCCGGCGATCCCGACCCCGAACACCGCCCAGGCAATGAGCATCAGGTCGGCGACGACCAGCATCACGCTCGCCCAGACCTGCACCCCGGTCGACGGCTCATCCCCCCGTCTCATGCCCACCCGTCCCGTCCCCTCCGCCGAAGCTCGCCAAGTCCCCCAGCCAGAGTGGCGTTGCCGTGACCACGGCACATGAGTACGGCTACTCAGATGGGCCCCGTGTGCTCGCCTCCCCCTGCTCCGCGACCGCCCTCCTGTAGTGGTCGCACCGGGTGAAGTCCGCGTGGTCGCAACCGAGGGCGCATTCGATCAGGTCGAGGGAAGCCTGCGCCGCCGCGATGCGAGCGCGCAGCGCCTCGGCCTCCGCACTCAGGATGTCCCGGCGCCTGGCGGGATCACCGGCCGCGATCAGCGCGCGGATGGTGCTGAGGGACAGCCCCGCCTTCTTGGCCCGCAGGATGACGGCGACGCGAGTGAGGTCGTCGCTTCCGTAGCGGCGCCGGCCTGCGGAGTCACGGGCGGGAGTCAGCAGCCCCGTCGCCTCCCAGTGCCGCAGGACGTGCGCGGCCAGCCCGAAGCGTTCGGCGAGGGCGCCGATGCTCATGGACGCGCTCATGGACGTATGCACGGGCGTATGCGCGGACGCATCCCCAGACGTCTCCACGGACGTCTCCATGGACGTCTCCACGGACGTCTCCACGGACGTCTCCATGGACGTCTCCACGGACGTCTCCATGGACGTCTCCATGGACGTCTTCATGGACGCGCCCGCGCGATCCTCCGGCATCCCGTTCTCGCTTGACCTCATGCCGACATCAAGTCACACCCTGACCCGCATGAGCGAGCAGAAGACCGAGGAAACGGCCGGACTCGTCGCACGCCTCGACGCGCTGGACCGGCTGCCGGGCAGCACGGCACTGCGGGTCCGCTCCTACGACCTGCTCGCCGCCGGCCCCGGCACGAAGGTGGTGGACGTGGGCTGCGGCGCCGGACGAGCCGTGGCGGAACTGGCCGAACGGGGCGCGAAGGCCCTGGGCATGGACCCGGACGAGCACATGATCGCCATCGCCCGCAGCCGGTGGCCCGAGGCGGACTTCCACCTCGCGGACGCGTACGAGCTGCCGCTGCCGGACACGTCGGTGCACGCCTACCGGGCCGACAAGGTGTTCCACGAACTGGCCGACCCCGCCCGCGCCTTGGCCGAAGCCCGCAGGGTGCTCGCGCCCGGCGGGCGGATCGTGCTGGTCGGTCAGGACTGGGACACCCTCGTCATCGATTCCGACGACCCGGCCCTCACCCGCACCATCGTGCACGCCCGCGCCGACCTGGTCAGCAGCCCGCGCGCCGCCCGCCGGTACCGCAACCTGCTCCTGGACGCCGGCTTCGACGACGTGACGGCCGAGATACGGACCGACGTGTTCACCGGACCGGAGATGCTGCCCCTGCTCACCGGGCTGTCCAGAGCGGCCCGCTCCGCAGGTGCCGTCACATCCGAGCAGGCGGACCGCTGGCTCACCGAGCAACGTGCCCGGGCGGAGACCGACCGTCTCTTCCTCGCCCTGCCGATGTTCATCGCCGCGGCGACCGCTCCCCGATAGGAGAACGACCCCGGCCGTCCGTTCAGGCCAAGGCCGTTGTCACGTCTTGTCGCGGGGAGGCGGCGGGATGTGAACCCACGGTCGTGTTGCCACGACGACGGTTGGCAAGACCAGCTCGCTTCTTACAGCCGGACACTCTCTGACCTGCAGAATTGCTACGCCGAGCCGCACAGTCCTGCTTGGCGCCCCTCAACGCCGCCCGGCCAGTGACCCTTCTCACTCGCACTTTACAACCGCATGAGCTGCACAGAAGATCGCCTTTGCCATCAGCGCTGACCACGCTGGTGAAGATCATTCAATCGAAAACAGGGGGAACGTTGCTCCGAACAACGCCGCGTCGACATCCACTCGCAGGGATCGGGGCAATCACGGCGGCTGCTCTGGTTGCGACCACCGCTCCGGCCATCGCCGCTGACGGTCCGTCATCACCTTCCGTCGAGCAGGCCGCGGTTGTCGTGGAACGCGCCACAGGCACGGAAGATCTTGCCCCGTCGCACGAGCGGTCGGATGCCGCCGCGCAAGCGACCATCGAGCGTGACGCGGAGTCCGTGACCATCACAGCTCCGGCCAAGGCCACCGGCGGAGTGGAGGTGGGAAACAACAGCGGTGACCGGGTCTCGCTCACGTTGGCCGGCGCCAAGGCTGTGAGCGGCGTCAAGGCAGGCAGCGGCACTGTGGTCTATCCGGACGCCGCTTCCTCCGTGGACCTCGCCGTCCAGCCGACGCGCGACGGCTCCGTCCGGACGCTCGTCACACTCAAGAGCAGTGCGGCCTCCACCAAGCACCGGTTCGAGCTCGATCTCCCGGACGAGACCTGGCTGCGCCCGAAGGACGACGGCGGGTTCGACATCATCGAGGCAGGAGAGGGAGGGGAGGAGTCGGTCGCCGGCTCCATTGCCGCCCCTTGGGCGAAGGACGCGCAGGGTCGGCCCGTGCCGACTCGCTACACGGCAGACGGTCACACCCTTCTCCAAGAGATCTACACGGCCCCGGACACGGCCTTCCCGGTGGTGGCAGACCCGAAGATCACCTTCGGCTGGGGCGTCTACATCAACATGTGGGGGCATGAACTCGGTGCGACTGCCCTGGCGGTCGGCTTCGGCGCGGAAGTCGGCCTGGCCTACATCTGCGGCAAAGCGAGGCTCGTACTCGGCACCGCCTGCGGCCTCGCCATCGGCGGCAAGGTGCTCTTCCCGACGTACGAGGCGGTGAAGAAGCTCAAGCCTAAGAAGTGTTACCAGAACAAGTTCGGTTCCAAGCGCAAGTGGAAGATCGTCAGTGACAAGAACTGCAAGTACTGAGGGGTCATGAGAAACCACGTAGCGGCGCTGGTCATTGCGGTCGTGAGCGTGCTCTGCGCGCTGGTGCTGCGCACGGTTGACGCGCCCGTGTGGGCGTTCGTCCTTGTGGGAGCCGTCATTGCCACATGCATCGGCGCCGCCGCCCTCCGTCGCCGGGCGAACGGGGACCGGACGCGGTGACACAGCCGAAGCCGGCCGCGCCGCGCGGGTAAGCATAGGACTGCGCCCCATCAGGAAGGCCCCCTCTGCGCTGCGTCTCGAGAGTGCGGAGGGGGCCTGCGCCTGCAGGGACAGCAACGAGCGGATCGCGGAGCTGGAACAGGAACAGGAACAAGAAGACCTCACCGACCGCATCGCCACCACGCCACGGTCTACCTGGTGTCCCTCGCGGTGCGGTCCACGCACGGCCGGGGCGGCTGCCTGACCGACGCCCACGGCGCCCGGCGGTTCGCGGCGGCGCAGGCCAAGGGCGAGACCGCCCACCACTGCGAGGACGCGAAGCGTGCTGACGGCGCACCCAGCTCACCGGAGAGTTGCCGCTGCCGGCCAGGGACAGGGACGGCAAGGGCATCCCGCAAGCGGCCCGACCGCGTGGCGGCCTAGCAGCTCCGCTGGCGGGCGGGCCACCGGCCCTTCTCCAAGAGTGACAAGATCAAGGCTCAGGATGACGGTCGGTGCTCGGAGCTGCTGACCGCTCTGCGCAACCTGAACAGTTCGACACGGAAACCGGCCTGCCCGCCTCGGAGGTGCAGGCGCTCAACTCCACCACGTGGTATGCCCATACGCGCACGTACGCGGAGATGAAGTGGCCCGGCGCCTCGGCCAAGCACCGTGCGAGCATCGCTGACACGCTGGCCACCATCACGCCGAAGCCGGTCAAGGACAACCGAAGGGGGTCTGCCCCTGAGGGTCGTAGGCAATGCCGCCATCACAGGCATGAGACCCGCGATCGCGGCTGCGGTGAGCTGCAAGATGATCAACCTGTATTAGGTCAACGCCCCGGGGCTTTTCGGTCGTACTCACCTACTCAAGCGGATCACCGCCCAGCTGCGCAGACTGGTACATGGAGGAAGCCGTCTCGTACACCATCCGGCCCTGAACCGGGGGAACTTGTGATCGTCCGGCGATACCTGCACAAAGATGACGAACTAACCCAGCACCTCACCCGCAAGCTCAACACTCCACTGACCTGGCCGGAAGGCGGAGGGCTGAACACAGAGCACGTCGCGGAGATCGCCGCCGCGGCAGCCTGCGACATCGCGTACAACCACGCAGCCAACGGCCATCTGGCGGACCTCTTCGCCGCTCTTCCCCTGCCAGGCACCACCGAAGGGCGTGAGTTCTGGCATTCGCTCAGGGAGGCGGGAGGCATGGCCGCTCTGAACATTGACCCCGCCAACGCGGGTGCCCCTTCTTCAACTATCTGGTCAACGGAAACGAAGGAGGCATCGCCGGCCGCGTGCTCAGCTTCCTGGGAGAACTCGACGACCAGCAGCGCGAGGCCGTGGCCGAAGTCATAGGCGGCGCACTGGAGCACAACACCTTCGCGGCGGGGAGCCGTTATCTCGGCGAATTGTGGCTGCGTGACGCCGAGACCACTGCCTGGCATGTCCTGCTCGCCAGTCGGCGGACGCACGAGACAGAGGAAGACCGCGAGCGATTCTTCGAAGCGTGGGGGAACGCCTGAGCGGTGTCGCAGCGCAGCAGCCCTCCCTCAGCTGGGTGGGCTGCACTCCATCGTCAGATGTGCCACTGCCCCTCACCGCGGCCAGCTCGGTCGTCCAGCGTGAACCTCCGCTCGACAAACATGTACGCCGCCGAGGGGAGATATGCCGGCGCGGTGCGGTCCGTGAATCCGTGGTCCGCCGTTCACCGCGTTGCCTTCGCGGGCTGTCGTCCCTCGTTCGTCGTCCACGCATCCAGCCGAAGCCATTGGGCTCCGCGGCCGGACGCCCTGTCCCCGGCAGTCGGGCAGGCGGCCACCAAGTTTCTGATGGGCGTACTCCCAGCCACTCGCTCGGGCGCAGGGAGAGCAGCCCTGAGGCTGGTCCACGGATGGCCCATACGCACTGGTCAGCACTGGGATACGGGCGAGAAAGGGTGAGCAGCTTGCACGCCGCAGGGGTGCTCCGGCGACCGGAGCACCCCTTCTGACCAGGACGTCTCTGACTTGCGGAGGCGGTGGGATTTGAACCCACGGTCGTGTCGCCACGACGACGGTTTTCAAGACCGTTCCCTTAGGCCGCTCGGGCACACCTCCTCGCGCCGGACCGTGATCGGCGGCGCGGGGTCAAGAGTAACGGGTCGGCCGGGGCGCGGTGGGGTCAGTTGTCGCCGACGCGGGCGCCCAGGGTGAGTTCGGTGGTGTGCTCCTTGCCGTCGCGTTCGTAGGTGATCGTGACCCGGTCGCCCGGCTTGTGGGTCCAGATCTCGCCGATCAGGGTGGGGCCGGAGTCGATGACGCGGTCGTCGAGCTTGGTGATGACGTCACCGGGCCGCAGGCCGGCCTTGTCGGCGGGGCCGCCCGGGTCGACCGCCTCGGCGCCGCCGGCGCCCTGCTCGGTGATCTTCGCGCCGCCGGTGTTCTCCTGCAGGGAGACCGAGGCGCCGATCTTGGCGTACACCGGCTTGCCCGTCTTGATGAGTTCCTGGGCGACGAACTTGGCCTGGTTGATCGGGATGGCGAAGCCGAGGCCGATCGAGCCGGCCTGGCCGGTGCCGAAACCGCCGTTGCTGGTGGACTGGATGGCGGAGTTGATGCCGATCACATTGCCCTGCGCGTCCAGCAGAGGTCCGCCGGAGTTGCCCGGGTTGATGGAGGCGTCGGTCTGCAGGGCGCTCATGTAGGAGGCCTGGCTGCCGCTGCCGTCGCTGGAGGCGACCGGGCGGTTCTTGGCGCTGATGATGCCGGTGGTCACCGTGTTGGACAGGCCGAAGGGCGCGCCGATCGCGATGGTGGAGTCGCCGACCGCCACCTCGTCGGAGTTGCCCAGGGTGAGCGGCTTGAGGTCCGACGGGGCGTTCTTGAGCTTGATGACGGCGACGTCGTAGCCCTGGGCGTTGCCGACGACCTCGGCCTCGTACTTCTTGCCGTCCGGGAACGTCGCCGACAGCCGGCCGCCGTCGACCGCGTCGGCGACGACATGGTTGTTGGTGGCGATGTGGCCCTGCTTGTCGAAGACGAAGCCGGTGCCGGTGCCGCCCTCGCCGCTGCTGCTCTCGGCCTCGATGGTGACCGTGCTCGGCAGCGCCTTGGCGACCACCGCGGCGACCGTGCCCGGCTCGCGCTTGACGTCGCCGCCGCTGGTGGACGCGGAGACCGTGGTGGAGGAGGTGTCGTCGTTGTTCTTGGCCAGGGTGTAGCCGAGTCCGCCGCCGAGGCCGCCCGCGACCAGGGCGGCCACCAGGACCGCCGCCAGCAGACCGCCGCGGCCGTTCTTCTTCGGGCCGGGCGCGGACTGCTGGTACGTGGAGCCCCAGCCACCGTGGCCGGCGCCGCCGTCATGGGGCGAGCCGCCGCCCGGCGGGGGCGGAGGCCAGGAGGGGTCCGGAGCGGACGAGGAGCCGGAGGCCGGTCCGGGCGTGCCGTGGCCGGCGGGGCCGCCTGGTGCGCCGGTGTCGTCGGACGCGCTGTGCATGCCGGATGCGCCGTGGTCGCCGTGGGCCCCGGGCGTCCGGGGCGACTCCGGCGGGACGGGAGGCAGGGGGGTCGTGGGATCGGTGCCCCTGTCCGGAGCCGGGTGCTCCTGGTGTGCAGGAGCAGCGGGAGCATCCACCGGTGTGGGCGGTGCGGACGGGGCCGGGGGTACCGCGGTGCCCTCGTTCTCGGTGCTCACAGCTCTTCTCCTCGATCCACGGCTGGTGCAAGTCGTTCGCACTCGGTCACGCTCGCTCACGTCCGCTCACGCTGTCGACGAGCTTCGGGCGCGCTGGGGCTGTGCGGGTCTGGGTCTCTTTGTACGACGTCAGCATTTCCCACACGCTGTCAGGGCACCATAAGCCGTTCCTGTGGGTCCGGGACCATTCCTTATATAGGGCATTACTCGCTAAAGGTTCGCCATCGCTATGCCTCCGACCGGACGTCGATCACGTTCTCGCCGCCGGAACTCCTCCGACCTCACGTCTGCCCCGGCGCGGTGGCACCATGACGCGGTGACCCACGCACGGCAGCACCTGACCCAAGTCGTAGCCCACCGGGGAGCCTCCGAGGACGCCCCCGAGCACACCCTGGCCGCGTACCGCAAGGCGATCGAGGACGGCGCGGACGCGCTCGAGTGCGATGTGCGCCTGACCGCCGACGGTCACCTGGTGTGCGTACACGACCGCCGGGTCAACCGTACGTCCAACGGCCGCGGCGCGGTCTCCGCGATGGAGCTGTCCGATCTGGCGGCGCTGGACTTCGGCGCCTGGAAGACCCGCGGCTCGGCGGCCGGCCGCACGGAGGAGCCGGACTGGGAGCACCGGCCCGAGGACCGGGAGGCGACCTCCGTCCTCACC
The DNA here is from genome assembly GCF_012034205.1 of Streptomyces composti. Taxonomy (GTDB): domain Bacteria; phylum Actinomycetota; class Actinomycetes; order Streptomycetales; family Streptomycetaceae; genus Streptomyces; species Streptomyces composti. Next base: position 27,543 of record NZ_JAATEM010000033.1, read on the forward strand.
CTCGAGCGGCTGCTGGAGCTGGTCGCCGACGCCGGACGCCGCGTGGAGCTGGCGATCGAGACCAAGCACCCCACGCGGTGGGCGGGGCAGGTGGAGGAGCGGCTGCTGCTCCTGCTCAAGCGCTTCGGGCTCGACGCCCCGGCCCGTCCGGAGGAGTCCCCGGTGCGGGTGATGAGCTTCTCCGCGCGCTCCCTGCACCGGGTGCGGGCCGCGGCACCGACGCTGCCGACGGTGTACCTCATGCAGTTCGTCTCGCCCCGGCTGCGCGACGGACGGCTGCCGACAGGGGTGCGGATCGCGGGCCCCTCGATCCGGATCGTGCGCAGCCACCCCGGGTACATCGAGCGCCTCAAGCAGAACGGCCACCAGGTGCACGTGTGGACCGTCAACGACCCGAGGGACGTGGATCTGTGCCTCGGGCTCGGCGTGGACGCCATCATCACCAACCGGCCGCGCGCGGTGCTCGACCAGCTCGGGCGCTGAAACGCTGAATCGACTGAGACGCTGAAGCAGGGTGCGGTGGGGCGGCCGGGCGGCGGCACGCGTGCGGGGACGTGCGGGGAGACGGCCGTGGCAACAACCACGGAAGCAGCCGTCGCGCACACCTCTTGACTCGCATCCGAACCCCGGAGGATCCTCACGTCTCGGCCACACCGACGAAATCCAGCCACATGATTACGGGGAGTGCTCCGGCGCGTTCACTGCGTGTTCACTCCTGTCGAATGCGTCGCCCCACTTGGATTGGCCGGTTTCCGGTTCAGGCCAATGGGGCATCCACTCCGTGGCGTGGGGCGAAGGAGGTCTCGGGGGTGGCGTTGGTGGTGGCACAGGAGGTGCCCACGTCGTCGAGCATGGCCGTACCCCATGGCCCTGCGGGCGTAGGGCGGGCGCGGCACCGGATGCGCACTCAACTGCGAGAGGGCGGGGTGCCGGACCCGGTCATCGACGACGCCGTACTCATCCTTTCCGAGCTTCTGAGCAACGCGTGCAAGCACGGTCGCCCGCTGGGCGACGCGCAGGCCGGGGACGGTGATGTGCGTGCCGCCTGGCGTGTCGATCAGCAGGGCCGTCTCGTCGTGGAGGTCACGGACGGAGGCGGCCCGACCAGACCGGCTCCCTCCACCCCCTCGGTCACGGCGCACGGCGGACGCGGGCTGAACATCATCGCCGCCCTGGCCGACGACTGGGGGGTGCGCGACGAGGTGCCCGGCGAGGTGACGGTCTGGGTCGTGGTGCACGCGGCGGTGTGGGAGCGGGACGCGGGCCACCGCCGCGACGACTTCGCCGCGCGCGTCACCGCGCCTGCGGTCGCGGACATACCCGGCCTGGGATTCGCCGACGCGTTCGACGAGCTCGACTGACGACTCCGGGCCGCCAGGTCCGCCTGACGCCTCCGGTGCACGGCCGACGGCCCGCCCGGTGGCTCGCCCCGGCGCACGGCCGCACACCCCGGCACGCTGTCCACAGCGTCCCGAGGCCCGTGGTGCGAGCGGCTAGGCTCGCGCCGTACGCGAAGTGCTGTAACCGGGAGACACCCACGATGGCCAAGAAGCGACCCCAGACGAAGGCCAAGCGGCCCCAGCTCACCGAGGGAGAGATCCCGGTCGTCGGTGCCCGCGAGCCCTGCCCCTGCGGCAGCGGCCGCCGTTACAAGGCCTGCCACGGCCGTGCCGCCGCGCACGCCGTGACCGAGCTGGTGCACCGCCCCTTCGAGGGCCTGCCCGGCGAGTGCGACTGGATCGCGCTGCGCGAGCTGGTGCCCGCAGCCACCGCCGAGCTGAAGCTGAAGGACGGCCTGCCCGAGGGTGTCCCGTCGGTCACGCTGGCCACCGTGCTGCCCATGGCCTGGCCCGCCCTGCGCCGCGACGACGGCTCGGTGCTGCTCGGCCTGCAGAACGACACCTCGTCCGGCGACATCAGCCGCGATCTCGCCGACACCCTGCAGCGTGCGCTGTCCGCCGACCCCGGTACGCCGGTCAAGGCCCGCCGGGCCCCCGCCGACGGGCCCCGGCTGCAGGACCTGCTGGACCTGAACGCCCCCTTCGAACCGGTGGTGCACAGCGGCTTCGAGTTCTGGGTGCCGGACCCGGAGAACGCCACGCCGGACGTCACGGCCTCCCTGGAGCGGGCGAACGCCGCGGCCATCCCGACCGTCAGACTGTCCGGGGTGGACGCCGCCTACTGGTGCGAGACCCCGGAGAAGAACCATCTGCGGTGGGTCATGCCGCATCCCGAGGAGCAGCTTCTGGACGCCCTGGCGCGCCTGCACGCCGCGGGACGCTCCTCTCTCGGCGAGGGCACCCGGCTGGTCGGCTCCTTCCGCGCGCACGGGCTGACCGTCCCGGTCTGGGACCTGCCGAGCGGGACGGGCGCGGACGACGTGGAGAAGCCGGCGGCGGAGTTCGCCGAGCGGCTCGCCGAGGCGCTGGCCACCGACGCGCGGCTCAGCGCCGACGAGCGTCGTGCGCGCGGCGGCCTGACCAACCGCCAGATCACACTGAGCTGACCCTCGGGCCGGTACCTGTCCGGCCGGGCCGTGATCGGGCCTCGGCCGGCCCCCCGGCCAGGCCGGGGGCGAACACCGCCGGGCAGGCACCGACCGGGGCTCGACCGGGCACCGGGCCTCGCGGGACACCCGCTGCCCCCGCTCGGACATGCGCTCGGCCCTCGGCCGAACACGTGCTGCCCGGGACCGGTGGAGGCCCGTCGGGGCCGGGCAGCGGCCAAGCTGCGCCCCGGCGGGACCAGGTCGCCGCAGGGGCCGTGACCAACGCCACGGACGCCGCGCCCGAGGGCGTGGCCGTCCCGCATCGCCGCTGCTGAACGGTCGTTCAGCGGCCCGGAAGGTGGACACAGGAACCCGTTCCGTCCACAACTCCCGGTCCGGACAAGCCAATAGGTGACCGGAATCCCCGAGATCGAATTTGCTAACAGCCGATCTCTTGTTACCGTTTCAGTAGCCCGGTTGCTGGTGCATCCCCCGTCGCCAGCAACCGGGTCTTTTCACGTCCGGACCCGCTCACGCACCGGAGCCGGCGGTCAACTACGCGTTTACGACTGCGAGTTGCTACCGGAGCGCAGCAGCAGCGGTCCCCGACCCTCGCTCCGCGAGAATTCCGCGACCGCCGAGTAGCCGGCGAGGTCCTCCCGGATGCGCCCCCTGGGCGTCTCACAGATCGCCGGCTCGTCCCCGGCGTCCGCCGCGCACGGCATGCGGACGCTGCGGCCGCCCGGGCCGAGGAGCGCGAGGACCGCGTGCAGGGCTCCCCCGGTGGCGTTGCGGTAGTAGGTCCGTGCCCAGACGTCCTCGCCCCGCGCCACCACGCAGGTCTGCGCCTCGATGCCCTCGGGCGAGGTGAGTTCGGGACCGCAGCGCACGGCCGTGGACAGATGGATGCCGCCGGGCGTCACCGGGGCACCGCTGCCCCTCCCGTTGCCCTCGCCACCGCCCTCACCGGCCGCGTCGGACGCCGGGGTCCCGTCCTCGTCCCCCGCAGAAGGCGGCGCGGCCTCCTCCGGATCCGTCCCGGCAGCACGGCCCGCCCCGCCGGCGGTCGCGTGCCGTTCGGCGGCGCGCTTCATGTCGGTGGTGGTGCCGGAGCCGCCCGGCCCTGCGGTTGCGATGGCCAGGGGCAGCACGACCGCGCCCGCCAGCACGACGCCCGCGAGCGCGAGCAGTCGGGTGTTTCGCAGAGTCCGGGCACGGGCCCCGGCATGACGCGGCATGGCCCCGGAACATAACGTCCCGGGGCTGCGGAAGCGGGCGCGGCGCGCGCCGGTACCGCTACATCTCCGGCGCGCTCACACCCGTACGAGTGAGGGCCTCGACCGCGGCGTCCACCACGGCCTCGACGTCGGGCACCCACGGCGAGGCCGAGCCGGGCAGCGGAGCGCGCTCCCAGCGGATCTCGCCCTGGCCGGTGCGCGACGGGGGCAGCGCGAGGTAGCCGCCCTCGCCGTGGAAGCGCAGCGAGCCGGGGACGAAGTCCTTGGCGTACAGCAGCTCGCCCAGCTGTTCCAGGGAGTACGGCTTGACCAGGATCGACCAGCGGTCGGGTCCTGCGACCACCGGGCCGAGGCGGATGCCGAGGCGGTCGAGCGCGGCGAGGGCGCGGGCCGCGGGAAGGGCGGGCAGGGAGACGGCGCACGGCGCCTTGCCCCCGGTGGCCAGCACGATGGGTGCGGTCGGCCGGTTGCTCCACCACCAGCGCACCATCCGCTCGTCGGTGGTGGCCGCGAGCAGGCCGGGGTCGAAGGGGTGGGCACCCGGAACAGTGCACTCGGGGTCGGGGCAGCCGCAGTGGGACCTGCCCTGCGAGTCCGCCGCCACGCCCGGGAGTACGGGCCACTGCCATTGGGTGGCGAAGGTCAGGGCCGCGTCGATCAGCTCAGGCCCTGATTCGCGTCGCCGGGACAGGAGCCTGCGTCGCCTTCCGAGGATCTCGCGCATGAGCGCTCGTTCCTTTCCGTTGCACGCCTGGCAACACCGTGGTCCACATCACAACATGTGTCGATCACTTCACTGTGCGTACCTGTTGGCGCATCACACCCCTGCACCGGGCAAGGGACACCCCTAGGGGTCGAGCGTGGGCTGCCTCCGCGGCCGTCCGCCCATACTGCGTCTACCAGAAGCACGGGCGTGGCGTGGGGTGGCGAAGTCTGGCGATTGCCGTCGCGCGTACTACTCTCCGCCTCCGCCGCGGGAGGATGGGGCACGGTCTTCGGTGGATAGGACGCCCGGGCCCGTCACCAGGTTCCCGGGTGGCTCCCCACCACCCCTGGCCTTAACCCAGTACGTACCCCACACGACCGCTGTGACGCTCCGTCGAGCAAGCCCAGTCGACCGCAAGAGGCCTCCCCCTGAGGCAGTTTCAAGCCAACTTCATATTTCGGCAAGAGGTCTGCGGCCTGTTCCCTTCAGGCTCACGGACACCAGGAATCCCAGCAGGACAATGCTGGACATCTCCTCACGAGTGCGTGTACATGTGGAGCACTGCCGGCGACGCAGAATGACATGGGGGTTTGCGATGCTTTTGCGCAGTACGCACCGGCCGGAAAGCCGGACGCCATGAACGCCCCGCACCCTCCGAAAGTGGCCGGAATCGATTCAACGGTTCCCGCCCCCGCACACACTGTCGGGCCCGTCGCCGCCGACAGCTCCGGTGCACCGCCCGGCCCGCAGCACGCACCGAGCGCGGTGCTCCAGGACCGGCTGGCCGGATGGGTCTCCGACCTCACGACCCTCCACGAGCTCACCGAGCGCCTGAACCGGACGAGCACGCTCGACGAGGCCATGCGGGAACTGCTGCGCGCCGGAGCCGCCCTGGTGGGCGCCCGGCGCGGACTTGTCGTGCTGGAGCCCGCCGACGGCCTCGGCCCGGACACCACCGTCGGCCTCGGCCTCGCCCGCTCGGACCTCGGGCACATCGAGACGGTGCCGCGCAGCTCGCTGTCGTACGGCAGGATCCTCGACGGCCTGCCCGGCGCCGAGGACGGCATCGCGGAGCCCGACCTGTTCGCCGAGAAGGGGCTCGACCCCCGGCACCGCGAGGTCGCCGCCCGCCTCGGCTACGCCGCCAGCTACGCGCTCCCGCTGGCCGCCGAGTCCGCGCAGCGCCTGGGCGCCGCGGTGTGGCTGTACGACGAGCCGGCCGAGCCCGGCGAACGCCAGCGGCACCTGGTCGGCCTGTACGCCCGCTACGCCGCCGAGCACCTGGCCCGCCTGGTGGAGCTGCACCGCACCCGTACGGCCATGGCCACCATGAGCGAGGAGCTGCTGCCCTCCCGGCTGCCGCGCGTCCCCGGCGTGCAGCTCGCCGCCCGGCACCGCACCTCCCCGCGCGGCGGCGGCGACTGGTACGACGCCCTGCCGCTGCCGGACGCGGCGCTCGGTCTGGCCGTGGGCTCCGTCACCGGGTCGGGACCGAGCGCGGTCGCCGCGATGGGCCGGCTGCGCGCCTCCCTGCGGGCGTACGCGGTGATGGAGGGCGAGGACCCGGTCGCCGTCCTGTCCGACCTGGAACTGCTGCTGCGGCTCACCGAGCCGGCCCGGTCGGCCACCTCCCTGTTCGGCTACTGCGAACCGGCGCTGCGCAAGATCACCCTGGCCGGTGCCGGACACAGCCCCCCGCTGCTGATCGGGGAGCGCCGCACCGAGTTCGTGGAGACCTCGGTGTCGGCACCGCTCGGCATGCTCGCCTGCTGGGAGGCGCCGAGCGTGGAGATCCACGCCGAACCGGGAGAGACGGTTCTGCTGTACACCGACGGTCTGCTGCACCGCACCGGCGACCCCACGGACCGCGCCTTCGCCCGGCTGCACGCGGCGGCCGCCGGGGTACCGAGACCGCTGCGGCGCGACCCGGACCCCGTCGTCGATCACATCCTGCGGACGATGCTGCCGGAGGAGGCGGACGAGACGGACGGCACCGACCCGGGCGAGGACGTGGTGCTGCTGGCGGCGCGCTTCGAGTAGGCCGGTCCCTGCGGGCCTCCGGGCGTGCCCGCCGTCCTCGGGCGCGGCCGCCTGCGCGGCGACCGGCGTCACCGATCGGCACCGGTGACCCGTGACGTAAGAGGCGCTCACCTCCGGTGACCGTTTCGGCGCGACCGTACGATGGAGGGCGGTCCAGTGCCGTATCGAGGAGGATGACGTGGCCGACGAGCTCACCCCGGAGACCCCGGAAGAGACCGAAGAGCCCATCAAGCAGCGCAAGAACGGCCTGTACCCGGGCGTGTCCGACGAGCTGGCCGAGAACATGAAGACCGGCTGGGCCGACACGGAGCTGCACGACCTGGAGCCGATCCCGCAGGCGGCCGAGACCGCCGCCCGCCGCGCCCGGCTCTCCGCGCGCTTCCCCGGCGAGCGCCTGGTGATCCCCGCGGGCAACCTCAAGACGCGTTCGAACGACACGGACTACCCCTTCCGCGCCTCGGTCGAGTACGCGTACCTCACCGGCAACCAGACCGAGGACGGCGTCCTCGTCATGGAGCCCACCGCCGACGGCCACCGGTCGACGATCTACCTCCGGCCGCGCTCCAACCGGGAGAACGGCGAGTTCTGGCTGGACGGCCACGGCGAACTGTGGGTCGGCCGCCGCCGCTCCCTCACCGAGGCGGAGAAGCTCTACGGCATCCCCGCGTCCGACGTGCGCGAGCTGCCCGACGCGCTGCGTGAGGCCACCGGCCCGGTCCGCGTGGTGCGCGGCCACGACGCCGGCATCGAGGCCGCGCTGACCGACAAGGTCACCGCCGAGCGCGACGAGGAGCTGCGGGTCTTCCTCTCCGAGATGCGGCTGGTGAAGGACGACTTCGAGATCGGCGAGCTGCAGAAGGCCGTCGACTCGACGGTGCGCGGCTTCGAGGACGTGGTGAAGGTCCTCGACAAGGCCCAGGCGACCAGCGAGCGCTACATCGAGGGCACCTTCTTCCTGCGCGCCCGCGTGGAGGGCAACGACGTCGGCTACGGCTCCATCTGCGCGGCCGGCCCGCACGCCACCACGCTGCACTGGGTGCGCAACGACGGCCCGGTCCGCGCCGGCGACCTGCTGCTGCTCGACGCGGGCGTCGAGACGCACACGTACTACACGGCCGACGTCACCCGCACCCTGCCGATCAGCGGCCGCTACACCGAGCTGCAGAAGAAGATCTACGACGCGGTGTACGACGCCCAGGAGGCCGGGATCGCGGCGGTGAAGCCGGGCGCCAAGTACCGGGACTTCCACGACGCGGCCCAGCGGGTGCTGGCCGAGCGGCTCGTGGAGTGGGGCCTGGTCGAGGGCCCCGTGGAGCGGGTGCTCGAGCTGGGGCTGCAGCGCCGCTGGACCCTGCACGGCACCGGCCACATGCTCGGCATGGACGTCCACGACTGCGCCGCCGCACGGACCGAGACATATGTCGACGGCACGCTGGAGCCCGGCATGGTGCTCACCGTCGAGCCCGGTCTGTACTTCCAGGCGGACGACCTGACCGTGCCGGAGGAGTACCGGGGCATCGGCGTCCGCATCGAGGACGACATCCTGGTCACGGAGGACGGCAACCGGAACCTCTCCGCCGCCCTGCCCCGGCGCTCGGACGAGGTCGAGGCCTGGATGGCGTCTCTCCAGGGCTGACATCCCCCGACGCCGAAGAGGCCGGGTACCGCTGGGTACCCGGCCTCTTCCGCTCACGGCTTCCGGTCCGCCTGGAACCCAGGGGGCAAAGGCTCGCGGACCTCAGGCGGGAGGCGCCCGCGCAGGCCCGCCCGCCGGGCCGCACCGCCGTCACACCGCCATCAGGGGGGCGTCTTCCCGCCATTTGAGGATCTTGTCGAAGCTCAGCACCGCGCCGCCGCGGCCGGGCTGGGTGCCGAAGTGGACGTGGTCGGCGAGTTCCTGGATGAGGCAGAGGCCGCGGCCGTGCTCCGCGTCGGCGGGAGCCGGGCGGGCGGGGAGCCGGGAACGGGAGCCGGCCCCGGCGGAGAAGCCGGGGCCGGCGTCGGCGACCTCGATGCGGCACTTCTCGCCGTCCAGATAGGCGGTGACCCGGTAGGCCTCGGAGGAGGCACCGCGGGCGCCGTCGCCGCCGTGCTCGACGGCGTTGGCGCAGGCCTCGCTGAGGGCGACGGACAAGTCGTAGGAGACGTCGGGGTCGACGCCCGCGGTCTCCATCGTGCCGAGCAGCAGGCGCCGGGCGAGCGGCACGCTGGCAGCCTCACGCCGCAGTTGGAGTGACCACCAGATGCTCATGCTCCAGCCTCCAGGCCGCGCCTCGACATACCGTTACGTATTGCCCTGGGTGCTCACGTGTAAGCGTGAAGTTGACGTGATGCCGCCCATATGGCGGGTGTGCCGGGAAGCCGATCGGTGTATGTGGGGCGGTCGGCGGCCAAGGCGACCTTCCGGTCGAACCTCATCTTCGGGACCTGCCGTACGGCGCCCGGGGGCCCGGTGCGATGATGGGCCCGCCATGTCTGCCCCCCACCCGCGTACGACGCGCACCGGAGCAGGGCTCCGGATCATGCGGGCCGCGGTGTTCGCCGCGGTCTGTGTCGTGCTGGCCGGGGCAGGTCACACGATCACCTCCTGCACCGCCGTTCCGCTGTGGGCGCTGGGCGCCGGTTTCCTCGCGGCGCTGGCGGTCGCGGTGCCGCTGGCGGGGCGTCCCCGCTCGCTGCCGGGGACGGCGGCCATGCTGACGGTCGGTCAGACGGCGCTGCACACGCTGTTCGGGCTGGGGCAGCACGGGGCCGGTTCGCCGGCCGGGGCGCGGCTCTCCGACGCGGCACTGGTCGAACGGGCGGCGCGGCTGGCCTGCGGTCCCCACGAGGGGGCGATCAGTGCGGCACGGGCGCGGCAGATCCTGACCGACGCGCGGGTGCTCCCCGCGGGCGGCGACCCGCACGCCGGGCACGTCCTGACGGACTCGGTGTCCTCGGCCGGCGCCCCGGTGTCACTGCTGCCGTCCCTGCCGATGCTGCTGGTGCACGTCCTGGCGGCGCTCGCCACGGGCTGGCTGCTGCGGCACGGCGACCTCGCACTGCTGCGGCTCGCCGACCTGTCGGCCCACGGCGTCACCGAGGGCGCACTCATGCGGTCGCTGCGTGCCGCGATCGCCCTGGTGTGTGTGCTGCGCGCGGGGCTGCCCGGCGCGCCGGAAGCCGCGCCGAGGACACCGACGCCGCAGCTCACGCCGCCGCCGCCGCACACCACCGCACTCCACCACACGGTGATCCGGCGCGGCCCGCCCGCCGGCCGCACCGCACTCGCGCTCGCCGCCTGACACGGCGCCGCTCCCGGTTCCGCGGAGGGGACGCCACGGCCTCGTCGGGAACAGGACCGGGTTGCCCCGGACCGACCGGCCGAGAAGGGGTACGGCGCGGGCCTCCTCCGAGGAGGCCCGGCATGCACGGGTGCGTCCCCGCGTCTCCGCGTGCGCCCGGTCCGCCCCCGGCGGGGGTGCCGTCCGCGTACGCGTCACCGTCCGTGAAACCGAAGAGAACACGAAGAGAAGCGGAGTGCTTCTGCCATGAAGGCTTCCCGTATCGCCGCCGCCGCTGCCGTCGCCGGTGCCGCCGTGCTCGCCCTGTCCGCCCCCGCCGTCGCGCATGTGACGGTGCAGCCGGAGGGCGAGGCCGCGAAGGGCTCGTACGCGGTCGTCGACTTCAAGGTCCCCAATGAGCGGGACGACGCCTCGACCACCAAGCTCGAGGTGACCTTCCCCGCCGACCACCCGCTGGCGTCGGTGATGCCGCAGCCGGTGCCCGGCTGGAAGGCCGAGGTCACCAAGTCCAAGCTGGACAAGCCGCTCGAGCTGCACGGCAAGAAGATCGACGAGGTGGTCAGCAAGGTCACCTGGACCGCCGACGGCAAGGGCATCGAGCCCGGCTTCTTCCAGAAGTTCCCGGTGTCCATCGGCACACTGCCCGAGGACGCCGACGAGCTCGCCTTCAAGGCCCTGCAGACGTACTCCGACAAGGAGGTCGTCCGCTGGATCGAGGTGCCGCAGAAGGGCCAGGAGGAGCCGGACAACCCGGCGCCGGTCCTCGCCCTGTCCGAGGCCCCCGAGGACGGCCGGCACGGCGCCTCCGACGGCAAGGCGGAGGACGGGACCGAGAACGCCGCCGCCGGGACCGGCGCCGCGGACTCCGAGGAGTCCGGCGGCGGCACCGACACCACCGCCCGGGTCCTGGGCGTCGTCGGCATCGTGGTCGGTGCCGCGGGCGTCGCCTACGGCGTGCTGGCCGGCCGCCGGCGCTCCACGACCTGACCCGCACCCTTTTCCACGGCGTGCACCGGGACCGGCCACGGCCCCGTGTCCTCCCGGTGCACGCCGGATCACTCACCTCCGGGGACACCTCACATGCGCAACAAGACCCTGACGGCGGCGGCCCTGCTCGCCGCCACCCTGACCCTCACCGCCTGCGGCACCGACGACGGGGACAGCGGCGACGCCCCCGTCACCGTGGTCTCCGAGGAGGCCGGTCAGAAGAAGGCGGCCACCGTTCTCGACAAGCCCTTCGAGAAGCCGGACCTGGTCCTCACCGACACCGACGGCAAGCCCTACGACTTCCGCGAGGAGACGGCGGGCAAGCCCACGCTGATCTACTTCGGCTACACCCACTGCCCCGACGTGTGCCCGCTGACGATGAACAACATCGCGGTGGCCAAGAAGCAGCTGCCCAAGGAGCAGCAGGACAAGCTGCAGATCGTCTTCGTCACCACCGACCCGAAGCGGGACACCCCGAAGGAACTCGGCAAGTGGCTCAAGGGCATCGACCCCCAGGTCACCGGCCTCACCGGTGACTTCGACACCATCCAGGCCGGCGCCCGCACCCTCGGCATCTCCATCGACCCGCCGCGCAAGGACGACAACGGCAAGATCGTCTCGGACCACGGCACCCAGGTCGTCGCCTTCAACCCGAAGACCGACGCCGGCTACCTCTTCTACGGTGACGACGCCACCGTCCAGGACTACGCCAAGGACCTCCCGAAGATCATCAAGGGGGAGAACCCGTGAGGCGGCTCGCGGTCGCGGCCGGGGTCGTCGCGGGGGCGCTCACCCTGGCCGGCTGCGGCGGCTCGGACTCCGGGGCGGACGCGGCATCGGACAAGGCGGAGCTGTCCGTCACCGGTGCGTACATGCCGCAGCCGGTGTCGGACATGGCGGCCGGGTTCTTCACCATCACCAACAAGGGCGGCGCCGACGACCGGCTGACCTCGGTCAGCAGCGACATCGCCGGCCAGGTCACCGTGCACGAGACCGTCGACGGCTCGATGCAGGAGGTCGAGAGCCTCGAGATCCCGGCGCACGGTCGGCTGGTGCTGAAGAGCGGCGGCAACCACCTGATGTTCGAGGAGCTGAAGCGCAAGCCGAAGGAGGGCCAGAAGGTCACCGTCGAGCTGCGGTTCGCCCACTCCGACCCCGTCACGGTCGACATCCCGGTGAAGCCGGCCACCTACACCCCGAAGCACGGACACTGAGGGAGACCACCCCCGTGACCACCCAGACCATCGCCCCCCGCGTCCGGACCCTGCTCGTCCTGCTGCTGGCCGTCGCCGGCACGCTCCTGGCGGGTGCCGCGCCCGCCTCCGCGCACGCCGCGCTGACCGGCAGCGACCCCCGGCAGGGGGCGGTGGTCGACAAGGCGCCCGCCAAGGTCTCGCTCACCTTCTCCGAGCCGATCGCGGTCAGCGACGACGCCGTGCGCGTCCTCGACCCCAAGGGCGAGCGCGTCGACCGGGGCGAGGTGTCCAACCCGGAGGGCACCACCTACACGGTGCGCCTGCTCAGCGGGCTGCCCGACGGCACGTACACGGTGACCTACCAGGTGGTGTCGGCGGACAGCCACCCCGTCACGGGTGCCTTCACCTTCTCCATCGGCGCGCCCTCCGAGACCACCGTGTCGGCCTCCGCGCAGGCCTCGGACGAGGGCCCGGTCGGCTGGCTGTACGGCGCCGGACGGTATGTGTCCTACGCCGGGTTCGTGGTGCTCGTCGGTGCGGCCGCCTTCGTGCTGGCCTGCTGGCCGCACGGGTCCGGGGTGCGGGCGCTGCAACGGCTGGTGGTCGCCGGCTGGCTGGCGCTGACCTCGGCCACCCTGGCGCTGCTGCTCCTGCGCGGCTCCTACACCGGCTCGGGGAAGATCGGGGACGTCTTCGATCTTTCGCTGCTCGGTGAGGTGCTGCAGACCAAGACGGGCGCGGCGCTGGTGTCCCGGCTGCTGCTGCTCGCGGCGGCTGCGCTGTTCATCGCGGTGTTCTTCGGCGCGTACGACAAGCGGGACGACGAGGAGAAGCGGGATCTGGCCTTCGGTCTGGCGATCGGCGGCACGGTGGTGGCGACCGGTCTTGCGGCGACTTGGGCGCTGTCCGAGCACGCCTCCACCGGGCTCCAGCCGGGCATCGCCATGCCGGTCGACGTGATCCATCTGCTGGCCGTCGCCGCCTGGCTCGGCGGGCTCACCGCCCTGCTGGTGGCGCTTCACCGGGCACCGGCCGAGACCCCGGTCGGCCGGGACGCGGTCCGGCGGTTCTCCCGGCTGGCCTTCGGCAGTGTGCTCGTCCTGGCCGTCACCGGGATCTACCAGAGCTGGCGTCAGCTCGGCTCCTGGTCGGCGTTCACCGACACGCGGTACGGGCAGCTGCTGCTGGCGAAGATCGGCCTGGTGGCGGTGCTCGTCGGGATCGCCTATGTCTCGCGGACGTGGACGGCCCGGCTGGCGGAGACTCCCCAGCGGGAGGAGTCCAGGAAAACCAAGGAGGCCACCGAGGCCAGGAAGGCCGCGCAGCACGCGGGCGCCGTGGCGCAGGGGGGCGGCACGGGCAAGGGTGCGGCCGCGAGCGGCGCGGCCGAGGGCGGTGCCGCGGGAGCCGGTGCGGCTGGCAAGGGCACCTCCGGTGAGGCCGACGAGGGCAGCAGCGCTTCGGACGAGGCTGGTACGGGTGACGGCTCGGCGAGCGAGGCCGGTGACGGCACACCCTCCGCAGGCGACGCCGGGAAGAACGCCGCACCCGCCGGAAAGGCCGCCGACGCCACCGGCTCGGTGCGGGCCGCGCAGCTCGCCCGGCAGCGGGCCGCCGTGGAGGCGGCCCGGCGGAAGCGGCTGCGGGACGCCGACCCCAATCGCTCCGGTCTGCGCCGTTCCGTGCTCGCGGAGGCAGGCGTCGCCGTCGTACTGCTCGCCGTGACGACCGTGCTGACGCAGACGGAGCCGGGGCGCACCGTACAGGAGGCCGCCGCGGCCACCTCGTCCTCCTCTTCCTCTTCGTCGTCCGCCGCCTCCGGGCAGGGATCCGGCGCGGTCACCCTGAACATGCCGTTCGACACCGGCGGCAAGGACGGCAAGGGCGTGGTGACCATCGACCTGGACCCGGCGCAGGTGGGCAGCAACGCCGTGCATGTCTATGTGGAGGGCCCCGACGGCAAGCCCTACGACATCCCCGAGGTCAAGATCGCCTTCACCCTGGAGGCCAAGGACATCGGGCCGCTGCCGGTCGCGCCCGATCACCTCTCCACCGGACACTGGTCCGCGAGCGGGGTGCAGATCCCCATGGCCGGTGACTGGAAGATCGAGGCGACCGTGCGGACCTCCGACATCGACCAGGTGACCGTCTCCAAGAACACTCAGATCGGCTGAACCACCATGGCTGACCAGTCCACTTCCCAGACGGCTCCGGACGCCCCCGAGGAGGGCGCCGCCACGCGGGCCGCGGGTCAGGGGATCTCGCGGCGACGGCTGCTCGGCACCGCCGGGGCGACGGGCCTTGTGTTCGGCGCGGCGGGCGGCGCCGTGGGATACGCCTCGGCTCCGGCCGATGCGTCGACCCCGCTGTCGTCGGTGGGCGAGCGGCGGGTGCCGTTTCACGTGAAACACCAGCCCGGTATCACCGAGGGACTCCAGGCCCGGGGCCATCTGATCGCCTTCGATCTGGCGCCGGGCGCCGGCCGCAAGGAGACCGCCGCGCTGATGCGCCGCTGGTCGGACACGGCCCGGCGCCTGATGGCCGGGGAGCCGGCCGCGCACGGCGACACCGATGTGGCCCGTGACGCCGGCCCCTCCGGACTGACCCTGACCTTCGGTTTCGGGCACAGCTTCTTCGCCCGTACCGGGCTGGAGAAACAGCGCCCGGTGGCCCTGGACCCGCTGCCGGAGTTCTCCTCCGACCGCCTCGACAAGACGCGCAGCAACGGCGACCTGTGGGTGCAGATCGGCTCCGACGACGCACTGGTCGCCTTCCATGCGCTGCGCGCGATCCAGCGGGACGCAGGCTCGGCCGCCCGGGTGCGCTGGCAGATGAACGGTTTCAACCGCACGCCGGGGGCCACCGCCCGCCCCATGACCGCCCGCAATCTGATGGGCCAGATCGACGGCACCCGTAACCCCAAGCCGTCCGACCCGGACTTCGAGCAGCGGATCTTTGTCCCGGAGAACGGCGAGCCGGCGTGGATGGCGAACGGCTCCTACGCGGTGGTGCGCCGGATCCGGATGCTGCTCGACGACTGGGAGCAGCTGTCGCTGAAGGAGCAGGAGAACGTCATCGGGCGCCGCAAGTCCGACGGCGCCCCGCTCTCCGGAGGCACCGAGACCTCGGAGATGGACCTGGAGAAGACGGACGCCGAGGGCAATCTCGTCGTCCCCTACAACGCGCACGCCCGGATCACCCGGCCCGACCAGAACGGCGGGGCGGCGATGCTGCGGCGCCCGTTCTCGTACCACGACGGGATCGACGCGGACGGCGTGCCGGACGCGGGGCTGCTGTTCATCTGCTGGCAGGCCGATCCGCTGCGCGGGTTCGTGCCGGTGCAGCGCAAGCTGGACCGCGGGGACGCGCTGTCGCGGTACATCCGGCATGAGGCGAGCGGGCTGTTCGCGGTGCCGGGCGGTGCGGCGGAGGGAGAGTACGTGGGGCAGCGCCTGCTGGAGGGGTGAAGCCGCCGGACGTCACCCGGAGAGGTCATGCCGGGCCGGCGGAGGCGCGGGCCCATTAGGGTGAGGTCATGCCCGCGAGCTATGCCTATCTCGGCCCCGAAGGCACCTTCACCGAGGTCGCCCTGCGCACGCTTCCCGAGGCCGCCACCCGGGAGCTGGTCCCGTACGTCTCCGTGCAGTCCGCGCTGGACGCGGTGCGCGCCGGTGAGGCGGAGGCGGCCTTCGTGCCGATCGAGAACTCCGTCGAGGGCGGCATCACCACCACGCTGGACGAGCTGGTCGCCGGCGCCCCGCTGATGATCTACCGCGAGGTGCTGCTGTCGATCGCCTTCGCGCTGCTCGTGCGGCCCGGCACCAAGCTGTCGGACATCAAGACGGTGACGGCCCACCCGGCCGCCCAGCCGCAGGTCCGCAACTGGCTCAAGGCCAATCTCCCGGACGCCGTCTGGGAGTCCGCCGCCTCCAACGCGGACGGTGCCCGGCTGGTGCAGGAGGGCCGTTACGACGCGGCCTTCGCCGGTGAGTTCGCCGCCTCCCGCTACGGCCTGGAGGCGCTGGAGACCGACATCCACGACGCGGAGAACGCGCAGACCCGCTTCGTGCTGGTCGGCAGGCCGGCCCGGCCCGCCGCGCCGACCGGCGCCGACAAGACCTCCGTGGTGCTGTGGCAGCGCGACGATCATCCCGGTGGCCTGCGTGATCTGCTGGGCGAGTTCGCCACCCGCGGTATCAACCTGATGCTGCTGCAGTCCCGGCCGACCGGTGCGGGCATCGGCAACTACTGCTTCTGCATCGACGCCGAGGGCCACATCTCGGACCGCAGGGTGGCCGAGGCGCTGATGGGGCTGAAGCGGATCTGCCTGCAGGTGCGTTTCCTCGGCTCGTACCCGCGGGCGGACGTGGGCCCCGAGGAGGTGCGGCCGCTGCTGCCCGGGACCTCGGACGAGGAGTTCGCCGCGGCGGCCGACTGGGTGGCGCGGTGCCAGGACGGCAGGTTCTGACCCGCTGATCCCGACCGGGGCACCGCGGGGTGCGGAACGGGACCGGCCAGGTGCGGGTACGGGCGTCGTACGGCGGCCCCGGGGCCGTCTCGTGGCGGCCGTCCGAGCGGTGCTACCTGCCGATTTTCGGTTGTCCACAGGAGTTATCCACAGGTCCGCTTCTCGACCTGGGGACAAGTCGACACCCACTGCACCTTCGGTCGACAAATCGCCCTTTGAGGCATGATCGCGTTCACTGTGCCGCCCATCACCCTTCGTCCACCCTTTTCCTTTGGTCAACCCTTTGGAGCGACTCCTTTCCACTCGAAAGTGGGGGTAAAGGGTCTTTGTCCAGGGAATCCTCGAGTTCGATCAAGTGATTCGGAGTGATCAATTCCAACGTCCACAGTTTTCCCCCACACCCTGTGGATAACTTTTTGGATCACACTCGGACCTGTGGACAACCGGCCGCCCAGGGCCTCACGGCCAGGGAATTCCGGTCAACCCGCATACTCGCACCTACCCGTTCCGGGCTGCGCCGCCATTCCCTTGACCTCGAGGAACACAGCACGCATTTCGCTCATAACAGGACGTAATTGGCGCCACGGCAATAGTGAGTCGAGAGCCGTCCGTCCGCACCGGTAGCCTTGAGCCGTGATTGACCTTCGCCTGCTTCGTGAGGACCCCGACCGTGTGCGCGCTTCCCAGCGCGCCCGTGGAGAGGACGTCGCGCTCGTCGACGCCCTCCTGTCTGCCGACGAGCGGCGCAGGTCGTCCGGCGTCCGCTTCGACGAGCTGCGCGCCGAGCAGAAGGCGCTCGGCAAGCTCATCCCCAAGGCGACCGGCGACGAGAAGGCGGAGCTGCTGAGGAAGGCGGAGCAGCTCAAGGCCGACGTCAAGGCGGCCGACGCCGACCGTGACGCCGCGGCCGCCGAGACGCAGGAGCTGCTGCTCAAGCTGAGCAACATCGTCCACCCCGACGTGCCCGTCGGCGGCGAGGACGACTTCGTCACCCTGGAGACGCACGGCACCATCCGTGACTTCGCCGCCGAAGGCTTCGAGCCCAAGGACCACCTGGAGCTCGGCCAGATCCTCGGCGCCATCGACGTCGAGCGCGGCGCCAAGGTCTCCGGGTCCCGCTTCTACTTCCTCACCGGCGTGGGCGCCCTGCTGGAGCTGGCGCTGGTGAACGCGGCCATCGCGCAGGCCACCGCGGCCGGCTTCACGCCGATGCTGACCCCGGCGCTGGTCCGCCCCCAGTCGATGGCCGGCACCGGCTTCCTCGGCCAGGCGGCGCAGGACGTCTACCACCTCGACAAGGACGACCTCTACCTGGTCGGCACCTCCGAGGTACCGCTCGCCGCGTACCACATGGACGAGATCATCGACGCCGACCGGCTGCCGCTGCGCTACGCCGGCTTCTCCCCGTGTTTCCGCCGCGAGGCCGGCTCGCACGGCAAGGACACCCGCGGCATCTTCCGGGTGCACCAGTTCGACAAGGTCGAGATGTTCTCCTTCGTCGCCCCCGAGGACTCGCAGGAGGAGCACCGGCGGCTGCTGGAGTGGGAGAAGCAGTGGCTGACCTCGCTGGAGCTGCCGTTCCGCGTGATCGACGTCGCCTCGGGCGACCTGGGCTCCTCGGCCGCCCGCAAGTACGACTGCGAGGCGTGGATCCCGACCCAGGGCAAGTACCGCGAGCTGACCTCCACCTCCGACTGCACCGAGTTCCAGTCGCGGCGCCTGCAGATCCGCGTGCGCGACGGCAAGACCGTGCGGCCGCTGGCCACGCTCAACGGCACCCTGTGCGCCGTGCCGCGCACCATCGTGGCGATCCTGGAGAACCACCAGCAGCCCGACGGCTCCGTGCGGGTGCCGGAGGTGCTCCGGCCCTACCTGGGCGGGCGGGAGCTGCTGGAACCGGTCGCCAAGTGAGCGGCTCCTCCTCACCGTTCCCGTACCGGCTGGTCGCCACCGAC
The DNA here is from genome assembly GCF_012034205.1 of Streptomyces composti. Classification (GTDB taxonomy): domain Bacteria; phylum Actinomycetota; class Actinomycetes; order Streptomycetales; family Streptomycetaceae; genus Streptomyces; species Streptomyces composti. The sequence continues at coordinate 45,905 of NZ_JAATEM010000033.1, forward strand.
CTCGACGGCACGCTGCTCGGCTCCGACGGATCGGTCACCCGGCGCACCCGTGACGCGCTCGCCGCGGCAGCGGCGGCGGGCGCGGCGCACATCGTCGTCACCGGCCGGGCGGTGCCCTGGACCCGCCCCGTCCTCGACGACCTCGGCTACCAGGGCCTCGCCGTCTGCGGTCAGGGCGCCCAGGTCTACGACGCCGGGGCCGGGCGCCTGCTGACCTCGGTCACCCTGGACCGGCAGCTCGCCGGAGTGGCCCTGGCCAAGATCGAGGCGGAGGTCGGACCGCTGCATCTGGCGGCGAGCCGGGACGGGCTGGACGGTGAGGTGCTGGTCGGGCCCGGCTACGAGGTGGTGGGCGGGCTGCCCGCCACCCCGTTCACGGACGCCTCGGACCTGTGGTCGGCCCCGCTGAACAAGCTCTACATCCAGCACCCGACGCTGAGCGACGACGAGCTGGCCGAGACGGCCGAACGGACCGCGGGCGGTTTCGTCACCGTGACGCTGGCGGGCGAGGGCATCGTGGAGCTGCTGCCGCTCGGCCTGTCCAAGGCCACGGGGCTGTCGCTGGCGGCGCGCCGGCTCGGGGTGAAGGCCCCGGAGACCATCGCCTTCGGGGACATGCCGAACGACATCCCCATGTTCGCCTGGGCCGGACACGGTGTGGCGATGGCCAACGCGCATGCGGAGCTGCGGGCGGTGGCCGACCAGGTGACCTCGTCCAACGACGAGGACGGTGTGGCCGTCGTGCTCAAGCAGCTGCTGAACTGAACCGGGCCCCGGCTCGGTGACGAGCCTCGGCCCGGCGATCGGCGGAGGATGCACGGATCGAACGTGCGCGGGCCGTTCAGCCCGACCGTGGCCTGCCTCTGGTGGAGCGCAGTGCAGGGCCAGTGCCTTGCCACTCGGCCAATCCTCCGGGTGGGCGGCCCACGCGAGGTGCGACTCGCGTGCTCGAAGCGGCCGCCCCGGGCAGCTCCCGTGGGGTGCGGTCTCGACGGAGCAGTAGGGATTACTCCGGAGTCCGCCGCGGGCTGCCCTGACGGGAGCAGGACGTACTGCCGTGCATGGACATCGTCCCGCTCCTCTCCCGGTGCAGGGGCGCCGGATCGTCACCGGCGCCGGACAGCACCACTGTGCCCGGCCGGCCCTGCCGGACGCCACCGAATAAATCCGCGGAAACCGCGCCGCACAGGGCCGCGCAGGACCGCGGGCCCGCACGGCAGCGCCGGGGCACCACGGTGCCACAGCGCCGGGGCGCCACCCGTGATCGGCGGCGCCCCGGCGCGTACGGGCGCGATGCTGACGCGGCACCGACCCGGTGCCGGCGGGGCCCGGCGCGGGTCACTCCTCCCCGGGCCCCGCGGGTCAGCGGGTCACTCCTCCCCGGCGAGGGTCAGCGTGCGCAGCTTCTGGCCTGCGCACCAGGTGGCCAGCACGGTCACCGCGGCAAGCAGCACCGTCGCCGTGGTCAGGCCCACGTCGGAGGTGATCAGATCGCCTCCGGCGACCTTCTGCGCCACGGCCAGCGACCACTGCTGGACGCTCAGCGTGCGGGCGCCGGGCACCAGGGAACCGAACAGCGCCTCCCACACCAGCGCGTACACCAGACCGAACACCACCGCGTGCCGGGAGACCGTGCCGAGCAGCAGGAACAGCGCCGCGTAGGCGATGGAGGCGACCAGCGCCGCCACGGTGTAGGCGACCGCGATCTGCTGCCCGTTGCCGTTGAGGACGAAGCCCGCGATCAGCGTGGGCACCGCCGAGAAGACCATGGTCACGGCGATGGCGACGATCAGCTTGGTGAAGATGATCGTGGGCCGCTTGACCGGCTTGGAGAGCAGATACACCACCGAGCCGTCGTCGATCTCCGGGCCGATCGCACCGGTACCGGCGATCACGCCGATGATCGGCACCATGGTGGCGAGCGCAAGCCCGCCCAGCAGGTCGGCCGCGGTCTGGTCGTCGGCTCCGGCGAGGCCCCGCACCGCGAACGCGATCAGCAGGAGCAGCAGGGGCAGCGCGCCCAGGATGAGGGCCCGGCGGCGGCCGAGCAGGGCCCGGTAGGTGAGCCGGGCGACTGTGGGGTCGTACATCTTCGGCCTCCTACGCCGCGACGAGATACGAGAAGACGGACTCGAGCGACTCGTCCGACGGCGAGACGGTGAGCAGCCGGATGCCGTGGTCGCGGGCCACCCTCGGCAGCAGCGCCGTGAAGCGGCCGAAGTCCACCGCCTGGATGAGCAGCGCGCCCTCGGCCCGGTCGACCTCGATGCCGGAGGTGGACGGGTCGGCGATCAGCGCCGCGGCCAGGGCGCGGTCGTCGCTGGAGCGCACCAGGTAGCGGTGCGGGCGGTCGGTCATCAGACGGCGGATCTTGCGGAAGTCGCCGCTGGCCGCGTGCCGGCCCGCCACCACCACCTCGATGTGCCGGGCGAGCTGCTCGACCTCCTCGAGGATGTGGGAGGAGAACAGCACCGTGCGGCCCTCGTCGCCCATGCGCCGCAGCAGGTCCATCAGCTGCATGCGCTGGCGCGGGTCCATGCCGTTGAACGGCTCGTCGAGCAGCAGCAGCGACGGCTCGTGGACCAGCGCCGAGGCCATCTTCACGCGCTGGCGCATGCCCTTGGAGTACGTGGCGATCTTGCGGTCCTGGGCGTACTCCATCTCGACCGTGGCGAGCGCCTTCTGCGCCGCCTTGGCGCCCAGGCCGTGCAGCTCGGCGTTGGCGAGGACGAACTCGCGGCCGGTGAGGAAGTCGTACATCGCCTCACGCTCGGGGACGATGCCGATGTGCTTGTAGATGGCCTCGTTGCGCCACACCTGCTGCCCGTCGAGGGTGACGGTGCCGGTGGAGGGGGCGAGGAAGCCCGCCATCATGTTGATGAGGGTGGACTTCCCGGCGCCGTTGGGGCCGAGCAGGCCGGTCACGCCGGGGCCGATGGTCATGGTGATGTCGTTGACGGCGACCACATTGCCGAACCAGCGGGAGACGTGGTCGATGGAGAGCGTTGTCACAGGCCCACCTTCTTGTAGCGGCGCACCAGGAGGCCGTAGCACGCGGCGATCAGACCGAGGGTGAACAGGACGTAGACGACTCCCTCGCCGGTGTCCGGGCCGACCCCGCCGGGGAAGGTGGACGTGGCTCCGAGGAAGGCGGTCTGCACCCCGTCGATGAGGGTGACCGGCGAGAACAGGCCGATCCAGGCGATGGAGCCGTCGCTGCCCTGGGCGTCCGCGATCGCCTGGAGCGTGGAGACCGCGCCGTAGGAGATGGTCAGGACCGCGATCACGGCCGCGATGCCGAAGCCGCGCCGCGGGGTGACGGCGGCGATGACCAGGCCGATGCCGGCGAGAAGCAGCGAGAGCAGTGCCACGGAGACGATTCCCTGAGCGAATCCCTTGGTCTGGTCGGTGAAGTCGAGCTTGGCGAGCAGCGCGCCCAGGTACAGCACCAGCAGGGGTGCGGCCGTGAGGGCGAACAGGGCCGAGGCCAGCGCGGCGAACTTGGCGAGCACGTAGTCGGCGGTCTCGATCGGCCGCGAGAAGTACAGCGGGACGGTCTTGAAGCGCAGGTCGCGGGAGACCGCCACCGGTGCCTGCGAGGCGACGTACAGGCTGATCACGGCCTGCATGATGATCGCGTACTCGGTGTAGTCGACGGGCAGGTCCTTGGCCTTGGTGGCCACGGCGACGGCCACCATGATCGCGGCCGGCACGCACATCACCACGAACAGCAGCATCGGCAGCACCTTGGACTTCACCGAGCGGCCGAGGCCGTAGGCGCCGCGCAGCGACTGCGAGTAGAGCGAGCGGCGGGCGTAGGCGCGGCCGAGCCGGGGTCCGTCGTAGGAGCGGTAGCCGATGTTGTGGATACGGGTGTCACCCGCGGCGGTGGCGGGTGTCCGCAGGGACTGCTCAGCTGCCATGGCCGACCGCCTCCTTCCGCTGCTCGTCGCTGCTGGTGAAGACCTCGGCGATGTGGTGCCGGCGCTGCTCCATGCGCACCAGGCCGAGGCCCAGGTCGGCGATCACGTCGCGGACCAGGTCGTAGGTCTCCTCGCCCTGCGCGGTGAGCAGCAGGATGTGTCCGGCGCCCGGGAGTCCGCTGCCGTCCTCGGCGCTCACCCCGCGCGCCTGGAGCGCCTCGCGCACCGCGCGGGTGCCGTCCGGGTGCTCGTCGGTGTCGGTGACCTCGATCGCCAGGGTGGTGGTGGTCTGGGTGAAGTCGGTGGTGGAGCTGGACCGCAGCAGCTTGCCGCCGTCGATGACGACGACGTGGTCGCAGGTGCGCTCGAGCTCGCCCAGCAGGTGGGAGGTGACCAGGACCGAGATGCCGAAGTCGGTGTGGATGCGGCGGATCAGGCCGAGCATCTCGTCGCGGCCGACCGGGTCGAGGCCGTTGGTCGGCTCGTCCAGGAAGACCAGCTGCGGGTCGTGCACCAGGGCCTGAGCCAGCTTCACGCGCTGCTTCATGCCGGTGGAGTAGCCGCCGATGGGGCGGTAGCGCTCCTCGTACAGGCCGACATGGCGCAGCGTGTCCGCGGTGCGCTCGCGCGCGGCGGTGGGCGGCAGCCCCGACATGCGGGCCATGTGGACGACGAACTCGGTCGCCGACACGTCCGGCGGCAGGCAGTCGTGCTCCGGCATGTAGCCGACCCGCTCCCGGATGGCGGCGCCCTTGTCGGCGACGTCCAGTCCGAGCACTTCGGCACGGCCCTCGGTGGCGGGGGAGAGACCAAGAAGAATCTTGATCAGAGTGGACTTGCCGGCTCCATTGGCTCCGACGAGTCCGGTCACACCGGGCCCGATGTCCACGGAGAGCCGGTCAAGAGCGGTCACCCTCGGGTACCGCTTGCTCAGGCTTTCGGTCGCGATCACAGTCACGTCCTCGACGGTATTGACCCGTACCACGCCGGTCGTCAGACCGGAGAGCCGTCTTGGGGTCCATCTGGAGTCGTACGTTCCCGTAGGGGAGTCGTACGTGCTTGTAGGGGGCGTGCTCGCGGGGGGTGCTTTGCGGGGCGTACTCACAGGGGGGTGTTCGCAGGGGCGCTGTTGACGTCTTGTCCAACAACTGCCAGATTCGCGGCAGCCCCGCCCGCCCGCGCCGCCTGCGCAGACGCGTGCTGAGCGGGCCGGGGAGGGCGGAGACGGCCGAGTCGGCGGGGAGGGCGGAGATGGCGAAGGCAGCGGAGAGCGGCCTGGCCGGCGCGCGGGAGCGACGGGTGCGGACGGGCGGGGTCGAGCTGTGCGTGGCCGAGCTGGGCGAGCCCGGCCGGCCGGTGGTCGTGCTGGTGCACGGCTACCCCGACAGCAAGGAGGTGTGGTCCGAGCTGGCGCCACGCCTCGCCGAACGCTTCCACGTGGTGGCGTACGACGTCAGGGGCCACGGCCGGTCCACGGCACCGCGTCCGCTGCGCGGAGGGTTCACCCTGGAGAAGCTCACCGACGACTTCCTGGCCGTCGCCGACGCGGTCAGCCCTGACCGGCCGGTGCATCTGGTGGGGCACGACTGGGGTTCGGTGCAGGGCTGGGAGTTCACCACCGTGCCGCGCGCCAAGGGCCGGATCGCCTCCTTCACCTCCATGTCGGGGCCGTCCCTCGACCACTTCGGCCACTGGATCGACCGCCGCCTGAGGCGCCCCACCCCGCGCCGGGTCGGTCAGCTGCTCGGCCAGGGCGCCAAGTCCTGGTACGTGTACGCGCTGCACACCCCGGTGCTGCCCGAACTGGCCTGGCGCGGCCCGCTGGGCAGGGCCTGGCCGCGCGTCCTGGCGCGGATGGAGAGGGCGCCCGGCGGTGGCTACCCGACCTCGTCGCTGCCCTCGGACGCGGCCCACGGGGCATGGCTGTACCGGGACAACGTCCGCGCCCGGCTGCGCAGGCCGCGCCCCGACGCGTATGCGCACGCACCGGTGCAGCTGATCACGCCGCTGGACGACGCGTTCCTGTCCGAGCGGCTCCACGACGGCCTGGAGCAGTGGGTGCCGCAGCTGACCCGGCGGACGCTGCCCGCCCGGCACTGGATACCGCGCACCCGCCCCGACCAACTGGCGGTGTGGATCACCGACTTCGTCACCTCGGTGGAGGCCGGCCGGACCCGGGTGGCGGCGCCGGGCCGGTACGCCGACCGCTTCGGCGGGCAGCTGGTGCTGGTCACCGGGGCCGGAAGCGGCATCGGGCGGGCGACGGCGCTGGCGTTCGCGCGGGCGGGCGCACGGGTGGTGGCCGTCGACCGCGACCCGGACTCCGCCGCCCGCACCGCCGCGGACGCCCGCCGGGCCGGTGCCCCTCAGGCCTGGGCGGAGCAGGCGGACGTGTCCGACGAGCAGGCCATGGAGAAGCTCGCGGACCGGGTCACCACGGAGTACGGAGTGGTGGACATCCTGGTCAACAACGCCGGCATCGGACTCGGCGGCCCCTTCCTCGACACCACCCCGGAGGACTGGAAGCAGGTCCTCGACGTCAATCTGTGGGGGGTGATCCACGGCTGCCGGCTGTTCGGCCGGCGGATGGCGGAGCGCGGGCAGGGCGGCCACATCGTCAATGTCGCCTCGGCCGCCGCCTTCCTGCCGACCCGTGCCCTGCCCGCCTACGGCACCTCCAAGGCGGGGGTGCTGATGCTCAGCGAGAGCCTGCGCGCCGAGCTCGCCGGGCGGGGGATCGGCGTGACGGCGATCTGCCCCGGCTTCGTCAACACCGCCATCACCTCCACGGCGCGCTTCGCGGGCGCGGACGCCGAGGAGCAGCGGCGGCTGCGCGGGCGGGCGGCCCGCCTGTACGGGCTGCGCAACTACCCGCCGGAGAAGGTCGCGGACGCGGTCCTGCGGGCGGTGGTGCGCAATCAGGCGGTGGTGCCGGTGACCGCCGAGGCACGAGTGGCGCATGCGCTGAAGCGATGGGCGCCGGGGGTGCTGCGCCGGCTGGCGCGGGTGAGGCCTCCGGTGTGAGTGATGCCCCCGGAGGGTGCTTCGTCGCCGAGGCTGTCCACAGCTGGCCCCAAACCGCCTGTGGATAAACCGAGTTGACTGTGGATCAAACCTCAGGAGGCGAAATCGATCGCGTGATGTACGTCTCTCCCGGCAAGCTGAGGGCATGGACGAGAGACGCACCGTGCGGGTGTCCAAGTACATCGCCAGACACCTGCGCCACCAGCCGGAACGGATCGGACTCGTGCCCGACGAGGGCGGCTGGGTGGAGATCGACGCGCTGATCGCCGCAGCGGCCGCCCATGGCTTCCGGTTCACCCGGGAGGAGCTGGACCATGTGGTCGCCGTCAACGACAAGCGGCGCTTCACCGTCGAGGGCAACCGCATCCGGGCCAACCAGGGCCACAGCATCGAGGTGGACCTCGGGCTGCCGCCGGCCATTCCTCCGGAGCTCCTGTACCACGGCACGGTGGCCCGCCATCTGGCGGCGATCCGGGCGGAGGGCCTGCGCCCCATGACCCGGCACGACGTGCATCTGTCCGCCGATATCGAGACCGCCACACGGGTGGGGGCCCGCAAGGGCCGCCCGGTGGTGCTCACCGTGGAGGCGGGCGCCATGCACCGGGACGGCCATGTCTTCCGGGTGAGCGCGAACGGCGTATGGCTGACCCAGGCGGTTCCGCCCCGTTATCTGCGATGTCCTCAAGACTTTGCGGCATGATCAGTGGTATGGACCACTTGCCGACCACCGAGGCCGCGGTGACCGTGCTGAAAGAGCTCGCGGAGACCTATGAACGCGAGATCCGGGTCAGCCATGACATCGGCGCCGACCAGACCTCGCGCCGCACGGCCGCCGGCTTCGGCGTCGTCACCGACCCGGACGGCTCGCTCCCCCACGAGGCTTTCGTCGAGTTCGGCGGTCTGCCCCGGGTGAGCGTGCGGCTGTTTCCGGAGGACGACGCGCTGATCGACGTCGAGGGCGTGGAGTGCCCGGACATCCCCCGCGACGACGTGCCCGCCTTCCTCCGGTCCCTCTTCGACGGCCTGGCCTACGTCAAGGCCCGCCGTTTCCTCCCCGGCTACTTCTTGATCGTGCCGCTGCCCGGCGACCGGACGCACAAGGAGTACGTCCCGATGATCTCCCTGACGCCCTGGCTCAGCGGCCGGGTGCGGTGACGGTCCGTCCGCGGCGTCACGGACGTCGGGTGCAGCGTCACGGACGTCGGGTGCAGCGTCACAATGTCCGGGCGCGGCGCCACGGGGACCGGGAGCGGTGACCGCTCACCCGTGACGCCACGGACCGTGACCGTTTCACGTGAAACAGGTGGCGGCACATAGGCTCGAGGCATGAGTCTGCGCCTGAGCACCGTGATCCTCCCCTACCGCCGCTGGCACGAGGGCAGCCGCGCGAGCTGGGAACGGGCCGAGGAGCTCGGCTTCCACACCGGATACACCTACGACCATCTGTCCTGGCGCAGTTTCCGGGACGGCCCCTGGTTCGGTGCCGTCCCCACCCTGACCGCCGCGGCGTGCGTGACCGAGCGGATGCGGCTCGGCACCCTGGTGACCTCCCCCAACTTCCGGCACCCGGTCACCCTCGCCAAGGAGCTCATCTCCCTCGACGACATCTCCGGCGGACGCATCACCCTCGGCATAGGAGCGGGCGGCACCGGCTTCGACGCCACCGCGCTCGGACAGGAGCCGTGGACGCCGCGCGAGCGGGCCGACCGCTTCGCCGAGTTCATCGGCATGCTCGACCGGCTGCTCACCGAGGACTCGGTGTCGTACGAGGGCGACCACTACGCGGCACACGAGGCCCGCAACATCCCCGGTTGTGTGCAGCAGCCCCGGCTGCCGTTCGCGGTGGCCGCGACCGGACCGCGCGGCATGCGGCTCGCGGCACGCTACGGGCAGGCCTGGGTGACCACGGGCGACCCGAAGCTGTTCGAGAACGGCACCCCCGAGCAGTCGGTCCAGGCCCTGCGCAGGCAGACGGAGCGGCTGGCCGACGCCTGCGCGGAGATCGGGCGGGACGTCGCCGCGCTCGACAAGATCCTGCTCACCGGGTTCACCCCGGACCGGAACCGTCCGCTGGAGTCGCTGGACGCCTTCGTGGACTTCGCGGGCCGGCACGCCGAGCTGGGCTTCACCGAGATCGTGCTCCACTGGCCCATTCCGGACTCGGACTTCGCCGTGGACGAGAAGGTCTTCGAGCGCATCGCGACCGAGGCGGCGGCGCAGCTTCCGTGAGCAGCCTTGGGGTGACGGGAGTAACCACTCAGATGTGCGGAGATCCGCACGGCCGTGCGGGCATATGCGGGACAATGGCCGGGTGACCTCAGCGACCCGACAGCCCGTGACCCCGGTTTTCGCCACTCCACCGCGGCTCATCGCCACCGACCTCGACGGCACGCTGCTGCGCGACGACAAGTCGGTGTCCCCGCGCACCGTGGCCGCGCTGGCCGCCGCCGAGCAGGCAGGCATCGAGGTCTTCTTCGTCACCGGCCGCCCCGCCCGCTGGATGGACGTCGTCAGTGACCACGTCCACGGCCACGGCCTCGCCATCTGCGGCAACGGCGCCGCCGTCGTCGACCTGCACGGCGGCCCCGGCGAGCACCGCTTCGTCAAGGTGCGGGAGCTGGCCCGGGAGAACGCGCTGGACGCCGTACGGCTGCTGCGCGACGCCGCCCCCGGGACGCTCTACGCCGTGGAGCAGACCTACGGCTTCTACCAGGAGCCCGACTACCCGAAGCTGCACATGGAGATCCCGGACGCCCTCGCCCCGGCCGAGGAGCTGCTGGCGCCGGACTCCGTCGCCGCCGGTGAGCCGGTGCTCAAGATCCTGGCCTACCACCCCGAGCTGGATCCCGACGCCTTCCTCACCCTGGCCCGCCTCGCGATCGGCGACCGCGCCACCGTCACCCGCTCCAGCCCCAGCGCCCTGCTGGAGATCAGCGGACCGGGCGTGTCCAAGGCCAGCACCCTCGCCCTGTGCTGCGCCGAGCGGGGCATCTCGCACGAGGAGGTCGTCGCCTTCGGGGACATGCCCAACGACGTGGAGATGCTGACCTGGGCGGGCCGCTCCTACGCGATGGGCAACGCCCACCCGGACGCCCTGGCCGCCGCCTCGGGCCGCACGGTCGCCAACAACGACGACGGCGTGGCCGTGGTGATCGAGCAGCTGCTGGCCGAGCACGGCTGACCGGCAGACCTGGCCGGGGCGGGCCCGGCTGATCAGGGGGCCGGGGCCGAGCAGGCCTGACTGGGCGGATCCTGGGCCGGTCAGGAGCTGCTCAGAGCGACACCCCGCGCCGGGCCAGCCACGGCACCGGATTCACCGCCGAGCCCATCTCCGGGGTGACCCGCACCTCGAAGTGCAGATGCGGGCCGGTGGAGTTCCCGCTGGTCCCGGACTGGCCGATCCACTGCCCCGCTGTGACGTGGTCCCCCTGGTCGACGGCGACGGAGGCCAGGTGGGCGTACTGGGTGTAGTAGCCACCCGCGTGCTGGACCACGATCTCGATGCCGAAGGCGCCTCCGCAGGACACCCTCACCACCTTCCCCTGGCCCACCGCCCGCACCGGCGTGCCGATCGGCACCGCGAAGTCCTGCCCGGTGTGCCGGCTGGCCCACCGCGCCCCGCCGCTGCCGTAGGACGCCGACAGCTCGTAGGTCTCCACCGGTGCCACCCAGGGGTCGGTGAAGTTCGTCTCCGGCTGGTCGAGCCGCACCGCGCCCCGGCAGGAGCCGGCCGCCACCGAGGCGTCCGCCTGGCCCTGCAGCTGCCAGCGCGCCGTCTCCAGCTTCTGCTCGATGTCCCGCTTCAGATCGGCCAGCTGCCGGTTGCGCTTCTCCAGCTTCTTCCACGCCGCCGCGGCCTTCGCCTCGTCACGGGCGAGCCGGGCCTCGGCACGGGCGCCCTTCTCCAGCGCGTTGTCGAGCGCCAGATTCGCCTGCGAGAAGACCCGCTGACCGCGCATCAGCTCATCCGGGTCGTCGGCGAGGATCATGTGGGCGGTCAGCGGCAGCCCGCCGCCGTTGCGGTACTGGGACCGGGCGAGCCGCCCGAGGTCCTCGCGCAGCACGGAGATCTCGCGCCGCTCGCGGTCCAGCAGCTTCTCCAGCCGCTGGGCCTCCGACCGCTGCCTGGCCGCCTGACGCTGCCCGGCCTCGTAGCGGCGGGTCGCCGCCGCGGCCTCCGCGTACAGCTTGGCCACCTGGGCGCTGACGCTGGCGGGTGCCCCGTGGCCGGGGGCGCGGGCGCCGTCGCCGCCGTCACTGGGCCGTGCGGCGAGCACGGCCAGCGCGCACAGCAGCACGGTGGCGAGCAGCGGACGGCGACGGATGAGGCGCATGACAGCGATCCTTCACCCGGCCCCGCCGCAGGGGCCTGTTCTGGTCGTACGCCCGGGGGACCTCGTGCCCGGATGGACCAGTGATGCGGCCGTGTGATCGAACGATCGCCATCTTCCCGGCGCTTGAGGTGACGTCAGGCGAAGGCTCGGTGCCCAGGCCGGCCCGGAGGCTGCCGTCCGGTCAGGCCGGTACCACGGGCTGACGCGCGGTCATCAGCGCGTCGGCCTCGGCCTCCCTGCGCAGCATCTCCCGCAACGGCCCGTCCACCACGGCGAGTTCCTCGTACCGCCCGCGCTGCACCACCCGCCCCCGGTCCAGCACGATCACCTCGTCCACCGCGTCGAGACCGGCCAGGCGGTGCGTGATGAGCAGCGTGGTGCGGCCCTCGGTCGCGGCCAGGAGATCGGCGGTGAGCGCGTCCGCGGTGGGCAGGTCGAGATGCTCCGCCGGCTCGTCGAGCACCAGCACCGGGAAGTCCGCGAGCAGCGCCCGGGCCAGCGCCAGCCGCTGCCGCTGGCCGCCGGACAGCCGCGCCCCGTGCTCACCGACCAGGGTGTCGAGTCCGTCGGGCAGGGAGCCGGCCCAGTCCAGGAGCCGGGCCCGGGCGAGCGCGTCGCGCAGTTCGTCCTCCGTGGCGTCCCGCCTGGCCAGCAGCAGGTTCTCGCGCACGGAGCTGTCGAAGAGGTGCGCGTCCTGAGCGCACAGGCCCACCAGCCGCCGCACGTCGTCACCGTCCAGGGCCCGGGCGTCCACGCCGGCCAGTGTGTAGGAGCCGGCGCCGGGGTCCAGGAAGCGCAGCAGCACCTGGGCGAGGGTCGTCTTGCCGGAGCCGGACGGGCCGACCACCGCGATCCTGCGCCCGGGCGTCAGCGTCAGGTCCAGCCCGGTCAGCGCGTCCTGGTCCTGCCCGGGGTGCCGCGCGGACAGCCCCTTCAGCGTGAGCGGGAACGGCTCCGCGGGCGCCCGCCGGGGCGACTCCGGCTCCCGCACCGGCGCAGGAGCGTCCAGCACCTCGTGCACCCGCTCGGCGCTCCGGCGCACCCGCTGCCGGTGCTGCACGGCGAGCGGCATGCCGAGCACGGCCTCGAAGGCCGCCAGGGGAGTGAGCACCACGACGGCCAGCGCCACCCCGTCAAGGCGTCCGGCGGACACCGCCTGAACCCCGGCCAGCGCCGCCAGGGTGACGGTGAGTCCGGAGATCAGTGCCGTGAGCCCGTCGCCGAGGGCGGTCGCGGTCGCGGCGCGCGAGGCGATCCGGGTGAGGTCCTGATCGGCCCGCCGCGCCGCGGCGGCCCGCGCGGGCAGGGCTCCGGCGACGGTCAGCTCCGCGGTGCCGGTGAGCAGATCGGTCACCCGGGTCGCCAGGACGCCCCGCGCGGGTGCCAGCCTGCGGTCCGCCCGCCGGGCCACGGCCCCGCTGATCAGCGGCACTCCGGCGCCCGCGGCGAGCAGCCCGGCCGCGAGCACCGCCCCGGCCTGAGGCAGCAGCCAGGCGGTGACGCCGACGGACAGCGCGGAGACGACCACCGCCGCGCCGGCCGGCAGCAGCCACCGCAGCCAGTAGTCCTGCAGCGCGTCCACATCGGCGACCAGCCGGGAGAGCAGATCGCCGCGGCGCACCCGCCGCAGCCCGGCGGGCGCCAGCCGTTCCAGCCGCCGGTAGACCACCACCCTGGTGTCGGCCAGCATCCGCAGCACCGCGTCGTGCGACACCAGCCGCTCGGCGTACCGGAACACCGCCCGGCCGATACCGAAGGCCCTGGTCGCGGTCACCGCCACCATGAGATGGAGCACGGGCGGCTGCTGCGAGGCCCGCGAGATGAGCCACCCGGACGTCCCCATCAGCCCCACGGCGCTGCCCAGGGCCAGGCTCCCCAGGAGCAGCGCGAGCGCCAGCCGACCCCGCCGGGCAGCGGACAGGGCACGGACCCGGGCGAGGACACCGCCCTGTCGGTCCGCAGCCACGGGCTCCCGCGCGAGCCCGCCCCCCGGTTCGGCCTCCGGTGCGCGGTCCGCCTGCCGTGGGCCGGCCGGGGCCGCTGCCGTCCCCTGCGCCGGTACGGGACCGGCAGCGGCCCCCGGCTCCGTCAGCCGCACCACGTGGTCGGCGAGGGTGAGCAGCGCGGGCCGGTGCACCACCAGCAGCACGGTGCGGCCCGCCGCCAGCCGCCGGATCGCCGCCACGACCTCGGCCTCGGTGGCGCCGTCCAGTGCGGCCGTCGGCTCGTCGAGCAGCAGCACCGGCCGGTCGGCGAGGAACGCCCGGGCCAGCGCGAGACGCTGCCGCTGCCCCGCGGACAGTCCGGCCCCGTCCTCGCCGAGCGGGGTGTGGACGCCCTCGGGCAGCGCGGCGACGAAGTCCCAGGCCCCCGCGTCCCGCAGCGCCCGCCGTACCGCGTCGTCGTCGGCGTCGGGCCGGGCCAGCCGCACGTTCTCGGCGACCGTCCCGGCGAACAGCTGCGGACGCTGCGGCACCCAGGCGACCCGTCGGTGCCACTCGGCCCGATCGAGGCCGGTGAGATCGGTTCCCCCGATGCACACCCGGCCCGCGTCGGGACGGACGAAGCCCAGCAGCACGTTCAGCAGGGTGGACTTGCCCGCTCCGCTCGGGCCGACCAGCGCCACGGTCTCGCCGGGCTCCAGAGTGAACGACACATCGGTGACGGCGTCCGTGGAGCGGCCCGGGTAGCGGACGGTCACGCCCTCGAAGGACACGGCCCCGGCCGGCACCGGCGCACCCTTGGTCTCCGGCGCGGGCGTCTCCAGAACGCCGAAGATCTCCTCGGCGGCGGCGAGGCCCTCCGCCGCGGCGTGGTACTGGGCGCCGACCTGACGCAGCGGCAGATACGCCTCGGGCGCGAGGATCAGGATGACCAGGCCGGTGTAGAGGTCCAGCTCGCCGTGGACCAGCCGCATGCCGATCGTCACGGCCACCAGCGCCACCGACAGCGTGGCGAGCAGCTCCAGCGCGAAGGAGGAGATGAAGGCGATCCGCAGGGTGCGCATGGTCGCCCGCCGGTACTCGGCGGTGATGCGGCGGATCGACTCGGCCTGCGCCTTGGCCCGCCCGAACACCTTCAGCGTCGGCAGCCCGGCGACCACGTCCAGGAAGTGCCCCGACAGCCGGGACAGCAGCCGCCACTGACGGTCCATCCGGGACTGGGTGGCCCAGCCGATCAGCACCATGAAGACCGGGATGAGCGGCAGGGTGCCGACGATGATGGCGGCGGAGACCCAGTCCTCGGTGACGATCCTGGCCAGCACCGCCACCGGCACCACCACGGCCAGCCCCAGCTGGGGGAGATAGCGGGAGAAGTAGTCGTCGAGCGCGTCGATCCCCCGGGTGGCCAGGGCGACCAGTGAACCGGTGCGCTGCCCGGCCAGCCAGCCGGGGCCCAGCGCGGTCGCCCGCTCCAGCAGCCGTCCGCGCAGCTCGGACTTGACGGCGGCGCTCGCCCGGTGGGCCGCCAGCTCGGTCAGCCAGCCGGTCAGCGCACGGCCCACCGCCACCGCGGCCAGCAGTACCAGCGGAGTCGCGAGGTCACCGGCGGACCTGCCGTGCTGGAAGGCTCCCACCACCGTCTCGGCGATGAGCATGGCCTGGGCGATGACCAGGCCCGCGCCGACCGCGCCCAGGCCGACCACCGCGACCAGGAAGAGGCGGGTGGCACGGGCGTGGCGGAGCAGGCGCGGGTCGATCGGTTTCACGTGAAACACACCTCAGTGCACGGGATCGGCGATGTGCTGGGTGCCGATCCGCTTGCGGAAGACCCAGTAGGTCCACCCCTGGTAGAGCAGGACCACGGGCGTGGCGATCACGGCCAGCCAGGTCATGATCTTCAGGGTGTAGGGGCTGGAGGAGGCGTTGGTGACCGTGAGGCTCCAGTCCTCGTTCAGCGTGGACGGCATGACGTTCGGGAACAGCGTCAGGAAGAGCATCGCCACGGCGGCCACGATGGTGACGCCGGAGAAGGCGAACGACCAGCCTTCGCGCCCGGCCCGGTTCGCGGCCAGGGCCGCCACCAGCGCCGCCACGGCGGCCACCAGGGCGATCAGACTGGTGCCGTCCCCCTTGTCGGCCTGGGTCCACAGCAGGAAGGCCGCCGCCAGTACGGCGGTGACCAGACCCACGCGGGTGGCCATGGTCCGCGCCCGCTGCCGGATCTCCCCCACGGTCTTGAGCGCCGTGAACACCGCCCCGTGGAAGGTGAACAGCGTCAGGGTGACCAGCCCGCCGAGCAGGGCGTAGGGGTTGAGCAGCTCCCAGACGTGCCCCACGTACTCGAAGTCGGCGTCGAGCTTCACCCCGCGCACGATGTTCCCGAAGGCCACGCCCCACAGGAACGCCGGGATCAGCGAGGTCCAGAAGATCGCGGTCTCCCACCGGCGCTGCCAGCTCTCCTCCGGCCGCTTGGCCCGGTACTCGAAGGCGACACCTCGGATGATCAGGCAGATCAGGATGGCGAGCAGCGGCAGGTAGAAACCGGAGAACAGTGTGGCGTACCACTCGGGGAAGGCGGCGAAGGTGGCTCCGCCTGCGGTGAGCAACCACACCTCGTTGCCGTCCCAGACGGGCCCGATGGTGTTGATCAGCACCCGCTTCTCGGTCCGGTCCCGGGCGAGCAGCCGGGTGAGGACGCCGACGCCGAAGTCGAATCCCTCCAGGAAGAAGTAGCCGGTCCACAGGACGGCGATCAGGACGAACCAGATGTCGTGCAGTTCCATGACGGTGCGGCTCCCTCGGCCTAGTACGAGAAGGCCATCGGCTTGTCGGCGTCACGGGGATCGCCGCCGACCTTCGTGGGCGGGTTGAGGTCGCTCTCGGTCAGCTCGGGCGGGCCCGCCTTGACGTACTTGGCGAGCAGCTTGACCTCGATGACGGCCAGGGCGGCGTACAGCGCGGTGAAGACGGACAGGGAGGTGACGACCTCAACCGTGGAGGCGCCGGGGGAGACGGCGTCTCGGGTCTGCATCACGCCGTAGACGACCCAGGGCTGACGGCCCATCTCGGTGAAGATCCATCCCCAGGCGTTGGCGATCAGCGGGAAGGCCATGGTCCACACCGTCAGCAGCCAGTACAGGCGGCCGAGCCGCGCACCGAGCGGCCGCCGGAACAGCACCAGATGCGGCACCTCGTCCTCCCCGGTGCGATACGCCGCGGGCAGCAGGAACTTCTTCCGGGTCAGCCACAGCCCCAGCACGCCGAGGGCGAGGGACGCCATGCCGAAGCCGATCATCCAGCGGAAGCCCCAGTAGGCGACGGGCACGATCGGCTTGTAGTCACCGGGGCCGAACTTCTCCTGGAGCGCCTCATTGGTGTCGTTGATGCCGGGCACGTACGACTCGAAGTCGCTGTGAGCGAGGAAGGACAGCAGGCCCGGGATCTCCAGGGCGACCTTGTTGTGGCCCTCGTCGACGTCCCCGTAGGCGAAGACCGAGAAGGGGGCCGGCTCCTCGCCGTCCCACAGGGCCTCGGCGGCTGCCATCTTCATCGGCTGCTGCTCGTACATGACCTTGCCGAGGGTGTCTCCGCTGATGGCGGTGAGCAGGCCGCCGACGGCCAGGGTGACCAGGCCGAGCCGCAGGGAGGTCCGCATCACCGGGACGTGCTTCCTGCGCATCAGGTGGAAGGCGGCGATGCCGGCCATGAACGCGCCACCGGTGAGGAAGGCGGCCGAGAAGCTGTGGAAGACCTGGTTGAGGGTGGTGTTCTGGGTGAGCACCAGCCAGAAGTCGGTCAGCTCGGCGCGGCCCTTCTCCTCGTTGATGCGGTAGCCGACGGGGTGCTGCATCCAGGAGTTGGCCGCGAGGATGAAGTACGCCGACAGCAGGGTGCCGATCGAGACCATCCAGATGCAGGCGAGGTGGATCTTCTTGGGCAGCCGGTCCCAGCCGAAGATCCACAGGCCGATGAAGGTGGACTCGAAGAAGAAGGCGATCAGTGCCTCGAAGGCCAGTGGTGCGCCGAAGACGTCACCGACGAAGCGCGAGTAGTCGGACCAGTTCATGCCGAACTGGAACTCCTGCACGATGCCGGTGACCACGCCCATGGCGATGTTGATCAGGAAGAGCTTGCCCCAGAACTTGGTCGCCCTGAGGTACTTCTCCTTCTCCGTGCGCACCCACGCGGTCTGCAGGCCGGCGGTGAGGGCGGCCAGGGAGATCGTCAGGGGAACGAACAGGAAGTGGTAGACGGTGGTGATGCCGAACTGCCATCGCGCCAAGGTCTCCGGCGCCAGAGCCAGGTCCACGTCGTCACTCCTCACCCACGCTTGTGAACGCGTTCACATTCACAAGCAATTATGACCTACCTCTTTTCGGACGAAGAAGGGGGGTCCCCTGTGACGTCAACCCCTCTGCACGGACTTCGGCCCGGCCCTCTCACCGGCAGCGGCCCGGCACATGCGAGGAGCCGGCCCGCGACCGAGTCACGGACCGGCTCCCCCGGCCTGGCTCCAGGACGCTCTGCGCGCCTCAGGACTCCTTGCGGAACTCCTCCGCCACCTTCAGGAAGATGTCGTTCGCCTCGGACTCACCGATCGTGACCCGCACACCCTCGCCGGGGAACGGCCGGATCACCACACCCGCCTGCTCGCACGCCTCGGCGAACGCCACGGTCCGCTCCCCCAGGCGCAGCCACACGAAGTTGGCCTGGGTCTCGGGCACCGTCCACCCCTGGGCGCGCAGCCCCTCCATCACGCGGTTGCGCTCGCCGACCAGCGAGCCGACCCGCCCGATCAGCTCGTCCTCGGCCCGCAGCGAGGCGATCGCCGCGTCCTGGGCGATCTGGCTGACGCCGAACGGCACCGCCGTCTTGCGCAGCGCCGCCGCCACCGGCTCATGGGCGATGGCGAAGCCCACCCGCAGCCCCGCCAGGCCGTACGCCTTGGAGAAGGTCCGCAGCACACAGACGTTGGGCCGGTCCCGGTAGATGTCGACCCCGTCGGGCACCTCGGGGTCCCGGATGAACTCCCGGTAGGCCTCGTCGAGGACCACGAGGACGTCCCCGGGCACCCGGTCCAGGAAGCGCTCCAGCTCGGCCCGCCGCACCACCGTGCCGGTCGGGTTGTTGGGGTTGCAGACGAAGATGAGCCGCGTCCGCTCGGTGATCGCCGCGGCCATGGCGTCCAGATCGTGCACCTCGCCCGGCGTCAGCGGCACCTTCACGGAGGTGGCGCCGCTGATCTGGGTGATGATCGGGTACGCCTCGAAGGACCGCCAGGCGTAGATCACCTCGTCGCCGGGACCGGAGGTGGACTGCAGCAGCTGCTGGGCGACGCCGACCGAGCCCGTGCCGGTGGCCAGGTGCGACACCGGCACCGCGAAGCGCTCCGCGAGCTCCTCCATCAGCGCCGTACAGGCCATGTCCGGGTAGCGATTGAAGGACGAGGCCGCGGCCGCGACCTGCTCCATCACGCCCGGGAGCGGCGGATAGGGGTTCTCGTTGGAGGACAGCTTGTAGGCCACCGGACCACCGGCCGCCGCCGGCTTGCCGGGCTTGTAGGTGGGAATCCCTTCCAGCACGGCGCGCAGCCTGGGACTCGTCTCGCTCACCGCAGTCCTCCTCGACAAGACCGGCGGCCCATGACCGCCGCCGACATCAATACTGCTCACCTTATGAGGATTCCGCGCGGCTGCGTAGAGCGGCGACGGGCCTCCTGGGACGGTTCCTCATGCGTCACAGGTACAACAGGGGCAACACATCCCCATAGGCGCACGAAAGGCGCGCACAACGGGGGCGCGCCTCACATATATCTATGCGCCGGTGGCTTGCGCCGTAGCGCGCATCACCCGTGCAGGTGAGTTGAGACCTCTTCGCAACATCGCACCCTCGGCAGGCCCGCACGCAGCGGTACGACAGGTACCGTCGTGGGAGCGCTCAACCTCCTTGGTATCCAAGGGAATTCAGCGTTGATGATCATGCAGAAACGTGCCTGTCAACGCCTGCATATGCGTCCGCCCTACCCCACCGCATGAGCCCTACTATCGGCTCGCCATGACAGCAGCAGGGAAGCACCAGGTGAGCCGCGCGGAAACCTCACGCCGAGGCAGCCGGCCGGGTCGAGCGGGCATCAGGGACGTGGCCGCCGCCGCCGGAGTCTCCATCACAACCGTCTCCGACGCCCTCAACGGCAAGGGCCGGCTCCCGGACGCCACCCGTCGGCATGTCCGCGAGGTCGCCGACCGGCTGGGCTACCGCCCCTCGGCCGCCGCCCGTACGCTCCGCACCGGCAAGTCGGGACTCATCGGCCTGACGGTCACGACCTACGGGGATGAACCTTTCACCTTCACCGAGTTCGCGTACTTCGCCGAGATGGCCCGCGCCGCCACCTCCGCCGCGCTCGCCCGCGGCTACGCCCTCGTCATCCTGCCCGCGACCTCCCGCCACGACGTGTGGTCCAACGTCGCGCTGGACGGCACGGTGGTCATCGACCCCTCCGACCGCGATCCGGTGGTCAGCGAGCTGGTCCGGCAGGGCTTACCGGTCGTCTCCGACGGCCGTCCGGCCGGCGCCCTGCCGGTCACGGCCTGGGTGGACAACGACCACGAGGCCGCCGTCCTCGGCATCCTCGACCATCTCGCCGCCGCGGGCGCCCGCCGCATCGGCCTGCTGACCGGCACCACCACCGACACCTACACCCACCTGTCGACCACCGCGTATCTGCGCTGGTGCGAGCGCGTCGGCCAGGACCCGGTGTACGAGGCCTACCCGGCGCACGACCCCTGCGCGGGCGCCGTCGCGGCGGACCGGCTGCTCGCCCGCCCCGACCGCCCGGACGCCGTCTACGGCCTGTTCGACCCGAACGGCACCGATCTGCTGGCCGCCGCCCGGCGCTACGGGCTGCGCGTGCCGGACGATCTGCTGCTGGTCTGCTGCAGCGAGTCCACGGTCTACGCCAACACCGACCCGCCCGTCACCACGCTCTCCCTCAAGCCGCGCCGCATCGGCACCGCGGTCGTCCAGCTGCTGATCGACGCCATCGAGGGCGTCGAGTCCGACCACCCGGTGGAGCAGGTGATACCGACCGAGCTGATCGTGCGCACCTCGTCCCAGCGGCGCCCCCCGCGGACGACGGTCAGCCCGCCGAGGTCGCCGAGGGGCGCCTGACCGGGGCGCCGGTGACAGGACGGCGACGGGCTCCTGGAGGGGTGGAGCCCCTCGCACCCCTGGTCCGCCCACGGACGCAGCCGGAGCTTCCGCTGCGTCGAGGGCGGCGGGCCGCACCACTCCTCCGGGCGAAAACGGGCCGGTCGCCCGAGGAGAACGGTCCGTTTCCGCGCCGGCCGGCCAGGGCGAGAGCAGGGCAAGAGGGCCGGTGAGACGGTCGCAGCCCGGCACAATCGGGGCGAAAGCCGCGATGAACCGGAGCCTTGCTCTGATTCACCACCCCTGGGTCATCACATGGCGCGATTCGCATTCCTATGATGGGCCCACGACACCGCGGGCCGCTGCGACCAGGCAGTCCGAGCGGTGCAGATGCGGCGCGATGGTGGAGGGGTCGATGACTCAGGGGGCCGGTCAGGGACCCGAAGTGGAGCGGACGGCGACGCTGCGCGACTTCCGGGTACCCGCGTACGTCCACGAGACCGGTCCGTACACCCAGAGCATTCACCCCGGCGACGTCGTCCCCCCGGCCGAGGAGGCGGCGTACCCGGAGGGATACACACCCACACAGCGGGATCTCCCGGTCATCAATCGGGGGGACACTGTCCAGGTGACCGTCGATCCCGTTTCCGTCCCCGCCCCGCAGCAGGCCGAGGGCCCCGGCCCGCTCTACGTGGTCGGTGACGTCCACGGCTACCTGGACGAGCTGGTGGCAGCGCTGCAGGAGAAGGGCCTGATCGACTCCTCGGGCCACTGGTGCGCGGGCACCGCCCGGCTGTGGTTCCTGGGCGACTTCACCGACCGCGGCCCGGACGGCATCGGCGTCATCGACCTGGTGATGCGCCTGTCCGCCGAGGCCGCCGCGGCCGGCGGCTACTGCAAGGCGCTCATGGGCAACCACGAGCTGCTGCTGCTCGGCGCCAAACGGTTCGGCGACACCCCGGTCAACTCCGGTGCGGGCACCGCCACCTTCCAGGCGGCCTGGCTGCTCAACGGCGGCCAGAAGACCGACATGGACCGCCTCCAGGACCACCACCTGCAGTGGATGGCCCGCCTCGACGCCGTGGAGGAGGTCGACGGGCACCTGCTGCTGCACTCCGACACCACGGCCTACCTCGACTTCGGGCGGTCCATCGAGGAGGTCAACGACACCGTCCGCGAGACGCTCACCCGTAACGACGCGGACGAGGTCTGGGACCTGTTCCGCAAATTCACCAAGCGGTTCTCCTTCCGCGACGAGGGCGGCGCCGACGCGGTGCGCTCCCTTCTCGATACGTACGGCGGCACCCGGGTCGTTCACGGCCACAGCCCCATCCCCTACCTGCTCGGCGAGGTCGGCTCCGAGGACGGAGGGGACGAATCCGGCCCCGTCGTCGAGGGACCGCACGTCTACGCCGACGGGCTGGCCATCGCCATGGACGGCGGCGTGACCATGGCCGGAAAGCTGCTGGTCCAGCAACTGCCGCTGTCCATGTGACCGTTGGGCGCAGCGGGCGTTCTGGGGCCCGGTTCGCGGGGCGGTGCGGCGCCAATTTCGGTAAACCCCCTGTCACCGCGCGCCGTCACCGCTCTACCATCGGCTTATCCGTAGCAGGCTCCCCTCCGTTTCTGCCCGACGGCTCGTCAGCATGCCGAGCCCCAAGCCCTACGGAGCATCGGGGGATGCACATGAACAGCGTTCCGCAGCACCTGTTGAGCGAGGACCGCCAGGAGTTCGAGCGGGTTCTCGATGAGGCGCTGCGCTCCGCACCACACCGCCCGGAACTCGCCGCTGTCGGTCAGCGGCTCAACACGGAACAACTGCGCACCATGGCGCTCGGCGCCAGCGCGATCATCACGGCCGCCGCGGCGGCCGAGTACCAGCACTACGTCAAGGTCCGCGAGGAACTGCGCCGCCCCTCGGCCGATCCGTCCGTACGCGAATCCGGCCCCGCCTCCGCCGAACAGTCCGCCGCGGGCCTCACCGCCACCATGGGTGAGGTCGCCGAGGCGGCCGGCGCGGGCGTGGTCGCCCTGCTCGCCGTACTGGCCCCGGTGCTGGCCGGCACCGCGGCCGGCATCTTCCTGCTGGTCGGCTATGTCCTGCGGATGCTCGATCCGGAGGCCGCGTTCGCCCGGACCATGCTCACCACGGGCTGGGTGTTCGGTGCCGTCACAGCGGTGGCGATCCTGGTCGCCGCGATCGGCCTGCTGCTCACCGCACTGCGCAACAAGCCGTCCGCACTGGGCGGACCGTACCCGGAGGCCGACGACGAACTTGCTCGTGCCAGGGAGGCCTGGCACGAGGCCCTGCTGGAACGGGGCATAGTCCCCTTCCTGAGGGACGCCCTCGCCGACCCCGAGACGGCCGCGCTGCACCGCACCACGGCACCGTCCGCCCCCGCCAGCCGGATCCCGAACCTCGGCTACGCCCGCCCCGGCTTCAGCAGCCCGGAGGACGGCTCCACCCGAGCCTCCCGCCCGAGCTACTCCAGCCCCGACTACACCAGCCCGGACTTCGGCGGCCCGGACCACCAGCCGGACTAGGCCCGCACCGCACGGACGGCTCGCACCGGGAACGAACCGTTCGCCACGTCGTCCACAGGCCGACACGAACCGGCTCGCAGGGCATCCCCGGGTCGACGACCCGGCCCTGCCGGGCCACCGGCCCGCCCCCAGGCCGCCCCACCGGGCCGGCCACGTGACGGCTGACGTATGCGCCGATCCCGGCCCGCAGGCACGGAAGCGCCCACCTGGCCGACACGGCCGGCCACGTGAACGCGGCCGGGTCGCCGGCGACCTGATGCGCTCCGGACTCTGCGCCGCCTCGTACCCAGCCCGCCAAGTCAGCACGAGGAGACGACGGACGAAGGAGCTTCGTTTGAAATTTGGTCCAACTCAGGGCCACATGGCTCAAGTTCTCCTCAGAAGATCACAGATCTTCTTGTCGCGCACATGACTCTCACATAGCGTTCAGGCACTCGGCCACTCAGAGGGAGCGGTTCCAGCGGAAAGGTGCTCATGAGCATCTTCGCAACCCGAGGGGCGCCCGTTTCCGCAACGGCGCTCGTGCTCTGCGTAGGTGTGGCCGGACCAGCCACAGCCGCGCAGAACGCGGACACCCCATCCACCGCAAGTAATCCCATTGCAGTGGATGACAGCCAGATCCATACGGCACCTTTGGAAGAGCCGGAAGAGGATCTGATCGAGATGCCCGGCGAGGGCAGCAACACCCCCAGAGGAACCGACCAGTCCTGTTCCACCCCCCAAGGGCGATTCACCAAACGGCGAGTACTGCGGCCCCGATCAAGGCGTCTACATACCGTCCAGTCAGGGAAAGCAGTACCACAAGGGTGTCGGGCCCACGCTGTCGAACACCAACCGCACGTCCCGGACGGCAAAGTCCACGTTCATTTCAGAAGTTTCCGGAGAAGTCGGGCTTAGTGTTACGGCTGGACTCGCCGTGAGCAAGGAATTCATGGTCGCCAAGATCGAGGGAAAGTTTGACGTAAACCTCTCATTCAAGCTCACTGCAAAACTCGGAAACAACATCGCCGTAGACACCCCGCCGAAAAAGACCACCAACGCCAAGTACGGGGTGTACCGACTCAAGCACACGGGTAAGAGCTACAAGATCTACAGCAGCTGCACCACCTCAGCCAAGAAGACGATCACCAGCTACAGCCCGTACCGTGTGGGTTGGTACCTGTGGGAGAGCTGACGGTAAGAGCCGGCCATAAAGCACGGGTAATTGCTGTCTCCAGCCTGGGTCTTCTGTCCACCGTGGCGTCACTCAGCGGGTGCTCAGGAGGCGAGGAGGCCGCCTCATCGCCGAAGCCAAGCACTTCGGCTTCGCACGCCACCACGGGCCCAGCGAAGCCGAGTTCGGACAGACCGGAGCACATACCCGGAGAGTCCGTTACGGAGGCTCCCAAGCTCCCGTACGGGAAAACCTTGGCCGAGGTAGCCTCCGCCCACGGGAATCAGACCGTCGAGCTGTCCGACGGAATCGACGCGGGAGCGCTTTCAGTTCTGGTGAACTGTCAGGGCAAAGGCTCGGTGACCATTTCCGTGAAGCCGATCAACCTCACGTTCGCCTTGGAATGCGTTGAAGGTGAAGTCAGCAGCACGTACAACGAGCTGTCCCTTAAGCAGGCAAGAGAGCAAGCCTCTTTGTCCGTGACTGCCCCTTCAACCGTTCGCTGGGCGCTGACCGTCGGCCAGTAGGGCCATCGAGCGCCGAAGCTGCCCCGGGTTGTCCCGGGGCAGCTTCTCGCCAGGCGGGCACCGGCGGGAACGGCCCCATCTGATGTCAATGGCAGCCGAACGACATCAGTCCGCTATCGGCAGGTACACCCGGTTCCCGCTCGCTGCAAACTCCTTCGACTTCTGGAGCATCCCCTCAGCGATTTCCTCCTGCGACGCCCCCTCAGCCGCACCACCGAACCGCTCTGTGATGCTTTGGCTAATCTTCATCGAGCAGAACTTCGGCCCGCACATCGAGCAGAAGTGAGCCGTCTTCGCCGGTTCCGCGGGCAGGGTCTCGTCGTGGAACTCCCGGGCCGTGTCCGGGTCGAGAGCCAGGTTGAACTGGTCCTCCCACCGGAACTCGAAGCGGGCGTCCGACAGTGCGTCGTCCCAGGCCTGCGCCCCCGGGTGCCCCTTGGCGAGGTCGGCGGCATGCGCGGCGATCTTGTAGGTGATGACACCGGTCTTGACGTCGTCCCGGTTGGGCAGGCCCAGATGCTCCTTGGGCGTGACGTAGCAGAGCATCGCGGTGCCCCACCAGGCGATCATCGCGGCGCCGATGCCGGAGGTGATGTGGTCGTAGCCGGGCGCGACGTCCGTCGTCAGTGGGCCGAGCGTATAGAACGGAGCCTCATCGCAGATCTCCTGCTGAAGGTCGATGTTCTCCTTGATCTTGTGCATCGGGACATGGCCCGGGCCCTCGATCATGGTCTGCACATTGAAACGCCTGGCGACCCGGCTGAGTTCCCCGAGCGTGCGCAGCTCCGCGAACTGCGCCTCGTCGTTGGCGTCCGCGATGGATCCCGGTCGCAGACCGTCACCCAGCGAGTAGGTGATGTCGTAGGCGGCGAGGATCTCGCAGAGCTCCTCGAAGTTCTCGTAGAGGAACGATTCCTTGTGGTGGGCCAGGCACCACGCGGCCATGATCGAGCCACCGCGCGAGACGATGCCCGTCTTGCGGTTGGCGGTGAGCGGCACATAGGCCAGGCGCACACCCGCGTGCACGGTCATGTAGTCCACGCCCTGCTCGGCCTGCTCGATGACCGTGTCCTTGTAGATGTCCCAGGTCAGTTCCTCGGCCTTGCCGTCGACCTTCTCCAGGGCCTGGTAGAGCGGCACGGTGCCGATGGGGACGGGGGAGTTGCGCAGCACCCATTCGCGGGTGGTGTGGATGTTGCGGCCGGTGGAGAGGTCCATGACCGTGTCGGCGCCCCAGCGGGTCGCCCAGGTCATCTTCTCCACCTCCTCCTCGATGGAGGAGGTCACCGCGGAGTTGCCGATGTTGGCGTTCACCTTCACCAGGAACCGCTTGCCGATGATCATCGGCTCGGTCTCCGGGTGGTTGACGTTGGCCGGCAGCACGGCCCGGCCGGCGGCGATCTCCTCGCGGACGACCTCGGGCGAGACGTTCTCCCGGATCGCCACGAACTCCATCTCGGGCGTGATCTCGCCCCGCCGCGCATACGCCAGCTGCGTCACGGCCCGGCCGTCGCGGCCCCGGCGCGGCTGACGCGGCCGTCCGGGGAAGACCGCGTCCAGGTTGCGCAGGCCGCCGCGCGGTGAGGTGTGCTTGATCCCGTCGTCCTCGGGGCGGACGGGACGTCCCGCGTACTCCTCGGTGTCGCCGCGGGCGATGATCCAGTTCTCCCGCAGGGGCGGAAGGCCCCTGCGCACGTCTGTCTCGACGTGCGGATCGGTGTACGGGCCCGACGTGTCGTACAGCGTGACCGTCTGGCCGTTGGTGAGATGCACCTGACGGACCGGCACCCGCAGGTCGGGGCGTGAGCCCTCGACATAGGCCTTGTGCCAGCCGATGGACTTCCCGGACTCCTCGCCGACCGACGACATGGCGGTGGTCTGCGTGGAGGCAGGCGTGCGTGCGTCCTTGTGGGTCATGAGACCGATCTCCCTACGCCGGCATTACCCGGTAACAGGTTCGGCGGTCGACGCAGCGGTATCCGTCTGCCGACGTTCCGTGTGAAACATCACTCGCGAGGGGTGATGTTTCATGTGAAACATCGCTGGGACGGAGGTCAGCGTCCTCTCAGCCCGGTGCTCCGAGCTCCCGCGTGTACAAAGATGCCCCCACGCTAGCGCCATTCCTGGCGCGGTGAACAGAGGGCCCCCCTCACGCTTGCGATGATCGGTCGGTGACCCCTTCGCAGCATCCTTCGGTCCCGCCGTCCGACCTGTCCCCTGCCGCCGGGCACGGTCATGCCCACGGGCACAGTCACAGCCACGGCCCGGCCGCCCCCGTCTCCCGGCATCTGCGCATGGTGATCGCCGCCGTTCTCGTCCCGTTCGCCGCGGCGGTGCTGATCGGCCTCGCCGTGCTCTGGCCGGGCGGCGCTCCGGCGCACGAGCGCACGGGCGTCGGCTTCGACCGCGAGACGCAGCAGGCCACGGTCACCGAGGTGGTGGAGGTGCCCTGCAAGGACGTCAACGCCTCCGGCGGCAGACCGACCGGTGACACCTCCACCGCGGAGGGCTCCTCGGCGGTTCAGCAGGCCCAGGGCACCTGCAGGAAGGCGACGATCCGCGTCGACTCCGGGAAGGACAAGGGCCGCACCTTCACGGAGATCGTGCAGCCGGACCAGTCACGGCAGTTGAGCGAGGGGCAGGAGGTCGTGGTCGCCTACGAACCCTCCGCGCCCGAGGATCTGCAGTACTCGGTCGCCGATGTGAACCGGCGGCTGCCACTGACCCTGCTGGCCGGTGTCTTCGCGCTGGCGGTGGTGGTCGTGGGGCGGATGCGCGGCCTGATGGCGCTGGTCGCGCTGGCGGTCAGCTTCCTGATGCTGACCTTCTTCATCCTGCCCGCGATCCTGCAGGGCTCCAATCCGCTGGTGGTGGCGGTGGTGGGGGCGAGCGCCATCATGCTGCTCGCTCTCTATCTGTGCCACGGGCTGTCCGCACGGACGTCCGTGGCGGTGCTCGGCACGCTGGTGTCGCTGCTGCTGATCGGTGTGCTGGGCTCGGGCTTCATCGGCTGGGCCGCGCTCACCGGCGACACGGACGACAACACCGGCCTGATCCACGGGCTCTACCCGGAGATCGACATGAGCGGTCTGCTGCTGGCCGGGGTCATCATCGGCTCGCTGGGCGTGCTCGACGATGTGACGGTCACCCAGACCTCGGCGGTCTGGGAGCTGCACGAGGCCAACCCGTCCATGGGCCGGCGCGCGCTGTACCGCGCCGGCATCCGCATCGGCCGGGACCACATCGCCTCCGTGGTGAACACGCTGGTCCTCGCCTATGCGGGCGCCGCGCTGCCGCTGCTGCTGCTGTTCTCCATCGCGCAGAGCGGCGTGGGAACGGTCGCCAACAGCGAGCTGGTCGCCGAGGAGATCGTCCGCACCCTGATCGGCTCCATCGGGCTGGTCGCCTCGGTACCGGTCACCACGGCCCTGGCCGCCCTGGTGGTCTCCGCCGACCGTCCCTCGGCCGGTCGGGTACCGGCCCAGGGCGACCGGCCGGCGGCGGCCCGGGGCGGCAGGGGGAGACGCCGCAAGCGCTGAGGGGCGGTGGGCGTGGCCGGTGCGTACCGCCCGAGCCGACCGCGGGCGGTACGCCCTTTCGGGCGAGGTGCCGCCCGCACACGCCGGGTCACCCTTCACGCAGAAGCGTTCCTGCAGAGCGACGTGCCGCCCGCCCGCCCGACGGAATACCCGGCGCGTTCCGCCCCAGCCCGGAGACGGCGAGCAGACCGTCGGCAAAACGCTTCAGCCGGCGCTCTGTTCCGCCAGGATCCGGTCCAGCGCATCGTCCAGGTGCGCGTCGAAGTCGGCCAGCGCACCCTCCTGTCCCAGCGGCACCAGCTTGTCGGTGCGGTCGAGAAAGGCCACGAGCGGCGCGGTGGACGCCCGGAACAGCGCCTGGTCGCTGCCGACCTGAAGCCGGATCAGCACCTCGCTCAGCGACTCGGGGTCGACCGGCGAGACCCGCACATCGCCCTCGCCGCAGGGCCGGCCCACCCCGTCGATCAGGAGCTCCCGGCCGAACGCCCAGGTCACCGGGGCGTCGCCCGGCAGGTGGAAGGTCAGCCGCACGGCGTAGGGATCACAGGTGTCGTAGCGCAGCTCCACCGGGATGCGGAAGGAGAGCTCCTCCGACACGAGAAAGCTCATCATGACCTCTGCCTGTACGGACTCGCGCATCGCCTACCCCGTCATTCGACGCTGACTGCCGGGACCTGACCCTCGGACTCTGGGAGGAATCTTGCTGAACGTACACGGCAGATCACAAGGAGTGAGTTTTCAGATACTGATAGAGAGCGCGAGCGACCCCAGCAGCGCGCCCGCCTCCGCCTGCAGACGCTGCGCCGCCGGAAGCAGCCGGTCGGCCCGTTGTGCGGGGAGTGAGAGGGCCAGGGTGGCGACCGTGCTGCCGACGGTGACGGGGATGGCCGCGCAGACCGTGCCGACGGCGTACTCCTGGTGTTCGACCACCATGTCCGTGCGCCGGGTCCGCTCCAGCCGGCGCAGCAGGCTGTGGTTGTCGCGGACCGTGTACGGCGTGAGGGGCTGGACCGGGTAGCGGTCCAGGTGGTCGCGGCGGGCCCGCTCGTCGAGCTGGGACAGCAGGCACTGGCCGAGCGCGTGCGCATGACCGGTCTCCCGGAAGTCGGCCCACTCCTCGACCGCCGGGGCGCCGGGGCTGTCCGAGACGCACAGGACGGTGATCTCGCTCTCTCGGTACACCGCGTAGTAGAGCGGGGCGCCGATCACGTCCCGCCAGCGGGCGAAGGCGTCGACCAGGGTGCTGCGACGTTTCTGCTGCGCCCCCGCCGCGCTCAGCCGCTCGGCTGCCTCGCCGAGGAAGAACAGCCCCTTGTCGCGGCGCAGATAGCCCTCGTGCACCAGGGTGCGCAGCAGGTGGTACGCCGTGGGCAGCGCCAGCCCGGTCTCGCGTGCCAGTTGCTTGGCGGGGGCGCCGTACGCGTGCCCGGCGACGGTCTCCAGCAGGCGCATGGCCCGCTGCACCGAGCCGATGAGGGTCGTCCCCTGCGGCGGGGCGTCCGGGGAGTGGGGCTGCGCGGGGACGGCGGGCCGGGAGGCGGAGGCGGTGAGGGACGAGGCGGTTTCAGCCGTGGCCAAGGGTCACTCCCGGTGCGAGGGGGCAGCCCGTGCGGGGGAGACACGGGTGGGACGGACGCCGCTCGCGGGGATCGCCCCGCGTCGAGATCCGGACTCTAACCGCGGGTCAGCGCCGCGGGACCGCCTGTCCGGGAAACTTCCCCCGCCCGAGGGAACCGGTGATGTACGGCACCGTTCACCGGTCCCTCTCCGGGGTCACCAGTCGCCGCGCGAGGAGGAGCTGGACATGAACTTCCGCACCACGTAGATCAGTCCGCCGACCAGGGCGACGAAGACCAGCAGCTTGAACAGCAGACCGATCACGAAGCCGACCACACTCGCTATCAGGCCGCCGAACACGACCAGGGCGATGACCGGCACCGCGACCCACTTCACCCACCACGGCATTCCCGCGAAGATCTCTCGCATCGCCCTCGTCCTTACCTCTCCGCCCGTCGTGTTCCGGGTCGTGTCTCGATGTTCCGCTACCGATGCTAGGGCGACGAGGGGCCCGGACGGGCACCCCGCATCCCTTGTCCTCCCCTGACTGATCCCCTAGGGAATCCGGCGTACCGGCCCTGGCACGTCCGGCATCGGGCCTGGCAGCGGGTACCGGCCTTAGCCCTCGGGCGGGGAGAACACCACCAGGACCCGCAGGTCCTCGCTGATGTGGTGGAACTTGTGCGGGACCCCAGCCGGTACGTAGACCACGCTTCCGCGCGCCACCTGCGTGGTCTCCATCCCCACGGTGATCGAGGCCCGGCCGCTGACGACGAAGTACACCTCGTCCTGGTTGTGAGGCTTCTGCGGGTCCTGTTCGCCCGCATTCAGGGCGTAGAGACCGACCGACATGTTCCGCTCCCGCAGGAACTGCAGGTACGCACCGTCGTTGGCGGCGCGCTCCGCCTCCAGTTCGTCCAGCCGGAATGCCTTCACGTTCTCCGCCCCTGCCTCACTGCTGATCTCCGACGGTGTCTGCCACGATCAGACACATGAAGAATTTCCTAGTCAAGACGATCGCCAACGCGGGCGCCCTGGCGGTCGCCGTATGGCTCCTGGACAAGATCACCCTGACCGGCGACAGCACCGGCAAGCAGATCGGCACCCTCATAGTGGTGGCGCTGCTCTTCGGCCTGGTGAACTTCCTGGTCAAGCCGGTCGTGAAGCTGCTGAGCCTGCCACTGCTCATCCTGACGCTCGGCCTGTTCACCCTGGTGGTGAACGCGCTGATGCTGCTGCTCACCTCCTGGCTGGCCGACCAGCTGAGCCTCAGCTTCCATGTCGAGGGCTTCTGGACCGCCGTGCTGGGCGGCCTGATCGTGTCCGTGGTCTCCTGGGCCCTGAACGTGATCCTGCCCGACGGGGACTGACTCCCATGACCTACCGCGTCTGTTTCGTCTGTACCGGCAACATCTGCCGCTCGCCGATGGCCGAGTCCGTCTTCCGCGCCCGCGTGGCTGAGGCCGGCCTCGACGGGCTGATCGAGGTCGACAGCGCCGGTACGGGCGGCTGGCACGAGGGCGACGGCGCCGACCCCCGCACGGTCGCCGTCCTCGAGGAGAACGGGTACGACAGCGTCCACACGGCGCGTCAGTTCGACCCGGCCTGGTTCTCCCGCCTCGACCTCGTCATCGCCCTCGACTCGAGCCACCTCAAGGCGCTGCGCCGCCTGGCCCCCACGGAACGGGACGCGGACAAGGTCCGGCTGCTGCGTTCCTACGACACCGCTGCGGGCGACGACCTCGACGTGCCCGACCCGTACTACGGCGACACCGACGGCTTCGAGGCCTGCCTGGAGATGGTGGAGGCCGCCGCCGGCCACCTGCTCGCCGCGGTGCGCGAGCAGGTGGAAGGACGTGCGGCATGACCGGGGCGCTGCCCGGCGACGGCGACGGCACCCGCGCGGTGCGCGCCGGGCTCCCCGACCCGGTCAAGCACGAACCCGCCCTGCCCGGGCCGGTGTTCGCCGCCCACTACCACCTGCCCGGCGACCCCACGGGCCCGTACACCTACGGCCGGGACGAGAACCCCACCTGGACGCTGCTGGAGAAGGCCATCGGCGAACTGGAGGTGCCCGGCCGGGAGGGCACCGAGACCCTGGTGTTCGCCTCCGGCATGGCCGCGATCTCCGCGGTGCTCTTCTCCCAGCTGGGCAGCGGCGACGCCGTGGTGCTGCCGGACGACGGCTACCAGGCGCTGCCCCTGCTGCGCACCCAGCTGGAGGAGTACGGCATCGAGGTGCGCACCGCGCCGACCGGCGGCGACGCCCAGCTGGACGTCCTCGACGGCGCGCGGCTGCTGTGGATCGAGACGCCGTCGAATCCGGGGCTCGACGTCTGCGATGTGCGCCGCCTGGCCGAGGCCGCGCACGCCCGCGGGGCGCTGGTGGCCGTGGACAACACCCTGGCGACGCCGCTCGGCCAGCGCCCGCTGGAGCTCGGCGCGGACTTCGCGGTGGCGAGCGGCACCAAGCAGCTCACCGGGCACGGCGACATCCTCCTCGGGTACGTCGCGGGCCGCGACGCACAGGCGATGGCGGCCGTGCGCCGCTGGCGCAAGATCGCCGGTGCCGTCCCGGGGCCCATGGAGGCCTGGCTGGCGCACCGCTCGATCGCCACGCTGCAGCTGCGGGTCGAGCGGCAGAACGCCACCGCGCTGGCGCTCGCGCGGGCGCTGAGGGAGCGGCCGGAGGTGACGGGGCTGCGCTATCCGGGGCTGCCGGAGGATCCTGCGCACAAGGTGGCCGCCCAGCAGATGCGGCGCTTCGGGTGCGTGGTGTCCTTCACGCTGGCCTCGCGCGAGGCGGCCGACCGCTTCCTGGCGGCGCTGCGGCTGGTGGACGACGCGACCAGCTTCGGGGGCGTGCGGTCCACCGCGGAGCGGCGCGGACGCTGGGGCGGTGACGCTGTGCCGGAGGGCTTCGTCCGCTTCTCCGTGGGGTGCGAGGACCCCGAGGACCTGGTGGCCGACGTGCTGCGGGCCCTGGACGCCTCGGCCGCCTGAGACTCACCGGCGGACAACCGCGACCTGCCGGCCGCAGGGCCCGCGGGCACACGACGGACGGTCCGAGCCTCCCCCCTCATGGCTCGGACCGTCCTCGGTTCTGCGCGCGAAGAACCGCGCGAACAAGGCTAGTTGACTCGCTGTCAGTGTCCAATCACAGTAGCGACAGCGACCTATCGACTTATTTATAGTTGAGCTTTCTTCGGGGGGCCGGAGCAGTAGCCGGGACAAGGGGAGGGCACACCGTGGATCTGGCCTTGCTGCGGACCTTCGTGACCGTGCACAGGGCCGGTTCCTTCACCCGCGCCGCCGCTCTGCTCGGCCTCTCCCAGCCCGCCGTGACCTCCCAGATACGGACGCTGGAGCGGCAGCTCGGACGCCCCCTCTTCTTACGGCAGGCGCGCGGCGTGACGCCGACGTCCATCGGCGACGAACTCGCGCACCGGGCCGCGCCGCATCTCGACGCCCTCGTGGAGATCGCCGAGACCGGGCTCGAGGAGGACTCCCCACTGCGGACGCTGCATCTTGCAGGGCCTCCCGAGTTCACGGCGGAACGGGCCCTGCCCGCCCTCACCGAGCTGACCGGCGAGGACGGCCAGGGCCTCGGCCTGAGGGCCTCCTTCGGCACGGCCGAGGAGGTACTGGAGGGGCTGGCCGCCGGTCACCACGATCTGGCGATCAGCACGATCCTGCCGCGCGGCGCGCTGCTGTCGGCGACCGCGCTCTGCGACGAGGAGCATGTGCTGGTCGCCGCTCCGCGCTGGGCCGAGCGGATCGACATCGAGAAGCTGCCCCGCACCGGCGGATCCGTCCTGGAGGAGGTACCGGTCGTCGAGGTGCATGAGTCGCTGCCGCTCGTCTCCCGCTACTGGGCCTCCGTCTTCGACTCCCGCCCCGTCGCCACCGGCACCGTGATCGTCCCCGATCTACGCGCGGTGCTGGCGTGCACCGCCGCGGGGGCGGGCCTGGCGGTGCTGCCCCGCTATCTGTGCGCGGCGGCGCTCGAGCGGGGCGAGGTGGTCGCGCTGCACGAGCCGGCGGTGCCCCCGCTGCGTACGTACTTCCTGGTGGTGCGGACGGGGACGCTGGCGATGCCGCATGTCGCACGCGCTCACGAGTGGCTGCAGCGGGCGGCGAAGGAGTGGTGCTGATCGCTCGGGGCGCCGGCCATCGGTGCCCGGCCGGACCACGCCCCCGGTCACGTCCCGCGATGTTTCACGTGGAACATGCGGGGCCACATTTCTCCCATGACCGTCCGACCCGTGGTCAAGCGCACCGCCCGTGCCGTTCTGCTGGACGGTGACGACCTCATCCTGATCAAGCGCACCAAACCCGGCGTCGATCCCTACTGGGTCACCCCCGGCGGCGGGGTCGAGCCATCGGACCCGACCGTCGTCCATGCCCTGCACCGCGAGGTGTACGAGGAGCTCGGCGCCAAGATCACCGACGTGGTGCCCTGCTTCGTCGACACGGTGGAGCACATCGGCGAGGACGGCGGCGCCACCGGTGTGAAGGTGCAGCACTTCTTCGTGTGCCGCCTGGAGTCCATGGACCCCTCCTTGCGGCACGGCCCGGAGGTCGACGAGCCGGCCGGCGAGTACGAGATCGTCCGCGTCCCGTTCACCCGCGTCGGCATCGCCTCCGTCCATCTCGTCCCGCTGTCCCTGCGGCACTATCTGGACGGCAATATCGAGGGAGTCCGCGCGATGCACGCACCCGATCTGGGCTGACCCCGCCGGCGCTCCGCAGGTGACGGCATGGCCAAAAGCGTCTGTCCATCGGAAGAAACAGGTGGACGGCGGCGGCCTGCGTCGGACAGCCTGACCTGCGTGCCGACGCCTTCTCTCGCCTCGCTGCCCATTCGCCGCCTGACGCTTCGGGATCTCACCGCCTGCGCCGACCTCTCCGAGGACCGCGGCTGGCCACGGGAGGAGCACAAGTGGGGGCTTCTTCTCTCGGCCGGCAAGGGCTACGGCATCGACGACCCCGGTGGCGGACTGGTCGCCGCCTGTGCGGTCACCGAGTACGGGGCCGAAACGCGTCCCGCCCTCGGCGCCATCGGCATGGTGCTGGTCGCGGAACGGCACGCCCGCCGGGGTGTCGGCCGCCGGCTGATGCGCCACGTCATCGAGGAGGCGGGCCCCACGCCGCTCACCCTGCATGCCACGCCGAGCGGCCGTCCCCTCTACGAGCAGCTCGGCTTCAAGGTCACCGGACGGGCGGAGATGGTGCGGGGGCATCTCACGCCCGACGGAGAGGACGACGAGGTCACCACCCGGGCCGCCACCGCCGAGGATCTGCCCGCGATCCTGCGGCTCGACCGTGAGGTGTTCGGGGCGGACCGCACGCACGTCCTCACCCGGCTGCCGGCCTTCGCCGACCAGCTGCGCGTCGCCGAGGAGGACGGCCGCCTCATCGGGTACGCGGCCGCCTGGCCCAACATGGAGACGCATGTCGTGGGCCCGCTGATCGCCCGTGACACGGCGACGGCCAAGGCCCTCGTCCGCTCCATCGCCGCCGGCACCGACCGGCCGCTGCGCACCGACATCGACGTCCGCCACGAGGAGCTCCTGCGGTGGGCCAAGGAGCACGGGCTGGAGTCCGTGGCCTTCAACGCAGTCATGACGTACGGGATCACGGAGCTGCCGGGTGACTGGAGCCGCCGTTTCGCGCCCGTGACGGTCGCGGCGGGCTGACGTCCTCCGGGACGCCTGCCGACGCACGGGCGCCGGCCCCGGATGTCTGGGACCGGCGTCGTCGGAGCGGCGGACGTGCCCAAGGCGGGTGACGTGCCCTGTGCGCGTCGTGCTCGTCGCGTTCGTCGTGCGCGTCGTACGGCTCAGCCGAGTGCGGCATGACGGCCTCGGCGGCCCGGCGAGCGCCGGTGACCAGGGCCTCGGCAAAGACGTGGTCCTTCTCGGGCCGCCTCCGCCCACACCGATGGCGTCGGTCAGACGGCCGCCCCGTCGTACCGGCAGCCCGCCCGCGACGAACCGCAGCGGCCGGTCCAGGGCGGTCGGCAGGATGTGGAACGGTCC
>NZ_JAATEM010000034.1 GCF_012034205.1 Streptomyces composti
GGCACAGTCGAGAGCCGCATTCCCACCGGGCTGTGGGCGGCAGGCACAGTCGAGAGCCGCACTCTCACCGGGCTGTGGGCGGCAGGCACAGTCGAGAGCCGCACTCTCACCGGGCTGTGGGCCTCAGGCACAACCGAACGCGCACCGCCACCGGGCCGCAGCCGAGCCATCGAGCGCGCCGCCACCGGGCCGTGAAACGCGGACCCCCGCCCGGCCGCAAGCTGTGCGGCCAGGCGGGGGCAGGGCCGAGGCCCGGGCCAGGGCCAGGTCAGTCCTTGATCTCGCAGATGGCCGCACCGGACGTCACCGACGCGCCCACCGTTGCGTTCAGGCCCTTGATCGTGCCGGACTTGTGGGCGTTCAGCGGCTGCTCCATCTTCATCGCCTCGAGGACGACGACCAGGTCACCTTCCTTGACCTCCTGGCCCTCCTCCACGGCGACCTTCACGATGGTGCCCTGCATCGGCGACGCCAGCGTGTCACCCGAGGCGACCGGACCGGACTTCTTCGCCGCCCGGCGCTTCGGCTTGGCACCGGCAGCCAGGCCCGTCCGCGCGAGCGACATGCCCAGGGACGCCGGCAGCGAGACCTCCAGGCGCTTGCCGCCGACCTCGACGACCACCGTCTCCCGGCCCGGCTCGTCCTCCACCGCCGCCTCCGCGGGCGCGGCGAACGGCTGGATCTCGTTGACGAACTCCGTCTCGATCCACCGCGTGTGCACCGTGAACGGCTCGTCGGACCCCGTCAGCTCCGGCGCGAACGCCGGGTCCTTCACGACCGCCCGGTGGAACGGGATGGCCGTGGCCATGCCCTCGATCTGGAACTCCGCCAGCGCCCGCGACGCCCGCTGCAGCGCCTCCTCACGGGTACGCCCGGTCACGATCAGCTTCGCCAGCAGCGAGTCCCAGGCAGGCCCGATCACACTGCCGGACTCCACACCCGCGTCGAGCCGCACACCCGGCCCCGACGGCGGAGCGAACTTCGTGACCGTCCCCGGCGCCGGCAGGAAGTTGCGCCCCGGGTCCTCACCGTTGATGCGGAACTCGATGGAGTGCCCCCGCACCGGCGGGTCGTCGTACCCCAGCTCCTCGCCGTCGGCGATGCGGAACATCTCCCGCACCAGGTCGATCCCCGTGACCTCCTCCGTCACCGGGTGCTCGACCTGCAGCCGCGTGTTGACCTCGAGGAAGGAGATCGTGCCGTCCGAGCCGACCAGGAACTCCACGGTGCCGGCACCGACGTAGCCGGCCTCCTTCAGGATGGCCTTGGACGCCCGGTACAGCTCGGCCACCTGCTCATCGGAGAGGAACGGCGCCGGCGCCTCCTCGACCAGCTTCTGGTGCCGCCGCTGCAGCGAGCAGTCACGCGTGGAGACCACGACCACATTGCCGTGCTTGTCGGCCAGGCACTGCGTCTCCACGTGCCGCGGCTTGTCCAGGTACCGCTCCACGAAGCACTCGCCGCGCCCGAACGCGGCCACGGCCTCACGCACCGCGGAGTCGTACAGCTCGGGAACCTCTTCGAGCGTGCGCGCGACCTTCAGACCGCGGCCACCGCCGCCGAACGCAGCCTTGATCGCGATGGGGAGCCCGTGCTGCTCGGCGAAGGCCACGACCTCCTCGGCGCCCGAGACCGGGTCGGGCGTGCCGGCGACCAGCGGGGCGCCGGCCCGCTGGGCGATGTGCCGCGCCGCGACCTTGTCACCCAGATCGCGGATCGCCTGCGGCGGCGGGCCGATCCAGATCAGCCCCGCGTCGATGACCGCCTGGGCAAAGTCCGCGTTCTCGGACAGGAACCCGTAGCCGGGGTGGATCGCGTCCGCGCCCGACTCACGTGCCGCCTTCAGCACCTTGTCCATGTCGAGGTAACTGGTCCCGGGGGTGTCACCGCCCAGGGCGAACGCCTCATCCGCGGCGCGGACATGCAGAGCGTCCCGGTCCGGGTCCGCGTAGACGGCCACGCTCGCGATCCCGGCGTCCCGGCAGGCCCGGGCGACGCGGACAGCGATTTCGCCACGGTTGGCGATGAGCACCTTGCGCACGATTGAGGCTCCCTCCTTGAAACAAGCCGAGTTTAGGGACTGCCGACACGGCACTTCGACCCGTCCCCAATGGTGAGCTTGCCCACACGGAGCGTGATTCGAGGCTCGCTCGACCCGCGAAATCCCTTGTCGCACCACGGGTACGCAGGACTCCCTCGGCAAACCCTAGCCGCCCCGTGTGGTCAAGGTCTCTGTGAGGGCGTGCTGCGGCCCACTCCGTTTCTTTGTGGAGTCCCTACGAATGGCCCAATGGTTCTTTGCCCGCGCAGGAACCCTTGTCCCCAGGTTTACCCGTTAGTAGCGTGCGGGTCGGCCCGAACATACTCGGGGTAACCACAGTCGTGCTCGGAAGTGGGTGGGGACCGGTGGTACGCAGACCGGTGGCGTGGATCGTGGCGGTCGTGCTGTTCGCCGAGGCGCTCGGCATCGCCGCCGTGAACTGGTTCCTCGGGGTCGTCGTCGACCGTCAGGACATGTCGCTGGCCGGTCTGGACCCGGACATGATGTCGGTGTCCTCGAAGATCGGCGGGGTCGTCTTCGGGCTCTACTTCGCCCTGTGCGGCCTGGTGGCCCTGCTGGTGGCGCTGCGCGACCGTGCGCCCGCCGGGCTCGGCCGGGTGCTGCTGATCAGCGCGGCGGTGGTGCACGGCCTGCTGGGCGCCTTCGCCTGGGGGCTGCTCGGCCCGGCCGAGTTCCTGTTCATGGTGGTGATGCTGGGGCTCATCGTGCTGCTGCTGATGACCTACGACCGTCCCCAGCAGCCCGCGGGGCCCGCCGACGCGGTCCCCGGGGGCGGCGCCGGCGGCAGCACGGGCGGTCCGGGCGGCACGGACGACGGCAGGGCCGGGGACGGCTCGCCGGTCACTCCTCCGGCGGCGCCCACAGCTCGGTGATGCCGACGCCCACCTCGGCCATCAGCCTGCGCACCAGCGGCAGGCTGATGCCGATCACATTGCCGTGGTCGCCGTCGATGCCGTCGATGAACGGGGCCGAGCGGCCGTCCAGGGTGAACGCCCCGGCGACGTGCAGCGGTTCGCCGGAGGCGACATAGGCGGCGATCTCCTCGTCCGTGGGCTCGCCGAAGCGGACCACGGTGGAGGCGGTGGCGGAGGCGTAGCGGCCGCTGAGGGTCTCGTAGACGCAGTGGCCGGTCTGCAGGACACCGGCCCGTCCCCGCATGGACTTCCAGCGCGCGGTGGCCTCCTCGGCGTCGGCGGGCTTGCCGAGGGCCTGTCCGTCCAGCTCGAGCACCGAGTCGCAGCCGATCACGATGGCGCCCTTGACCTCGGGCCTGGCGGCGACCACCGAGGCCTTCGCCTCGGCCAGGGCGAGCGCCAGCTCGGCCGGGGTGGGGGCGGTGACGGCGTCCTCGTCGACTCCGCTGACGACCACCTCGGGGTCGAGTCCGGCCTGGCGGAGCAGTCCCAGCCGGGCGGGCGAGGCGGAGGCGAGCACGAGGCGGCGGCGCGGCTGATCAGTCATGCGGTCAGCGTATCGGCGTCCCCCGGATGCCTCACCTCACGCCGATCACCAGCATGGTCAGCACCATGGCCAACGCCATGAGAACGCCGAGCCGCCGCAGCATCGCCTGCGTGTTGCGCAGTTCCTCGGGCGGTTCGTTCTCGGGGTCGGACCACAGCATGCACCCAGCCTGCGGCTTCGGGGGTGCGGGGCGCCTGAGTAGGCGTACTCAAATCACCGGCCGCGGAGGGCCCTCGCACGGCGTTCTCACCGGATGCGCGGTGTTCGCGGGGCGGGGCGCCGTGCGCCCCGCCCCGCGGCTGGCGGTCAGGCCGGCCAGTACGTGCGGGTCCAGGACGCCGGGCCCGGCTGCGGCAGATGGCCCGCCGCGATCCGGGAGGGGTCGGACCACGCGTCGCGAGGAGCGGGCGCGCCGGACGGCTCGGCGGAGGCCGCCGCGGCGCGGGCCCTCACCACCGCCAGGGCGGCGGCGAGCTCCTCCGGTGTCGGGTTGCCCCGTACGACCTTGATCGTCACAACGGCTCCTTGGGTCCTTACAGGGGGATGTTGCCGTGCTTCTTCGGGGGCAGGGATTCCCGCTTGGTCCGTAGCTGACGCAGGCCCCGGACGATGTGGCGGCGGGTCTCGGACGGCATGATCACCGCGTCGACGTAACCGCGCTCGGCGGCGACGTAGGGGTTGAGGAGGGTGTCCTCGTACTCCTGCATCAGCCGGGCGCGGGTCGCCTCGGGGTCGTCCGCCTCGGCGATGGTGCGGCGGTGCAGGATGTTGACCGCGCCCTGCGCGCCCATCACGGCGATCTGGGCGGTGGGCCAGGCCAGGTTGAGGTCGGCGCCCAGGTGCTTGGAGCCCATGACGTCGTAGGCGCCGCCGAACGCCTTGCGGGTGATCACGGTGATCAGCGGGACCGTCGCCTCGGCGTAGGCGTAGATCAGCTTGGCGCCGCGCCGGATGATGCCGTCGTGCTCCTGGTCGACCCCGGGCAGGAAGCCGGGGACGTCGACGAAGGTCAGCACCGGGATGTTGAAGGCGTCGCAGGTGCGCACGAAGCGGGCGGCCTTCTCCGAGGCCTGGATGTCCAGGCAGCCGGCGAACTGCATCGGCTGGTTCGCCACGATGCCGACCGGGTGGCCCTCGACGCGGCCGAAGCCGGTGACGATGTTCGGGGCGAACATCGGCTGGGTCTCGAAGAACTCGGCGTCGTCGAGGACGTGCTCGATGACGGAGTGCATGTCGTAGGGCTGGTTCGCCGAGTCCGGGACGATCGTGTCCAGCTCCAGGTCCTCGTCGGTGACCGTGAGGTCGGCCTCCTCCGGGAAGGACGGGGGCTCGGAGAGGTTGTTCGACGGCAGGTAGCTCAGAAGCTGCTTGACGTACTCGATCGCGTCCTTCTCGTCGCCGGCCATGTGGTGGGCGACGCCGGAGGCGGTGTTGTGGGTGCGGGCGCCGCCGAGCTCCTCGAAGCCGACGTCCTCGCCGGTGACGGTCTTGATGACGTCGGGGCCGGTGATGAACATGTGGCTGGTCTGGTCGACCATGATCGTGAAGTCGGTGATCGCCGGGGAGTAGACCGCGCCGCCCGCGCAGGGGCCGACGATCAGGCTGATCTGCGGGATCACACCGGAGGCGTGGGTGTTGCGGCGGAAGATCTCGCCGTACGCACCGAGCGATGCGACGCCCTCCTGGATGCGGGCGCCGCCGGAGTCGTTGATGCCGATGACCGGGCAGCCGGTCTTCAGCGCGAAG
Organism: Streptomyces composti; assembly: GCF_012034205.1. Lineage (GTDB taxonomy): Bacteria > Actinomycetota > Actinomycetes > Streptomycetales > Streptomycetaceae > Streptomyces > Streptomyces composti. The sequence goes on from NZ_JAATEM010000034.1 coordinate 5,270, forward strand.
TCCATGACCTTGACGATCTTCTGGCCGTAGACCTCGCCGAGGGCTCCGCCGAAGACGGTGAAGTCCTGGGAGAAGACGGCGACGGGGCGGCCGTCGACGGTGCCGTAGCCGGTGACGACGCCGTCGCCGTAGGGGCGGTTGGCGTCGAGGCCGAAGTTGGTGGAGCGGTGCCGGGCGAACTCGTCCAGTTCGACGAAGGAGCCCTCGTCGAGCAGGAGGTCGATCCGCTCACGGGCCGTCAGCTTGCCCTTGGCGTGCTGCTTCTCGACGGCGCGTGCGGAGCCGGCGTGCGTCGCCTCTTCGATACGGCGCTGCAGATCCGCGAGCTTGCCCGCGGTCGTGTGAATGTCAGGCTGCTGCTCTTCCGGCTCGGACATCGGGATGCGGCTCCCTGCCTGCTCAAAAGGGGGGACGGTTACTCATCCGTAGCGTAGTGGGGTGCCTTGACATCGGCAGTGCGGTCTTTGCCACACCTATCGTGGCTTGCATGACGCCGCGAGATGCAGCAGAGAACAGCAGTCCCTGGTCCGATCTCGACCGGCCTCCGCTGAACGTGGCCGCGCTGCGGCGGGGGCTGGTGCGGGAGGGGAGCCTGTGGTCCGAGGTGGACGTGGTGCAGCGCACGGGGTCGACGAACTCGGATCTGGTGGAGCGGGCGCTGAAGGGGGAGGCCGGCGAAGGGGCCGTGCTCGTCGCCGAGGAGCAGACGGCGGGGCGGGGGCGCCTCGACCGGCAGTGGAGCGCGCCGGCGCGGTCCGGGCTGTTCTTCTCCGTGCTGCTGAGGCCCGGGGAGGGTGTGCCGGTGGAGCGGTGGGGGTGGCTGCCGCTGCTGACCGGGGTCGCGGTGGCGGCGGGGCTGTCGCGGGCGGCCGGGGTGGACACGGCGCTGAAGTGGCCCAACGACCTGCTGGTGAAGGTGGGGGGAGAGGAGCGCAAGGCGGGCGGGATCCTGCTGGAGCGGGCCGGTGACGGCGGTGTGGTGATCGGCGTCGGGATCAACGTCACGCTGCGGGAGGCGGAGCTGCCGGTGCCGACGGCGGGGTCGCTGGCGCTGGCGGGGGCGGTGAGCACGGACCGGGAGACGCTGCTGCGCGGGGTGCTGCGGTCGCTGGACGACTGGTACGGGCGGTGGCGGGCGGCCGGGGGCGACGCGGGGCTGTGCCGGCTGCAGGAGGCGTACGCGGCGGGGTGCGCGACGCTGGGGCGCAGGGTGCGGGCGGAGCTGCCGGGGGAGCGGTCCGTGGTGGGCGAGGCCGTCGCCATCGACTCCGACGGCCGCCTCGTCCTCGCCACCCGCGAGGGCCTCCGCGAACCGGTGGGCGCCGGTGACATCGTCCACTTGCGCCCGGCCGGCTGAGGGCGGGCCTCTGCGGGGCGCAGCCCGGATGCGAGCCGGCGCCGGCGATGCGCGGATACGCGCAACCCCGAGAGGCACGTGCACCCCCGTGCCTCACCCCTGCTCGCCCGGACCGAGTGAGCTGGCGCACACCTGCCGTAGAGTTATGGCCGGTCGATACATGGCCGTGGCAGATCGGAAGGGCAGCAACGCGTGACCGTCGACGACTCGGGTTCCGGCACGGACGCGCAGGGCGCCGACACCGGTGAGGATCCGCTCGCTCTGCGCCTCGAACAGCTCATTCTGGGCGCCGAGCGCCGTTACACCCCGTTCCAGGCGGCCCGCAGCGCCGGCGTCACCATGGAACTCGCCACCCGCTTCTGGCGAGCCATGGGCTTCGCCGACGTCGGCCAGGCCAAGGCCCTCACCGAAGCCGACGTACTCGCCCTGCGGCGTCTCGCCGGTCTCGTGGAGGCGGGCCTGCTGAGCGAGGCCATGGCCGTACAGGTCGCCCGCTCCACCGGCCAGACCACCGCCCGCCTGGCCGAGTGGCAGATCGATTCCTTCCTCGAGGGCCTGACCGAGCCGCCCGAGCCGGGCATGACCCGCACCGAGGTGACCTACCCGATCGTCGAGCTGCTCCTGCCCGAGCTGGAGGAGTTCCTGGTCTACGTCTGGCGCCGCCAGCTCGCCGCCTCGGCCGGCCGCGTGGTGCAGGGAGCCGACGACGAGGAGATGGTGGACCGCCGCCTGGCCGTCGGCTTCGCCGACCTCGTGGGCTTCACCCGCCTCACCCGGCGGATGGAGGAGGAGGAGCTGGGCGAGCTGGTCGAGGCCTTCGAGACCACGGCCGCCGACCTGGTGGCGGCTCGCGGCGGCCGGCTCATCAAGACGCTGGGCGACGAGGTGCTGTACGCCGCCGACGACGCGGGGACGGCTGCCGAGATCGCGCTCCGCCTGATCGAGACGATGGCGAACGACGAGACCATGCCGGAGCTGCGGGTCGGGATGGCCTTCGGCACCGTGACCACCCGTATGGGCGATGTGTTCGGTACGACGGTGAACCTGGCCTCCCGGCTCACCTCGATAGCTCCCCGGGACGCCGTCCTGGTGGACACCGCGTTCGCCGAGGAGCTGATCCGTACCGGTGACGCCCCCGCCTCCGAGGCGGCCGCGGCGGAGGCGGCGGCTGCCGCGGAGAAGGAGGGGGAGGAGCCGCCGGCGTACCGGTTCGCCCTGCAGCCGATGTGGCAGCGTCCGGTGCGCGGTCTGGGTGTGGTGGAGCCCTGGCTGCTCACCCGTCGCGACTCCGCCCCGCCTTCGTCGGCCTCCTAGCCTCCGAGTCCGAGGTCGAGTCCCAGGCCGCCGCCCAGGCAGAGGCCGAGCAGCGGTACGCAGAGCCCTCGGCTGCCGTCTCCGCCGGTTCCGGGTGTGTCGTCGGTGGGTGGTGGTGGAGGCGTCGACGGGGCGTGAGGCGGGGCAGGGGGTCCCGGGGCCGGGCGGCGGTCCTGGGGTGGTGCCGGGTGCGTGGGGGATGCGGGCGCAGGCGTGTCCGGGCCGGAGGGCGGGGTTGTGCCGGGCGGGGGCGCTGAGGCGCGCTGCTTCGGTTCGGTGGCTTCCGGGAGTGGTGTGGAGTCCTTGGCGCCCAGGGCGGTGGGGGAGGTCGGGCGTGGCCGGGCGGGGCGGGGTGTGCCGGGGCGGTCCGGGGACGACGAGGGGGCCGCGGAGGGGCTGAGGGTCACCGCGGGGGTGACGGGGGTGGCCCCGATGGCGGTGTCCGCGGGGCCGGGGGTGGTGGCCAGGCGTACGACGCTCATCGCGCCCATGGCCAGCGCCAGGCCGCCCGCGGCCACCAGGGCCTTGCGGTGGCGGGGCCGGCGGTGGCGGCCGCGGATGCGGGTGGTGAAGCGGAGGCGCACGGGTGGACGCTGGGTCGTGCGCTGTGGTGTGTCCGTGGTCATCGCGATCCCCTCCCCTGCGAACGCGCCCCCGAGTGCGCCCGCCGTGCTGCGCACGCTAGGCCTTCGGCGGGGCGGTGGGGCCGGGAGTCGTCCGACGTCACTCGAACGGGTGGACGGGGGGTGATCGGGGAACCGGGCGTACGCCCTTTTCCCGGCGGACGCGGCCTGCGATGATCGGAACGGCAAACTTGTTAACACACGTTAACCGGAGGGTGTCATGAGCGAGGAGCGGTTCGGGGAGTTCGTGCTGGTGCGGCGGCATGAGGAGGGGCATGTCGCGGAGCTGGTCCTCGACCGGCCCAAGGCCATGAACGCCGTGTCGACCGAGATGGCCCGGTCCATCGCCGGGGCGTGTGCGGCGCTGGGCGCGGACCGCGGGGTGCGGGTGGTGGTGCTGACCTCCTCGCACGAGCGGGCGTTCTGCGTGGGTGCGGACCTGAAGGAGCGGAACTCGTTCAGCGACGCCGATCTGGTGCGCCAGCGGCCGGTGGCGCGGAGTGCGTACACGGGTGTGCTGGAGCTGCCGATGCCGACGGTGGCGGCGGTGCACGGGTTCGCGCTGGGCGGCGGCTTCGAGCTGGCCCTGTCCTGCGATGTGATCGTGGCGGACCGTACGGCGGTGGTGGGGCTGCCCGAGGTCTCCGTGGGGGTGATCCCGGGCGGTGGCGGTACGCAGTTGCTGCCGCGGCGGGTGGGGGCCGCGCGGGCGGCCGAGCTGATCTTCACCGCGCGGAGAGTGGAGGCGCAGGAGGCCCGTGAGCTGGGTCTCGTGGATCAGCTGGTGGAGGAGGGCCGGGACCGGGAGGAGGCCCTGAGCCTGGCCGCGCGGATGGCCGCGAATTCGCCGGTGGGCCTGCGTGCCGCCAAGCGGGCCCTGCGCCTCGGGCACGGGATCGACCTGCCGGCCGGGCTGGAGATCGAGGACGCCGCCTGGCGCTCGGTGGCCTTCTCCGGGGACCGGGCGGAGGGTGTGGCGGCCTTCAACGAGAAGCGGAAGCCGCAGTGGCCTGGTGAGTGACGGAGTTCGGCAGGCGGTGGCATGCGACCCTTTCGCCCGATTTGAGCCCCTTTCCTGCGTAAACCTCCCTAGCCTGGAGGAATGGGTGAGGACAGCCGGCTGACGGCGGTGGTGGCGCTGGCCCAGAGCATGGCCGCGGCGCAGAACGCGCGGGAGGCCTGGAAGGCGGCGGCCACCGGCGCCCGCCGCGCCCTCGGCGGCAGCTTCGCCGCCCTCTCCGTGTGGGAGCGGGAGCTCGGCCGGCTGCGTGTCCTGGTGAACGTCGGTGAGCTGGCCGAGGGGGAGGAGGAGTTCCCCGAGGACGAGTCCTACCCGGTGCATCAGTTCGCCGAGATCACCGAGTTCCTGCACGAGCGGTGGGCCGGCGGCGGTGAGCCGGACGCCTGGGTGGAGACGGCCGAGGGGACGGCGGCCGGACGGCAGGGCTACTGCCATCAGAGAGTGGCCGCGCTCCGCCGCCGGGGCCGGGGCTGCTGCGTGGTGGCCCCGATCGTGCTGCACGGGCGGGCCTGGGGGGAGCTGTATGTGGCCCGGCCGGTCGGTGCGCCCGTCTTCAGGCGGAGCGATGCGGATTTCGCGACGGTTCTCGCGGCCGTGGTGGCGGCGGGCATCGCGCAGACGGAGCGGCTGGAGGAGGCCCGGCGGCTGGCGTTCACCGATGCACTGACCGGGCTGGCCAACCGGCGGGCCGTGGACGCGCGGCTGGACGAGGCCATCGAGCGGCACCGGCGCGACGGCACCGTGGTCAGCCTGGTGGTGTGCGACGTCAACGGGCTGAAGCGGGTGAACGACACGCTCGGGCATGCCGTGGGGGACCGGCTCCTGGAGCGTTTCGGGACCGTGCTGTCGCTGTGCGGGGCCACGCTGCCGGGCGCGCTGGCGGCGCGGCTCGGCGGGGACGAGTTCTGTCTGCTCGCGGTGGGCCCGCCGGCGGACGAGGTGGTCAAGGCGGCCGACCAGGTGTGCCGCAGGGCCGTCGAGCTGGGACTCGGGGACGGGGTGGCCTGTGGCGTGGCGTCCACGGGGGATCCGATCGGACCGGTGCACTCGGCGCGCAGGCTGTTCCGGCTGGCCGACGCGGCGCAGTACCGGGCCAAGGCGCAGCGCCTGGACCATCCGGTGGTGGCCGGACGGGAGGGCCCCGACGATCCCGTGGTGCGGCTCGCGGACGAGCCGGTGGGCGAGGCGGGCGACGGGGAGCGGCGGCGCTTCCGCGGACGCCACGCGCCCTGACGGGGCCGTGCGACCGGATCGGTAAGGGGTGAACCCCGCTCCCAGTGGTGACAGTTTGGAATTCACTGCGTACGCTCCTGAATATGGATATGCACACTGTGGTGGTGGGGACGTCCGGCGTGACCGCGTCCGACGTGCTCGCCGTGGCGCGCGGCGGTGCCCGCATCGAACTGTCGGCCGAGGCGGTGGCAGCGCTCGCCGCGTCCCGGGAGATCGTGGACGCGCTGGCCGCCAAGCCGGACCCGGTCTACGGGGTGAGCACCGGCTTCGGCGCCCTGGCGACCCGGCACATCAGCCCCGGACTGCGCGCTCAGCTGCAGCGCAACATCGTCCGCTCGCACGCCGCCGGCATGGGTCCCCGGGTGGAGCGCGAGGTCGTACGGGCCCTGATGTTCCTCCGGCTGAAGACCGTCTGCTCCGGGCACACCGGCGTACGGCCCGAGGTCGCGCAGACCATGGCCGATGTGCTGAACGCCGGCATCACCCCGGTCGTGCACGAGTACGGCTCCCTCGGCTGCTCCGGCGACCTGGCCCCGCTGTCCCACTGCGCCCTGACGCTGATGGGCGAGGGCGAGGCGGAGGGACCCGACGGCACCGTGCGGCCCGCCGCCGAACTGCTGGCCGAGCACGGCATCCAACCCGTCGAGCTGCGCGAGAAGGAGGGCCTCGCCCTGCTCAACGGCACCGACGGCATGCTCGGCATGCTGGTCATGGCCCTCGCCGACCTGGAGACCCTGTACAAGTCCGCCGACGTCACCGCCGCCCTCACCCTCGAGGCGCTGCTCGGCACCGACAAGGTCCTCGCCCCCGAGCTGCACGCCATCCGCCCGCACCCCGGCCAGGCCGCGAGCGCCGCCAACATGCTGGCCGTGCTGAAGGGTTCGGGGCTGACGGGGCATCACCAGGACGACGCCCCCCGGGTCCAGGACGCCTACTCCGTGCGCTGCGCCCCGCAGGTGGCGGGCGCCGGACGGGACACCATGGCGCACGCCCGCACGGTCGCCGAGCGCGAACTGGCCTCCGCCGTCGACAATCCGGTGGTGCTGCCCGACGGCCGGGTGGAGTCCAACGGCAACTTCCACGGCGCCCCGGTCGCCTATGTGCTGGACTTCCTCGCCGTCGCCGCCGCCGACCTCGCCTCCATCACCGAGCGCCGCACCGACCGGCTGCTGGACAAGAACCGCAGTCACGGACTGCCGCCGTTCCTCGCCGACGACGCCGGTGTGGACTCCGGGTTGATGATCGCCCAGTACACGCAGGCCGCGCTGGTGAGCGAGATGAAGCGGCTGGCCGTGCCCGCGTCGGCGGACTCCATCCCGTCCTCCGCGATGCAGGAGGACCACGTGTCCATGGGCTGGTCGGCGGCGCGCAAGCTGCGTACGGCGGTCGGTGATCTGGCGCGGGTCATCGCGGTGGAGCTGTACGCGGCCACCCGGGCGGTGGAGCTGCGCGAGGGCCTCACGCCCGCGCCCGCGACGCGGGCCGTCATCGAGGCCGTGCGGGAGGCGGGGGTCGCGGGTCCGGGGCCGGACCGCTATCTGGCGCCGGATCTCGCCGCGGCGGAGGCGTTCGTCCGGGAGGGGCGTCTGATCGCGGCCGTGGAGAAGGTCACCGGGCCGCTGCGGTGAGGTGATGCCCCGTCGTCCGCCGTACCGGGGTCTCGCGGCGGGGTCCGCGGGGCCCCGGCGGTCGTCAGGGGGGTGTCCGGCGGTCGTCAAGGGGGCCGGCGGTCGTCAAGGGGGCCGGCGGTGGTCAAGGGGGAGGCGTACTGCCGGTCGGCGGATGCGAGTTGTACGGGGCGCGTGAGCCGGGGTGGTTCGGGCGCACGGGCCAGGGAAGTACGCGGGGCGCGTCAGCCGGGAGAGTTGAGCGGGGCGCGGGGCGCGCGGGGGCTAGGAGTCGAGGCGTTCGCGGCGGATCGAGTAGGTGACGAAGGCCGCGCCGAAGGCGAGGAAGGACGTGCCGCCGAGTATGTACGGGGTGCTGTCGAAGGAGCCCGTCGCGGCGAGGCGGGCGTCCTCCCGGTCGGTGCCGCTCTGCCCGGCCCCGGCCTCCTCGGCGCTGTTCAAGGGGGCGGACGCCGCTCGGCCCTGCTCGGTGACCTGCGGCGAGGGGCTGGTCGTGGCCGCCGGCTCCGCGGATTCCGAGGTCGCGTTGGCGGACGGGACGAACCACAGGGCGCACAGCAGGGTGCCCGCGGCGGTGGCGGTCAGCAACGGACGGGCGGCGGATGACACGGAATATCGATCCCCTTGTGGCGCTGGCGAATTGGCCGTGTGGGGCGATGTTAGTGAAAGTCGCGGGTCACAGGAAAGTCACGGGAGCCTCCGGCCGTACGCTCCGGGCATGACTACTCCAGAGACGTCAGGGTTTGTCCGCATTCGCCTCGAGGTCGTGCTCCAGATCGACGACGAGGGCGCGGTGACCGAGGCCGCGCTGCGCAGGATCGCCGAGGACGAGGGCATGCCGGAGGCGGAGCGGGCGCATGCCCAGAGCGCTGTGACGGAGGACACGGCCGAGGCCCTCGCCTATCTGGTGGACCCGTTGGATCTGGTGGGCGAGGTACCGGGGGTGGAACTGCAGCAGGCTTCCTGGACGAGCGAGCGGATCGACTACGACCCGGACTCGCCGGAGTGGGATCTCGGCGAGGATGATGGCGGCGACGAGCCCTACGACGACTGACGGGACGGACGTCCGAAGCGACAGGACGGCTGACAGGAGTCCGACGGCTCCGGGACGGCCATGAGTGAGGCCCGGACCTTCGCCCGCGGTGACGGCGGCGCGGCGGTCCGCCGGCCGGTTGGGGAAATCGTGACCCGTGGCGGCAACCGCCGCCGGGCACACGACGTCTCTAGCGGCGCGCGGACCGACTGCCGCACCGTCCGCCACGGCGGACGTGGTGAGCCCCACACCCACGGGCCGTGGGGAACGGGATCAATCGGTCGTAGCGTTGAACGTTATGGCGGGGTCTTCTCGGGCCGGGCGTGCACCGGGACGGGAGGCCCGCGGGGGACCTGGGGAATCGGCAACGATGGAGAAGCGTGTGATGACGGACGGTAAGCGGCGCAGGGGTCTGATGGCCGCGTCCGCTCTGCTCGGCGGAGTGCTGGTGCTCTCGGGCTGCTCCGGCGGCGACGACAAGGGCTCCGGCGACGGGGGGAACGGCGACTCGCAGTCCCAGGTCGACGAGGCCGCCGCCAAGAAGTCCTCCGAGGCACAGATCAAGATCACGCCGAAGGACGGCTCGACCAACGCCTCCATCAACAAGGCGGCCACGGTGACCGTGGCCAAGGGCACGCTCACCGAGGTGAAGCTGACCACCGCCGACGGCAAGCCCGTCGAGGGGCAGATATCGGCGGACAAGAAGAGCTGGAAGCCCTCCGTCCAGCTGGAGCGCGCCACCACCTACAAGCTGTCGGTCACCGCCGAGGACTCCGAGGGCCGCGCCGCCCACGAGAACGCCTCGTTCACCACCGTGTCCCCGGCCAACAGCTTCATCGGCACCTTCACCCCGGACGACGGCACCACGGTCGGTGTCGGCATGCCGGTGTCGATCAACTTCGACAAGGCGATCACCAACAAGGCCGCGGTGCAGAAGGGGATCACCGTCACCAGCACCAGCGGTCAGGAGGTCGCCTGCCACTGGTTCAACGCCAACCGCATGGACTGCCGCCCGGAGCAGTACTGGCAGGAGGGCTCCACCGTGACCCTCAAGCTGGCGCTCGACGGGGTCGAGGGCGCCGAGGGCGTCTACGGCGTGCAGCAGAAGACGGTCACCTTCAAGATCGGCCGGAACCAGGTCTCCTACGTCGACGCCAAGACCAAGCAGATGAGGGTCACGCGGGACGGCAAGACCATCCGGACCATCCCGATCTCCGCCGGCTCGCCCGAGAACAAGACGTACGAGGGCCAGATGGTGATCTCCGAGAAGTTCAAGGAGACCCGGATGAACGGCGCGACCGTCGGCTTCACCGACGACGACGGCGAGGGCGAGTACGACATCAAGGACGTGCCGCACGCCATGCGCCTGAGCACCTCCGGCACCTTCATCCACGGCAACTACTGGGGCGCCAAGTCCATCTTCGGCAACGTCAACACCAGCCACGGCTGTGTGGGCCTGCAGGACGTCAAGGGCGCCAACGACCCGAACACGCCGGGCGCCTGGTTCTACAACAACTCGCTCATCGGCGACGTGGTCGTCGTGCAGAACACCGGCGACAAGACCATCGCCCCGGACAACGGCCTCAACGGCTGGAACATGAGCTGGGAGCAGTGGAAGGCGGGCTCCGCCGTCTGACGCCAGGCCCCTCCCGGTCTCCCTGAACCGCCGTCCGCCCGTGAAGGGCGGGCGGCGGTTCGCATGGCCGACCCACCGTCAGGGGCACGCCGGAAAGACGTTGCGGACCTCCGACGCGCCGTCAGCCGCATACCCCGGAACGACTGGCAGCAGAGCCCCAACCCGGCGATTGCGTAACGGAGTTGCGGCGACCGCGTTGCGGCCGACCGGCGACTTGGCGACATTGTCCACAGCCCTTGAGGCGCTTGATCACCCCTGGCGATACTGCGTGATCCGGGGGGTGCGCGCAGGCGTACGAGACCACCCCCGGCCGGGTGAGGGGACTCCACCCGGGTCATTCGCCAGGGGGATACGTGCGCAGACAAGTGAACAGACCACGCGCGGCCGCCACCGCGGCGGCCGTGGCGCTGCTGGTGGGGATGGCCGGGCCCGCGTCGGCGACCGGCCCGGCCGACGGGGCCGGCGAGGCGCAGCGGCGGGCCGGCGCGCAGCGGCAAGGCGCCGTCTCGACGGGGGTCGTCAAGCACCGCGTCACGCTCATCACGGGCGACCGGGTCGCCGTCGACGCCAAGGGCCGCGTCGTCGGCGTGGAACGCGCCGAGGGACGCGAACGCATACCCGTCCAGATCCGCCGGGTGGGCGGCCACACCTATGTGATGCCCACGGACGTCGTCCGTCTCGTCCTCAGCGGCAAGCTGGACCGGCGGCTCTTCGACGTCACGGAGCTGACCAGGGCCGCGGTCCGCGGCGCCCACAAGCGGGGTCTCAAGGTCATCGTCGGGTACAAGGGCGGGGCGCGGTCGGCGAAGGCGGAGGTGCGGGACGCCGGCACCCTGCGCCGCACCCTGAAGACTCTCAACGCCGACGCCGTGCAGACCCCGCACCGGGACACGTCCGAACTGTGGAAGGCGGTCACCGACGGCGACCGGACCGCCTCCGGCATCGACCGTGTCTGGCTGGACGGGGTCCGCAAGGCCCACCTCGACACCTCGGTCGGGCAGATCGGCACGCCCAAGGCGTGGTCCGCCGGGTACGACGGCAAGGGCGTGAAGATCGCAGTCCTGGACACCGGGGTGGACGCCAAGCACCCCGATCTGAAGAACAAGGTGATCGCCGCCAGGAACTTCACCTCCTCCCCGAACGCCGGTGACAAGGTCGGTCACGGCACGCATGTCGCCTCGATCGCGGCCGGCAGCGGCGCCAGGTCCGGCGGGAGGTACAAGGGCGTGGCCCCCGGTGCGAAGATCCTCAACGGCAAGGTGCTCGACGACGACGGCTTCGGCGACGACTCGGAGATCCTGGCCGGCATGGAGTGGGCGGTCCAGCAGGGCGCCGATGTGATCAACATGAGCCTGGGCGGTCCCGACTCGCCCGACATCGACCCGCTGGAGGCGGCGGTTGACCGGCTCACCGCCGAGAAGGGCGTCCTGTTCGCCGTCGCGGCCGGCAACTCCGGCCCCGAGTCGCTCGGTTCGCCCGGCACCGCCGACGCGGCCCTCACCGTCGGCGCCGTCGACGGCAAGGACAGGCTCGCCGACTTCTCCTCCACCGGACCGCGCCTCGGCGACGGAGCCGCCAAGCCGGACGTGACCGCCCCCGGCGTGGACATCACGGCCGCCTCCGCCCGGGGCAACGCCATCGCCCGGGAGGAGGGCGAGAAGCCGGCCGGCTACATGACGATCTCCGGTACGTCGATGGCGACCCCGCATGTCGCGGGCGCCGCGGCGATCCTCAAGCAGCAGCACCCGCAGTGGCGGGCGACGGAGCTGAAGGCCGCACTCGTCGCGTCCGCCAAGGGAGGGAGGTACACGCCGTTCCAGCAGGGCACCGGCCGCGTGCAGATCGACAAGGCGGTCAGGCAGACCGTGGTCGCCGAGCCGGTCTCGCTGGGCTTCGGCGTCCAGCAGTGGCCGCACACCGACGACAGGCCCGTCACTAAGAAGCTCACCTACCGCAACTCCGGCACCAAGGACGTCACCCTGAAGCTGACGGCGTCCGCGACCGGCCCGAAGGGCAAGGCCGCCCCGGCCGGGTTCTTCCGCCTGGGCGCGAAGACGCTGAAGGTCCCGGCCGGCGGTGAGGCCTCCGTCGGTCTCACGGTGAACACCAGGCTCGGCGGCAAGCTCGACGGCGCGTACGCGGCGGTGGTGAGCGCCACGGGCGGGGGCCAGAGCGTGCGCACCGCCGCCCACGTCATGCGGGAGGTCGAGTCCTACGACGTCACGTTCCGGCACATCGGCCGGGACGGCCGCGCGCCCGCCGACCACTTCACCTCACTGTTCGGCTACGCGGGCCTTGGCCACGGCCGGCAGTTCCAGGTGCCGCCCACCGAGAAGGGCACGACCACGCTGCGTCTGCCCAAGGGCACCTACGCCCTCGACTCCGTGATCAAGAAGGACCCGGAGACGGCCGGGCGGGGCCTGGACTGGACGATCCAGCCGAAGCTGGCCGTCACCAGGAAGACGACCGTGACGATCGACGCCCGCAAGACCAGGGCCGCGGACATCACCGTGCCCGACGCGAAGGCCAAGCCCCGCTCCGCGTCGATCAGCTATGTGCTCCACGCCGGGGACGGCGGCCTGATCAACGGCTACGACGCCGCCTCCTTCGCCGAGCTGCGGCTGGCCCACCTCGGCCCCCAGGTCACGGGCCTCACCCAGACCTGGAGCGGCCACTGGACCAAGGACGCCTCCGCCGACTACATCGTGGCGGCCAGCGCCCGGGTGAAGAAGATCCAGGGCCACAAGGTCAAGCACTACAAGGCCGGCGAACTCGCCACGGTCAAGCACCGCCTCGGCGCGCCGACCGCGGGCAAGACCGGTGCGGTCACCGCGTTCGGCGAGTTCGCCGACGACTGGGTGGTGGGCGGGGGAGTCGAGCAGAAGCTGCCCGCCACGCGCACCCAGTACCTGTCCACCTCGGACAAGGTCCGGTGGGCCTTCGCCTTCCAGCAGTACTCCGGCGCCCGCGACGACGAGGGTTATCCGGTCCCGGACGCCGAGTACTCCGAGACGGAGCTGCGGACCCTCAAGCCGGCGAAGAAGTACACCAAGACCTTCAACACGGCGGTCTTCGGCCCCCGCCTGAACGCCGACTCCGGCCTCTTCCGGGAGGACAACACGATCTACGGGCGGCTCCCGCTGTTCGCCGACGGTCAGGGCCACTTCGGTCAGTCGCAGGTCACCTCGGCCACCACGACCCTCTACCGCAACGGCAAGAAGGTCGGCTCCACCGACGATCCGCTGTTCGGTGAGGCCGCGTTCACGGTGCCGTCCGGTGACGCCGCCTACCGGCTGACCACATCGGTGAAACGCAGCGTCAAGGTCGCCGCCGCCTCCACCCGTATCGACGCGAGCTGGACCTTCCGCTCGAAGAAGCCCGCGGACCTCGCCCAGCTCCCCGCCTCCACGGTCCGCTTCCAGGCGGCCACGGGCCTCGACAGCAGGGTCCCGGCCGGCAGGAAGACGACCTTCCCGGTCAAGGTCGAGGGCTCCGCCCGCGGCAAGAACCTCAAGTCCCTCTCCGTCCATGTCTCCTACGACTACGGCAAGACCTGGAAGAAGATCCCGGTGAAGAAGGGCAGGATCACCGTGAAGAACCCGGCCAAGGGCAAGGCCGTCTCCTTCCACGCCAAGATCACCGACAAGAGGAACAACAAGTCCACGATCTCGATCTACAACGCGTACTACGGCAAGTAGCCCTGCTGCTGGGGTCACTTGACCACGCGGCCCTCCCGGCGGCTCGTCCCCCGGGAGGGCCGCTGCGCGCGTGCGGGGGAGGGGCGACCGGCGATCCTTCACAGAGAGGGTGGTCCCAACTCGCACCAGACCGTCTTCCGGTCCGTCCCCTGGTCCACGCCCCAGCGGAGCGCCGTCGCGCCGACCAGGGCGAGGCCGCGGCCGGACTCGTCCGTGGCGGTGGCTGCTGTCAGGACGGGCAGTGTGCGCGGGTCCGGGTCGGTGACCTCCACACGGGTGTGGCCGGTGACCGTGGGGGCGACGCGGACGGTGACGCGAGTGCCCTCGCCGAGGTCGTCGATGACGTTGGTCAGCAGCTCGGTGTACAGCGGCGACACCATCGACGATCCAGCTCTCGTACGGCAGTACCGCAAGTCGTACGATCGCCTCAGGGCCGTCGCGCTGTCACCGGAGGCGTCCCCGGCCAGGATCAAGGCTGCGGCAGAGGATTGCCGACATGGCGAGCAACCGGATCGACCTGAGTGAAGCGCTCTGGAGCAAGAGCAGCCACAGCAACGGCGACGGCGGGGATTGCGTGGAGATCGCCAGTGACTTTCCCGGCGCCGCCTCTGGCGCAAGTCGAGCTACAGCAACGGAAACGGGGGTGACTGCCTCGAGGTGGCCGACGGAGTCCCCGGTGTCGTCCCCGTGCGGGATTCCAAGGTCGCCGACGGGCCCGTGCTGATGCTCTCCGCCCGCGCCTGGGGGCCCTTCGTCGAGGGGCTCAAGGGATAGCGTGCGCATCCCGGCGGCGTCGGATCGAACCCCTCAACGGCCGCCGCGTTCACATCTCGCTGCTCTGATCCGTCATACCGGCGAGCGACGCACTCCGCGCGCTCGGCGGACCCGGCCCGAGGAGCGGTCATGACAGCAACCATGGGACCTCCGGCCGGTCTGGTCGCGGACATGGCGAGGCCCCGGCTGTACGACCAGCGTTCACTGGCCGTCCCCTGTGCCGGGGCGCTGGGCCGGCGCCCGCGCCCCGCCCTGCCGCTCCCGCTGCCGGGCAAAGGGGGCCGCGCCCACCGGGCGGGGCCGACCTGACGCCGGACGGCGCGCTGCTGGGCGAGCGGACCTGGGAGGACTTCGTGGTCGAGCGGTCGCCGGGACCGGTTCGGTCACTTCGACCGGCTCAGCTTCCGGGACCGGCTCGTCCGCCTCAGCCCGTTGAGGCACCGCGTCAGGGCCGAACCGCCTCGGGCACCGCTCAGGGCTCGGTTGCCCGGTCACCCCGGCCGGTTCGCTCGCCGTTCGGGCTCGGCCGACCGCTTCCCACTCGCCCGGTCCGGCCGCGGAGAAACAGCCCTCTGGGAGGTGACCGGCAGCCGCCGGGTGGGCCGGAGCCGGGCAGGTCCGGCCGGTCAGACTCCTGCCCGCTCCACCGAGGCGGCGATGTCGTCCAGGTCCTTGGCGATCGCCTTGCGCACCGCGCCCGCGCCGAACCTGCCGAGCAGCCGGGCCAGCAGGTTCGGGCGGCCGGTCGGTGTGCCCGTGAAGGTCATGCGGACCGTGGTGGCCGAGGAGCCGTCCGGGCGCAGGTCCCACTCGGAGACGTAGCGCATGCCGTGGGACTCGGCCTCCACCACGTAGCGCTGGGCCGGAGTGCAGGCCGTGACCCACATCTCCTCGGTGGCCTCCTTGCCCATCATGCGCCGGGTCTCCCGCCAGCGCGTGCCGACGCCGAAGGGCCCCGGGGTGAGCACCTCCACCTTGGTGACGCCCTTGAGCGTGCGTTCCATGCCCTTGAGGTTGGTCAAGGCCTCCCACACCCGCTGCGGGGGTGCGGCCATCCGCCGTTCGACGGCGACGCTGCTGCCGGTCATGGAACCCATCAAAGCACCGGCCGCTGACAACGGCCCGGCGGCGGACAGCGGGGGACTCGGCGAGCGGCCCGGCGGATGGACGGGTACGTCGGCGGGCGAGCTGTCCGGGCAGGTCGCCGGAGCCGTCAGTGGGGGAGGGTCGCCGGGCTGCCGCCGTTCGCCTCGTACCCGGCCACCGCCAGGGCCCGGTACACCGCGAACTCGGCGGCCGGGTCCTGGGACAGCGTCCACGGCAGGGCGCCGACGTGGCCGTCGACGTGTATCAGCTGGCTCATCGCCTCGGCCCAGCGCTCACTGCGCACCAGGAAGAAGACCAGCATGTGCCGCACATGCGCCAGCATCGGATCGTCGGGCCGGGCCGAGTGCACCGCGTGCAGCGCGCCGTGGATCGCCTTGGTCACGACCTCGCTCTGGTAGAAGCCGCTGACCAGGTTCACCTCGGGCAGGTGCTCGAACACCGCGAACAACGGCATCGCCGCCAGCAGCGAACCCTCCGGGGCCCGCGCCGCCGCGGACTCCGCGAACGAGTAGGCCAGCTGCTTCGAGCCGTGCCACTTCTCGCACCAGTAGTGCAGGGCGGCCAGGTGGGCACCCATGTGGTTCGGCGCGCGGTCCAGGATCTTCAGCCAGAGCTGCTCGAAGTCCTTGTGCTCGTAGCCCAGTCCGCGGGCCACCGAGAGCTCGACGATGTACGGGATCGGATCGCCCGGCGCCAGCAGCGCCGCCTCACCGCACGCCGCCTTGGCCTCCTCCATGATGATCCGGAACTCGTCCGTCCCGGGTGCCGCCGTGCGCCACGCCTGCTGCACCAGGAACTCGGCGTGCACGGCCGCTCCGCCCGCGTCCTTGGGCGCCTCGGCCCGCCAGGCGCGCAGCCACTGCCCGCCCGGCGCCCCGTCCGCCCCGCCCGGCCGCTGCTGGAGCTCCAGCGAGGCGGCGCCGGCGAAGGCCTGCACACGCTGCCAGCGCAGCTCGCCCTCCGCCTCGGTGCCCGCCAGCAGCTGCTGGGCCGCGCGGTAGTCCTGCGTGCGCTGCACCACGTCCAGGACGTCCAGCAGGTCCTGGTCGGGGCCGGGCAGCCGGATGTCCAGCTCCTCGGTGGGGATGAAGCCGTAGTTCGCGGGGTCTGCCGCGTCCGGGTGGTCGGGGGTGACCAGACCGACCGCGCCGCGCCGGCGACGCAGCACGGGAAGCAGCACGAAGCTGAGCATGACCAGCGCGATCAGCACCCACAGAATTTCCATGCCTCAAGCGAACCAGACCGCGTCCACACTTGGCCAACGTGGGTGCCGGACCTGTGGAAAACTCCCTCCCCGGCCCGGTGCGGCGCGCCCGGCAGCCGCCCGCCGTGACACCCGCGCCGCCCGGCGGCCGGCCCGGCCTCCTCGCGCCCGGCACCGCCCCGGCCCCCGCCCCGGGGCCGATCCGGGCGCCTGCCCCGTCGGCGCACTACCCTCGGACCCCATGAGCGACAGGCACATCAGTCAGCACTTCGAGACGCTCGCGATCCACGCGGGCAACACCGCCGACCCCCTGACGGGCGCGGTCGTCCCGCCGATCTACCAGGTGTCCACCTACAAGCAGGACGGCGTCGGCGGCCTGCGCGGCGGCTACGAGTACAGCCGCAGCGCCAACCCGACCCGTACCGCGCTGGAGGAGAACCTCGCCGCCCTCGAGGGCGGCCGCCGCGGCCTTGCGTTCGCGTCCGGACTGGCGGCCGAGGACTGCCTGTTGCGTACGCTGCTCAGCCCGGGTGACCACGTGGTGATCCCCGACGACGCCTACGGCGGCACGTTCCGTCTCTTCGCGAAGGTGGTCGCCCGCTGGGGCGTGGAGTGGTCGGTGGCCGACACCTCGGACCCGGCCGCCGTGCGCGCGGCGCTCACCCCCAGGACCAGGATCGTGTGGGTGGAGACCCCGTCCAACCCGCTGCTCGGCATCACCGACATCGCGGCGGTCGCCCAGATCGCCCGGGACGCGGGCGCCCGCCTCGTCGTCGACAACACCTTCGCCACGCCCTATCTGCAGCAGCCGCTGTCGCTCGGTGCGGACGTCGTCGTGCACTCCCTGACCAAGTACATGGGCGGACACTCCGACGTGGTCGGCGGTGCGCTGATCACGGCAGACGCGGAGCTGGGCGAGGAGCTGGCCTTCCACCAGAACGCGATGGGCGCGGTCGCCGGGCCGTTCGACTCCTGGCTGGTGCTGCGCGGCACCAAGACGCTGTCGGTGCGCATGGACCGGCACAGCGAGAACGCCGCCAGGGTCGCCGAGATGCTCACCCGGCACCCGCGGGTGACCAGCGTGCTGTACCCGGGGCTGCCCGACCACCCCGGTCACGAGGTCGCCGCCAAGCAGATGCGGTCCTTCGGGGGCATGGTCTCCTTCCGCGTGGAGGGCGGCGAGGAGGCGGCCGTCGAGGTCTGCAACCGGGCCCGGGTCTTCACCCTCGGCGAGTCGCTGGGCGGTGTGGAGTCGCTGATCGAGCACCCCGGCCGGATGACGCACGCCTCCGCGGCCGGCTCGGCGCTGGAGGTGCCGGCCGACCTGGTGCGGCTGTCCGTGGGCATCGAGAACGTCGACGACCTGCTCGAGGACCTGCAGCAGGCGCTGGGCAAGTAGCGCCCGGCTCACCGGGCGGGCTGCGCCCGGCTCACCAGCCGGTGAGGGGTGGGGTCGTCTCCGACGGCGGCTCCACCCACGGCTGCACGGTGGCGGCCCACACCGTGAAGGCCACGGCCGCCGCGAGCAGCAGCACCCACATCACCCACCGCGCGACGGTGCGGCGGCGCAGCACGCGCGCCCCGAGCCGCACAGCCTCGGTGTGCAGACCGGGCGGCACGGCGGCCGGCGAGTCCTCCTCCAGCATCCGGCGCACCAGCGCCTCACGGCTGCCCCGGCTCATGACGACACCGCCTTCACACCCCCGACCGCCGGGGCGGGTCCCGGCGGCGGGCGCAGGACCGCGGTGATCGCGCGCAGGCAGATGGCCCGCACCCGCTCCGTGGACAGGCCCAGCAGCGCCGCCGTCTGCTCCTCGGCGACCCCTTCGTAGAGCCGCAGCACCAGGACGAGCCGTTCCTGCGGGCTGAGCCGGGCGAGCGGGCCCGACGGGTCCGTACGGGGATGCAGCAGGCCGCCGAGCTGATGCCGCCAGGCGTGGTGCGCGAAGCGGGTGGCCAGATGGCGGCGGGCACGGTCGTAGGGGTCCTCGCCGCGCAGCCGGTTCCAGTCGGCGTACGTCTGCGCCAGCGCGTGGATGAGCAGGCGCCGTGCGCGGGGGTTGTCCCCGGGCGTCTCCGCGGTGAGCAGCGTGGCGGCGTGCAGCAGCCGCCCGCCCGCACCCGCGACGAACGCCTCGAACTCGCGGCCCCGGCGGGCCTCCTGGGACACCTGCCCGTGTCGCACCGTGCCTCCCGCACATGGGGACCCGGTCTCATATCAGCCAGCCGGGCCCGCCGGGGTCAAGGGGTGCGCGTGCCCGGCGTACGGGTCCGGTTCGGGAGGTGTGCCGGAGCGCGGTCCGGCTCAGGAGTCCTGCCGGGTCTCCGGTGCCGGGACCCCCTGTGCCGACATCCGCGCGGACAGGGCCGCGTTGAAGCGGGTCAGGAGCGTGCAGAAGGACTCGCGCTCCTGAGGGCTCCAGTCGTGGGTGAGCTCGGCCATCAGCCGGCGGCGGGAGGCGCGCACCTCCTCCAGACGTGTCTGGCCGCGCGGGGACAGCTGAAGGACGACCGCGCGGCCGTCCTCCGGGTGCGAGGTGCGCTTGACCAGACCGGTGTCCACCAGCGGGGCGACCTGCCGGGTGACCGTGGAGGAGTCGATGCCCATGCTCGCGGCGAGCGCCTTGACCCCCATCGGGCCCTCTTTGTCGAGACGGTTGAGCAGCAGGTAGGCGGCGCGGTCCATGGAATTGCGCACCTGCCCGACCCCGCCGAGCCGGGTCTGTTCGGCGCGGCGGGCGAACAACGCCACCTCGTGCTGGAGGGTGTCGAGGAGACCGTTGTCACCGACGCTCGTCATGTCCATCGACATTTCAGGTGTAGTGGGCATGGCCGGGGGCTCACTTCGTGAAGGCTGCTGATTGGGGGACAGAGTACGCGGCCGGAGGGCGGGCCGTACCGGCGCTGCGCAAAGCCACGTCCGCCAGATGGTCACACCGGTCGCCCGCGCCCGTGAACTGAGATGCTGGTGTCATGAGCTACGGCGCAACTGACTCCTTGCGGACCGTCACTCTCGACGATGTGCGAGGTGCGCAGAAGATGCTCTCCGGCGTGGCGCGGACGACCGCGATGGAGGGAAGCAGGCAGCTGTCCCGGCTGGTGGGTGCCCCGGTGCACCTGAAGTGCGAGAACCTCCAGCGCACCGGCTCGTTCAAGTTGCGCGGCGCCTATGTGCGGATCGCCGGCCTGCTGCCCGAGGAGCGTGCGGCCGGTGTGGTGGCGGCCAGCGCCGGCAATCACGCGCAGGGCGTGGCGCTGGCGTCCTCGCTGCTCGGGGTGCGTTCCACGGTGTTCATGCCGAAGGGCGCCCCGCTGCCGAAGATCAGCGCCACCCGGGAGTACGGCGCCGAGGTCCGCCTGCACGGGCAGGTGGTCGACGAGACGCTCGCCGCCGCCACGGAGTACGCCCGGGAGACGGGCGCGGTGTTCATCCACCCGTTCGACCACCCCGACGTCATCGCGGGCCAGGGCACGGTCGGCCTGGAGATCCTGGAACAGTGCCCGGAGGTGCGCACCATCGTCGTGGGGATCGGCGGCGGGGGTCTGATCGCGGGGATCGCGGTCGCCGTGAAGGCGCTGCGGCCCGACGTGCGGATCGTGGGGGTGCAGGCGGAGGGCGCTGCGGCCTATCCGCCCTCGCTGGCGGCCGGGCGTCCGGTGTCGGTGGACAACCCGTCCACCATGGCCGACGGGATCAAGGTGGGGCGGCCGGGGGACGTGCCGTTCGGGATCGTCGGGGAGCTGGTCGACGAGGTCTTGACGGTGAGCGAGGACGAGCTGTCCACCGCGCTGCTGCTGTGCCTGGAACGGGCCAAGCTGGTCGTGGAGCCGGCCGGGGCCAGCCCGGTGGCGGCGCTGCTGAGCCGGCCCGGCGCCTTCGAGGGTCCGGTGGTGGCGGTGCTGTCCGGGGGGAACGTGGACCCGGTGCTGATGGAGCGGGTGCTGCGGCACGGCATGGCCGCGCAGGGCCGCTACCTGGCCGTCCGGCTGCGGCTGACGGACCGGCCGGGTGCGCTGGCGACGCTTCTCGGGGTGTTGTCAGTGGTGGACGCTAACGTCCTCGATGTGAGCCACGTGCGGACGGACCCACGGCTGGGGCTCACGGAGGCGGAGGTCGAGCTGCATCTGGAGACGAAGGGCCCGGCGCACTGCGCCGAGGTCAACCAGGCCCTGCGCGAGGCGGGCTACACCGTCATCAGCTGAGGCGGGCTACCCCGTGGCCGAGGCGGGCACCCCGTCGTCGGCCGGGGCCGGCTACCCCGTCGTCGGCTGAGGTCGCCGGGCCCAGGGCTGTCGCGGCACTCGTGAGAGAGCTCCTTTGAGCAAGCGCATTGAGAAACGCGATACATCGCGTTATGGTGTGAGCGTCGCCACCGCGCGTCGTGCCCGGCTTCGCGGACCGGTCCGCGCCGGAAAACCCCGCGCGGTGCGAACCGCACATACCTAGGCTTTCCGAAGAATCCCCCGACGACGTGGAGACACATATGCCAGGCGCCATCTATGCCGAGGGTCTGGTGAAGACCTTCGGAGACGTCAGAGCACTGGACGGCGTCGACCTCGACGTCCCCGAAGGCACGGTCCTGGGTCTGCTCGGGCCGAACGGTGCGGGCAAGACCACCACCGTCCGGTGCCTGACGACCCTGCTGCGGCCCGACAGCGGCAAGGCGGTCGTCGCCGGCATCGACGTGCTGAAGCAGCCGGACGCCGTGCGGCGCTCCATCGGTCTGTCCGGCCAGTTCGCCGCGGTCGACGAATACCTGACCGGCCGCGAGAACCTGCAGATGGTCGGCCAGCTCTACCAGATGCGGGCCAAGGCGGCCCGGGCCCGCGCGGACGAGCTGCTCGAGCAGTTCAACCTCGCCGACGCCGCCGACCGCCCGGCCAAGACCTACTCGGGCGGCATGCGCCGCCGGCTCGACCTCGCGGCGGCCCTGGTGGTCTCGCCGCCGGTGATGTTCATGGACGAGCCCACCACGGGCCTGGACCCGCGCAACCGCCAGCAGCTGTGGGACGTGATCAAGCAGCTGGTCTCCGGCGGCACCACGCTGCTGCTGACCACGCAGTACCTGGAGGAGGCGGACCACCTGGCGCACGACATCGCGGTGGTCGACCACGGCCGGGTCATCGCCAAGGGCACCTCCGACCAGCTCAAGGCCCGCACGGGCGGGGAGCGCGTGGAGGTCGTGGTGCACGACCGGGAGAACATCGCCGCCGCCGCCGAGCTGCTCGACAAGTACAGCCTGCACGGCGCCGGCAAGGGCGACACCACGGTCGAGGACCACATGCGCAAGATCACCACCCCGGTCACCGGCGGCGCCAAGCTGCTGGCCGAGATCATCCGCGATCTCGACGCCCGGGGCATCGAGATCGACGACATCGGGCTGCGCCGGCCCACCCTCGACGACGTCTTCCTGTCCCTGACCGGACATGTCGCCGAGGCCAAGGACGAGGGCAACGGCGAGCAGGCCGCGAAGGGCACCAGAGGACACCGTCACACGAAGGAGGCCGCCAAGTGAGTGCCGTCACCGACGCCGTGCGGGTCACGGCACCGGGCAATCCCATCACCCAGTCCGTACGGGACTCCCTGGTCGTCGCCAAGCGCAACCTCATCCGCATGGTCCGGATCCCCGAGGTGGTCATCTTCGGGCTGATCCAGCCGATCATGTTCGTGGTGCTGTTCTCCTACGTCTTCGGCGGCTCCATGAACATCGCGGGCAGCACGGATCCGTCCGTCTACCGCGAGTTCCTGATGGCCGGCATCTTCGCCCAGACCGTCACCTTCGCCACCGCGGGTGCCGGTGCGGGCATCGCGGAGGACATGCACAAGGGTCTCATCGACCGCTTCCGCTCGCTGCCCATGGCGCGCGGCGCGGTCCTCACCGGCCGCACCCTCGCCGACCTGGTGCAGACGGCGCTCACGCTGCTGGTGCTCGCCGCCGTCGCGCTGCTGGTCGGCTGGCGGACCCACACCAACTTCGGTGAGGTCCTCGGCGCCTTCGGTCTGCTGCTCCTGCTGGGGTACGCCTTCACCTGGATCGGCGCGGTGATCGGCCTGTCGGTCCGCACCCCGGAGGCGGCCACCTCCGGAGGGCTGGTGTGGCTGTTCCCGGTGACGTTCGTGTCCAACGCCTTCGTGGACTCCAGCCAGATGACCCCTTGGCTGCGGCACGTCGCCGACTGGAACCCGTTCAGCGCCACCGTGCAGGCCTGCCGTGAACTCTTCGGCAACCCCGGGGTGTCCCCCTCGGACGCCTGGCCGATGCAGCACCCGGTGATCGCCTCGGTGATCTACTCCGTGCTGATCATCGCGGTGTTCCGGACGCTCGCGGTCCGCAAGTACCGCTCCGCGGCGGCCTGACCGGCCAGGCCCTGACCGGGCTCGGCGGCGGTGCCGGACGGCCGGACCGGCACCGGCCCGGCCCGAACGATCAGAAAGCCTCCGGCCGGACGGCCGCCGGCGTCAGGGCACGACGAGGCCCCCGGCACCGCGCTTCGGCGCGGTGTGCGGGGGCCTTCGACGCGTAGGTCCCGTGCGGCGGGATCAGCCCGTGTAGGGCTCGGCCTTGAGGATCTTCACGGTGGCCGTCTTCCCGTTCGGGAGCTCGTACTCGGCGTCCTCACCGACCTTGTGGCCGATGACACCGCTGCCCAGCGGGGACTGCGGCGAGTACGTCTCGATGTCCGCGCTCGCGTACTCACGCGAGGCGAGCAGGAAGGTCAGCGTGTCGTCCTCGTCGCCGTCGAAGGCGATCGTGACGACCATGCCGGGTGCCACCGCGCCGTCGGCCGCCGGCGGCTCGCCCACCTTGGCGTTCTCGAGGAGCTGGGTGAGCTGGCGCACACGGAGCTCCTGCTTGCCCTGCTCCTCCTTGGCCGCGTGGTACCCGCCGTTCTCACGCAGGTCGCCCTCCTCACGCGCGGCGGCGATCTTTGCGGCGATCTCCGCCCGCGCGGGACCAGTAAGGTACTCAAGCTCGTCCTTGAGCTTGTTGTACGCCTCCTGGGTCAGCCAGGTGACGTTCTCGCTGGTCTGGGTCACAGGTGCTCCTCGTAGGTACTGGGATACAAAGCATCGCCCTACCCAGAAGGATGTGCCTCCACGGATGGGCGAAACCACGAGCCTAACAATTCACTTCCCCAAGGGGGAGGACATAAGCCTCCTGAGTCGGGTTGCCGCAGGTCAGAGGATGCGTCCTCCTCGCGACACCCGGAAGTGATCAGTCCGCGTGGCAGCCGAGCAGCTCGGCCGTGGTTCCGGGGGCGGTGGTGCGCAGCGTGACCACCTTGTCGATGCGGGTGGCGTCCTCGTCGAAGCGGAAGTCCGCGCGGCCCACCTCGGCACCGTTCTCCGCCTGGGAGCGGACCGTGCAGTATCCGGTGGCTCCGGCGTCCTTGCGGACCTCCAGACGCACCTTCACCGCGTCCTCGCCGGCGTCGAAACTGATCAACTCGGCGCTGATCTCGTTCTGGACCACGTAGTGGTAGCCGAACCAGCCGACCAGGCCCAGCAGAAGAGCCCCGAGCGCGGCGCCGACGACCCTGAGCGTGCGGTCTGCGCGCTCGTCCGAGGAGCGGCCGTAACGGCCCTCGGGCAGTCGCGTACGCACCGTACTCATGATCGTCTCCTTGGGGGCCGGGCTCCGGAATTATTCCGCCCCCGATTCGGTCACTATAGAAGCCGCCGAAGGCGCCCCGCACACAGGGCGCCCACCGAGGAATGCGCCACCGCACACCGGGCGCCTAGCGACTTGAGGATTGAGTCTTGACTGACCAGCTGCGACTGATGGCCGTGCACGCGCATCCGGACGACGAGTCCAGCAAGGGCGCGGCCACCATGGCGAAGTACGTTTCCGAGGGGGTGGACGTGCTGGTCGTGACCTGCACGGGCGGGGAGCGCGGCTCCATCCTCAACCCCAAGCTGCAGGGGGACCCGTACATCGAGGAGCACATCCACGAGGTGCGCAAGAAGGAGATGGACGAGGCCCGCGAGATCCTCGGCGTCAAGCAGGAGTGGCTGGGCTTCGTCGACTCGGGCCTGCCGGAGGGCGACCCGCTGCCGCCGCTGCCCGAGGGCTGCTTCGCCCTGGAGGACGTCGACAGGGCGGCCGGCGAGCTGGTGCGCAGGATCCGTTCCTTCCGTCCCCAGGTGATCACCACCTACGACGAGAACGGGGGGTACCCGCACCCCGACCACATCATGACCCACAAGATCTCCATGGTGGCCTTCGACGGTGCGGCCGACACCAGCAAGTACCCGGAGGACGAGTACGGCCCGGCGTTCCAGCCGCTGAAGCTGTACTACAACCAGGGCTTCAACCGGCCCCGCACCGAGGCGCTGCACAAGGCCATGCTGGAGCGCGGCCTGGAGTCGCCGTACGGGGAGTGGCTCAAGCGCTGGGACGAGTTCGGGCGCAAGGAACGCACGCTCACCACGCACGTCCCGTGCGCCGACTTCTTCGAGATCCGGGACAAGGCGCTGATCGCGCACGCCACCCAGATCGACCCCGACGGCGGCTGGTTCCGGGTCCCGCTGGAGATCCAGAAGGAGGTCTGGCCGACGGAGGAGTACGAGCTGGCGAAGTCGCTCGTCGACACCTCCCTCCCCGAGGACGACCTCTTCGCGGGCATCCGGGACAATGCCTGACATGAGTGCAAGCGCAAGCCTGGCCCTGACCCACCTGGTCCCGCTGGCCAAGGAGATCGACAAGGACAAGGTCACCCCCGGCGTCCTCGGCTTCATCGTGTTCGCGGTGATGGCCCTGGCGGTGTGGGGGCTGATGAAGTCCATGAACCGGCACATGAACCGGGTCGACTTCCTCGAGGCCCCGGCCCCCATCGCACCCGAGGCCGGTGAGGACGGAGGCAAGGCGGCGGACGACACGAAGGCGACCGTCTCCGGCACCGGCGGCGCCGGCGGTGCCGGCGACACGGCCGACTCGGCGAAGAAGCAGGACTGACCCCTCGCCGGGGCGGCCCGGGCCCTGCCGCCCCGGCCCCGCAGGGCTGCAGGGCTACGCCTTCGAGCCCGCCGTCACGCCCATCACCTCGCGGGCGTGGCGGCTGGGGACCATGCCCAGGCGCCAGGCCTGCCAGCCGGCGTCCAGGTCGACACCGCGCTCCAGGAGCAGCTGGTAGGCCTCCACATAGTCGTCCAGCTTCTCGTCGCGGGCCGGGTGGGTGGCGCGGGCGAGCTGGGTCAGCTCCTCCTGCGCCACCGCCGTGCCGACCTCCACGCCGCCGGGGGCGGCGTACGGCAGGAGGGTGCAGCGCAGGAAGCGGGCCCAGTCCTCGCCGCGCCGGTCGCCGTAGGAGACGAACAGGGTGATCGCCTCGTCGCACAGCGCAAGCGCCTGCTGGGTGCGGGCGTTGCCCGCGTCCACCACCGCCAGCTCCAGGCAGGTCCACGCCTCCCCGTGGGCGACGCCGATGCGCCGGAAGTCGGCGCGGGCGTCCACCAGGAGCTGCCGGGCGAAGCCCGAGTTGCGCAGCGAGCCCGTCTGCGCGGCCCGCTGGTCCCGGGTGACCCGCGCCGAGTGGTGCCGGGCGCAGGCCAGGCCGTAGACGTCGCGCATCCGGGAGAACATCGTCCGGGCGCGTTCCAGCTCCCGCACCGCGCGGTCCAGGTCGCCGGTCTCCTCCAGGGCCTGTCCCAGGTAGTACAGCGTCCACGCCTCACCGCGCGCGTCCTCGTTGTCCCGGTGCCGGGCCGCCGCCGCGCGCAGCTCCTCCACCGCCTGGGAGGGCTCGCCGTCGGTCAGCCGGGCCCGCGCCAGCTGGGTCAGCGCCCAGGCCTCACCCCGGCCGTCGCGGGTGCGGCCGTACAGCTCGAGCGCCGAGCGCAGCTCCGTCTCGGCGCGCGGCACGTCGCCGAGACGCAGATACAGCTGGCCGAGCTGGAAGTGGGCCCAGGCCTGGCCGTGCACCGACTCGCCGGCCCGGTGCAGCACCAGCGACTCGGTGAGCAGCTCCAGCGCCTCGCCCAGCCGGGCCCGGTCGCGCTCCACCGCGGCCAGCGCGTGCATCGTCCACGCCCGGTCCGTGGCCAGCTCCGGCGCCGCCTGCATGTCCAGAGCCTCCCGCAGCCGTGCCGAGGCCTCCGTCAGGTTGCCCTGGTGGTGCAGGGTGATCCCGAGCGAGGTGAGCGCGCGGGCGGCGCCCGCGTCGTGATGCGCCTCCCGGTACAGGTCCACCACGGACGTCAGCGTGCTGCGCGCCTTGTCCAGCTCGCCGAGCTGGCGGGCCGCGATACCGGTGCGCCACTGCACCGAGCGCACCAGCAGCCCCTCGTCGACGGCCTGCGCCAGCTCGTTGATCTCGCCCAGCCGGTACAGGTCCCCGCGCAGCAGGCAGTAGTCGCACAGCGCGCCCAGCAGATTGAGCACCGCCCCCTGGTCCACGCCCTCGGCGTGCCGCAGCGCCGCCGTGATGAAGCTGGACTCGTCGTCCAGCCAGCGCAGCGCCTCGTCCAGCGAGGTGAAGCCGTAGGAGCCGAAGCGGTCCGAGCGGGTCGACATGTTGCCGTCCACCAGCCGCAGCACCGAGTCGGCCAGCTCCGCGTAGTTGACGATCAGCCGTTCCTGCGCGGCGGCCCGCTCCGCCGGGTCCTCCTCGTCGAGCAGCCGGGCCAGCGCGAAGGCGCGCACCAGGTCGTGCAGCCGGTAGCGGCCCCGGCGCACCTGGGCGATCAGGCCCGCGCGGGCCAGCGTCTGCAGATGGCGGGTGGCATCCGCCTCGTCGGTGGCGAGCAGCGCCGCCGCGGCCGCCGCGCCCAGTGAGGCCCGGCCCGCCAGCGCCAGCCGGCGCAGCAGCCGCCGCACCGGCTCCGGCTGGTCGGTGTAGCGCAGCCACAGGGCGCGTTCGACCGGCTCGACCGGCCCGTAGGCGGCGAGGTCGGAGGCCAGGGCGCGCGGCGAGCGCGGGCCGAGCGCGGAACCGGCGACGCGCAGCGCCAGCGCAAGCCCGCCGCACAGCTGGCGGATCCGTTCCTGCGACTCGGCGTCGTAGGGGCCCGAGGAGTCCTGCGCGGCGCTGGTGAGCAGCTCCTCGGCGCCGGCCGCGTCCAGCGGCTCCACCGGCAGCTGGTGCACCCGCGCCGGAAGGTCGTCCGGCAGGCCGAGCGGTGCCCGGGAGGTGACCAGGACCAGGCTGTCGGAGCGCTCCGGGACCAGGGTGCGCACCTGCTGCGGGTCGCAGGCGTCGTCCAGGACGACCGTCACCGGCATCCCGGTCAGATGCTGGTGGTACAGCTCGCTCAGCCGCTTGACCTGCTGGTCGGGGGAGGAGCGTTCACGGAACAGCAGCTGTTCGCGGGGTGCGCCGAGCCGGTTGAGCAGATGCAGCAGCGCGTCCCGGGTGGACAGCGGGGGCTCGCCGGGGCTGTCGCCGCGCAGATCGACCACGCAGGCGCCGCGGAAGTAGTCCCGCAGTTCGTGCGTGGCGCGCAGGGCGAGCGTGGTGCGGCCGCTGCCCGGCGCGCCGTGCAGTACCACCACCGTCGGCTGGGTCTCGGTGCTCGCCCGGGCGGCCTGCACCCACTGCCGGATCCTCGCCATCTCCTGCCGCCGCCCCGCGAACGGGCCCGCCGGGTCCGGGAGCTGGCCGAACGACTGCTCCAGCACGCTGCGCCCGCGGGCCGCCGCGCTCTTGTCGGCGCCCCGCAGCCGCGGCCCGGTGGTCTTGGCGCCGGTCGACGCGGCGAGCACCCGCTGCTGATCCAGGAACGGGCGGATGCCGCGCACCTCCAGCGCCGTCAGCCACTGCAGCCGCAGCTGCTCCGGGCCGCCCGGCTGGCTCATCGCACCGGCGCGGTGGTGGGCGGCGGGCAGGTGCGACCCGGCCACCTTCACCACCGTGGCCGCCGCACCGACCACCCCGACCGTCACCCCGGCCCCCAGCGCGGTGCTCGCCCCGGTGCCCAGGGCGAGGTCCGCGACCACGGCGGCCACCCCGGCGACCCCGGCCACCAGCAGCGGGGTCCCGGCGCCTTCGCGGGCGTAGCGCTGGCGGAAGGTGAGCTGCCCGGCCTCCGCCTCGTCCAGCGCGCGGGTGTAGGCCTCGTACTCCTCCGCCGCCGTCTCGGCCATGGCGTCCAGTGCCCCGCGCGCCCGGGCGAGCAGCACCTTGCCGTCGAGGCGTCCGCCCGACCGGCGCACCTCCTCCTCCACGGCCCGCGCCAACAGCCGCTCGGCGTCGGCCCGATGACCGTCCCTCATGTCCCGTCCCCCTCCGGCAGCAACTCGACTGCCTATGAGTGTCCTTCGGACACGCCCGCCGCGCGAGGGGGCGCGATCAACGGAGCGGAGGCGTCAGGGGGGGGCTCGGCGGGGACAGCCGGTCAGGTGCGCGGCTGATCGAGGCGGTCGAGGAAGTCGAGCGCCCGCCGGGTGGCCTGTTCCGCGGCATCCCGGTCGTGCGAGGGCAGACTGCTGTCGGTGAACAGGTGCCGGTCACCGGGGTAGATGAACAACTCGGCGTCCGGTGCGGACTCGACGAGCACGCGGGCCTCGTCGACGTCGCCCTCCCCGGCGAAGAACGGATCGGCGTCCATGCCGTGGACCTGGACGGGTACGTTCCGGGGCCAGACGTCACCGAACTCCGACACCGGCAGACATGCCTCCAGCAGCAGTGCGCCCCTCGCGCCGGGGCGGGTCTGGGCCAGCTTCTGCGCGGGCAGGACGCCGAGTGAGAATCCGACGTAGACAAGTTCCGCGGGCAGCGCCTCCGCGGCGGCGACTCCGCGTTCGACGACCGTGTCGAAACCGATGTTCTCGGCGTAGCCGATGCCCTCCTCGAGGGTGTCGAACCTCTTCCCCTCGAACAGGTCGGGGACATGGACTGTGTGTCCGGCCTGCCGCAGGTTCGCGGCGAACTCGCGGACACCGGCGGTCAGCCCGTGCCCGTGGTGGAAGACTAGAACCTCAGCCATGTCCCTCTCCTCGCGGTCCGTCCGGTGCCCGGATGGGCATCACCGCACACTATCCCCGGCGCATGCCGAGATGTGTGAGTGCACGATGAGGCAGTCCGGGACCGGACGCGTGAAGATCTCAGACGGAGACGTCCGGCGTGGCCGCACCCAGGTGGTGCACGGCGGTCCGCTCCGCGTGCGGGGCCAGCAGGCCCTGCAGTTCCTTCGCCGCCGTCTCGAGCAGATGGCCGTGATCGGACTCGTGCAGGCACTCCAGGATGAACACGACGTCGGTGGAGTCCTCGGTGACGCGGGTGCGGTGGGCGTCGCGGTGGTTCCAGCAGCGGGTCAGGACACCGGCGCCGTCGGCGTAGATCACCTCGCCGGCCCCGGGGTTCTCGACGGCGTCCGGTTCACCGAGCGGAGTGAACTCCTCACCGCCGTCCGCGTACCGGATCTCGACGTCGCCGACCACCTGGTCCAGGTCGAAGGCACCGGCGGGCAGGCCATGCCGGACGGAGACGCTGTTGTAGGTGTCGACCGCCGGGTTGATACGCGGCAGGCTGCCCTTCTTGGCCATGCGGCGACCGAGCGCGTCGACACTGGGCCGGACCCGGCGGGGGTTGACCCCGAAGGAACGGTATGCGGTGTGCCACGCCTCGATGCGGGGATCGCTCTCGTCGGCGGGGCTCCAGGTTCCCTCCGCGAGTTGCCGCTCCAGGTCGGCAAGGGCCTGGACGGTCCCGGGCCAGGACTCGTGGCCGCGCAGCCCGGTGGCCGTGATCAGCGCGATCAGGGTGCCGGGGAAGGCGTCGGTGACGGCGGGGGCGATGCGAAAGACGGTCATGAAAGGTGGCTTCCTACCGGGAGACGTGTGTTTTCTGGCGCAGCGAGATCCTTGGCCGTCCGAACTTAACGCACGTCCCGAGACACGGTCTGGCGGCGATGAGTTCAGCACCTGCGCCCGGCTGCCGTGGAACCGTTCCTCGCCCGCTCGGGCCCCGATCCGGCAACATGGGCGGGCATGGATGCACTGGGATTCCAGGACCTGCTCGCCGCCATCGACAGCGGGCTGACCGACTGGCGGAAGCTCGCCCAGCCCCTCATGGCCCGGTTCCGCACCGCCGACGCCGTGAGCGGCGCGGAGTTCGTGGCGGCCGCGACGCGCCGGGCGGCCGCTTCCGGGTACGCGATACCCGACATCCGGATGGGTCCGGGGTACGTCGACGTGGCCCTGTACACCGCGGACGCCGAGACCGGACGACGGCAGGTGACGGAGCAGGAGCTGACCTGGGCGCGCACCATCAGCACGCTCGCGGCGGAGCACGGTCTGCGGGCGGTTCCCGACGAGGTCACCCAGATCGAGCTGGTCCTCGACGCGCCCTCGGCGACGGTCTCGGGACCGTTCTGGACCGCGCTGCTCACCGGAGACCCCGACGGCACCCTCGTACGCGACACGGTCTTCGACCGCACGAACCGGGTCCCCAGCATGTGGTTCCAGCCCACCGACGCGCACCAGGTTCCCCGTCAGCGCTGGCACATCGACGTGTGGCTGGCACCGGAGGCGGCTGCGGGCCGCATCGCGGCCGCGCTCGAGGCAGGGGGCAAGATGTTCGACGACAGCCACGCACCGTCGTACACCGTTCTGGCCGACCCGGACGGCAACCGGGTCTGCGTGTGCACAGCCGCCGGCCGAATCTAGCCACCCGTACGCGGCGGACATACGAAGATGATCGCGGTCCCCGGTAAAGGGGACAGGAAGTGAATGACACGGATCTATAGCATCGCTCGCGACAGGGAAGCGCTGCGGGGTATTCGCGGCCATGGTCGTCGCGAATGCGTATGGACTGGCTGAGGCAATAATTGGCGAGCTGACGGACCGATATCGGTCGCCGTGACGGCACACGTCGAAAGCACGTCGACGGAACTCCGCCGAGTTCCCGCTGCGGTGGATGAGCGTGTCCGATGCTCGGCACTCACGGCACGCAGGCCGACAGTATGTGCGCTGCTTCCGTGCGCTCCCCCCAGCAACGGCCGGACTTGCTCCATTGCTGCCGGGGGGACCGATGACGACGTACCAGACACGCTCTGTCGCCCAGCCCGAGGACGAGAAGCCGTACCGGAAGGGGTACCGGCCGCTGCCGGAGCTGCGGGCCGAGATCGCCGCCGCGCACCGGACACGCCCGGTGCTCACCGCCGGCTGTGCGGCTCTGGACGTGCTGGTGGCTGTCTCGGCGGCTCTGGCCTGCGGATGGGCACTGGTCTCCGTGAGCCTGTGGGCGTCCGCGCCCCTCGCTCTGGCCGGCTGTGTCCTCGTGACCCGGCAGCTGAGGGCGCTGGAGAATCTCACCCATGAGGCGTCGCACTACAACTGGGCCCGGCGGCACCGTCGTTGGAACGACGTGCTGGGCCTCCTGCTCGCCGGCCTGCCGACCGGCGGGCGGCTGTCCGCCTACCGGGAGAGCCATCTGCGCCACCACGGAAGGTTCGGCACCGCCGAGGACCCCGACCGCCGGCGCTACGCCGAACTCGACCTGGAGGGCATGCGCCGCTCGTCGGCCGCGGCGTTCGCGGCGTCCGTGCTCAGCCGGGTCGTGCGCTACCAGATCGGCTGGCTGAGCGAGGTCAGGTCGGACCTGTCCGTGACCGCTGCCATGCTGCTGTGGAGCGTGACGCTCGTGGCCGTACCCGCGGGACTGGCCGCGGGGCCCGCCGGAGCGGTGGCCGCCGAGGCGGTCTGGCTCGTATCCGCCTTTCTGGCTCTTCCGGTGCTGCGGCTCGTCGCCGAGGCGGACGAGCACATCTACTCCGACTGCGACACCGTCTTCGACGCCACCATCTCCAACGTCGGGCTGCTGCAGCGGGTGCTCGTCCACCCGCACGCCGACGGCTACCACACCGTCCACCACCTGTGGCCCGGCATCCCTCACCACGCCCTGCGCCGCACGCACCACATGCTCATGGAGCGGGACCCCGAGTACGCCCGGCGGATCCGTATCCGCCGGGGCGTACTCGACACCGCGCGGGCCCGCGGTGCTACTCCAGCTCGCTGAGCAGGACCTCCAGCGCGGCGGTGTCCGCCTGCTCGGCCTGGGCGCGGACGATCAGCTGCGCGAGGCTCTCGACCGTCGGGGACTCGAAGACCTCACGCAGCGCCAGTTCGATCCGGAACGTCTCCCTGATCCTGGAGACGAGCTGGGTCGCGAGCAGTGAGAAGCCGTTCAGCTCGAAGAACGTGTTGTGGACACCCACGCCCTCGACGTCGAGCAGCTCCTCGAAGATCTCGACCAGTTGGCGCTCCACCGGGGTACGAGGAGCGACATAGACGTCCCCGCCGTCGTCTCCGGCCGGATCGGGCAGACCGCTCGGGTCGTAGTCGCCGTCGGGGGTGAGCGGAAGCCGTTCGAGGGTCAGCAGCTGCTGGGGCATCAGGGTCTCCGGGAGCCGGAGCGTGAGGTGCCGGCGCAGCTCGGACACGCTGACCGCGTCCTCGTCGGCGGCGACGAAGGCGACGATGCTCACCCGGTTGTCGGCGCCGGGGAGTTCGGTGACCAACGCGTCCCGGACGGCGGGCAGGTCCCGCAGTGCCGCGACCACCTCCACCAGGTCGGTCCGGGTACCCGCCGTACCGGCGAACTCCAGGGTCCCGTCCGGGAGCCGCCGCCCCAGATCACCGGTGCTCCGGGACGCGGCGCGGATCTCTCCGATCTCGCCCGGCGCGACCGGCAGTCCCGCGGGGTTCAGCAGCTCGGCGCGGGTCCCGGAAACCTCGGTGCCCAGGGGAACCCGCAGCGGTGCGGTCCGCGGTGACCAGTCGTCCGGCACGTCGAAGGCGGCCAGCGGGCGGCCCGCGGCGTCCAGGCGGTACAGGGCGGTGATCCGGCAGGACGGTGCCATGCGCCGTACGAGCTCCACGTCGTGGGAGGTCAGCCGGCCGTCGTTGTCGAGGAGGACCCGGCGCAGCGAGGGGAACCGGACGTCGTGCGCGGCCAGGTCCCGCAGCTGCGGCCCGGTCAGGTGGAGGACGGTCACCGGGGTGTCCCGCAGCCAGCCGATCAGGGCCGCGGGGGAGGCGGTTGCCGCCTCGTCAGGCATCACCAGGGCGGCACCGGCGGCCCGGGAGGCGTTGAGCGCACACATCAGGGCGCCCGCCCCACCGGTGAGCACGGCGAACCTGTCCTGCCGGCCGAAGCCGTACCGGCCGGCCGTCCAGTCGTCCACGACGGGCACGGGGCCTTCCCCGGCCGTGTCGGCGGCCTCGGCGAGGAGGGCCCGTACGTCGATCGCTGTCTCGGGGGTGTCCTCGCCGGGAGCCGGGTCGAGAACAGTGGTGATGAACGGGTGGTGGGCCAGCCCCGGATCGGCCGCCACGGCCGAGAACGGGACGTCCGCCAGGGCGCAGCCGAGCGCGGCGACGGCGAAACCCGCCGTGGGCCGCTTGATCACGGCCACATTCCCTTCGCCGCGCGCCGCGAGGCTGCGCGCGGTCCGGTCGGCGGCCGCGTACATCTGCGCGTACGTCCAGAAACCGGAGCCGTCCGCCAGCGCCATGTGCCGGGCCGCGGGAGGCTCCGGACGGGAGACCTCCTCCGTGCGGAGGGCCGGGGCGGCCGGAACGTTCTCCGGCGCCTGGAGCGGATACTCCAGGATGCCGCGGGAGGGGTCCGCCGCGGCGCCGGCCAGCAGCGTCCGCACCTGATCGAGCAGGGCGCGCATCATCACGGTGTCGTACCGGTCCCGGTGATGGACCAGCTCGAACTTCACCGCCGTGTCCGACATGTGTGCGGTCAGGGTGAGGTCGAACTTGCTCGGCAGGGCCGGCGGCTCCACGTTCCGCACGGAGACGCCCGCCAGTTCCCAGTCCTCCGAGGTGCTCTCCACCATGTTCAGGACGACCTGGAACAGCGGGGTGTGGTTGGGGTCGCGCGGCACCTTCAGCTCGTTGACGAGCACGTCGAACGGGGTGTCCTCGTTGTGCGTGTACCCGTCGAGGGCGACCTTGCGCACCCGGCCGAGCAGCGCGTCGAAGGCCGGGTCGCCGGAGAGGTCCACGCGCAGCGGGAGCGTGTTGACGAAGAAGCCGATCAGGTCCGTCGTCGCCGCGTCGTTGCGGGTGGTGACCGGCGCCCCGATGACCAGATCGTCCTGGCCCGACCAGCGCCGCAGCACCGTGGCCAGCAGGGTCAGCAGCAGCATGAACGGAGTGACGCCGTGCGCCCGGCACAGCTCGTGCAGGGCGGCCGTCTCCTCGGCGGAGAGCTCCGCCCACACCCGGCCGCCTTCGGCGCCCTGGTCGGGGGACAGCCGTCGGGCGACCGGCAGGTCGAGGGCGGCCGGGCTGCCCTCCAGGTGCTGCCGCCAGTAGCCGACCTGTGCCTCGAGCTTCTCCGGGGTCAGCCAGGTGCGCTGCCATGCCGCGTAGTCCCGGTACTGGACGGGGAGCGGGGCGAGGCCGGCGGCGTCCGCATCGCCGCCCGCCTCGTACAGCCGCGACAGCTCAGCGAGGAACAGCCGGATCGACCAGGCGTCCGAGACGATGTGGTGGATCGTGATGCTCAGCAGATGCTCGTCGTCGGCGAGTTTCACCAGCAGGCAGTGGAAGAGAGGACCGGCCGCCAGGTCGAAGGTGGTGGTGGCCTGTTCGTCCGCCAGCTTGAGCGCGGCTCCCAGCCGGTCTCCGGCGAAGCCGCTCAGGTCCTCGACGGGAATGCGCCAGGCGTCGTCCGGGGGCGCCACGGACTGGACGGTGCGGCCGTCCACCACGGGGAAGGTGGTGCGCAGGGTCTCGTGCCGGGCGATGATGGCCCGGATGCTGCGCTCCAGCACCGCCACGTCGAGATCGCCGATCAGCCGCTGCCTGCCGTGCACGTTGTAGGCGACGGAGGAGCGGAGCTGGTCCTCGAGCCACAGCCGCCGCTGGTCGTAGGAGAGCACCGCCTCGGCTCCCTCCGGGCGCGGCTCGATTCCCGGGCGGCCGGGGGCGAGGGCGGCGGCGATGCGCTCCACCGTGCCCAGCTCGAAG
Source organism: Streptomyces composti (assembly GCF_012034205.1). GTDB lineage: Bacteria > Actinomycetota > Actinomycetes > Streptomycetales > Streptomycetaceae > Streptomyces > Streptomyces composti. Next base: position 40,824 of record NZ_JAATEM010000034.1, read on the forward strand.
ATCTGACGGACGGACACCTCCACGCCGAGCGTCTCGCGCAGCCTGCCCACCACCTTCGACGCCTGGAGGGACTGGCCTCCCAGGTCGAAGAAGTTGTCCTGCCTGCCCACCGCGGGGACCTCCAGGACCTCGCTGATGACATCGGCGATGGCCTGCTCGGTGGGTGTGCGGGGCGGCGCCGAGGGGGCGGGCGCGTGCCAGTCGGGTGCGGGAAGCTCGGTACGACTGATCTTCGCGGTACGGGTGTACGGCAGGCTCGCCATCGGGACGAGCACCCTGGGCACCATGTAGTGCGGCAGGACGGCGTACAACTCGGCGCGCACGTCGGCCGGTTCGGCGGTCCCGGTGAAGTAGCCGGCGAGCTGGAGCTGCCCGGCCGGGTCGGTGACGGGCACGACAGCGGCGTCGGTGACGCCGGGGAGGGCGCGCAGCCGGGCCTCGACCTCACCGGTCTCGACCCGGTGCCCCCAGAGCTTGACCTGGCCGTCGCGGCGGCCCACCAGTTCCAGGGAGCCGTCCGGGAGCAGCCAGGCGAGATCGCCGGTGTGATAGCTGCGGCCCTCGGGTCCCTCGTGGAAGGCGGCCGCCGTCTGGGCGGGGTCGAGGTATCCCAGGGCCAGGGAGGGTCCCGTGAGGATGATTTCGCCGAAGAGCTCGGCGGGGCGGCCGTCCCCGCCACGCAGATGCACGTCGACGCCGGGGATGGGGCGGCCGATGGGCACGGACGCGCGGGGGAGCGCCTCGCCGGGCTCGATGACGTGCATCAGGGCGACGCTGCACTCGGTGAGCCCGTAGACGTTGACGATCCGGCAGTCGGGAAGCTTCCGCTGCACGAACGTGACGTCGTCGCGGGTCAGCTTCTCGCCGCCGTACGCGGCGGTGTGCAGGGTGTCGGGCCAGTCGGCGGCGCCGACGGCGGTGGCGAGTTCCCGGAACGCGGTCGGTGTGGAGTGGTAGATGGTCGCGCCGGAGCGGGCCAGGGCCTCGCGGACCGCCTCGGCTCCGTCCCGGCGCAGATCCATGGGGCAGGCGGTGGCCCCGTGGACCAGGGCCGAGTAGAGGTCCTGGCCGGCGCCGTCCGCGGTGTAGGAGCAGACCATGGTGAGCCGGTCGGTCTCCCGCACACCGAGCACCTCGGCGTAGGCGTACGTGTGCCGGGCCACGTTGTGGTGGCTCTGCACGACGGCCTTGGGCTGCCCGGTGGAGCCGGAGGTGAACAGGACGTAGGCCACGCCGTCCGGGTCGAGCGGGGTCCACGCGTCCAGCGGACGCGCCGTGCCGTCGTTCACGTCGATCACGGGCCTGCCGCCCGCGACCTGCTCGGCCAGCGCACGGTTGGCGCGATCGGTGACGATGGCGTCGGCGTCGGTGAGTTCGATCAGCTGTGACAGGCGGCTCTCAGGAGCGTTGGGGTCGAGCGGCATGTAGGCGTGACCGCTCGCCATGATGCCGAGCATCGCCACGGGCACCTCGACCCCTTGCCCGCACAGGATCCCGACCCGCCCGTGGCCGGCCGCCACCCGCGCGCGCAGGGCGCCGGCGAGCACGCGTGCACGGAGGTCGGTCTCGGCGTAGCTGAGGACGACATCGGGGGTCCACAGGGCCACCCGGTCGGGGTGGAGCGCCACCTGCTTCAGGAACGCGTCGGCGACGGTGGCCCCCTCCGGGGCGACGGACGGGGTATGGGGGATGCCGGAGCCGTCGGTGAGGCGCAGGTCGCCCACGGCACGGCCCGGGTCGGCCGCGACCTGGGCGAGCAGTGTGACGTACCGGTCGAGCACGGCCTCGGCCGTGCCGGAGTCGAACAGGTCCTGGCTGTAGCTGAGCAGCAGGTCGACGGAGCCGTCGGGCAGGTCCTCGACGTACAGCTCCAGGTCGTACTTGGCGGGCAGCCGCTCGGCGGGGATCTGCTCGGCGTTCAGACCCGGCGCGGTGAAACCGGCCCCGGGCTGACTGAGATAGTTGAACATCACGTCGAACAGCGGGGTGCGGCTCGGGCCCCGTACGGGCAGGTCGAGCTCCTCCAGGATCGCCTCGAACGGCGCGTCCTGGTGGTCGAGGGCGTCGAGCACGGTCCGGCGGACCTGCCGCAGCAGTTCGGTGAAGGGCACGTCGTCGCGGACCTCGGCACGCAGCACGACGGTGTGCAGAAAGAATCCCACGAGGCGCTCGAAGTCGCTGTGGTTGCGGCCCGCGACGGGCGAGCCGACCGCGATGTCCGTCTGTTCGCTGTGCCGGTGGAGCAGCACCATGAATGCCGCGAGCAGCACCATGTACGGAGTGGCCGCGTGCTCCGCCCCGTGGGCGTGCAGGCGCCGTACGACGCCGGCGGGGACCCGGTGCCGGGACAGCGCACCCCGGTAGCTCGGGCGGGCCGGGCGCAGCCGGTCGGTACGCAGCTCCAGAGGGGCCACACCGTCCAGTTGCCGGCGCCAGTAGTCGATGTGGGGGGTGAGGGCTCCGCCGTCCAGCGCTTCCCGCTGCCAGGCGGCGTGGTCGGCGTACTGGACGGGCAGCGGCTCGAGTCCGGGGTCGCGTTCCTCCAGCCCCGCCGCGTACACCCGGCCCAGTTCCTCGCCCAGCACGGCGAGGGACCAGCCGTCGGCGACGAGGTGATGAACGGTGAGGAGCAGGATGTGGTCCTCCTCGCCCAGTTCCGCGAGGTGGACGCGCAGCAGCGGACCGGCACTCAGGTCGATCCCCTGCGCCGCCTCCTCGGCGAGGTCCGCCAGTTCCGACTCCGTGCTCAGCGAGACCCGTTCGAGGCCGGCGAGCGGCTCGGGGTGGATGAGCTGCCGCAGCTGGCCGTCCACCTCGCGGAAGGTGGTGCGCAGCGTCTCATGGCGTTGTACGACCGTACGCAGTGCCCGGTCCAGGACCTCCGCGCGGACCGGGCCGCTGATGCGCAGCGATCCCTGCATCAGCCAGGCCCGGTGGGCGGCGGGATCCATGCGGCACAGGAACCACAGCTGCTGCTGCCCCGTGGTCACCGCGGCCATCTCGGTGCCGTCCGGACCGGGCAGGCGGGGAGCGGTCGCCGGCCCCGGCCGTGTGCCGTCGTCCTTCAGCGCCGCCGCCAGATCGGAGAGCACGGAACGCTCGAACAGCAGACGCACGGAGGCGTCCGCGCCGGCGCGCTCGCGCAGCCGGGTGAGGACCTGCCCGGCGAGCAGGGAGTGCCCGCCCAGGTCGAAGAAGTCGTCGTCACGCCCGACGGTCTCGACGCCGAGCACCTCACGCCAGATGCCGGCGACGAGTTCCTCGGTCGCGCCGCGGGGCGGCTCGCCCCGGCCGGCCGGCTGCACGGGGGCGGGCAGGGCGCGCCGGTCCACCTTGCCGTTGGGGGTGCGCGGAATGGCGTCGAGCACCACGAAGGCGGAGGGCACCATCGCGTCGGTCAGGGTCCGGCGCAGATGGCTGCGCAGCTCCGCATGGTCGACGGCGCCGGGCGCGGTGGCCGTCACATATCCGACGAGCCGGTCGCCGTGCATCATGGCGACGGCGTCGTCCACCTCCGGGCGTCGCCGCAGGGCGGCCTCGATCTCGCCGAGTTCGATGCGCTGTCCGCGCACCTTGACCTGGAAGTCCTCACGCCCGAGATAGGCCAGCTCGCCGTCCGGCCGGTAGCGGACCAGGTCGCCGGTCCGGTACATGCGCCGGCCGGGGGCGAACGGATCGGCGACGAAACGCGAGGCGGTCAGGGCGGGGCGGTTCAGATAGCCGCGGGCGAGGCCCGCCCCGCTCAGGTACAGCTCGCCCACGGCGCCCACCGGCACCGGGCGCAGTTCGGCGTCCAGCACATAGGCGTGCTCGTGCGGCAGCGGCCGCCCGATCGCCGGGACCCGCTCGCCGCGGGGTACCCGGGACCAGGTCGAGTAGGTCGAGTCCTCGCTCGGGCCGTAGAGGTTGTACACGGCCTCGATGTGCCCGGTGGCGTACAGATCCTCCACCAGGGCGCCCGGCAGGGCCTCGCCACCGAGACCGATCACCTTGGGGGTGCCGCGCAGACCGCCGCCTGCGACGAGCTCCCGTGCGGCGGAGGGCACCGTGCAGATCAGGGTGACGTCGGGGGCGTCGGGGGCGAGGAGGGCGAGAGGGTCCTCCACGACGACGACCGTGCCACCCGCGCTGAGCGTCCCGAAGAACTCGAAGACGGACACGTCGAAACAGACCGACGTGGAGGCGAGCACCCGTGACAGCTGGTGTGCGGTGTACTCGCGCAGCCCCCAGCGCACCATCTCGACGGTGCTGGCGTGGGTGAGCATCACCGCCTTCGGATCGCCGGTCGAGCCCGAGGTGTAGAGGACGTACGCGAGCGAGTCCGGCCGGGTGCCGGTTCCGGTGACCGGTGTCACCGGCTGCCGGTCGAGGGCCTCGTGGTCCAGCTCGGTGAGGATCGTGCGGGCGCCGCTGTCCTCGCGCATGAACGCGATGCGTTCGGCCGGATAGGCCGGGTCGAGCGGCAGATAGGCGGCACCGGCCTTGAGGATGCCGAGCATCGCCACGGCGAGATCGGCGGTGCGCCGCAGCTGGATGCCGACGATGTCCTCGGGACCGGTGCCGCCGGCCCGCAGCAGGTGGGCGAGCTGGTTGGAGCGCTCGTCCAGCCGGCGGTAGGTGAGCTGCTGCCGGGAGTCGGTGACGGCGACCGCGTCCGGTACGCGGACGACCTGTTCGGCGAACAGATCGGTGAGAAGAACCGGTTCCGTGCCGGGCCGGGGACCCGAGCCCCACCGGGCGAGGAAGGCGCGGTCCTCTTCGGTGTGCAGGCCGAGGTGCGCGGCGAGCCGGTCGGGGTCCGCGACGGCCTCGGTGAGCAGTACCCGCAGCCGCTCGGCCATGGCGCGGGCGGTCGTCGCGTCGAAGAGGCCGGCGTTGTAGTCCCAGCTGCCCCACACCCGCTCGCCGTCGCGCCACAGGTGCAGTTCGACATCGTGCTGGGTGGCCTGGCGCGGCAGTGGTACCGGTCGCAGCGCGGCGCCGCCCAGCCGGGGCGTGCCGAACTCGCCGTGGAACACGAAGTGGGTGCGGAACAGCGGCGACCGGTCCATGCTGCGGCCGGCCCCCAGCGCGGCGACGACGTCCTCGAAGGGGGCGTCGCGGTGCGCGAGGGCGTCGAGACTCGTCCGTCCGGCACGGCGTACCAGCTCACGGAAGGTGGGGCGGCCCGACAGATCGGTGCGCAGCACCAGGGGGTTGGTGAGCAGCCCGACGATGCCGTGCCGGCCACGACGGGAACGGCCCCCCTCGGCTGTGCCCACGCCGAAGTCGCTCTGCCCGCTGTGACGGCCCAGGAGCAGCTGGTAGGCGGCGAGGAGGACGGTGAAGAGGGTGGTGCCCTCCTCTGCCGCGAGCCGTTCGGCTGCGTTCACCAGGTCGGCGGGCAGGTCCACCGGGACAGAACCGGCCGCGAAGCCGCGATCCGCCGTCCGCGGCCGGTCGGTGGGCAGGTCGAGCACGGGCAGCCCGGTCAGCTGCTCCTTCCAGTAGGCGAGATGACCGGGGTCGGACACCGCAGCGGGGACGTCCGCCCCGGGCAGCGGCAGCTCACCGCCGCCGTAGAGGTGCTCGAGCTCACCGAAGAGGACGCGCAGCGAACCGCCGTCGCACACCAGGTGGTGGGCGACGAGGACGAGGAGGTGCTCCTCGTCCGCGAGCCGGACACCGTGCACCCGGACCAGGGGCGCCCGGCCCAGGTCGAACGGCTCCGCGGCGGCCCGTGCGGCGAACTCCTCGGCCGCTTCGGGGTCGTGGCGCAGGTCGGTCCAGACGGTGGCGGGTCCGGCGACCTCGGCGTGCACCGTGCGCACGGGGCCTTCGGGGCCCGCCGCAAAGGTGCTGCGCAGGGCGGGGTGACGGCCGATCAGTGCGGTGACCGCGGCGTCGAACCGCTCCTGGTCGAGCGGTCCCGTGTGCCGGACCGCGAACGTCAGGTTGAACACCGGGGTGTGGGGGTGGAGCCCCTCGAACAGCCAGATGCCCTGCTGGGCCGGGCTGACCGAGGCGGGGCCGCTCGCGCCGCGCGCTGCCCGCCAGCGTGCCACCAGGTTTCGTCCAGTCGTCAGGTCCATCACGCCGCCGCCTCGCCCTTGATCGCCGTCAGGACGCGATCGAGTACCGCGTCCTGAGCCCGCCCGTCGGCGAGCCATCCCTTCATCAGCTCGTTCGCCACGTCCTGCGGGGTCGCCGCCGAGAGCACCGTCCCCAGCGGCACCGGCAGTTGCAGCGCGTCCTCCAGGACCGCCGCCGCCTCGGCGGCCAGGACCGAGTCCAGTCCCAGATCGATCAGGCCGTCCGTCGGGCGGCAGTCCGGGATGTCCCGGACCGCGGCGACGATCCCGCAGATCAGCATGGTCAGCTCGTCGGCCGCCGCCGGCGGCGAGGGCTCCCCGGCGGACAGTTCGCCCAGCCGCTGCGGATCGTCGGCGATCGCGTCGGCGTAGGCCCCGGCCAGGAACTTCTCCCGGCAGTGCGAGCGCCGCACCTTGCCGCTCGATGTGCGCGGTACGGCACGGGGCGGTACCAGGACCACCAGTCCGAGCGGGAGCCCGGTGCCCGCGAGCACGGCTGCGCGCACCTGTGCGGCGAGTTCCGGGGTGCGCTCGCCGCGCACCTCCAGGACCAGGACCGGGCACGCGGAAGGGCCGTCCACCAGGAACGCGGCGGCCGTACCCGCCCTGCGGCCGAGGAGTTCCAGGGCGGGCGCCTCGACGTCCGACGCGTGGTGGTTGGCGCCCCGGAACACGATGACGTCCTTGGCCCGTCCGGTGACGGTCAGTTCGCCGGCCCGCAGGTAGCCGAGGTCACCGGTGCGCAGGTACGTCTCGCCGTGCAGCTCGCCGAACAGCGAGGTGGAGTCGGCGCGGTGGTAACCGGGCGTGATGTGCGGTCCGGCGATCCAGATCTCGCCCTCCTGCCCCTCCTGCCTGGGCGCGCCCGTCTCCGGGTCCACCACGTGGACGCGCTGGCCGTCCACCGGAGCGCCGCAGCTGACCGTGGCGTCGGACGCCGGCCCCGCCCAGTGGCCCGCGCTGACGATCAGCGTCGCCTCCGCCAGCCCGTAGCAGGGCACGAATGCCCCGGGATCGAAGCCGACCGGCGCGAAGCGCCGCGCGAACGCCTCCATGGTCTGCTGCCGGACCGTCTCGCCGCCGCTGAACGCCACGCTCCAGCCCGACAGGTCGAGCCCCTCCAGCGCGGCGTCGTCGTGCGCCCGGCGCACACACAGCTGGTACGCGAAGTCGGGGCCGCCGCTGACCGTGACACCGTGCTCCGTGATCTGCCGCAGCCAGGACAGCGGCGCCTTGAGGAAGTCCTCCGGTGGCATGATCCGTACCGGGATGCCTGCCGACATCGGTGCCAGCAGCCCTCCGATGAGACCCATGTCGTGGTACGGCGGCAGCCAGGTCATCCCGCGCGAGGACTCGCTCAGACCGAACGCCCGGGCGATGGCCGCCGTGTTCGCCGCGATGCTGTCGTGGCGGACCAGGACTCCGCGAGGGTTCCCGGTACTGCCGGAGGTGTACTGGATGATTCCGACCTGCTGGTCCGCGGCACCCGGCGGGCGGAACCAGTTCGTGCCGTCGGCCTCCGCCCCGGGGACGGTCAGGAACGACGCCTCCCCCATGCCGGTGTGCTGCTCGGGGGCCAGGACGACCGAGGGACGGGCGTCCTGCACGATGCCGTCGATCCGTGCGCGGTCCGGGAGGGACGACTGGTTCGGCGGATAGGCGGGAATCACCGGACGGCCGGCCAGGAACGCGGCGAACACCGCGACCACGTACTCCAGGCCGGCGGGGTAGAGCAGCAGCGCCGGTCCGTCACCGCAACGGGTCAGCTGCCCGGCCAGGGCGGAGGCCCGCCCGGCGAGCGAGCCGTGACTCAGCTCCGTGGTCCGCCCGTCCCTGCCGACGAGCTCGTAGGCGGTGGCGTCCGGCTCCCGCTCGGCCCGGGAGCGGAGTATGTCGACCAGAAGGTGTGCGCGGTCGATCATCAGGGGCCCTCCCAAGCATGCGATGTCCGACGGTCCACCCGGGGAATCCGGGCGGACCGGGTAAGCCCCCCTGCGCTGCGGGCGCACCGCTCGTGGCGCCGGTTCTGCTGCCGGGGACCTGAGGCCGGTTGGTTCGTCGCCTGCGCCGGACGGTGCGGCATTTCATCTGCTGTCCGACGAGGCGCGCATATGGGCGGCAGCCCACACCATGCCGAGGAAGGTAATCGCCCGTCGGAGGGGGCGGGCGTCCCATAAAGGGGGGATGCACCCGGTGCCGCCCGATCCCTGAACATGTCTACGTGCACGGTCCATTGGGCGCCGTACGCCTCCGACAGGGAAAGGCATTACGTCCTGAGCGACGTGATCCCATTTCCGACCCGACATAAACCGTGGATGGGGCAGTCGCGCATGCGGAAATTCATAGCAATCTGGGCGAGCAGCCTGGTGACGATGACCGGATCGGCACTCACCGGATTCGCGCTCGGCGTGTGGGTCTATCTGGAGACCGGATCGACCACCCAGCTCGCCCTCACCTTCGTGCTCGCGTTTCTGCCCGCCATCGTGTTCTCACCGCTGGCCGGAGCGCTGGTGGACCGCTGGGACCGCAGGGTGATCCTGCTCGTCGGTGACGCGGTGGGCATCGGCACCACACTGACCCTGGGTCTGTTGTTCACGGCCGGTCATCTGCAACCGTGGCACATCTTCGTCACCACGGTGATCCGGTCGTTGCTGCGAGCCATGCAGGTCCCGGCGCTCAACTCGATCGTCGTCCTGCTCGCGCCCAAGGAGCAGATCGGCCGCGCCAACGGCATGATGGGGGTCGCCAACGCCATCAGCCAGACCGTGGCGCCGGCGCTCGGCGGTGCGCTCATGCTCGCCATCGGACTCAACGGGGTCCTGTTCATCGACTGCGCCACCTTCTTCCTCAACGTCGTGGTGCTCTTCCTGACGCGCATCCCCGCCCCGCCGGCGTCGGAGGCCGGCAGCGAGGGCAAGGGGTCGCTGCGCAGCGAGATCCGGCAGGGCTGGCGCGTTCTGGCCGTCAACCGCGCCCTGGTCACCCTCGCCGTGTTCTACGCGGCGCTGGACCTCAGCGTCGGCTTCGTCGACGTCCTCATCACGCCGATGGTGATCGGCTTCGCGTCGGTCTCGGCCCTGGGCATGGTGCTCACGGTCGGCGGTGTCGGACTGGTTCTCGGCAGCGTCACCATGGCCTCCTGGGGCGGCCCCCGGCGCCGCGTCCACGGCACGGCGGGCTTCGCGATCCCCCTGGGGCTGTTCCTGTGCCTCGGATCGCTGCGCCCCAGCGTCACCCTGGTGGCGATCGCCGCGTTCGGTTTCATGTTCTGCTCGATGATCATCGACGGCACCTCGCGGAGCATCATCGGCACCGAGGTGGAACCCGATCTGCAGGGACGTGCGTTCGCCACCTTCAACATGATCACCAACACTGTCCTGTGCAGCAGCTACCTCCTCGCCGGGCCGGTCTCCGACCGCATCTTCGAGCCCCTGCTCGCCGAGGACGGCGCGCTCGCGGGAAGCGTCGGCGGCGTCATCGGCACCGGGCCCGGACGCGGCATGGCCCTGCTGCTCGGGCTGCTCGGGCTGCTGGTCCTGGCGACGGCCGCCGTGGGCTATCTGACCCCGGGCCTGCGCAGCCTGTCGGACAAGGTGACGAAGCCCGACGAACCGTCACCCGAGGCCGAGCCGTCCTCCGAGAAGGAGCCGGCCCGCGGTGCGGACGCCGGTCCGTCCGAGGACGCGGGTGCGACCGGGGGCACCGGCCGGGAAACGACGGTGGGCACCGCGCGCCAGCCGGTCTCCGACCGATGACCGGCCGCGACAGGGAACCAGCCGCAGCGCGCACGAGCAGGGCCGAACCCGCAGGCCCGGCGGGTGCCGGGTACTTCCGGCGGCTGCCGCTGGGTGCCTCCGGCTGGGACCTCTGGGGCGACGCGGCGCTGCGCAGCGCCGGGTTCCCCGCCGACCGGATCAACGAGCTGTGCGACGACGAACTCGCCCAGGCCGCCGACCGGTTCGACGACCGGGACGAGACCTCCCGTGCCCACTACACGAAGGTGTTCCAGGCCGCCACGGAGCGGCTCAGCGCGGCCGTGCGCCGCACCGCCGCCGATCCGGTCTTCCGCGAGGCGGTCACCTGGCAGAACCCCGCACTCGTCCACAACTGCCTGGACAAGGCGGCCGCCGGTGAACCCCGCAATGTGCGCGGCCGGTACCACGAGCAGACGATCGTCACCTACCTCCAGCGCTACTGCCTGAAGAACGACACGGTCGGATTCTTCGGCCCGGTCGGCTGGGCCCGCATCTGCCCGGAGGAGACCGGTCTGACGGCCGTACCCGGCCCGGGGCTGGTGAAGGGCCGCACGACCTACTTCGAGGGCTGGGCCGTCGAGGCGCTCGCCCACGCCATCGGCGCCCGCCGGGAGGTGCTGCCCTTTCTGACACCGCGGGTCGTCCCCTCCGCCTCCCTCACCGGCTGGACCGTCCAGCTGCCCTTCCGCAAGCCGGTCACCCTGACCGCGCAGGAGGCCCGGGTGCTGGGCCGGTGCGACGGCAGACACACCGTCGGCGACATCGCGGGCACGCCCTTCGACCTGGAGACCGTGACCGCCCTGCTGCGCCTTCGCGATCTCGACATCATCCGCATGGACCTGGCGGGAGGTCTGGTTCCCGAGCCCGAGCGGGAACTCGCCGAACGGATCGCCGGGATCGGCGACCCGGCGGTACGCCGGCGCGCCGCCGAGCCGCTCGAGGCACTCCTCGCCGCCCGGGCGGAGGTGGCCGCCTCGGCCGGAGACCCGGACCGGCTGCTGCGTGCCAGCCGGCACCTCGCCGCCGAGTTCGAACGCCTCACCGAGTCCTCGTCCACCCGCCGCGCGGGCGGCACCTACGCCGGCCGGACACTGGTCTACGAGGACACCGTCCGCGACATCGATCTGAGCGTGGGCCGCACGATCACCGACCGGCTCGCGGCGCCTCTCGGACTGCTCCTCGACAGCGCGCTCTGGCTGGCCAACACCATCGGGGAGCGCTACCTCGCACGGGCCCGCCAGATCCTGGACCGTGAGCGGGCGCGGAGCGGGGCCGGGACGATGCCGTTGCTGCAGATGCTCACCTCGCTGCTGCCCGAGGTCGCCCGGCTCTCCACCGACGACGTCCGCTCGGAGCTGGTCGACGAGGTGGTCGCGGAGTTCCGCGAGCGCTGGCGCCGAGTCCTCGGACTGCCCCTGGACGCCTTCGAGAGCACCCGCCGCCATGTGGTCTCGGCCGCGGACGTCGCCGAGCGGGCGGCCCGGGAGTTCGCGACCGGGGAACCGCTGTGGAGCTGTGCCCGCTGGAACTCGCCCGACATCATGCTCATGGCGGACAGCCCGCAGGCCGCCGAACGCGGCGACGTGGACTTCGTCCTGGGCGAGATGCACTGCGCCATCAACACACTGGAGAGCCAGCTCTTCGCCTCTCAGCACCCCGACCCCGGCCGTCTGAGGGACAGCGCGGCCGCCTCGGGCATGGACCGCCGAGTGACCGTCATCCCGCGGATGGACGCCGCCCTGACCACGTCCCGGATGGCCCGGGCCGCCGAGCTGCGGCTGCCGTCCTACACCTACCTGTCGATCGGCGCGGACTCCTTCGAGCCGCCTCCGGGCGCGACGGTCCTGCCGGTCACGGACCTGGTGGTGGAGCGAGGGGATGACGAGCAACTCCGCGTGCGCCACCGCACCGACGGCCGGGAGTACCCGTTCGCGGAAGTGATCGGCGAGCCGCTGTCGCTGCTCGCCGCGAACGCCTTCAGCCCGTTCGGCGGTGCGCGCCACCGCCCCCGCGTCACCATCGACCGGCTCGTCGTCGAGCGCGAGGCCTGGACCTTCCGGGCCGCGGACTGCGACTGGGCGTTCGTCAAGGACGAGCAGCGGCGGTATGCGGCAGCCCGGGCCTGGCGGGCGCGGCACGGCCTGCCCGATCGCGGCTTCTACCGGGTGCCGGTCGAACGCAAGCCGATGGCCGTGGACTTCCGCAGCCTGGCCCTGGTGAATCTGCTGGCCAAGTCCGTCCGCAGGACCGCCGAGAGCGGTGCCGACCGGTTCACCGTCTCCGAGATGCTGCCCGGCACCGACCGGCTCTGGCTGCGTGACCGGGCCGGTGAGCGGTACACGGCCGAGCTGCGCGTCGTCGCCGTCGACGCCATGGACCGGCGCTCCCCTGCGACCTGATTCCTCTCATCCCCTCGCGAGGTACGACCGTGCAGGCCATGACCACCATGCGGAGACGGACACCGGCCCTGGCCGCATTCCTGCTGCTGCTCCTCACCGCCGCCGCGGCCACGCTGCCGCTGCTCACCCCCGACCCCCGGCCGGCCTCCGCCGCCGAGGAGGACTTCTCCGCAGCCCGCGCCATCGGCCGGCTCGACCACATCGCGAAGGTTCCGCACCCGACGGGTTCACCCGCGCAGGAGGACGTACGGAAGTACCTCGTACGCGAGCTGCGGGCGCTGGGGCTCGAGCCCGAGGTGCTGACCCGGGTCGCCGTCCGGCCCGCCGACGACGCCCCGGCTGTCGCGGGCACCGTCTCCGACGTCCACGCCACCATGCCCGGCGAGCGGCCCACCGGCCGCGTGCTCCTCGTCGCCCACTACGACTCGGTGCCGACCGGGCCGGGCGCCGCCGACAACGGGGCCAACGTCGCCGCGATCCTCGAGATCGCCCGCGCGCTCAAGGCCGGACCGCAACCGCGCAACGACGTCGAGTTCCTCTTCACCGACGGCGAGGAGTACGGACTGCTCGGTGCGCAGGCCTATGTGGACGCCTCACCGGGCGAGGGGCGGACAGCCGCCCCCGAGCGCACCGTCGTGATCAACCTGGAGGCGAGGGGGGTCTCCGGACCCGCCGTGATGTTCCAGACGGCGGGCACGGGGCTCACGCCCGCCGTGCGGGAGGCGGGGGCGTTCACCACGTCACTCGCCGACGAGGTCTACCGGCACCTGCCGAACAACACGGACCTGACCGTCTTCGACGAGGCCGGCATGCGGGGGCTCAACTTCGCCTTCGTGCAGGGCGCCGCCCACTACCACACCGACCACGACGACCTCGAGCGGCTCGACCCCGGCTCCGTGCAGGACATGGGGGACAGCGTCCTCGGCGCGGTCCGTCGGCTGGCCGGCGACGACCTCGGACGCGGCGGTCCGGACGCCACGTACTTCTCGCTGTTCGGCGCGGTCGTCTCCTACCCGGCCTGGCTGGTCCTGCCACTGGCCGTGCTGGCGGCGGCGGCCGCGGCGCTGCTCCTGCGGGCCGGGCGTCGGGCGGGCCTGGCCGCGCGCGGTGTCGCACGCGCCGCGGCCACGTTCCCGCTGACGCTGCTCGGCGCGGCGGCGCTGGGCCTGGCCGTGTGGTGGGTGCTGGCGTGGCTCCGTCCGGACTTCGTGCTCACCGACGGCGCCATCCACCACCTGGAGCGGTACGCGGTGGGGGAGGTGCTGCTGCTGGCCGTGCTGCTCGCCGCGTGGTACCGGTGGGCCCGCCGCACGGCGTCCCCGCTCGAGGCCGCGGTGGCCGTGCTCTGCTGGTTCGCGCTGCTCGCAGTGGTGTGTGCCGTGCTGCTGCCGGGGGCCGCCTATCTCTTCACCTGGCCCGCCCTGACCGGTCTCGCCGCCGTCGCCGGAATCCTGCGGTTGACGGGCCGGAACTCCCCCTGGCGTTCGGTGGCCGCGGCGGTGGCCGCGGCGCCGGCCGTGGCGCTGATACTGCCGGTCGCCCTCCTGCTGCTGCCCACCCTCGGCCTGTCGGCCGTGGCCGTACCGCTGGTTCTCGGGGCTTTCCTGGGAGGAACGCTCCTGTGTCTCGTCGAACCCTTGCCGCGGGGCCGGGTGGCCACCGCCGCGATGGCGACCACCGCGGTGTCGGGCGTGCTCACGCTGGGGGTGGGCGCCGCCCTGGACGGATACAGCCCCGACGAGCCGGAACCGGTGAGCCTCGGATACGTCCTGGAGTCCGACACCGGCAAGGCCGGCTGGGTCAGTCTCGGCGACGCCTCCGACCCCATGGTCGGCAGGTTTCTCGGCGACGAACCCGTCCGCTACGACGACCGGGTTCCGCCACTGGCGGGCGTCGCGCTGCCCAACGGGGAGGCGAAGGGCGCCCGGCTGGACCTGCCGCGTGCCGAGGACGTCTCGGTCACCGAGGACGGCGGCGTGCGGACCGTGCGTCTGCGCGTGAAGGTGCCCGCCGGAGTCCACAGCATCGCCGTGTACGCCGACACCTCCGGTCACGAAATCCTCGGCGGCTCCGCCGAGGGGGCCGAGCTTCCCGGAGGCCGCAACCACACCATGGGCACGTGGGGCTGGGGCTTCACCTACGCGGCGCCACCGGCCGACGGTCTCGACCTCGTCGTCCGCGCCCGGGGCGCGGGCTCTCTTCCGCTGCGTGTGGTCACCACCGAGGCCGGCCTTCCCGACGGGGTCGGTGCTCCGGTGCCGGAGGCTGACCAGACCTGGGCGGGATGGCCGTCGGTCGCAGGTCAGACCTTCGTGGTGCGGACCTTCGAGCACTGAACGGGACGAGGCGGCGGCGGACGGCTGCCTCCTTGCCGGGGCCGGCCGCCCCGGTGCGCCACCGGGCGCCGTCAACCGGGCAGCAGGAAGGCGGCACCGCCCCCGGCAGGGGGGCGGTGCCGCCTCGAGCAGGCCGGCGCCCGGGCGCCGGCGCCGTTCACCTGGCGGGCGTGAGGTCGCGGTAGGCCTCCGCCATCGTCAGCACGGCACTCCGCACCGTCTCGAAGGGGCGAGCCAGGGAGACACGGATGTAGCGCAGCCCGCCCTCCGGGTCGGCCCAGTGGAACGGCGCGCACGGCAGCACGTGGACGCCACGCGCCAGCATCTCCTTGTGCAGCACGTCCGAGTCGGGGCCGTCCTCGGGGAGTTCGATACGGGCCACGCTGATCTGCGATTCCGGGTCGGCGAGCTTCAGACCCACCGGCGAGAGGGTCTCCTCGACCACGGCCCGGTTGCGATCGACCAGTTCACGCGCCCGCTCGTAGCCGCCGTCGACCCAGTCGCCGGCCAGTTCCGTGATGAGCTGCAGGACGACCGGGGAGGCCGCGAGCAGTGACTCGGAGAAGGCGTACTCGATCGGCAGGTCGGTGCGCTCGCTGTACGCGAGCATGCCGATCTTCAGTTCGTGCGTGGGCCACAGCTTGCCGGTGTCCTCGATGGTGATCCAGGAGCACCCCGCGGCGTCGAGCACCGCGTAGGTGTCGTACTGGGCGTCGCGGACCTGGCCGCGGAAGCTCGCGTCGATGATGACCGTCTGGTCGTTGCGCGCGGCGTGCTCCGCCAGCGACCGCAGATGCCCCTCGGGAGTGACGAGCCCGGTCGGGTTGTTGGGCAGGGTCACCACGATCGCCTCGACCGGGGGGCCCGGCCACTTCCGGGCCATGAGGTCTTCCTCGGACAACGGGACGAGCTGCAGCCCTCGTGTCCTCATCAGGTCGGCGATGTTGTCGAAGGTCGGATGCAGCACCGCAACCGTCGTTCCCGCCGGCAGCGCGCGGGCCACGATGTCCGTGGCGAGCGTCGACGAGTAGCAGCTGAGGATCCGGCCGGAACCGACCGGTGCGGTGTGCTGGCCCACGGCGCTGAAGAACGCCTTGTGCGCCGCGAGCTCGATCTCGGAGAACGGCCGTCGAGTGGCCTCCACGAACATCTCCGGAATACGGGCGACAATCTCCGACTGCTGTGGTGTGAGAACCAGCCGGGCGTGCCCGTCGGTGAGATTGAGCCCACCATCGGCGTCCATCAGCGCGTCAACTTCCATTGTCGTCAGATTGACAACTTCGGTCATCCTCAGCCCCTCAATAAGTCCCCGGATGCCTGCTGCTCGCCGTGCTGTAGAGCCGGTTCGGGCGTCACCAAAGTGCGACTGGGCTCCGCAGAAACTGTCATGTTGTCGGAAATTATGAGGACCCCGGAACCCTTCTCGCCTGTCCCCTCTAACGGGGACCGCGAGTCATTCCGGTCCGCGCCTAGACTCCGGTTCGTTCACGTCGGACCGCGGGTGGCGAACACCCGCGGGCGGGAAGGGGGAGGACACAGGCCATGCATCACCTGGCGCTCACACCCGAGGACAACGCGGCGCTCACCCCGATGCTGGCTGAGCTGGCCGCGGCGTACGACACGATCGAGAATCCAGAGCTGATCCGCCGTGCCCCCGTGCTCGCGAAGGCGCTGCCCTCGCATCTGCTGTCGTTCCTCGAAGAGTTCCGGCTCGGCGAACCCTCGGCGCTCTGTCTGGTCTCCGGTCTGGACGTGGACGAGGCCGAACTCGGTCCGACGCCCGGGCACTGGCGCGACAGCCAGTTCGACTCGCCGGCCTTCCGGCAGGAGATCTTCTTCCTTCTCTGCGCGAGTGCTCTCGGTGATGTCTTCGGGTGGGCGACGCAGCAGGACGGACGTATCATGCACGACGTGCTGCCGATCAAGGGCCATGAGCACTACGAGATCGGCTCCAACAGCCTGCAGCACCTCTCCTGGCACACGGAGGACGCCTTCCACCCGTGCCGGGGCGACTACGTGGCCCTGATGTGCCTGAAGAACCCGGATGCGGTGGAGACGGTCGTGTCGGCCGTGCCGGACATGGACTGGACCGGCATCGACGTGGACGCCTTGTTCGAGCCGGAGTTCACCGTCATGCCGGACAACTCGCACCAGCCGGATCCGGGACAGGAGTCCTCCGGCGACCCGCGCATCGACAAGCTGCGCGAGCGCAGCTTCCGGCTCATCCAGGAGTGGAACGAGAATCCGCCGAGACGACCGCTGCTCTTCGGCGACCGGAGCGACCCGTACATGGCGCTCGACCCGTACCACATGGACCCCTCGACCTGGCCGGAGCGCAGCCGGCTGGCCTTCAAGCGGCTGTGCGAGGAGATCGAGAAGGCGATGAAGGACGTCGTGCTCCGGCCCGGCGATCTGGTCTTCATCGACAACTTCCGTGCGGTGCACGGCCGCAAGTCGTTCCGGGCCCGCTACGACGGGTCGGACCGCTGGCTGAAGCGGCTCAACATCACCCGTAATCTGCGCGGTTCCCGGGCCTGGCGTCCGGCGGCCGACGACCGCGTCATCTACTGACTCCGGGCGCGCGTGCTCACCCGCCGGCCGCCGCGAGGCGGCCGGCGAAGTCGTGCAGGGCGGCTTCCGCCACGTTGCTGACACTCACGCGCAACGTGCCCCGGTCCTCGGGGTGGAAGGCCGTGCCCGGGAGGACGAGAACGTCGTGCTTCAGCAGCAGCTCGCGCACGACGTCCCCGGTCGGCCGGTCCGTGAACGGGTGCCGCACCCAGCCGAAGAAGCCGCCGACGGACAGCAGCTCGAACCCGCCGGGCCGCCCCGCCATGGCCCGGGCGAAGGCCTCCCGCCTGGCGACGACCTCAGCCGATCGCTCCCGGCGCCACGGACCGGCTCCGGTGAGTCCGGCCCAGGCGGCCTCCTGGCCGATGCGCGGCGGGCAGATGGCGACGCAGTCGAGCAGCTTCATGACTTCTCTGTTCAGCGCGGGCGAGGCCACGACCGCGCCGACCCGGTAGCCGGGGATCGCGAGGTCCTTGGAGAAGCTGTGCAGGCTGACGACCGTCTCCGGCCAGCCCGGATCGGAGAACAACGGGTGCGGGGGCTGGTCGGTGCCACGGAACGAGCGGTACGTCTCGTCGAGGATCAGGGCGATCCCGTGCCGCTCCGCCAGCCGCGCGAACCTGGTGATCTCCTGCGGGGGGAGCGTCACCCCGGTGGGGTTGCCGGGGGTCACCAGCACGATCGCTCGGGTGCGCGGGGTGATCAGGGACTCGGCCGCGGCGGCGCTCGGCACGAGGCCCGGCCCGGGATCCAGATAGACCGGGGTGACGCCGTCGAGCCGCAGCCACATGTCGTGGTTGAAGTAGTACGGCAACGGCAGGACGACCTCGTCGCCGGGCTGGGTGAGGGCCGAGGTCACCAGGCAGAAGGCCTGGTTGCAGCCTGCGGTGACCACGACGTTCTCCGCGTCGACCCGGCCCCGGTAGTCCCTGGTCAGCTCGGCGGCGAAGGCGGACCGGAGCTTCGGCAGTCCCGCCAGGTCCACGTAGTCGGCGCCGTGGGCGTCCCGGGCGACGGACACGACATGGTCCACGACGGACGGGGCCGGCGGACAGGCGGGCGCCGCCTGGGCGAGATCGAGCAGTTCGGCGTTCCCCCGCGCCCCCCGTTCGTCGAGCAGGGCGTACGTCGCTCCGATGGGAGAGTCGCTCTGCCGCAGGGTCCTGGGAGTGAGTCGCACGCCGGTTCTCCTTCGCAAGGCTGGTCATCCCGAGCTTCCCCGGCCCCGCCCGGGGGCACCATCCCCCTCTTCAGGGGACGTACCGGGCGAGGCCGGCCCGTTCACGAGGAGAGGAGCGCGGCGCGCCAGCCGTCCGGGAGTACCTCTCCGTACTCGATGCCGTGCACGCCCCGGAAGGCGGCGAGCTCCTCCAGCTGCCCGACGACCGCCCGGCGCAGCGCGGCCGTGGGCTTGACCTCGGGCTCCAGATAGATGCCCTCGACCACCAGGGTGTCCCGTTTGCGCTCGACCCGCGGGGAGATCCGGCCGACGAGCCGGTCCTCGTGGACGATCGGCAGCAGGTAATAGCCGTACTGCCGCTTCGCCTTGGGGATGTACATCTCGTTGCGGAAGTCGAAGTCCCACAGCCGCTGGGTCAGCCGCCGGTCGCTGACGAGGTTGTCGAAGGGCGAGAGCAGGGCGGTACGGCCGTGCCACTCGCCGGAGCGGATCGCGGTCAGTTCCGCCTCCGCGTCCGTGTGCACGTACCAGGTCTCGGACGGTTTGCCGCCCTCGACCCGGACGGGAAGGACCTTTCCCTGCCTGGTGAGGTCGCGCAGCACTCCGGGCAGGCCGTCGTACTGGCCGCGCAGGAAGTACTGCTTGATGTCCAGCGGCCGGGCGACCCCGAGAGCGCGCAGTGTGTGCTCCGTGGCCGCCGTGACCTTCTGCTCGGGCGACATCGGCGTCCGGTCGGTGCCGGGAGGCAGGCAGGCGTCCGGCAGGCCCCACAGACGCAGGCCGCCCTCCCGGGCCTGCACCATGACCCGGCCCTGGAGCCAGAGAAAGGTCAGCATCCGCTCGACGTTGCGGCCCGCGGTCCAGCCGGAGGAGGGCCAGTCCATTTCCGCGCAGTCGTCGAAGGCCTCCGTGGGCAGCGGGGTGCCCTCCGCCAGACGGGACAGGATGTGCTTCAGCAGCACCTCGTTGGCGTCCATCCAGACCTGTGTGAAGGACCGGTTGGGCGGCGGGTAGGCGTCCATCGTCGCGCGGTGCAGCGGGTAGTCCTCGGTGAGCACGATGGCCGCCGCGTGCGCCCAGTACTCGAACAGCCAGCGGTCCTGCCACCATGCCGTGGACAGGTGAGGCGCGGCCTCGGCCCCCAGACGGCTCCAGACGACCAGTTCGTGGCTGGGCGCCACGACGCTCACCGGGTCGAGCTGGAGGTACCGCAGCGAGCGCAGAACGGTACGCAGGCCCTCGGGTGTCGGGTCCGGGCGGGAGGCGGTCAGATGCTGCCGGGTCAGAGCGAGCCGGCGGGCCTCCGTCTTGCTGAGCGTCAGGGTCGCTTCGGGACGGGTCATTGCGCTGCTCCTTGCTGCGTCAGCTGCCCGCGGGAACGGGCGGGCCGCCTGGCGCCGTCGCCGGCGCGCGGCCGGCCGGCGGGCTGTACGGGCAGGGGCGCCACCTGCTGCCCGAGCAGGGCGACACGAGTCAGTTCTGCCTTGTTGCCGACGCCCAGTTTGGCGCGGATGCGCTTGACGTAGGTGTCCACCGTGTGCGGACTGATGCCCAGCCGGGTCGCGATCTGACCATGTGTCAGGCCACGGGATATCTGCCGCAGGACCTGCGTCTCCCGGTCGGACAGGTGGCCGTCGGGAAGGGTCACCGGCGTCGGGGCCGGGTAACCGGTGCATCCGCACGGGATCCTCGCGTCGTCACGCCGGCACGGGATCGGTCGGGAACCGGCGGCCACGGCTTGAATGGCCCGCACGATGCAGGCGACCGAACCCCGCTTGTGGACGACGCCGGAGGCGCCGGCCACGAGGTAGGCCTCGTAATCTTCGTCCGGAGCGTGATTGACGACCAGGACAGGTGTGTGAGCGGCCAGTTCGGTGATGAGGTGCGCAGAGCCGACGGGCAGGACCTCGGAGTCGAGAAGGAGGACATCTGTGCGACCTGGAGGGTCTGCCTGGGGCGACCGAGCCGTCACGTCGATTCCCGAACCGTGCAGGACCTGAATGAGCCCGGCCAGAAAGATTGGAGACGCCGTAATTGCCTCGGTTCTTATCATGAATCCCCGTCTTATAGCCGTATTGCTTGACAGCGCATCGGTATTCAGACGCAGAGCAATTGGCTGAGGGCGATTGTGCCGCCGCAACCGATTTCCCCCGCATCGGCCGGATCTCCGCGCATCACTCCCATCGTCTCAACTGCGGTTCTCCAGACCGGGTTTGTTGAGCTCGAACGCAGATGCTATCAGTCAGGTGCGGTCCCACCTGTAGCTGTTTTGGGGGACACGAGAAACTGCGATACAAGGGGTAGAACCAGCCTTATGCGCGCTACTTCCGGCGCGCCCCGGTTCGGGCCCGCCGCCCGGTTCGGCGGCGGGACAGGCCGTTTTCTTCCGGGTGTCTACGCGCCGTCGCTGCAGCGCTTGAGCGACCGCGCGAATGCGTCGAGGGCGAAGGACAGCTCCTCCTGGCTCACCGACAGCGCGGGCCGCAGCCGCACCGAGAGGTCGCCGCCGGGCAGCACGAGCACGCCCTCCTCGCGCAGCACCCCCACGAAGGTGTCACGGAACGCCGTGGACGTCAGATCGAAGGCGCACATCAGGCCGCGCCCCCGGGCGTTGGAGACCAGTCCGGGGAAGCGGTCGGCCAGTGAACGGAGCCCGCCCAGCAACTGCTCGCCCAGGTCTGCGGCCCGCTCGATCAGCCGGTCGCGTTCGATGACCTCCAGCAGACGGCGCGAGCGAACCATGTCCACCAGGCCGCCGGCCCAGGTCGAACCGACCCGTGCGCTGACCCGGAAGACATGGTCGGGGACCAGGTCCACCCGTCGGCCGGCCATGACCCCGCCGACCTGTGCCTTCTTGCCGAAGGCCACCACGTCCGGCTCGATTCCCAGCTGCTGGTACGCCCACGGCGTGCCGGTCAGTCCCACCCCGGTCTGCACCTCGTCGAGCACGAACAGCGCGTCGTGCTGGTGGCACAGCCGCTGCATCGCCTGGAGGAACTCGGGCCGCAGATGCTTGTCGCCGCCCTCGCTCAGGACCGGCTCGGCGATGAAGCACGCGATGTCGTGCTGGTGCGCCCGGAACGCCGCCTCGGCCTGAGCGAGCGCCACCCGCTCGGCCTCCTCGACCTGGGCGAGGTGGTCCGCCAGCGGGAAGCGGACGGCGGGCGTGTCGATGCGCGGCCAGTCGAAGACGGGGAAGCGCTCGGTCTTGACCGGCTCGGTGTTGGTCAGGGACAGGGTGTACCCGCTGCGGCCGTGGAAGGCGTGCTTCAGATGCAGCACCTGCGTACCGAGCGAGGCCGGTCGGCCGGCCGCCTCGTTCCGCCGGCTCTTCCAGTCGAACGCGCACTTCAGCGCGTTCTCCACGGCCAGTGCCCCGCCTTCCACGAAGAACAGATGCGGCAGTTCGGGGTCTCCCAGCACCCGGGCGAACGTGGCGACGAACTCCGCGAGTTCCGTGGTGTAGGCATCCGCGTTCGAGGGCTTGTTGGCACCCACCTTGGCCAGGAGCCGGGTGAACTCCGGGTCCTGCGTCACGTCCGGCGGGTTGAAACCCAGTGGGCTGGACGCGTAGAAGGTGAAGAGATCGAGGTAGGAGCGCCCGGTGAGTTCGTCGACCAGCCAGCTGCCGTGACTGCGCTCCAGGTCGAGCACGAACGGGTATCCGTCGACCAGCAGATGCTCGGCCAGACTCGTGTGGACCCGGTCCGGGGTGATGGAACCTGCGCGGCGAAGAGTCATGGGGATTCCTTGCGTCGGGGGCGGGGCACCGTCGGTCAGGAGAAGCTGATGTTCTGGGCGAGGGCCACCTCGCCCGAGTAGTTGACGACGCTGGTCGACCGGCGCATGTACGCGTGCCAGGCGTCCGAGCCGCACGCCCGGCCACCGCCGGTCTCCTTCTCACCGCCGAAGGCGAGGCCGACCTCCGCACCCGACGTGCCCAGATTGACGTTCACCAGCCCGGTGTCCGCGCCCACGGCCGACATGAAGATCTCGGCCTCCTGCTGGTCTCGCGTGAAGATGCTGGCGGACAGCCCCTGCGGGACGTCGTTCTGCAGGGCGATGGCCTCCTCGAGGGAGTCGTAGGTGAGCACGTACAACAGCGGCGCGAATGTCTCCTCCCGCACGACCGGGGTGTGTCCGTCGATCCGCACGACCGCCGGCCGCACGTACGCGGCGGATTCCGCGGCCGTCGCCACCTGTTCGCCGCCCGTGAGCAGCTTTCCGCCGTCGCGTGTGACCCGGGCGATCGCCTCCCGCATGGCCTCGAGCGGGGCCGGGGAGATCAACGGGCCGACGAGGGTGTCCTCCGCGAACGGGTCACCCACCGGCAGCCGTTCGAAGGCCGCGGTCAGCCGGGGCAGCAGCTCGTCCACGACGTCCCGGTGCACGATGAGCCGGCGCAGCGAGGTGCAGCGCTGGCCGGCGGTGCCCGCGACGGCGAAGACCACGGCCGAGAGGGTCAGATCGAGGTCGGCACTGGGGGCGACGATCGCCGCGTTGTTGCCGCCCAGCTCCAGCAGGGAACGTCCGAAGCGGGCCGCCACCCGAGGGCCGACCGAGCGCCCCATCCGCGTCGAACCGGTGGCACTGACCAGTGCCACGCGCCGGTCGTCCACGAGCGCCTCGCCCGTCTCCTTGCCGCCGATCAGCAGGTGGTGGATACCGGCCGGGGCGCCGGTCTCCTCGGCGGCCCGGGCCAGCAGCCGGGCGCAG
Source organism: Streptomyces composti (assembly GCF_012034205.1). Lineage (GTDB taxonomy): Bacteria > Actinomycetota > Actinomycetes > Streptomycetales > Streptomycetaceae > Streptomyces > Streptomyces composti. The sequence goes on from NZ_JAATEM010000034.1 coordinate 63,852, forward strand.
GCCAGGGAGATCAGCGGAGTCTGCTCGGACGGCTTCCACACCACCGTGTCACCGCACACCAGGGCGATCGTGGTGTTCCAGGACCACACGGCCGCCGGGAAGTTGAAAGCCGAGATGATGCCCACGACGCCCAGCGGGTGCCAGGTCTCGGTCATCCGGTGACCGGGTCGCTCGGACGCGATGACCCTGCCGTACAGCTGACGGGAGAGACCCACCGCGTAGTCCGCGATGTCGATCATCTCCTGGACCTCGCCGTGCGCCTCGGCCCGGATCTTCCCCGCCTCCAGGGTGATCAGCTCGGCCAGGTCGTCATGGTGCTCCCGCACCAGGTCGCCGAAGCGGCGCACGACGTCGCCGCGGCGCGGGGCCGGAGTGGTGCGCCAGGTGAGGAAGGTGTCATGGGCGGCGGTCACGGCCGCCTCCGTCTCCGTCGCGCCGCTGCCCTTCAGACCGAACAGGTCTTCGCCGGTGATGGGCGTCCGGGCGTACAGGCCGTCGCCTTCCGGGATCACCACCCCGATGCGGTCCAGGCACGCGCGGGCACGCGCACGCAGGTCGTCCGTGGCGGGCAGGACGAGCGAGGTCATGCATCCTCCTGAAGGGTGAGGCAGGCGCAGCCGGTCACGTTCTCGACGACCGGTGGCACCACCTCAGACCGTGACGGAGCGGACAGGTAGCCCCCGGTTCGCGTGACAGGACAGCCTGTCGCGTGCGTCGTACGTTCCTGAGGCAGGGCGCAGGGGGCCCTGTTCGTACCGGCACTGGAGTTGTATAGATGCGCACCGACAGCCCGGCCAGCCAGGACAACGGCATCGACGCGGCGGACCGCCCCTTGTACGACCCGTTCTCCTGGGAACTGCACGAGGACCCCTACCCGGTCTACGCCTGGATGCGGGAGAACGAACCGGTCTACCGCAACGAGGAACGCGACTTCTGGGCCCTGTCCCGGCACGCCGACGTGCTTTCCGCACTGCGCAACCCCAAGCTGTTCTCCAGCCGGAACGGCATCTCGCTGGAGACCGAGCTGTGGGGCCCCGAGGCGTACAAGACCAGCTTCTTCCTCGCCATGGACCCGCCGGAGCACGGCCGGCTGCGCTCCCTGGTCTCCAGCGGCTTCAGCGCCCGGCATGTCAGGGGTCAGGAGGCGCGCATCCGCAAGGCGGCCCGCGAGCGGCTGCTGCCGCTCCTGGAGCAGGGCGAGTTCGACTTCGCCGGCGACTATGCGGCAGCCCTGCCCAACGACATCGTGTGCGACATGGTCGGCATACCCGCCGCCGACTGGGACCTCATCCGCGCCGACACCGACCTGCTGAACATGCGTGAGGACGGCGAGGAGACGCGCCCGCCCGGATCCGTCCAGGCAGCCCTGCGCCTCGCCTCGTACTTCGTCGCGCACGTCAACGAACTGCGGCGCCGTCCCGGCGACGACCTCACCTCGCACCTTCTGGACGTGCGGGTCGACGGCCGGCCGCTGACCGACTCGGAGATCGTCGCCTTCCTCTTCCTGCTGATCACCGCAGGGAACGAGTCGACGGGCAAGGTCATCGGCAATGCCTGGTATCACGGCTGGCTGCACCCCGATGTGAAGCGGGCCGGCCTCGACCACCGGCCGGGCGACTGGACGATGGAGACCTTGCGGTACGACTCGGCCAGCCAGATGGTCGCCCGCACCGTCACCGAGGACACCGTGCTGCACGACGTCCTGCTGCCGGCCGGTGCCCGGGTCGCCCTCCTGCCCGCGTCCGGCAACCGCGACCGCAGGGTCTTCGAGGATCCCGACCGCTACGACCTGGACCGGGACACCGGCCAGCTGATCAGCTTCGGGCACGGCCCGCACTTCTGCCTGGGCGCCGCCCTCGCCAAGCTCGAGATCAGGATCGCCCTGGAGGAGATCGGAGCACACATCTCCGACTACGAGATCGACATGACCTACGCCCGCCGCGTGCACTCCCCGCACCAGCGCGGGTTCGCCGTCCTGCCGACCTCGGTGACGCTGCGCGCCAAGCCGCGCGCCCTGCCGGAGCAGGACGCTCACTGATCGTGCGAGGTCCGGCCTCCGGCATCCGGCTCCCCTGACGCGGAGGCGATGATCCCCGCAAGGACCTCCGGCTGCTGCTGCAGGAAGTAGTGACCTCCGCCGGGCACGGTCGCCAGGTCCACGGACGAACCGAAGCGCTCCCACACCCGGTGCCTGCGCTCGTACTGCGGGGTCTCCGGATCGTCCGTACCGACGACCACGGTGATCGGCGCCCTGAGCGGCTCCGTGCGTCCGCGGCGGGGCCACTGCCGGGTGAAGTACGCCCGGGCGGCAGCCGCGTCATGGCGGAAAGCCCGCATGACGAAGGCGAGTTCGTCGTCGTCCACCACTCCGCGGAATCCGCCGAGCGACTGCAGATAGCGCATCTCCGCCCGGTCGGCCGCCGGACCCTCACGCCGCCGGCGCGGGATACGGCTCTCGTAGAAGGGGTACGAGGCCCCGACGAACAGCCGCTCGACGGTCCGGCCCGAGGACTCCAGGCACCGCACCACCTCGACGGCCAGCGCCACCCCGACACAGTGCCCGTAGACCGAGACCGGACCGTCCACGGTCTTCAGAATCTCGTCCGCGACCTCCCGGGCCACCTCGCCGAGCGCCCGCAGCTGCGGATCGCCGCCGAGCTCGTGGCCCGGCAGCGCCACGGCCAGCAGCGTGCGGCCGGGGCCGAGGCCGGCCGCCAGGGGCTGGTAGCTGATGGCGCTGCCGCCGCCGAACGGCACGCACACCAGGGTGTGCCGTGCCGCCGGATCCTCAGGGGTCAGCCGCAGCAGCAGGCCGGGCTTCTCGGCGGCTTCCAACGCCGCCGCCAGTTCCCGCACACTCGGGTGCGCGGCGAGCAGCCCCACCGTGGCGCCCTCGATCCGCCGCACGGCCCGGACCGCGGTGAAGGAGTCGCCGCCCAGGTGGAAGAAGCTTGTCGTCACATCCACCGCCGGCAGGTCCAGAAGGTCCCGGAAGACCTCGGCGATGCTCTCCTCCCGCGCGGAGGCCGGCGCGTCACCGTCCGTGGCGGTCACCGCCGGAGCGGGGTCGGGCAGCGCGTGCCGGTCCAGCTTGCCGTTGTGGGTCAGCGGCATCGAGGACAGGGCGGTCACCGTGGCCGGAACCATGTAGCGGGGCAGAGCCGAGCGCAGCGCGTCGTGCAGGGCGGCCGTGTCGAGGCCGTCACCGGTGACGTACGCGGCGAGGCGTGATCCCTCGCGCACCGTCACCACCGCTTCCCGGACCGACGGCTGGGCGAGCAGGACCTGCTCCACCTCGCCCAGCTCGATCCGGTAGCCGTGGATCTTCACCTGCTGGTCGATACGTCCGAGGAATTCCAGCGACCCGTCCCGCAGCCTGCGCACCTTGTCGCCGGTCCGGTACAGCCGCCCTCCGGGCCCCGCCAGGTCGTGCGCGACGAACCGTTCCGCGGTCAGCGCCGGGCGGTTGACGTAGCCGCGCGCCAACTGGACACCACTGAGGAAGAGTTCGCCGGGGACCCCGACGGGCACCGGCTCCAGACGCTCGTCCAGGACGTGCGTGCCGGTGTTCGCGACGGCCTCCCCGATCGGGACCACCCCCGCCGGCGCCGGGCGAGCGCAGTCCCACCAGGTGACGTCCACGGCGGCTTCGGTCGGCCCGTACAGATTGTGCAGCTCCACGTGCGGAAGAACGGCACGAAAGCGTTCCACCAGCGGATGCGGGAGCGCCTCGCCGCTGCACATCACCCGGCGCAGGGCAGGCGCCTCGACAGGCTCGTCGAGGAAGAGCTGGAGCATCGACGGCACGAAATGCGCGACGGTGACGGACCGTTCGGCCATGACACGGGCCAGATAGGCGCTGTCCTGGTGCCCGCCGGGCCGGGCCAGGACCATGGTGGCCCCGGTCATCAGCGGCCAGAACAGCTCCCACACCGACACGTCGAAGCTCAGCGGGGTCTTCTGCAGCACCCGGTCGGCAGCACCGAGCGTGAACGTCTCCTGCATCCACGACAGCCGGTTGACGATCGCGCGATGGGTGACGACCACGCCCTTGGGGCGGCCGGTGGAGCCGGAGGTGAACAAAACGTAGGCGGCGTCATCGGGTCGGCCCGGGCATGCCCGGGGCGCCGCCGCCTCGGCATGATCCGCCGAGGTCAGGACCCGCCGTGCTCCGGCCCGGAGGGCCGTCTCCACGTGGTCCGGCGAGGCGAAGGCCACCGTCATGCCCGCCTCGCCGGCCATGAACGCCAGACGCGCGGTCGGCAGCGACGGCTCGAGAGGCAGATAGGAGGCGCCGGCCAGCAGCGCACCCAGCACGCCCGTGACCATGTCCAGGGAGCGGTCGGCACAGACGCCGACGACCTGGCCCGGCCCCGCCCCGGCCGCGGCCAGCGCTCCGGCTGCCCGCCGGGCGCGGTCGAGCAGCTGGGCGTAGGTGAGGGTGCCGTCGTCCGCGAGCACGGCGACCGCGTCCGGGGTCGCCGCCGCCTGGCGTTCCACCAGTTCCGCGAGGGTACGCTCCGCGTCCGGGTAGGTCACGCTCGCCGCCGGCGGGCCTGCCACGCGTTCCGCCGCCGCCGTCAGCACCTCGCCGACCGTGCCGGCGCCGGTGAGCGCCTCCAGGACGCGGTGGAGGTACTCCATCATGTCGTCGACCGTGCCCGGCTCGAACCGTTCGCGGTGGAAGACCAGCCGCACGACCGAGACGGGCGCGGGCGTCACGATCAGGGTCAGCGCCTCACTCGTCTTCTCGAAATCGTTCACCGAACGGATCGAGAACTGCCCGGCCAGCTCCCCGCCGCCGAGGGCGAGCCGGTAGTTGTCCAGGACCACGACGCTCTCGAACAGCGGCTGATCACCGGGCACGCCCGCCCAGGACCGGATCTGCGCCAGCGGCGTGTACTCGTAGCGGCGGGCCGTGGAGTGCAGCGACTGCAGCTCCTGCAGCCATGCGGTCAGGTCGCCGTCCTGGGGCACGGCGACCCGGATCGGCAGGGTGTTGATGAACGACCCGACCATCTCGTCGACGCCCCGCAGTTCGGCGGGCCGTCCCGAGCTGGTGCAGCCGTAGGTGACCTCCGAGTCCCCGCTGAACCGCCTGAGCACCAGCGCCCAGGCAGCCTGCAGCAGAGTGCTGAGGGTGACTCGATGGCGTGCGCCGGCCGCGCGCAGCCGGTCCTCCAGGACAGCCGGCAGTTCCCTGCGGACCTCGTCCACCGCGCCGGGACCGCGCCGCGGGTCGGGCCGCAGCAGCGGGGCGAGCCGCCCGCTGCCGGCGGGACCCGCCAGGGCACGGCTCCACCAGTTCCTGGCCGCCTGGAGGTCCTGGCCCTGCAGCCAGGCGATGTAGTCCCGGTACGGCGCGGGCGCGGCCGGCGGGGCGGCGCCGGTGAGGAGGCAGCGGTACCGGCGCACGAGGTCGCCGAGGACTCTCGGCACCGACCAGCCGTCGAGCAGCAGCATGTGGTGGGTCCAGACGAACCCGTGGTGCCTGTCCCCGAGCCGGATCAGATGCAGTCGCTGCAACGGCGGATGCTCCGGGTCGAAGCCCGCCGCTCGGTCCTCGGCGAGCAGCTGCTCGAACCTGGCCCGCCGCTCGCCCTCGTCGGCGTCCGACCAGTCGTGCCGCGTCAGCGCGTCCGGCGGCCTGCGGTGCACCACCTGGAGCGGCTTGTCCAGCCCCTCCCAGTGAAAGGAGGTGCGCAGGGCGGGATGCGCCGCGACCACCTGCCGCCACGCCTGCTCCAGGAGACCGGCGTCGAGCGTCCCCTCGATCTCGAAGCTGCGCTGCGCGACATAGGTGTCCGGCTCACCTCCGTACAAGGTGTGCAGCAGCATCCCCTGCTGAAGGGGGGACAGCTCGTAGACGTCCTCCACCTCGGTGTTGCTCACGAGGTCTCCCGGCCCGACCGCAGGCGGTCGAGAAGTCCGTCGAGCTGCGACCGGTCGACCCGGGCGAGCGGGAAGTCCGACGGCGTGCGGGTGGCGTCGCCGTCGGCCGCGAGGGTGCGCAGCTCTGCCAGGAAGCGTTCCGCGAGCCGTTCCACGGTCTCCCGGTGGTGCAGCCGGTGGTCGTACTCCCAGGTGACGGTGAGCCGGCCGCCGCTGACCGCGGCGCGCACGTCCAGCGCGTACGGGCGGCGGGCGAGCGGACTGGCCGCGGGACCGGCGGGACCGAGCACGGTGAAGCCGTCCGTCGCGGGCGACGGCTCGTCGAGCTGGCCGGTGTAGGCGAAGACCAGCTCTGCCGGGGACTGCGGCAGCGGATCGCTGCTCTGGCGCAGCAGCTGCCAGCCGAGTCCGCCCTCGGGGACGGCCCGCAGGGCCTCCTTGACCGACTTCAGGGTGGTGGCGGGAGTGCTGCCGGGCTCGCTGACCAGAGCGATCGGGTGGACGGTGTCCAGCCAGCCGACCGTGCGGGCCAGATCGATGTCACCGAACACCTTCTCGCGGGTGTGGCGCCGCAGGTCGACCACGGTCCGTGGCCGGCCGGTCCAGTCGCCCAGGGTGCGGCACAGCGCCGTGAGCAGCAGGTCGTCGATCCGGCAGTTGTGCGCGGCGGGAGCGTCCTGGAGCAGCTCGGTGGTCTCCGCCGAGCCGAGCCGCGCGACGACCTCGCGCGCGTCGGCGACCGTTCCGGGACCGGCATGACCGGCAGCCGCGGTGTCGGAGGGCAGCGCGCCGGAGGTCTCCTCGACGAGATCCGTCCAGTACGGCCGCTGGGACTGCACCGGCTGAGTGCCCGCGTACGAGGCGAGGCGGCGGGCCCAGGACTGCCAGGACGTCGTCTTCGCCGGCAGCGCCACCGTCTGTCCGGCGGCCAGCGCCAGCAGCGCGGTCCGCAGATCCTCCACGAGGATGCGCAGGGAGGTGACGTCGGCGACGAGGTGATGCGCGATCACCGCGAGACGGTCGGGGCGCCCGTCGCCGAGCTGGAAGAACTCGAAGCGGATCAGCGGACCGACCGAGAGTCCGAGGCCCGCGGCCGCCTCGGCGGTCAGCTCGGTGATCCGGCGCTCCTGCTCGTCCGCGTCCAGGCCGGACAGGTCGTGCGCGGAGAACGGCGTACGGCCCTGGGGCAGGGCGATCCGGACGCGTGTCTGGACGCCGTTGAGCTGGAACCGCTGCCGCAGGCCGTCGTGGTGGACGAGGAGCTGCTGGACCGCCTCGCGCAGCATCTCCGGCGGGTAGGTCTCGCGCAGCTCGAGCAGCGTGGAGACGTTCCAGTGATGGGGATCGGTGAAGTCCGCGCCGCAGAACCAGCGTTGGGGCGGGGCCAGGGGCGAAGGACCGCTGACGACGCCCTGCTCGGCGTCGATGGCCGGGGCGGCCGTGGTGACGGCCGCGAGCGAGGCGACCGTGGGGTGTTCGAACAGGTCCAGCGGGGAGATCCGGATGCCGGTGTCCTGTGCCTGCGCGACCACCTGGATGGCCAGGATCGAATCTCCGCCCAGCTCGAAGAAGTTGTCGTGCGGGCCGACGTTCTCGACGCCGATGACCCCGGCGACGATCTTCGCCAGGCTCTGCTCCACAGGGTTGTGCGGCGCGGCGGTCTCCGCCGGCTCGGCGGGGCGCTCCGCGGTGGGGGCGGGCAGCGCGGCTCGGTCGATCTTGCCGTTCGGCGTGAGCGGCAGCGCGTCGAGCGGCACGAACGCCGCGGGCACCATGTACGGCGGCAGCTCCCGCGCCAGGAACTCCCGGAGCGCCGCGGCGGCGGGTGCGGAGGAACCGTGCGGGACGACGTATGCCACGAGCCGCTTGTCCCCGGGCTCGGGCTCGTGCACGTCCACCACCGACTCGCTGATCTCGGGATGCAGGCTGAGAGCCGCCTCGATCTCCGCCGGTTCCACCCGGAAGCCGCGGATCTTGATCTGGGTGTCGGCCCGGGACACGAACTCCAGATTGCCGTCCGGGCGTTGCCGGACCACATCACCGGTGCGGTACAGGCGCTCGCCCGGATGAGCCGGGTCCGGGTCCGCGACGAACCGCTGTGCGGTCAGCCCGGGCCGGCCGTGGTAGCCGCGGGCCAGGCTGATCCCGCCGATGTACAGGTCCCCGCACCCGCCCACGGGCACCGGGCGAAGCCGGCTGTCGAGGATGCGCAGATCGGCCGAGGGCAGCGGGGTGCCGATCGGGAGGTTGGGCCAGTCGCGTTTCTGGTCGGGCGGGTCGAGGCGGAAGAAGGTCGAGCTCACGGTCGTCTCCGTCAGACCGTACACATGCATCAGCGGCACGCCGAGCGGCTCCCACATGGTGATGCGGTCGGGAAGCACCCGCTCCCCGCCGATGATCACGAGGCGGAGCCAGTCCGGAAGCGAGCGGTCCTGGCGTCGCAGCGACCGCGTCCACTCGTGCCAGTACGCGGTGGGCAGCTCCACCACCGTGACGCGCTCGCGCTCGAGCAGCTCCGCCAGGTCGGCGCCGCCGCCGAGCGTCGGTCCGGCAGGGATGACCACGGCACCGCCGGCCAGCCAGATGGGGAACAGCTCCTCCACGAGCACGTCGAAGCCCGGCGAGGCGAACTGCAGGAACCGGTCCCCGCTGCCGAGCCCGAAACGCTCCACCACCTCACGGGCGAAGGTCACCAGCGAGCGATGTTCGATCGCGGCCCCCTTGGGGCGGCCGGTCGAACCCGAGGTGTACACCAGGTACGCCAGCGAGGCCGGGTCGGGCAGCGTGGACAGATCGTGGTCGGGCCCGTCGGGCAGCGAGTCCATGCACAGGATCTCGACCGGCCACCGGGGCTCCTGAGCGGCCTGCTCTTCCTCGGTGACGAGCACGCGCACGCCTGCGTCCGTCAGCATGAACGACAGGCGCTCCGCGGGGTAGGACGGATCCAGGGGCACGTAGTAGCCGCCGGCCTTGAGCACCGCGAGGATCGCCACGGGCAGCCGGGGCGACCGGTCGAGCAGAATGCCGACGCCGACCTCCGGTCCGACGCCCAGCCGGCGCAGTTCGTGCGCGAGCCGGTTGGCGCGCCGGTTCAGTTCCGCGTAGCTGAGCGCGGTCCCGTCGTGCACCACCGCCGTGGTGTGCGGGGCGAGGTCCGCCCGTCGCTGGAACAGCTCCACGAAGCCGGGACCGTGGGCCGCCTCCGAAGCGGGGGCGGTCACCTTGGCGGCCGGGGCGACGATGAACTCCACGTCACCGACCGCCGTGTCGGGCTTCCTCACCAGCTGACGGAGCACGTTGACGAACTGCGAGGCCAGCAGCTCGACCGTCTCGGTGTCGAACAGCTCGGTGCTGTACTGCCACTGCAGCGACACCGTCTCCCCGCGCGGCATGGCGAACAGCGTCAGGTCGATGGAGACCGGTCCTATGTCCATCGGCTCCGGCGCGACCGTCAGGCCCGGAAGCTCGAGGGTGCTCGGCGGCGCGGTCAGGACGTTGATCATGACCTGGATGAGCGGGGTCTGCGCCGCCTCCCGGCCGATGCCCAGCTGCTCCAGCAGCCGTTCGAAGGGGAGGTCCTGGTGGTCGTACCCCGCCGTCGTGGTGTCTCGTGCGGCATGCACCAGGTCGCGCAGCGTCTGGTCCTGGGACAGCCGCATCCGCAACGGCAGCAGGTTCGCGAAGCAGCCGATGAGCTGCTCGGTCTCCACCCGGTTGCGCCCGGAGATGGCCGATCCGATCACCAGGTCGTCCTGCCCTGAGTACCGGTGGAGCAGCACGGAGAGGGCGGCGAGCAGCACCATGAACAGCGAGACGTTCTCCCGCTCGCCGAACGTCTTGAGGTCCTCGCTCAGTTCGGGCGAGAGATCTATGTGGTACTGGGCGCCCGCGAAGGTGGGCCGCGCGGGGTAGGGCCGGTCGACCGGCAGCGTGAGCTGGGTCGGCGCGCCGTCCAGCGCCTTCTTCCAGTAGTCGAGTTCGGCGGCGATCCGCTCCTCGTCGAACTCCTCCGCCTGCAGGGCGGCGAAGTCCCCGAACTGGATCTCCGGCAGGGGCAGGTCGCCGGTCCCGCCGCCGAGGTGATTGCCGTACAGGGTCACGAACTCCCTGACGAGGATGGCCATCGACCACGCGTCGGACGCCGCATGATCGGTCGTGAACAGCGCCACGTGGGTGTCCGGGGCCAGCCGCAGCAGCTGGATCCGCAACCGCTGTGCCTCATCGGGCGCGAACGGGCGCACCAGCTCGGCATCGGCGCGCCGGCGGATCTCGGCCGACTGCTCCTCGGCCGGCAGGTCCGACAGGTCCACCAGCGGGGTAGGCACCGGCGCGACGGGCTGTACCACCTGCACGGGAGTACGGCCCCTGAGCTCGACCGTGGACCGCAGTACCTCATGGCGCTCGACGATCTCCGTCAGCACCTTGCTGAGCAGGGACAGGTCGAGGGCTCCGACGAGCCGCAGGGCTCCGCTGATGTTGTTGGATCCCCGGATCCGGCCGGTGGTCCACTCGCGCAGCTGCGCGAACGACAGCGGTGCCGGCACGCTCCGGTCGCGCGGCTTGATCCTGCCGTCCGCGACGGGGCCGCGCTCGGCCGCCATCTCGGCGAGCCGCCGCTCCAGCACCGCTCGCTTGTCCGGTGAGAGGGCCGCTATGCGGGCCTGCAGGTCATCGGTCATCGGTCTGCCACCGTTCGGGAGTCTTCGCGCAGCACTTGTTCGAGGGCGGAGAGTCCGGCCGTCAACTCGGCGGTCGTACCGCCGAAACCGAGCCGGGCGTAGGAGCGGAAGTCGTCGCCGAAGCACATGCCCGGCACGAGCAGCACCCGGTGCTCCTCGGCCAGCCGGCGGCAGGAGCGCTCCACGTCGGGCAGGCGGGGGAACTCCACGAAGGCCGTGACGCTTCCGTCCGGCGGGGTGAGCCGCACCAGGTCGGGCAGACCGGCGGCCCAGTCCTGCAGGATCTTGAGATTGGCGGCGGCGTGCTCGCGCTGGAGCGCCACGATGCGGTCAGCGTTGCGGACTGCCTTCTCGGCGAAGAACTCCAGGACGGGGGACACGTACAGGGCGATGTAGTCGCGCAGCACCGCCATCCGCTCGTGCAGCTCCCGCGGGGCCAGGCACCAGCCCACCCGCATGCCGGCCAGGCCATAGCTCTTGGACAGGGTGCCGAAGGAGATGACCTTGTCGTACCGGTCGTGCGGCAGGCGCAGAGGCGCCGCCGTGTACGTCATCTCGCCGAACGCGTTGTCCCAGACCAGCCAGGCGCCCGACTCCGCCGCGATGGAGATGAGCTCGTCCTGCTCGTCGGCCGTGATCGACACCCCGGTCGGATTGTGCGGGAAGTTCACCACGATCATGCGCGGGCCCGACGCGGCCAGCTTGCGCAGCAGCTCCATGTCGGGGGAGAAGCCCCGGTCGGCGCGGAGCCGCCACGGGGTGATCCGGCAGCCCTTCGACCGGGCGATGTCGTACAGCTGCTGGTACGCCGGGTCGACGACGATCACCTCGTCGCCCGCCTCGAGCAGCGTGTGCATGACGATGTAGATGGCCTCGCTGGAACCATGTGTGACCATCACCGGATCGACGTCCCCGCCGGTCCAGCGGTCCGCCAGCGCGGCACGCAGCCCGGGCCCGCCGTATGCCTCGCTGTCGCGCAGCACCAGCGAGTCCAGCTCGCTCAGGTCGAACCCGCACAGTGCTCGGAATTCCGCCACGGACAGGTCGCGCACGCCGCTGCTGCCGATGTCGTGATCGACCTTGTGGTAGTAGTCGCGCATCCAGGCTTCCAGCTTGGCAATGGCGATGCCCATACGTAATTCCATCCCGTCGGCGGCCACTTCGGTGGGAAGTGCGAAGCCGAATTCGACTACTTCCCCAGCCTCGGTCAGTCAGCCTCCTTCACCGGCCCGGCGCCCGCATGTCGTTCTTTCATGTGACAACGCCGAGCCCGCCTGCCACGGGTAGTTTCGAGGGCCACAACAGGGGCTTTCACTCACCGGAGTCAGTGAGGAAGAGGGGTCAGCCGGTGGACTTCGAGATCCGTGTCAATGACCGGCCCGTGCCGCACCGGGAGCGCGAGGCGATCCTCGCCGAGCCCGGGTTCGGCCGGACCTTCACCGATCACATGATCACGGCGCGCTGGGACGAGGGGCTCGGCTGGCACGACGGCCGGCTCGAACCCTACGGCCCGATCAGCCTGGATCCCTCCGCCTCCGTCTTCCACTACGGCCAGGAGTGCTTCGAGGGCATGAAGGCCTACCGGCAGGACGGCGGTGGAGTGGCTCTCTTCCGGCCACGTGTCAATGCGGCCCGCCTCAACCGCTCCGCGGAGCGCCTGGCGATGCCCGCGATACCCGAGGCGACCTTCCTGAAGGCCCTGGAACTGCTGGTCACCCAGGACGCCGACTGGGTCCCCTCGGGAGCCGGTGAGAGCCTCTACCTGCGGCCCCTGATGATCGCCACCCAGCACGAGCTGGGGTTCACCCTCCCCTCGCGCAGCTACCTCTTCGTCGTCTTCGCCTCCCCGGCCACCGCCTACTTCGGTCCCGGGGAGAGGCTCCGGCCGCTGACGGTGTGGCTGTCGGAGGACTACACCCGGGCCGCGCCCGGCGGCACCGGCGCCGCCAAGGCCGGCGGCAACTACGCCGCGGCCTTCGCCGCCCAGCGCCAGGGTGTGGCCGAAGGCTGCGACCAGGTGGTGTGGCTGGACGCGGCCGAACACACCTGGGTGGAGGAGATGGGCGGCATGAACATCTTCTTCGTTCTCGACGAGGGCGGCGGGAGCAGGCCGCGGATCGTCACACCCCCGCTGACCGACACGCTGCTGCCCGGTGTGACGCGCGACTCCCTGCTCCGCCTGGCCCCCGAGCTCGGTCTGGACACCGAGGAACGACCCATGTCGGTGCCCCAGTGGCAGGAACTGTGCGCCTCGGGGCGGATGACCGAGGCCTTCGCCTGCGGGACGGCGGCCGTCATCGCCCCGATCGGCCGGGTCAAGGGAGCCGGCGGCAAGGGGTGGACCGTCGGAGACGGCGAGCCCGGCCCCGTCACCCGGCGCCTGCGCGAAGAACTGCTGGGCATCCAGTACGGCCGGCTGCCCGACCCGCACGCCTGGGTGCACAAGGTGTGCTGAGCCCGGCGACCGGATGTCGTCCTTTCATGTGACAGTACGCGGCGGTGCCGTCCGGGTAGCTTCAGCTCGAGGTCCAGCGGTGATCGGGCGACCAGTGAGCGCAGTCCGCCGGGCATTCGCCGGCAGCGCCCGCGCCCCCCTCGTCACGTCGGTGCGGCAATTCGGTCCGCCCATTCCCATCCAGCTGCCAATTCAAGGAGCCCACGCAATGAATCCCTTTGACGATCCCGAGGGGACCTTCGCTGTTCTCGTCAATGCCGAGGAGCAGCATTCGCTCTGGCCGGTCAAGCTGGACATTCCGGCCGGCTGGCGGGTCGTTCATGAAGGCACGCGGCAGTCCTGTCTCGACTACATCGACCAGAACTGGACCGATCTTCGCCCCCTCAGCGCACGCCAGGACCCCGACATGGCCTCCGCCTCCCGCTGAGTCCGCAAGGGCATCGGCCCCAGGTCCGAGCAGAGAATCACAAGGTAGGGAGCCAGTGATGGGTAGCCTTCAGTCAGCCCGCTCGCCGCGATGCGTGCACGACATGGTCGCGGAACAGGCCGCGCGGACTCCCGAGGCGACCGCGATCAGCCATGGCGACCGCAGGCTCAGCTACCGGCAGCTCGACGCCGACGCCGACGCCCTGGCCCGGCGGCTGCGCGCTGCGGGGGTGCGCGGCGGCAGCGTCGTGGCCGTGATGCTCGACCGCTCCATCGAGCTCATGGTCGTGCTGACGGCGATCCTCAAGGCGGGTGGCGCCTATCTGTATCTCGACCCGGCCGAGCCGGCGGAACAGCGCGCCCGCATCCTCGACGACGCGCGCGCCCGCTTCGCCGTGACCGACACGGGCACCGCGCCGCTGGCCGACGGCATCGAGCACGTGCTGTCGATCGACGAACCCGCCGAGGCGGCCGCCGCCGAGCCCGGGCTGCTGCCCGCCACCGAGATCGGGCCGGACAGCCCTGCCTACGTCTGCTACACCTCCGGCTCCACCGGCGTGCCCAAGGGCGTCGTGGTGTCGCACCGCGCGATCTTCCGGCTGATCGACACACCCGACTGGATCGAGGTACGACCCGACGACGTCTTCCTGCAGATCACCCGCGTCGGGTTCGACGTGTCGACCTTCGAGATCTGGACCTCGCTGGTCAAGGGCTGCCGGCTCGCACTCGCTCCGTCGGGGCGGGCCGACCTGGACGAGATCGTCAAGACCGTCCACGACGAGGGCGTCACCATTCTGTGGCTGACCTCGGGTCTGTTCCACAAACTGGTCACCCATCACCTCGAAGGTCTGGGCACGGTACGCCACCTCCTCGCGGGCGGTGACGTCCTCTCGCCCGATCACGTACGCCGTCTTCTGGCCGCGCACCCGCACCTGACGTTCACCAACGGATACGGTCCGACCGAGAACACCACGTTCACCACTTGCTGGACGACCCGCAGGAGCAGTGACAACGAGCGGGTCCCGATCGGCACCCCCGTCCACGGCACCACCGCCGCCATCCTCGACGACGCGATGCGCCCCGTCCCGCCGGGCGAATGGGGTGAGCTGTGGGTCGGCGGCGACGGCGTGGCCACCGGCTACCTCAACAAGCCGGGCGCCACCGCCGAGAAGTTCGTCGCCGACATCTTCGGTCCGGAACCCGGCCGCCGCATGTACCGCACCGGCGACATCGTGCGGGAGCTGCCCGACGGCAACCTGGACTTCCTGTGCCGGGCCGACCGCCAGGTCAAGATCCGCGGCTACCGGGTCGAGCCGAGCACCGTGGAGACGGAGCTGCTCAAGGACCCCCGGGTCGAGGAGGCCGCCGCCCTCACCCACACCGACGGAGCCGGCGACACCCGGCTGATCGCCTATGCCGCCGTGAGCGGCCTGGCGGAGGAGGAGGCCGCGACGTTCGGCGCGGGCCTGCGCGAGAAGCTCGCCGCCGTCCTGCCCGCCCATCTGGTTCCCTGGGCGATCCTCGTCCTGCCGGAGATCCCGCTCAACGCCAACGGCAAGGTCGACCGGGGTGCCCTGCCCTCCGCCAAGATCCCGCGCAACGTGTGGAACGAGTACGTGGAACCGGCCGACGATCTGGAGCGCCGTCTGGCCGAGATCTGGAGCGACGCTCTCGACGTCGAGCCCATCGGTTCCACCGACAACTTCTTCGAGCTCGGCGGGCACTCGCTGATGGCCGCCGAACTGCTCGCCGCCCTGCAGCGTGACTTCGCCGTCGACCTGCCGGCCCGGACGCTGTACCTGCGCCCGACGATCGCGGACCTGGCCGAGGTCCTGCGGCAGAGCGAGGGGCCGGGCTCACCCGAGTCAACACAGGAGGTCGAGGATGCCACCAGTCGATGAACCGCCCGCCGCGGCGACCGCCCTGGCCGGTGCGTGCCCCGTGATACCCGCCCAGCCGGCTCCCGGATGCCCGGTCGGCAAGGCGGCCACGGGCCTGGCCGACCCCATGCTCTACAGCCACGGCGACTTCCACCGGCGCTGGGCCGAGCTGCGCGAGAAGGACCACCTCACCTGGGAGCAGGTGGACGAGAACAACGGCTTCTGGTCGGTGGCGAACTACCACGACGCCGACCAGGTGCTGCGCGACGCCCACACCTTCACGTCCGAGCGCGGCACCCTGCTCAACATTCTCGGGGTGGAGGACCCGGCCGGCGGCCGGCAGATCGCGGCAACCGATCCGCCCCGGCACACGATCATGCGCGCCCGGCTGCAGAAGGCCCTGGCCATCAAGGCCATCGAGCGCCAGGAGCAGATGATCCGTGAGCTGGTCCTGGAGGTTCTCGAGCCCCTGAAGGACGGCGGCCCGTTCGACTTCGCCGAGGCCATGCTGGCCCTGCCGGTCGCGGTCGGCGGCACGTCCATGGGGCTTCCCCGTGCCGACTGGCCCTGGCTGGCCACGCTGCTGAACTCCTCCATAGCCGCCGACGACCCCGAGTACCGGCTGGAAGGCGGCACCCAGGCGACCCTCGACAACGCGCACCGGCGGCTGTTCGCCTACTTCCAGGACATCTACGCCGAGCGCCGCCGCAATCTGGGCGACGACCTCATCAGCGTCCTGATCACCACGGAGGTGGACGGCCGGCGCATGACGCCCGGTGAGGTGATGTCCAACTGCTACAGCGTGCTGCTTGGCGCCGTGGTCACCACCCCGCACTCGCCGAACTACATGATGGCCGAGCATGTGGAGGACGGGCTGCTCGACACCTGGGCCTCCGACCTCAGCGTGACGCCCACCGCCGTGGAGGAGGCCCTCCGCATGGGCTCCCCGGTCAGCCACTTCATGCGCTATGCCGTGCGCGACACCGTCGTCCGCGGCACCCGTGTCAAGGCGGGCGACGCCGTGGTGGTCTGGCTCGGCTCGGCCAACCGGGACCGCGAGGTGTTCCCGGACCCCGACACCTTCGATCTGCGCCGCAGGCCCAACAAGCACATGGCGTTCGGGATCGGCCCCCACTACTGCGTCGGCCACACCGTGGCCCGGGTCACCCTGAAGATCCTCTTCACCGAACTCCTCACCAGGTT
>NZ_JAATEM010000035.1 GCF_012034205.1 Streptomyces composti
CGACCGCAACGCCGGCTTCTCCACCTGCGACCCCGGACGGCTCTTCCTCCCCGCGATCATGGACCCGGTCTACGGCTACCAGGTCACCAATGTCGAGGCGTCCATGGCCTCGCCGTCCTCGCTGCTGCACTGGACCCGCCGGATGATCGAGATCCGCAAGCAGAACGCGGCGTTCGGGCTCGGCACCTACACCGAACTGCCCTCGTCCAACCCGGCGGTCCTCGCCTTCCTGCGCGAGTACGAGGACGACCTGGTGCTCTGCGTGAACAACTTCTCCCGCTTCTCCCAGCCGACCGAACTCGATCTGCGCGAGTTCAACGGACGCCACCCGGTCGAGCTGTTCGGCGGTGTCCGCTTCCCGGCGATCGGGGAACTGCCGTATCTGCTGACCCTCGGGGGCCACGGCTTCTACTGGTTCCGGCTCACCCGAGTCGCATCCCGCATCGGCCGACGACTGTGAGCGTGTGCCGGCGAGAGGAGGCGTCACCATGACCAAGACCGCGTTCCTGCGCCCGAGGAGCGCGCCAGCCGAACCGCTGGAGTCGCTCGCCGGGCTGCTGCGCGAGTGGCTGCCGCGGCAGCGCTGGTTCGCCGGCAAGGACCGGCCCGTCACCGACTTGAGTCTGCTGTCGATGACGGAGCTGTTCCCGGGCTGTCTGCATGTGCTGGTCCACGCCGGTCATGGAGGCGTCCCCGCTCCCGGGGGCAACCCCCCGGCCGGTGACTGCTACCAGTTGCTGCTCGGGGTGCGCGAGCATCCCTCGCCGCGCCTCGGCCGGGCCCTGATCGGCCGGGTGCAGGACGGCCCGCTGGCCGGACGCACGGTCTACGACGCCCTCTACGACCCCCGCTCGGCCCGGCTGCTGCTGGAGCGGCTGCGCCGGCCCGGCACCGCGGGCCCGCTGCGCTTCGAGTGCGACGCCGGGCAGCCGCTGGCCACCGGTCTGGTGCCCCGTCTGCTGGACGCCGAGCAGTCCAACTCCTCGCTGGTGTACGGCGACGAGTACATCCTGAAGGTGTTCCGGCGCATCCAGCCCGGCGTCAACCCGGACCTGGAGGTGCCGGGGGCGCTGGCCCGCCAGGGCTGCCACCGGGTGCCCGCGCCGGTGGCCTGGTTCCGCACCACCGCCCCGTTCAAGGCGACGCTCGGCGTGCTCCAGCCGTATCTGCGCGACGCCTCCGACGGCTGGACCCTCGCCCTCGGCGCCCTGGCCGCCGGTGACGACTTCACCGCCCAGGCGCACGCTCTGGGGCGGGCCACGGCCGATGTGCATCTGGCCCTTGCCTCCGCGTTCCCCGTCGGCGAGCCCGGCGAGATGCGCCGCACCGCCACCGCCATGACCGAGCGGCTGACGGCCGCCGCGCACGCGGTGCCGGCGCTCCAGCCGTTCGTGCCGGGCCTGCGGGCCGCGTTCGCCGCGCTCACCGCCTGCGACGCCGGACCGCCCGCCCAGCGCATCCACGGCGATCTTCATCTCGGGCAGGTGCTGCGGGCGGGGCGCGAGTGGTTCGTCATCGACTTCGAGGGCGAGCCGTCCCGGCCGCTGTCCGAACGGCGCAGCGCCCACTCCCCCGTGCGGGACATCGCCGGGATGCTGCGCTCCTTCGACTACGCCGCCCGCCAGCGCCGCCCCTGGCGCCCCGAGTGGGCGTGCCGCGCGCGGGAGGCGTACTGCGCCGGCTACGCCTCCCGCGCCGGGTGGGACCCCCGCACGAAGCACGGTCTGCTGCGCGCGTACGAGACCGACCGTGCCGTGTACGAGGTGCTGTACGAGGCCCGGCACCGACCCGACTGGCTGCCCGTACCCATGGCGGCGATCGAGCGCCTCGCCGTGAGAGGAGACTGAAGCCGTGGCCCTGCGTGACACGCCCCTGCCCGGTTCCGCCGGGCCCGTCCCGTCCGCGACCGCCGCCGGGATCACCCCCGCCCCCGCCCTGGACGACACCGACCGGGGGCGCCTGCTGGCGGGCGCCCACCACGACCCGCACGCGCTGCTCGGTGCGCATCCCGTCCCCGGCGGGATCGCCTTCCGGGCGCTGCGTCCCTGCGCGCGGGAGGTGAGCGTCGTCACCGGCGGCGAGCGCTTCCCGCTCGTGCCGGAGGGCGACGGGCTGTTCTCCCGCGTGCTGCCGCTGGAGTCGATCCCCGAGTACACCCTGACGGTGGCCTACGGGGACGACGAGCCGGTGGAGGTGCACGACCCGTACCGGTTCCTGCCCGCGCTCGGCGAGTTCGACCTGCATCTGATCAGCGAGGGCCGGCACGAGGAGCTGTGGACGGCGCTCGGCGCCCGGATCATGACCCATCAGGGGGTGACCGGCACCCGCTTCACGGTGTGGGCGCCCAACGCGCAGGGGGTGCGGCTCGCCGCGGACTTCACCTACTGGGACGGCACCGCCTTCCCGATGCGCTCCCTGGGCTCCTCCGGCGTGTGGGAGCTGTTCCTGCCCGGTGTCGGCGAGGGCACCCGCTACAAGTTCGAGATCCACTCGCGGTACGGGCACCGCTTCCTCAAGGCCGACCCGATGGCCCGCCGCGCCGAGGAGCCGCCGAACACCGCCTCCATCGTGACGGCCTCGCACCACGAGTGGCGCGACCAGGAGTGGATGGAGCGCCGCGGGGCGACACCGGCGCACCAGGCACCGATGTCGGTGTACGAGGTCCATCTGCCGTCCTGGCGGCCGGGCCTGACCTACCGTGAGCTCGCCGAGGTGCTGCCCGCCTACGTCAAGGACCTCGGTTTCACCCATGTCGAGCTGATGCCGCTCGCCGAGCACCCCTTCACGCCCTCCTGGGGCTACCAGGTCACCGGCTTCTACGCGCCCACCGCGCGGCTCGGCACCCCCGACGACTTCAAGTACCTCATCGACGCGCTCCACCGGGCCGGCATCGGCGTGATCATGGACTGGGTGCCGGCGCACTTCCCGAAGGACGACTGGGCGCTGGCCCGCTTCGACGGGGAGCCGCTGTACGAGCCCGGGGACTCGCGGCGGGCGGAGCACCCGGACTGGGGCACGTACACCTTCGACTTCGGCCGCACCGAGGTGCGCAACTTCCTGGTGGCCAACGCCGTGTACTGGTGTCAGGAGTTCCACATCGACGGTCTGCGGGTCGACGCGGTGGCCTCGATGCTGTACCTCGACTACTCCCGCGAGGACGGCCAGTGGGAGCCCAATGTGTACGGCGGCCGGGAGGACCTGGCGGCGATGGCGTTCCTGCAGGAGATGAACGCCACCGTCTACCGGCGCTGTCCCGGCGTGATGACGATCGCCGAGGAGTCCACCGCGTGGGGCGGGGTCACCCGGCCCACCGACACCGGAGGTCTGGGCTTCGGCTTCAAGTGGAACATGGGCTGGATGCACGACTCGCTGCAGTACGTCTCTCACGAGCCGGTGCACCGCAAGTACCACCACCACGAGATGACCTTCTCGATGGTGTACGCCTACAGCGAGAACTACGTGCTGCCGATCTCGCACGACGAGGTGGTGCACGGCAAGAGGTCCCTGGTGTCGAAGATGCCCGGCGACTGGTGGCAGCAGCGCGCCAACCTCCGCGCCTACCTCGGCTTCATGTGGGCCCACCCCGGCAAGCAGCTGCTGTTCATGGGGCAGGAGTTCGCCCAGGGCGCCGAGTGGTCCGTGGAGCACGGGCCCGAGTGGTGGCTGCTGGACGACGGCTACCACTCGGCGGGCGACCACCGCGGGGTGCGGGACCTGGTGCGCGACCTGAACACGCACTACCGCCAGACGCCCGCGCTGTGGCAGTGCGACACCGACCCGTCGGGCTTCCGCTGGGTGGCGGTGGACGCCGCCGACGACAACGTCTTCGCCTTCCTGCGGTTCGACGCGGAGGGCCGGCCGCTGCTCGCCGTGTCGAACTTCTCCCCCGTCGTCCGGCACGACTACCTGCTGGCCGCCGGGGACGAGGTGATCGCCTGGCAGGAGGTGCTCAACACCGACGCGGCGCGCTACGGCGGCAGCGACGTGATCAACCCCGATCCGGTCAAACCGGAGGACGGCCGTGTGCGGATCACGCTGCCGCCGCTGGCGACGGTGTGGCTGACACCGGTCGCTCTGTGACACTCCGCTCCCGGCGCCGGGTGTTCCGCGCCGGGAGCGGGGCATCCGGGCCGTAGGCCGAGGGACCCTCGGCGTCGCGGCAGGTCGCAGAAGGGCGGCATCAGGTGCGCACCGTGGGAGTGGAGGAGGAGCTCCTCCTCGTCGATCCGGAGACGGGTGAACCGCGGGCGCTGTCCGCTCCGGTGCTGGCCCGCGCCACCCGGGAGGACGCCGAGCAGCAGGTGTTCGAGAAGGAACTCCACGAGCAGATGCTGGAGTTCAACACGCATCCGCAGGCGTCGATGGAGAGCCTGCACGCGGAGATCGTGCACTGCCGCGAGGAGGCCGCCGGGCACGCCGAGGGCATCGGATGCACGGTCGCCGCGCTCGCCACCTCCCCGCTGCCGGTCAGCCCGGCCGTCGGCGTCAACCGGCGCTACCAGTGGATGGAGGAGCAGTACGGCATCGCCACCCGCGAGCAACTGGTCCTCGGCTGTCACGTGCATGTCTCGGTCGGCTCCGACGAGGAGGGCGTCGCCGTGGTGGACCGGCTGCGCCCGTGGCTGGCCCCGCTGACGGCGCTCAGCGCCAACTCGCCGTTCTGGCAGGGCACGGACTCCGGTTACAGCAGCTACCGCAGCCGGGTGTGGCAGCGCTGGCCCTCGGCGGGCCCCACGGAGGTCTTCGGTTCGGCCGAGCGGTACCACCGCCGGGTCGCGGACATGGTGGCGACCGGCGCCGTGCTGGACAAGGCGATGATCTACTTCGACGTGCGGCTGTCCGACCGGTACCCGACCGTGGAGCTGCGGGTGGCGGACGTGTGTCTGCACGCGGAGACGGCGGTGCTGATCGCCGCGCTCGCCCGCGGCCTGGTGGAGACGGCGGCCCGCGAGTGGCGGGCGGGGCGGGAGCCCGCCGGTCACAGTGTGAGCCTGCTGAGGCTGGCCGCCTGGCAGGCGGCACGGGCGGGTCTGACGGGTGATCTGCTGCACCCGGAGACCATGCGGCCCCTGCCCGCAGAGGCGGTCCTCGGGGATCTGGTCGGGCATGTCGCCGAGGCGCTTCAGGCCCACGGCGATCTGGAGCTGGTGCGGGAGGGCTGCGCCCGGCTGCTGCGCGAGGGCAACGGGGCCCGGGTGCAGCGCGAGCTGCTGGAGCGCACGGGCAGCCTGCGGGACGTCGTCACCGAGTGTGTGCGGCACACCCAGCGCTGAGCCGCCCGGGGCGGGAGCGCCGCGCCGGGAAGCGGCGGTCCCGAAGGGGTCAGAGGATCAGGACGAGGGCGTAGGCCAGGAAGAAGGCGGCGACCAGGACGGCGACGAGCAGGATCACGAGCAGGGGTCCCCTGGACCAGCCCTTGGCCGGATTGTGGGTCTCCTGGGGGCCCGCCTCGGGCATGCTGCTCTCCGCGGGCGGGGTCTCGCCCGGGGGTACGCCGCCGCCCGGTTCCAGGCCGGTGCTGCGTTCCGGTTCGGGGTCGGGATTGATGTGACTCATGCTCTCCGGGTCCCCCGAACCACGGAGATCAACAGTGCGGGCACACTTCCGGTGATACCGGCGCCGTATCGCTCCGGCTCGGCTACATTCAGGCACCGCCGATGACTCTGCTCGTCGGCCGAGTCACCCCCCGTACACGTCAGGAGCAGTGCATGCGTGACCTCGCTCTGGCTCCCCCGTCCGCTCCGCCCCTGACCGGCGGCCTCGCCGACAGCCTCTTCGACATGGCCGAGGCGAACCCCACCCTGCCCATGCTGGCCCGCCGGCCGGACCCCTCCTCCCAGACCTGGGAGGAGGTGACCGCGGTGGAGTTCCGCGACGAGGTCGTCGACCTGGCGAAGGGGCTGATCGCGTCGGGGATATCGCCGGGCGCGCGGGTCGCCGTCATGGCCCGCACCCGGTACGAGTGGACCGTCCTGTGCTACGCGCTGTGGACGGTCGGTGCCGAGGTCGTCCCGATCTACCCGACCTCCTCGCGGGAGCAGGTGGAGTGGATCCTGAAGGACGCCGGCTGCGTGGCGGTCCTGGTGGAGGACGAGCAGGGCGTGATGACGGTCGGCTCGGTGTGCGCCCAGCTGCCCGCGCTGCAGCACGTCTGGCAGCTCGACGCCGGGGCGCTGGGGCAGCTGGTGGCGGAGGGCGAGCAGATCCCCCTGGCCACGGTGGACTCGATGCGCCGGATCGTGCTGCCGGACTCCACCGCGGTGGTCGCCTACACCTCGGGCACCTCCGGGCAGGCGCTGGGCTGCGCCCTGAGCCACCGGGGTCTGGCCATGGTCTGCGACACGCTGCTGGCGGGCTGGAAGCACACGGTGGCGGCGCCGGGTGAGCAGGGTGCGGTGCTGGCGTTCCTGCCGCTGTCGCACGTGTACGGGCTGATGATCCAGTGCCTGTGCGTGCGCGGCGGGCTGCTGATGGGGCACGAGCCCGACATGAGCGCCGAGGCGCTGGCGTCGGCGCTGCGCTCGTTCCGGCCCACCTATCTGTACGCCGTGCCGTCGCTGCTGGAGAAGATCTACAAGAACTTTCTGCGGGCCTCTCAACAGGCGGGCAGGGGCGCGTTGTTCGAGCGGGCGGCGGAGACCGCCCGTGACTTCGCCGAGGCGGTGGAACGGCAGCGTCTGGGCCGCGGCCCGGGGCCGGGCTTCGACCTGCGGCTGCAGCACGCCCTGTACGAGCGGACCGTCTACCGCCGGCTGCGGGCCACGCTGGGCGGCCGGGTGCGCCGGGCCACCTCCGGCGGCTCGCCGCTCAACCGTGACCTGTCCCTCTTCTACGAGGGCATCGGCATCTATGTGCACGACGGCTACGGGCTGACCGAGACCAGCGGCGGGCTGACCATGCAGCCCTACGGCCGGGAGAAGTCGGGCACCGTGGGTCGGGCGCTGCCGGGCATGGAGATCAGGCTGGCCGAGGACGGCGAGATCCTGGTGCGCGGTCCGGCGGTGTTCCAGGGCTATGTGGGCGACGAGGCGGCGACCCGGGCGGCGCTGCGCGACGGCTGGCTGGCCACGGGCGACCTGGGTCGGCTGGACGAGGAGGGCTATCTCACCATCACCGGCCGCAAGAAGGACATCATCATCACCAGCAGCGGCAAGAGCGTGGCCCCGGCGGCGCTCGAGCAGCGGCTGCGGATGCATCCGCTGGTGCACCAGGCGGTGGTGGTGGGCGACAACCGGCCGTGCGTGGGCGCCCTGATCACCCTGGACCCGGAGTTCGTGGCGCACTGGCGGGCGGCACTGTCCCTGCCCGGGGACGCGCCGACCCGTGAGGCGCGGGAGGAGAACGCGCTGCGGGAGGAGATCGGCCGGGCCGTCGCCGCGGCGAACAGCAGCGTGTCGCGCTCGGAGTCGATCCGGGTGTTCCGGGTGCTGCCCGAGCCGTTCGACGTGAGCAACGGCCTGCTGACGCCGTCGATGAAGCTGCGCCGGGACGAGATCGTGCGGCGCTACGCGCTGGAGATCGACGCGATGTACCAGTCGCGCTCCCGGCGCCGAGCGGGCACGGAGGAGCCGTCGTCGATCTGGGACGACCCGGACAACGTCTTCCGCTGACGTACCGGGATCCTCCTTCTGGCCCCCCTGCGCTCTCGCCGGCCTCCCGGCCGCGCGGCGGTCCGCATGCAAAGGGGCGCCCACCGGTTCGACCGGCGGGCGCCCCTCGGGCTTGCCGGCCGGCCGCCGGAGCCCCGGTACGCGAGACCTCGGCCGGGGGACGGTCAGCCGCCCACGTACCGGGTGAAGCCGCCGCTCGCGGCCGACACGATGATCATCACCACCGCGAGGACCAGGGCGATGACGCCGGGCACGAGTCCGGCCCTCGCCATTCCCGCCCCGCCCCTGGCCGGTGCCTGCCGCTTCCCCACGACGCCGGACACGATCGCCGGCGGGCCCGGGACCACGCCGGCGACCAGCAGGCCGGCGATGCCGCAGCACAGGCTCGCCATGGCCATCGGGTCGGTGCGCGATGCGGGCGTGGTTCTGCCACGACTCGTCATCGACGTCTCCCCGCATCGGGTGGCCGGATCGCCGGGTGCCGCTCCGTGCGGCTCGCCCGGTGGTGTGCGGATCACCGGGTTCCCGTCAACTTCCCTCCCACGCCCGGCATTTCACGGACGCCGCCGAAGGGGCGTCGGGCAGTGTGACGGGTCTGTCACCGTTCTCCCGGGGGGTACCGGCGCGTAGGCTGCGCCAGCACGGGAACTCACGGAGCTAGGAGACGGACGGAGAAGGGACGGAAGGACGATCGCCCCGCCGAGCCGCGGGGCCGGGAAGGCGAGATGGCACCCGAGCCGCATGAGGACAGGACACTGGCTGCCGAAGAGATCACGAGCCGAGTCGCCAGCTTCCCCGGGGAGCTGCACGACGTGACCGACGCACGGCTGGTCGCGGAGGAGTTTCTCTTCGATCTGGCCCGTGTGTCGGCGCCGGCCGCACCGGAGCACTGGGACGACATACTGCTGGTGGTGACCGAGCTGGCCGCGAACGCGGTGCAGTACGCTCCGGGTCCGTTCGAGCTGCGGCTGCGCCGGACGTTCGACGGGGTGCATGTGGTGATGCACGACACCAGCACGGTGGAGCCCGCTCCCCGGCCCTTCCATCCCAGCCGCGGCGGAGGCGGTATCGGCTGGCATCTGATCCACACCCTCGGCGACCAGGTCAGTGTCGTCTGCAACGACGCCGGCAAGGACATCCATGTCTTCCTGCCCTGGTGAGGGTGGCTCCCGCCCCGGTGAGGGCAGCCGCCGTCAGCCGCCGTCCGGCGCGGCGGCGTCGCGCACCGGGACGAGTACCGCGATGGTCTTGCCGCCGGGACGCCTGCGGGCGTCGATCTCACGGGCGAGTCTGCTCACCAGGGGCCAGCCGTAGCCGTTGCCCCGGTGCACAGGCGGCAGGTCCGCGCCGCCGAGGGCGGCTTCGGGGATGACGTCACTGTGGTCGTGCACGGCGATCCGCACCCCGTCGGCGGTGGTCGTCACGTCGAACCCGGCCAGCCCGTCACCGTGCCGGATGGCGTCGGTGACCAGCTCGGAGACGACGAGCGAGAGGTCGATCAGGTCCCCGGGGTGCGGAGTGCGCCCCACGGTGCGGTGCGCGCGCACGATCGTCTCGGCGTGCGCCCGGGCGGCCGCCGCGGTGGTCACCCCGGTGCCCGGGACCCACGCCTCGCGCGGCCCGCGGCCGGCCCCCGGCACAGCCGTTTTGTCGGTCGGACGCATCTCATCGGTGTCCCTGGTTCTCCCGGGGCGCGGCACGGGTGCGGCCCGCCCTTCACCCGGTCCCGGTCCCACGCGCCGGCAGCGCCCGGTAGTAGGCGCCGACCTGGTTCAGATACGCGGCGTCCCGGGTCTGGCTGTCGGTCTGGAAGCGCGGTGCCGCCTTCACCTCCGCTCTGGTGCAGGCCAGCGCCACCTTCCGCTCCCCGGTGTCGATACCGGTGACGGCGCCCACCGGTACCAGCAGGCTCCGGCCGAACACCCAGACGCCGGTGTCGACGACGAGGTGGCACAGGCCGTGCGGGTCCGCCTGCCGGTCCACATGGCCGATGGTGCCGTCGTCGGCGACGACGGTGTATCCCGTCAGGTCCTGCCGCAGTGCGGGACCCAGTTCCGGCGCGTACGACCAGATGCTGTCGATGGGCACGCTGCTCCTTGCCTCCCCGGTGAGTGAGCCGGACGACGGAGCAGGCGGGTACCGTGGGCGGCCCGTCCGGCTCCACCTCAGCGGTTACCCGCGCTCGGCGGGCGCATTCGGCCGGCTTCGGCGGGCCGGCACGGACCGCCGCGGTCCCGCCACCCGGCACCGGTCCCGGACGGTCCGGCGGATGCGAAGGCATGACAGGAGGAATAGGGGGTACGCGCGGCTGCGCGGTGACCCGGCCGACTCGATCACCCCCGTGCCCTGGCCGTCAGTATTCGTTGGAGGTACTCGTGCCCATTGCCCAGAACCCGCTGTCCGTCGAGGTGACGCTGCCACGGCACGACACCGCCCTGCTGACGGTGCAGGGATACCTGGACATCGACACCGCGACCGAGTTCCAGCACCACCTGGCGAACCAGCTGCACCACGGTCGCCGGCACTTCCTGCTCGATCTGTCGGCGGTGCCCTTCATGGACTCGTCCGGGATGAACATCATCCTGCGCGTCTACCAGGAGGCCCGTGAGCTGCCGGGAAGCGTGCACATCATCTCCCCCGCCCCCGCGGTGAGGCGGATATTGGACCTCACCGGTGTGAGCATCACCGTCCCGGTGTCGGAGAGCGTCGAGGAGGCGCTGGAGCGGGTGGACCGGCCCCAGGAGCCCGCGACGGAAGGCGAGGACTGAGCACGGGGGCGCCGACCGCGACCTGCCGGACCGGGGCCGGGGAGCACTGCGCGGCCGGACGCCGCCCACCGCCGGCCGCAGCACCGTCCGCGCCCGCGCCCGGGGCGCCCCGCCTCACGTCCACAGGCCCCGGAGCGGGGCCGGGGTGTGCCGTCACCGACGGGCACCGGGCAAGATCACGACGTCGTCCCGTCACCCGGGAACGGGTTCGGCGCGATGCGACAACCATGAGGAGACAACAGGTGCCGGAGCACGAAGCCGACGGTTCGCCGCACACGGCCACACCCCAGGTGGCGGACTTCCTGCGCCGCCGCAGGGAGCAGATCGCCCAGCGCTGGGCGGACGAGCCGCTGTTCCGGACGGTGTTCACCGTCTCGCGGGACGAGGCGGTGGAGGCGGGCAAGGCGGTCGTCGACGCGCTCGCCGAGGTCGCCGACGCGGGGCGGGTCGAGGACCCGGACGCGGCCGGTTTCAGCGGGGTGCGCGAGCAGCTGGCCCGGATGGGCACCGCCCGTTCCCGCGCGGGGCTGTCCGTCACCCAGGTCTCCAGCGAACTGTCCGCGCTGTGGCCGCCGGTGGACAACCTGCTGCTGGCCGACCTGGACCAGGCGCCGCCCGAGCAGGTGCGGACCTGCGCGATCACCCTCAGCAGGCTGCTGGGCACGCTGCGCCTGGTGGCCATGCAGACCGCGCTGAGCGAGGGCCAGGCCCTCATCGACCGGCAGCGGATGCAGCTGCTGGAGGTCGCCACGCCGGTGATCAAGCTGTGGGACGGCATCGTGGCGGTCCCGCTGATCGGCACCCTGGACAGCGCCCGCAGCCAGGTGGTGATGGAGACCCTGCTGAACTCGGTGGTCGAGCAGCACGCGCGGTTCGCGATCCTCGACATCACCGGCGTGCCGACCGTGGACTCGCTGGTGGCCCAGCATCTGATGAAGACGGTGGCGGCGGCCCGGCTGATGGGTGCCGAGTGCGTGGTCTCCGGCATCCGGCCGGCGATCGCCCAGACCATCGTGCATCTGGGTCTCGACCTCGGATCGGTGCTCACCCGGGCCAGCCTCGCCGACGCGCTCGCCTACTGTCTGCACCAGCTCGGCACCGACATCGTCGATGCGACGCCGGGCGGTGCGAACCTCCGGTGAACGAATCCTCCCCCCGCCATGTGGCGGGACATGTCCCCGTCCTCAGGCTCGGCGACGTCCTGCTGGTCACCCTCCAGGGCGATCTGTACGACAGCGCGGCGCAGCAGCTGCAGCAGGACCTCGCCGAGACCATCGCCCACAGCAGGGTCACCGGGGTGGTCATCGACATCTCCGGCGTGGAGGTCGTCGACTCCTTCCTCGGGCGGGTACTGGCCGAGATCGCGGCGCAGGCCGAACTGCTGGCCGCGCGGACCGTGGTGGCCGGGATGCGCCCGGCGGTCGCCATCACGCTGGTGGAGCTCGGTCTGTCCCTGCCGGGGCTGCGGACCGCGCTCACCACGGAGGCCGCCCTCGAGCTGCTCGACCGGCCGATCGTCACTCCCCGCTCCGGCGGCCGGCGCCAGGAGCGTCCGTGATGCACACTGCGGCGGGCGCCGAGGCCCGCTTGCCCATCCGGTCCGACATGGACCTGGTGTGGGTGCGCCAGCATGTGCGGCAGGCCGCCGCCCTGATCGGCTTCGGTCTGGTCGACCAGACCAAGCTGGTCACCGCGGCCAGCGAGCTGGCGCGCAACACCCTGGTGCACGGCGGGGGCGGTCAGATGGAGGCGGCCCGGGTGTCGGAGCACGGCACCGAGGGGCTTCGGCTGGTGTTCACCGACACCGGTCCCGGCATCGCCGATCTCGACCGCGCCCTCAGCGACGGCTACACCTCGGGCGACGGACTGGGCATGGGGCTCGGCGGGGCACGGCGGCTGGTGCACGACTTCGAGGTCGTCAGCAGCCCCGAGTCGGGCACCACGGTGCGGGTGACCTCGTGGGTGACGCGTCCGCCGCGGCCGCGCGAGGAGTCCTGATGCCGCGGGTGAGGTACGTGCCCGTCGAGGACTCCACCCGGGTCAGGGACGTGCGGGTCGCCGCGGAGGACGCGGCGGCCGGCGCCGGCCTGGACGAGCGGCGGACCGCGGCCGTGTCGCTGGTGGCGACCGAGCTGGCCACCAATCTGGTCAAGCACGCGCACGGCGGCCAGGTCCTCATCGAGGTCGTCGACGCGCCCGCCCCCGGCGGGGCGGCCACCGGACGGTCGGTGCAGATCACCGCGATCGACCACGGGCCCGGCATGGCCGACGCGGCGGGCGCGATGCGGGACGGCTTCAGCACCACCGGGTCGCTCGGCGCGGGCCTGGGCACCTGCCGGCGGCTGAGTGACGACTTCGGGCTGCACAGCGTCCAGGGCCGGGGCACGGTGGCGGTGGCCCGCATCGCCGGTGTCCCGCCCGCTGCCGGTGCCGTGCCGGGTCCCGGCGTGCGGGCGGGAGGAGTGAACATCCCGTTCGCGGCGGCCGAGGAGTCGGGCGACGACTGGACGTGGGTGCGGTCGGGGGACCTGTGCACGCTGATGCTGGCCGACGGGCTCGGGCACGGCGCCGCGGCGGCCCGGGCCTCGGCCGCGGCGGTGGACGCGGTGCGCCGCGCGCCGCATCTGCCGCCCGCGGAGGCGCTGCGCGCGCTGCACGAGGCGCTGGGCGGCACCCGGGGCGCCGCCGTCGCGGTGGCCCAGCTCGATCTGCGGGCGGAGCGACTGCGGTTCGCCGGGATCGGCAATGTGGGCGCACGCCTCAGGGACGGCGACCGGTGGCGGGCGCTGCTGTCCCGGCCCGGCATCGTCGGGGCGCACCGGCCCGGAACCCTCCGCGAGGACGAGCTGCCCTGGACCCGCGACAGCCTGCTGATCCTGCACACCGACGGGCTGCCCAGCCGCTGGACGCCCCCGTCCGGCGACGACCTCACCGCGGCCGACCCGGCCGTCACCGCCGCGGTGACCATCCGCGACGCCGGGAGTTCCGCCCGTCCGGTGCGGGACGACACCGCCGTGACCGTCCTGTCCCCGACCCCGCCGGACCGACCATGACCCGTACCTGGCGCATCACCACCGTCACCGACGCGGCCCGTGCCCGGATCGCGCTCGCCCGGCTGGCCGCGGAGCGGAGCCTGCCGGCCGTGCAGCGGGCCCGGCTGGCCACGACGGTCAGCGAGCGGCTGCGGCAGTGCCTCACCAAGGGCGGCACCTGGCTGCTCACCCTGGACACCGCCCGAGCGGGCGGCACGACGCGGCTGCACCTGGTGCTGACACCGCCTCAGGAGGCGCGCGACGCGGGCGAGCCGCCCTGGGAGGTCACGGTGGCCTGCCCCGGCGGGGACGCGCCTGCCGCCGCGGTGCCGGCCGGCACCGCGGAGCCGGCGGCGCTGGCGGAGGCGCTGCTGGGCGCCGACGAGGACACCGCCGTGGTGCTGGACCGGCTCACCGAGCAGGAGGAGCTGGTCGCCTTCCACCGGGAGGAACTGGAGCAGACCAACCGGGGTGTGCTGGCCCTGCACGCCGAACTGGACGCCGCCGGCCGGGCGCAGCGGGAGGCGTTCGCCGCCGAGCGCGCGGCCCGCACCGAGGCGGAGAACGCACGTCACCGGCTGACGTTCCTCGCGGACGCCAGCGCGGCGCTGAACGCCTCCCTCAACCAGGAGGAGATCCTGCGCCGGCTGCCGGAGCTGCTGGTACCGGCCTACGCCTGCGAGGTGGACGTCTGGCTGTTCGACGACGAGGCCGACCTGCGCGGCCCCACCTCACGCCCGGCGGCGGCCGTGCGCGCGGTGCGCACCGGGCGGCCGCAGTACTCGGCGGACCACCCCGGCGGCCTGCCCGGTGTCGACGACCATCCCGCCTCGGCGCTCTCCCCGGGGCGTGCGCTGCTGTGCGTGCCGCTGCTGGCCCGGCGGGCGCCGCTGGGCGTGCTGACGCTGTCGCCGACCGGCACGTGCTGGGACGCGGACGACGCCGTGATGCTGGTCGAGCTGGCCCGGCGGGCCGGGATCGCCCTGGACAACGCGCGCCGCTTCGAGCACAACCGGGACATCGCCGAGACGCTGCAGCGGGCCCTGCTCACCGAGCTGCCGGTCACCCCCGGTCTCACTCTCGCCGCGCGGTATCTGCCGGCCACGCACGGCCTGAACATCGGCGGTGACTGGTACGACGCCTTCCGCCAGCCGGACGGCAGTCTGATCACCGTCGTCGGCGACGTCACCGGGCACGGGCTGCACGCCGCGGTGATGATGAGCCAGCTGCGGACCGCGCTGCGCGCCTACGCGGTGGACGGCGGCAGTCCCGGCCGGCTGCTGACCCGGCTGCACGGCTTCCTGCACCATCTGCAGCCCGATCTGTACGCCACCGCGGTCATCACCCGCGTCCACCCCGACGAGCCGACGCTGACCTGGGCGGCCGCCGGGCATCCGCCGCCGGTGCTGCGGCTGCCCGACGGGCGGGTGCGGGTGCTGGACGCCAAGCCGGGCGCGATGCTCGGCATCCCGCTGCGCCAGGACATCGCCGATCACACCGAACGGCTCGAGCCGGGCTCGACGCTCGCGCTGTACACCGACGGTCTGGTGGAGCGGAGGGCGCGCGGCATCGACCCGGGGATCGCCCGACTGGCGGCGGTGCTCGGCGCGTTCGACCCCGGGGAGCTGGAGGCGGACCTGGAGGGCGCGGCGGACCGGACGCTGCACCCGCTGCTCAGCGACTCCGAGCGGGACGACGACGTGTGCCTGCTGCTGTGCCATCTGCACGAGCGATCGATTCCCGGTGCGCTCCGGCCCGTGGGCGGGCATCGTGGTGCTGAGCAGGGGCACGCGTAGGACGTCGGCGTCCGGCACATCGTGGCCGCCGCCGGCGCGCCGCCGGCCGCAGAAAGGGAGAACACCGTGACTCGACCCAGGATCCTCGTGGTGGGTGCAGGCTTCGCCGGTGTGGAGTGCGTGCGCCGGCTGGAGCGCAGACTGACGCCGAACGAAGCCGACGTCACCCTGGTGACGCCGTTCTCCTATCAGCTGTATCTGCCGCTGCTGCCCCAGGTGGCGTCCGGCGTGCTGACCCCGCAGTCGATCGCGCTGTCCCTCCGCCGGAGCAGGAAGTACCGCACGCGGATCATCCCCGGCGGCGCCATCGGGGTGGACCTGAAGGCCAAGGTGTGCGTGATCCGCACCATCACCGACGAGATCGTCGACGAGCCGTACGACTACATCGTCCTCGCCCCCGGCAGCGTCACCCGCACCTTCGACATCCCGGGACTGGTCGATCACGCCTTCGGCATGAAGACCCTCGCCGAGGCCGCCTACATCCGCGACCACGTCATCTCGCAGCTCGACCTGGCCGACGCCAGCCCCGACCCGGCCGAGCGGGCCGCGCGGCTGCAGTTCGTGGTGGTCGGCGGCGGCTACGCGGGCACCGAGACCGCGGCCTGTCTGCAGCGGCTGACGCACGCCGCGGTCAAGCGCTACCCGAGGCTCGACCCGCGTCTGATCAAGTGGCATCTGATCGACATCGCGCCGAAGCTGATGCCCGAGCTGGGCGAGAAGCTGGGGCGCAGCGCGTACGAGATCCTCACCCGGCGCGGCATCGAGATCTCGCTGAAGACATCGGTGGCGAAGGCCGGCCCGGACGAGGTGACCTTCACCGACGGGCGGGTGGTGCCGACGCACACCCTGATCTGGACGGCCGGGGTCGTCGCCAGTCCGCTCATCGCCACGCTGGGCGCGGAGACGGTCAAGGGGCGCCTCGCCGTCACCGCCGACATGGCGCTGCCCGGTCACGACGGGGTGTTCGCGCTGGGGGACGCCGCCGCGGTGCCGAACCTGGCCAAGGGCGAGGGCGAGGTGTGCCCGCCGACCGCGCAGCACGCGATGCGGCAGGGACGGCACGTCGCGGACAACGTGATCGCCTCCCTGCGCGGGGAGCCCAAGCAGCCCTATGTGCACAAGGACCTGGGCCTGGTGGTGGACCTGGGCGGCAAGGACGCGGTGTCCAAGCCGCTCGGCATCGAGCTGCACGGCCTGCCGGCGCAGGTGGTGGCGCGCGGCTACCACTGGTCGGCCCTGCGCACCAATGTCGCCAAGACGCGGGTGATGACCAACTGGCTGCTGAACGCGGTCGCCGGGGACGACTTCGTGCGCACCGGGTTCCAGGCGCGCAAGCCCGCGAAGCTGCGGGACTTCGAGTACACCGACGCCTATCTGACGCCGGAGGAGGTGCAGGCCCACGTGGCGGCGAGCCGCGCGGCGCAGTGAGGCGCCGGCCCCGGCTCCGGCACCGGCCGGCGGCGTGAGGGCGGGGGGACGGACGGTGCGGTCCAGGCTGCGGGACCGCATCGCGGCGTCCGATCCCGGGCTGCTGCGGCTGACGTCGGGGCTGCGCACGGTGGGCGCCATCGCGCTGGCCCTGGCGGTCCTGGCCCCCTTCGGCCCCGGCATCACCCGGCTGGTGGCCGGGGCGATGACGTCGATGGTCGCCACCTTCGCCATCCGGGAGAAGCAGCGCCGGGCGCAGGCGGTGACGCTCGCTCTGGGCCTGCCGGTGGCACTGGTGTCGGTGTCGCTGGGTGCGCTGCTGAGCCGGCGGCCGGTCGTGGGCGACGTGTTCTTCGTGGTGCTGATCTTCAGCGCGGTCTACGGCCGGCGCTTCGGCGAGCGGGGCACCACGCTGGGGCTGATCGGGTTCCAGACGTACTTCATCTCCCTGTTCGTCGGGGCCTCCCCCGAGGGCCTGCCCGGGATGTGGGCGGTGGTGGCCGTCGCCTTCGCGTGCAGCGCGCTGGTGCGGTTCGTGCTGGTTCCGGTGACGCCCGCGGCTCTGCTGAGCAGGCTGCGGGAGGCGTTCCGGGCCCGTCTCGCACAGCTGGTCTCGGCCCATCTGGCGCTGCTCGAGGCGGATCCGGACGACCCGGACGCCGTCGGCAAGGCGCTGGAGGAGGTCCGCGAGGGCACCGCGCGGCTGCACGAGACGGCGCTGATGATCCAGTCCCGCCTGGAGGAGGGCACGCCGGACGAGGGGACCGCGCGACTGGTGCAGCGGCGCATCGCGGACGCGGAGATCGCCGCGGAACGGCTCGGCCTGGTGCTGCTGTCGGCGCGCAGCGCCGAACGGGCGGACACCCTGACGCTGCATCTGCCGGGCGCGCCCGCACCGGAGATGGGCCGGCTGCCGGGTCCCGAGGAGTCGACGGCGCTGGTGCGGCGGGATCTGATCGCGCTGCGCGCGCTGGTGCTGCGCTCCGGCGGCGAGGCCGCGGAGAACGTGCTGAGGCAGGTGCGCAACCGGCTGCTCGCCTACCGGGAGGAGGAGAACCTCCCGGCGGCGTCCCCGGCGGTGCAGGACGTGTTCCGGGCGATCGGTGAGACCGCGCGTGCCGTGCTGGGGCTGCGGATCGCGCTGGAGGGCGCGCCGGAGGAGGAGGACGAGTCGCCGGAGACGACGCGGTCCCGGGAGGAGCTGGACGCCGAGGACGCGGCCATCGACGCCGAGCAGGCCGGGCAGGAGGAGGAGCCGAAGGGGCTGCGGCGCCCGACGACCCGGGCGGCGGTACAGGTCGCGGTGGGGTCGACGCTGGCCATCCTGGGCGGGGAGCTGATCTCCGCGGACCGCTGGTACTGGGCGGTGCTCACCTGCTGGATCGTCTTCCTCAACACCGCCTCGACGGGCGAGATCCTCGTCAAGGGCTACCGCAGGCTGCTGGGCACGGTCTTCGGCGTCGTGGCCGGCATCGTGCTGGCCGGGCTGGTGGGGCAGCACACGGTGGCGGCGTTCGCGCTGGTGCTGCTGCTGATCTTCGCGATGTTCTACTCGGCCCCGCTGTCCTACACGCTGACGTCGTTCTTCGTGACCGCGATGCTGGGCCTGCTCTACACGCTGCTGCACACCTACAGCTGGGAGGTGCTGGTGCTGCGCGTGGAGGAGACCGCGCTGGGCGCGGCCTGCGGAGTGGTGGCGGCGGCCTTCGTGCTGCCGGTGAAGACGGACCGCCGCACCAACGAACTGCTCGGCACGGTGCTGGAGCGGCTCGCCGAGGTCACCGAGGCCGCGGTGGGCCAGCTCAGCGGCGGCCCGGCGGACGACCTGCTGGACAAGGCACGGGAGCTGGACCAGGCGCTGGGCGACCTGCGCGGCGCGGTCCAGCCGCTCACCCACCCCGTGACCCCGCTGCGGGCCCGCCGCAGCACGGCCCAGTACGTGGTGGCCCTCCTGGAGACCTGCGCCTACCACGCGCGCTCGCTCGCCGCCACGGCCGAGCTCCTGCCCGCCCATCCCTCCATCGCCGCGGACCCGCGGCTGGGCGGAGCCGCGGCCCGCACGGTGCGCAACATCCGGACGATCGCGGCCCGCGTCGAGGACGAACAGACGGACCGCAGGCCGGACCGCCAGGTGGAGACGGGCGCCAGCATCGCCTCCCTGCTCAGCGCCCCGAGCGGCGACAGCGCGGCCCGCTACGGCCGCATCACCACCCGCGTACTGCGCCACCTGGAACGCCTCGACGAGGCGGTGGTCGGCCTGGCCCGCCCCTTGGGCGTACGGGTGGCCACCAAGGACTGACGCGAGGCCGGCACCTGGGCGCGGACGGCGCCCGGCGAACCGGGCACGGACGCGGTCCGGCGGAACGGCGGAAGGTGCCGGTGTCAGAAGTCCGCGGGCAGGCCGCTCGCTCTGGCGATGCCGCGGAGTTCCTCGTTCTGGTGGTGGCGCTCCCTGATGTACTCGGCGATCTCGTCGAGGCGCGTGGGGTCGTTGGCGGTGGCCGCGTCGGTGACGACGCGGACCGGGCCGCTGTCGTCGACCTCCAGCTCGACCACCTCGTTGTCCAGGCGGCCGGTGACGGCGGTGGCGATGACCAGCGCGGCCTCGTCACGGATCTCCTGCGGCAGCTCGTCGTCGCCGCCGTCGAGGGGGACGTCGAGTCCGGACAGGCGGTGTTCCTCGATCGCCTTGAGCACCGGTTCCACCACGCGCAGCAGCAGCCGGTAGTCCTCGGTGTCCATCCGGATGCGCAGGAGGTCGAGGTAGACGTCGACGGGCCGGCCTTCCGGGGGGATCTCGGATTCACTCATTGATCCCGTGTTCCCCGATCGGGCGGGCCTATCCGGAATCCGGTGCCTCAGACGCGCCGCCAGCGGGCCAGCGCGAAGGAGAACACGCCGAACAGCACCAGGCCCGCGGCGACGCAGACCAGCAGCCACGGGCCCAGCGGGGTTGCGGCGAGGCTGCGCAGGTGTCGTCCATGCCCTTGGCGCGGTCCGGCTCGTAGGCGAGCGCGGCGCGCACCGCGAAGACACCGGCCGCGGCGAAGACCAGGCCGCGTGCCACGCCGCCGCCGACCCCGCTCACGTCCAGCAGCCGGCGGGCGCGGCGGCTCAGCTCACCGAGCTTGAGCTTCTTGTGGTAGGTGCGGCGGGCCGCCTGGACGCCGATCCAGCAGCCGGCGCCCACGATCACCAGGCCGGCCGCGCCGACCAGCCACTGTCCGGCCGGTGCCTCGAGGGCCCGGGCCGTGACGTCCCGCGACTGCCGGTCGCTGGACCCGCCTCCCGCGTCGCGGTCGGCGGCGAAGGCCAGCACGGACCAGGCGACGCACGTGTAGAACCCGCACCGCGCGAGCGCGGTCAGCCGCTTGCGCGCGCCGCGGCCGTCCTTGCCGACCGCGCCGGACACCGCCTCGGACAGCCGCCACAGGGCCATGCCGGCCAGTCCGGCGCCCAGCGCCCACAGCAGCAGCGCGCCGAACGGCCGGGCGGCCAGCTCGGCCAGCGCGCCGCCCCGGTCCGCCTGCCGCCCGCTGCCGCCGAAGGCGATCCGCAGGGCCAGCACGCCGACCAGCAGATAGATCACCCCCCGGGCGGTCAGTCCCGCCCGCGCGGCCCCCTCCGTCCACGAGCCCTGCGCCGCCCTCCGGGCACCGGCCCGCCCCCGCCATGCCATCACTCGCGCGTTCATGCGACCTCCCGGCACAGCGGATGCCCCGGCAGGACGGGCGTACGCCCGTGAAGTCGCCGGGCGTGACGGCGGGTGCTCAGGTGGTGGTCAGCGGTCCGGGTGCGGCGGTCGCGGGGCCCGGCAGGTGCGCGGAAGGGGTGGCGGTGGCGAGGGGGCCGGGCGTCGCTGCGGGCGGGGCGGCGGCGAGCCAGCGGTGAGCGGTGGCCAGGGCCTGCCGCACATCGCGGTTGCCGGTGATGACGCACAGCGTGTAGGCGAGGTCACGGGCCAGGGCGCCGGACGCCTGAGGGGTGCCCTCCTGCGGCAGCTGCTCGTAGTCGTCGACGAGGCGGCGCAGCACGGCGGGGTCGGGCTTGAGCATGTGTCTCTTTCCGTTGCGGTTCCGGGGTGAACTGGAGTGAGGTGAGGGGCTGCCGGGGTGGCGCGGGGCTCAGACGGAGGGCGTGTGGCCGCCGCGCGGCCTGCGCTCCTCCATCGCCTCGGCGCGGATGCGGGCGCAGCTGCGGCTGATGAGGCGCGAGACGTGCATCTGGGAGATGCCCAGGCGGTCGGCGATGCGGCTCTGGGTCATGTCCTCGAAGAACCGCATGTAGAGAATGGCGCGCTCGCGTTCCGGCAGCCGGCGCAGTCCCGCCTTGGCCGACTCGCGGTCGACCACGACGTCGTAGGAGGAGTCGGAGGCTCCGAGGGTGTCGGCGAGGCTGTAACCGTCGTCGTCCGAGGAGAGCTCCGCGTCCAGCGAGAGGGTGCTGAAGCTCTCCAGCGCTTCCATCCCGGCCGAGACCTCCTCGTCGGTGAGCCCGGTGTGCGCGGCGATGTCCGCCACGGAGGGCTCGGGGCTGCCCGGGTTCTGGGTGAGTTCGCGGCGGGCGACACGCACCTTGTTGCGCAGCTCCTGGACCCGGCGGGGCACCCGCAGCGCCCACATGCGGTCCCGGAAGTGGCGCTTGACCTCGCCGGTGATGGTGGGCACGGCGTAGCTCTCGAAGGCTCCGCGTGCCGGGTCGAAGCGGTCGATGGCCTTCACCAGGCCGAGGGCGGCCACCTGACGCAGGTCCTCGACGGACTCACCGCGGTCGCGGAAGCGGCCGGCTATGCGGTGCGCCATGGGGAGCCAGGCGGTGACCAGTTCGCCGCGGACGGCGTCCCGCTCGGGCCCGTCCTCCAGGGCGGCAAGCCGGGTGAAGAGGGCGGCCGTCTCGGGGGCGTCGTCGTGCCGCCTGCGGGCGGGGGCGTCGTCGTGCCGCCTGCGGGCCGGGGCGGCCGTCGCGGTCGTGGTGTCGGGGCGGTCGGTGGGCGTGTCGATCAGCATGCGGTTTCGCTCCCGAGCGGTGGTGTTGGGGGGTTGCCGCGGGACGGGGCCGCAGACGCCGTAGCGGTCATACCGGTCCCGCCGGCGCGCCTCCGGTCCGAAGCACGAAACTCCGGTTGCCCTGGGTTCTGGGGAACAAACTCCGCTTTGTGTGGCAATCCGCCGCGAGCCCCCGGCGGGGTTCAGGACAGGGGCACCACGGCGGTGATGCACTTGCCGCCGGAGGGCAGGTCGGACACCCGTACGTCGCGGGCGAGCCGGCAGACGATGGGCCAGCCGTGGCCGCCGGGGCGGGTGCCGCGCTGCCGTTCCGGATCGGGTGCGGCGGTGGGCAGCCGGTCGCTGCGGTCGCTGACCGAGACACGTATGCCGGGGCCGGTGACGTCGATGCGGACGTCGGTGACCCCGCCGCCGTGCACGATGGCGTTGGTGGTGAGCTCGGACGCCACCAGCAGGGCGTCGGCGAGCGCGTCGGTGTCGCAGGGAGAGTGCAGGGCGCGGCAGCGGTCGGACACCGCCTGCCGCACGGCCTGCCGTACGTCGCACGGCCGGTAGTCCGCCTGCGGCGCGGACCGGCGGGCGCCGGGCGGTGCGGCAACGGGGTCGATCGGGTTCTCCTCACACATCCTTCGGCTCCTGTCGGGGCGGACGGACCTCGCCACGGGCGGCCGGTCCACCCCTTCCGGCTCACCTGCCGCCGCGCCGCCAAACCTCGCCGCGCCGGTCACCTGTGTCTTCTCCGGCGCATGTCATCCGGGGGGCGGACGGGGGTACGCGGTGTACATGACCGACGTTGTGGACTCGGACGAACTGCTCCGGCGGATCCAGCGGGCGCGGGCCTTCGCCGCGCGCGCGGAACGCGAGTGGCGGGCCAGGGGCGAGGAGGCGGCGCGGACCGATCCCCGTGCGGCCGGCGAGGCGGAGTCGCGGCGGGTGGCGTACGAGGTGGTCGTCGAGGTGCTGGACGAGATCGTGCGTCCGGGCAGGCACCCGGTGCGGGGCTGACACGGCAGCACCGTCGTCGTCCCGTCGCACCGGCCGGTTGGCACGGCGGGCTTCGGGCACCCGGTGGTCATGAGCATGGATCACGGCAGGGCACCGGTGCTCGAGGCGCTGGAGGAGTATCACCGCCACGGACGCCTCGGCTTCACGCCGCCCGGTCACAAGCAGGCGCGCGGTGCCGATCCGGCCGCCCGCGAGATTCTCGGCGACGCGGTGTTCCTGGGCGATGTGCTGGCCTCGGGCGGTCTGGACGACCGGCTCACCCGGGGGCGGGTGCTCGAGCGGGCGCAGCAGCTGATGGCGGACGCGGTGCACGCGGAGCACACCTTCTTCAGCACCTGCGGCAGCTCCCTGTCGGTCAAGGCGGCCATGCTGTCCGCGGCGGGGCCGCACGAGAAGCTGCTGATCGGGCGGGACGCCCACAAGTCGGTGGTGGCGGGGCTGATCCTGTCCGGGATCGAGCCGGTGTGGGTGGAGCCCCGCTGGGACACCGGGCGGCGCATCGCGCATCCGCCGTCGGCCGCGGAGTTCGAGCGGGCCTTCGAGGCGCATCCGGACGCCCGCGGCGCCCTCGTCACCAGCCCCACCCCGTACGGCGCCTGCGCGGATCTGCGGTCCGTCGCCGAGGTGTGCCACCGGCGCTCGCGTCCGCTGATCGTGGACGAGGCCTGGGGCGCACATCTGCCCTTCCACCCGGATCTGCCGTCCTGGGCGATGGACGCGGGTGCGGACATCTGCGTGACCAGCATCCACAAGATGGGCAGCGGCCTTGAGCAGGGCTCGGTGTTCCATCTGCGGGGCGGTCTGGTGCCGCCGGCGCTGCTGGGCATGCGGGCGGACCTGCTGGGCACGACCAGCCCCTCGGTGCTGATCCTGGCCGGGATGGACGCGTGGCGGCGTCAGATGGCGCTGCGCGGCGAGGAGCTGCTGGGGGCCGCGCTGGAGCTGGCGGCCGGGGTGCGTGCGGCGGTCGAGGAGATCGACGGCATGCATGTGCACGACCGCGCCGACTTCTGCGGCCCGGGGCTCGCGGACGACTTCGACCCGCTGCCCGGTGTCGTCGACGTCAGCGGTCTGGGCATCACCGGCTACCGGGCGGCGGACTGGCTGCGTGCGGAGCGGGCCATCGACGCGCATCTGGTGGACCACCGCCGGATCGGTGCGCAGATCACTCACGGCGACGACCGGGAGACCACCGGGGAGCTGCTGTCGGCGCTGCGCGACCTGGGCCGGGCGGCCCGGGACATGCCGCGGACGCCCGAGGTGGAGGTGCCGCTGCCCGGGGAGCTGCGGATGGAGCAGGCGCTGCTGCCGCGAGACGCGTTCTTCGGTCCGGCGGAGAACGTTCCGCTGTCCGAGGCGGCCGGGCGGCTCGCGGCCGAGATGATCACTCCGTATCCGCCGGGGATCCCCGCCGTGCTGCCGGGCGAGCGGCTCACCGGGCCGGTGCTGCGCTATCTGCGGACCGGCCACGACGCGGGGATGAACCTCCCGGATGCGTCCGGTCCCGGGCTGGACACGATGCGGGTGGTGGCGCGGGAGTGAGGGCCGGGGGTGGCGGGACGAAGTGAAACAGGTCACGTGACCCGGTTCCGGTGTCGAGTCGCCCGCGCCGATGGTTTATCGTTCATACATACGTGGTGATGGGGTCGACGCGCAGGTCCCCCGTACACCACCGTTTGCCGCCCTGGCTGGTTTCCCCCGTCCAGCCAGGGCTTTTTCTGTCCTCCCGGATGCCACGAACGGCGGCAGCGGCTGAAATGGGGCGTAGGGGAAGCACCGGAACCGACGGCCCCGGCGAGGAGCTGCGCCTCATGACCAAAGCCATCAAACTCCTGACCGCCCTGCCCCCACCGCAACGGGAGCGCCTGATGGCGCTCGCCCGGGAGGTGGCCTTCCCGGAGGACACCCGGATCTTCGAGGCGGGCGGCACCGCGGACCGGTTCTGGGTCATCCGTTCCGGCGCCGTCACGCTCGACCAGCAGGTCGACGAGCTGCACCGGATCACCGTCGCCAGCCTGGGCGCCGGTGACCTGCTCGGCTGGTCCTGGCTGTTCCCGCCCTACCAGTGGGACTTCGGGGCCCAGGCGTTCAGCCCGGTGCGCGCCTACGAGTTCGAGGCCGCCGCCGTGCTCCGGCTGTGCGACGAGGACCCGCGGCTCGGTCTGACGCTGGTGCGCAACGTCGCCGAGATCCTGGCGCACCGGCTGGAGATGACGCGGGGCCAGCTCCTCGAGCAGTACGCCCTGCACCGGCGCGGGGTGCTGTAGCTCCCGCCGCCGGGCTCCACGGGCGGCAGCGGCGAGCCGGCGGACGCGACCGGCAGGCCGTGGATCACACGCGGTAGCGGCGCAGCGCGGGCATCGCGGCGGCCAGGGCGAGCATCACCACGACCACCAGGACCCCTCCGCCCACCACGGCCGCGCGCGGGCCGAAGGCGGAGCCCGCCGTGCCGTGCAGCAAGTCGGCGAGGCGCGGCCCGCCCGCCACCACGACGGTGAAGACGCCCTGCATCCGGCCGCGCATCTCGTCCGTCGCCGCGGAGAGCAGGATGGCTCCCCGGAAGACCATGGAGACCATGTCGGCGACCCCCGCGACGGCCAGGAAGGCCACCGCGAACCACAGACTGCCGCTCAGCCCGAAGCCGGCCACGGCCAGGCCCCAGACCACCACCGACCAGATGACCATCCAGCCGTGCCGCCGGGCCCGGCTGAACGTGCCGGAGAACAGCCCGCCCGCCACCGCGCCCGCGGGGATCGCGGCGAACAGCAGCCCCAGCGCGAAGCCCTCCCCGTAGGGCGCGAAGGTCTCGGCGGCGAGCTGCGGGAAGAGGGCGCGCGGCATGCCGAGCACCATGGCGACGATGTCGGCCAGGAACGACAGCAGCAGCACGGCGTGCCCGGCCATGTAGCGGAAGCCCTCCGCGATCTCCCGCAGTCCGGCGCGCCGGGCCACCGTGGCCTTCAGCGGCGGCAGCGCGGGCAGCCGGTACACCGCCCACACGGTGACGCAGAGCGCGAGAGCGTCGATCAGATACAGCTCGGCCAGTCCGATCACCGGGATGAGCGCGCCGGCCAGCAGCGGTCCGGCGATCTGCCCGGTCTGCATCACGGTGGAGCCGAGGGCATTGGCCGCGGGCAGCTCGTCGGCGGGCACCAGGCGGGCCACCGAGGCGCTGCGGGCCGGGGCGTTGAGTCCCCAGAACGCCTGCTGGAGGGCGAGCAGCACCATCAGCACCGCGACCGACTCGAGTCCGCTGACCGCCTGGAGCCAGAACAACAGCGAGGTGACGGCGATACCGGTGTTGGTGATCAGCAGCAGCCTGCGCCGGTCCATCGCGTCGGCGATGGCGCCGCCCCACAGGGCGAACACGACCAGCGGAGCCAGGCCCGCGATGCTGGCGGTGCCGACCCAGGCGGAGGAGCCGGTGATGTCGTAGATCTGCTTGGGCACGGCGACCGCGGTCAGCTGGCTGCCGACCGCCGTGACCA
Organism: Streptomyces composti; assembly: GCF_012034205.1. Taxonomy (GTDB): domain Bacteria; phylum Actinomycetota; class Actinomycetes; order Streptomycetales; family Streptomycetaceae; genus Streptomyces; species Streptomyces composti. Next base: position 26,134 of record NZ_JAATEM010000035.1, read on the forward strand.
CGGTGGACGTCCACAGCCTGCGGTAGGCGGGGCGGCGCAGCGGCCGGGTGTCCATCGCCCAGCGCCGCCGCCGGGTCCCGCGCGTCGGTGCGGGCTCCTCCGCCCGGCGCTCGGCTTCGCTCTCGCTGGTGTCCACGACCGCCCCGTTGGTGACTACATCTACCTGGCCGGGGCCAGTCTCCCAGCTCCCCGGTACCGACGTGCCGCCGGGCACCGTTCGCGGAACGAGCGCGGCGTCAGGCCCTGGCGATCAGGCCGGCGCCGAGGACGATCATGGTGGCGGCGACCACGCCGTCCACCACCCGCCAGGCGGCCGGCCGGGCCAGCCAACGGCCGAGCAGCCGCGCCCCGAAGCCGAGCGCGGCGAACCAGCAGACGCTGGCCAGCAGCGCACCGATGCCGAAGGTCCAGCGCAGCGACCCGTGGCCGGCGGCGACCGAACCCAGCAGGAACACGGTGTCGAGGTAGACGTGCGGATTGAGCCAGGTCAGGGCGAGGCAGGTGAGCACCGCCCGGCGGCGTGAACCGGCCGCCTCCCCCGCGCTCACCAGGCCCATGGCGGCGGGACAGAGCACCCGGCGGGCGGCGAGCACGCCGTAGCAGAGCAGGAAGACGCCGCCGGTCCAGGCCACCGCGGTCAGCGCGGCCGGCCAGGCCACCACCACCGCGCCGACCCCGCCCACGCCCAGCCCGATCAGCACCGCGTCGGAGAGCGCGCAGATCGCCACCACGGCGAGCACCGCCTGGCGGCGTATCCCCTGGCGCAGCACGAAGGCGTTCTGGGCGCCGATGGCGACGATGAGGGACAGACCGGTACCGAATCCGGCCGCGGCGGAGGCGAAAGCGCTGGTCATGCCGTTGACGGTAGGAGCGCGGCCGAGTGCAGTCCAGCTAATGATTCTTAAGTACCATGAGCAGGCGTGATGGACGAGCTTCCCCTGGACCAGGTCAGGACCCTGCTCGCGGTGGTGGACGAGGGCACCTTCGACGCGGCGGCCGCGGCCCTGCATGTGACGCCGTCCGCGGTGAGCCAGCGGGTCAAGGCGCTGGAGCAGCGCACCGGCCGGGTGCTTCTGCAGCGCACCAAGCCGGTGCGGCCGACCGAGTCGGGCGAGGTGCTGGTGCGGCTCGCCCGCCAGGTGGCCCGGCTGGAGCAGGACGCCCAACGGGAGCTGGGCCTGAGCGGCGCCGGGGAGGCGACCCGGGTGGCGATCGCGGTGAACGCGGACTCGCTGGCGACCTGGTTCCTGGACGCCCTCACGCGCGTACCGGACCGGCTGCGGGTCCGGTTCGACCTGCGCCGCGCGGACGAGGCGTACACGGCTGCCCTGCTCAGGGAGGGCACGGTCATGGCGGCGGTGACCTCCTCCCCGGAGGCCGTGCCGGGCTGCTCGGTGCGCTACCTGGGGCGCATGCGCTACCTCCCGGTCGCCAGTCCCGAGTTCGCCGAACGGTACCTGTCCGGCCCGCTCGCCGAGGTGGTGCCCGAGGCGCCCGCGGTCGTCTTCGACCGCGCGGACGACTTCCAGGACGCCTTCGTGCGCCGGCTGACCGGCGGCAGCGCCGAGGCGAGCGCGGGCCGCCACTACGTCCCCGCCTCGGAGGGCTTCGCCCGGGCGGTCGTCGCGGGCCTCGGCTGGGGCATGGTCCCGGAGGCCCAGGCGGAGCCCCTGCTGCGCGCCGGCCGCCTCACCCTCTTCGCGCCGGGCCACGAGGCCGAGAGCTCCCTGTACTGGCAGCGGTGGAAGCTCGACTCCCCCGCCCTGACCGCGGTGACCGAGGCGGTGACCGCGACGGCGGCGCAGGCGCTGTCCCCCTAAGCGCCGCCCCGGGCTCGCCAGGAGACCTGCCCCTCGAGGCGGCGGGCCGCGCTGTCCAGGAGCATGTCCAGGGCCGTCGGATAGGCGCTGGTGACCATGCGGGTGGCGAGCAGGGGGGCCGCCTCGGCGATGCGGGGATGGGTCTCGGCGGGGAGACGGGCGTAGGTCGAGCGCCACATCTCCTCGTCGGAGCGGAGCGCCGCGCTGGGCAGGGCCAGGGAGGCGGCGTCGAGGGCGGCGAAGGCGAGCGTGGTGTCGATGAAGGCGTGGTAGATCCGCACCGCCTCCGGCAGCGGGAAACCGGCCGTGCGCAGCACGTCCAGCACCGCCTCGTCCGCGGCGAGCTCATGGGCGCGGCCGGTGACCCGGGCGGCGGTCAGCACCGCCGCCTGCGGATGCGAGACGTAGGCGTCGTGGATGCGCAGGCCCATGCCGCGCAGGTCCTCGAGCCACTCCCCCGTGCGCCGCCAGCCCTGCAGCGCCCGGCCGACGAGGGCGTCGCCGATGGCCAGGGTGAGGTCGTCCATGCCGCGGAAGTAGCGGTAGAGCGTGCTGGGGTCGCAGTCCAGGGCGAGGCCGAGCCGGCGGGCGGTCAGGCCGGTGCTGCCGTGTTCGCGCAGCAGGCGCAGTGCGGTCTCGACGATCAGCTGCTCGGACAGCACCCGTCCGCTCCTGGTGGGCCGGCGCCGCCGCCGCTTCTCCTCGGGCACCACCGGTTTCGCCATCCCGCCCGCCTCCCGTCACACGGATCGGTACTCCCCGGGCCGGGGCCGGCCGCGGCCGCCCGCCCCTTATGCCAACACCATTGACCTTACGACACCGGCCGGCGTTGGATCCGGCTCGAGGGGCCCCTCGGCGCAATCGGCGCTTTCATGAGACGAGGACAAGGAAAGGGAGTGCGCGTCATGCGTGTACTGCTCGTGGGCGCGGGCGGCGTGGGTACCGCGATCACCCGGATCGCGGCCCGGCGGCCGTTCCTCGACCGGATGGTGGTGGCCGACTACGACCCCTCCCGCGCCGAGGCGGCGGTCTCCGCCCTCGGTGACGGTGCCGGCCGGTTCCGGGCCGAGCGGGTGGACGCCGGGGACGAGGCGCAGGTGGCGGCGCTGCTGGCGCGGCACGAGTGCGATGTGCTGCTCAACGCCACCGACCCCCGGTTCGTGATGCCGCTGTTCCGGGCCGCGCAGGGCGCCAGGGTGACCTATGTCGACATGGCGATGTCACTGTCGGAGCCGCACCCCGAGCGGCCGTACGAGGAGTGCGGGGTGAAGCTCGGCGACGAGCAGTTCGAACGGGCCGCCGAGTGGGAGAAGGCCGGGGCGCTGGCCCTGGTCGGCATGGGCGTGGAGCCCGGCCTGTCGGACGTGTTCGCGCGGTACGCCGCCGACGAACTCTTCGACGAGATCGAGGAGATCGGCGTCCGGGACGGGGCCGACCTCACGGTGGAGGGCTACGACTTCGCGCCCTCCTTCAGCATCTGGACCACCATCGAGGAGTGCCTGAACCCTCCGGTGGTGTACGAGGCGGACCGCGGCTGGTTCACCACCGAGCCGTTCAGCGAGCCGGAGGTGTTCGACTTCCCCGAGGGCATCGGCCCGGTGGAGTGCGTGAACGTCGAGCACGAGGAGGTGCTGCTCGTCCCGCGCTGGGTGAACGCGCGCCGGGTCACCTTCAAGTACGGGCTGGGAAGGGAGTTCATCGACACGCTCAGGAAGCTGCACCTGCTGGGCCTGGACCGCACCGAGCCGGTGACCGTGCCGAGCGCGCAGGGGCCCGTCCAGGTGTCGCCGCGGGACGTGGTGGCGGCCTGCCTGCCCGACCCGGCGACGCTGGGCGAGCGGATGCACGGCAAGACCTGCGCCGGGACCTGGGTGCGCGGGACGAAGGACGGGGCGCCGCGCGAGGTGTACCTGTACCACGTGGTCGACAACCAGTGGTCCATGACCGAGTACGGCTGCCAGGCGGTGGTGTGGCAGACCGCGATCAACCCGGTGGTGGCGCTGGAACTGCTCGCCACGGGCGAGTGGTCGGGCACCGGGGTGCTCGGTCCGGAGGCGTTCCCGGCGAGGCCGTTCCTGGACCTGCTGAACGCATACGGCTCGCCGTGGGGCATGCGGGAGCAGTGACACATGTCCTGTTTCGCCCGTGGCCGGCAGGTCACCCGGAGAGGAGCAGAGCATCCCCGAGGGGGCTTGAGGGATGCGTTCCCGACTCCGGACACAGGTGACTTTCCATGGACGACTGGCGTGCCCGCGCTGCCTGTCGGGACGAGGATCCCGACCTCTTCTTCCCGATCGGCACCACCGGCCCGGCCCTGGTGCAGACCGAGCAGGCCAAGGCGGTGTGCCGGCGCTGCCCGGTGCGGGAGCAGTGCCTGGACTGGGCGCTGGAGACCGGGCAGTCCACCGGGGTGTGGGGCGGCACGGGCGAGACGGAACGCCGTGCGCTCGAGCGGCGCACGGCCGCACGACGCGGTTCCGGCTGAGCGGGCGGGGAGCACCGGCCGCCCGCCCGGCCGGACTTCACCGGAAGGGGGCCGAGGATGAGTGTGCGGGTACGGCGGGTGTACGAGCCGCCCGAGGCGGACGACGGGGTGCGGGTGCTGGTCGACCGCCTGTGGCCGCGCGGCCTGGCGAAGGAGGCTGCCCGGATCGACGAGTGGCCCAAGGGGCTCACCCCGTCGACCGAGCTGCGCCGCTGGTACCACGCGGGCGAGGGGTCGTTCGAGGAGTTCCGCGAGCGCTACGAGGCGGAACTCGAGGTCCCCGAGGCGGCCGAGCTGCTCCAGCACCTGCGTGAGCTGGTCGCCGAGGGGCCCGTGACGCTGCTGACCGCCTCCAGGCAACCGGAGCGCAGCCAGGCGGCCGTGCTGGCCCGGTTGCTGGAGGAGGGCTGAGTCCCGCCCCGCCGCAGTGCCGCGCGGTCAGGCGGTCTGCTGTGCCGCCGCCCGGCCCGCGGCGCGGCCGGAGAAGAGGCAGCCGCCGAGGAAGGTGCCTTCCAGGGCGTTGTAGCCGTGGACCCCGCCGCCGCCGAAGCCGGCGACCTCCCCGGCCGCGTAGAGGCCGTCGACCGGGTTGCCGTCGGAGCCGAGGGCGCGGGAGTCGAGGTCGGTCTGGATGCCGCCCAGGGTCTTGCGGGTGAGGATGTGCAGCTTGACGCCGATCAGGGGTCCGGCCGCGGGGTCGAGGATGCGGTGCGGGGTGGCCACCCGGCCGAGCCGGTCGCCCAGGTAGCGGCGGGCGTTGCGGATGCCCTGTACCTGGGCGTCCTTGGCGTAGGGATTGGCGATCTGCAGGTCGCGGGCCTCGATCTGGCGCCGGATGACGGCCGCGTCGAGGAGGGGCTTGTCGGTGAGGGCGTTCATCTTGTCGACGAGCTGTTCCAGCGTGGGCGCGGTGACGAAGTCGGCGCCGTTGCGCAGGAAGGCGTCCACAGGTCCCGGGGCCCCCTTGCCGAGGAGCCGCTCGCGCAGGAATCCGGCGCGGTCCTTGGCGGTGATGTCGGGGTTCTGCTCGGAGCCCGACAGGGCGAACTCCTTCTCGATGATCTTCTGGGTGAGGATGAACCAGGAGTGGTCGTACCCGGAGATGTCCTCGGTGGTGCGCAGGTACGCGAGTGTGCTGAGGGTGTCGTACCCGGGCAGGCAGGGCTCGGGCAGGCGGCGTCCGAGGGCGTCGAACCAGAGGGAGGACGGGCCGGGCAGGATGCGGATGCCGTGGCCGGGCCAGACGGGGTCCCAGTTCTGGAGGCCCTCGGTGTAGTGCCACATGCGGTCCCGGTTGACCAGGCGCACCCCGGCGCGGGCGCTGATGTCGAGCATCCGCCCGTCGACATGGGCGGGTACGCCGGTGACCATCTCGGCGGGCGGGGTGCCCAGGCGTTCGGGCCAGTAGCGGCGGACGATCTCGTGGTTGCCGCCGATGCCGCCGCTGGTGACGATCACGGCCTGGGCGGTCAGCTCGAACTCGCCGATCGCGTCCCGGTTGGAGGCGACGCCGCGCGGGGAGTCGTCGGGGGCCAGCACGGTGCCGCGCACCCCGCGGGCGGCGCCGTTCTCCATGACGAGCTCGTCGACGCGGTGGCGGTGGTAGAAGGTGAGCAGCCCGTCGCTCGCCGCCTGCTCGGCGTAGCGGACGAAGGGTTCGACGACGCCGGTGCCGGTGCCCCAGGCGATGTGGAAGCGGGGCACGCTGTTGCCGTGGCCGTCGGCGCGCAGGTCGCCGCGCTCGGCCCAGCCGACGGTGGGCAGGAAGGTGATGCCGTGCCGGTCGAGCCAGGGCCGCTTCTCCCCCGCCGCCCACTCGACATAGGCGCGGGCCCAGCGCACCGCCCAGGAGTCCTCGTCGTCGAGACGGTCGAAGCGGGCGCTGCCCTGCCAGTCGCTCCAGGCCAGGTCGAAGGAGTCCTTGATGCCGAGGCGCCGCTGCTCCGGGGAGCCGACCAGGAACAGCCCGCCGAAGGACCAGAAGGCCTGCCCGCCGAGGTTGGCGGCGTTCTCCTGCTCGACGAGCGCGACCCTGCGGCCCCTGCTGGTCAGCTCGTGGGCCGCGACCAGGCCCGCGAGCCCCGCTCCCACGACGACGACATCGGCGTCCATGGCCTCCCCTTCCCTGTTCACTCGCGCCCGCGCGGGGCCGGTTCGGCGCTGCCCTCGGTGAGCAGCGCGGTCAGCAGTTGTTTCAGCCAGGCCCGGGCCCCTGCGACGTCCCGGTCCAGCAGCAGTCGGGTGGTGACCCCGTCGTACGCGGCGACCACGGCGTGCGCGGCGCTGTCGACGTCGCCGAGCACGGCGGGCAGCGGCGTGTGCCCCTGGGCCCTGGCCAGCCGCTCGGCGATGGCGCCGCGCAGCCCGGCCCGGTGCTCCAGCAGGGCGCGGGCGACCTCCGGGTCGCGGGCGGCGTGCACCAGGAAGTCCGTCTTCACCAGCAGCCAGTCCCGGTCGAGCAGCAGCACGGCGGTGACCCGGTCCACGGCGGCGGGCACGTCCAGATCGGGGCCGTCCTGGGCGAGGGCCTCGGCGACCTGCCGGGCGATCAGCTCGGCCCGCTCCTCGTACAGGGCGAAGAACAGCTCGTCCAGGCTTGAGAAGTTGGAGTAGAAGGCGCCCCGGCTGTAGCCGGCGGTCTCGCAGATCTCCTCGATGGAGACATGTCCGAAGCCCTTGGCCGCGAAGACGGAGAAGGCGGCCGCCAAGAGGTTCGCCCGGGTGCGGGCACGGCGTCTGGTGATCCGCCCTGTGCTGCCGCCGGTCCGCGTCATGGCCGCCACCGCCCCACCTCCGTTCGATACGCGAACGTATTCGATACACCGATGTATCGGAAGAGGCTGGAGGAGCCGGGTGCCTCCGCGGTTCGCGGCGACGTCCGCGGCCCTGCACCCCTGTGGGTGCTCGCCCGGACTCGATCTAGAACGCATTTTCGAATGCGAGGTACGCTGGTGTCATGAGCACGCACCGGCCCGCCGCCCTGCAGGGGTCGCTCTTCGACCAGGCCGAGGAGCCGCGGCTCGGTCCGCTGGACGGACTGCGCCGCACGCGTCTGGGCTCCGGCGCCTGGATCGACCTGCTGCCGGGCTGGCTCAGCGGCTCGGACGCGCTGTTCGAGCACCTGGCCGCCGAGGTCCCCTGGCGGGCCGAGCGGCGCACCATGTACGACCAGGTCGTCGACGTCCCCCGGCTGCTCGCGTACTACCGCGAGGGCGATCCGCTCCCCCATCCCGTTCTGGACGGGGCCCGTGAAGCGCTGAGCGCCCACTACGCCGACGAGCTGGGCGAGCCGTTCGCCACGGCCGGGCTGTGCTACTACCGGGACGGCCGGGACAGCGTCGCCTGGCACGGCGACCGGATCGGCCGGGGCGCACGGGAGGACACGATGGTCGCCATCCTCTCGGTGGGCGCGGCCCGTGACCTGCTGCTGCGGCCGACCGGCGGCGGCCCCGTCGTGCGCCGGCCGCTGGGCCACGGGGATCTGATCGTGATGGGCGGTTCCTGCCAGCGCACCTGGGAGCACTCGGTGCCGAAGAGCACCCGGGCCGCCGGGCCGCGCATCAGCGTCCAGTTCCGCCCGCGGGGCGTGAACTGACCCGGACCCGGCCCCCGCCGTGAAGGAGGGCACGTCCCGACTGCCGCAAGAGCGCCCGCCCCACTGCCGGAACCCTGTCCTCCCCTCTGCCGCTCGAGCACACTGGGCGCACCCGGGAGCGGGAGGGGCGATGGGAACGAACGGCGGGCGTGCGGGAGCGTACGAGGGACGACGCGTCGAGCTGGACATCCTGCGCGCGCTGGTCGTCCTCGGCCTGGTCTTCTTCCACTCCGCGCTGGTGTTCTCCCCCGACGACGACTTCTACGTCAAGAATCCGCAGACCACCGGGGCCGTCACGGTGCTTGCCGGGTTCGGCGTGGTGTGGGCGATGCCCATGCTGTTCCTGGTCGCGGGGCTCGGCGCCCGGCACTCGATCCGCCGGCGCGGGCCCGGCGGGTTCGCCCGGGAGCGGCTGCTGCGGCTGGGCGTCCCGCTGGTCTTCGCGACCGTGGTGCTGTGCCCGCTGCCGCAGTGGCTGCGCCTGCGGGCCGCCGACCCCGGCTACGACGAGTCGTATCCGGGCTTCTGGCGACGGTTCCTGACCGTGCGGCCGGATCTCGCGGACTTCCCGTTCGTGCTGGACGGCGAGTACTTCGAGACCGGGCATCTGTGGTTCGTCGTGCTGCTGCTCGCCTTCTGTCTGCTGCTGGCCCCGGTCGCCGGCGCGCTGGCGACCGCCTCCGGGGGCTGGTTCCCGCGCTGAGCCGCCGTCCGGCGCTGCTGCTGGTGCCCGCACTGCCGCTGGCCGCCGTGAACGCGCTGCTGGGCATGGAGGAGGGCTTCGCGGGCTGGAACCGCTGGGCGTATCTGCTGTTCTTCGCCTACGGGTTCGCCCTCGCCGACGAGCCGCGGGTGCGCGAGGCGAGCAGCCGGGCGGTGGTCGCCTTCGGTGTGCTCGGGCTGGTGCTGTTCGCCGGGACGGCCCCCGGTTTCATCGCCGGCGACGACCCGTTCACCGCGTGGGACCCGGTGGCGGTGGCCACCCGGGCGCTGTTCGGGGCGGCCGGGTGGTGCTGGGTGCTGGCGATCCTCGGCCTGCTGGACCGGCGACGGCAGCGCTCCGCAGCGGACGGTCCGGCGACGGATGCGGCGACGAGCCAGGAGACGGACACGGCGACGGGCAAGGGGACGGCGGGCAGGCCCGCGCTGCTCGGATATCTGGCGGTCGCCGCCCTGCCGCTGTACGTGCTGCACCAGCCGGCCGTCGTCGCCTACGCCTACGGCGTGGTCGGCTGGCAGGCGCCGATGGCCGTCAAGTACCTGGTGATCGTGGCCGCTTCGCTCGCCACCGTCCTGCTGGTGTACGAGTTCGCCGTGCGCAGGACCGCGGTGACCCGCCTGCTGTTCGGCCTGCGTGGTTCCCTGGTGTCCGGCGGGCGGCACGGCGAGAGTGCGAGGCGGGCATGAGAGCGGACGTACGGCAGGCGGCGGACGGCGTCTTCCTGGTGCACGGCACCCACACCAACTGGGTGATCCTCGCCGAGGGTGACGCCGTCACCCTGATCGACACCGGGTATCCCGGCGACCGGGCGCTGCTGCTGGACTCCCTGGCGCAGGTGGGCGCGGCGCCGGAGGCGGTGAGCGCCGTGCTGCTCACCCACGCCCACAACGACCACATCGGGTCCGCCGAGTACCTGCGGGCGGCCCACGGGACGCCGGTGTACGCGCACGAGGCCGAAGTCCCGCACGCGCGGCGCGACTTCCTGCACCAGGTGAGCGCGGGACGGGTGGTGCTGAACGCCTGGCGCCCGGGCGTGCTGCGCTGGGGGCTGCGGGCGCTGCGCTCCGGCGGCACCGCCCATGTGCCGGTCCTGGACCCCCGGCCGCTCCCGGCGGCGGGCGCCGAGGCGGGCCCGCTGGACCTGCCGGGCGGGCCGGTCCCGGTCCCGACGCCGGGGCACACCGACGGGCACTGCGCGTTCCACCTTCCGCAGGCGGGGGTGGTGATCTCGGGCGATGCGCTGGCCTGCGGTCATGCGACCTCGCGGCTGGCGGGGCCGCAGCTGCTGCCGCGCATGTTCCACCACGACACGGCCGCCGCGGTCGCCTCCCTGGACGTGCTCGCCGCTCTGGACGGCGATCTGCTGCTGCCGGGGCACGGTCCGCTGCACCGGGGCCCCGTGCGGGAAGCCGCCCGTACGGCTCGGGCGTTTGCCTCATAGGGTGAACAGGACGACCACACGCAAGACGAGGACACTCGAGGCATGGCCCTGCAGATCAACGCGACCAACCCGGAGCATCCCGCGCTCCTGTTGGAGCTGCCGTGGCACCTGCCGCTCGAGGAGTGGCCCGAGGAGTACCTCGTGCCGCTCCCGCGCGGCATCTCCCGGCACGTGGTGCGCTACGCCCGTGCCGGTGACGAGGTGATCGCGGTCAAGGAGCTCGCGGAGCGGCCCGCGCTGCGCGAGTACGAGCTGCTGCGCGATCTGGACCGGCTGGGCATCCCGGCGGTGGACCCGCTGGCCGTGGTCACCGGCCGCACCGACACCTCCGGCGAACCGCTGGAGAGCGTGCTGATCACCCGGCACCTGGGCGGCTCGATGCCGTACCGGTCGATGTTCGAGACGACCCTGCGCCCGGCGACCATGCACCGGCTGATGGACGCGCTCGCGGTGCTGCTGGTGCGGCTGCACCTGGCCGGCTTCTCCTGGGGCGACTGCTCACTGTCCAACACACTGTTCCGGCGGGACGCGGGCGCGTACGCCGCCTATCTGGTGGACGCCGAGACCGGTGACCTGCACCCCGAACTGTCGCGGGGGCAGCGCGAGTACGACCTCGACCTGGCCCGCGTCAACATCAGCGGCGAGCTGCTCGACCTGGAGGCCTCCGGCGCCCTGCACCCCTCGGTCGACCCGATCGACTTCGGCACCGAGATCTGCGGCCGCTACCAGGACCTATGGCAGGAGCTGACCCGCACCTCGGTGTACCCGGCGGGCAAGTACCACTACATCGAGCGCCGGATCCGCCGCCTGAACGAGCTGGGCTTCGACGTGGCCGAGATGCAGATCGAGCACGCCTCCAACGGCGACACGGTCACCTTCGTGCCCAAGGTGGTCGACGCCGGACACCACCAGCGCCAGCTGCTGCGGCTGACCGGCCTGGACACCGAGGAGAACCAGGCGCGGCGGCTGCTGAACGACCTGGAGAGCTGGATGGCCACCCAGGAGGACTACGCCCCGGGCGATCCGCTGAGCGCCCGGCCGGAGGTGCTCGCCCACCGCTGGGTGCGCGAGGTCTTCCGGCCGACCGTGCGGGCCGTCCCGCCGGAGCTGCGCGGCGGGATGGACGCGGCGGAGATCTACCACGAGATCCTGGAGCACCGCTGGTACCTCTCCGAGCGGGCCCAGCACGACATCGGGCTCGACACGGCCGTGCAGGACTACATCGAGAACATCCTGCCGAAGAGCCGGGACGCCCTGCAGACCGTGGTCGACTGAGCGGCCGGCCGTACCGGGCGTCTCGGGACGGGCGCGCCCGGTGCGGGGCCCGCGGCGGGACGGGCCCCGGTGGGCGAGCAGTCCTCGAGGCGTGCGGGCCCCAGGTGTGCGGGCCCCCTCAGGTGTGCGGCACGACGGCGACCGGGCAGCCGGCGTGGTGCAGCACGCCGTGGGCCACCGAGCCGATGCGGGCGCCGACCGCCGTGCGGTGAGCCCGGCGCCCGACGACCATCAGCTGGGCGTTCCCGGCCACCGACAGCAGTACCTGCCCCGCGCTGCCGATCTCCACGTGCTCGACGACCCGCACCTCCGGGTAGCGCTCCCGCCAGGGGGCGAGCGCGGCCGCCAGCGCCTTCTGCTCGTACGGCTCGAGCCCCCCGGCCTCGTCCATCAGGCGCAGCGAGCCGGGGCTGTAGGCGAAGACCGGCGGCAGCGTCCAGGCGCGGACCGCGCGCACGGTGGCGCCGCGCGCGGCGGCCGTGGCGAAGGCGAAGCCCAGCGCGGCGGCGCTGTCCTCCGGGTCGCCCTGCTGGCCGACGACGATCTCGCGACCGGCGGCCTCGGCGGACGGCTGGTCACCGGCGCGGACGAACACCACGGGCCGGGTGGCCTCGACGATCACCTGCTGCCCGACCGAGCCGACCAGGAAGCCCATGATCCGGCCGTGCCCGCGCGAGCCGAGCACCAGCATCTCCGACTCGCCGGCGACGCGCACCAGGGTCTCCACGGCGTCGCCCTCGAGGATGTCGGTGCTCACCTCGACGTCCGGGTGCCGTTCGACGACCTCGCGGATCGCCCCGCCCACCGACTCGCGCACCCACCCCTCCTGGGTGACGGCGTCGCCGGCGTCCACCGCGTCATGGCTCTGGAAGCGCCAGGCGTGCACCACCCGCAGCGGCAGCCCGCGCCGGACCGCCTCCCTCGCCGCCCAGGCCAGCGCGGCGAGGCTCTCCTCGCTTCCGTCGACCCCTGCCGTGATCGGGCGCGTCATGCGGTTCCTCCAGGTCTCGTGTCCCGTACGTGTGGTCGATCGCCCCGTACGCGCCGTCCAGTCTTCCCTACTCTGTGGTCATGACGCTTCAGTGGGAGCAGGTGGTGATGGACGCGGCCGATCCGGTGGCCCTGGGGCGCTGGTGGGCCGAGGCCCTGGGATGGGTCGTGGTCAACGACGATCCGGACGAGTTCGAGATCCGGCCGGAGCCGGACCGGCTGCCGGGGATCATCTTCGAGCCGGTGACGGACCGGAAGAGCGGCAAGAACCGGCTTCATCTGGACTTCCGGCCCGAGGACCAGAAGGCGGAGGTGGAACGCCTGCTCGCCCTCGGCGCCCGGCACGCCGACATCGGCCAGGGCGAGCAGACCTGGGTGGTCATGGCCGACCCCGAGGGCAACGAGTTCTGCGTGCTGTCCGGGCGCGGCGGCGGCTGAGACGGCCGGCGACGGTGAGCGGGCGTCCGCCGCGGGGCGGCACGTCCACCGGGTGACCCGGCGTCCGGTGCCCGTGATCGTCCCGCGGTCCCGGGGCCCTCGGCACGTGCCAGGATGGAGGCGTGTCGCAGGTGTTCACTCCGAGCCCGCTCATCGGCCGGGACGACGAACTCGCCCGGCTCGCCGGGGTGCTGGAACGCGCCCGGCGCGGTGAGGCGCGCGCCGTGCTGGTCGCCGGGGACGCCGGGGTGGGCAAGACCCGGCTCCTCGACGAGGCCGCCGCACGGGCGGAGCGGGACGGCTTCACGGTCCTCACCGGGCACTGCGTGGACGTCGGCGACGTGGGTCTGCCGTATCTGCCGTTCACCGAGGTGCTGGGGCGGCTCGTCGCGGACGAGCGGTTCGCCGCGGTCGTGACCGACCGTCCCGTGGTGGCCCGGCTGCTGGGCGAGGGACCCGACGCGGTGCGGGACGTCGACGCGCGGGCCCGGCTGTTCGAGGGCATGGCCCGGCTGCTGGCCGACGTCGCCTCGACCACGCCGCTGCTGATCGTCCTGGAGGACTTCCACTGGGCCGACCAGTCCTCCCGCGACCTGCTGCGCTTCCTGCTCAGCCGTGGCATCCTGGAGCGTCCCGCGGGTGGCGCCCCGGCTGCCGGGCCGGCCGTGTGCGTCTCGTACCGGGCGGACGATCTGCACCGCCGCCACCCGCTGCGGCCGCTGCTGGCCGAGCTGGTGCGGCTGCCCGCGGTGGAGCGGCTGGAGCTGCGGCCGCTGCCGGACGCCGATGTGGCCCGCCTGGTGCGCGCCCTGGATCCCCGGCCGCTGCCGGACGCCACGGTGCACCGGATCGTGGAACGCGCGGAGGGCAACGCCTTCTACGCCGAGGAGCTGCTCGCGGCCACGGACACCGCGGACGGCGGGGTGCCGAGCGCCCTGGCCGACGTCCTGCTCATCCGGGTGGAGCAGCTGTCCCGGACCGCCCAGCAGGTCCTGCGCACCGCCGCGGTGGCCGGGCGGCGAGTGGAGCACGAGCTGCTGCGGGAGGCCGTCGGCATCCCGGAGGAGGAGCTGGAGGCCGCGCTGCGCGAGGCGGTGGGGCGGCAGCTGCTGGTAGCCGGGGACGACGACACCTACGCCTTCCGGCACGCACTGACCCGGGAGGCCGTGCACGACGACCTGCTGCCGGGTGAACGGGCCCGGTTGCACGGCGTGTTCGCCCGGCTGCTGACCGCGCGGGGACGCCGCCCGGAGACGGCGGCGGAGCGCGCCCACCACCACCGCGAGAGTCACGCCCCGGCCCAGGCGCTGCTCGCCTCGCTGGAGGCCGCCGACCACGCCCAGCGGCTGGGGGCGCCCGCCGAGGAACTGCGTCATCTGGAGGCGGCCCTGGACCTGTGGCCGGCGGTGGGCCGCACGGGGCTGCCAGCCGGTTCCGGGGTCGATCCGGTGGCGCTCACCCTGCGGGCCTCGGCGGCCGCCGCGCACGCCGGAGAGCTGCACCGGGCGGTCGCCCTGAGCCGGTCCGCGCTGGCCGACCTCGGCCAGGACGCCGACCTGGAGCTGGCCGCCCGGGTGCGCTACACACTGGCCGGGAATCTGCTGCAGGTCGACAACCTGTCCGCGGCGTTCGCGCACAGCAGCGAGGCGCTGGCGATGATCCCCGCCGAGCCGGTGTCGCCCACCTGGGTGTGGGCGGCGGCCACCCACGCGATGACGGCCCGTTTCGCGGGCGACGGCGGTGCCGCGCTGGAGGTCGGCCGCCGGGCGCTCGAGGCGGCCGGGCGACTGGGCATGCCCGACGCGCAGGCCGATCTGCTGATCTCCCTGGTCGGCCTGGACGGCCGGCACCGGCACTCCCCGGAGGGCCGGGAGCTGCTGACCCGGGCGCGGGAGCTGGCGCGGACCGCGGGCCATGCCCCGGTGGAGCTGCGGGCGCTGTTCAACCTCGCCATGGGCTGCTACGAGTCCGGCGACCTCGACGCCTGCCTGTCCTGGGTGACGGAGGGTCTCGCCCTGGCACGCCGCGCCGGGTTGCTGTCCTCGCCGTATCCGCTGGAGATGCGGCACCTGCGGCTGACGGTGCTGTATGTGCTGGGCCGCTGGGACGAGTGCCTGCGGGCGGCCGAGGCGGATACCGAGGCGCTGTCCGCCGCGGGCGGGTACACCATGGCGCCGGCGCTGTACATCGCCCTCGCGCGCGGCGACCTCACGGCGGCCGACCGTGCCCGGCGCCTGCTGGACGGGCCGTTCGACTGGATGGCGACGCTGGTCGCCGGCATCGCCCTGACCGAGGCGGCCGCGCTGCGGGACGATCCGGAGGACGCCGTGCGGTGGATGCGGTCCACCGTGCGGGCGCTGTCGGACAAGGCCGGCACACCGGATGTGACCGTCCGGCTGGCGGCGCTCGCCCTGGCCCCGGTGGCCGACGCGGCCGTGCGGGCGCGCACGTCGGCCGGCGAGGCGGAGCTCGCGCGCTGGACCGGGACGGCGACCGAACTGGTCGAGGCTGCGCGGGAGTCGGCCGCGCACAGCCATGACGGCACCCCGCAGGGCCCGGAGGGGCAGGCGTGGCTCGCGCGAGCGGAGGCGGAGTGGCGGCGGGCCGTGTCGGGCCCGGATGCCGCGGCCTGGGAGCGGGCGGTGGACGCCTTCGCCTACGGGGACGCCTATGAGCGTGCCCGGTGCGGGCTGCGGCGGGCCGAGGCGCTGCTGGCGGCCGGAGCGCGCGAGGAGGCGGCACGGGAGGCGGACGCGGTACGCGAGGTCGCCGGGCGGCTGGGCGCCACCGTGCTGCGGCAGCGGCTCGACGAGCTGGTGAGCCGCGGCCGTCTGGCGCGGACGCCGCGGAACGGGGAGCGCCCGTCGCTGCTCACCGCGCGCGAGCGTGAGGTGCTGCGGCTGCTGGCGAAGGGACGCAGCAACCGGCAGATCGGCGAGGAGCTGTTCATCACCGGCAAGACGGCGAGCGTGCACGTGTCCAACATCCTCGCCAAACTGGGCGCCTCCAGCCGCACCGAGGCGGTGGCCATCGCGCACCGCAAGGGTCTGCTCGACGCGTAGGAGGCCTCTTTCCCGGCCCTCCGCATTCGGCCTTTCCGGGGGCACGCGCTCCCTGCGGCCGGTGTGAACGCCTGTCGCGGTAGTAGGGTGACCGCACCCGGCAACGCTCCGTGACCGAACGGTCACTCCTGGGTACTGCCGTGGTGTCAGGTGCCGGATCGTCGGGCGAGCGGGAGTTCAGCGGACATGGTGTCAGCGGCGGTGCTGCGCAGAGGAGCGGCGGCAGCGGTGGCCGGTCTCTGCCTTCTGGCGGTTCCGGTCCACGCGGCCGCGGCGGACCGAAAGGCCCCGTCCCCGGACCGGGAAGCCGCAGCCTCCGGCCAGGAGACCGCCGCCCTTCCCGCGCCGGACACCAGCGGCCTGCTGCGTCTGCTGGACACGGCACGCGAGCAGGGCGCGCCCGGCGCGATGGCGCGGATCGACGACGACGGCTCGCTGTACCGCGCCACCACCGGTGTGGCCGACCGCTCCACCGGCCGGGCCCTGAGCACCGCCGACCGCTTCCGCATCGGCAGCGTCACCAAGGTCATGTCGGCGACGGTCCTGCTGCAGCTGGTGGACGAGGGCAAGCTGGAACTGGACGCGCCGGTCGGGACGTACCTGCCGGGTCTGCTGCCGGACAAGCGCATCACGGTGCGTCATGTGCTCAGCCACCGCAGCGGCCTGTACGACTACACCAACGACATGTTCGCCCGCACCGTGGACGGCTTCGAGGCGGTGCGGACGAGGACGTTCACCCTGCGTGAGCTGGTCCGGCTGTCGCTGGAGCACCCGCGCACGACCGAACCGGGCGGCGGCTACCGCTACTCCAACACCAACTTCGTCGTCGCCGGCATGCTGATCCGCGAGCTGACGGGCCGTTCCCTCGCCACCGAGTACCGGCGGCGGATCATCGAGCCGCTCGGGCTGCGCGACACCCACTACGTGCATCCGGGCACCACCATCCCCGGCCGTCACACGCGCGGCTACCTCACCCCGGACGAGGCCGGTGCACCGCTCGTGGACGCCACCGAGCAGACGGTGTCCTGGGCGCAGAGCGCGGGGGCCGTCATCTCCAGCACCCGTGACCTCAACACCTTCCTCACGGCCCTGCTCTCGGGGCGGCTGACCAGCGCGGGGAGCCTGGCAGAGATGCGGCGCTGGGTGCCGGCCGGCACCGGGCAGGCCTACGGGCTCGGGCTGCGGCGCCGCGGCCTGTCCTGCGGCATCTCGGTGTACGGGCACACGGGCGCCGTCCAGGGCTACTACACCTACGCGTTCGCCTCCTCGGACGGCCGGCGCAGCCTCACCGCGCTCGCCAACACCTCGAACAGCGCCGAGGTGATGAACACGATGCTGCGCACCCTGGACGCCGCGTTCTGCGGCAAGCAGGCGGCGCAGCGGAAGGCCGCCGCGCCGGCCGAGCGGTACGAGGACGTGGCTCCGGCGGTCGCCCGCGACTGACCCCCCGGAACCGGGAACCGCGGTCCCGGTTCGAGGCGTTGTTCCGGACACATCCCCACAGGTCCGGAACGACGACAGCAGGGCGGCGTGATGAGCGAGTTGGTCCCCGGCGGCAATCGCGCGCTGCCGGACGGTGCCGTACGGGTCCGGGTGCCCGGCCCCTTCGACGTGTCCGCGCTGATCACGGACGACGGTCTGAAGGTGCGGGACGACGCGGACTTCGTCTTCTACAACCAGCCGTCGGCGCCGGGCGTTCGCCTGGAGGAGGGCGGGCTGGTCGTCGACCCGGGTGCGCTGCGGACCGGCGCGACCCGGGTCACGGTGGCCGTCAGCCCCGCGGACCCCGGCACGGCGCTGAGCGAGCTGCCCTCCCCCGCCCTGCGGGTGACCGGTTCCGACGGCCGGCAGGTCGCCCGCTTCACCCCGCCGCGCCCGCGCCAGGAGTCGGTGCTGCTGCTCGCGGAGATCTACCAGCGCGGCGGGACCTGGAAGCTGCGGGCCCTGGGCCAGGGGTACGCGGACGGACTCGCGGGCCTGGCGCGGGACTTCGGTGTGGAGGTGACGGACGAGGAGCCGGCGCCCCCCGCTGCCGTACCGGCCGGGGGCGGCACGGCACCCGCGGCGGGCGACCGGCAGCGTGCGTCCGACGGGGCCGGGGACGCGCCCGCGGGCTTCCTGGATGCGGTCAACTCCGCTCGTGCGCGGGCCGGTTCACCGCCCGTCTCCTTCGACGCCCGGCTGGCCCGGGCGGCACGGGCGCACGCCGGGGCGATGGCGGCCGACGGGCGGCTCGGCGTGGAGAGCCGGGACGGGGTCTCCGTCTACCGGCGCATCGTCGGCGCCGGGTATCCGTATCTGACGCTGGGCGAGCATCTGGTGTCCGGGCCGCGCACGGCGAGCGAGTTCGTGACCTGCTGTCTGGAGGGCCGGCGCGCCCGGCGCACGCTGTGCGACCCGGCGTACGTCCATGTGGGGGTGGCGCACGCCGACGGCCGGGGCGATGTCTACTGGACGGCGGTGTGGGCCAGTCCGCTCACCCCGGAGGGCCTGAACCGCACCGTGGCCGAGGTCCTGGACCTCACCAACCGGGAACGGGTGCGGGCGGGGCTGCCGCCGCTGGCCTCCGACCCGCGGCTCGCCTCCGCCGCGCAGGCGCACAGCGCCGACATGGTGGCACGGGACTTCTACTCCCACACCGCGCCCGACGGCAGCAAGCCCTGGGACCGGGCCGCCGCGGCGGGCTTCACCGGGCGCACCGTGGGCGAGAACATCGCCTGCGGCCAGCGCTCCGCCGCCGAGGTCGTCCAGGGGTGGATGAACAGCCCCGGGCACCGCGCCAACATCCTCAAGCCCGCCTTCGACCGCCTCGGGGTGGGTTTGGCGGGCGGCGGCCGGGCGGGCCTGTACTGGACCCAGCTGTTCGGCGGCTGAGGCAGGCCGGCCGGCCGACCGCCGGGAATCGGCCAGGTCTTGCCCCGCACCGGCCCTGGCCCGGTGCGGCCCGCCGGGCGAGGATGCCGTTGTGAAGGGTGACCCGTTCACCAGCCGGCGCATCGTGCAGCCCGCCACCGCGCCGGGCATGGCGGTCGAGAACGCCACGTGCGTCCGCTACGGCAGGCCCACGGCAGGCGCGGCCCGGCGTGCGAGGGCGACCCGCTGGTGATCCCGGTCTCGCCGCGGTACCCGGTGTACGTGGACACCGACGCGGCAGCCGGCTGGACGGCCGGGCCGGCCACCGCGCTGCACCGCTCGCAGTCGCCCGGGCCGATGCTCCGCGGCTGGCTCGGGCGAGGCCGTGCAGCTGATGCTGCAGGGCGAGGGGCATGTCGTGGTACGGCCCGGCGCGGCGCCCCGCACCGGCCGCAGCAGCGCTGAACCCGGTTGACCGGGGCCGTCGCCCCGGGTGAGGGTCGTGATGGCGCGGACCCCATGCCCACGATCCGCCGCGCCGGGAAGGAACAGGACACGTGATCGGGATCCAGGAGATCGAGGACGCCGCCGGGCGGATCGCGGACCATGTGGTGCGCACCCCCACGGTGCCGAGTCCGGGGCTGTCGGCACTGCTCGGCGTCCCGGCCACGGCGAAGCTGGAGCTGCTGCAGCGCACCGGCTCGTTCAAGGCGCGCGGCGCCGCGGCGAAGCTGCTGTCGCTGACCGAGGCGGAGCGGAACGCCGGTGTGGTGGCGGTGAGCGGCGGCAACCACGGCATCGCGCTGGCGGTCATGGCCTCGGCGCTGGATGTGAAGGCGACGGTGGTCATGCCGCGTTCGGCGCCCGCGCGGGCCGTGGAGATCGCGGAGTCGGCCGGTGCGCTGGTGCGGCTGACCGACGACATGGCCGGGGCGTTCGCGCTGACCGAACAGCTCCAGCGGGAGGGTCTGACGCTGGTCCACCCCTTCGACGACCCGGTGGTGATCGCCGGTCAGGGCACGGTGGGTCTCGAGTTCGCCGAGGACGCCGGCGAGCTGACGGACGTGCTGGTGAGCATCGGCGGCGGCGGGCTGATCGCCGGGGTCGCGGCGGCGCTGCGGGCGCGGCGGCCCGGGGTGCGGATCTGGGGCGTGGAGACCGAGGGCGCCGAGGCGATGTCCCGGGCGCTGGCGGCGGGCGGGCCGGTGCCGGTCGAGCTGTCGTCGATCGTGTCCACGCTCAGCGCCCCGTCCGTGTCGCAGCTGACGTACGAGCATGTCGCGGAACTGGTCACCGAGGTGCTGGTGGTGCCGGACCGGGAGGCGGTGGCGGGCTCGCTGGAGCTCGCCGAGCACGCCAAGGTGTGGACGGAGCCGGCCGCCGGCTGTCTGCTGCCCGCCGCGCGGCGGGTGCTGGAGCGGGTGGGCGGCGGGGCCCGGCTGGGCCTGGTGGTCTGCGGGGGCAACGCGACCCCCGGGGACATGATCGCCTGGGCGTCCCGCTTCGGTCTGCGCTGAGCGCCGCGCGCGGCCCGGAAAACCGTCCGCCGAATTCCGGCCGGTGCGGTCTCCGAGCCGCTGACCGGCCCGCCGTCGCATTTACCGCGGGTTACTACCAGGTGGGGGCCGGAATTCGGTCCTGCGGGGGCCGGAAAACGCAATGGGCTCCCCGGCCTGACGGGAGCACATGCCGCAGGTGAGCGGCGAACCGCCCCCGCTGGCTGTTTTCCCTCGCACACGCGCTCGCCCCTTTTGAAGCGGAACCCGGATTCCCGGAAAACCCCGGGATTTTCCCGCCGCGTATTGAACGGATCCGGCCCGGTCCCTCGTATCTGTGGCAAACGCGGGACACAGTGGTTCGACGAGGGATGGGTCATGGGCAGGGCGCGCGTCTCCACGAACGAGTCGGTCGCCGGACGGTACCGGCTGGTCGAGGTCCTCCATCGCGAGACCAATCTTCGTTGCTGGTACGCCGACGACACCCGGACCGGCAGGCCCTGCCTGGTCATGGAGAGCCGGCTGCCCGAGGATCCGCTCGGCGAGCTGCTGCCCCATGTCCCCGACCGGGTGCTGCGCACCACCGAGGACGTCACCCGGCTGTGCCCGGGGCGGATGGCCACCGTCATCGAGGCCGTCGCCGAGGCCAGCTGCCTGTGGACCGCCACCACCTGGATCGACGGCACCTCGCTCGGTGCCCTCCTCGCGGAGCAGGGCACCTTCAACCACGTACGGGCCGCCCGGGTGGGTCTGGAGCTGCTGGACGTGCTGGACGCCGCGCACACCGTGGGCATCACGCACGGCGAGCTCGGCCCCGGCCATGTGTTCGTGCGCGACACCGGTCCTGTGGTCGTCACCGGCTGGGGCCTGTCCCAGGCGACCGACGCCCCGCGGCTGACGGCACCGGCGTACGCGTCGCCGGAGCAGGCGCGCGGTGAGCGCATCGGCCCGGCCACCGACCTGTGGGCGCTCGGGGCGCTGCTCTACACCATGCTCGAGGGGCGGCCCCCGTACCGTGACCGGGGGCGCCCCGAGGCCACGCTGAAAGGAGTGGACCGGCTGCCGCTGCGCACCCCGCTGCGGGCCGGACCGCTCACCCGGCTCGTGCAGGGCCTGCTGCGCAAGGATCCCCGCGAACGGCTCGACCTCGAGGTGGCGCGGGAGGTCCTCACCCGGATCGTGAACGAGGACTCCGCCTCGGCATCGGCCGCCCCCGTGCCGGGCCCCCGGCTGCGCGACGCCGCCGTCGCCCTGCGCGGCGTGGGCCGGGAGTGGAGCCGCAGGACCATGGTCGTCGGCACCACGCTCGCCGTGATGACCGTGGCGGTCGCGGTGCTGACGGCGACGCAGGCCCTGCCCGGCGGCGACTCCGAACCCGAGACGGCCGACACCCCGTCTCCCTCCGCCTCGTCGCCCGGCGCACCCGGCGCACCCGACGCCACGGACACACCCGGTGACGCCCCGTCGGCCCCGCCGTCCTCCGCCGCCCCGAGCCCCTCCCCCTCGGACACGGACAAGCTGCCGCCCGGCTTCCAGCTGTACCGGGCGCCCGAGGGCTTCTCCGTGGCGCTCCCCGAGGGCTGGAAACGGCTGGACACCTCCCGCGCGGGCGACGTGGCGTACCGGGTCACCTTCGGCGCCGAGCAGGACCCACGCACCCTCGCCGTCACCTACAGCGAACGCGTCGGCCCCGACCCGGTGGCCGTCTGGCGCGACGACGTGGAGCCGGCCCTGAAGCGCGACGGCGACTACGACCGGATCGGCGAGATCCGCGCGACGAAGTACCAGGGCCGCAGGGCGGCCGACATGGAGTGGACCGAGGAGCGGAACGACACCAGGGTCCGCACCTTCGGCCGCGGCGTCGTCCTCGGCGCCGGCCGGGGCTTCTCCCTCCGCTGGACGACCCCGGCCGACGACTGGGACGACGCGGAGAGCAGAAGGGCCCTGGAAACCTTCCTGCGTACCTTCCGCCCGGCCGCGGCCTGAGCACGAGGCTCCTGTGCCCTCGCCCGACGCCTCGCACGACGGCCTCGCCGACGCCTGCGGTCAGGTGTGACGACCCCGGCTCGCGCGACCTCAGTCGGTGCCGCGCGGCGCGCGCAGCGCTCGCAGGGGCGGTGTGTGCAGCGGCTGGGTGTGCCAGCGGGCGGTGAAGGTCCGGTCGGCGCGGGAGCAGACCAGGGTCAGCCGGTGCGGTGTCTCGAGGAACAGCACGTCCAGCACCAGCCTGCCGTCGTCGGTCCAGCCGCCGCTCACCGCCGTCGGGAGGGGCTGTTCGGCCACGGTCCAGCCCTCGCCGCGCAGGCGCAGGCCGAGCCGGTGCCCGTTCTCGGTGAGGCTCACCGCCGACTCGCCGCCGGGCCGCGCCTCGACGTCCACGGCGGTCAGGCCCGGCTGGTCCGTGCAGACGCCGCCGGCGGGTGTGAAGGTGACCGGAGCCGGGTCCGGGCGCGGGGGCTCGGGGCTGCCCGTGGCCGGGGGCAGGGCGAGCCGGGCGAGGCGCTCGCCCAGGGCCGCGTCCTCGGCGTCCCGGCCGACGAGCGGCCGAGGGCGGAAGGCGGGCAGCAGATGCCGCCACACCAGGTCCAGGTAGTCCTGCATCCCGCTCGCCGAGGTCGCGGCGATCACCGCGTCGTGCTCGGGCAGCACCAGGCAGAACTGGCCGTGGGCGCCGTCGCCCCGGTAGCCGTGCCGGGCCATCCAGAAGTGCAGGCCGTAGCCCTGTCCCCAGTCCGGCCGGTCCCCCTCCGGATCGGCCGTCGCGATGTGACGCCGGGAGGCACGGGCCACCCAGCCCTCGGGCAGCAGCCGCCTGCCCTGCCACCTGCCGTCGGCGAGATACAGCTGCCCCAGCCGGGCGACGGCGTCGGTGGTGGCGTGCAGTCCGCTGAAGCCGATCTCCCGGCCGGTGCCGTCCCGCAGCCAGTGCACCTCGCCGATGCCGAGCGGGTCCAGCAGACGGGGGCGCAGATACCCGCTGAGCGACTGCCCCGTGACGCGCTGCACGATGGCGCCGAGGGTGTAGGTGTTCGGCTGGTTGTAGGCGAAGACGGTGCCGGGCTCGCTCTCCGGGGGCTGCAGCAGGAAGCCGCGCACCGGCTCACCGGGGTCCGCCGCCACGGCCCGGTCCAGCATCTCCTGATGGTGGCCGCTGGCCATCGAGGCGAGGTGGCGTACCCGGATCGACCGGCTGCGCGGATCGGTGATGTCCGCCCGGAACTCGGGGAAGTACGAGACGGCCGGCGCGTCGAAGTCGAGCAGGCCCTCGGCCTCGGCGAGGGCGGCGGCGGTGACGGTGAAGTTCTTGCTGAGCGAGTACAGCAGGTGGGGGCGGTCCGGAGCGTAGGGCGCCCACCAGCCGGCGGCGACCAGCCGGCCGTGGCGCAGGATCATCAGGCTGTGCGGCTCGATCTCCGGGGAGGCTTCCAGGGCGTCGAGGAAGTTCTGCACACCCGGAGCGTCGACGCCCATGGCGGCCGGGGTTGCGGAGGGCAGCGGCTGGTGTGTCATGCGGGGGATCCTCTCCCGCAACCCGTTGTACGGTCCACCGTCCTCCGGCGTCCTCCGGCGTCCTCCGGCCGCGGCGTCCGACGCCGCCGGCCGCAGGCTCTGCCGTTTCCCGGAGGCCCGTCGGGGGACCCGGGCGGCATGGTGCGGATCGGGTACACGATGATGACCGAGCAGGCCGGACCGCGGGAACTGGTGGGGCATCTGGTGCGCGCCGAGGAGGCGGGGTTCGACTTCTCCGTGACCTCGGACCACTACTTCCCCTGGCTGAGGTCGCAGGGGCACTCGCCCTACGCGTGGAGCGTGCTGGGCGCGGCCGCGCAGGCCACCTCCCGGATCCCGCTGATGACGTACGTGACCTGCCCGACGTTCCGCTACCACCCGGCGGTGGTGGCGCAGAAGGCGGCGACCATGCAGCTGCTGTCCGGCGGCCGGTTCCGGCTGGGGCTGGGTTCCGGGGAGAACCTCAACGAGCACGTGGTGGGCGGCGGCTGGCCCTCGGTCGATGTGCGGCACGAGATGCTCGCGGAGGCGGTGGAGATCATCCGTGCGCTCTTCGAGGGGCGCCATGTGAACCACCGGGGCGCCCACTTCGACGTGGAGTCGGCCCGCCTGTGGGACCTGCCCGAGGAGCCGCCGCCGATCGGTGTCGCCGTCTCCGGGGAGCGCTCCTGCGCCCTGGCCGGACGGCTTGCCGACCTGGTGATCGCCACCGAGCCCGAGGCAGGGCTGCTGGCGGCCTTCGACCGGCACGGCGGCGCGGGCAAACCGAGGGTGGGGCAGCTGCCGGTGTGCTACGACCCGGACCGGGAGGCCGCCGTCGAACGCGCCCATGCGCAGTTCCGCTGGTTCGGCAGCGGCTGGAAGGTGAACTCCGAGCTGCCGCACCCCGACTCCTTCGCTTCGGCGACGCAGTTCGTGCGGCCCGGGGACGTGGCGGAGTCGATCCCGTGCGGCGACGACCCGGAGGCGTTCGTGGACGCGGTGCGCCCGTACGCGGAGGCCGGGTTCACGGAGATCGCGCTGGTGCAGATCGGCGGCGAGTCGCAGCCGGACTACCTGGACTGGTCGGAGAAGACCCTGCTCCCGGCGCTGCGCGGCGCCTTCGGGTGAGAGCCGGTGTGATCCGGCGGTCGCGGCTGAGCATGTCGCGCGGATGCGGGGTACTAGAGGGCCCTGCACCTGCATTCCGGCGAAGGGCTCTGGTCGTGAACTCGAACCTGCACAAGACCCTGGTGGTGGAGGTCCGGGCGGGCGTCACGGACCGCTTTCCCGTGCTCGCCCATCTGAGCTACACCCCCGACGACCCGTTCGCCGTCACCGTCGTCTTCAGCCATGACGGCCGGGTCCTGGCACGGTGGCGGCTGGACCGCGACATGCTGCTGGAAGGGCTGAGGCGCCCGGTCGGCTGCGGTGACGTGCGGCTGCGGCCCGAGGACCGGGGTGCGGCGCGGGAGCTGCGGATGGACTTCCTCGGCGAGGCGCACGCCGACGGGAGCCGGCACCACGCGGTGGTGTTCGTGTGGGCCGAGGCCGTCGGGGAGTTCCTCACCGAGACCCACCGCATGGTCGCGCCGGGCTCGGAGCAGGTCCGCGTGGACGACTTCCTCGCCGACGTCCTGGCCGGGAGCTGACGACTGATCCGGACGGCCGGTCCGTCTCAGCGGGTGGTGTAGCGGTACCGCACCCACATGGGCAGCCCGAACCACCACAGCAGGTACCAGAAGACCACCCCGGCGACCAGATAGGGCACATAGCCGTCGCCGGTCGCCACCCGCAGGATCAGCAGCAGCGAGGCGCAGGTCGTGAGCAGCAGCAGCACGAGCCCGAGCAGCGTCATCCGGGCCGCCCAGGTCACCGCCTGCGGTTTGATCCTCCGTCCGGAGACCAGCCGGTGCAGCGAGACGGGGCCGATGAGCACGCCGGTGGCGCAGGCGCCCAGCACGACCGTGACGATGTAGATGGTCTGGTCGGTGCCGGACAGGTCGTCGTACTTCGGGGTGAAGACGACCGTCAACAGGAAGCCGAACAGGATCTGCACACCCATCTGGGCGACGCGGACCTCCTGGATCAGCTCGACCCACATCCGGTCCGCCCGCTCCTCCTCGGTCTCGTTGCGCCCTCGCCGCCTGACCTGGCCGTCCTCAGCGGCCGGTGTGCCCGGTGTGTCCGACACGGTGCCTCCCGGTGTGCGCCCAGTCTGCCTCTTCCTTCCCGCTCCTGCCCCGTCCGTGGCGGTCCTCCCGGGCGAAGCCCGGGCAACCGGAACGGTTTGCCGGGCTCCGGTCCGGTTACACGGCCTGCGCGACGACCCCGACTTCCGAAGGGCACGGAGTTCATGACCGACACCCAGCTCACCGTGACGATGGACGGCGGCGCGGACGACGCCCGCACGGTCGTCCGGGCCCTCGAGGGCGCCTTCGGGGCGCCGGACGCCCTGCCCTCCGACGACCGGGCGACGGTCCACACGGCGACGTTCACCTCGGAGGGCGACGACGGCGGGCCGGGCGAGGCCGGCCGGCTGTCCGCCCCGGTCGGCGTCACCGTGCAGGGCACCCCGCTCGCGGTGCGCCGGGCCCGTGACACCCTGGCCGGCGCGTTCACGGCGCACGACGCGGGCGCGGCCTCCGGGGACCAGGAACGCGAGTGGCAGCTGCGCCTCGAGCCCTGAGCCCCGCCGCCGGCCCGGGGCCGGCCGGTTCCTGTCCGGGGCCGGGTCACACCTCCTCGGGGACGACGGCCACCGGGCACGCGGCGTGATGCAGCAGGGCGTGGGCCACCCGCCCGAACTGCAGGCCGCCGACCGCACCGTGCCGCCGCCGCGCGCCCACCACCAGCAGATCGGCCTCCGCGGAGGCGTCCTGCAGCACCTTGTGAGCCACCCCCTCCACCGCCCGGGGGCGCACGTCCACCTTCGGATGGTCCCGGCCGGGCTCGTGCAGCGCGTCGGTCAGCAGCGCCCCGGCGCGTTCCTCGTTGACGTCCGCGGCGTCGGCCGCCGTCAGCAGATGGTCGAAGTGCTCGTGGGCGGGCCGGCGCCAGACCCGTACCGCGTGCAGGACGCAGTCGCGCGCCTCCGCCTCGCGGAAGGCGAACCGCACAGCGGCCGAGCTCTGTCCGGGGTCGCCGACACCGAGCACGACCCCGCCGGACGCCCCCGCCGGTTCCGTTCCCCGCCGCGCACCACGATCACCGGGCACACGGCCCGGGCGGCCACGGTGAGGCTCACCGAGCCCAGCAGCATTCCCGCGATCCCGCCGCGTCCGCGTGAGCCGGTCACCACGGCGAAGGCGTCGGGGGCGGCGCGCAGCAGCGCGGAGACGGCGTCCTCGGGCACGACCTCGGCCGACACCTCCAGCTCCGGGTTGCGGGCCCGGGCGCGCTCGGCGCCGGACGCCGCGATGTGCTCGGCCATGACCTCCTCTGCGGGGCGGTCGGTACCGAAGGAGGGGGCCCGCCCCTCGTAGCGCTCCCACAGGGAGGCGTGCACGAGCCGCAGGGGCAGCCCGAGGCGCGTGGCCTCGTCCACGGCCCAGTCCACGGCCTCCAGGCTGGAGTCCGACCCGTCGACACCCACGACCAGCGGGAGCACCATGGTCACCACCGCCTTCCTGCACCGGCGGCCGCCTTCCGTTCCCGGCGGACACCGCGTTGCGGCCCCCTGTCAACACCGTCGCACCGCACGGGCCCGGCCGCGACACCGGCACGGGCCCGCGGACCGCGGTACCGGCCCGGGTTGCACCGCGCCGGTTCGGGGCGATCGTGGAGGTGTACGGCCGAGGACCGCCGGCGGGCTTGAAGCCGCCCCTGCCGCGACGGCCGGACACGCGGCACGAACCCGCCCCCGGCGAGGCCCGAGGAGGACCGCGGTGCCTGGTACCCCGCACACCGTCAGCGATGTGATGACCCGGACGGTCGTGGCCGTCGGACGCGACGCGCCGTTCAAGGAGATCGTCCAGACCATGCAGCAGTGGAAGGTCAGCGCGCTCCCCGTGCTGGAGGGCGAGGGCCGTGTCGTCGGCGTCGTCTCCGAGGCCGACCTGCTGCCCAAGGAAGAGTTCCGCGACGACGAGCCGAGCCTGCTGCGGCAGCGCGGCCGTCTGGCCGACGTCGCCAAGGCCGGGGCGGTGACGGCGCGGGACCTGATGAGCACGCCGGCGATCACCGTCCGCCCCGACGCCACGCTGTCCCAGGCGGCCAGGATCATGGCCGTACGGCACGTCAAGCGGCTGCCCGTGGTCGACGACCTCGGCATGCTGCAGGGCATCGTGAGCCGCGCCGACCTGCTGAAGGTGTTCCTGCGGCCGGACGAGGAGATCGAGGACGAGGTCCGCCGCACGGTGGTGTCCTACCTCTTCCCGGCCCTGAGCCACGGCATCCGTGTGAGCGTCGACGAGGGAGTCGTCACCCTGGAGGGCCATGTCCGCGACACCTCGCTCATCCCGCTCGCCGTGCGGCTGGTGCGTGCCGTGGAGGGCGTCGTGGACGTGGAACCCCGCCTCACCGGCGAACCGGCGCACGGGAAGGGGCAGAAGGGGCAGCAGACGGCCCGCTGAGCCGTTCCGTGCAGCCATGGTGTGCGTGTGCGGTCAGGCCGCCGCCACCTGCTCCTCGATGTGGTGCCGGACGCGGGCGGTGAGGGTGCTCAGCGGTCCGGAAACCGTGGCGCGCGGTGCGACGGGCTCCCGGATCCGGCGGGCCTGCGGCGGCAGCGCGTCCAGGTCGGTGGTGAACCGCTCCCGGCACTCCTCGAGCGTGGTGCGCCGGCCGGTGCGCCGCCCGTTTCGCATCACCGTCTCCAGCAGGGGCGTCGCCCCGTCGGGCGGCTGCTCGTCGGCCAGGCCGATCACATCGGCGCCCTCGGGCCCGCGGAACACCTGCTTGCGGCCGGGCGCCGTGGCCTTCGCCGAGGACAGCTTCATCACCGGGCGGCCGTCGTACTCCACCAGCTTGTACGCCGTGTCCAGGTACGGTGCGTCGGCCGACACGCCCACGCGGGTGCCGACGGCGTAGGTGTCGACCGGGGCGCCCGAGCGCACCAGGTCCTCGATGGCGTACTCGTCCAGGCCGCCGCTCGCGATGATGCCCACGCGGGGCAGGCCGGCGTCGTCGAGGAGGGCACGGGCCCGTGCCGCCAGGGCCCCGAGATCGCCGCTGTC
This sequence comes from Streptomyces composti, assembly GCF_012034205.1. GTDB lineage: Bacteria > Actinomycetota > Actinomycetes > Streptomycetales > Streptomycetaceae > Streptomyces > Streptomyces composti. The sequence continues at coordinate 54,976 of NZ_JAATEM010000035.1, forward strand.
CAGCCGTATCCCGGAGCCGCCCTCGCTGACCCGGGGGCCGAGCTCCTTCAGGACGCGGGCCGCGGTGCGCACGCCCTCCTCGGTGTCGTAGGTGTCCACCAGGAAGGCCACCGGACCGGGATGCGCCCGTGCGAAGGCCCGGAAGGCCTCCTCCTCGTCGGCGAACGCCTCGATGTAGGAGTGGGCCATGGTGCCGACGGCGGGGATGCCCAGCTCGGTGGCCGCGGCCACGTTGCTGGTCCCGGCGAAGCCCACCATGGCGCCCGCGCGCGCCGCGGCGAACCCCGCCTGCGGGCCGTGGGTGCGGCGCAGCGAGAAGTCGACCACCGGATGCCCCGCTGCCGCGATGACGCACCGCGCGGCCTTGGAGGCGGCCGCGGTCTGGTGGTTCAGCTGGTTGAGCACAAAGGTCTCGACGAGCTGCGCCTGGGGCAGCGGCGCGGTCACCTCCAGCAGGGGCTCCCCGGCCAGCACGATCCGGCCCTCGGGAACCGCCCGCACGTCCCCGGTGAACCGCAGGCCGAGCAGGTGCCGCAGGTCCTCGGGCGGGCGGTGCAGCGCGGTGGCGAAGGCCTCGACGTCCTCGGGGCCGATGTGCAGGCCGGACAGGTAGTCCAGGGCCGGTTCGAGTCCCGCGGCGACCAGGAAGCCCCGTTCGTCCGGCAGATCCCGGGCGAAGAGGCTGAACGTCGCGGGGGCGGTCATGTCCTCCCGGAGGTAGGACATGACCATGGTCACCTCGTACAGGTCGGTGGTGGTCGCGTCGGACATGTGGGTCGCCTCCTCGGCCGTGTCCGGCCGTCCCCACGCCTTGGTGGGGACGGCCGGCGCGCGGACCATCCGTCCCTCACTCCCCCTCCCCTCCACCCTCCGACGAGTCGGGGGGCACCGCCATCGCGGCGGAGGTCCGCGCCGTCTCACGCCGGGACCGTGATGACCGGGCAGGGGGCATGACGCATCACGCCCTGGCTCACCGAGCCCAGCAGCGTGCCGGCGAGACCCCCGTGTCCGCGGGTTCCGACGACCAGGCCGAGAGCGTGCTCGGAGGCGTCCGTGAGGACCCGCACCGGGTGGCCGCGGACGACCTCGGGTGCAGCTCCACGTCGGGGTGGGTGCCGGTGCGGCCGGCGACCGTCTCCGCGAGCACGCGGCGGCACTCCTCCGTCGCCGCGTGCTCGTCGAGGACTCCGAGCAGCGGCGGATGCCACACGTACAGCGCCCGCAGCCGTGCGCCGCGCAGGGCCGCCTCCTCGACCGCCGGGTCCACCGCGGCCGCCGAGTGCGGGCTGCCGTCGACGCCGGCCACGAGGTACGGGGGCTGCCCGGTGGCGGTGTGCTCCGCCTCGGGTACGACCACGACCGGGCAGGAGGCGTGGGCCGCGAGCGGCAGTGCCACGCGGCGGAGAACAGTCCGCGGCCTGCCGGGATGCCGGGAGCCGACCACGGCCAGGGAGGCGTGGCGGGACTCCTCGTGCAGGACCCACGCCGGCTCGCCCTCGGCCAGCAGCGCCGAGACCTCCACCTCGGGCTGCCGGGACTCCACGAAGGACACCGCGTCCCTGAGCAGCCGCTCGCCCGGCCCGTGCAGTTCCCGGTTCCACTGCTCCCGGGACGGCCCAGCCTCCCCGGACCGGTAGCCGCCGACCGGGGTTCCCTGGGCGTGCACGAGCCGCAGCGGGAGGCCGCGGCGCCGCGCCTCGTCGGCGGCCCAGGCCAGTGCCAGGCGTTCACCGGGGTCGGGGTCGACCCCGACCCCGATCGGCCGGCGTCCGTCCGCGCCAGTCATGGCAGGCACCTCCAGGCGCCTCTCGCACCGTTCGTCCACGTCCAGGCCGGCCTCGGCGGCCGGGTGCCGCCACGGTGCCGGTGGTCCCTGCCGGTGGCCCGGTCGGCCCCTGCGGACTCGGCCGCTTTCACGGATGCTGGAACGAGGGGGTCCAGCAGGAGAAGGACGACCACGCACCGCTTCGCCGCTCGTGATCGTCACCGGCTTCCGAAGGGACCGGTCGCCATGAGCACACACGTCACCTCCCCGCCGGCCGGTCCGGCGAGCCCCGGGGTGTATCCGGCCCGGCTGACCGCCCGGCTCGACGAGCCGCTGTCGCGCTGGCTGTGGCTGGTCAAATGGCTGCTCGCCCTCCCCCACCACATCGTGCTGCTGTTCCTGTGGGTGGCGGTCCTGGTGGTGAGCGTGGTGGCCTTCTTCGCGATCCTGTTCACCGGCCGCTACCCGCGGCCCCTGTTCGACTTCACCACCGGTGTACTGCGCTGGAACTGGCGTGTGGCGTACTACGCCTACGGCACGCTGGGCACCGACCGCTACCCGCCGTTCACCCTCGCCGACGTGCCCGACTATCCGGCCCACTGGGACCTGGAGTATCCCGGGCACCTCTCGCGCGGCCTGGTGCTGGTGAAGTGGTGGCTGCTCGTCCTGCCGCACTACCTGGTCCTGGGATTCTTCCTCGGCGGAGCCCGCATGGCCTGGTTCAACGGCGGCCTCATCGGGCTGCTCGCCCTGTTCGCCGGTGTCGCCCTGGCGTTCACCGGCCTCTACCCGCGCGGCCTGTACGACCTGCTGCTCGGCCTGAACCGCTGGGTGCTGCGGGTGGCCGCCTACGCGGCGCTGCTCACCGACGAGTACCCGCCCTTCCGCCTCGACCAGGGCGGCGAGGAGCCCCCGGCCGGGCCCCTGAACGGGCCCGAACCGCGCAAGACGCCATGACCGGTCCTGAGAAGGAGCACCCACATGGTCCGCTATGTGTACGCGTTCAGTGAGGGCGGCCGGGACCAGGCCGGCCTGCTGGGCGGCAAGGGCGCCAATCTCTGCGAGATGGCCCGCCTCGGGCTGCCCGTGCCGCCCGGTTTCATCGTCAGCACCGAGGCCTGCCGCGCCTACCTCGCCACCGGCAGCGAGCCGGAGGGTCTGGCGGGCGAGATCCGGGAGCATCTCACCGCGCTGGAGCGGTCCGCGGGGCGGAGGCTGGGGCAGCCCGACGATCCGCTGCTCGTGTCGGTGCGTTCGGGTGCGCGGCACTCCATGCCCGGGATGATGGAGACGATCCTCGACATCGGTCTCAACGACGACTCGGTGCTGGGCCTGGCGAAGTCCGCCGGTGACGAGCGGTTCGCCTGGGACTCCTACCGCCGTCTCGTCCAGATGTTCGGCTCCACGGTGATGGGCGTCGACGGCGCCCTGTTCGACAGGGCCCTGGAGAGCCTCAAGCAGGAGGTGGGAGCCGCGGACGACCTGGGGCTTGGCGCGGCCGATCTGGCGGGCCTGGTTCAGACGTACAAGAAGCTGATCCTCCGGGAGACCGGCGAGGACTTCCCGCAGTCGCCGGCCGAGCAGCTGCACCGGGCGGTGCTGGCCGTCTTCGACTCGTGGAACGGCGAGCGGGCGCGGCTGTACCGCAAGCGCGAGCACATCCCGGACGACCTCGGCACGGCCGTCACCGTGCAGACCATGGTCTTCGGCAACCTCGGCCCCGACTCCGGCAGCGGCGTGGCCTTCACCCGCGACCCGGCGACCGGCCGGCCCGGTGTGTACGGCGACTATCTGGCCAACGCGCAGGGCGAGGACGTCGTCGCGGGCATCCGCAACACGGTGCCGCTGGACGACCTCGCCCGGATCGCCCCCGAGGCGTACCAGCAACTGCGCGGCCACATGGCGGCGTTGGAGGCGCACTACCGTGACCTGTGCGACATCGAGTTCACCATCGAACGCGGCCGGCTGTGGATGCTGCAGACCCGGGTGGGCAAGCGCACCGCCGAGGCCGCCTTCACCATCGCCGCCGCGGTGGCCGACGAGGGGCTGATCACCGCCGACGAGGCGCTGACCCGGGTCCGCGGCGACCAGCTGGTCCGGCTGATGTTCCCCCGGTTCGACGCCTCCTCGGCCGGTGCCCCGCTGGCGCACGGCATCCCGGCCTCCCCCGGCGCCGCCGTCGGCACGGCGGTGTTCGACTCCGCCGAGGCGGTACGGCGGGCCGCCGCCGGGGAGAAGGTCGTCCTGGTGCGGGAGGAGACCAACCCGGACGACCTGCCGGGCATGGTCGCCGCCCGGGCCGTGCTCACCAGCCGCGGCGGCAAGACCTCTCATGCGGCCGTGGTCGCCCGCGGTATGGGCACGGTGTGCGTGTGCGGCGCCGAGGAGATCACCGTCGATCCGCAGCGCCGCTGCTTCACCGCCGGCGGCACCACCGTGGAGGAGGGCACCGTGATCTCCGTGGACGGCTCGGCGGGCGCCGTGTACGTGGGCGAGGTCCCGCTGGTGGACTCGGCGGTGGCGCGGTACTTCGAGACCGGGGAACGTGCGGACGCGCTGGTCGACGCGGTGGCACGGGCCATGGAGCACGCCGACACGGTGCGCCGGCTGGAGGTCAGGGCGAACGCCGACACCCCCGAGGACGCGGCCCGCGCCCGCCGCTACGGGGCGGAGGGCATCGGTCTGTGCCGCACCGAGCACATGTTCCTCGGTGAGCGGAGGCGGCTGGTCGAGGCGATGATCCTGGCCCGCAGTGCCGAGGAGCGGGACCGGGCCCTCGGGGCGCTGCTGCCGCTGCAGCGGCAGGACTTCACCGGGATCCTGGAGGCCATGGACGGTCTGCCGGTCACCATCCGGCTGCTGGACCCGCCACTGCACGAGTTCCTTCCCGACCGCACCGAACTCGCGGTGCGCCTGGCCGCCGACGAGGCCCGCGGCATCCCGCCCAGCGAGCACGACGCGCAACTGCTCGAGGCGGTCAACCGGATGCACGAGGAGAACCCGATGCTGGGCCTGCGCGGGGTGCGCCTCGGTCTGGTGGCCCCCGGGCTGGTCGGCATGCAGGTGCAGGCGATCGCCGAGGCGGTGGTGGAGCGCAGGCGCGCGGGCGGGGACCCGCGGGCCGAGATCATGGTGCCGCTGGTCGACACGGTCGAGGAGCTGCGCCTGGTGCGCGAGGAGGTCGACCGGGTGCTCGCCGACGTCGCCGCGGAGTCCGGGATGCCGCTGGACTGCCCGGTCGGCACGATGATCGAGCTGCCGAGGGCCGCGCTCACCGCCGGACTCATCGCCGAGGAGGCCGAGTTCTTCTCCTTCGGCACCAACGACCTGACCCAGACCACATGGGGCTTCTCCCGGGACGACGTCGAGGCGGCCTTCTTCTCCGCCTACCTCGACAAGGGCGTCTTCTCGGTGTCCCCGTTCGAGACGATCGACCGTCAGGGCGTGGGGCGCCTGGTGCAGATCGCGGTCGCCGAGGGGCGCGCCGCCCGGCCCGGTCTGCAGCTCGGCGTGTGCGGCGAGCACGGCGGGGACCCGGATTCGGTGCACTTCTTCCACGCCGCGGGTCTCGACTACGTCTCCTGCTCCCCGTTCCGTGTGCCGGTCGCCCGGCTCGAGGCGGGCCGTGCCGCGCTGATGGCGGAGTGACCCCTCGGTACAGCTGCGGGGTGGAGCCTGACACCTCCCGGGGTGCCCGGGGTGAATCGTCCGAGAGGAGTCGGAGCCGTGTTCTTCGTCGACACACTGGCGTCCGAAGCGCTGGGCAACCGGAGCTATCTGGCCGGCGGCCCCGGCGCCGCGGCGGTGATCGACCCGCCGCGGGACATCGACCGGGTCATCGGCGCGGCGGCCCGGCGCGGGGCGCGCATCGCCCTCGTGGCCGAGACCCATGTGCACAACGACTACGTCAGCGGCGGTCTGGAGCTGGCCCGCGTCACCGGCGCCCGCTACCTGGTGCCGGCCGGTGCACAGGTGTCGTTCGGCCGCACCCCCGTCGCCGACGCCGACACCGTGACCGTCGATGCGGGCCTGCGGCTGCGCGCGATCGCCACCCCCGGGCACACCCCGCACCACACCTCCTACGCCCTCGCCGAGGACGGGCGCGACGTGGCGGTGTTCACCGGCGGATCCCTGCTCCTGGGTGCCGTGGGCCGCCCCGACCTGGTCGAGCCCCGGCTGACCGAGCAGCTGGCCCGCGCCCAGCACGCCTCCGCCCACCGGCTGGCCGACGAGCTGGACGACGAGGTGCGGGTGCTGCCCACCCACGGGTTCGGCAGCTTCTGTTCCTCCACCCAGGCCGACGGGGAGGCGACCACGATCGGCAAGGAACGGGGGACCAACGACGCGCTGACCCTGGACGCCGACACCTTCGTCGCCCGGCTGCTCGCCGGACTGGACGACGTGCCCGCCTACTACGCGCACATGGGCCCGGCCAACGCCGCCGGCCCCGCGCCGGTCGACCTCACCCCGCCCGGGCGGGCGTACGCCGCGGAGATCGCCGCCCGGCTGGCGGCCGGGGAGTGGGTGGTGGACCTGCGCAGCCGCACCGCCTTCGCCGAGGGGCATGTCGCCGGGTCGTACAACGTCGAGGTCGACGGCAGGCTCGCCACCTACCTGGCCTGGCTGATGCCGTGGGGCAGGCCCGTCACCCTGCTCGCCCGGACACCGGAGCAGATCGCCACCGCCCAGCGGGAGCTGACCCGGGTGGGCATCGACCGTCCGGCGGCCGCCGCCACCGGCGACCCGGCCGGCTGGATCCGTGAGGGGGAGCGGCTCGCCTCCTTCCGCCGCGCCCGCTTCGCCGACCTCGCCGCGGCCCGCCGGCGCGGGGACGATCCCGTCGTGCTGGACGTGCGCCGCCGCTCGGAGCGCGCGGGCGGTGGCATCGACGGCTCCGTCCACATCCCCGTCCACGAGCTGCACGCGCGCCTCGGCGAGGTGCCGGACGGCACGGTGTGGGTGCACTGCGCCGGCGGGATGCGCGCGGCGATCGCCGCCTCCCTGCTGGACGCCGCCGGCCGTGACGTGGTCGCCGTCGACGACCGCTTCGACCTCGCCACCGCGGCGGGGCTCACCGTCGGCCGCCCGGGCTGACGAGGCCTCGCGCCCTGCTCCTCCGTGACTCCCGCATGGGCATCCGGCCGGCGCCGTGCAGCTACCAGCGGTGCTCCACCTGATCCTTGATCCGCCTCTCGTACAGCCCGCGGACCGCCTCCATGGTGGCGTCGGACAGCTCGGGCAGGCGGGCTGCGGCCGCGTTGGCGCGGGCCTGCTCGGGCGAGCGGGCGCCGGGGATGACGGTGGTGACGCCGGGCTGCTGCAGGATCCAGCGCAGCGCCAGCTGGGCGGGTGTGTACCCCTCGGGGGCGAGGGCGGCGAACTCGGCGGCGGCCTGCACACCGGTGGCGTAGTCGACGCCGGAGAAGGTCTCGCCCTGATCGAAGGCCTCGCCGTGCCGGTTGAAGGTGCGGTGGTCGTTCTCCGGGAAGACGGTGTCCTTGGTGTACTTGTCGGAGAGCAGTCCGGAGGCCAGCGGCACGCGAGCGATGATGCCGACCCCGGCCTCCCGGGCGGCGGGCAGCACCTCGCGCAGCGGCTTCATGCGGAACGGGTTGAGGATGATCTGCACACTGGCCACGTTCGGTCGGGCGATCGCCGCGAGCGCCTCGGCGCAGGTCTCCACGCTGACTCCGTAGGCCGCGATGCGCTCCTCGGCCACCAGGGTGTCGAGGGCGTCGAAGACCTCGTCGCGGGAGTAGACGGGCGTCGGCGGGCAGTGCAGCTGCACCAGGTCGATCCGGTCGACGCCGAGGTAGCGGCGTGACCGGTCGTTCCACGCGCGGAAGTTGGACAGGACGTAGTTCTCGGGGATCTGCTCGACGCGCCGGCCCATCTTGGTGGCGACCAGCACATGCAGGTCGGGGCGTCCGCCGAGGAACGAGGCGATGGTCTGCTCGCTGCGCCCGTCGCCGTAGACGTCGGCGGTGTCGAAGAAGCTGACGCCGGACTCGGCCGCGGCCTCCAGGACGGCGTGGGCCTGCTTGTCGTCGACGTCGCCCCAGTCCGCCCCGAGCTGCCAGGTGCCCAGACCGATGACGGAGGCGTGCTGCCCGGACCTGTGGAATGTGCGCTCTTCCATGACGGCCAGTCTGTCACCGCTCCCGGCCACCCGCCGGTCGCGGGGGCGATCATCTCCGGCGGTCGGCCGGGATGCCGTTCGCAACGGGCGAGGCCGGGACGCCTTCCGCCGGCCGGCCGTGCCCCGGTTCGCGCAGTCGCCTCGATCTCGTCAATCTCGCGCGGTGACCTGCGCCACGTGCCGGGCGCCCGGCGCGGAAGAACGCACACGCCGGCTCCACGAGCGGAGCGGAATATCCCCCTCCATGAAGGTGCCGCCCGGCCGGACAGCAAGATCGTCTTGATTCAACTCTGTACCGCATGAGTGGAATTGCCCGGATCCGGGCCAACCGCCCCCCGGCGATTTCCACCGCCGGCGGCGCGGCCGATAGGCATACGGCGGACCTCACCCGAACGAACCTTTCAGGGGGATTCGCATGCCGGAGATCAGCCGACGCGGCGCGCTCACCGCCGCGGCCGTCCTCACCGCGGCCGCGGGCGCCTCCGCGGCCCTCGCCCCGGCCGCCCGCGCCGCCGGCCACCACCACGAGGCGCCCGGCGCCTTCGACGAGGTGTACAAGGGCCGCCGGATACAGGGCCGGCCCCGCACCTCGGGCGGCCACCACCACGGCGACGACTACGCCGTGTTCATCGACGGCGTGGAGCTGCATGTGATGCGCAACGCCGACGGCACCTGGATCAGCGTCGTCAGCCACTACCAGCCGGTGCCCACCCCGCGTGCCGCGGCGCGCGCCGCGGTGGACGAGCTGCAGGGCGCGGCGCTGCTGCCCTTCCCCGCAGCCGTCTGAACCGCATCGCAGGCAGCACCACCCGCACTCGCACGTACTCCGGGAGCCACCCGCACATGACCGTCCGCAAGAACCAGGCCCTGCTGACCGCCGAGGAGAAGCGCCGGTTCGTCGCCGCGCTGCTCGAGCTCAAGCGCAGCGGCCGCTACGACTCGTTCGTCTCCCTGCACAACGACTTCATCATGTCGGACACCGATCACGGCGAGCGGACCGGCCACCGCTCACCGTCCTTCCTGCCCTGGCACCGCAGACTCCTGCTGGAGTTCGAGCGGGCGCTGCAGTCGGTGGACCCGTCGGTGGCGCTGCCCTACTGGGACTGGACCGCGGACAACTCCCCTCGCTCCTCCCTGTGGGCGCCGGACTTCATGGGCGGCACCGGACGCAGCCGGGACGGCCAGGTGATGGACGGCCCGTTCGCGGCGAGCAGCGGGAACTGGCCGATCAACGTCCGGGTCGACGGGCGCTCGTTCCTCAGACGGTCGCTCGGCTCCGGCGGGTGGCAGCTGCCCACCCGGGCGGAGGTGGAGTCGGTGCTGTCGATCGCCACCTATGACATGCCGCCGTGGAACAGCGCCTCCGACGGCTTCCGCAATCACCTGGAGGGCTGGCGGGGCGTCAATCTGCACAACCGGGTGCACGTCTGGGTCGGCGGGCACATGGCCACCGGGGCGTCGCCCAACGACCCGGTGTTCTGGCTGCACCACGCCTACATCGACAAGCTGTGGGCCGAATGGCAGCGCCGCCACCCCCGCTCCGGCTATCTGCCGACGGGCGGCACGCCCGACGTGGTGGACCTCGACGAGACGCTGCGGCCGTGGCACGACATGACCCCGGCGGACCTGCTGGACCACACGCCGCACTACACCTACGACGCCTGAACGCGCCGCGCCCGGCCCGGACCCGGTGTCAGGCGCTGCCGGCGGTCCGGCACTCCGGGTGCCCCCAGCCGCGGTCGTTCCTGGCGATCGGCTCCCCGGCGGCGTAGGAGCGGCCGCACGAGCAGCGGCCGGGGAACTTCGCCTTGATGGTGCGTGCGGAGGATCCGGAGCGGGACCGGGAGGTGCGGGCCGCGGTGCCGTTCCTGCGTCTGCCGCCGCCCCGGCCCGCCGGGGCGGCGGGGGCGGGCGGTGGCTCGGGCGAACCCAGCTCGCTGCCGGCGTCGCGCTGCTCGCCGGCGGCCTGGCTGGCGGCGCGGTCGGCGAAGTCGTTGAGCGGGTCGCCGCCGACCTGGTGGGCGGGCACGTAGCGGAACTCGACGGTGCGGTCCTGGAGCAGCTCGTCGATGCGGAGCACCAGTTCCTGATTGGCGACCGGCTTGCCGGCCGCCGTCCGCCACCCGTTGCGCTTCCAGCCTGGCAGCCAGGTGGTGACGGCCTTCATGGCGTACTGCGAGTCCATACGGACCTCGAGCGGCACGTCCGGATCGGTCGCCGCGAGCAGCCGCTCGAGAGCGGTGAGCTCGGCGACGTTGTTGGTGGCCCTGCCCAGCGCCCCCGCCTGCCAGCGGACCGGGGTCTCGGAGGAGTCGGCGATCACCCAGGCCCAGCCGGCGGGTCCGGGGTTTCCCTTCGAGGCTCCGTCGCAAGCGGCCACAACACGTTCACGCATCCCCCGATCATGCCATGCCCGGGGGACGGCCCCGGCGGAGCCCATCGGCCCGTACCGGCCACCGGGAAAGCGGTGACCGGGGCCCCTGCGCGCCGCTCACACCTCGGTCATCGGGGGCATCTCGCCCTCGGCCTTCGTGGTGTCGATGACCGAGAAGGCGGCGCCCTGCGGGTCGGTCAGCGCGGCGACGCGGCCGAACGGGGTGTCCATCGGCCCGAACTGCAGCACGCCGCCGAGCCCGGTGGCCTTCGACACGGCCTCGTCGCAGTCGGTGACGCCGAAGTAGACGTTGATGTAGGGCGGCACCTCGGGCGGGAAGTCGTCGCCCATCTCCATCCGGCCCAGCGCGGGCCGCTCACCGAGGTAGTACACCCGGAAGTCCATCGACTCGTCCTGCATCTCGCGGCTGGTGTAGCCGAAGACGGCCGGGAAGAACGCGTCCGACGCGGCGGGCTCGCGGGTGAAGACCTCCGCCCAGGCGAACGCACCGGGCCGGCCCTCCTCCGTCTCGAAGCCAGGGTGGCTGCCGGCCTGCCAGACGCCGAACACCGAACCGCCCGGGTCGCGGGCCAGGCACATCCAGCCGAAGTCGGCGACCTGCATCGGTTCCATCAGGATCTCGCCGCCGTTGTCACGGATCTTCCGCGCGGTGTCCGCCGCGTCCGGCGAGGCCAGGTACAGGCACCACTGCGACTTGCCCGCCTGCCCCGGCATGGGCGGGATCACCGCGGCGGCCGCCCTGCCGCCGGCGTAGGCGAGGGTGTAGTTGCCGTACTCCGACGACGACTCGCCGAAGGTCCAGCCGAGGACGTCGCCGTAGAACCGCCTGGCTCCCTCGACGTCGTTGAACATCGCGTCGGCCCAGCAAGGGGCGCCCTCGGGTGACACAGCCATGGTCCCGACCTTCTCCCTGTGCAGGATCCCCGTGGGGGATGTCTGTGGGCGTCTGTGAGGGTTTCGACGGGGATCTCCGGTTCCTCACGCTAGTCACCCGCGGGGCGCCTCGCGCGCCGAGCCGCAGGTGACCGCCGGGGCGCCCGCGTGGGCTCCCACCACGTCGGCCCCCCGCGGACCGCCCGGCCCGCTCCCCCGGGCATTCCGCGCAGCACGCGGGTGATCAGGGAGGGGCGGGCAGAGCCGACGGGCGGGGCCGGCGGCGGGGGTGTCCCGGCGGCCCCGCCCGGCCCGCGCCGTGTGGCGATCACTCGCCGGCGTACGCCTTCTCCAGCTCGGCGATGTCGAGCTTGTGCATCTGCATCATGGCCTTCATCACGCGGTCGGCCCTGGTCCGGTCGGGATCCTTCAGCATCTCGGTCAGCCGGATCGGGGTGACCTGCCAGGAGACTCCGTAGCGGTCCTTGAGCCAGCCGCACGGCCCGTGCTCGCCGCCGCCCTCGACGAGCTTGTCCCAGTAGTGGTCGACCTCCGCCTGGTTCTCGCAGTCGATCTCGAAGGAGATCGCCTCGCTGAACTGGAAGTCGGGCCCGCCGTTCAGCGCGACGAACCGCTGCCCGTTGAGCACGAACTCCACGGTCAGCACGTTGCCCTCGGAGCCGGGGCTCGACTCGGTGTGGTGCAGGGTGTCGCCGAGGCTGGAGTCCTTGAAGACGGAGACGTAGAAGTTCGCGGCCTCCTCGGCCTGGCCGTCGAACCAGAGGCAGGTGGTGAAGCCCTTGGCGGTCATGGTTCCTCCCGTGGGTGCGGCGCCGGTCGGCGCGCGTTCACCTGTACCGACCGCCCGGGGGCCCGGAACTCATCGGCCACCGGCGAGTGCCGCCCGAACCGGGTGACGCTCTGCCCGTGGCGAATCTGCCGGGGGCAGAGAAACGGCCGGCGGGCGGCGTCCGCGGCCGACAGTGGAGCCGACGGCGTCCGCGCCACCACGAGGAGTTCCCATGGCACCACCGACCATGCTGCAACCGCGGGCGGAAGACGGCGACACGCCCCTGACCCGCTTCGACGACCAGCTCGCCGCCCAGCTGCTCGCGCAGCGCATCGTGCTGCTCGGCACCCAGGTCGACGAGGTGTCGGCCAACCGGGTCTGCGCCCAGCTGCTGATCCTCTCCGCTGAGGACCCGCGCACCGACATCAGCCTGTGCATCAACAGCCCCGGCGGGTCCGTGCACGCGGGCCTGGCGATCTACGACACGATGCGGCTGATCCCCAACGACGTGTCCACGGTCGCCATGGGGTTCGCCGCGAGCATGGGGCAGTTCCTGCTGAGCGTGGGCACCGCGGGCAAGCGCTACGCCCTGCCGCACGCGCGCATCATGATGCACCAGCCCTCCGGTGGCATCGGCGGCACCACCGCCGACATCGAGATCCAGGCGGAGAACCTGGAGTTCACCAAGCGGACCATCGAGGAGATCACCGCCGAGCACACCGGGCAGACCCCGGAGACCATCTCCCGCGACGGCGACCGGGACCGCTGGTTCACCGCCGAGCAGGCACGCGAGTACGGGATGATCGACCGCGTCGTGGAGTCGCTGAGCGACATCCTCCCCGGCGCGCACCGGCGGCGGATGGGACTGCAGTGATGGGGACCTACACGATTCCGAACGTCGTCGAGCGCACCCCGCAGGGCGAGCGCTCCTACGACGTGTTCAGCCGGCTGCTGTCCGAACGGATCATCTTCCTCGGCACCGAGATCGACGACGGCGTGGCCAATGTCGTCATCGCACAGCTGCTGCATCTGGAGTCCGCGGCACCGGAGAGCGAGATCTCGATCTACATCAACTCCCCCGGCGGCTCGTACACCTCGCTGATGGCGATCTACGACACCATGACGTTCGTGCAGGCGCCCGTCTCCACGTTCTGCGTCGGGCAGGCGGCGTCCACGGCGGCGGTGCTGCTGGCGGGCGGCGATCCCGGCCGGAGGTTCGTGCTGGAGCACGCCCGGGTGCTGCTCGGGCAGCCCGTCTCCAGCGGGGCGCGCGGCACCGCGTCGGACCTGTCGCTGCAGGCCAAGGAGATGATACGGATCCGCTCCCAGGTGGAAGAGGTGCTGTCCCGGCACACCCGCCACGACGTGGAGACGCTGCGGGCGGACATGGACCGCGACAAGGTGTTCACCGCGCAGGAGGCCGTGTCCTACGGCCTGGCCGACGAGGTGCTGAGCCGGCGCCTCGTCCGGGTGTGAGAGGCCGGGCGGAGCCGGATGGTGCGGGCCGCCCGGCGGCATGCGGAGACCGGCGGACCGCCCGGCGTCCCGCGCCCGTCTCAGGCGGCCAGGCAGAGTCCGTTGTGCGGGGACCGCGGCACCGCACGGTCGCGGGCCGTGCGGCGGGAGGTGATGCGGACCAGCTCGCCCTGGGCCCGGGCCAGCAGGTCGCCCAGACTCAGGCCGAGGGCCCGGGCAGCGGCCGCGAGGACCTCCGAGGAGGCCTCCTTGCGGCCCCGCTCCACCTCCGACAGGTACGGCATGGAGATCCGGGCGGCCTCGGCGACGTCCTTCAGCGTCCGCTCCTGCTCCTGACGCTCCCGGCGCAGCACCTCACCCACCAGGTCCCGCCACAGCGGCTCCTTGGGATCAGGGGCGGGGGCAGGGCCCGGCGGCGGGGCGGCGGGGGCCGGGAAGGGGCGTGGCGGCGCGTCCGCGGTGCGGGGCGGCCCCGGCTGCTCGCGGGTCGGGCGGTCCCGGCGCGTGCTCCGGGGCCGCAGCGGGATGACGTGGGCGTGGTCGGGCGCTCGATCGTTCACCCTCTCAGCCTAGGAATCGCGGCCGCCGAGGGAAGGCAGCGGCGTTCCGCCCAGAGTGAAGCGCCGCTCTCCGGGCGGCTGCGCAGTCCCGCGCCCGAGGTGCCGGGTCGCCCGATCGGGCCTACGCTGAGCCCTGCAGAAACCGGACGGCATGCATCGCAAGGCCGGGGGTACCCGGGGTCTCGCAGGTCCAGGCACACAGTCCGCCGTGACGTTCGTGGGGAGAAGACCGCCGTGATCCGGGCGCAGGCGCAGGTCGATCAGGGCACCGAGGCCGCAACGGGTGACGGAAGTCTTCCCGGGGTCGCCGACCCGCGCAGCGTCGCCCCGCGCGACGCCAGGGAGCTGTCCCGCCAGTTCTTCCGCCGTCTGACGGAGCTGGAGGAGGGCACGCACGAGTACCAGTACGCGCGGAACACGCTGATCGAGATGAACATGTCGCTGGTGCGGTTCGCGGCCGGACGGTTCCGCGGCCGCGGCGACGACATGGAGGACATCGTCCAGACCGGCATGATCGGTCTGATCAAGGCCATCGACCGGTTCGAGCTGTCGCGCGAGGTCGAGTTCACCTCCTTCGCGCTGCCCTACATCGTGGGCGAGATCAAGCGCTTCTTCCGTGACACCACCTGGGCCGTGCACGTGCCGCGGCGGCTGCAGGAGCTGCGGGTGGAGCTGGCCAGGGCCCGCGAGGAGCTGGCCAGCCGGCTGGACCGCGAGCCGACGGTCGCCGAGCTCGCCACGCTGATGAACATCACCGAGCAGCAGGTCGTCGAGGGCCAGATCGCGGCGAACGGCTACAACTCCTCCTCCCTGGACGCCGCCCTCACCGGTGACGGACCGGAGCACGGTGAGGCGGTCCTCGCCGACTTCATCGGTGTGGAGGAGCAGGGGCTGCGGCTCGTCGAGGACTTCCACGCGCTGGCGCCGCTGATGGCGGAACTCAGCGAACGCGACCGGGAGATCATCCACATGTGGTTCGTGGAGGAGGCCACCCAGGCGGAGATCGGCGAGCGCCTCGGCTGCTCCCAGATGCATGTGTCCCGCCTGATCAAGCGGATCATCACCCGGCTGCGTCAGGGGATGCTGGGCGAGCTGGGCTGCGCCTGAGGCACGCGTGAGCCGCACGGCCGCCCGGGTGCCCGCACCGCGTGGGGAGGGCACCCGGCACTCGCCGCCGGTTCCCGCCCGGAAGCGCGCCGGCGCCCGGGTCAGACGTGCAGGCGTGTGAAGGCGCAGGGCTCGCGGCCGGACGCGGTCACGCGTCGAAGTCGAGCACCGCGCGCACGCACTTGCCGACGGGCACCGGCTCCACCCGGATGTCCCGGGCCAGCGCCTGCACGATCTCGAGGCCGTGGCGGCCGACGCGTTCGGGGTCGCGCGGGAAGACGCTGGGCGGCGCGGCGCAGCTGTCGTAGACGGACACCGTGAGCGAGGCGTCGGTGCCCTCCAGCTCCAGGATGTACGGGCCCTCACTGTGCCGGTCGGCATTGGTGACGAGTTCGCTCACCACCAGCAGTACGGCGCCGGTGACCCGTTCGCCGACGCTCGCGCACCACTCGTTCCTGAGCTGGTCGAGGAACTGCGCGGCGAACTCCCGCGCCTGGGCGATGCAGCCCGGCTCGCCGGTGAAGTGTGCCGCCCGCCGCAGCGGTTCCACGGGCACGTCGAAACCAGTCGGAATCACTGCACCGTCCAGGTGGTAGGTCATGCGCTTCTCTCTGCGAGCTGGCCGGACGCTCTGCATCTGTGCTCGTACCCCGAGTCCGTCGAGGCAGTCGTGCCGATCCGTGTCGGCCACAGCACACCGGGGAACCCGGGCAGACGTGGACGAACTGATGTCGGTGCGGTGTCTGGCGACCCTGCCCGTGGTGACGCTGGGCGGTGATGCGATCGCGCATGTCAAGGACGCCGTCTTCGATCCGGCGGCCGAGCGGATCACGAGTTTCACGCTCACCGGCCGGTCCCTGTGGTCGGGCCAGCTGCCGCGGGACCTGCCCTGGCCGGCGGTGTACCGCCTGGGCCGGCACGCGGTGATGGTGCGCGACCGTGACGCGCTGTTCGACCTGCCGCTGTCGGTGGCCCGCCGGGACGCCCTGCGCGGGCGGCTGCTGGGGGCGCAGGTGGCGACGGACGCGGGCGAACCGGTGGGCACGGTGCTGGACGTCCTGGTCCGGGGCGGCACCAGCGGCCAGGTGGTGGCCTTCCGGCTCGCCGCCCACCGGGGTCTGGCGCCGGGCTCGCGGCATCACCGGCACCGCGTGTACGTGCAGCGCGGCGAGACCCGCTCCGCCGACGGCCGGACCCTGATCATCCCCGAGCACGCCACCACCTACGTCAGCGACGACCTGCCGGACTTCGTCACCCGGGTCGGCGCGTTCCACCAGGGCGAAGGAGTGCTCTTCCGTGATGCTCCTCTCCCGGGTGCGGGGCCTGCCCGCGCTGACGGACGAGGGCGCCCGCCGGCTCGGTACGGTGCGTGCGCTGACCGTCGACGCCGGGACCGGGACGGTCACCCATGTGCGCATCCGGCGGGGTCTGCTGCGCGGGGAGACGGCGGCACCCTGGCGCGACGTGGCCGCCGTGACGGAGGACCGGGTCGTGATCCGCGCCGGCACGGGCGAGGCGGCCCGCACCGGCGAGCCGGAACAACAACAAGAGGCACCGCATCGCGAACTGCTCGGCTGCCGGGTGCTCACCGAGACCGGCGAGGAACGCGGCACCGTGCTGGACGCGGCCTTCGACCCGGTCACCGGCCGCATCGAGACGATCCGTACCTCCCGGACCGAACTGCGCGCCGACCGGATGCTGGGACTGGGCGACTACGCCCTGGTGGTCCGCGCCACCCGCGCCGACCGGATCTGAGCCGCGTAGGCGGCAGCTCTGGGCGGACGTCCGCCGTGGTCCCGGCGGCGGGCACGGCCACCGGGACGGGTGCGGTCCGTCAGGACGTCGGTTGTCAGGACGCGGCCGGCGGGGCCTCGTCGGCTCCGGGCTCGGGCGCGGTGCCGGACCCCTGCGGGGGCGGTTGCGAGGAGCCGGGGGCGGGCGAGCCGCCGTCCTCGCCTCCTTCCCGGCTCGGCGCCTCGTCCGTCGGGGACTCCCCGGCGCCGGGCTCGGAGTGGGGGGCGGACGGCGGGGGCGAGCCGGGCGGGCACCCCTCACCGGGCGGGCACCCGGACTCCTCGCCGGTGCCTCCGGTGGAGGGGCTGCCGCTGTCGTCCGAGGGGCTCGGCCTGCCCGGCGGACGGGTCGGCTTGTCCGCCCTGCCCTTGTCGCCGGGCTCTCGCTCGAACCAGCTGTCGTCCTCGAGGTCGTGGACGACGAACTTCCCGACCGGCTCGGGCGCCGGTTCGACCACGACGACCTTCGCCGGGTCGTAGCCGGGCCAGCGGTCGCCGGTGTAGCGGGGGTCGGACTGCTCGACGGGTCCGGTCAGCGGATTGCCGCAGGCGCAGCGGACCCGCGGCACCCCGCGGTCGTCGACCAGCACGGCGGTGCCCGCCTGGAGGACGGCCTGGTAGGGGACGGCGGCGCCGTCTCGGTAACCGTGGTTGGTGACCCGGGTGTCCAGGCGCAGCTGCAGCGGGGTGAGCGAGCGCAGATAGTTGGGGACGCGGGAGGGCTCGAGATCGAGCACGGAGGCGAAGGCCTCGTTCTTGGCCGGGACGTCCTGGAGGTAGGTGATCTGCTGTTCGACGTCGCAGGCGGCGTCGTTGCGGGTGCCGCCGTACAGACCGGGGCGTCCGCCCTCCACCACGCGCACTCCGCCGGGCGTGGCCGAGGCGGTGGGTGCGGACGGGGTGGCGGTCGGGGCGGTGCTGTCCTCGGCGGTCGACTCGGTGAACGGATCCCGGCCGGGTGAGTCGGCGGCCTGCAGGAAGACCTCGCCGCCTCCGCCGCCCGCCGTGGTGCCGCCGTCGGAGCGGCCCAGGACCACGGCGAGGATCACGGCCGCCACCACGGCCACGGCGACCACCGAGATGCCGGCCACCGACTTCCACCACGGGCGGCGGCCTGGCTCCTGCGGCCCCTCGCCTCCCCCGCCGGCGGCGCTGCCGTCGCCACCGCCCCCGCCGGGCGGCTCGGACTGAGGCGGCCCGGAAGGGCGCCCGGACGAAGGCGGCCGGGCGGACGGCCCGGACGGCGGCGGCTGGGACGGAGGCGAGGACGACGGTGGTTCGGAGCGGCCCGACAGGGGTCCGGAGGGGGGTCCGGTGGGTCGGCCGGAGTCCGGCGGTTCGACACTCACGAGCCCTTCTTCCCGCACGGGTGGTCCCCGGGCAGTCACGCACAGACGGTTGCGATCCGATTCATCACTTTTCTTCCGTTACGCGTTCATTGTGTGTGCGCGGGGTGCGCCGCCCGCAAGCCGACGCGGTCGGAACCGCCGGCCGGCGCGGGGCCCTCCCGCCCCGACGCGGACGGACCTCCCGGCAGGCGCCGTGCGCGGGCCCTGCTTAGCGTGGCAGCGTGACTGCACGCACCACCCCCTCGGACCGGGCGGTCGCCCGCCACGGCTGGTTCCAGGCCCTGGCCACGGTGCTCGGCGGGCTGGTCGCCATGGTCGTGGTGGCCGCGCTGGGCCTGTGGGCGGCCGGGGCCACGGACCTCCCGGCCGGGTCGTTCCCCAAGGTGGTCGCGGCGACCGTGGTCACCGCGGTCGGCGGGACGGTGGAACTGTCCGGGGACGCGGGCGCGCTGGCCGGCACCGAGGGCGGTCTGACGGTCATGCCGCTGTCCGTGACGCTCACCGGCGCGCTGCTGATCGGCTGGGGGTTTCTGCGACCGCTGCGGCACCGTGCGGTGGCGGGCACCCCCGAGCTGGCCGGATGGATCGCACGGTTTCTGGCGCTGTGGCTGATCGCGCTGCTCGCACTGGCCTGCACCGCCCGCCACACCTTCGAGATCTCCCTCGGCGAGGGAGCACTGAGCGACCTCGGTGACCTGCTGGGGGTCCGGCCGGAGGTCGGCTTCGCCGCGAATGTGCCGCTGACCGTGCTGGTGGGTCTGGTCTGGCTGGCTGGCGTCCTGCTGCTGGCCCTGATGGTGGCGCGCGGCGCCCCGCTGCCGGGCCGGCTGCTGCGCTTCCACACGACGGTGCGTCCCGCCGCGCACGCGATGGTGCAGCTGCTGCTGGCCTTCGTGGTCATCGGTCTGGTGATCGCCCTGGTCGTGGCCGCCACCCGGGACCATCCGTCCGAGACCTTCGCGGTGATCCTGCTCGGCCTGCCCAATGTCGTCTGGCTCGCCCTGACGATCGGGCTCGGCGCCACCTGGAACGGCAGGGTGGACGGGCCCTTCGGGCTGCCCATGCCGAAGCTGCTCGACGAGGTGCTGCGCACCCCCGACGTCTCCACGCTCGACCTGGGCACGCTCGCCGAGCACGACGGCCGGGTGTGGTGGCTGCCGGTCGTCGCCGGGGTACTGCTGCTGACGGTGGCGTTCGTGATGGCGGCCGTGGCGCCGCCGCGGATCCGGGTCTGGCAGCACGCCGTGCACCTGGCGGTGGCGCTGGCGCTGACGGTGCTGATGGTCTGCCTGGTGGGCCGCGTCTCCGCCCGGCTCGGCCTGTCCGTGCTCGGCATCGGCGATCTGGGCGAGGGGCTCACCGGCCAGGTGCTGCTCGATCCGCAGGTGTGGGGGGCGCTGGGGCTCGCGCTGCTGTGGGGCCTGGTCACCGGATTCCTGGGCGCGCTCCTGGCGCTGCTGCTGCGCAGGCGGCGCGAGAAGCAGCACGCGCCCGTGTCGGCCGGCGCCGGGTGACGGTCCGGGCTACGCGCCTCGCAGCCCGAAGGCCGGGCGGGCCCAGTCCGGGGGCGGCTCGGGCAGCCGGCCGGCCCCCGGCACGGCCGGGCTCCCGGCCGGCTGCGCTCCGCCCGCGGCGGCGTCGCGCAGCGCGACCACGAACTCCCGGCAGGAGGCGTGACGCTCCTCGGGGTTCTTGGCCAGCGCCCTGGCGAACACCTCGTCGGCCTCGGGCGGCAGGTCGGGGCGGACCCCGGTCACCGGCGGCGGGGGGTCGTACTGATGGGCCCACAGCAGGGCCATGTCGTCCTCGCGGAGGAACGGCGGATGCCCGGTGAGGGTCTCGTACACCACGCAGGCGAGGCCGTAGACGTCGCAGCGCGCGTCGACCGGGCGGCCGGAGATCTGCTCGGGGGCGACGTAGTCCAGGGTGCCGACGAACTGGCCCACCGTGGTGAAGCCGGTCAGGGACAGCGACTTCTTGGTCAGCCCGAAGTCGGTGAGATAGACGTGCTCGGGGTGGTCGGTGTCGGTGCCGTGGGCGACCAGGATGTTGCCCGGTTTCACGTCCCGGTGGACCAGGGCGTGCTCGTGGGCGGCGTCGAGCGCGGAGGCCACCTGGGCGGCGATGCGCACCGCGGTGGCGACCGGCAGCGGTCCCTCACGGTCGAGCAGGCGGCGCAGGTCGCTGCCGTCGACGTAGCGCATGGCGATGTAGAGGACGCCCTCGGTCTCACCGGCCTCGAAGACGGGCACGATGTGCGGGTGGTCGATGGCCGCGGCGGTACGGGACTCATGGGTGAAGCGGCGGCGGAAGGTGTCGTTGCGGGCGAGGTCCGGGGCGAGCAGCTTCAGCGCGACGGTGCGGTCCAGGCGCAGGTCGTGCGCGCGGTAGACGACAGCCATGCCGCCGCGCCCGATCTCCCGCTCGATCCGGTACCCGGCGATGCGCCGCCCGGTCAGATCGGCGGCCCGTCCCGCGAACAGGCTGGTGTCCCCGGTCCCGGTCATGCCCCGTCACCTTCCGCCCCGTCCCGCCGGCCGCCCTCCCGGGGCACGACTCGGGTGGGCTCGTCGGGCACGGCCCGCTTCGGCTCCTCGGGCGGGATTCGCGCGGGCTCCCCGGCTGCGGCCGGGTCCGGTTTCTCGGGCATGACCTGCGTGGGTGCCTCGGCCAGGGGCACGGCCGGGCCGTCAGCAGGAGACCCGGCCGGTTCATCACCCGCGATCCGCGCCGGCTCATCCGCCACCACCTCGGTCGGCTGCCGCACGCCCTGACCGGATTCCCCGGCCCCGGGCCGGGCGGGCTCCGGCCCCACCACCCGGGTCGGCTCCGGAGCCGGCCGCCCCGGTTCCCCCGTCACCACCTCGGTCCGCTCCTCCCCCACCGCCTGAGCGGGCCCCTCGCCTGCACCCGGCGCGGCCGGCACCTGCTCCTCCGGCACCACCTGGGTGGGCGGATGCGCCGGCGCGGGAGTCGCGGCGCCCGGGGCGGTGTCGACCGTGTGGGTGTGCAGCGTGGTGCCGTCCGTGTAGAGCCATCGCCCGTGGCCGGGGTCGTAGAGCCACAGGGACTCGCCGTCGACGACGAGGCCGATGCGCAGCCCGCGGGTGCGGGCGGCGAAGGTCCCGGCGTCGAGGGTGCCGTCGGCCAGCTCGGTGACGGCGGCCCGGTAGCGGGCCAGGGTCTCCTCGGTGCGCCGCAGCAGCGGCCGGGGGTCGGCGGTGCGGGCCATCGGCGCGCCGGCGGCGGGCGGATCCCGGGGCACGGCGAGCAGGCGGCGGGCGTCCACCCAGGCCGACCAGCCGTTGGAGCAGAGCACATGCCCCCAGTCGCCCTGCCGCTGCAGCAGCTGCACCGGCAGCAGCGGGTCGAGCGGCACGCTGGGGCGCCCCGGGTCGGGGCTCTCCCAGGTGGGGAGCCCGTCGGCGGGGACGACGTGCGTGGGCCGGAAGGCGGGAGCGGTCATCGCGGGCACTACTTCCGCATCACCACGGGCTCCTGGCGCCGCAGAAGGCGGGAGACCAGGAGTCCGAAGACCAGTGACAGGACGAGCAGCATGCCGACGGAACGCAGCCAGGCGCCCGTCCGGTGGGAGAAGAGCGGATCGCTGGTGAGGTCTCCCGGTGAGAGCGCGGGCAGGTCGATGGTGCCGGCCATCGCGGCGAAACCCCATCTGGCGGGCACCAGCCAGGCGGCCTGCTCCAGGACCAGCACGCCGGCGAGGGAGAGGAGGGCGCCGCAGAAGACGACCTGGACGATGGCGAGCAGCACCAGCAGCGGCATCGTCACCTCCTCCTTGGGCACCGCGGCCGAGACCAGCAGCCCGAGCATCATCGCGGCGAAGGCGAGCAGCGCCACCGCGACGGTGATCTCGGCAAGGGGCGGCATCACCACGCCGTCGCCGCGCGGTGCGTGCAGATCGACGCCGAACAGCGCGACGAGGGTGAGCACGACCGCCTGGAGCGCGGTGACCGTGCCGAGCACGACCACCTTGGACATCAGATACGCCGATCTGGACAGGCCCACGGCCCGCTCGCGCTGGTAGATCACCCGTTCCTTGACCAGTTCGCGCACCGCGTTGGCGGACCCGGTGAGGACCGCTCCGACGCACAGGATCAGCAGCGCGTTCATGGCGGACTTGCGGGTCAGCTCCGAGCCGGCGAGGGCCCGCGCCATGGCGCCCATCACGAACGGCAGCGCGATCATGATGACCAGGAAGGTGCGGTCCGCGGCGAGGGCCGCGGTGTAGCGGCGGACGAGGGTGCTCAGCTGGGCGCCCCAGCGGCGCGGCTTGGGGCGCGGCACGACGGGGACCGGTTCCTCCTCCTCGCGGGGGCGCCGCGGCTGTGCGGGGCTCCGGGCCACGTAGCGCCGGTGGTAGGGCGACTGCCGGTACTCCTCCGCCCAGTCGCGGTCCTGGTCGTGCTCGAAGGCGTCGAAGGCGGCCGGCCAGTGGTCGAAGCCGAAGAAGGGCAGGGCCTCCTCGGGCGGGCCGTAGTAGGCGACCTTGCCGCCGGGGGCGAGGACGAGGAGCCGGTCGCAGACGTCGAGGCTGAGCACGCTGTGGGTGACGACGATGACGGTACGGCCGTCGTCGGCGAGGCCGCGCAGCATCTGCATCACGGAGCGGTCCATGCCGGGGTCGAGTCCGGAGGTCGGCTCGTCGAGGAAGAGCAGGGACGGCTTGGTCAGCAGCTCGAGCGCCACGCTGACCCGTTTGCGCTGGCCGCCGGAGAGGCTGTGCACGTGCTGGCGGGCACGTTCCTCGAGTCCGAGTTCGCGGATCACCTCGTCCACCCGGGCGCGGCGTTCGGCCTTGGCGGTGTCCTGCGGGAAGCGCAGTTCGGCGGCGTAGGACAGGGCGGCGTGCACCCGTAGCTGGGTGTGCAGGATGTCGTCCTGCGGGACGAGTCCGATGCGCTGCCGCAGCTCGGCGTAGTCGTGGTAGAGGTCGCGGCCGTCGTAGAGGACGGTGCCCTCGTCGGCGGGGCGCTGTCCGGTGAGCGCGTTCATCAGGGTGGACTTGCCGGCGCCGCTCGGGCCGACGACGGCCAGCAGGCATTTCTCGCCGACCGGGAAGGAGACGTGGTCGAGCAGGGTCTTGCGGCCCCGGTCGACGGTGACGGTGAGGTCCTGGACGTCGAGGGAGACCTCGCCGGTGTCGACGTACTGCTGGAGTTCGTCGCCGATCAGGCAGAAGTCGGAGTGGCCGACGCCCACGATGTCGCCCTGGGCGACCTCGTGGCGCTGGACTGGCACACCGTTGAGGTAGGTGCCGTTGTGGCTGCCCAGGTCGACGATCTCGTAGCCGCCGTCGGCGTGGACGTGCAGCTCGGCGTGGTGCCGGGAGACCATCAGGTCGTCGACGACGAGGTCGTTGTCGGGGGCGCGGCCGATGCGGACGGTGCGGGTGGGCAGCGGGCGCACGGAGGTCGGCTGCCGGAAGGTGTGGGTGAGGGCGGGGTGGGCGACCGCCGAGGGCCGGTTGCGCGCGGGGGCGGTGAGCACCACGCGGGGTCCCTCGGTGACGTGGCCGAAGCGGATGACGGTGCCGGGGCCGACGTCGCGGGTGTGCACCCGACTGCCGTCGGCGTAGGTGCCGTTGGTGCTGTGGGCGTCCTCCAGCGTCCAGTGGCCGTCGGTCGCGCGCAGCACGGCATGGTGCCAGGACACCCGGGCGTCGTCGATGACGATGTCGCTCAACGGGTCGCGTCCGACGTGGTATTCACGGACCGGGCTGATCAGGGTGGAGCCCGACTCGGTCTCCAGGACGAGCTCCGGCGCGCTGGGCCGCTCCGCCATGTCCTGAATTCTACCGATTGGTCCGTGCGGGTGCCCGGTGCGATGGGTCCGCTGCGGTGGCGCTCGGGCGAGGGAGCCGCCCAGGAGGCTGCGGTGCGCTCGGGCGGCGAGGCGTCCGGAAGGGACGGTGCGCCAGGCGAAGGGACGGTGCGCTAGG
>NZ_JAATEM010000036.1 GCF_012034205.1 Streptomyces composti
GGTGTCGTGCTCGCGCATCCACGTTATGCAGACCTGCCGCCCGCGAACTGTCCGGCATTGCGCCGGACCGGACGGTGGCCGGACCTCTGATCAGCGTCTCCGACGGACACCTCCCGGGCCCGGTGACACCACCCCCCAGGTCATCCCATCGACAGGGGGACACAGTCATGCCGGGCCCGGAGGCCAGCGGCCCTCTTGCAGGACCGCGAAAAAGATAACGGGGGTGGTGTCTGGCGAGGATGCGGCGGGCGAGACCGGACAGACGTCCAGGCGGTCGGTCGCGGGATCGGTCAGGACGAGTTCGTCGACGGGGAGGGTGTCCCGCAGGCGGGCGACGCCGTCGACGAGTTCGGGGGTGCAGGCCGAACCGCCGCCGACCGTGGTGCGTTCATCGTCGTCCCTTCACTCCGGTGAGTGTGACGCCTCGGCGAACGCCTTCTGGGCGAGGAGGGTGGTGCGGGAGCCGGGGGGAGAGACGGGGTGTCAGCGGGAGGTGTCGAAGACTTCGGCACGGGTCGTGGCCAGGGCGCTCTCCAGGGCGCCGCGCAGCACGGGGTGCTCCCGGACGTCGCCGGTGACCAGCCGCGGGCGGGAGGCGGCCAGCTCCTCCAGCTCGGCCTGGACGAGGGCGCGCAGGGCTTCGCCGCCGGAGGTGAGACCGGTGCCGCTCAGGACGACGAGTTCGGGGTCGAGGACGGAGACGAGGGAGGCGAGCCCGGTGGCGAGCCGGGTCGCGTAGGTGGTCAGCAGGGCGCGGTGGCGTTCGTCCCGCTCGGCGGCGACGGCGGCGCGTTCCAGCAGGGCGGCGGCCACCTCGGTGCAGTGGCCCCGGGGGATGTCGGCGATGCCCAGCTCGCGGGCCAGCTCCGCAACCGCCTGGGCGCCTGCCAGCTCCTGGAAGCCGCCGCTGCCGGCCCTGGTGACCCGGCGGACCAGCGGGGTGCCCGGCACCGGCAGGAAGCCGAGCTCGCCGGCGCCGCCGGTGTGGCCGCGGTGCAGCCGCCCGCCGATGACCAGGGCGGCGCCCAGGCTTTCCTGGTTCCACAGCAGTACGAAGTCCTCGTGGCCGCGGGCGGCGCCCAGCCGCTGCTCGGCGACGGCGACCAGGTTGACGTCGTTCTCGTACGCGAACGGCATGGGCAGTGCGGCGGCCAGCTCCTCCAGCAGCGTCGGAGAGTGCCAGCCGGGCAGGTGGGAGGCGTGGCGCAGGCGCCCGGTGTTCGGGTCGAAGGCGCCCGGGGTGCCGATGACCAGGCGGTGGATGTCCGACTGGGACAGTCCCGCCTCCTTCACCGCGCCGTCCAGGGCGTCGGTGACCTGCCGCACGACCGGGACGGCGGGCCGGCGGCCGGGAGTGGGCAGCTCGTACCGGCCGACGGTGCGTCCGGTGATGTCGGCGACGGCCGCCAGGATCCGCTCGGGGGTGACGTCGAGTCCGGCGGCGTGTCCGGCGGCGGGGTTGACCTCGTAGAGCTGGGCGCCGGGTCCGGGCCGCCCTGCGGTGGTGCCGGTGGCGAGCACCAGTCCGGCCGCCTCCAGGCGGGCCAGGAGCTGGGAGGCGGTGGGCTTGGACAGGCCGGTGAGCTTGCCGATCCGGGTGCGGGACAGCGGGCCGTGCTCAAGGAGCAGGTCC
The DNA here is from genome assembly GCF_012034205.1 of Streptomyces composti. Classification (GTDB taxonomy): domain Bacteria; phylum Actinomycetota; class Actinomycetes; order Streptomycetales; family Streptomycetaceae; genus Streptomyces; species Streptomyces composti. The sequence continues at coordinate 1,634 of NZ_JAATEM010000036.1, forward strand.
AGGGCCGTGCGGTCGTTCATGGCACGCAGGACGCGCGGGGTGCCCGGCGTGCCGGCGGTTCCTGCCACGGGGTACGACACCTGCCTCTCCTCGGCGCCCAGCTTCTCGACGACCGGTGCCGGCCGCCCGACGGTACTGTTAGGAAAGTTTCCTGTCAGGTGCAGGGAACGTACGCCCGCCGGAGAACGGGCGTCAAGGGGAGCGACGAGAGGGCCGGAAGAGGGCGGGAAGAAGGCGGGGGGAGGAGGCGGGAACGGCCGGGAAGAGCGAGGGTGTGCGAGCAGGGCGGCCCCCGGTGGTCACCGGGCGCCGCCCTGCTCGCATGCCGTGCCGGCTACTTCGTGGTGCTCGGCGGGGTCAGCGGGGAGGCCGCGACCGACTGCGGGGAGACCGAGCTGGCGTACGCCGACGGCGGGGCGACGGAGGCCGCCGGGTCGGGGCCCGGGGCCGGGTCCTCCGGGGTGGTGGCGCCGCCCACGATGCGGATGCCGGCGGCGTCGAAGGCCCGCTTGATGCGCCAGCGCAGCTCGCGCTCCACGGAGAGGGACTTGCCCGGCATGGTCTTCGCCGAGACGCGGACCACCATCGAGTCCAGCAGCACCGAGTCCAGGCCGAGGACCTCCACCGGGCTCCACAGGAGCTCGTTCCAGGGCTCTTCCTTGTTCATCTTCTCGGCGACCTCGACCAGCGTGGCCTTCACCCGGTCCAGGTCCTCGTCGGCGCGGACGGTGACGTCGACGTTGGCGGTCGCCCAGCCCTGGGAGCGGTTGCCTATCCGCTTCACCTCGCCGTTGCGGACGTACCAGATCTCACCGCTGTCGCCGCGCAGCTTGGTCACCCGCAGCCCCACCTCGATGACCTCGCCGGAGGCCACGCCCGCGTCGATGGTGTCGCCGACGCCGTACTGGTCCTCCAGGATCATGAAGACACCGGAGAGGAAGTCCGTCACCAGGTTGCGGGCGCCGAAACCGATGGCCACACCGGCCACACCGGCCGAGGCGAGCAGCGGGGCGAGGTTGATCTGGAAGGTGCCGAGCACCATCAGCGCGGCCGTGCCCATGATCAGGAAGGACGCGACCGAGCGCAGCACCGAGCCGATCGCCGCCGAGCGCTGGCGGCGCCGCTCGGCGTTGACCAGGAGCCCGCCGAGCCCGGAGCCGTCCACCGTGTTGCCGGTGCGGGACATCCGCTCGATCAGCTTGGTGATGGCTCTGCGCACCACCACCCGCAGCACCGCGGCGATCACCACGATCAGCAGCACCCGCAGACCGATCGCCAGCCACGTCGACCAGTTCTCCTCCACCCAGCCGGCGGCGTTGGTGGCGCTCTCCTGGGCGTCCCGGAGCGAGGGCACCGTCGGTGTCTCGGCCTCCGAAGGGGTCGGCGAGGGACTCACGGCCGCCAGGGCGACGTCCGCAACGGGCAAGGACACGGCAGGTACCTCCAGGTGCACGCTCTGCCCCCGGTGCGCAAACCACGGTCACGTCGGTTCGGCAAGGTCGCGCCGATCACGAAAGGGTCACCGGTACGGCAGAACCACCACACTATCGGGGCATTGTGAAGACCCGGGACGGCTTCGTGAAGAAGTAATGGCCCTCACCTGCGCTTGAACCGGCCATGATCCGGGGGAAGACACTCCTGTGTGGTCGAAAACACTCCCAGCCCGTTACCGGGACATGGTGGCGCGTTCACCTGGCATGAGAGGAAACTGACTACGAAATCGTCCCGGCGCGAGCCACGCGCCGCCGGCGTACAAGGAGGCATCCGTGCCGCATGTCCTGGTCCTCAACGCGTCGTACGAGCCACTCGGCGTCGTACCGCTCCGCCGCGCGCTCGTGCTCGTCCTCGAGAACAAGGCCGTCTGCCTCGAGGAGTCCGGCGCCTATCTGCACAGCGCAACCGTCACCGTCCCCGCACCCAGCGTGGTCCGGCTCAAGCGTTTCGTGCGTGTTCCCTACCGGGGGCCCGTTCCTCTGACGCGGCGGGCACTGTTCGCCCGTGACGGGGGCCGGTGCATGTACTGCGGTGGCGTCGCAACCAGCGTCGACCACGTCATCCCGCGCAGTCGTGGGGGCAAGCACGTCTGGGACAACGTGGTGGCCTCCTGCCGCCGCTGCAACCACGTGAAGGCCGACCGGCATCTGCGCGAGCTCGGCTGGCGCCTGCGCCACAAGCCCGCCCCGCCCACCGGTCTGGCCTGGCGCATCATCGGCACGGGCCATAGGGACCCGCGCTGGCTGCCCTACTTGCAGCCCTACGGCGCGGACGACGTCCTGGCCCGGATCGACGGCATCTCAGCCTGACGATCCGGGCCTTCGTGTGTCCGCCGGGGCCCCGCCGAGGGCGATCCGCCCCGGCGGCGGCCGGTACGCGTGCGCACGGATTCCGTCCAGGCCGTGAACGGCGGAGGCCGCCCGGTGAACGGGCGGCTCAGTCCGCCACGGCGTACGCCTCCACCGACCACAGCGAGTACCCGTACTGCGTGGCCCGTCGCTCGCCCTGGACGCGTACGAAGCGCACCTCGGGTTCGTCCATGCGGAGCGTCTCGCGGCCGCCGCGGCCGTCCTGCACACGGACCGCCGTGCGCCAGGTGCGGCCGTCCGCCGAGACGTCCACCCGGTACACCGACGGGTACGCGTCCTGCCAGTGCAGCTTCACGCGGCCCAGCCGCACCGGACGGCCCAGGTCCACCTGCCACCAGGCGCCGTCCTCGGCCGGGGAGGACCAGCGCGTCGCGGGATCGCCGTCGTTCGCCGCCGGGGCGGGGAAGTCGGGCGTCTCGTCCGCCGAGGAGCTCGCCCGGCCGGTGCGTGCCAGGTCGGGGCCGGCGGTGCGCGGGACGGCGTGCACGGTCAGCGTGCGCCGCACCCCGCCGAATCCGAGCCGCACCTCGTAGCGTCCGGCAGGCGTGCCCCGCTCCACGCTCACCTCGACCGGCACCCGCACCGAGGCGCCGCGCGGCACGCTCACCTCACCCTTGGGCACGCGGACCTCGACGCCCTCGGGCGCCTCGACGGTCAGCCGGCCGCGCACCCCGGCGGGGCGGCGGGAGCCGAGGGTGGCCGTCAGCCGGCGGCTGCCGCCGATGTCGGTGTCCGCGCGGCCGCCGCCGGACAGGTTGAGGGAGGCGGTGGGCGCGTCCTGGAACCAGGGCACCAGGTGGCGGACGCGGCCGCTGCCGGCGCCGGTGACCCGTACCCCGTCCGCCCGCTCGTCCGTGCGCAGCTCGGTCGCGCCGGAGGCGTCCAGCGTCCCCACCCGGCGCCAGCCCGCGCCGGGCACCCGCACCTCGACCGTCCCCTCGGTGCCGGGCTCGGCCAGCACCGTCACGGCGGACAGCGAACGCGTCCGGGGGAGCCGCAGCTCACGTTCGTCGGCGGCACCGCGGGACTGCGCGGGCGGCTCGTGCTCGACCCCGGCCCACTCCCGGTACGTCTCCTGCGCCCGGCTGAGGAAACCGTCCAGCACGCCCTCGCCGACGGTGACCCGTGCCGACTCCAGCCGCTCCCGCTGGGTGCCGAGCCGCTGGTACGCCGCCCACGCGCCGGCCGCGTCGCCGGAGTCCTGTGCGCGGAGCATGTCCAGCGCCGTGAGCCCGGCGTCCCCGTACCGGCGCAACTGCCCGGTCCACGGGGCGGCCTCCGCGCCGATCCCCGCCCCGTCCAGGCTGCGGGGCAGCTCCCGCAGCTCGCGGAAGGCCGAGCGCAGCCGTTCCTCCGCGCCGGACGCGGAGCGGCCCCGGCCGCCTTCCGCCGAGGTGCGGGCCTGCCAGTACGCCTTCATCGCCGGGCGCAGATACGCCGCGTCCTCGCCGCCGAGCACCGAGGAGGCCGCGTTGCCCGCCAGGGCCCGCAGCGCCCGTTCGCGTCGGGCGTCCTGGCCGGCCAGGGCGGCGATCGCGGCCCGCCAGGACTCTTCCGGGCGGTAGCCGCGCGGGTTCCAGGCGAAGTCGGCGGTGGTGAACAGGGGGATGCGGGAGGCCTCCGGCTGCTCCATGGCGTTGGCGAGCAGGGCGGCCGAGCCGTAGGCGACGGCGGGTTCGCGGCCCCGGTAGGGGCCGAGGAGGATGCGGCCCGGCTCGTAGTCGTTGACCGGGTAGTTGTCCATGGTCACCAGCGGGTGCCCGAACACCTCGCGGGCCTCGGCGAGCTCACCGCCGGTGATGGTGCGCGGCACCACCCCGACCCCGGTCCACGCCACCTCCACCCGCGGGTCCAGCGCCTTCGCCAGCTCCCGCCGGTAGGGGGTGGCACCGTCCTCGTAGTACTCGGTCGGCAGGACCGACAGGGCGGCCGCGTCCGGGTGACGTTCCGCCAGATGGCGGGCCACCGCGTCGGCCACGTGCGCCTGGGCGCGGGCGGCGGCCTCGGGGCCGGAGCCGAAGCGTTCGGCGTCGGCGCGGCAGTGCCACTCGCTGTAGCTGACGTCCTGGAACTGCAGCTGGAAGGCACGGAAGCCCAGCGCCCGCATCGCGTCCAGCTTGCGGGTGAGCGCCCGCAGGTCCTCGTCGGAGGCGAAGCACATCGCCTGACCGGGGGAGACCGCCCAGCCGAGGGTGACGTGGTTGCGGCGGGCGCGCTCGGCCAGCTCCCGGAACTCCGCCCGCCGTTGCTGCGGGTAGGGCTCGCGCCAGCGGGCCTGCCGGTAGGGGTCGTGGCCGGGCGCGTACAGATAGCGGTTCTGCTTTGTGCGGCCCAGGAAGTCGAGCTGAGTCAGTCGCTGCCGGTGCGTCCACGGGGTGCCGTAGAAGCCCTCCGTGACGCCCCGCACCGCGGTGGCGGGCCAGTCCCGGATCACGGCGGCGCTGAACCGTCCGTCCGGGCGCAGCAGCTGACGCAGGGTCTGCACCGCGTGGAACTGGCCGTCCGGGCCCGCCCCGGTGAGCGAGATGCCGTCGCGGCCGACGGTCAGGGCGTAGCCGCCGGAGGGGAGGGCGTGACGCGAGTCGCCGCCGGGGCGCTGAGCGCCCACCCGCACCACCAGCGCCCCCTTGGGCATCCGTGCGCCGGGCTCGGTGAACCGGCGCGCTCCGGCTTGCCGCAGCAGGGCGCGCAGCGCGTCCAGGGCGTACGGGTCGGCCGTCCCGTCGACGTGCAGGGCCACCTCGTCGGTCACCGCGACCGGATCGTTGCCGGTGCGCAGGGAGTGCGGGCGCGGCCAGACGGACACATCGGCGGCCTCGGCCGCCCCGGAGGCGGGACGGGGCTCCGTCCGGGGGTCGTCCGCCGGGACGGCGGACACGTCGGGCGCGAGGCCCAGGGTTCCGGCGACGACGGCGAGCGCGAGGACCGCCGCCCTCTTCCCACGCCGTGGCTGCACAGCTCCTCCCGGTCGCTCGACAGGCGGTTCGAGCCCACCACCCTTGCGGTGAACGTGTCAACGAGAGTGGCCGGTGTGCCCGATCTGTCCGAATGCGGGGCGAGTGAGCGGGAACAGAATGTGAGCAGGACCACGTTGGACGGGTTTGTGCGTCTGGTCTCGCGCCCTCTGGGTAGGGCTGCGGGATAACCCGCACGACCCGACCGGACACACCCGCACATCCGTGCCGAACACTACACACGGCCCGAGCCGAGCCTCAGGGGCACGGCCGGGCCCGACGAGGAGGCCATCCGTGGCTGCACCCGCATACGTACCGTCCCCCGCCCTGTCCAAACCCTGGGCGGAGCACACCTCCGCCGCACCCGAGGGCCCCCACGGGGCCGAAGCGGGCGAGGGGCTGCACGCCTGCGTCTTCAGCGCCGAAGGCCCCTGCACCGAGGTCCCCCTGACCAGCGAGCCCCCGCTGCCCGACGCCGAACCCCTCACCAGCGAGCCCCCGCTCGCCGACGCCGCCCCGCTGACCAGCGAGTCCGACGCCTTCACGGACACCGAGACGGACACCGACCCCTCCGGACTCGACGCCTTCCCGTCCCAGTCCACCGGATTCGACGACGCCTTCCCGGCCCAGTACCGCCCGGAGCCGTAAGTGACCGCGCCGGCCGAGCCCTGCTCCGAGGACCTCTCCCGGCTCGCCGAGCTGCATGGCGTCGCCACCTCCTACCGTCCCTCCCCGGACCGCACCGTCGACGCCTCGGCCACCGCCGTCACCCTCGCCCTCGCCGCACTCGGCGTGGACGCGACCACCCCCGAGGCGGTGCGCGCCGCGCTCGCCGCCCGCGAGGAGGAGCTGGCCGGCCGGCTGCTGCCGCCCACCGTCACCGGCTGGGGCGGCACCGTCCCGGCCGCGCTGGCCGCGCTCCCAAAGGGCACCCGGCTGAGCATCCGCACCGAGCAGGGCGAGCTGCGCTCCGGTGCCGACGGGCTCCCGCCCGGCGTTCACCAGGTGACCGCCACCGCCCCCGACGGGCGCACCGCGCGGGCCCACCTGATCGTCGCCCCGCCCCGGCTGCCGGCCCCCGCAGGACGTTCCTACGGCCTGCTCGTCCAGCTCTACTCGCTGCTGTCCGGCCGCTCCTGGGGCATGGGCGACCTCGGCGACCTCAACGAGCTGGCCGCCTGGGCCGGACGCAGTCTCGGCGCCGGATTCGTCCAGGTCAACCCGCTGCACGCGGCCGTGCCCGGCTCCCCGACCGACCCCTCCCCGTACCGGCCCTCCTCCCGCCGGTTCCCCGACCCCGTGCACCTGCGGATCGAGGACATCCCGGAGTTCGCCCACGTCACCGACGACGACCGCGTGCGGTCCCTGCGCCGGCGGGCCGGACGGCTGCGCACGGCGGTGCTGGAGCAGGGCGAGCTGATCGACCGGGACGCCGTCTGGAAGCTGAAGCGCGAAGCCCTGGAGCTGGTGCACCAGGTGCCGCTCGGGCCCGGCCGGCGCGCCGCCTACTGCGACTTCCTCGCCGAGCAGGGCACCGCCCTGGAGGACCACGCCACCTGGTGCGCGCTCGCCGAGGTGCACGGCCCCGACTGGCACAGTTGGCCCGCCTCCCTGCGCGACCCGCGCTCGCCGGAGACCGCCCGCGCCCGCCGCGAACTGATGGACCGGGTCGACTTCCACTGCCGACTGGCCTGGCTCACCGACAACCAGCTCGCCGCGGCCCAGCGCACCGCCCGCGAGGCCGGGATGCCGCTCGGCATCGTGCACGACCTCGCCGTCGGCGTGCACCCGGGCGGCGCCGACGCCTGGGCGCAGCAGGAGTACTTCGCCGCCGGCATGTCCATCGGCGCACCCCCGGACGCCTTCAACGCGCGGGGCCAGGACTGGGGCCTGCCCCCGTGGCGGCCCGACCGGCTCGCCGAGTCCGGCTACGCCCCCTTCCGCGACCTGCTGAGGGCCCTCTTCCGGTACGCCGGGGCGCTGCGCATCGACCACGTCATGGGCCTGTTCCGGCTCTGGTGGGTGCCCCACGGCCACCCGCCCACCGAGGGCACCTACGTCCGCTACGACGCCGAGGCCATGCTCGCCTCCCTGGTCCTCGAGGCCTCCCGCGCCGGGGCCATGGTGATCGGTGAGGACCTGGGCACGGTCGAGCCGGGCGTGCGCGAGGCGCTGCGCGAGCGCGGGGTGTACGGCACCTCGGTCCTCTGGTTCGAGCGCGACTGGGAGGGCGACGGGCGCCCTCTGCCGCCGGACGCCTGGCGCGCCGACTGCCTGGCCACCGCCACCACCCACGACCTGCCGTCCACCGCCGCCCGTCTCACCGGCGAGCACGTCGACCTGCGCGACCGCCTCGGCCTGCTCACCCGCCCGCTCAGCGAGGAGCGTGCGGAGGCCGCCGCCGACACCGCGGAATGGCTGGACCTGCTGTCCCGGCTCGGCATGCTGCAGGGCTCCGGCGGCGGGGGCGACACGCGCTCGGAGGAGGCCGAGATCCAGGCCGTCCACCGCTATCTGCTGCACACTCCCGCCCGCCTGATCGGCGTCTGGCTGCCCGACACCGTCGGCGACCGCCGCCCGCAGAACCTCCCCGGCACCTGGGACCAGTACCCCAACTGGCGGCTGCCGATCGCCGACGCCGAGGGTCGTCCGGTGTCCCTGGAGGACCTGGCGGAGTCGCCGCGGCTGCACGCGCTGCTCGAGGTGCTCAGGGACGCGCGGGGAGGCCGGGGCCGGTGAACCGCCGTCGTCCGACCTGCGCGAAGGCCTCGTACGGCACCCCGGGCGCGCGCCCTTCACCGGCGTTCGCTACCTTGTGCAGCGTGGACAAGAAGAACGCCCTGCGCGCCGGCGCCCTGGCAGCCGGTACGACGCTGATGATGCTGCTCATGTCGTCCCCCGCGCTCGCGATCACCCGCGACGACGGTGACGACCCCGGCCCCGGCCTGAGCGTCATCGAGACGCTGGGCCTCTTCGTCGCGCTGCCGATCGTCCTGTTCGCGGTGATCACCGGCCTGGTGATGGTCCTCGACCGCTCCAAGGAGGAGCACCGGGTGACCAGCCGCAACATCAAGACCAAGGCCGACGCCAAGGCCTGACCGGCGCCGCACACGCGCCCGCGGGGACCGTCACCGAGGGCGCCGCGTCACGGGCGCCGAGGGTGCAGCTGCACAGCTCACCGGGGCGCCGCCGCACAGCTTCACCGAGGGCGCCGTCTCCAGCCGATCCCGGCGGAGGCGGCGCCCTCGGCGCGTTCACGGGGCCCGCGGACCTACCGCTCGTTGGCGAGCAGCAGCTCCCGCAGCAGATCGGCCAGCTGCCCGGCCTGCTCCCTGCTGAGCACCGAGAGCGCCTCCGTCTGCACGGCCAGCCCCGCGGCCACCGCCTGGTCGACCACCCGCAGCCCCTCCTCGGTGAGCGTCACCTGCAGCCCGCGGCGGTCGTGCGGGTCGGGGGAGCGGCGCAGCAGTCCGGCCCGTTCCAGCTTGTCCAGCCGGCCCGTCATCCCGCCGGTGGTGAGCATCAGCGTCTCCGAGAGCCGGCGGGGGGAGAGGGTGTAGGGCTCCCCGGACCGCCGCAGCGTGGCGAGCACGTCGAACTCGCCGCGGGCCAGCTCGTACGCCCCGTACGCCTTGTCCATGCGGGCGCCCACCGCCCGGGTGAGCCGGTACATCCGGCCGAAGACCTCCATCGCCGCGGTGTCGAGGTCCGGCCGGACCGTCGCCCACTGCTCGATGATCGCGTCGACGGGATCCCTGCGCTGCGCGCGGCGTTCACTCATGGCCCTGAGTATGACCTGTCCGGTCAGCGGCGAGAAAGCAGCTTGATGGTAAGTAGCTTGCCGCTAAGCTACTTACCATCAATCTATCCGGCCCTCCTCGGAGAGGTGCACATCATGTCCGCTGCCCGTGCCGCACACGCCGGCCTGATCGTGCTCACCGCCTACGCCCCCGTCTCCTGGGGCACCACCTACGCCGTCACCACCGAGTTCCTGCCGGCCGACCGTCCGCTGTTCACCGGTCTGATGCGCGCCCTGCCCGCCGGCCTGCTCCTGCTGGCCCTGGCCCGGGTGCTGCCGCGCGGGGCGTGGTGGTGGAAGGCGGCCGTGCTGGGCGCGCTGAACATCGGCGCCTTCTTCCCGCTGCTGTTCCTCGCCGCGTACCGCCTGCCGGGCGGCCTCGCAGCGGTCGTCAGCTCGACCGGCCCCCTGCTCGTGGTCGCCCTCTCGGCCCTGCTCCTGCGCGAACGCCCCACCGTCCGCTCCGTACTCACCGGCATCGTGGCCGCCTTCGGAGTGAGCCTGGTCGTCCTGAAGGCGACCGGCGCGCTGGACGCGGTCGGCGTGCTGGCGGCCCTGGCCTCCACCGCGTCGATGTCCACCGGCACCGTGCTCACCCAGCGCTGGGGCCGCCCGGAGGGCGCCGGCCCGCTCGCCCTGGCCGGCTGGCAGCTCACGGCCGGCGGACTGGTCATCGCCCCCGTCGCCCTGCTGGTGGAGGGCGCCCCGCCCGCCCTCGACGCCCCGGCCGCCGGCGGCTACCTCTACCTCGCCCTGGCCAACACGGCCCTCGCCTACTGGCTCTGGTTCCGCGGCATCGGCCGCCTCACCGCCACCCAGGTCTCCTTCCTCGTCCCCCTCTCCCCCCTCACCGCGGCGGTCCTCGGCTGGGCGGCCCTCGGCGAGTCCCTCACCCCCGTGCAGGTGGCCGGCATGGCCCTGGCCCTCGGCGCCACGGTGGCGGGACAGCTCCTGCCGCGGCGGGAGCCCGTGGCGGGGCCCGTCCCCTCCGGAACGTCCGGGTCGGCCGAACGAGCCGATCGCAAGGTCTCGACGCGCGTGTGAACGCCGAAGGGGCGCCCGGCATCACACCGGGCGCCCCTGTCGCTGCGGACGTACTGGCTGCTACTTGCCCGCCGCCGCGTCCGCGGACTGGGCGCGCAGGGCCCGCTCGATGCCGGCGCGGGACTCGGAGACCAGCCGGCGCAGGGCCGGGCTCGGGTCGGCCGAGGAGAGCCAGGCGTCGGTCTTGTCCAGGGTCTCGCGGGTGACCTGGACGGACGGGTAGAGGCCGACCACGATCTGCTGGGCGATCTCGTGCGAGCGGGTGTCCCAGATGTCCTTGACCACCTCGAAGTAGCGGTCGGCGTACGGGGCGAGCAGCTCGCGCTGGTCGGTCTGGACGAAGCCGTTGATGACCGCCTCCTGCACGGCGTTCGGCAGCTTGTCGGACTCCACGACCGACGCCCACGCCTCCGCCTTGGCCTCCTCGGTCGGGCGGGCCGCGCGGGCGGTGGCCGCGTGGCGCTCGCCCGCCGCGGTCTTGTCGCGCTCGTACTCGGCCGCGATGTCCGCCTCGTCGAAGCGGCCCACCGCCGCGAGCCGCTGCACGAAGGCCCAGCGCAGCTCGGTGTCCACGGTCAGGCCCTCGACGGTCTGCTCGCCGCTGAGCAGGCCCTCCAGCAGGTCCAGCTGCTCGGGGGTGCGTGCGGTCGCGGCGAACGCCCGCGCCCAGGCCAACTGGTGGTCGCTGCCCGGCTCGGCGGAGCGCAGGTGCGCCAGCGTCGCGTCGGTCCAGCGGGCCAGCAGGGCCTCACGGGCGGCCGGGTCGGCGTACAGGTCGATGGCCAGCTTCACCTGGCGGTGCAGCGACTGCACGACACCGATGTCCGACTCCTTGCCGATGCCGGACAGCACGAGGGAGAGGTAGTCGCGGGCGGGCATCTCCGCGTCCCGGGTCATGTCCCAGGCGGAGGCCCAGCACAGGGCGCGCGGCAGCGACTCCGCGAAGTCGCCCAGGTGCTCGGTGACGGTGGCCAGCGACTGCTCGTCCAGGCGGACCTTGGCGTACGAGAGGTCGTCGTCGTTGAGCAGGACGACCGCCGGGCGGGGCTTGCCCACGAGCTGCGGCACGGCGGTGAGTTCGCCGTCGACGTCCAGCTCCACGCGCTCGCCGCGCACCAGGCGGCCCGCGCCGTCCAGGCCGTAGAGGCCGATCGCGACGCGGTGCGGGCGCAGCACCGGCTCGCCCTTGGCGCCGGCGGGCAGCGCCGGGGCCTCCTGGCGGACCGCGAAGGAGGTGATCACGCCCCGGTCGTCGGTCTCGATCTCAGGACGCAGGACGTTGATGCCGGCCGTCTCCAGCCACTTCCTCGACCAGGTCTTCAGATCGCGCCCGGAGGTCTCCTCCAGCGCTCCCAGCAGGTCGGACAGGCGGGTGTTGCCGTAGGCGTGGCGCTTGAAGTAGGCCTGCACACCGCGGAAGAACTCGTCCTCACCGACGTACGCCACGAGCTGCTTGAGCACGCTGGCGCCCTTGGCGTAGGTGATGCCGTCGAAGTTGACCAGCACGTCGTCCAGGTCGCGGATGTCCGCCATGATCGGGTGCGTGGACGGCAGCTGGTCCTGGCGGTAGGCCCAGGTCTTCATCGAGTTGGCGAACGTGGTCCACGAGTGCGGCCAGCGCGAGCCGGGCGCCGCCGCCTGGCAGGCGATCGAGGTGTAGGTGGCGAACGACTCGTTGAGCCACAGGTCGTTCCACCACTCCATGGTGACCAGGTCGCCGAACCACATGTGGGCCAGCTCGTGCAGGATGGTCTCCGCCCGCACCTCGTACGCCGCGTCCGTCACCTTGGAGCGGAAGACGTACTGGTCGCGGATGGTCACCGCGCCCGCGTTCTCCATCGCGCCCGCGTTGAACTCCGGCACGAACAGCTGGTCGTACTTCTTGAACGGGTAGGCGTAGTCGAACTTCTCCTGGAACCAGTCGAAGCCCTGCCGGGTCACCTCGAAGATCGCGTCCGCGTCCAGGTACTCGGCCAGCGACGGCCGGCAGTAGATGCCGAGCGGCACGCTCTGCCCGTCCTTCTCGTACACGCTGTGCACGGAGTGGTAGGGGCCGACGATCAGGGCCGTGATGTACGTGGAGATGCGCGGCGTCGGCTCGAAGACCCAGACGTTGTTCTCCGGCTCGGGCGTGGGCGAGTTGGAGACGACGGTCCAGCCCTCCGGCGCCCTCACGGTGAACTGGAAGGTCGCCTTCAGGTCGGGCTGTTCGAAGCTCGCGAACACCCGGCGGGCGTCCGGCACCTCGAACTGCGTGTAGAGGTAGGCCTGGCCGTCGACCGGGTCGACGAACCGGTGCAAACCCTCGCCGGTGTTGGTGTAGGCGCAGTCCGCGCTCACCCGCAGCACATTGCGGCCCTTGAGCAGGCCGGGCAGAGCGATGCGGGAGTCCTTGAAGACCTCGTCCGGGTCGAGGGCGTCCCCGTTCAGGATCACCTCGTGCACGGTGGGTGCCACCAGGTCGATGAACGACTCCGCGCCGTCCTCGGCGACGTCGAAGCGCACCGTGGTCACGGACCGGTAGGTCCCTCCCTCTTGCGCGCCGGAGAGATCCAGGTCGATCTCGTACGAGTCAACGGTCAGCAGCTTCGCCCGCTGCTGCGCCTCTTCGCGAGTCAGGTTTGTGCCAGGCACGCGGTCATCTCCTCGTCATGTGTGCGTCGGGTCATCCTTCCACGCATCCCCCCTGTTCAACGACGACGGAGCCGGACCATGGGGATACCCCTGCATCGGACGGGGGAGTGCGAGGGCCCGGTGCGCGGTGCGCGGCGACGGAGAGGCGCACAGAACACGGCTCGGGCACCCCGGACACCGCGGGGCGCGGGGCGCGACCGGGCACACGAAGGGGGCGCCCGGTCGTCCGCCGGGCGCCCCCTTCGAGGCTCCTGGAACTGCCGCGCAGCTCCGGGCTACTTCTTCTGCAGCTCGGCCGCCACCAGCTCCGCGATCTGCACCGCGTTCAGCGCGGCGCCCTTGCGGAGGTTGTCGTTGGAGATGAACAGGGCCAGGCCGTTCTCGACGGTCTCGTCGCGGCGGATGCGGCCGACGTACGACGGGTCCTTGCCGGCCGCCTGCAGCGGGGTCGGGATGTCCGACAGCTCGACGCCGGGGGCGTCCGCCAGCAGCTCGGTCGCGCGCTCCGGGCTGATCGGGCGGGCGAACCGGGCGTGGACCTGCAGCGAGTGGCCGGAGAAGACCGGGACGCGGACACAGGTGCCGGAGACCTTCAGCTCGGGGATCTCCAGGATCTTGCGGGACTCGTGGCGCAGCTTCTGCTCCTCGTCGGTCTCGTTCAGACCGTCGTCGACGAGGTTGCCGGCGAAGGGCAGCACGTTGAAGGCGATGGTGCGCTTGTAGACGTTCGGCTCGGGGAAGTCGACCGCTTCGCCGTCGTGGGTCAGCTTGTCGGCCTCGGCGACCACCTTCTGGGTCTGCCCGTGCAGCTCCGCGACGCCCGCGAGACCGGAGCCGGACACCGCCTGGTAGGTGGCGACGACCAGGGCCTCGAGGCCGGCCTCCGCGTGCAGCGGACGCAGTACCGGCATCGCGGCCATGGTGGTGCAGTTCGGGTTGGCGATGATGCCCTTGGGGCGGTCGGCGATCGCGTGCGGGTTCACCTCGGCGACGACCAGGGGAACCTCGGGGTTCCGGCGCCAGGCGGAGGAGTTGTCGATCACGACCGCGCCCTGCGAGGCGACCTTCTCGGCGAGCGCCTTCGAGGTGGCGCCGCCCGCCGAGAACAGCACGATGTCCAGGCCGGTGTAGTCGGCGGTGGACGCGTCCTCCACCGTGACGCCGTCCAGCTCGGTGCCCGCCGAACGGGCCGAGGCGAACAGGCGCAGCTCGGTGACCGGGAAGTTCCGCTCCGTGAGGATCCTGCGCATGACCGTACCCACCTGACCGGTGGCTCCGACGATTCCGACCCTCACGGTGACTCCTTCACTTGCGTCCTGGTGCGTACCTGATGCCTGGCCGAGGCTCTTCCATCATGCGGCCGGCCACGGCCCTGCTGTCCAATCCTTCGGCGTACTGCCCGCCCACTGGGACGAGCCCACGGTGATCAGAAGTTCCGGACCTTCGGTTCCGGGCCCGCTGAGCTGCACAAAATCAGCCCTTCACAGCTCCCGGCCGCAAGGACCCCTGCCCGGACCGCCGGCACGCCACACAGAGTGTGACGTACGCCTCTGAACACTCCGGGCCGGGCGTGAACGTTCCGGGCGGCCCCGGCGTCGTAGGAGAAACAGCGTGAGGGGGGTGCCAGTGCTGCGCGGAAGGACCCGGCGCGGACGGGGCGCGCGTACCGCCGCGGACGACGATCCGCTGGACGCGGCGCAGGAACGCCGGGTGCGGGCGGTGCTCGCCCTCGGCGGGGTGCCGCAGGCGGACCTGCCGGACGGGGTGCAGCAGGTCCGCCTGCGGCTGCTGGAACGCGCCGCGAGCGGCCGGGAGGCACCCCGGGACGTCGCGGCCTGGGCGGCGGTCGTCGCCTCCAACCTGGCCATGGACTGGCACCGCGCCCGCCGGCGCCAGGAGCGGCTGGGCGAACGCCTCGCCGCACTGCATCCGACCCAGCTGCCGTCCGGCGAGGAGACCAGCCTGCTCTCCCTCGCCGTCGCCCGCGGTCTGGACGAGCTGCCGGACGCCCAGCGCCAGGTCGTCGTCCTGCGCTTCTACGCGGATCTGCCGGTCCGCTCCATCGCCGAACAGCTCGGCGTCCCTGAGGGCACGGTCAAGAGCAGGCTGCACTCCGCGGTCCGCGCGCTGCGCACCCGCCTGCACGAGGACGAGGTGGTGTGACATGACCGCCGAGAACAGCGGAAGCACCGGGAACACGGGAAACCCCCGGAACCCCCGGAACCCCTGGAACCCCGGAAGCACCGGCCGCAGCGAGAACACCGAGAGCGCCGGGCACGGCGAGCACGGCATGCACGGGTACGCCGGCCCCGAGGGCCAGGACGCCCTGATGGCCGCGATCCTGGGCGAGCCGCCGCCCCCGGGGGCCCTGCGCGACCCGTCCGTCCGGGACGAGCACGGCGCGGCCGCCGCCGATGTCGCGGCGCTCCGGGAGCAGCTGGTGGTGATCGGTGACGCGCTGGCCGGCGAAGCCGGTGCCGCCCCTGCCGGACAAGCGGCCGTCACCCCGCTCGCCGGGCGCCGCCCGCGCCGCCCGCTGAAGGCCGCCCTCGGCGCCCTCGCGGCCGCCGCTGCCGCCGCGCTCGTCGTCTCGGTGGGCTGGCTCGCGCCGCAGGCGGGCGTCTCGGGCGGCGACGCCGGGGGCGGCTCCGCCGCCGACAGCGTGCCCGGCGAGAGCAGCGGCCCCGGCGTCCTCTTCGGCAGCCCCCGGTATCTGGCCTGCGCCCGCACGGTCGCCGAGGGCACCGTCTCCGCGGTGCGGCCGGCATCGTCCGGCGGGGTCGAGCGGGTCACGCTGACGGTGAGGGCCCTGTACAAGACGGAGGACGGGCGGACCGGAGAGCTCTCCTTCCCGGTCCGCACCGCCGAGGCGCCGCCGCTGCGCACGGGTGACCGGGTGCTCGTCGGCATCCCGAGGAACAACGCCTTCCCGGACACGGTGCTGGTCGGTGAGGAGCGGATCGCCCCTGCCCGGTCCCGGCTCGCCGCCTCCCTGCCCGAGTCCCGCACCCTCGGCTGCCCATGACGGCATGACGAAGGGCGGGCGCCCTCACCAGGACGCCCGCCCCTCGTGCGCGGGCCCTGCCAGGACCCGGGCTGCTCACGGCTTTGCCGTCACGGCACGGGGCCGCAGCGGACCCGGCCGACAGCCGTTACGGCACGACGTTCCCGATCGCCACGCTGCCGGTGCCCGCGACCGTGCCGCGCTCGTTGACCAGCTGGACCCGGCCGAAGAACTCGCGTCCCTCGGGGGCCGCCGCGGCGGCCGTGACCTCGGCGGAGACCTCCGCCGAGTCGCCCGTGCCGAGCTTCACCGTCGCGGAGTCGTCGACCGACACCGTGCCGAGCGAGGCGGAGAAGAACACGTCACGGTAGTCGTACTCCGTGGTGCCCGCCGGGACCGAGTAGCCCACGACCTCCACCGTGTAGGTGCCGGCGGCCGGCTCGGCGATGGACACCGACTCCTCCGAGTCGCCGTCGGCCGACTGGGCGACGCGGTTGCCGTCCTCGTCGTAGACCGCGAGGTCCAGGTCGGCGGCGGCGTCGGAGACGTTGCCGATGGACACGTCGAGCGAGGCGGCGCCCTCGGGCACCTCGACCGTGGTGGTCCGGGTCTCACCCGTCTTGATCGACGGGCGGTCCGCCTTCGCCGAGCCGAGCGGCCCGCCGACCAGCTTGCCCTCCAGGGCGGCGAACTTGTTCGTCACCTTCCAGGAGGCGGCGGCCGGTGTGCCGATCTCCGCCTCCGGCACGGTCACGGTCTCCGGCTCGAAGGCCGCGCCGAGCACGGCGACGTCCAGCTTGTAGGGGTTGTCGAGCAGCGGCGAGGTGCGGCGCGCCTCGACCTCGATCTCCCAGACGCCCGGCTGCGGGTCGGCGTAGGAGCGCAGGTCGGGGCGGCAGCCGTTGCCGTCGTTGTAGTTGTTGTAGCAGTTGGGCGTCGAGGTGGTGTCGACCGGGACGCCGTAGGGGTGGATGGCGATGAACCGGGTCTGGCTCTTGCCCTTCAGCCCGCTCATCGCGACCTGCAGCGTCTTCGCGCCCTCGGGCACGGTGACGAAGTAGGAGGTGGTGCTGTTGCGCTGCACCGAACCGGACGCCGAGTAGGTGTACTTCAGCGGGGCCGAGACCACCACCGTCGTCATGATCTGGCGGTCCACGCCCTCGGTGCGCGGGTCGTCGACCTCCAGGATCGCGCTCTTGATGCCGGCCGAGCCGGGCGCGGCCTGGACCTTCACGGTCACCGGCTTGTTCAGCGGCAGCTTGATGTCGTCGTCGCCGAGGATGCGGAAGGTGCGGCCGGCGTTGTTCTCGATGTCCAGCTTGTGCTTGATGGCGCGGTCGGGACCGGACGTACGGGTGATGGTGATCTCGTACGTCTTCTTCTGACCGGCCTTCAGGCCGCCCTCACGGTCGTACAGACCGGTGCCGAAGCCCGGCGTCTTCAGGAACTGGTCGATCGCGGTGTCGACCGGCGCCTTCACCGTGTAGGTGTGCGCGGTGGCGCCGTCGCGGATCGCGTCCCAGGCGTCCTCGATGTCGATCAGGCCCGCGCCCTCCTCGTAGGCCTGCACGTCCTTGATGTGTTCGGCGGTGGAGGTGAGGGCGGTGCGCAGCGTCGCCGGAGGCAGGTCGATGCGCTTCTGCTTCGCGGCCGACAGCAGCAGCGCCGCGGCGCCCGCGGCCTGCGGGGAGGCCATCGAGGTGCCCTGCAGCATGCCGTAACCGGGCGGGAGCTGGTAGCCGGCCTCGGCGACCGGGGCGCCCGGCATCCAGGTCTGGATGGTGTTGATGGCGGCGCCAGGTGCGACCAGGGTCGGCGTGAAACCGCCGTCCTCACGCGGACCGCGCGAGGAGAACGGCATCATGGCGTACTTCTTCTTGACCTCGGAGCCGTAGTTGGCGGCCCAGGTCTCGCGGGAGACGGAGGCGCCGACCGAGATGACCTTGTCGGCCAGCGACGGGTCACCGATGGTGTTGGCGCCGGGGCCGGAGTTGCCTGCGGAGATCACCAGCTGCACGCCGTACTCGTCGATCAGGCGGTTGTACAGCTCGGCGCGGGCGTTGTTGCCGTCGTTGAGCGCCGGCAGGCCGCCGATGGACATGTTGACGATGTCGACGCCGCGCTTGGTGACGAGGTCGATCATGCCCTCGGTGAGCGCGACGTTGGTGCAGCCGCCGGACCAGGTGCAGGCGCGCGAGGAGACGAGCTTCGCGCCGGGCGCGGCGCCGTTCATCTTCCCGCCGAACAGGCCGTGCGCGGCGGTGATGCCGGCGACGTGCGTGCCGTGCTCGGACTCGATGACGCCGATGTTGACGAAGTCGGCCTTCTTGCCGGTCCAGTCACCGCCGTAGGGGTCCATCGGGACGTCCTTGCGGATCTCCACGACGAACGGCTGGCGCTCGGCGATCTCGGTCTTCGGGTCGTCGGTGCCGAAGTAGCCGACCTGGAAGCCGTCCTTGTACGGCTTCATCGGCTCGTCGTCGCCGAAGTCCTGGTTGTTGTTCAGGTCCACCCGGACGGTGCCGGCCGCCGGGTCGTACAGCACGCCCCAGGAGTCGGTGGTGTCGCCGTCGCGGTTGGCGTCCCCGTCGGCGTCGCCGCCGGTGGTGTACGACTCCAGGAAGGTGCTGATCCGGTACTCGCCGGCCGGGGCCTTCCAGGTCTTGCCCTGGTAGGTGAAGCTGGGGCCGGAGACGTCGGTGACCATCGGCCGCCAGGTGCGGTCGTTGTCGACGATCGGGTCGGTCGCCGTCACCCAGTCGACGATCTTGCGCTCGCCGGTGGTGGTCTTCTGCAGCGCCGGGTGGCCGAGGTCGACACCGGAGTCGAGGATGCCGATGGTGATGCCCCGTCCGTCCGCCTTCGGGTGGTGCTTGACGAAGTCGACGGCGCCGGTCTCGAAGGACGGGTTGTACGGGTTCTTCGCCGGGGTGTGCTTGCCGGGCGCCGGGTAGGGCTTGCCCTTCTGGCCGCCGGCCGCCTTGGCGGTGTCCGCGCTCGGCGTCGGGTCGTCCAGCGGGATCTCCTCGCGCAGGTCGATGCCGTGCACGGAGGAGAGCTTGGCGGCGGCGGCGATGGCCGACTCGGCCCTGGCCGTCGGGACGGTGGCGCGGACGTAGCCCAGCTTGTCGTGGGTGCGGCCGACCGAGCCGCCCTTGACCGCGTTCAGCTGCGCGGCGACCTCCTCGGTCTTGCCGGGCGCGGTGGCGATCATCATGGTGACGTGCTTGGCGCCCTCGGCCTGCGCCTCGGCGAGCAGCTCCGCGTCGTCCGAACCGAGCTTCTCGGTGGCGGACTTGACGTCGGCGTCGGCCGGTGCGGGGGTGGCGGGCGCGCCGGCGGCGAGGGCCATGGGGACCGGTCCGGCCGCGGACAGCGCGGCGACGAGACCGGCGGCCACGGCGATGCGGGCCACGCGTCTCGCGCCCGGTATCGGGCCCTGTTGTGGGGAATGGGTCATCGGCATCCCTTGTGCGTAAAGGACGTGAACGTGCGTGACAGACGATCGTGGGCGACCGGAGCTGAACGGCCCTGGCCGCGACGGTCCGGATGGCACTCCCGGACGATCGCTGAGCTTTACGCAAGGGACTGATGTTTGGGAGGGGTTGACCGAATCGCAATGGATGCATGGGGAAAACCCGCGATCCGCTTTTCCGGACAGCCTCCCGCGAACGCGACATGTCGTCGCCCGGCACCCTTTAACGTCCCTGTGTGCGAGAGAAGTTGAGGGTGGCGGCCTACGCCGTGGTGGTCCAGGACGGCCGGATCCTGCTCGCCCGCTCCCCGGGGCCGGGCGGCGTCCCCGAGTGGGTGATGCCGGGCGGCGGCATGGAGCACGGCGAGGATCCGTACGACACCGTGCGCCGGGAGGTCATGGAGGAGACCGGCTACCGCATCGAGGTCACCGGGCTCCTGGGCGTCGACTCCATCCGCTTCGTCCTGCCCGGCCGCCTGGGGCGCCCCACCGACCACCACGGTGTGCGCCTCGTCTACGAGGGCCGCGTCACCGGCGGCGAGCTGCGCAACGAGGTGAACGGCTCCACGGAACTCGCCGCCTGGCAGCCGCTGGAGGACGTTCCCGGCCTGGTCCGGGTGAGCCTGGTCGACACCGCGCTCCGGCTGTGGCGGGAGCGGCCGGCGACGGGACGGCTGGAGCCGGCCGAGGAGTAGCCGCGGACGCGTCCGTGTCCGGCCCGCATGAGGAGGGGCCGCCCGCCGGCGGCCCCTCCTCTCCCCTCCTGCCGCGGCGCGAGCCGCGCTCTTCAGCGGGGCAGCACCACCACGTACGCGGCCGGTTCCCGGTCCGCGGCGGCCATGAGCGCCGTGCGGATCACCGCCGCCTGCTGCTCCATCGCGTCCCGGAGCTTGCGCGGGGTGACATGCACGACCGTGATGCCCAGCCGCTCCAGGTGCTCGCGCTTGCGGACGTACTCCGACCACAGCGCGTCGTCCTCCTGGCGCGGCGCCCGCGTGTCCAGCTCCAGGGCCACCGCCTGGTCCGGCCAGTAGGCGTCCAGACCGCCCAGGTGCGGGCCGCCCGGCAGGCGCAGGTCGACGTTCCACACCGGGTCCGGCAGGCCGTACTCGCGCACCATCCGGTACAGCCGGTCCTCCGCGATCGCCCGGCCCTCGGCGACCAGCGAGTCCACCGCGTTCACCACGTGCGGACGGTTCAGCAGGCGCGCCTCGTTCAGCTCCCGCACCACCGCGACCGCCTCGCAGTGCCCGCCGCGCACCGCCTCCGTCAGCAGCCTGCGCACCAGGCCCGCATCCTGCAGCCGCGCCACCGCGTCGGCCAGCGCCCGCTCCACCGGGGCCACCGGGACACCCGTCACCTGCTGGGGGTCGGGCAGCGTGGCGGTGCGCACGATCCGGGCGCAGCCCGCCGACCGCAGCCGCCGCAGCCGGGGCACCAGCACGTCGAAGGCGTCCAGGGAGGGCAGCGGGGGAGCGGTGGTGAAGCCGTGCAGGGTGAGCGCCGCCAGGCCGGTGATCATGGCCTCGGTGTAGGCGGGCGGCGGCGTGTCACCGGCGCCGGGCTGCTGGGGTACACCGGTGGTCCGCTGCCGTGCCGCGTACATCAGCACGGCGTGCAGCCGCTCCTCGCTGGTGGGCGGTCCGGGGTGGAGCAGGACGACCCCCGGCAGCAGCTGCTGCCAGGGCCCGCCGGGGCGGCACTGCTCGGTGATCTCGGAGTTCGGCACGCCGTGGCGGCGCAGCTGCGCGGTGGTCATGACGCGCCGCCGGCCGTCGGCGAAGTGGTGCAGGGGGCGGGGGGAGAGCGGGGTGTTGTGGTTCATGCCGGGCAACTTCCCGTGTCCGGCCCGCCCGCGAACCGCTGTTACACGTCCGTCGACAAATACGGACAAGCTCGCACTAAAGGACGCATGTTCGGTTGCCGAAAACCCCTGGTCCATTCGGGTGAGGACCAGGGGTTACGGGTCCGGTCGTACGCATCGGGTAACGCTCGTACGAGCGGCCCGACCGGGTATCGCGGCCTGCTCGCCGCGGCACCGCGGCCGGACGTCCGGCTCGTCGGCCCGGCCGGGCGGCTCAGCCGGCTGCCGCGTCGCACTCCTGCCCGCGCAGCGCCCGCGCCAGGTCGTCCCGGGCCTCCAGCACCAGCCGCCGCAGCGCCGGCGGCGCCTGCTCGTGCCCGGCGAGCCAGGCGTCCGCCGCCTCGAGCGTCGCCGGGGAGTCCTGCGTGGTCGGGAACAGGCCCCGCACCACGTCCATCGCGATCTGGATGGACCGCTCGCGCCACACCCGCTCGATCGCCTCGAAGTACTTCTCCGCGTACGGCGCCAGCAGCTCGCGCTGCGAGTGCTGCACGAACCCGGAGATGGTCGCCTCCACCAGCGCGTTGGACAGCGCGTCGGACTCCACCACCTGGGCCCAGCACTGCGCCTTCACGGCGGCCGACGGGCGGGCCGCCAGGCAGCGCACCTGGTGCCGCTTGCCGGAGGCGGTGTCGTCCCGGGCCAGCTCCTCGGCCAGCGCCTTCTCGTCCGCGACCCCGTGCGCGGCCAGCGGCTCCAGGAACGCCCAGCGCAGCTCCTGGTCCACCTCGAGACCCTGGATCGTCACCGAGCCCGCCAGCAGATCCTGCAGCAGCTGGAGGTCGCCGGGCGTGGACGCCACCCGGGCCAGGAAGCGCGCCCAGGCCAGCTGCTGCTCGCTGCCCGGCTCGGCCGCCTCCAGCTCCCGCCGCGCACCCTCGGCGAGCAGCGCCCCGCCGGTCTCCCGCCAGGCCGGCGCGGCGTAGTGCACCAGCGCCGACTCGGCCCAGGCGTGCAGCATCTGCAGCACCCCGATGTCGCTCTCCCGCCCGGCGAAGCGCAGCACCAGGGAGATGAAGTCCCGGGCCGGCAGCAGCGCGTCGCGGGTGAGGTTCCACAGCGCGGACCAGCACAGGGCGCGGGCCAGCGGGTCGGTCAGGGCGCCGAGGTGCTCGCGCAGGGTGGCCAGCGAGGTCTCGTCGAAACGGATCTTGCAGTAGGTGAGGTCGTCGTCGTTGACCAGGACCAGCTCGGGCGCCTCGGCCCCGGCCAGCTCCGCCACCACCGTACGGGCGCCCTCGACGTCCGTCTCGGCGCGCGCGTAGCGCTCCAGCGTCCCGTCGCCGGTGCGCCGGTACAGGCCCACCGCGACCCGGTGCGGCCGCAGTTCGGGGTGCGACTCGGCGGCCTCCTGCACCACCGCGAGCTCCTCGACCCGCCCGTCGGCGCCCAGCAGCACCTGCGGGGTGAGGGTGTTGACCCCGGCCGTCTGCAGCCAGGACCGCGACCAGGCCGCCATGTCCCGCCCGCTGGTCTCCTCGAGGACCGACAGCAGGTCACCGAGGGTGGTGTTGCCGTAGGCGTGCCGCTTGAAGTAGCGCCGGGCGCCCTCGAGGAAGGCGTCCTGGCCGACGTACGCCACCAGCTGCTTGAGCACGCTGGCGCCCTTGGCGTAGGTGATGCCGTCGAAATTCAGCTTCGCGTCCTGCAGATCGCGGATGTCCGCGGTGATCGGATGCGTGGACGGCAGCTGGTCGGCGCGGTAGGCCCAGGCCTTTCGGCGGTTGGCGAAGGTGATCCAGCCGTCGGTGAAGCGGGTGGCGCCCACCAGCGCGAACGCGCCCATGAAGTCGGCGAAGGACTCCTTCAGCCACAGGTCGTCCCACCAGCGCATGGTGACCAGGTCGCCGAACCACATGTGCGCCATCTCGTGCAGGATCACGTTGGTGCGGCCCTCGTAGGACGCCTGCGTCACCTTGCCCCGGAAGATGAACTCCTCGCGGAAGGTCACCATCCCCGGGTTCTCCATCGCGCCCAGGTTGTACTCGGGCACGAACGCCTGGTCGTACTTGCCGAAGGGGTACGGGTAGTCGAAGTGCTCGTGGAAGAAGTCCAGGCCCTGCTTGGTCACCAGGAACACGTCGTCGGCGTCGAAGTACGGGGCGAGACCCTTGCGGCACATGGCGCCCAGCGGGATCCGCAGCCGGGTGCCGTCGGGCAGCTCACGCTCGTAGGAGTCCTCCACGTAGTGGTACGGGCCCGCCACCACACAGGTGATGTACGTCGAGATCGGCTTGGTCTCCGCGAACCGCCACACCCCGTCGGCGAGTTCACCGGTGCCGTTGCTCCACACCCGCCAGCCCTCCGGGGCGCGCACCTCGAAGCGGAACGGCGCCTTGAGGTCGGGCTGCTCGAAGTTCGCGAAGACCCGGCGGGAGTCGGCAGGCTCGTACTGGGTGTACAGGTACACCTCGCCGTCCTCGGGGTCGACGAAGCGGTGCAGGCCCTCGCCGGTGCGGGAGTAGGCGCACTGGGCGTCGACGATCAGCTCGTTGTCGGCGGCGAGGTCCTCCAGCAGGATGCGGGAGCCGTCGAAGACCTCGCCGGGGTCCAGGTCGCGCCCGTTGAGGGAGACGGCCGTCACACTCGGCGCGATCAGGTCGGCGAAGCTGCTCGCGCCCGGCTCGGCGCAGCGGAACCGGATGGTGGTGACGGAGCGGAACGTCCGCGGCCCCGGCCCGTTCTCCTCGCCGACCGCGGACCGCACATCGAGGGACACCTCGTATCCGTCGACGGAGAGCAGGGCGGCCCGCTCCCGGGCCTCGTCACGGGTCAGGTTCTCACCGGGCACGGGCGGTACTCCTCATGCGTCGTCGACATGACTGATCAGCACCGATCCTGCCATGCGCCCCTGACGGGGAGCAGCCGGGAATGGCCGGGAGGCGATGTGGCGTTGACATGGAGGCTGAGTCCTGAACGAACAGACCCGTACCACGCAGATCCCCTGCCACGTCGAGGAGCGACATGTCGGACACGTCACCTGCTGCCCCCACCCCCGTCGACTTCTGGTTCGACCCGTTGTGCCCCTGGGCCTGGATGACCTCCCGATGGGTGCTGGAAGTGGAGAAGGTCCGGGACGTCAAGGTGCGCTGGCATCTGATGAGCCTCGCCGTGCTGAACGAGAACAAGCTCGACGAGCTGCCCGAGGAGTACCGGGAGATGCTCGAGACCAAGGCCTGGGGCCCGGTCCGGGTGGTCATCGCCGCCCAGCAGGAGCACGGCGCCGAGGTGCTCGGTGACCTCTACACCGCGCTCGGCACCCGCATCCACAACCGCGGCGAGGGCCCGGGCAAGGAGACCGTCGCCGCCGCGCTGCGCGACGTCGGGCTGCCCGAGTCGCTGATGGAGCACTGGGACTCCACCCCCCACGAGGCGGAGCTGCGCGCCTCCCACAAGGAGGGCATCGAGAAGGTCGGCCAGGACGTCGGCACCCCGGTCATCGCGGTGCCCGGCCCCGACGGCAAGGAGATCGCCTTCTTCGGCCCGGTGGTCACCCCGGCGCCCAAGGGCGAGGAGGCTGCCCGCCTGTGGGACGGCACCCTGGCGGTCGCCTCGGTCCCCGGCTTCTACGAGATCAAGCGGACCAGGACGAAGGGTCCTGACTTCAGCAACCTGTGAGGCCGGCGCCGGCGAGACCGCCGCTGCCTGCCGCGCGGACAGAAGCCCCCCGCGAGTCACGTCCTCGCGGGGGGCTTCTTCTTTCCGCCTGCCCGGGTGAACGGTGAGAAGACGATCACGAGGCAGGACGCTTCAAGGGGCCGCTGGTGTCCTGGGCCCCGGGTTCTCAGGGAGCGAGCAGCAGCACGTCCGTGCGGGACCTGGCCGCCTCGTAGCGGCGGGCGACGTCCTGCCAGTTGACGACCTGCCACATCGCCTCGATGAAGTCCACCTTCTGGTTCCGGTACTGCAGATAGAAGGCGTGCTCCCAGGCGTCGAAGACCAGGATCGGGGTGGAGCCCTGCCCCACGTTGCCCTGATGGTCGTAGACCTGCTCGACGATCAGCCGCCCGCTCAGCGGCTCGTAGGCGAGAACGCCCCAGCCCGAACCCTGGGTGGTCGCCGCGGCCTTGGACAGCTGCGCCTTGAAGGCCGCGAAGGAACCGAAGGACTCCTTGATCGCCTCGGCCAGCTCGCCCACCCCGTCCTGGGCGAGGGGCTCGCCGCCGCCCTCCTCCGGGCCGGTCATGTTCTGCCAGTAGATGCTGTGCAGGATGTGCCCGGACAGGTGGAACGCCAGGTTCTTCTCCAGTCCGTTGAGCGCGCCCCACTGCTCCTTCTCCCGCGCCTCGGCGAGCTGCTCCAGCGTGTCGTTGGCGCCCTTCACATAGGCCGCGTGGTGCTTGTCGTGGTGCAGCTCGATGATCTCGGGGCTGATCACCGGGGCGAGTGCGGAGTAGTCGTAGGGCAGGTCGGGCAGCGTGTACACGGGCATGGCGGGGTCCCCTCCGAACCTCTTATTGCAAAGAGCTTGCAAGTGCACGCTAGCAGCAGAAAGGGTCCCGGGGAGGGCCGGGGCACACAAAAAGGCCCTCGCGTGTCGTCCACGCGAGGGCCTTCGCCCGGGAGGGCCGGCGATCAGCGCCGGGCGCGCGCCCACTGCCAGGCGTAGCCCGCGGCCGCCAGCGCCAGCGTCATCCCGCCCGTCGAGTACAGCTGCACACGCGTGTCGGGCTCCCGCGCCATCAGCACGAACACCGCCGCCATACCCAGCAGCGCGACCCACGTCAGATACGGGAACGCCCACATCCGCACGACCAGCTTCTCCGGGGCCTCCCGCTCGAGCCGGCGGCGCAGCCGCAGCTGGGAGACGGCGATGAAGATCCACACGACCAGGATCACCGCGCCGATCATGTTCAGCAGCCACGAGAAGACGTCGTTCGGCCGCCAGTAGCTCAGCAGCACGCACCCGAAGCCGAAGACCGAGGAGGCCAGCACGGCCACCCGCGGCACACCGCCCGAGACCCGGCCCAGCGCCTTGGGGCCCTGGCCGCGCTCGACCAGCGAGTAGCCGATGCGGGAGGCGCCGTAGATGTTGGCGTTCATCGCCGAGAGCAGGGCGACCAGCACCACCACGTTCATCAGCTGGCCGGCGCCGGGGATGCCGAGCTCGTCCAGCGCGGCGACGTACGGGCCGCTCTCCACCACGGCCGGGGAGTCCCAGGGCACCAGCGTCACGATCACGGCCATGGAGCCGATGTAGAACACCGCGATCCGCCACATCGCGGTACGGACCGCGCTCGCCACGCCCTTGACCGGGTTCTCCGACTCGGCCGCGGCGATCGTCACCGTCTCCAGACCGCCGTAGGCGAACACCGAGGCGAGCAGTCCGATCACCAGCCCCTCGCCGCCGTTGGGCAGGAAGTCGCCCAGGTGGGAGGCGCCGGGGGAGTCCGTGCCCGGCAGCAGGCCCGCGATGGCCAGTCCGCCGAGCACCAGGAACAGGGTGATCGCGCCGACCTTCAGCGCGGCGAACCAGAACTCGAACTCACCGAAGTTCTTCACCGCGGCGAGGTTGGTGCCGCAGAACACCACCATGAACAGCGCCACCCAGGCCCACTCGGGCGTGCCGGGCAGCCAGCCGGTGACGATCTTGGCGGCGCCGATGCCCTCCAGACCGACCGCCGTGCACAGCAGCACCCAGAACGACCAGCCGGCGGTGAACCCCGCCCAGGGCCCGAGCGCCCGCTCGGCGTGCGCCGAGAAGGAGCCCGACGACGGATGGGCGGCCGACATCTCGCCGAGCATCCGCATCACCAGCATCACCAGCAGACCGGAGAGGGCGTAGGCGACGACGATCGACGGACCGGCGGCGGCGATGCCGGCACCGGAGCCGACGAACAGGCCGGCGCCGATGACACCGCCGAGGGCGATCATCGACAGATGGCGCTGCTTGAGACCGTGGGAGAGGGAGACGCCGTCCTGCTGCTGTTGCGGCGGCGCTTCGACAGAGGGGCTGGGCATGGGGCGCGGCTCGTCCAATGCGTGGGGGGACGTGGGCAAAACGACGCCAGTCTGGGCGGCCGGGCCACCCTCGGGACGGAGCGGCTCACCATACGGACGCCGGGCGGACGCACGGTGCCCGGCCCCTGACCGGCGGTGCGGGGACGGGTCGACGCCGACCACGACCCTGATTGGTGAAACCCTACAGGTACCGTCCGGCGCTCCGGGTGAGAGAAACCTCCTCACCTCCGTGACACGGGTCACTCCCGCCCGGGTACCGTTTCCGCTCTTTGTCCGAAACCCACCAACGGTCCGATCGCGCCTTTGTCGGGCCATGACGGTGATCGCCGCGCGGGCCGCGGGATAGCGTCACGGTGTTCCGAACCGTCCTCACCCTCGCGGAGTCCCCATGAGCACCGTCGCCGCCACACCCGCCCGCTCCGGCCTGGTCCTCGCCGACCTGCTCCCGGCCTCCCGCGTCCGGGACACCGCCCTCGTGCTCGGCGGTGCCGCGCTCACCGGCCTCGCGGCACAGATCGCCGTGCCCGTCCCCGGCTCCCCGGTGCCGGTGACCGGCCAGACCTTCGCCGCGCTCCTGGTCGGCACCGCCCTCGGCGCCCGCCGCGGTCTGCTCTCGCTCGCCGTGTACGCGCTGGCCGGCATCGCCGGCATGCCGTGGTTCGCGGGCGGCGCGTCCGGCATCGGCATGCCGTCCTTCGGCTACATCATCGGCATGATGCTGGCCGCGGCCGCCGTCGGCGCCCTGGCCCGCCGCGGCGGCGACCGCTCCGCCTGGCGGATGGCGGGCACCATGCTGCTCGGCGAGGCGATCATCTACGCCGTCGGCGTGCCCTACCTGGCCCTGGCCACCGGAATGTCCGCCTCGGCCGCCGTCGCGGCCGGCCTGACCCCGTTCCTCATCGGCGACGCCCTCAAGGCCGCCCTGGCCATGGGCATCCTCCCCACGGCCTGGAAGTTCGTGAACAAGCGCTGACCGCGCGACACACCGGAGGGTTCCCGCCGGTGCGAGGCCCGCCGGGCCGTACGGCAGACGTACGGCCCGGCGGGCCCTCTGTGCGCCGGGGCCGTCTCAGGCGCCGCCTTCCCGCTGAGCCGGGCGCCGCAGCGACCACCACAGCCCGGCCGTGCCGGCCGCCAGCAGGGCGGTGCCGGCCGTGCCCAGCGGCAGCAGCTCACGCACCGGGCCCGTCTTCGGCAGCTCGTCCGCTGGGTGCCTGAGGTCTCGTCCGTGGAGGAGCGGGAAAGGGCGCCTGTGGACTCCGCCCGGTCCGGAGCCGCCCAGGCATCCGCACCGACCGCCCGGTCCGGAGCGGCCCAGGCATCCGCACCCGCCGCCCGGCCCGGAGCGGGCCAGGCATCCGCACCCGCCGCCCGGCCAGAGCCGGGCCGGACCACCGGACCCGCCGCCCGTCCAGGGCCGGGCCGGGTCCCAGCGCACCCCGCTCGGCCGGAGCCGGCACCGGGATCCGGGCCGCCGCCCGCCACGGTCGTCGACCGGGCGCGGACCGAGCCGGGTTCGCCCGCGGCACCTGCCGGCCCGGACGCCTCCGAGGCGGGGGCGCGTGACGGCGACCACCCGCACAGGCTCCCGGACGCCGTGGCCGGCCAGGCCCCTTCGGCCGGTCCCCTTCGCGCTCGCACCAAGCCGCACCGCCGCACCGTCCTCGCCGCCGCGGCGGCAGCGGCGGTCGCCGCGACCACCGTGCTCGCCGTCCTGCTCACCGACGCCGGGGGCGACCCCTCCGCAAGCGGCGGCGGCACGGAGACCTCCGCGTCCGGGCCGAGCCCCACCGTGCAGGGCACCTCCAGGCCGCCGTCCCTGCCGCCCGGCGTCCGTCGCGAGGCGGGGGGATTCGCCTGGGCGCCGCCGGACGGCTGGCGCCGTGACGTCAAGACCGGCGCGGAGGTGCACTACACCTCGCCCGACGGCCGCCAGGAACTGGTCGCCAAGTCCGCGCTGGCCCGCGGCGACCTCCTCCGGACCTGGCAGACCTCCGAACGCAACGCCCACCAGGGCCGGGACTACCGCAAGATCCGCCTGGAGGAGACCACCTTCCGCGGCCACCCCGCCGTCGTCTGGGAGTACACCTTCACCCTCAAGGGCACCCCCTGGCACGCCCGGCTGCTCGGCTTCAACCAGGACGGCAAGTCCTACCAGATCAGCACCTGGTACCAGCCCGGCATCGAGGACCAGGCCCTGCGCGTCTACGAGAAGACCAAGAAGAGCTTCACCGTGCTGTGAGCGCACCTTCCGGACGTGCCGAGGGGGCCCGCGGCGGATCTCCGCCGCGGGCCCCCTCGCCCGTTCAGGCCCGGCAGGCCCGCCAGGCCCGTTCAGCCGCAGGAGTCAGGCGGCCGGTGCCTCGTCCCGCTCCGCCGCGGCCCTGCGCGCCCCGAGCCGCTGCCTGACCACGGCGATTACCAGCACCACGACCGCGACCAGCAGCGACAGCAGCATCGTGGTCCGTCCGTTGTGCTCGGTGTCGGTCAGCATGTAGCCGATCACGAACACGATCAGCGCCATGCTGGCCCAGGTCAGGTACGGGTAGAGCCACATCCGCACGACCAGCTTCTCCGGCGACTCCCGCTGGATGATCTTGCGCATCCGCAGCTGCGAGACGCAGATCACCAGCCACACGAACAGGGCGACCGCACCGGAGGAGTTGACCAGGAAGAGGAAGACCGAGTCGGGGAACTCGTAGTTGAAGAACACGGCGACGAAGCCGAACACCACCGACACCAGGATCGCGGTCCGCGGCACGCCGCGCTCGGTGGTCCGGGCGAACGCCTTGGGCGCGTCGCCGCGCTCACCGAGCGAGAAGGCCATCCGGGAGGCCGTGTAGAGACCGGAGTTGAGGCAGGACAGCACCGAGGTCAGCACGATGAAGTTCATGATCTGGCCGGCGTGCGCGATGCCCAGGGTGTCCAGCGCGGCCACGTAGGAGCCCTTCTCGGCGATGGACTCGCTGTTCCAGGGCAGCAGGCAGACCACCACGAAGATGGAGCCCAGGTAGAAGACGCCGATACGCCAGATGATGCTGTTGGTGGCCTTGGTGACGGCCCGGCGGGGGTCCTCCGCCTCACCGGCCGCGAGGGTGGCGATCTCGCTGCCCATGAAGGAGAAGACGACCAGCAGGATGCCGGTGAGGATCGCGCCGGGCCCGTTGGGCAGGAAGCCGCCGTGCTCGGTGAGGTTGGACAGGCCCGCCTGCTCGCTGTCGACGCCGGGCAGCACGCCGAAGACGGCCAGCCCGCCGATGAGGATGAACACGCTGATGGCGGCGACCTTGATGCCGGCGAACCAGAACTCGAACTCTCCGTAGGAGCCCACGGAGGCCAGGTTGGTCGCGGTGAGCACCACCATCACGAGCAGGGCCCAGACCCATTGGGGCACGGCCGGGATCCAGCCTTCCAGGATCTCGGCACCGGCGGTCGCCTCGACCGCCAGCACGACGACCCAGAAGAACCAGTACAGCCAGCCGATGGAGAACCCGGCCCAGGGGCCGAGCGCCCGGTCGGCGTGCGCCGAGAAGGAACCGGAGGTCGGGTGGGCCGCGGACATCTCGCCCAGCATGCGCATCACCAGCACCACGAGCGTGCCGACGAGCGCGTACGAGAGCAGGATGCCGGGTCCGGCGGTCGCGATGGCGGACTTGGATCCCACGAACAGGCCCGCGCCGATGACACCACCGATGGCGATCATCGACAGATGCCGGTTCTTGAGTCCGGCCTGCAGCCCGGTGCCCCCGGATTCGCCGGGGCCGGCTGGAGAGCTTCCGGGCTTGGTCAGGGTCGGCTGCGAGGTCATGGAACGGACTTCCTTTGCGCCGGGTAGCTGTATGCCGCACAGAGTGATGTGCGAGCTGGACCAGTGAAACGGAGGGTTGCGCGCGGGAAAACCTTCGAAAGCGAATCGTTACTTGAGGTTTTCCTGAGGTTCTGAGATTCTCCTCACATTTCCCGGGGGCGGCACCCCGCGCGCCTGCCCGGCAGGGCGCGTGTCACACTCGGACCATGCGCGTGTACCTCGGCTCGGACCATGCCGGCTACGAACTCAAGAACCACCTCGTCCAGTGGCTGAAGGAAGCGGGGCACGACCCCGTCGACTGCGGCCCCCACATCTACGACGCCCAGGACGACTACCCGCCCTTCTGCCTGCGCGCGGCCGAGCGGACCGCCGAGGACCCCAACGCCCTCGGCATCGTGATCGGCGGTTCGGGCAACGGCGAGCAGATCGCCGCGAACAAGGTCAAGGGCGTGCGGGCCGCGCTGGCCTGGAGTGAGGAGACGGCCGCGCTGGGCCGCCAGCACAACAACGCCAACGTGGTCGCGATCGGCGCGCGCATGCACACGCAGGACGAGGCCACCAAGTTCGTGGAGACCTTCCTCAACACCCCGTTCTCCGAGGACGAGCGGCACGTCCGCCGCATCGGCATGCTCTCCGCCTACGAGACCACCGGCGACCTCCCGCCGATCCCGGCCCACCACCCCCAGCAGTAGCCGTCTCGCCGGCCCGCACCGGGACGGGACGGGCCGGCCCGCACGCGACACGCAGGGGCCGTACGCCCGTTGCCGGCCGGCGCGGGCAGCCGGGCGGAGGGTTCAGCAGGACGGCCGGGCCGAGGACGCAGAGGAAGGGGACGAGGGGGACCATGCCCGAGGGGCACACCATCCACCGGCTGGCCAAGGACTACGCCGCCGCCTTCGCGACCGGCGCCCCGCTCCGTGTCACCAGCCCGCAGGGCAAGTTCTCCGACGCCGCCGCCCTCCTCGACGGCACCCCGCTGCACACCACCGACGCCCACGGCAAGCACCTCTTCCTCGGCTTCCGCGACGCCGACTGGATCCACATCCACCTCGGCCTGTTCGGCAAGGTCACCTTCGGACCGGCCCCCGCGCCGCCGCCCACGGACACCGTCCGGCTCCGCCTTGCCCACGACGGCGCGTACGTCGATCTGCGCGGCCCCACCACCTGCGCCCTGATCACCGACGGAGAGAAGCAGGCGATACACGACCGGCTCGGCCCCGACCCGCTCCGCCCGGACGCCGACCCGGCCGCCGCCTACCGCCGCGTCAGCCGCAGCCGCACCACCATCGCCGCCCTGCTGATGGACCAGAAGGTCGTCGCCGGCGTCGGCAACGTCTACCGGGCCGAGGTCCTGTTCCGGCACCGCATCGACCCCTACCGCCCGGGACGCGACATCACCCCTGCCGAATGGGACGCGCTGTGGGCCGACTTGGTGGAGCTGATGCACGAGGGCGTGCGCCGGAACCGCATCGACACCGTCCGCCCCGAGCACACCCCGGAGGCGATGGGCCGTCCGCCCCGCGTCGACGACCACGGCGGCGAGGTGTACGTCTACCGGCGGGCGAACCAGCCCTGCCATGTGTGCGGTGAGCCGGTCCGCACCGCCGGCCTGGCCGCCCGCAACCTCTTCTGGTGCCCCACCTGCCAGCGCGGCACCTGACTCCGTACCTTCCCGTACGTTCCCGTACGTCCTCAGAAGCCGAACGGCAGCCAGGGGGCCGGGCCGCCCGGCCCGAAGGCGACGGCCGCCCGGGCCAGCGCCCCGGGCCGCAGCTCGCGCACCCGCCCGGCCGCCGCCAGCGCCGCGAGACTCACGCCGCCCAGATAGGCCGCACCCAACTCACGTACGGACAGCGCGAGGTCGGCCGGATCGCCGGTCCGCTCACAGGTGGCGCCCTCCGTGTCCCCGCTCAGCCGCCAACGCCCGCTGTTCCACGGGCAGAAGGCGTCCTCCACCTCCAGCACCACGTCCAGCGGCACCTGGTAGGTCCGCCGCGACAGCGCCGCCCCCACCTCCACCGGCCGCAGATACAGCGAGTCCCGCAGCGCCGGCCGGCACCGCCGGATGTCGGACACCAGGTACTGCCACGCCTCGTCCACCGGGCGCCGCCGCGCCACCAGCGTCGAGGTCAGGTCGATGCCGAACAGGAACCGCCACAGCGCCGCGTCCGCCGCCGGATCCAGCGCCGCCAGATCCTCCAGTATCACCGTGCCCTGATGCCCGCCCGGCCCGAACTCCGGCTTCACCCGGAACCGCGCGTACCCCACCGTCTCGCCGTCCCGCCGGGCGACCACGCACTGCAGCGGCGAGGCGCCGCCCCGGTCGCTCTCCGGGTCCAGCAGCGGCACCCGCTCCCAGCCGGCCGGCGCCGTCAGCATGCCCGGCCGCAGCGGCACCAGTTGGTCGTACACCGCCTGGCACTCCTTCACGACATCGGCGGGCGGCGCGTACCGCACTGCTACGTCGTCCGTGCCGTCCGGCGTGGACAGCGTCACCAGGGCCGTGTCGATCTCGGCGTGCAGCTGGAAGGCCGCCGCTCCGTATCCGAACCGGCCGTAGATCGCCGGCTCGGACGCGGTCAGCACCGCCAGCGGCTCGCCCCAGGACCGTATGTCGTCCAACTGCCGTCGCATCATGGACGTCAGCACCCCGCGCCGCCGGTGCGTGGCGGCCACGCTCACCATCGTCACACCCGCCGCCGGAACCCGGGCGCCACCCGGCACGGTCACCCGGAAGGAGAAGGCCCCCGCCGTCCCCACACACTCGTCCCCGTCCCATACGCCCAGGGAACGGCCGAACTCGGTGAGGGAGTTCCACAGTTCCCGTTCCTCGTCCGATTCCGGGACTCCGCCGAAGGCACGTAGCAGCGTTTCGTACCACTTGTTCCAGTCGTCCGGGGTGAGTACTCGGAGTCCGGTCGTTGGGGAGGTGCGCTCATTCGCCATGAGCCATGCCTATCAGGGCAATGCTGGACGAGCGAGGGAATTTCTCCCGAGCGGCCACGAGACGGCATCCCGTGAAGTTCACTGTGATGTCGGTCCCCGGACGGGGGACAAGGC
The DNA here is from genome assembly GCF_012034205.1 of Streptomyces composti. GTDB lineage: Bacteria > Actinomycetota > Actinomycetes > Streptomycetales > Streptomycetaceae > Streptomyces > Streptomyces composti. The sequence continues at coordinate 35,600 of NZ_JAATEM010000036.1, forward strand.
GGACCTCCCGTGCCAAGCGGCCGGTCCCACGGATAGGGTCCCGAACTAATGGCACCGAGACGACAGCGGCGAGCGGAAGCCGAGACGTTCACGGCCCGGTTGAAGAAGCAGTGGCACCGGGCCCGCGTCGGCGTGCGCAGAGCCGCCGTCGACTACTTCCGCGGCGACGGCTCGGACTGGATCGCGCTGGCCGGACTCTTCCTCACCATTCCCCTGATCATGGCGGGCACGCTCGTCAACTCGGTCTGGTTCTCCCCGGCGGCGCTGGTGCTGCCGATCGTGGCCGGCGGGCTGCTGCTGCGCCCGGCCAGCCTGCTCGGCCTGTACGCGGCGGCGGCCACCGCGCTCATCGTGGAGTCGGTCCATCTCGGTCCGTACACCGAGGGCACCTCACGCGTCACCCCGGGCGTGGTGCTGGTGGTGGCCGCCTGCGGCTTCTTCGGGCTGGTCGTCGCCCAGTTCCGCAGCAGGGTCGGCGTGCCCTGGCGGCGCGGTGGCACCATGCTCTTCGACCTGCGCGAACGCATCCGGGTGCAGAGCAAACTGCCCAAACTGCCCTCCGGATGGCACCACGAGATGGCCCTGCGGCCGGCCGGCGGCCAGTCCTTCTCGGGCGACTTCGTGGTCGCGGCCCGCACCAACGGCGGGCGCACCCTGGAGGTCGTGCTGACCGACGTCTCCGGCAAGGGCATGGACGCGGGCTCCCGCGCCCTGCTGCTCTCCGGCGCCTTCGGCGGGCTGCTCGGCAGCCTGCCCCCGCACGCCTTCCTGCCCGCCGCCAACGGCTATCTGCTGCGCCAGGAGTGGGAGGAGGGCTTCGCCACCTCCATCCACCTCGTCCTCGACCTCGACTCCGGCGACTACGAGCTGTACTCCGCGGGGCACCCGCCGGGTCTCCAGCTCAGCGCGGGCAGCGGCCGCTGGGAGGAGAAGGCCGCAGAGGGGCCACTGCTCGGCGTGTACGACGGCGCCCAGTTCGACCCGGTGAAGGGCTCCCTGCGCCCCGGCGACGTGCTGATGCTGTTCACCGACGGGCTGGTGGAGACGGCCGAGCGGGACATCGCCGAGGGCATCGACCGGCTCACCGGGGAGGCGGACCGCTATGTCGCCGGCGGCTTCCACGGCGCCGCATGGCATCTGATCGAGTCGGTCGCCAAGGACGTCAACGACGACCGCGCCCTGCTGCTGATCTGCCGTGAGGGCCCCACCGCCACGCGCTGAGCCGGGCTTGCGGGCAGACTGGGGCGGTGAGCGACAGCGACACACCCATGACCCCGGCCGAGGCCGAGGCCGCCGCCCGCGCCGCCCACGCGGGCCGGACCGACAAGGCCGGACGCCCGTACGAGGAGCATCTGCAAGCCGTCGCCGAGGGCGTCAGGGCGCGCGGCGGCGACGCGGAGCAGATCGCCGCGGCCTGGCTGCACGACGCCGTCGAGGACGGCAAGCTCTCCCGCGCGTGGCTGGAGCGGGCCCCGCTGACCCGGCGCACCAAGGACATCGTCCTCGCGGTCACCAAGCGGCCGGCCGAGCCGCCCGAGGCCTACGCGGCCCGCATCCTCGCCACCCCCGGCGCGCTGCTGGTGAAGGAGGCCGACCTGGCGCACAACGCCGACCCGGATCGTCTGGCCGTGCTGGACGAGCCCACCAGAACGAGACTGGCCGAGAAGTACGCGCGGATGCGCACACTTCTCGGCCTGGTCGCGGGGGAGTCCCCCTAGGGCTGCCGGGTCCGGCTCAGACGGAGACCTTCTCGCGGGACGGGGCGGCCTCGGAGCGCTTCTCGCGCTCCCGTGCCTCCGCTATGGCGTCCCGCCTGAAGGCCCAGTCCATCCGCGGCTCCACCACCCAGCGCAGCGCCTGCCGGACGGGCCTGGTGCACATCAGGGTGATACCGACGGCACCGATCACGGTCAGCGCGATCTCGCCCAGCGGCGTGTCCAGCACGGGCGCCTTGAACCAGCCCTGGTAGGTGCCGGTCTTCACCACGAAGCCGTGCAGCAGGAAGCCGTAGATGGTTCCGGCGCCCAGCGAGGTGAACCACATGCGCCGGCCGGGGATCCAGGCCAGGAAGCAGGCGGTCAGTACGAGCGAGCAGCCGAACAGCGCCAGCATCATCACCGGACCGGTCCACCACGGGGCGCCCGCGTCCTGCGCCGCGGAGTCGCGGTAGAACCAGCCGGTGGACATGCGCGGCACCGACCACCAGGCGACGGCCAGCGCCGCCGCCATCACCGGCAGCGAGGCGATCCGCACCGAGCGGCGGCGCACCAGGTTGAAGTGCTCGGGCCGCAGCATCAGACCCAGCACGAAGCACGGCAGGAACTGCAGCACGCGCTGCATGTCCAGGTCGTTGCCGATCGACGGCGTCATGGACGCCAGCGCCCCGATGACGATGGCCACCGGCAGGGGGTAGCGGATCGTCTTCCAGATCGGCGTGGTCAGGCGCCAGACGAACAGTGCGCACAGGAACCACAGCAGATAGGTGGCGTCCAGCAGGCTGAAGTCGGCGCCCGGGTCGTTGTTCACGATCCGCTTGTGCAGCGTGTAGGCCACCTCGAAGACGAGGTACGGCACGACCACGGTGGCGATGAGCCGCTTCACGCGCTTGGGGCTCATGTCGAAGCTGCGCGAGAAGTAGCCGGAGATGATGATGAACGCCGGCATGTGGAACGTGTAGATGAACCGGTAGAGCGCCTCCACCGCCGGGTTGTCGTCCAGGATCTGGCCCCAGGCGTGGCCCACTCCGACCAGCACGATCGCCAGGTACTTGGCGTTGTCGAAGAAGGCGTCGCGCTGCTTGCCGGCGGAGTTGGCGGAGCCGGAGGCGTCAGAGCGGTCGGCGGAGCCCGCGCTCGGGGTGTGCGGGCCCGCACCTCCGGCCGCCGGCGCGTCTGCCGGGGGAAGCGGCGTTCTGCGGTTGCCGTACGGTCGCAGCGAGTTCGTCACAGGCCCTCCCACAGCGCACCGGGGGAGAGGTTCACAAAGCTCGCTGCGCTTGCGGGGGACGAGGCAGCGTGGAACATCTGAGGCACCCTAGCGTTGTCTCCGGGTATTCGTAAAACGCCTGACGTCATTACTGGTTATTGGCTCCGAGTACCCCCGATCGGGGAAACTCGGCCTCGCGGTCCGCGTGATGACCAACACATCCGATGCTTAAGGGGAGTAGGCGCCCCGACCGCCCGAGGGAGCGCCCTGCATGTCGTGATTCATCGGCATTATGACGTGCATAAGACCGGAGGGTGACTCCGACGGAATGTCCCCTTCTGTCGGCTTCGCGCCGTGCGTCGTCCGCCCGTCGGGAAGACCGTGCGGGCAATTCGAAATGCCTGCGAACGCGTTGTGTGGATGTGGAAACGATCCCGTTGAATTCCCTGCCCGGGTGGTGTCTCGAATTCCCGTGCGAGACCCCGGTGTTGTGGCGTACCGTGCCGCGTGCGCGCGGGCGTGCGCGGTCCTGACGCACGGGAGCTCCCCGTCCGCCGTCGGGTACCCCGGCCGAACGATGTGTCACCTGCCGCATGACCCGGACCGGTTGGTGGCACGATGGTTCTGGCGGGGTGCGCGGGGGTCGCGCCCCCGGGCCGGGAGAGCGGACCGACCGAGGGTGTGATCAGTTGTGGCCATTTCACTGTCTGTGGTGCTGCTGTTGGCGATCATCCTTGTGGTGCTCCTGAGAGGTGGCTCCATCAAGGCGGGCCCCGCGATCGTCGCGATCCTCTTCGGCTTCTTCCTCGCCTCCACCGGCATGGCCGACGACATCCAGCGCTTCCTGAACTCGATAGCCGAGACGATCAACTCGATCCAGTTCTAGCCAGGGGCTCGATCCAGTTCTGGGGGAGCGCCCGTCTTCTGGGGGAGCGCCCGTTCCGGCCCCGTGAGGCGCCCGTCCCAGCCCGGTGGTCGAGGTCCCGGTCGGCGGTGCGAAGCCCGCGGGGGCCGCGGTCCGGCCAGACGATCAGGCAGAGCCCCGGGGCCGGAGGGCGGAGCCGGAGCGCGATCGGGGGGACGCCCGGGGTGGCCGGGAGAACGTTCACCGCGCAGCCCGGGGCGGCCGGGAGAATGATCGCCGCGCAGCCCGGAGCGGTGCGACAGCGATCATGACGGCCCCCAGGCGGCCGGGGAGCGATCAGCGCCCCCGGAGCGGGGAAACGATCAGCCGCCGGAGGAGGTGGAGAACGATCAGGGCCGGCCGGAGGAAGTGATCCTCCGGCCGGCCCTGAGCCGTACAGAGCGGGCGACGGGAATCGAACCCGCGTAGCTAGTTTGGAAGACTAGGGCTCTACCATTGAGCTACGCCCGCAGGGTGCACCGCAGGCCGTACCGGCCGCAGTACTGACAGGCATCGTAGCGGGTCAGGGCACCTCGATGCACACCCGTTGCCCGCCCCGCCGGCGACACCACCGCATGCCCCCGAAATCCTGCCGTCGCAGCGCCGGGCGGCATGTACCCTACGTGTCGCACCAGACGGGGTGTGGCGCAGCTTGGTAGCGCGTCCGCTTTGGGAGCGGAAGGCCGTGGGTTCAAATCCCGCCACCCCGACCACCCATTCCGATCACCCTCGGTGATCATGCGCGGTCACCTGCCGGTGATCGCCTTTTGGGCGCCGTAGTCGCTGCCGTTACTATGCAAGCTGCACGCCCGTGTGTCTCAGGTCTGAAGTCCTCCGGGCGGCGCATCCGCCGGACCGCTCTGGTACCGGCAGAAACCGAGAAGTCAGCCACAAGGAGACCGAACCGTGAAGAGCGCCGTGGAGACCCTGAACCCGACCCGGGTTCGGCTCACTGTCGAGGTGCCCTTCGAGGAGCTCAAGGACAGCCTCGACGCGGCGTACAAGAAGATCAACCAGCAGGTCACGGTGAAGGGCTTCCGCAAGGGCAAGGTCCCGGCCCGGGTCATCGACCAGCGCTTCGGCCGCGGTGCGGTCCTGGAGGAGGCGGTCAACGACGCCCTCCCGAAGTTCTACACCGACGCCGTGAACCAGGCCGAGCTGAGCCCGCTGGGTCAGCCCGAGGTCGACATCACGGAGCTGAAGGACGGCGAGACGCTGAACTTCACCGCCGAGGTCGACGTGCGCCCCTCCATCGAGATCCCGGACTACTCCGGCATCGAGGTCGAGGTCGACGCCGTCGAGGTCACCGACGAGGACGTCGACAAGTCGGTCGAGCAGCTCCGTGAGCGTTTCGCCTCCACCACCCCGGTCGAGCGTGCCGCCGAGGACGGCGACGTGGTCACCATCGACCTGGAGGCCAAGGTCGAGGGCAAGGTCCTCGAGGACGGCGTCGCCAAGGACGTCTCCTACACCATCGGCTCCGGCGAGCTGCTCGACGGCATCGACGACGCCGTCAAGGGCCTGTCCGCCGGTGAGGAGGCCACCTTCACCTCCGAGCTGAAGGGCGGCTCCGCGGCCGGCAAGGAGGCCGAGGTCACCGTCAAGGTCACCCAGGTCGCCAAGCGGGAACTGCCCGAGCTGGACGACGAGTTCGCGCAGCTCGCCTCCGAGTTCGACACCCTCGAGGAGCTCCGGGCGGACAGCCGCAAGCGCCTGGAGAACATGAAGCAGTACGACCAGGCCACGCAGGCCCAGGAGCGCGTCCTGGAGAAGCTGCTCGAGCTGGTCGAGGTCCCGGTCCCCGAGAAGCTGCTCGAGGACGAGATCAACACCCGCAAGCACAACCTCGAGCACCACCAGCTCGGCCAGATGGGTCTCACCCTCGACAAGTACCTGGAGATCCAGGGCAAGACCGCCGAGGAGTTCGAGAACGAGACCCGCGAGGCCGCGATCAAGGGCATCAAGACCCAGTTCGTGCTCGACGAGCTCGTCAAGCAGGAGAAGCTCAACGTCAACCAGGAGGAGCTCACCGAGCACCTCATGCGGCGTGCGGCCTCCTCCGGCATGTCCCCCGACCAGTTCGCCCAGGCCGTCGTCGAGCAGGGCCAGGTCCCGCTGCTCGTCGGAGAGGTCGCCCGCGGCAAGGCGCTGGCCGTCGTGGTCGAGAAGGCCACGGTGAAGGACACCAACGGCGAGATCGTCGACCTGGACGACGAGGAGGAGGCGGAGGCGGAGACCGCCGAGGCCGCCGCCGAGCCGACCGAGTCCGCCGAGGCCGGCGACGCCAAGGCCGAGGAGAAGTCCGAGGGCTGAGCCCCGGCTTCCGCAAGATCACAGGAAGGGCCCCGGGGCGAACCCCCCGGGGCCCTTCCGGCACCAGCGAAGGGCAGCACCGCAGGTACGCGGCGACCGGCGCCGACCGGACGCGCGCGACCCGTACCCGCAGGCGACCGGAACCACACGGGCCGCTACGCCCCCGGCGAACACCCACAGAACCGGGATGGCACCGCCCACCCTGAGCGTTAGGGTCCTTGAATACGGGGCCCAGCACCCACCGGCGGCCGAGCTGCCGGAGGCCCCCCGCAGGGAACACGTGAGACGGCCCGGCGCCGTCGTAAGACGAGCAGGTGGATACGTGACGAATCTGATGCCCTCCGCCGCCGGCGAGCCCTCCATCGGTGGTGGCCTCGGCGACCAGGTCTACAGCCGGCTGCTCAACGAGCGGATCATCTTCCTCGGCCAGCCGGTCGACGACGACATTGCGAACAGGATCACCGCACAGCTGCTGCTCCTTGCCGCCGACCCCGACAAGGACATCTACCTCTACATCAACAGCCCCGGCGGCTCCATCACGGCCGGTATGGCGATCTACGACACCATGCAGTACATCAAGAACGACGTGGTGACGATCGCCATGGGCCTGGCCGCCTCCATGGGCCAGTTCCTGCTGAGCGCCGGCACCCCCGGCAAGCGGTTCGCACTGCCGAACGCCGAGATCCTGATCCACCAGCCCTCCGCCGGCCTGGCCGGCTCGGCCTCGGACATCAAGATCCACGCCGAGCGGCTGCTGCACACCAAGAAGCGCATGGCCGAGCTCACGGCCCAGCACACCGGTCAGACGGTGGAGCAGATCATCCGTGACTCCGACCGTGACCGCTGGTTCGACGCCTTCGAGGCCAAGGAGTACGGCCTCATCGACGACGTGATCGCCACGGCCGCCGGCATGCCGGGCGGCGGCGGCACCGGGGCCTGACCGCCCCATCAGCTCCGCTCGCCGACCGCCTCAGCCTTTACCAGGAGACACCGTGAACGACTTCCCCGGCCGCGGCCTGTACGACCGCATGGACGCCGTGCAGGACATGCGCGCATCCCAGTCCCGGTACACCGGCCCGATGGCCGAGTCCCGTTACGTCATCCCCCGCTTCGTCGAGCGCACCTCCCAGGGCATCCGCGAGTACGACCCGTACGCGAAGCTCTTCGAGGAGCGCGTGATCTTCCTCGGCGTCCAGATCGACGACGCCTCCGCCAACGACGTCATGGCGCAGCTGCTGTGCCTGGAGTCGATGGACCCCGACCGTGACATCTCGGTCTACATCAACAGCCCCGGTGGCTCCTTCACCGCGCTGACGGCGATCTACGACACCATGCAGTACGTCAAGCCGGACATCCAGACGGTCTGCATGGGCCAGGCCGCCTCGGCCGCCGCCGTGCTGCTGGCCGCCGGCACGCCCGGCAAGCGCATGGCCCTGCCCAACGCCCGCGTGCTGATCCACCAGCCGTACAGCGAGACCGGCCGCGGCCAGGTGTCCGACCTGGAGATCGCCGCCAACGAGATCCTGCGGATGCGCTCGCAGCTGGAGGAGATGCTGGCCAAGCACTCCACCCAGCCGGTGGAGAAGATCCGTGAGGACATCGAGCGCGACAAGATCCTCACGGCCGAGGACGCGCTGCAGTACGGGCTGATCGACCAGATCATCACCACCCGCAAGATGGACAACGCCAGCCTGCGCTGACGCACGAGGCTGAGACGTCTGCCGCCCCTTGGCACGGTTTGGCCCGGTTCACGTCAAAGCGAACCGCGCCAAGGGGGGCCCGAACGGGGGGCCCGGCAAGGTACCGTCGGACATAAGGCAGCACCAGGAGCCGCTGGACGGTGACGTCCAGGCGTCTCCCAGGCGAAGGGGAAGCACACCGTGGCACGCATCGGTGACGGCGGCGATCTGCTCAAGTGCTCGTTCTGCGGCAAGAGCCAGAAGCAGGTCAAGAAGCTCATCGCAGGGCCCGGTGTGTACATCTGCGACGAGTGCATCGATCTCTGCAACGAGATCATCGAGGAGGAGCTCGCCGAGACCAGCGAGGTGCGCTGGGAGGAGCTTCCCAAGCCCCGTGAGATCTACGAGTTCCTCGAGGGCTATGTGGTCGGCCAGGAGGCGGCGAAGAAGGCCCTCTCCGTCGCGGTGTACAACCACTACAAGCGGGTCCAGGCCGGCGAGAACGGCGGGGCGAACGGCCGCGACGACGGCATCGAGCTCGCCAAGTCCAACATTCTGCTGCTCGGCCCCACCGGCTCCGGCAAGACCCTGCTCGCCCAGACGCTCGCCCGCATGCTGAACGTCCCGTTCGCCATCGCCGACGCGACGGCGCTCACCGAGGCGGGCTATGTCGGCGAGGACGTCGAGAACATCCTGCTCAAGCTGATCCAGGCGGCCGACTACGACGTCAAGAAGGCCGAGACCGGGATCATCTACATCGACGAGATCGACAAGGTGGCCCGCAAGAGCGAGAACCCGTCGATCACCCGCGACGTCTCCGGCGAGGGCGTCCAGCAGGCGCTGCTGAAGATCCTGGAGGGCACCACCGCCTCGGTCCCGCCGCAGGGCGGCCGCAAGCACCCGCACCAGGAGTTCATCCAGATCGACACGACGAACGTGCTGTTCATCGTGGGCGGTGCCTTCGCGGGGCTGGAGAAGATCATCGAGGGCCGGGCGGGCGCCAAGGGCATCGGCTTCGGCGCCGACATCCGCTCCAAGCGGGAGCTGGAGAAGAAGGACCAGTTCGAGGACGTCATGCCGGAGGACCTGGTCAAGTTCGGCATGATCCCCGAGTTCATCGGCCGCCTGCCGGTCATCACCTCGGTCCACAACCTGGACCGCGAGGCCCTGCTCAAGATCCTGGTCGAGCCGCGCAACGCGCTGGTCAAGCAGTACCAGCGCCTCTTCGAACTCGACGGCGTGGAGCTGGACTTCGAACGCGAGGCGCTCGAGGCCATCGCCGACCAGGCCATCCTCCGCCAGACCGGCGCCCGCGGCCTGCGCGCCATCATGGAGGAGGTCCTCCAGGGCGTGATGTACGAGGTCCCGTCCCGCAAGGACGTCGCCCGCGTCGTCATCACCGCCGACGTCGTCCTCTCCAACGTCAACCCCACCCTCATCCCCCGCGACGCCCGCGGCCGCGGCCCGGGCGAACAGAAGACGGCGTAGCCCGCCCTCACCAACGCAACAGGGGGCGCCCGGTGGCGGAGACCACCGGGCGCCCCTTCTTCGTGCCTCGTGGGCTTCTTCGCGGACCCGAACACGACGGAGGCGGCCCGGTGTTGCACCCGGCCGCCTCCAACTGCCCCGCGTGGGCGCGTCAGGCCTTGACGCGGACCTCCTTGCGGAGCTTGGTCGTGATGTCGGCCGCGACGTCCTTGCTGACGTCCTTGGTGGCGTCACCCGGGGACACCAGCACGATGGTGCTGTAGTCGGCCCAGGCGCAGAACCAGTCGGTCTTCTCCTTCTGGGTCGCCAGGTCCTTGCCCTTGGCGGCCTGGCACTTCATCGCCGCGCCGTCGAGCTCGACGTCCTCCGGGTCACCCACCAGTTCGGCCTTGTTGGCGTTGCCCTTGTCCTTCTCCGCCGACTTCTTGAAGTTGGCGAAGAAGTTGTCCAGGGCCTTCTCCGGGTCCTCGATCTCGCCGTAGGCACCGGCGAACGTGATGCCCTTGGCCGTTGCCGTCTCGGCCGGGTCGGGCTGGGTCGACGGATCACTGGGGTCAAAACCGCTCAGGTCGGCCGTCGAGTAGAGGCCGAACACCGTCTTGCCGTTCTTGACGCCGCTCTTCTCCAGCTCCTTGGCCGAGTCGTCGCCGCCGGGCTGCCCGTCCTTCGAGACACGCTTGTACTCGGTGAGAACCGTGTCCGGCGTCACGATCTTGTGCGGGCCGTCGTCCTCCAGGCCCGCCGCTCCGCCGGTGCCGCCGAGCACGAAGTACGCGCCCACGCCGATAGCCGCTACGACCGCCACCGCGCCGATGATGATGCCCGCCTTCTTGCCGCCGCCTCCGCTCGGGGCAGGGGGCTGGCCGTAAGGGGCCTGGCCGTAGGGCGGCTGCTGCGGCGGGACACCGGGCTGGCCCGGCTGCTGGGGGTAGCCGTAACCCGGCTGTCCCGGCGGCGGGGCCTGCTGGGGGTAGCCGTAGCCGGGCTGCGGAGCCTGCGGCTGCTGGCCGTAAGGACCCGGCTGGCCGTACGGTCCGGGCTGCTGGGGCTGCCCGCCGTACGGGCCCGGCTGGTTGTAGCTCATTCCTGGGTTCCCCTCCAGATGCTTATGTGTCCCTCACATCCTGTCGTAGAGGCGATGTGTTCAGGCCAGCGGGTACCGCACCGTTACAAAGGAAACGCGTTTCGGGACTGGGCCGTGACACCCGTAAACTCATGCCCGTGACCGAGAACACTCAGCAGCCACAGACAGCGCCCACCACCGAACTGCCGACCCAGTACGCGCCGGCCGACGTAGAGGGGCCCCTGTACGAGCGCTGGGTAGAACGCGGTTACTTCGAGGCCGACGAGCACAGCGACAAGCCGCCGTACACCATCGTCATCCCGCCGCCTAACGTCACCGGCAGCCTGCACCTGGGCCACGCCTTCGAGCACACCCTCATCGACGCCCTGACCCGCCGCAAGCGCATGCAGGGCTACGAGACGCTGTGGCAGCCCGGCATGGACCACGCCGGCATCGCCACCCAGAACGTCGTCGAGCGGGAGCTCGCCAAGGAGGGCCTGTCCCGGCACGACCTCGGCCGTGAGGCCTTCGTCGAGCGGGTCTGGCGGTGGAAGGCCGAGTCCGGCGGCCAGATCTCCGGCCAGATGCGCCGCCTCGGCGACGGCGTCGCCTGGTCCCGTGAGCGCTTCACCATGGACGAGGGCCTGTCCAAGGCCGTCCAGACCATCTTCAAGCGGCTCTACGACGACGGGCTGATCTACCGCGCCGAGCGCATCATCAACTGGTGCCCGCGCTGCCTGACCGCGATCTCCGACATCGAGGTCGAGTACCAGGACGACGACGGCGAGCTCGTCTCCATCCGCTACGGCGACGGCGACGACTCCATCGTCGTGGCCACCACCCGCGCCGAGACGATGCTGGGCGACACCGCCGTCGCCGTCCACCCCGAGGACGACCGCTACCGGCACCTGGTCGGCCGGGAGATCGAGCTGCCGCTCACCGGCCGCCGCATCCCCGTCGTCGCCGACGACCACGTCGACCCGCAGTTCGGCACGGGCGCCGTCAAGGTCACCCCGGCCCACGACCCGAACGACTTCGAGATCGGCCAGCGGCACGGCCTGCCCGCCATCGCCGTGATGGACGAGCACGCCGTCATCACCGCGCACGGCCCCTTCCAGGGCCTGGACCGCCTCGAGGCCCGTTCCGCCATCGTCGCCGCGCTGCGCGCCGAGGGCCGGATCGTCGCTGAGAAGCGCCCCTACGTCCACTCCGTCGGCCACTGCTCGCGCTGCAAGACCACCATCGAGCCGCGCCTGTCCATGCAGTGGTGGGTCAAGGTCGGCCCGCTCGCCAAGGCCGCCGGTGACGCGGTCCGCGACGGCCGGGTCAAGATCCATCCGCAGGAGATGGAGAAGCGCTACTTCGACTGGGTCGACAACCTGCACGACTGGTGCATCTCGCGGCAGTTGTGGTGGGGCCACCGCATCCCGGTCTGGTACGGCCCGGACGGCGAGGTCGTCTGCGTCGGCCCCGACGAGGAGCCGCCCAGCGGCGAGGGCTGGCACCAGGAGACCGACGTCCTGGACACCTGGTTCTCCTCCGGCCTGTGGCCCTTCTCCACCCTGGGCTGGCCCGAGGAGACCGACTCGCTCAAGAAGTTCTATCCGAACTCCGTCCTGGTCACCGGCTACGACATCCTCTTCTTCTGGGTCGCCCGGATGATGATGTTCGGCCTGTACGCGATGGACGGCACCCCGCCGTTCCACACCATCGCCCTGCACGGCATGGTCCGGGACCAGTTCGGCAAGAAGATGTCGAAGTCCTTCGGCAACGCGGTCAACCCGCTGGACTGGATGGACCGGTACGGCTCCGACGCCCTCCGCTTCACCCTGGCCCGCGGCGCCAACCCCGGTGTCGACGTCCCGATCGGCGAGGACTGGGTCCAGGGCTCGCGCAACTTCGCGAACAAGATCTGGAACGCGACCCGCTTCGCGCTGATGAACGGCGCGACCGTGGAGGGCCCGCTGCCGGACCCGTCGAAGATGTCGCCGACCGACCGCTGGATCCTCTCCCGGCTGAACTCCGTCGTCGCCGAGGTCGACGCGTACTACGACGACTTCCAGTTCGCCAAGCTGTCGGACGCGCTGTTCCACTTCGCCTGGGACGAGGTCTTCGACTGGTACGTCGAGCTGTCCAAGACGACGTTCCAGGCGGGCGGCGAGCCGGCCGAGGTCAGCAAGCGCGTCCTGGGCGAGGTCCTGGACGTCATGCTCCGGCTGCTCCACCCGCTCGTCCCGTTCGTCACCGAGGCGCTGTGGACCGCTCTCACCGGCGGCGAGTCCGTCGTCATCGCCGACTGGCCGAAGGACAGCGGCTTCCGTGACCCGGAGGCCGAGCGGGAGATCGCCACGCTCCAGTCGGTGTTCACCGAGGTCCGCCGCTTCCGCGCCGACCAGGGCCTCCAGCCCGGCCAGCGGGTCCCGGCCCGCCTGTCCCTGGACGGCTCGCCGCTGGCCCGGCACGAGGCGGCCATCCGCCAGCTGCTGCGCCTGCAGCCGGAGGGTGACTCCTTCACGCCGACGGCGACGCTCCCGGTCGAGGGCGTCGAGGTCGCACTGGACCTCTCCGGTGTGATCGACGTCGCCGCCGAGCGCAAGCGCCTCGCCAAGGACCTGGCCGCCGCCGAGAAGGAGAAGGCCCAGGCCACGGCCAAGCTCGGCAATGAGGCCTTCCTGTCCAAGGCCCCGGAGCACGTGGTCGAGAAGATCCGCACCCGCCTGGCCAAGGCGGAGGAGGACATCACCCGCATCCTGTCCCAGCTGGAACGCCTCCCGCGGGCGTAGCCACCCACGCGGGCAGAGTCCAGGGCCCCGGCGCCGCACCGGCACCGGGCCCTGGCACGCCTGGTGAGGGGGACCGGGGCCGTGCAGCCCCGCACGTAGACTGGGGTCCGTGAGTGACAGCGACCCCTTTGAAGAGATCGTCGCGGCGGAGACCGACCGCGACCCCGATCTCGCCGTCATCGAGGCCGGCAGCCGCACCCTGCGCACCCAGAGCGGCCCGCCTCGGGCGGACATCCCCGCGCGCCCGGAGGACCCCGAGGTCGACAAGGCCCTGCGCGAGGTCGAGGGGGAGCTGGCCACCCGCTGGGGCGAGACCAAGCTCGAGCCCTCGGTCAGCCGCATCACGGCCCTGATGGACGTGCTGGGCGAGCCGCAGCGCTCGTACCCCTCCGTCCACATCACCGGCACCAACGGCAAGACCTCCACCGCCCGCATGATCGAGGCCCTGCTCGGCGCCTTCGAGCTGCGCACCGGCCGGTACACCTCACCGCATGTGCAGTCGGTCACCGAGCGCATCAGCCTGGACGGCGCGCCGATCTCCGCCGAGCGGTTCATCGAGACGTACCGGGACATCCAGCCGTACGTCGAGATGGTCGACTCCCAGCAGGAGTACCGGCTGTCGTTCTTCGAGGTGCTGACCGGCATGGCGTACGCGGCCTTCGCGGACGCGCCGGTCGACGTCGCGGTCGTCGAGGTCGGCATGGGCGGCAGCTGGGACGCCACGAACGTGATCGACGGGGACGTCGCCGTCGTCATGCCGATCGAGCTCGACCACACCGACCGGCTCGGCACCACGCCTGCCGAGATCGCCACGGAGAAGGCCGGCGTCATCAAGCAGGGCGCGACCGTGATCATGGCCCAGCAGCCGGTGGAGGCGGCCCAGGTGCTGCTGAAGAAGGCCGTCGAGGTGGACGCGACCGTGGCCCGCGAGGGCCTGGAGTTCGGCGTCGTCTCCCGTCAGGTCGCCGTCGGCGGCCAGCTGCTCACCCTGCGCGGCCTGGGCGGCGAGTACCCCGAGGTGTTCCTGCCGCTGCACGGCGCCCACCAGGCGCACAACGCGGCCGTGGCGCTCGCCGCCGTGGAGGCCTTCTTCGGCGTCGGCGCGCAGCGCGCCGAACCGCTCGACCTCGACACCGTGCGCAACGCCTTCGCCGCCGTCGCCTCGCCGGGCCGGCTGGAGGTCGTACGGCGCTCGCCCACCGTCGTCCTGGACGCCGCCCACAACCCGGCGGGCGCGCGGGCGGCCGCCGAGGCGCTGGGGGAGGCCTTCCAGTTCAGCCGGCTCATCGGCGTGGTCGGCGCGAGCGGCGACAAGAACGTCCGGGGCCTGCTCGAGGCCTTCGAGCCGGTCTTCGCGGAGATCGTCGTCACCCAGAACTCCAGCCACCGCGCGATGGACGCCGACGAACTGGCGGGCATCGCGGTCGAGGTGTTCGGGGAGGAGCGCGTGCAGGTCGAGCCCCGGCTGCCGGACGCGCTGGACGCGGCGGTCACGCTGGCCGAGGAGGAGGGCGAGTTCGCCGGCGGCGGGGTGCTGGTCACCGGCTCGGTCATCACGGTCGGCGAGGCCAGGCTGCTCCTGGGGAGGGGCTGACCCACGATGCGTACGCTCTGTTCGTCCACGCTGATCGGCGAGTTCTTCGTGATCGGATTCGCCGGGCTGGTCGCGATGAAGGACCCGGACCTCGCCACCGGCACGGTGTGGACCGTGTGCGGTATCGCGATGTTCCTGTCCGTGGCGCTGTGCGGCATGGTCACCCGGCCCGGCGGGGTGGCGCTCGGCTGGGCGCTGCAGATCGCCCTGATCGCCTCCGGCTTCTTCGTCCCCTTCATGTACTTCATGGGCGTGCTGTTCGCCGCCCTGTGGTGGGCCTCGGTGCATTTCGGTCGAAAGGTGGACGAAGCCAAGGCCCGCTTCGCGGCGGAGGCCGAGCAGGCTGACGCTGCGTGACGCCCGCGAGGATCCGCCCGGTAATCTCATCGAACCGCACACATTGCTGCATATAAGGAGCTCAGCCGTGACCCAGCGCACCCTCGTCCTCCTCAAGCCCGACGCTGTCCGTCGCGGCCTGACCGGCGAGATCATCAGCCGTATCGAGCGCAAGGCCGGCTGGCAGATCACCGCGCTGGAGCTGCGCACCCTGGACCAGGACACGCTGGAGCAGCACTACGGCGAGCACAAGGGCAAGCCCTTCTACGAGCCGCTGGTGGAGTTCATGTCCTCCGGCCCGGTCGTGGCCATGATCGTCGAGGGTGAGCGGGTCATCGAGGGCATGCGGCAGCTGGCCGGCCCGACCGACCCGATCGCCGCCGCGCCCGGTTCCATCCGCGGCGACTACGGCGTCATCGTCCGCGAGAACCTGATCCACGCCTCCGACTCCGAGGAGTCCGCCGAGCGCGAGGTGAAGATCTTCTTCCCGGGTCGCGCGTAAGGACGGACGCCCCGTGAGGACGGATGCCCCGTGCGGACGGACGGGCGGCCTCCGTGTGCGGGGACGATCACGGTCCGCGCACCAGCGTGCCTGCGGTCCGCCCGCCGGGGGGCCCGGCCGGCGGCCCGGGGGTCCCGGCCGGGACCCCCGGGCGGGATGCTGTGCGAGGTGTCCGGCGGGCGCTGCATAACGATCTCGTCGCGGGCCCGTGAGGTCCGTTCCCGCACGTCTCGGAGGGTCTGGGGGCTTTGCCCCCGGACCTTTCTGGCATATGCACGGCGTTCGGGGGAACGCATGCCCCCGATGGACCGTCTCCACAAGCAGCCGGAGACGCCATCTGATGACAATGGCGAAGACCCTCGCGCAGTGTTCGCGAAGGCGCGTCTACGATGGAAGCCTTCACGTCACCGCACCCACCTCGCCGACCTGAAAAGCCCTCAAAAGCTCGTGGGAAGGCCAGACGAATCCTGATGGGGAACTCAATGTCGTTCATCGGCCGTGACATGGCTGTCGACCTCGGGACCGCCAACACGCTGGTGTACGTCAGGGGTCGCGGGATCGTACTCAACGAGCCGTCCGTCGTCGCGATCAACACCAACACCGGTGGCATCCTCGCGGTCGGCGCCGAAGCGAAGAAGATGATCGGGCGCACGCCCGGCAACATCGTTGCCGTGCGTCCCCTGAAGGACGGTGTCATCGCCGACTTCGAGATCACCGAGCGGATGCTCCGCTACTTCATCCTGAAGATCCACAAGCGGCGTTATCTGGCTCGCCCACGGGTCGTCGTCTGTGTGCCCTCGGGCATCACCGGCGTCGAGCGCCGTGCCGTCATCGAGGCGTCGTCCCAGGCCGGCGCCCGGCAGGTGCACATCATCGAGGAGCCCATGGCGGCGGCCATCGGCTCCGGGCTGCCGGTCCACGAGGCCACCGGCAACATGGTGGTGGACATCGGCGGCGGCACCACGGAGGTCGCGGTCATCTCCCTCGGCGGCATCGTCACCGCCCAGTCCATCCGGGTCGCGGGCGACGAGCTGGACAACGCGATCATCCAGCACGTCAAGAAGGAGTACTCGCTGCTGCTGGGTGAGCGGACGGCCGAACAGATCAAGATCACGATCGGTTCGGCGTACGACCTCGATTCCGACGAGCACACCGAAATCAGAGGCCGGGACCTGGTGTCCGGGCTGCCCAAGACCGTCGTCATCTCGGCCGCCGAAGTCAGAAAGGCCATCGAGGAACCCGTCAACGCCATCGTGGACGCCGTCAAGACGACCCTCGACAAGTGCCCGCCGGAGCTGTCCGGGGACATCATGGACCGGGGGATCGTGCTGACCGGCGGCGGCGCCCTGCTGCGCGGCCTGGACGAGCGGCTGCGCCGGGAGACCGGCATGCCCATCCACATCGCCGAGGACCCGCTGGACAGCGTCGCGCTGGGGTCCGGCAAGTGCGTCGAGGAGTTCGAGGCGCTGCAGCAGGTGCTCGACGCCCAGCCGCGCAGATGACACAACGTTTCGATTCCGCCGTACGGGACGATCACCTCTCGTACGGCGGATCGTTGATATAGAGACATAAGCTCATCTCAACCACCGTTCCCGACACCCGCCTACGACGAGGAAGGCACGGCCGCCGCACGTGAGGGACACGAAAGAGAGCCGGCTGCTCCTGGTGCTGCTGATCGCCATCGCGTTCGCTTTGATCACGGTGGACATCCGCGGCGGAGAGGATTCGCCGGTCGACGGTGCCCGGCAGGCCGCCGCATCCGTCTTCGGCCCCATCGAGAACGGGGTGTCCAGCGCGGTCGATCCCATCGGCAACGCCGTCTCCGCCGTCCGCGAGTCCGGTGACCGGCACGACCGGCTCGCCGAACTGGAGCGGGAGAACGCCGCCCTCAAGGCCGAGCTCGGCAGCGACGACCGCGACCGCAGCCGCCTCAAGCAGCTCGACAAGCTCCTCGGGGTCGCCGGCAAGGGCCAGTACGGCATCAAGGGCGCCCAGGTCATCGCCATCGGCGCGGCCCAGGGCTTCTCCTGGACCATCACCATCGACGTCGGCGCCGGCGACGGCATCGAACGCGACATGACCGTGATCAACGGCGACGGACTCGTCGGCCGGGTCACCACCGTCGGCCCCAGCACCTCCACCGTGCTGCTCGCCAGCGACCCCGACTTCACCGTCGGCACCCGCATGGAGGGCAGCGACGAACTCGGCTTCGCCTCAGGACAGGGCGACCGTCCGCTGCGCGTCGAACTGCTCAACGGCAAGGCCGAGGTCAAGAAGGGCGACCGCCTGGTCACCTTCGGCTCGCAGGCCGACAAGCCGTTCGTGCCCGGGGTGCCCGTCGGCGTCGTCTCCCGCGTCGACCCCTCCGGCGGCGACCTGACCCGCACCCTCTACGTCACCCCGTACGTCAGCTTCAGCAAGCTCGACGTCGTCGGGGTCGTCGTCCAGGCGCCCGAGAAGGACCCGCGCGACACGGTGCTGCCCGAGAAGCCCAAGCCGACGCCCACGCCGACCGTGACGGTGACCGTCACCCCGTCCGCCCCCGCCGACGACCAGTACCAACCCGAGCAGTAGGAGCTGCACATGCGCGTCAACCGGATCCTGCTGTCCAGCTCGCTGATCGTCGTCGCCCTGGTCGTGCAGGTCACCGTGCTCGCCCGGCTCCACCTCCCGGGCGCCGTGCCGGACCTGCTGCTGCTCACCGTCCTCGGTCTCGCCCTGGTCTACGGCCACGTCGGCGGTGCCCTGATCGGCTTCTTCGCCGGGCTCCTCGCCGACCTCGCCCCGCCCGCCGACCACGCCGCCGGCCGCTACGCCCTCGTGCTGTGCGTCATCGGCTACCTCGCCGGGCTCGTCAAGCCCGAGACCGGCCAGGTGAAGTCCGCCTCGGGACCGATGGCCGTGGTGGTCGCCGCCGCGCTCGGCTCCACCCTGCTCTACGCCGGTGTCGGTGCCCTGGTCGGCGACACCGCCGCCCGCCATGTGGGCCTCGGCAGCCTGCTGTTCACCGCCGCCCTCTACGACCTGCTGCTCGCGCCGTTCGTGGTCCCCGGCGTCATGGCACTCGCCCGCCGCGCCGAGAACGACCCCCTCGCCGACACCAGCTCCACCAAGGCCGGCGACATCTCCTCCGGCTGGCTGGCCGGCGGCACCGGGCTGCGCATCGGCGGCCAGCGCGGCAACGGCGGCCTGCGGGCCAGGGCCGCCCGGGCCCGGGTCGCCCGCGCCGGACGCATCAAGGGGGTCAAGCGCCTGTGACCTCGGCGAAGTTCACCCGGACGTGTGAGCGGGGCTGGAACCCGGCCGGGCGGCCGGGCCGTTCATCACTCGTACGCGGCCGCTCACGCGTGCGAACCCAGCCGCAGGACGGGCGGGCCGCGGTGGCACGAGCGACCAGGACGTCGAGAGGGGGAGGAACCAGGTGACCAACATTCCCGAGACCGGCCGCAGCCCACGCGTGCAGATCCGGCTCATCGTCATCCAGGTCCTCGTCCTCTCCCTCCTCGGCACCCTCGGCGGCCGGCTGTGGTACCTCCAGATCCGCGAGGGCGACCAGTACGCCAAGGAGGCCTCCGGCAACCACGTCCAGCAGGTCGTCCAGCCCGCCGTGCGCGGCTCCATCCTCGACGCCCGCGGAGTGCCCCTCGCGGACAACGAGACCCGGCTCGTCGTCTCCGCCTCCCGCACCGAGCTGATGAAGATGAAGGACGACGGCAAGGCGGTCCTCACCAAGCTCGCCAAGGTCCTCGGCATGACCCCCAAGGAGGTCATGGAGAAAGTCCGGCTGTGCGACGCCAAGACCCCCCAGCCCTGCTGGAACGGCTCGCCCTACCAGCCCATCCCCATCACCGACGAGGCCACCCCCAAGCAGGCCCTGCAGATCCGCGAACGCGCCGAGGACTTCCCCGGCATCACCGCCGAACCGCAGGCCGTGCGCCGCTACCCGGCACCCGGCAAGGCCAACACCGCCCAGGTCCTCGGCTACCTCTCGCCCGTCACCGACGAGGAGATCAAGGAGGCCCAGGACACCGACTCGCCCTACCTGCGCTCCGACATGGTCGGCCGCTCCGGGCTCGAGCGGCAGTACGACAAGCAGCTGCGCGGCAAGGCCGGCGTCACCCGCTACGAGGTCGACAACCTCGGCCGCGTCCTCGGCAAGGCCCAGTCCGACCCGGCCGAGCCCGGCGCCAACCTCGTCACCAGCATCGACGCCCGCGTCCAGCGCGTCGCCGAGTACCAGCTCGACTGGGCGATGAAGGAAGCGCGCAAGGTCCACGACCGCAACACCGGCACCAACTACAAGGCCGACTCCGGTGCCGTCGTGGTGATGGAGGCCAAGACCGGCCGCATCGTCGCCATGGCGTCCAACCCGGCCTACGACCCCAACGTCTGGGTCGGCGGCATCTCCTCCAAGGACTACGCCAAGCTCACCGGCAAGAAGAGCAACTACCCGCTGCTCAACCGCGCCATCCAGGGCCAGTCCGCCCCCGGCTCCGTCTTCAAGGTCATCCCGACCGCCGCGGCCATCCGGGCCGGCTACTCCTTCGAGGGCCCCTACAACTGCTCCAGCTCGTACTCCATCGGCGGCCAGGTCTTCAAGAACTTCGAGTCCCAGAACCACGGCCCGATCAGCCTCGGCCGCGCCCTCGAGGTCTCCTGCGACACCGTCTTCTACCGCCTCTCCCACGAGGAGTGGAAGCGCGACGGCGGCAACAAGCCCAAGAAGAACCCCAACGACTGGTTCTACAAGACCGCGCACGATTTCGGCCTCGGCCAGAAGACCGGCATCGACCTGCCCAACGAGGTCAGCGGCCGCGTCCCCGACCGCCAGTGGAAGAAGGACTACTGGAAGGCCAACAAGGACGCCTGGTGCAAGACCGGCAAGAAGAACGGCAGCTACGCCGAGCGCATCGCCTACGAGAACTGCCTCGAGGGCAACAGGCTGCGCGCCGGTGACTCCGTCAACTACTCCATCGGCCAGGGCGACACCCTCGTCACCCCCATCCAGATGGCCACCATCTACGCCGCCCTCTCCAACGGCGGCACGCTGTACGACCCCACCATCGGCAAGGCCGTCATCAGCCCCGACGGCAGGACCGTCACCGAGATCAAGCCCAAGGCGCACGGCAAGCTCCCGGTGTCCAAGAAGACCCTCAAGGCCATCGACGGCGCCCTCGAGGGCGTCGCCACCCGCGGTACGGCCGCCTGGCGCTTCGGCGGCTGGCCGCAGGACAAGATCCCGATGCACGCCAAGACCGGTACGGCCGAGGTCTACGGCAAGCAGACCACCTCCTGGTTCACCACCTACACCGAGGACTACGCGGTCGTCATGACGATCTCCCAGGGTGGTACCGGCTCCGGCGCCTCGGGCCCCGCCGTGCGCAACATCTACAACGCGCTCTACGGCGTCACCGAGGACGGCAAGATCGACAAGAAGAAGGCACTGCTGCCCGAGCCGCAGAAGAGCCTGCCCAAGGTCAAGGCGGACGGCACCATCAAGTCCCCCAAGATCCCCAAGGACCCCGCCAAGACGGCCCAGCCGTCCCCCGACGCCTCGGCCGACCCGCCCGCGGACGACCAGGGCGACCCCGCCGACCAGCAGGGGGCCACCGTCCCCTCACCCGAGGCCGGCAACCGCGACACCCGCCGCCGGCGGCGCCGTGGCGGCGGCCGCCCGCGTCGCGCCGCACGCAGGCCCCGCACCACCGCCACCCGGAGGGCCGTCACATGACCGGCGGAGTCAACAGCTTCCAGGTCTCCGGCTACGGGCCCAAGCGCTCCGGCTGGACCCGGCTCCTCGCCCGTGACTCCCTGGTCCGGCGCCTCGACTGGCCGATACTGCTCTCCGCGCTCGTCCTGTCGCTGCTCGGCTCCCTGCTGGTCTACTCGGCCACCCGCAACCGCACCGAGCTCAACCAGGGCGACCCGTACTACTTCCTCGTACGGCACCTGCTGAACACCGGCATCGGAGTGGCCCTGATGATCGGGGCGCTCTGGCTCGGCCACCGCGCCCTGCGCACCGCCGTGCCCGTCCTCTACGGCGCGTCCGTCTTCCTCATCCTGCTGGTGCTCACCCCGCTGGGCTCCACCATCAACGGCGCCCACTCCTGGATCAAGCTGCCCGGCGGCTTCTCCCTCCAGCCCTCGGAGTTCGTGAAGCTCACGATCATCCTGGGCATGGCGATGCTGCTCGCCACCCGCGTCGACGCCGGCGACAGGCAGTACCCCGACCACCGCACGGTCCTGCAGGCCCTCGGCCTCGCCGTCGTGCCCATGATCATCGTCATGCTGATGCCCGACCTCGGCACCGTCATGGTGATGGCCGTCATCGTGCTCGGCGTGCTGCTCGCCTCCGGCGCCTCCAACCGCTGGGTCTTCGGCCTGATCAGCGCCGGAGCCGTCGGCGCGGTCACCGTCTGGCAGCTCGGCATTCTCGACGACTACCAGATCAACCGGTTCGCCGCCTTCGCCAACCCCGAGCTCGACCCGGCCGGCGTCGGCTACAACACCAACCAGGCCCGCATCGCCATCGGCTCCGGCGGACTCACCGGCGCAGGCCTCTTCAACGGCCACCAGACCACCGGCCAGTTCGTCCCCGAGCAGCAGACCGACTTCGTCTTCACCGTCGCCGGTGAGGAACTCGGCTTCGTCGGCGGCGGACTGATCCTCCTGCTGCTCGGCATCATCCTGTGGCGCGCCTGCCGCATCGCCCGCGACACCCCCGACCTGTACAGCACGATCGTCGCCGCCGGCATCGTCGCCTGGTTCGCCTTCCAGACGTTCGAGAACATCGGCATGACCCTCGGCATCATGCCCGTCACCGGTCTGCCCCTGCCGTTCGTCTCCTACGGCGGCACCTCGATGTTCGCCGTCTGGATGGCCGTCGGACTGCTGCAGTCCATCCGCCTGCAGAGACCCCTCTCCGCCTAGGGCCCGTCTGCCGGATCGTGCCGGTTCGTGCCCCGGTACGGGGAGGCAGGGGGAACGCTCCCCCTGCCGCTCCGTACCCGGGCCGACTAAATTCGGTGCATGGCGGACACCAAGCGTGAGATCGAGCGGAAGTACGAGATCCAGGACACCGCACTGCCCGAGCTCGGCGGCATCCCGGGCGTCGCCTCCGTCCACGACAAGGGCGTCACCCACCTCGACGCCACCTACTACGACACCGCCGACCAACGCCTCAGCTCCGCCTCCCTCACTCTGCGCCGCCGCACCGGCGGCACCGACGAGGGCTGGCACCTGAAGTTCCCGGTCGCCCCCGGAGTGCGCGACGAGGTCCGCGCCCCGCTCTCCGACGAACTCCCCGAGGGCCTCGCCCGGCTCGTCCGCTCCCGCGTACGCCACCACGAGCTGCGGCCCGTGATCCGGCTGCGCTCCGACCGCGACGTACGCCACCTTCTCGATCCCTCGGGACGGCTCCTCGCCGAGGTCAGCCTCGACCGCGTCCACGCCGAACGCCTCACCGGTGACGGCGGCACCGCCCGATGGACCGAGATCGAGGTCGAGCTCGCCGACGAGGGTGACCCCGCCTTCCTCGACACGGTCGAGGACCACCTGCGCAAGGCCGGCGCCACACCCTCGGCCTCCGCTTCCAAGCTCGCCCGGGCCCTGGCCGAGACCGCCCCCGCCGGCTCCCCGGCCGCAGCCGCCACCCGGGCACCCGCATCGCCCGCCGCCCCCGCCACCACCTCCGCTCCCGCCCCGGCCTCCGCTCCCGCCACCGCCCCCGAACGCAAGAAGCGCAAGCAGCCGGAGGCCGGCGCGCCCGTCACCGCCGGCGACCACGTCCTCGCCTACATCCGCGAACAGCGCGACGCCCTCGTCGACCTCGACCCGGCCGTCCGCCAGGACGTCCCCGACTCCGTGCACCGCATGCGCGTCGCCACCCGCCGGCTGCGCAGCACCTTCCGCTCCTTCCGCAGCGTCCTGGACCGCGAGGTCACCGACCCCATCGCCGCCGACCTGAAGTGGCTCGCCGCTGAACTGGGCCTCGACCGCGACCAGGAGGTCATCGCCGAGCGTCTGCGCACCGCCCTCGACGAGCTGCCCGGCACCCTCGTCCACGGCCCCGTCCGCGAGCGGATCGCCGCCTGGTCCGAGGCCGGCCACAGCGGGGCCCACGGCCACGTGACCGCCATCCTCGACTCCCGCCGCTACCTCACCCTCCTCGACACCCTCGACGCCCTGCTCACCGACCCGCCGCTGCGCAAGAAGGCCGCCGCAGAGCCGGGCAAGGTGCTGGCCGCCGCCGTCCGCAAGGACCTCGACAAGCTCTCCGCGCTGATCGACCGGGCCGTCGACCTGCCGCCGGGACCCGACCGCGACACCGCACTGCACGAGGCCCGCAAGAAGACCAAGCGCACCCGCTACGCGGCCGAGGCCGCCGCCCCCGCCCTCGGCACCCCGGCGACCGGCCTGGTCAAGGCGATGAAGTCCCTCCAGACCCTGCTGGGCGACCACCAGGACAGCGTCATGGCCCGCCGCGCCCTCACCGAACTCGCCGCCGTCGCCCACGCGGCCGGCGAGAGCACCTTCACCTACGGCCTCCTCTACGGCCGCGAGGAGCGGCGCGCGGAGATCGCGGAGACCGAGCTGCCGCGGATGTGGGAGTCCATGCGGACGTCGCTGGGCAAAGCGGTCGACCGGATGGGCAAGTAGCCCCGGCACGCGGACCCCGGCGCCCTCGCCGCCCGAACCGCCGGCCGGCCTGCCCTTGCGCTGGAACCCGGGCTCGCGCGACTGCCCTCCCCGACCGTGCGCTCTTGGTCCGTGCGGGGGACCCCCGGGTCCGCGTTAGGCTTGATGGTCACCCGTCCCCAGCCGCCGGCCGGGGCCCGCCCCCCAGCACACGAAGGTCAGCGAGATGCCTGCCGAAGCCGCCGAGTCTGTGAAGTCTGTGTTTCCGCAGCTCGAAGCTCTCCTCCCGCATGTGCAGAAGCCCATCCAGTACGTCGGCGGAGAACTGAACTCCACGGTCAAGGACTGGGACAGCTGCGACGTCCGGTGGGCGCTGATGTACCCCGACGCCTACGAGGTCGGTCTGCCCAACCAGGGCGTCATGATCCTCTACGAGGTGCTCAACGAGCAGGAGGGCGTCCTCGCCGAGCGCACCTACAGCGTGTGGCCCGACCTCGAGGCGCTGATGCGCGAGCACGGCGTCCCGCAGTTCACCGTCGACAGCCACCGCCCGGTCAGCGCCTTCGACGTGCTCGGCCTGAGCTTCTCCACCGAGCTCGGCTACACCAACATGCTCACGGCCCTGGACCTGTCCGGCATCCCCCTGGAGTCCAAGGACCGCACCCTCGACGACCCGATCGTCATGGCCGGCGGCCACGCGGCCTTCAACCCCGAGCCCATCGCCGACTTCATCGACTGCGCGGTGATCGGCGACGGTGAGCAGGCCGTGCTGGAGATCACACAGATCATCCGCGCCTGGAAGGAGGAGGGCCGCCCCGGCGGACGCGAGGAACTCCTCCTGCGCCTGGCCAGGACCGGCGGCGTCTACGTCCCCGGCTTCTACGACGTCGAGTACCTCCCCGACGGCCGGATCGCCCGTGTGGTGCCCAACCGCAGCGGCGTGCCGTGGCGGGTGGCCAAGCACACCGTCATGGACCTCGACGAGTGGCCCTACCCCAAGCAGCCCCTCGTCCCGCTCGCCGAGACCGTCCACGAGCGCATGTCCGTGGAGATCTTCCGCGGCTGCACCCGCGGCTGCCGCTTCTGCCAGGCCGGCATGATCACTCGCCCGGTGCGGGAGCGCTCCATCACCGGCATCGGCGAGATGGTCGACAAGGGCCTGAAGGCGACCGGCTTCGAGGAGGTCGGCCTGCTCTCCCTCTCCTCCGCGGACCACTCGGAGATCGGCGACATCGCCAAGGGCCTCGCCGACCGCTACGAGGACGACAAGATCGGCCTCTCCCTGCCCTCCACCCGGGTCGACGCCTTCAACATCGACCTGGCGAACGAGCTGACCCGCAACGGCCGCCGTTCCGGCCTCACCTTCGCCCCCGAGGGCGGCTCGGAGCGCATCCGCAAGGTCATCAACAAGATGGTCTCGGAGGAGGACCTGATCCGCACCGTCGCCACCGCCTACGGCAACGGCTGGCGCCAGGTGAAGCTGTACTTCATGTGCGGCCTGCCCACCGAGACCGACGAGGACGTCCTGCAGATCGCCGACATGGCCACGCGCGTGATCCAGAAGGGCCGTGAGGTCTCCGGCTCCAACGACATCCGCTGCACGGTCTCCATCGGCGGCTTCGTCCCCAAGCCGCACACCCCCTTCCAGTGGGCGCCCCAGCTCTCCGCCGAGGAGACCGACGCCCGGCTGGCCAAGCTCCGCGACAAGATCCGCGGCGACAAGAAGTACGGCCGCTCCATCGGCTTCCGCTACCACGACGGCAAGCCCGGCATCGTCGAGGGCCTGCTCTCCCGGGGCGACCGCCGCATCGGTGCCGTCATCCGCGCGGTCTACGAGGACGGCGGCCGCTTCGACGGCTGGCGCGAGCACTTCTCCTACGACCGCTGGATGCAGTGCGCGGAGAAGGCGCTCGCCCCCTACGGCGTGGACGTCGACTGGTACACCACCCGCGAGCGCACCTATGAGGAGGTGCTCCCCTGGGACCACCTCGACTCCGGCCTCGACAAGGACTGGCTCTGGGAGGACTGGCAGGACGCCCTCGACGAGACCGAGGTCGAGGACTGCCGCTGGAGCCCCTGCTTCGACTGCGGCGTCTGCCCGCAGATGGACACGTCCATCCAGATCGGCCCCACCGGCAAGAAGCTGCTGCCGCTGACGGTCAAGAACTCGGCGCCGACGTCCAGCGGGCCCGGACACTGAGGTGCATGAGGCACTCAATCGGGTGATCGATGCCCTGGCGGGGGCGAGTGAGGACGAGGTGGCCGCTGCGTTGGCTGCTGTCGGGGCTTCGGGCCGTCGGCAGCCTCGGCCGCAGGAAGGGCCTCGGACCCTTCTGCCAGGCCCGGGAGGCCCCGCGGGCATCCACTCCAGAGGTGGAGTGGGTGTAGGGGCCTCTCGTCCGCCAGAGCAGCAGCTGGGCTGGTGTCGACGCCAGCCCAGGGGAGCTGGATGCGTGGGGACCGCGTGGCCTGTGTTGCGTCTCTTCCACGCTGAATCGAGACTGCGTTACAACCCTGTCTGCGATTTCAAGGCGGCTCGCTCCGCTCCCCGCGCGCGGTCCTCCCCCCGGCCGGGCCTGCGCTCCTGTTAATTTCAAGCAGATCCCTTGAATTTGGATCGCGCAATCGAATTGAGTTGACTCGGGAATTCTCCCAGTGCGGAGTTGAGGGCGTCCATGTCGGCAGAACGAGTCACCCCTCTTCCGTGCTGCTCTGAATTCGCAACTTACTAGTCGGGGCAGTGAACCACGCGCTCCTTACCAAGGGGGCCAACGAGACAGGCGCCGGCACCGACCACCCGCTCACGACCTGGCACGACATCGACACCGCACCTGCCGCCCAACACGTCCGCACCCTCATGCGAACCTGCTGGCGCCTCGGCGGACTCCCCGAGTTCGAACCCCTCCACCTGCGCGCCTGGGCTCACACCCTCGGCTACCGGGGCCACATCCTCACCAAGTCCCGGGCGTATTCGACGACCTACGCGGCACTGCGCGCCGAACGTGCCGCTCATGTGGGCCACAGTGACATGCCAGACGGCAGCTCCGCTCTGATCACCGATCGCCACTGGCGCTACGTCGGGTGCGGGCATACCCCCGGTGCGGCGCTCATCGCCGCCGGTATCGCCGACGACATCACGGAGTCTCGACGGCTCGCAGCTGAGGCTCAACGTGAGGGGGAGTGGTGCCGATAGCCGTGCCTCCTGAACGTGAGCCGTGGCAGTCCGGGCGCCTGTTGCATCTACGGGAGGAAGACGACAAGGCTCCGCCTCTGATCGAAAGCGAGATCGTGATCGTTGACGATGAGGGCAAAGAAGAACCGTTCGACCCCGCGTCATGGTTCCCGTGAGGTGAGAAGCCGCCTCCCAGAGGTCTCGGGTGCAGCAGTGCTCGTATCTCGACTGCCCAGCGCTAGTTGAATTCAGGATAGATCTCGCGGATTTGAGCGCTCTTTGAGGTAAGCAGATTTCAGCATCCCTTGAGGGAATCCGCTGCCTCGCGGGTTCTGACCCTGGGTGTCAACCAAGCTTCTCGATCACGTGCTTGCGAGATCTCATCGCCTTCATAAGATCATCATGCGCGAAGCCGGGGACGTGTTCCTTACAGGCACTGGAGCTCGCGCAGACCACTAACTACAAAGGAATGACGATGCGCGAACTGCGTAACCGTCGTAGGTGGGGAACATGGGCCGGGGCGGCCATTTCTGCGACGGCATTGGTAGTAACGCTGACGCCTTCTGTCAGCGCAGCAGAGAACCCGACTACGTGGCACTCTGCCGCGACTGCCGCGCTCCTGAAGAGGGTTAGCAGCGGAACCGGGACTGCTACGGACGGACGCTGTGAAGCGGAATCCGGAGCTAGCAAAGATTGTGCGTGACCCGAGCCGCACGGAAACGACGGTCGAGGAGGCCATCATCAATGATGACGGCAAGGCCGTCGGGGCTGACGGAAAGCCGCTGACCGCAAAGCAGTTGGCGGATATCATGCCGCCCGCCGGCGCAACTCTGAGCAAGCCGGACGAAGAAACCATCACGCCCGAGGAGACTGAGGCTGACGGGAGCAAGGGCGCTACATTCGCCGCGGCTGCCGTCAAGGGTGGCAAGTGGAAGATGACGCACGTCACCCACACTCACCGCAGCTACTTAGGCTCGGTCATCTTCAAGTACCACACGTACGCCGAGTTCAACTACGGAAGCGGTAAAGTTCGTGCCTGGGGGTCCCGCTACGACAACTTCACGAATGAGCAGGATGTCGTGGACGTGGACAACAGGCTCCTCACAAACGCAAAGTCGAGGGTGCCCGCGTCCTCGGCCACTTCCATGATGAAGCGTAAGGTCCAGCTGTGCGTAGCCAAATACGGTTGCTACGCCACCCTCTACCCATGGGCCAGGACCAAGGTCTACGGTAGCGGGAAGACGAAGTACGATGGCAGCGGTGCCTAGCTAGGAGCTACCATGAAGCCTCTAATTGGAAAGATGGCCCTCATTTTTGCCGTCTTCTTGGCCCTGCTGCTGATCCTGGGATAAGGGTTCGGTCAAGTTGAGATCATGATCTGGCTTGCGGCGCTCGTCGGATCGCTTTCGTTTGTCGTTTGGCGGCACCGAGCCAAGCAAAACGCCTGATCTCGTCGCGGAGGCTGCGCTGTCGCGCTTTGGTAGCGTGCCCCTCATGATGAATATTGATGGGTGCAATGCGTAACCGTCGTAGGTGGGGAACGGTGGCTGTACGGCCATTGCTGCGGCGGCGCTGATGGTGACGCTGACGCCTTCTGCGAGCGCGACAGACGGCTTGTCGACGGGGGACGCTAGCGTGACTGCTGCTCTTCTGGAAGGGGTTGGCGAAGGGGGCGGCACCGCTGCGGAGATGGAGGCCGTGCGGAAGAACCCGGAGCCGGCGAGGATCGTTCCTGATCCGAATCGCACAGAGACGGGGGTTGAGGAGGCCGGCAGCGGCGTATAGCCAGGAGCTACTATGAAGCCTCTCATCGGAAAGATGACGCTGACTTTTGCCGTCTTTCTGGTCCTGCTGCTTGTTCTGGGATAAAGCTTCGGTCCGATGGAGATCATGCTCTGGTTCGCGGCTCTCGTTGTGTCGCTTTCACTCGGTGTCTGGCGGCACCGAGCGAAGCGAAGTGCATAGGTCCCACAGCTGAATGCGCCGGTTGTGGTGCGGCGCTGGTCGGTCCGTAGAGGCCGGCGGTGGCGCCCGTTGTCAGCAGGTGCCACCGCCGGCTGGAATGCTTCGCCGGAGCCGTCCTCCTTCAATGTCAAACGGCGTCGAGGTGGCGTAGCGCCTGGCCACGGGAGCCGGCCGTCGGATCAATGGCGGTGCGGGCGACCCCATCGCCTGTGCGGCCGTCCGGCACTCACCCGTGGGCGTGTGGGTCGAAGCCTTCCGGGGCCTTGTCGAGGAAGGCGGTGACGGTGGTGATGCGGCCGTCGGGGGCGAAGGCCAGGACGTCGGTGCCGGTGGCGAACTCCTCTCCGTGGACGTCGATCCGCCAGAGCAGGCGGGCCCGGTCGTGGTGGATCTCGGGCTCCCGGCGTGCCCGGAACTCGGCGGACTCCATGTGCTGGAAGAACTGGTCACGGAAGTCGGCCAGGGCCTGGTGTCCGCTGAGGTCGCCGATGGGGGCGCAGTAGCGGATGCCGGGGGCGAAGAGGGCGGACGCGGTGGTGTCGTCCGCCCCGGCAGCGGGGGTGTTCCAGAAGCGCAGGTAGCGGTCGAGGGTCTCCCTGTGCGGGTCGGTGGTGGCCGGTTCGCGGGTGTCGGTCTGCGACATGGTGGACGCTCCTTCGAGGGCCTGCGGTGCGCGGTCGGTCCGCGCACGGGTCCGCTGCAACCGAGCCTGCGGCGGGGTGCGGCGCGCTGTCGATGACCTCCGAGGTCATTGCCGTCCCGCGGCGGGGGAGCGAGGCTCGGGGCATGGCCACCACCACGGAACCGGTCGGAGTGCTCGTACGGCGCTGGCGGGAGCGCCGGCACCGGTCGCAGCTGGACGTCGCCCTCGCCGCGAATCTGTCGACCCGGCATCTGAGCTGCATCGAGACCGGGCGCGCCGTTCCGAGCCGGAGCATGATCGAGCGTCTCTGCGACGAGCTGGAGGTGCCGCTGCGGGAGCGCAACGTGCTGCATCTCGCCGCGGGCTTCGCTCCGTTCCATCCCGAGCGGGCCCTCACCGACCTGGGCGCGGCCCGGGACGCCGTGGAGGCGGTGCTCACCGGGCATGAGCCGAGCCCGGCGCTGGCGGTGAACGTGCGGTGGGAGCTGCTGACCGCGAACCGGTCGGCGACGGCCTTCTTCGCGGGGCTGCCGAAGGCGTTGCTCACCCCGCCGGTCAACGTGCTGCGGGCGACCCTGCATCCGGACGGACTGGCGCGGCGGATCCGCAATCTCGAGCGGTGGCGGGCGCAGGTGCTGCGCCGGGTCCGCAGACAGCTCGCCCGCACGGCGGCCGAGGGACTGGCGGAGCTGCTGGAGGAGCTGGAGTCCTACCCGGTGTCCGCCGATGGCGGCGGGGAGAACGGGCAGGGGGGTCAGCGGGGGCAGGACGACATCGCCGTGCCGCTGCTGCTGTCCTCGGAGCACGGGGATCTCGCGTTCCTCTACACCACGACGGTGTTCGGCTCACCCAGGGACGTGACGCTGGACGAGATCGCGGTGGAGACCTTCTTCCCGGCCGATGCCGCGACGGCCGAGGTGCTCAGGGGGATGGCCGACGGCCACGCCGTGACACCGTGACCCTGCCGCGCAGCTGCCGCGATCTTGGTTACGATTCTGTGAGGACCTGCGAGACGGGGGATCCGGGCGGGGCCGGCGGGCGTCCTCGGCGGTATGGAACTGGAGAAGTCCGGCGGCCGGGCGGCCGGCGGGGCCGCCGGCGGCGGGGAGGGGTGTCTCGTCACGGCGATCCGTCTTCCGGTGCGGATCGTGGTGCTGGTCCTCGTCGTGCCCGTGCGGATGCTGTGGGACGCGCTGGTGGTGAGCGGGCGGTGGCTGGACGAGGCGCTGCTCCGGCCGGTCGGGCGGGGTCTGCTGTGGCTGGCGCGGGCGGTGTTCGTCTGGCCGCTGGTGGGGCTGTGGCGGTATCTGCTCGCCCCACTCGGGCAGCTGGCGCTGTGGCTGGGGAAGGTGCTGATCGTCGCGCCCGCGGCGTGGCTGTACCGGTGGGTGCTGACGCCGGTGGGGCGTGGGGTGGTGTGGCTGGTGCGCGGGATCGGCACCGTGCTCGCTGCCGTCGGGGCGGGGGTGTATGCCGTCCTCGCCTGGCTGGTGCGGTATCTGGTGGTCGTGCCGGCGGTGTGGGTGTACCGGTGGGTGCTGACGCCGGTGGGGCGTGGGGTGGTGTGGCTGGTGCGCGGGATCGGCACCGTGCTCGCTGCCGTCGGGGCGGGGGTGTATGCCGTCCTCGCCTGGCTGGTGCGGTATCTGGTGGTCGTGCCGGCGGCGTGGCTGTACCGGTGGGTGCTCACGCCGGCCGGGCATGCGATCGCCTGGTGTGCCCGGGGCGTGGCGTGGGCGGTCGCCATGGTGGTCCGCGGTGTCGGCACGGCGCTGTACTGGATCACGCGGGTGCTGTTCGTGCTGCCGGCGCTCGCCGTGTGGCGGTGGCTGCTGGTGCCGGCCGGGCGCGCGGTGATGTGGCTGCTGCGCGGTGTGGGCACCGTGCTCACCGTGATCGGGCGGGAGATAGGGGACGCGCTCGGGCACGCCTGGCGGGTCGCCGCGCACATCTCGCTCGTCGTCGGACGGTTCCTCGCGACCCTCTTCCGGTGGATCTTCGTGGAGCCGGTGCGATGGGTGTACCGCAGTGTGCTGACGCCGGTCGGGCACGCCGTGCGCGACGCGGTGCTGCGGCCCGCGGCCCGTGCGGCGCGCAGCGTGGGGCGGGCCACGCGGCAGGCGCTGGCCTCCGCCCGCGAGTCCGTGCGGCAGGCCCGCGCCGACTTCCGCCGGATGCTCTTCGGTGAGCCCCGAAAGCCCCAGCTCACGGACCGCGGGGAACCTCCCGCGCGGCGGGCACGTACTCTTGGTGGCAGGACGACCGCTCTCACGAAGGACTGAACGACACTGGGCAAGCGACAGCCCGTAGGCCCGCCGCCCGCACCCGCGGTGCAGCGCATCCGACTGCGCTACACCAAGCGCGGCCGCCTCCGGTTCACCAGCCACCGTGACTTCCAGCGCGCCTTCGAGCGTGCGCTGCGCCGTGCCGAGGTGCCGATGGCGTACTCGGCGGGGTTCACGCCGCACCCGAAGGTGTCGTACGCCAATGCCGCACCCACCGGCACGGGCAGTGAGGCGGAGTACCTGGAGATCGCCCTGACCGAGCCGCGCGACCCCGAGCGGCTCCGGATCCTCCTCGACGAGTCGCTGCCCGCCGGGCTCGACATCGTCGAGGCGGTCGAGGCCCGCACCTCGGGACTCGCCGACCGGCTCACGGCCTCCGTGTGGGAGCTGCGCCTCGACGGCGTCGATCCCGGGGAGGCCCGCCGCGCGGTGGACGCCTTCCAGGCGGCCGAGACCGTCGAGGTCCAGCGGCTCACCAAGAACGGCGTGCGAACCTTCGACGCCCGTTCCGCGGTCGCCGGTCTGGAATGCGTGGAGACGCACTCCGCGGACTCCTCGCAGGCTGATAGGCCGAGCGACCAGCCCTGTGCGATACTGCGGCTGGTTGTTCGGCACGTGACGCCTGCCGTACGACCCGACGACGTCCTGTCCGGTCTTCGCGCCGTGGCCGACCTGGCGCCGCCGGTCCCCGCAGCGGTGACCAGGCTGGCGCAGGGGCTGTTCGATGAAGAGACCGGCACGGTGACCGACCCGCTCGCGCCCGACCGCGAGGCAGTGACGGCCCGCTCGACGGCCGGTCCCACTGCCACCGCGACGGCGCCGGCGTAAGGACGGTTCCGCGAAGGGACGCACGTCGTAGCGCCGCCCTCGAACTCGGGAGCCACCTGGGTCGGGCAGCGCACCGACCAGAAGACTTTCGCCAGGCCGTACGCATTCGGCGTACGGAACCGGCGAGACAGGACACAGAGAGCTCCCGAGCGGCGCCCGCGCCCCGGACGGCGGCACCGCGCAACGCGCGAGCCGCGGACGTCACCGGCTGTTGGCCGGACCAGGTGCGGCGCCCGGGAGCCTGACGGGAGAAACGCCCGCATGCTCGAACCGACCGAGCCCACCCAGGGCTCCGAATCCAACACTCCCAGCGACACCCTGCCGCCCCGTAGGCGCCGGCGTGCCGCTTCCCGCCCGGCGGGACCGCCCGCCGGTACCTCCGAGACGGCCGAGGTGGTCACTCCGGCCATACCGCCCGCCGATCCCGCCGCCGACCCCACTACCGGCCCCGGCGAGCCCAAGGCTTCCGAGGCACGGAGCAGCGTCAAGGACAACGAGGCGAACGAGGCGAACGAGGCAGGCGCGGCGGGCAAGGAGACGGCCGCGGACGCGCAGGTGGAGGCGGCTCCGCGCCGCCGTCGCCGGGTGGTCCGGCGCGCCTCCGCACCCGCCGGTGCCCCTGCGTCCGCCGAGGTGGCCGAGACCGTCGTTCCGGCCGCCCCCGCAGCGACCGACGAGCCGGCGGCTGCGAACGACGAGGCGAGCGAGCTCGAAGAGGGCGAGGAGAGCGAGGAGACCGCCGAGGCGGCCGAGACGGCCGAGACGGCCGAGTCCTCCGCGTCCTCCGAGGCCGACCGCAGCGCCGAGAGCACCGAGACCCCCGCGTCCGCGGAGGAGGCCGCGCCGCGCCGCGCCCGCCGCCGGGTGACGCGGAGGGTGACCACGCCGCAGGCGGCGGCGACCGGGGCGGCGGAGGCCGCCGGGGCCGCACAGTCCGCCGAGCCGGCCCGGGCGGCCGAGCCCGCCGAGGAAGCGAAGCCCGCCGAGGCAGAGGAAGTCGCCGTGGCCGCAGAGACCGGCGAGTCCGCCGGCACCCCCGAGAACGCCGCACACGCCGAGAACGCCGAGGACACAGCTCCTCGCCGGACGCGCCGCCGGTCCTCCCGCCGCACCTCCGCCCCCGCCGCCGAGGAGGCCAGGGCCTCCGAGAGCGCCGAAGAGGCCACCGAGGGCGGCGAAGCCTCCGGGCAGAGCGCCGCCGCGCCGGTCTCCCAGCCCGCCGCCGAGGCCGCCGAAGCCTCCGGGACCGGCGACGACGCCCCCCGCAAGCGCCGCCGGGTCGTCCGCAAGCCCCCGGCCGGGTTCGCCGCTCCGGCGCAGCCCGCCCCCGCCACCGTTCCCGCCGCCGGGTCCGAGGACTCCGGCAGCGGCAGCAGGCCGCCGCGGCGCCCCGTGCAGCCCCCGGTCGCGGTGTTCCAGCCGCCGGTGTTCACCGAGCCCAAGTTCCAGACCCCGGAGCGGGCCGCGGCCGAGGCGGCCGCCGAGGCCGCGGGCGCGGACGAGCCCGAGGAGATCGAGGAGTTCCCGGAGGAGCGGCCCGCCGGTTCGCGCCGCAGGCGGCGTCGCCGGGGCGGTTCCGAGGAGCCCGAGGCCGCACCGGCCGCCGAGACGGCGGAGACGGCGGAGACGGAGGAGGCCGAGGAGTCCGCCGAGGACCACGCGGACACCGAGGACCACGACGACAGCGAGACCGGCGGTTCGCGCCGTCGCCGTCGCCGCGGCGGCCGTCGCCGCAGGCGGGGCGAGTCCGCCGACGGCGACAGCGGCGAGACCGGCGAGAGCGGGGGCACCGACACCGAGCGGGTCGCCGCCGAGCAGGCCGCCCAGGACGCCGAGGACGCCGCCGAGCAGGCGGAGGAGGACGCCGAGGCGTCCGCCGAGAAGGCCGAGAAGGCGGAGAGCGGCGAGAAGGGCGAGGAGAGCGCCGAGAGCCGCGAGGAGCGGGAGGGCGCCGCCGCCCAGACCGGATCCAGCAGCAGCCGTCGCCGTCGCCGCCGTCGTCGCCGGGCCGGAGACGCCACCGTCGAGACCGAGCCGTCCGCGGACGACCCGGAGCGCACGGTCGTCAAGGTCCGTGAGCCGCGCCCGAAGCCCGAACCGTCCGACGAGGTGCAGTCCATCAAGGGCTCGACCCGTCTGGAGGCGAAGAAGCAGCGCCGCCGCGAGGGCCGCGAGCAGGGCCGCCGCCGGGTGCCGATCATCACCGAGGCGGAGTTCCTGGCCCGCCGCGAGGCCGTCGAGCGCGTCATGGTGGTGCGGCAGCACGGCGACCGCACCCAGATCGGTGTCCTCGAGGACAACGTGCTCGTCGAGCACTACGTCAACAAGGAGCAGGCGGTCTCGTACGTCGGGAACGTCTACCTCGGCAAGGTGCAGAACGTGCTGCCGTCGATGGAGGCCGCCTTCATCGACATCGGCAAGGGCCGCAACGCCGTGCTCTACGCCGGTGAGGTCAACTTCGAGGCGCTCGGCATGGCCAACGGGCCGCGCCGCATCGAGTCCGCGCTGAAGTCCGGCCAGTCGGTGCTCGTCCAGGTGACGAAGGACCCGATCGGGCACAAGGGCGCGCGTCTGACCAGCCAGGTCTCCCTCCCTGGGCGCTACCTCGTGTATGTGCCCGAGGGGTCGATGACCGGCATCAGCCGCAAGCTGCCCGACACCGAGCGGGCCCGGCTGAAGACCATCCTCAAGAAGATCGTCCCCGAGGACGCGGGCGTCATCGTGCGCACCGCCGCCGAGGGCGCGAGCGAGGAGGAGCTGCGCCGGGACGTCGAGCGGCTGCAGGCGCAGTGGGAGGACATCCAGAAGAAGGCCAAGAGCGGCAACGCCCCGACGCTGCTGTACGGCGAGCCCGACATGACCGTCCGGGTCGTGCGGGACATCTTCAACGAGGACTTCTCCAAGGTCATCGTCAGCGGCGACGAGGCGTGGGAGACCATCCACGGCTACGTCTCGCACGTGGCTCCGGACCTGGTCGACCGGCTGCAGAAGTGGACCAGCGACGTCGACGTCTTCGCCACGTACCGGATCGACGAGCAGCTCGCCAAGGCGCTGGACCGCAAGGTCTGGCTGCCGAGCGGCGGCTCGCTGGTGATCGACCGGACCGAGGCGATGGTCGTCATCGACGTCAACACCGGCAAGTTCACCGGCCAGGGCGGCAACCTCGAGGAGACGGTCACCAGGAACAACCTGGAGGCGGCCGAGGAGATCGTGCGCCAGCTGCGGCTGCGCGACCTCGGCGGCATCATCGTGATCGACTTCATCGACATGGTGCTGGAGTCCAACCGGGACCTGGTGCTGCGCCGCCTCCTGGAGTGCCTGGGCCGGGACCGCACCAAGCACCAGGTCGCCGAGGTGACCTCGCTGGGCCTGGTGCAGATGACCCGCAAGCGGGTCGGCCAGGGCCTGCTGGAGTCGTTCTCGGAGACCTGCGTCCACTGCAACGGCCGCGGTGTCATCGTCCACCTCGACCAGCCGGCCGGGACCGGTGGCGGCGGCAAGCGCCGCAAGCGTGCCCGCGCCGGGGCCGCCGAGCAGCCGGCCGAGGCGGCCGTGGCCGTGGAGACGGCCGAGCAGGAGGCGGACCAGGAGTCGGAGGCCGAGGTCGCCGCCGAGGTCGCCGAGCCCGCCGCGCTCCCGGAGCCCGCCTTCACCCCGGACGAGGAGCTGTACAGCAGCGCCGCCGAGGCGGAGGCGGCGGCCGGCCGCGGACGCGGCCGTCGCCGGGCGAGCCGCCGTGCCTCCGCGCCCGCCGGCGCGCCCAAGGCCGACGAGGCCAAGGGCAAGGCGAAGGACAAGGCCAGGAAGGACAAGGCCCGCCAGGAGGAGGTCCGCCAGGAGGAGACCGGCGCCGCCGAGGCGCCGACGGCTCAGGACGTGACGCCCGCCGAGGAGGCGGAGCGCCCCGTGCAGCCCGAGCCGGCCGCCGAGGCGCTGGCCGAGCCGGCCGCCGTGGAGGACGCGGTGGTGGGCGCTCCGGAGGAGGCCAAGGCCCCGGCGGCCGAGGAGGCCGCTCCCAAGGGCCGTACGCGTCGCCGGGTCACCCGCAAGGTGACCGCGCCCGCCGGTTCCCCGGCGGGAGCCGAGCCCGCGGTGGTGACCGTCGCCGAGCCCGCGGCGGCCAGCGCCCCGGCGCCCGAGGCGGCGCAGCCGGAGGAGACTCCGGCGGCGGCCGAGGCGCCCGAGCCCGCCGCTCCGGCCCGTCCGCGCCGCCGTGCGGTGCGCAAGCCGACCACGCCCACCGCGTCCGAGGAGGCGGCCGTGGTCGTCCTTCCGGCCGCCCCTGCCGAGGAGCCGGCCCCCGCCGGCGCGACCGGGAAGGCCGCCGGGCAGCCCGCCGGGGCCCCGGCCGAGGCGTCTGCCGAGGCGGGCGCGGAGGGCGGCCCCGAGGCGGGAGCCGAGGAGGAGGCCGCGCCGGCCAAGAAGACCGCCCGCAAGGCGGCCAAGAAGGCCACGGCGAAGAAGGCCGCGACGAAGAAGACGGCGGCCAAGAAGACCGCCGCCAAGAAGACGACGGCCAAGAAGGCGGCGAAGACCACCAAGTCGGCCGCGAAGAAGACGACGTCGAAGAAGACCGCGGCCGCCTCCCAGCAGCCGCCGTCGTCCTCGGTCACGGCCGTGACCGAAGAGGACTGAGCGGGCGTCTACCCTGTGTGGTCCTGTCCCCCGTGGACAGGACCACACCCTTTTCGCCCGCACGGCGGCCGGCCGTGCGGCACCCGCCCGCACCCACCGTGCGCACCGCCGAGACAGATCCCCCCGACATCCCCCGGCTCGGCGGAACCCGGGGAACGTAAGGAGAAAGACCGCGATGATAGGCCTCGTGCTCGCGGCCGGCGCCGGACGGCGTCTGCGCCCCTACACCGACACCCTGCCCAAGGCGCTGGTGCCGGTCGGA
>NZ_JAATEM010000037.1 GCF_012034205.1 Streptomyces composti
AGCAGGCCTGCGCGTACGGCATCGAGGCCCTCGAGGCGCTCGGGCATCTGCACAGCAGAAACCTTCTGTACTGCGACTTCAAGGTCGACAACGCGATCCAGAGCGAGGATCAGCTGAAGCTGATCGACATGGGCGCGGTGCGCCGCATGGACGACGACGAGTCGGCCATCTACGGCACGGTCGGCTACCAGGCGCCCGAGGTCGCCGAGAGCGGCCCCTCGGTGGCCTCGGACCTGTACACCGTCGCCCGGACGCTGGCCGTGCTCACCTTCGACTTCCAGGGCTACACCAGCGTCTACGTGGACTCGCTGCCCGACCCGGACAGCATCGAGGTGTTCCGGCGGTACGAGTCGTTCTACCGGCTGCTGGTCCGCGCCACCGATCCGGACCCGGCGCGCCGGTTCGCCTCCGCGCAGGAGATGAGCGAGCAGCTGACCGGTGTGCTGCGCGAGGTCGTCTCGCTCCAGTCGGGCCGGGCGCGCCCCTCGCTGTCCACCCTGTTCGGGCCGGAACTCCGCGTCACCGACACGGATCTGTTCCCGGAGCCGGCCGGTGAGGTCTCCGCCCTGGGCGCCCGCCCGGTGCGCACCCGCAAGCGGGCCAAGGCGGCGCCCAGCCGGGGCACCCAGCCGGGCACCACGCCCGCCCCCGCCCCTGCTCCTTCCGCCACCGCGGCCCCGGCTCCCGGGGGCGCACCCGCCATCGCCCCCGCGCCGGCCGGCGCGGCCCTGGTCCGTCCCGTCAGCACTCCGGCCGCCGCGCTGGCCCTGCCCGTGCCGCACGTCGACCCGTCCGACCCCAACGCCGGGTTCCTGGCCGGCCTGCTGACCTCCGCGCCCGGCGGCGAGCTGATCAACGCGCTGGCCGCGGCGCCCTCCCCGTCGGCCGAGACCCGGCTGAGGCAGGTGCGGGCCTGGCTGGAGGCCGGGGACCCGGGCACCGCCCTGGAGACGCTGCGCACCCTGGAGGAGCAGCACCCGGACGACTGGCGGGTGGTCTGGTACCGGGGTCTCGCCTCCCTGGTCACCGGGGACTTCGAGGCCGCAGCGCTCGCCTTCGACGCGATCTACGACGCCTTTCCCGGCGAGATCGCGCCCAAGCTGGCGCTGGCGCTGTGCGCCGAGGTGCTGGGGCAGCTGGACAACGCCGCCGAGTACTACCGCCTGGTGTGGGCGACCGATCCGAGCCATGTGAGCGCGGCGTTCGGTCTCGCCCGGGTCCAGCTGGCCACCGGCGACCGGGCCGCCGCGGTCCGGACGCTGGAGTCGGTGCCGGAGTCGTCCATCCACTACACGGCCGCGCGCGTGGCGGCCGTGCGGGCGCGGCTGCGCGGCCGCACCGCGGCGCCCGGTGACGTACGGTTCCTCGACGACCTGACCGCCGCCGCAGGTCAGGTCGAGGCGCTGGAGGCGTACGGCCTGGATCCGGCGCGCCGGGAGCAGTTGGCGGCCGAGGTCCTCGGGTGCGCGCTGGACTGGGTACTCTCCGGGGGCCAGGGTTCCGTTCTCTCCCGCGCAGGGGGACGGACGCTGCTCGGCAGCGGGCTGGACGAGCGGGGCCTGCGCTTCGGTCTGGAGCGTTCGTACCGCATGCTGGCCCGGCTGGCGCGGAGCGGTGAGGAGAGGATCGACCTGGTGGAACGTGCCAACCGTTACCGCCCCCGGACGTGGGTGTAGTTGATGTCGCAGATGCCTCAGCAGGCCGCTCTGTCGAAGTGCCCGAGCTGCGAGGAACCCCTCGAGGCGGGTGATCGTTTCTGCGGTGCCTGCGGTTATGACCTGTCCGCCGTCCCCGCACGGCCTCAGGACCAGCCCACGATCGCCATGAACGGCTCCGTGCCGCAGCCGAGCCCGCCGGAGGGCGGCTTCCCGCCGCCCCCGCCCGCGCCGCCCGCCGCGCCGTCCTGGCCGGCCGCGCCCGGCTCCCCCGGCACGCCCGCGTCCAGCGAGACCCACCGGCCGGACGCGGCGGGCCACGGCGCCACGGAGGGTTCCGCAGCGCCGTTCCCCGCCGCCGGGCAGCAGGGCGCCGCGCCGGCGGGTACGGGCAGCCCCGCCGTGCCGCCCGCCCAGGCAGCCCCCGCCGCCCGTCCGTCCGGCGTGCGCCTGGACCGGCGGGCGCAGCAGGCCGCACCCACGGCACCGCCTCCGCCACCCACCGCACCCCCGGCGGCACCGCCCGCCGCGCCCCCGGCCGCACCGCAGACCGCAGCGGCACAGCCCGCGGCCCGGTCCACATCACGGACAGCAGGACACCCCGCGCCGCAGACCGCCCCCGCGGCGGGCCGGCAGGGTGCGCAGCCCTCCCCTGCCTCCCCGGCCGCGGACGCGTCCCGGCCGCAGCAGGCTCCCGGTGGCGGCGTCTACCGGCCCGCGCAGCCCGAGGACTACCCGCTGCAGGCTCCGGACCCCCGGGTGGCCGCCGCCGAACCGGTGCGGGCCGCTCCCCGGCCCGATCCGGCACCGAGCACCGCCGCGGCCGAGACCGCGGAGGCGGAGAGCGGTACCGTGTGCGTGGCCTGCCGCGCCGGACGGGTGGACGACGACGGCTACTGCGAGAACTGCGGCCACGCCCAGCCGCGCGAACGGGACCACATGGAACAGGAATGCGGCCCCGTGGCCGCGGTCAGCGACCGTGGCCTGCGCCACCACCGCAACGAGGACGCCTTCGCGATCGGCACCACCACGCTGCCCGACGGCTCCCCCGCCTCCGTGGCGATCGTCTGCGACGGCGTCTCCTCGGCGACCCGTCCGGACGAGGCCTCGCTGGCCGCCGGCCGCGCGGCGAGCGAGTCGCTGCTCGCGGCCCTGCCCCGCGGCACCCACCCGCAGCAGGCGATGCACGACGCGATCCTGGCCGCCTCGGACGCGGTCAACGCGCTCGCCGGCGAGCCCGCCACCGCCCGGGAGCACGCGCCGCACCAGAACGCCCCGGCCTGCACCATCGTCGGCACCGTGGTCACCGACGCGCTGCTGATCGTCGGCTGGGTCGGCGACAGCCGCGCCTACTGGGTCCCGGTGGACCGCTCCGCCCCGCCGGCCCGGCTCACCGAGGACGACTCCTGGGCCGCGCAGATGGTCGCCGCGGGCCTGATGGGCGAGGCCGAGGCCTACGCCGACCAGCGCGCGCACGCGATCACCGGATGGCTGGGCGCGGACGCCTACGAACTGGAGCCGCACACCGCCTCGTTCAAACCCGACCGGCCGGGCCTGGTCGTGGTCTGCACCGACGGTCTGTGGAACTACGCGGAGTCGGCGGAGGAGATGGCCGAGGTGGTGCCCGCCGACGCCCATCTGCGCCCGCTGCACAGCGCCCGGGTGCTGGTCGGTCACGCCCTCGACGGCGGGGGCCACGACAACGTAACAGTGGCCGTGGTGCCGTTCCCGGCCGCCGCGACGGGGGCAGGATCGGCCTGAGAGGCCGCGTACCGGCCGGGCACTCGCCGCGTAGCGCGGGTCTGAAGCGGGGAAGTATCAACGGGCCGGAGGGGACCGGTCCGTGGTCCGACGCCGCCCGCGCCGCGCGGGGGCATTGAGGGGGATCGAAGCTGGCATGGCCAATCTTTCGAAATCGAACGTGCCCCGGTTCTCGGTGGATGTGTACCAGAACGAGTACCTGCCCGAGGGGGCCGGGCAGGTCGACGCCGTCGTCACGGTGACCGCGACCGGCGGCGGCACCATCGGCAACGCGGTGACGGCGCCGCATCTGTACTCGCCGGGCGAGGGCCCGTCGGCCGCGGTGGTGCTGATGGTCGACTGCTCGGGGTCGATGGACTACCCGCCGACCAAGATGCGCAACGCCCGGGACGCCACGGCCGCCGCGATCGACGCGCTGCGCGACGGCGTCCACTTCGCGGTGGTCGGTGGCACCCATGTGGCCAAGGAGGTCTACCCCGGCGGCGGGCGGCTGGCCGTGGCCGGCGCCGCCACCCGCGACCAGGCCAAGCAGGCGCTGCGCAGGCTGAGCGCGGGCGGCGGCACGGCGATCGGCACCTGGCTGCGGCTGGCCGACACGCTGCTCGCGTCGGCGGACGTGGCGATCCGGCACGGCATCCTGCTCACCGACGGCCGCAACGAGCACGAGTCGCCCGAGGATCTGAGGGCGGCCCTCGACGCCTGCGCCGGGCGCTTCACCTGCGACGCGCGCGGGGTCGGCACCGACTGGGAAGTGAAAGAAGTCACAGGGATCGCCTCGGCGTTGCTCGGCACCGCCGACATCGTCGCCGATCCGGCCGGACTCGCCGCGGACTTCACACAGATGATGGAGGCGGCGATGGGCAAGGAGGTGGCGGACGTCTCCCTGCGGCTGTGGACCCCGGTGGGCACCACTGTGAGATTCGTCAAGCAGGTGGCCCCGACGGTGGAGGAGCTCACCGATCGCCGCACCGAGGCGGGACCGCGGGCCGGCGACTACCCGCTGGGCTCCTGGGGCGACGAGTCCCGCGACTACCACATCTGTGTCGAGGTGCCGCCCGCCGGCCTCGGCCAGGAGATGCTCGCCGCCCGCGTGTCGCTGGTGATTCCGCGGCCCGACGGCACGGTGGAGAACCTCGGCGCCCAGGGTCTGGTGCGGGCGGTGTGGACCGACGACGTGGCCGCGTCGACCGCCATCAATCCGCAGGTCGCGCACTACACGGGACAGGCCGAACTGGCACAGGTCATCCAGCAGGGACTTGATCTGCGCAAAGCGGGCGATTTCGACGGAGCAACGGCCAAACTGGGCCGTGCGGTTCAGTTGGCGAGCGCGTCCGGCAACGCGGATACTGCGAAACTGCTTGCGAAGGTGGTGGACGTGGTGGACGCCGCGACCGGTACTGTGCGACTGAAGGCGAAGGTCGAGGAGGCCGACGAGATGACGCTCGAGACTCGGTCCACCAAGACCGTTCGTGTAAAGAAGTGACCTGCAAGCACCCGAAGGTGCCTGTACGTACCTGTAAGTGAAGAGCCTGACCCCCTTGGGGTTGGAGACGTCCGGTCGGATGCGGCCGGGAAGGAGAGGGGGAAGCGCCGACATGCCGACCTGCCCGAACGGACACCAGTCGGGTTCCGACGACTGGTGCGAGGTCTGCGGTCACCGCATGGCGGGTGCCGTGCCTCCGCCCCCTCCTCCGCCGCCCGCTCCCGGCGGTTACGGCTTCCCGCCGCCCGGCGGCCCCCAGGGCCACGGTGGCCCCGGCGGCCCCGGCGGCCCCGGCGGCCCCGGTGGTCCTGGCGGCCCCGGCGGTTACGGCGGTGGCCAGCCCGAGCTGTGCCCGCAGTGCCGTACGCCGCGTGAGGGCGGTGCGCCGTTCTGTGAGGAGTGCCGCTGGAACTTCCTGACGAACACGGCGACCACGTACACCCCGCCCGCCCCGCGCCCGCCGGCCCCCGGCCCGGGCGGCCCCGGCGGCGGCCACTACCAGCAGCCCCCCGCCCCCTCCTACGGAGGCGGCGACTCGTACGACTACCAGGGTTCTCGCCCCTCGCAGGTGAACCGTCCCGCCGAGCCGATCCCGCCCGGCCCGCCCGGGTACGGCGGCCCGGGTGGCCCCGGCGGCCCGAGCGGTCCCGGCGGTCCCGGCGGCCCCGGTGCTCCGCAGGGCTACCAGGCCGGGCCCTCGGCCCCGCCCGGATACCCGCAGCAGGACACCGGCCGGCAGCAGCCGGGCGGTCCGCAGGGTGGTCCGCAGGGCGGCCCGTCCTACGGCGGCGGTGACGACGACTGGGTGATCTCCCCGCCCGCCGGCGGCCCCGGCCAGCAGCAGGGCGGCGGTTACGGCTACCCGCAGCCCGGCGCGGGCCAGGCGCCGCAGGGCCCCGGCGGATACGGCCAGCAGCAGAACAACAACCAGGGCCAGGGCACCTGGACGGCGATCATCGGTCCCGACCGTGAGTACTTCATGGCGATGATGCAGCGCTCCGGTCCCGAGGCCGCGGGCCTGAACCTGCCCGCCTACTCGCCGGAGCAGACCCGTCCGCTCACCGGCAACCAGGTCACCATCGGACGCCGCCGCCACTCCACCGGCGACACGCCGGACATCGACCTGTCGACCCCGCCGGAGGACCCAGGCGTCTCGCACCAGCACGCGGTGCTGGTCCAGCAGCCGGACGGCAGCTGGGC
This sequence comes from Streptomyces composti, assembly GCF_012034205.1. Taxonomy (GTDB): domain Bacteria; phylum Actinomycetota; class Actinomycetes; order Streptomycetales; family Streptomycetaceae; genus Streptomyces; species Streptomyces composti. The sequence goes on from NZ_JAATEM010000037.1 coordinate 6,100, forward strand.
GGTCGTGGACCAGAACTCCACCAACGGCACCACGGTCAACGGCGGCGAGGAGCCCATCCAGCCCTTCGTCCCGGTCCCGCTCCAGGACGGGGACCGGGTGCACGTGGGCGCCTGGACGACGATCACCATTCGCCGCACGTAGGCGGGCCGCACGTCGGCGCGCCGCACGTCGGCGGGAGCCGCCCCTGCCCGCTCAGGCGGTCCGGCCGGCGGGGTCGAGCGGCCAGACGTCGGGACCGTCCGGGTCGTCCAGCCAGGCCCGGGTCCCGTCGCCGTCCACGGTGAGGCCGTAGCGTTCGCGCTGCGGCCTCTCCGCGCGTTCCCACACCGCGTAGGCCTCGCGGGGATCGAGGCTGCCCGCGGTCAGCGCCAGCAGGAAGCGGAACGGTTCGTGCCGTGCGGCCTCCTCCGGCAGTCCGTCCGGATCGGGCGGCTCCGGCCGGGACCCGGCCGCGCCGCGCAGCGGGACGAAGTAGGCGGGGGTGTGCAGGAAGCGGCCCTCGGCCCGGCCCGCCTCCTGCACGGTGAGTGACACGACTCCGGTGGCATAGGGGGCGAGGATGCGGCCTCCGGGGCGGGTCTGCTCGAGCCAGGCGGGCGGGACGGAGGGCAGGGCGCAGGTCGCGATGATCCGGTCGAAGGGTGCCCGGTCGGGAACGCCGAGGGCCCCGTCGCCGGTGACGACGGCCGGGTGGTAGCCGGCGGCGGCCAGATTGCGGCGGGCCGGCTCGGTGATCTCCGGGTCGAGGTCGACGGTGGTGACCAGGTCGTGGTCGCCGAGCCGGTGGGCGAGCAGGGCGGCGTTGTAGCCGCTGCCGGTGCCGATCTCCAGCACCCGGTCGCCGTCCCGGACACCGAGGGCGGCCAGCATCAGCGCCATCAGGGAGGGCTGGCTGCTGGAGGAGAGCAGTTCCCCGTCGCGCAGGACGAGGCCCAGCGGGGTGTCCTGGTAGGCGCCGCGCAGCCACTGCTCGCGCGCCTGCGGATCGGGGTCGTCGCAGCTGCGCCGCTCGTAGCCCCCGGACGTGCCGACGTAGTAGGACGGCACGAACCGATGCCGGGGCACGGCCGCGAAGACCTCGCGCCAGACGGGGTCCTCGTCGAAGGCCCCGCTCGCGGCGATCTCCCGCACCAGCGCCTCGCGCTCCGGGACCGCCATCTCCTCCAGCTCCGGCCGCACCGCCTGCCCATACCCGCCCATGTCTCCACAGTAGGGGCGGGGAGGCCCCTCGGGGGGCGGACCTAGGTCTTGAGTCCTAACCCGCTCGGTCTGAGAGCATGGACGGCGTGACAGAGATTCGGCGCGGCACGCTTCAGGAGCAGACCTTCTACGAGCAGGTCGGCGGGGAGGAGACCTTCCGCCGGCTGGTCCACCGTTTCTACCAGGGTGTGGCCGAGGACCCGCTGCTGCGGCCCATGTACCCCGAGGAGGACCTGGGCCCCGCCGAGGAGCGCCTGGCGCTGTTCCTCATGCAGTACTGGGGCGGCCCGACGACGTACAGCGAGAACCGGGGGCATCCGCGGCTGCGGATGCGGCACGCCCCGTTCCGGGTCGACCGGGCGGCGCACGACGCCTGGCTGAAGCACATGCGGGCCGCTCTGGACGAGCTGGGCCTGTCCGAGGAGCACGAGCAGACGCTGTGGAAGTACCTCACGTACGCCGCGGCCTCGATGATCAACACCCCGGACTGAGCCCCCCGGCATCCCCGTCCCCGTGGCCAGGGTGAGCCCCGCACCGGCCGCCCCCGTCGTGCGGAATCCGGTCACTCCTCGCCGGTATTCGATCACGATCTGGTCAAGTCCGGGCGACAAGCGCTTACCGCTGGCCGGTTGTCTCTGACACCATCGCCCGAAGGTCTGGACAACAGGGGCGGGATCGGCACGAGCGGGGGGCTCGGGTGGGCAGCGCGGGGGGACTGGCGAGGTTCGTCCTCGCACGGGCACGGGCCCATCGGCCGCTGCTCGCCGCGGCCCTGCTCACCGTGCTGCTGACCACCACGGTCCTGGCCTCCCTCACCGCCTACTCCGCCGCCATCGGCGACGCCGCCCTGCGCCACGCGCTCGGCGACGAGCGGAACGCCGCCGGAACCACGCTCGTCGTCGAGTCCGACGTACCGGCCAAGGAGCGCGCCGCGGCCGAGCCGGCCGTCCGCGAGGGTGCCCGGCGGGCCTTCGACGGCCTGCCCGTGACCCTGAGCAGCCTGAGCCGCTCCGGCCCCTACGCCCTCCCCCGCTCACTGCGGCCCGCCGACGAGCGCACCCCGGACGGCAGCGGGGACAGCTCGCCGGAGCGCGCCGCGGACGACGACCCCGGCGCCGCGGACGACGACCCCAACCTCACCCACTTCGCGGCGCTCGACCCGGCCCAGGTGCGGATCACCGAGGGCCGGTCGCCGCGTGCCACCGCCGGCTCCGGGCCGGTCGAGGCCGCGCTGCCCGAGGCCGCCGCCGGCCCCCTCGGCCTGACGGCGGGCGCCCGCCTGACTCTCACCGACCGGCTGGGCGGCCCCTCGGTGCCGGTGCGGATCACCGGCGTGTACCGGCCGGTGGACGTCACCCGCCCCTACTGGCAGCTGGACGAGCTGCACGGGCGCGGCACCGTCGAGGTCGACTTCACCACCTACGGCCCGCTGCTCGCCCCGGCGTCCGTGCTCGCCGGTGGCCGGGTCAGCGAGGGCGGCACGGCCTGGCTGGCCGCGGCCGACTTCGCCTCGCTGCGCACCGAGCGGATCGGCGCGCTGCGCGAGGCGATGCGGGCCGGCACCGCCGCTCTGCGCGAGGACGAGGCACTGGGCGGCGCGGAGGCCACCAGCGCGCTGCCCGGCGTGCTCGACCGGGTGGAGCGCTCGCTGCTGGTCTCCCGTTCCACCCTGCTGATCATCGCGTTGCAGCTGGCCCTGCTCGCCGCGTGCACCCTGCTGCTGGTGGCCCGGCTGCTGAGCGCCGAGCGGGCGGCCGAGACCCGGCTGGTGCGGGCGCGGGGCGGTTCCGGCGCCCAGGTGGCACGGGTCGCCGCGCTGGAGGCGCTGCTCCTCGCCGTGCCCGCGGCGGCCTGCGCCCCGCTGCTCGCGGGCCCGCTGACCGGGCTGCTCGCCGGGCAGGGCGCGCTGGCCCGGATCGGGCTGCACCTGGACACCTCGGTCGGCGAGGCGGCCGGGCGCGGCACGGTGTGGCTGGTGGCGGCGGCGGTGGCGCTGGGCTGCGCGCTCGCCGTCACGGTGCCCGCGCTGCTGTCGTCCCGGTCGCTGTTCCGGCCCGGCCGGGCCCGCCCGCTCCCCGGTGCGGTGCGCGCCGGGGCGGACCTGGGGCTGCTGGCGGTGGCCGCCGTGGCGTACTGGCAGCTGAGCCGGCAGCCGTCGGGTGCGATCGGCCACGACGGCGACGCCATCGACCCGTTGCTGGTGACCGCGCCCGCGCTGGCGCTGCTCGCCGGGACCGTGCTGACGCTGCGGCTGCTGCCGCCGGTGGCACGGCTGGCCGAGCGGCGGGCGGCCGGCAGCCGCGGGCTGCCGGGAGCGCTGGCGGGCTGGCAGTTCAGCCGCCGCCCGATGCGGGGCGCGGGGCCGGTGCTGCTGCTGGTGCTGGCGGTGGCGCTGGGCATGCTGGCGATCGGCCAGGGCTCCTCCTGGGACCGCTCGCAGAGCGACCAGGCGGACTTCCGGGCCGGCGCCGACGTGCGGCTCCTGGCCGCGGGCGACAGCGAGCCGGGCCGTACCGAGACCTACGGTGCCGTGCCGGGCGTCCGGTCCGTCGCCCCCGCACACCGCACCGAGGTGCCGCTGTCGGGCAACCGCACGGCGACGGTGCTGGCACTGGACACCGCACACGCGGCCGGGACCGTGCGGATGCGCTCCGACCTGGCCGGTGAGCCGGTGGACGAGCTGCTCGGCTCGCTCACCCCGAAGGGTGCGGCCGCCGGCGTGCGGATCCCCGAGGGCACCCGACGGCTGACCCTGGCCGCGCGGCTGGCGGGCGCCGGGCCGGGCTCGGCGGTGGAGGTGCGGGCCACGCTCGTCGACCAGTACGGCGTCCCCCACCGGCTGCCGCTCGGCCGGCTCACCGGCGACGGGCGCACCCACCCGCTCACCCTGGACCTCGCCGCCGCCTCCGAGGGCACACCGGGCCCCATGACGCTGACCGGGCTCCAGCTCGACCTGCCCCAGCCGCGCGGCCGGGCCCAGACCCACCGCTTCACCGCCGCCTCGCTGACCGCCACGGACGCCGACGGCCGGGACCGGCGCCTGACGCTCCCCTCGGCGTCGGCCGCCTGGGCGCTGTCGGCGAAGACCAGCGGCACCGCCGCAGACGCCGGCAGCAATCCGCCCCGGCCCCGCCTCACCGAGGACGGCCCGCTGACCCTCGTCTACGGCACCGGCCGCATCCCCCGGGAGAACCGCTGGGCGAACTGGATGGTCACCGTCCGGATGCAGTTGCCGCAGCCGGGGACGCCGGTGATCAGCGGTGTGGCCACGGACCGCTACCTGGAGTCGACCGGCGCCCGCACCGGGCAGCGGCTGGACGTCACCGTCGACGGCTCCACCGTGCCGGTGCGGATCACCGGCACGGTGCGGGAGCTGCCGTCGGCGCCGTCCGGCGGGGCGGACGACGGCGGTGCCCTGCTCCTCGACCTGCGGTCGGTCAACCGGGTCCTGCAGGACCGCTACGGCTCGTCGGTGGCGCCCACCGAGTGGTGGCTGCGGACCGCGCCGGACGCCTCCGCGGAGGTGGCGGGGGCGCTGCGGGCGCGGCCGGACGTCGACCCGTCCCGGGTGGTGGTGCGCGACGAGATCGCCGCTCAGCTGCGCGACGACCCGTTCGGCGCCGGTCCCGAGGCGGCGTTCGGCGCGGCGGCACTCGCGGCCGCGGCGCTGACCGCGGTCGGTTTCGCGGTGAGCACCGCGGGGGCGCTGCGGGAGCGGTCGGCGGAGTTCGCGGTGCTGCGCGCCCTGGGCGCCTCCCGGCGGCGTCTCGCCCGGGTGGTGCTGCTGGAGCACGGGGTGCTGGTCGCCCTGGCGCTGGGCGTGGGGGTGCTGCTCGGGGCCGTGCTGGCGCGGGCCGTGATCCCGCTGATCATGCTGACGTCCGAGGCGGCCCGGCCGGTGCCGCAGGTGCTGGTGGAGCTGCCGCCCGCCCGGGTGGCGCTGCTGCTGGTGACGGTCGCGCTGGTGCCGCTGCTGGTCACGGCCGTGCTCTCGCTGCGCCGCGCGGACCCGGCCTCGGCCCTGCGGGAACAGGGAGGCGAGTGAGGTGCCCGGCACGTCCCGACCGCCCGCTCCGGTCGCGCCCTGGGTGCGGACCCGGCTGCGATCCGCGCCCGGAGCCGCGCTGGCACTGGCGCTGCTGGTGGCGGTGACCGCGTTCCTGGCCGCCGCGCTGCCCCGCGCCGTCGACCGGTACGGGGACGCCGGGCTGCGCCGGGCCGTGGAGTCGGCGAGCGCCGACCGGGTCACCCTGTGGGTGACGGCACCGCAGCCCGACTTCTCCGCCTCCCCCGCGGAGCGCGAGGCGGCGCTGCGCGGCGACGCCCTCGACACCCACCGGGCGAGGATCCTCGATCTGACTCGCCGTCACCTTCCGGTCGACGCGGAGCGGTCCGCCCACGGCGTGAAGACCGGTGACGAGGCGGAGATGTCCGAGCCCTGGCTGCCCCGCCCGGACGGACTGCCCGCCCGGCTGTCCCTCGCCGCCCAGAGCGGGCTCGACAGCCACTCCCGGCTGCGCGAGGGCCGGCTGCCCAGGGCGTCGGGACGGGTGACCGCCGGCACCGCCTCCGTCGAGGGCGCCGTCACCGCCGACACCGCCCGCGCCCTGCGCATCGAGGTGGGTTCCGTCCTGAGCTTCCCGGGCCTGGAACGTCCGCCGCTGAAGGTGCGGATCACCGGCATCGTGGAGCCCCGCGCCCCGGAGGGCGGGTACTGGTCGGCCGATCCGCTGCTGCGCACCCCGGTCCTGACCGTCCTGTCCGGCGACCCGGAGATGCGGCAGTACTGGAAGGGCACCGTGCTGCTGCCGCCCGACGCGGCCCCCGCGCTGCTCGGCACCCCGCTGGAACCCTGGCGCTACTGGGGACTGGCGCCCTCCCTCGGCGGCCTGCACGCCCACGAGGTCGGCCGGCTGCGGACCGCGGTGGCCTCCCTGGAGTCCGGCCCCGCCCAGCAGCGGGTCCGTGAGGCCACCGCGCCGGAGGTCGCCACCAGTACCGAGCTGGACGAGGTGCTCGCCGAGTACGCCCGGATGCGTGCCGCCATCGGCCCCATGGTCGCCGTCGCCGCCTTCGGCACCGGCACCGTGGCCGCCGTGGTGCTGCTGATGGCGGGCGGCCTCGCGGCAGGACGGCGGCACGCGGAACTCACCCTGCTCCGGGCCCGCGGGGGCTCCCTGCGCGGCATCGCCGGTCGGCTGCTGGCCGAGACGGCCGTGATCGCGCTGCCCGCGGCCGGGGCGGGGCTGGCCGCCGCGTGGCTGCTGCTGCCCGGGGCCAGGCCGGGCCACTCGCTGGCGGCCGCCGCGGCCGTCGCCGCGCTCGCCTGCCTCGCCCTGCCGCTGCGGGCCGCCGCCGCGCACCGCACCGTCCGCGTCCACACCGGCCGCCAGGACGCCACCACCGCCCGACCCTCCCGCCGCCGGACCGTCGCCGAACTCACCCTGCTCGCCCTGGCGGTGGGCGCCGTGGTGGCGCTGCGCACCCGGGGCACCTCCGGCGGACCCGACGCCGCCGGCGACCAGCTGGTGTCGCCGGCCCCGGTGCTGGTCGCGGTGATCGCCTCCTTCGTGCTGGTGCGGCTGTACCCGCTGCCGCTGCGCGGTCTCGCCCGCCCGGCCCGGCAGCTGCGGGGTGTGGTCGGGCCGCTGTCCCTGGCCCGCGCGGCCCGCGCCTCCGGCTCGGCGGTGCTGCCGCTGCTCGCGCTGCTCACCGCGCTGACCACGGCCGCGTTCGGGGGTTCGGTGCTCAGCGGCGTGGCCGAGGCGCGGGAACGGGCGGCCGTACTCGCCGTCGGCGCCGACGCCCGCGTCGAGTCCCTGCACGCGCTGCCCGCCGCCATGCCCGACAGGATCCGCCGCGTGCCCGGCGTCGAGCAGGTGACCGCCGCCGCCATCTCCTACAACGCCCGCCCCCTGGGCGGCGAACGGTCGGTCCCCGTGGCCGGTGTCGACCCGGCCGGCTACGCGGCACTCGCCCGGCACACCGGCGTCGGCCCGTTCGACCACCGGGCGCTCAGGACAGCGGGCACGCCCGACGAGCAGACCCCCGTGCCCGCCCTCGCCTCCCCCGACGTGGCCGAGCGCTACGGCACCCGCCCCTTCCCGGTCCGCATGGAGGACGGCAGCGACGTCACCGTACGGATCACCCAGGTGCGGGACCGCACCCCGGCCGTGGCGGGAGCGGCGTTCCTGGTGGTGGACCGCTCCGCGCTGTCGGCGCGGGCCGCCCGGACCACCGCGCTGCTGGCCACCGGCTCCCCCGACCCGGCCGCCCTGCGCAAAGCGGCGGGCAGCGGGCCCACCGTGCGGACCCGCGCCGAGGAGCGCGCCGGATACGTCGACTCGCCCCTGCAGTCCGGCGCCGAACGCGTCTACACCGCGGCCGTGGCGGCCGGCGCCGGTTACGCCGTCCTCGCCCTGCTGCTGACCCTGGTGCGGGCCGCCCCCGAACGGGCCGCGCTGCTGGGCCGGCTGCGCACCATGGGCCTGACCCGCGCCCAGGGACGCCGGCTCCTCGTCCTGGAGTCGCTGCCGCAGGCGCTGCTCGCCGCGCTGGGCGGCATGCTCACCGCCTGGGCCACCATCCGGCTGCTCGCCCCCGGCATCGATCTGACCGCCGTCGCCGTTCCCTCGTCCGTCTCCCCGCCCGGCGGTGCCACGCTGCCCGTCGACCCGCTGTCGCTGCTGGTGCCGGCGCTGGCCGTGCTGGCGCTCACGGTCGGCATCTCGGTGGCGCAGGCCTGGTGGACCAGCCGCCGCGGCTCGGTACGGGAGCTGAGAGCGGGCGATGCCCGATGACTCCGTGGCCGCCACGACACCGCGCGACCGCATCCGGAGGAGGAGGTCCCCGATGACCACGAACCCCACGCTGGACGACCTGACCCGGCGCGTCACGGCCGACCGCGACCGGCCCGCCTTCGGCCACGACGCGCTCATCACCTGCGACCGGCTGGTCCGGGTCTTCACCGCGGACGGCGTGGAGGTGCAGGCCCTGCAGGGTCTCGACCTGCTGGTCCGCGAGGGGGAGCTGATGGCGCTGGTCGGCGCGTCCGGCAGCGGCAAGTCCACCCTGATGAACATCCTCGCCGGTCTCGACGTCCCCACGGCCGGCGCGGCCCGGGTGGCCGGGCGCGACCTGCTCACCATGAATGCCCGGGACCGGCTCGCCTACCGGCGCGAGGTCGTCGGCTTCGTCTGGCAGCAGACCGCACGCAACCTGCTTCCGTATCTCACCTCGGCCCAGAACGTCGCCCTGCCGCTCCAGCTGCGCGGCGCGAAGGGCGCGGAGGGCGCGGAGGGCGAGGGGGACGCCGGGAAGGGCGCCGGAAAGGGCGCGGGCCGGATCCTGGGCCGTGGCTCCGGAGGCGGCCGCTGGGGTGGCCGAGCCGCCCGCCGCGCCCGCGCGGAACGCGTGATGGAGCTGCTGGAGATGCTGGAGGTGGCCGACTGCCGCGACCGGCGCCCGCACGAGATGTCCGGCGGCCAGCAGCAGCGGGTCGCCATCGCCGTGGCCCTTGCCAACGACCCGGCGGTGCTGCTCGCCGACGAGCCGACCGGTGAGCTCGACTCGCACACCGCCGAGCAGATCTTCGCCGCCTTCCGCACCGCCAACGAGCGGCTCGGCACCACCATCGTGATCGTCACCCACGACCAGGCGGTGGCGAACGAGGTGCGCCGCACCGTCGCCATCCGCGACGGCCGCACCTCCACCGAGGTGCTGCGCCGCAGCGAGGTGGACGAGGTGACCGGCGACGAGAAGGTGGTGGCGAGGGAGTACGCGATGCTGGACCGCGCGGGCCGCCTTCAGCTGCCCGCCGAGTACACCCGTGCCCTCGACATGCGCGACCGCGTCGCACTGGAGCTGGAGTCCGACCACATCGCGGTGCGCCCGGACGACAGCCGGACGGACTGAACTCGCCGCGCCTCAGCGCACGCTGACGTCCAGCGCGCCCAGCCCCGACCGCCGTACGGCGACGGATCCGTAGGGGGTGCGCAGCCGCAGCCACGCGCCGGAGGAGAACAACCCGATCTCCGTGCCGCGCAGGAAGCCCAGCGCCTGCGCCGCGTGCACCGCCCGCACCGGCAGGGCGGTGTCGCCGACCGTGCGGGACCAGATCTCCCGCCCGATCCGGTCGAGTCCGGCCCGGGTGCGCCCCTCGGGCGGCAGCCCGGCCGTGCGGGACTTGAACTCCGCGACCGCGGCGGCGACCAGGCCACGCAGTTCCTCCGGCTCCGGCAGTCCCGGCTCGGGCCGCCAGCCGCCGCGCGGAGGCAGCACCCCGGCCCAGGGCGGGCCGGTGACCGCGGCGGGCACGGTCGCCGTGGCCGCGGCCTCGTCCACCGACTCCAGCAGCTCACCGGCGGAGACGGTGCGGTCGAGGGTGACCTCGAGCCCGTCCTCGTACGGCTTGGCGAGCCGCACCGCGCGGACCGCGAGCACCTCGAAGGACGGCGGCCGGCCGAAGACGGCCAGCGCGGTCCCGGCCGACTGCATCCGCACGGCCGCCGAACGGTCGTAGTGGAGCAGCCGGGAGAGGAAGGCGGCGAGATCTGCCGCCTCCCCCTCGTCGGCCAGGTGGAGCACCGTCATGCGGCGACGGCCTCCTCCTCGGCGTCGTCGTCCTTCGCCGAACCGGCGGACCCGGTCGGCTCGTCCCTGTACTGCTCGAGGAACTCCCGCTCCTCGGCCGTGATCCGGCGTGGCCGCTGCGCCTCGAAGTCGAACGGCACGATCACGGTCGACGCCCTGACATAGATCTGGTCGTCGTCCTTCACCTCGTAGGCGATGGTGAAGGACGCCGCCCGTATCTCCGTGACCCACAGCTCGACGTCCACCGGGTGGTGCCGGTGCACGAGCTGCCGCTTGTAGTCGATCTCATGGCGCGCCACCACGGACCCCTGCTGGAAATCCTTGTCCGGGCGGAACAGGAAGTCGATACGGGCCTCCTCCAGGTAGCGGAGGAAGACGACGTTGTTGACGTGTCCGTACGCGTCCATGTCCGCCCAGCGCAGCGGGCAGCGGTAGATGTGCCGCAAGATTCGATCAGCTCCGGGTCAGCTTCTTGTAGGTGGCCCGGTGCGGACGCGCGGCGTCCGGACCCAGCCGCTCGATCTTGTTCTTCTCGTAGGACTCGAAGTTGCCCTCGAACCAGAACCACTTGGAGTCACCCTCGTAGGCGAGGATGTGCGTGGCGATGCGGTCCAGGAACCACCGGTCGTGGGAGACCACCACGGCGCAGCCCGGGAACTCGAGCAGCGCGTTCTCCAGGCTGGAGAGGGTCTCGACGTCCAGGTCGTTGGTGGGCTCGTCGAGGAGCAGCAGGTTGCCGCCCTGCTTCAGGGTGAGCGCCAGGTTCAGCCGGTTGCGCTCACCGCCGGAGAGCACCCCGGCCGGCTTCTGCTGGTCCGGTCCCTTGAAGCCGAACGCGGACACGTACGCCCGGCTCGGCATCTCGACCTGGCCGACGTTGATGTAGTCGAGCCCGTCGGAGACGACCTCCCACAGCGTCTTGTCGGGGTCGATGCTCTCGCGGCTCTGGTCGACGTAGGAGATCTTGACGGTCTCGCCGACCTTGATGGTGCCGGAGTCGGGCTGCTCGATGCCCTGGATCATCTTGAACAGGGTCGTCTTGCCCGCACCGTTGGGGCCGATCACACCGACGATGCCGTTGCGCGGCAGGGTGAAGCTGAGGTCGTCGATGAGGACCTTGTCGCCGAAGGCCTTGTGGAGGTGGCTGACCTCGACGACCACGTTGCCCAGACGCGGCCCCGGCGGAATCTGGATCTCCTCGAAGTCCAGCTTCCGCATCTTCTCCGCCTCGGCGGCCATCTCCTCGTAACGCGCCAGACGCGCCTTGGACTTGGCCTGCCGCCCCTTGGCGTTGGAGCGGACCCACTCCAGCTCTTCCTTCAGGCGCTTCTGCCGCTTGGCGTCCTTCTGGCCCTCGACCTTCAGACGGGCCGCCTTGGTCTCCAGGTAGGTGGAGTAGTTGCCCTGGTAGGGGTAGGCACGGCCGCGGTCGAGCTCGAGGATCCACTCGGCGACGTTGTCCAGGAAGTACCGGTCGTGGGTGATGGCCACGACGGTGCCCTCGTACTTGGCGAGGTGCTGCTCCAGCCAGTTCACCGACTCGGCGTCGAGGTGGTTGGTGGGCTCGTCGAGCAGCAGCAGGTCGGGCTGCTCGAGCAGCAGCTTGCACAGCGCGACACGGCGCCGCTCACCACCGGAGAGGTTGGTGACGGGCCAGTCGCCGGGCGGGCAGCCGAGCGCGTCCATGGCCTGCTCGAGCTGCGCGTCGAGGTCCCAGGCGCCCGCGTGGTCCAGCTCCTCCTGCAGCTTCCCCATCTCCTCGAGGAGCGCGTCGGAGTAGTCGGTCGCCATCTGCTCGGCGATCTCGTTGAACCGGTCGAGCTTGCCCTTGATCTCGGCGACACCCTCCTGGACGTTCTCCAGGACGGTCTTCTCCTCGTTCAGCGGCGGCTCCTGCAGCAGGATGCCGACGCTGTACCCGGGCGAGAGGAACGCGTCACCGTTCGACGGCTGCTCCAGCCCAGCCATGATCTTCAGAACGGTCGACTTACCGGCGCCGTTCGGGCCGACGACGCCGATCTTCGCTCCGGGGAGGAAGTTCAGTGTGACGTCGTCGAGGATCACCTTGTCGCCGTGCGCTTTGCGCGCCTTGCGCATGGTGTAAATGAACTCAGCCAAGAGAAACCGTCCGGCAGCTTGAAATCAGGCAGTGGGCAGATACACCCCATCTTGCCGTACGGCCAGGCCTGGGCGGAAACCCATGGGGTCGGGGGCCTCTGACCTGGGGCTTCGCCGGTGGTGGCGGTGGCGCGTCTGTCACTGTCGGTCGTCGTCGGGTGGCCTCGGGGGGCGTCGGACGCCCCAGGGACGGCCCAGGAATCAGCCGACTCTCCCTGAGCGGGCAGGCACGGCCTTGCGATCACTCCAGCGGGACGGCAGCGAGGGGGAGCTGTTCGCTGTGGGGCCAGGTGAACGTGCGGTCCGGTTCGAGGTGCGCTTCTCCCCAGTGGATGACGTGGATGCCGCTCTCCACGTCGGCTGTGAAGAACACGCAGACGAGTTGCGTCGAGGCCCCCAGTTCCTCGAACGCCTCGTGCAACTCCAGGTACTCCTCCGTCGTCAGGTCGTCGTCGAGCTCGAACAGCCCCTCGGGCGGCTGCGGCCCGTGCGCCCGGAGCAGCCGTTGGCGCGTGGGGGATGCCTTGGAGGGCAGCCGAGCACGATCGAGAGGCCTCGGCCTGTCCGCGTACCTATAGGGGAAGAGTGCGTGCTCATTGATCACCGCGTACTCGTACCCGCGTACATCGCGCACGGATTCCCCCAGCTCCCGAGCCATGTCCGCCAGGTTCTCGCGCACAGCCTCCGCGAGCGTGGCCCCGTACGGGCTCCGCTTCTTCAGCCCGGCCGTGAGATGCGTGGCGTGAGCCTTCGCGTGCGCCTTGGCCAGTTGCACCGGAACCGCCGCAGCGACCCTGCCGGCCAGCTTCCCGAACCGCTTGATCGCCCAGTCCGACGGTGCAACCGACTCCCCACCCGACATGGACATGCAGCGCCCCCTCCGCCAGACCACCCCGCCCTGACTGTGTGACACGCACGCGAAAGCCGCACAAGGGAGCGATCCGGCCACGGCATGGTCACAGGCGGAGTCGCGTCTGATCAGTGAGGGTTCTCGCCTGCGCATCCGCCATGAGGGGCGCGAGGCCGGGACGATGCTGCTGGAGCGGCCGGGCGACGCAGCGGAGGTATGCGGTGTCGCCAGGCGGCACGGGGCCGCCTGACGGGCGCCTTCGTTCGCGGTGCCCGCGAGGTCGGCCGAGCGGCGGACCGGGGGTTCGCCGCCGTCGGCGGCAGCTGCCCCAAGGCGGCTGTTGCGAGCGCATCGCACCTGGTCAGGCGGTGTACGACGGTTGTGGCTGCAATCGGGTTCCTGTGCCACGGTGAGCCGCATGGACGGGAAGCAGCACTGGCATCACGACCACGGTCACGATCACCGTCACGGCCACGTTCATGATCACGTTTCTGGACCGGGTCACGGTCGTCCGCACGGGCACGGGGGCGCGGAGACCGGACAGGGGGCCGGTGCCTCCCGGCTGAAGCGGTTCCGGCACCGGCTCGGGCATCTGGTCACGCCGCACAGCCACGAGGCCGCCGACAAGGTGGACGCGGCGATGGAGACCTCCCGTGAGGGCATGCGCACGCTGTGGATCTCGCTGGCCGTCCTGGCGGCCACCACCGTCGTGCAGGCCGTGATCGTCGCCCTGTCCGGGTCGGTGGCCCTGCTCGGGGACACCGTCCACAACGCCGCCGACGCGCTGACCGCCGTCCCGCTGGGGATCGCGTTCCTCCTCGGCCGGCGGGCCGCCAACCGCCGCTACACCTACGGCTACGGCCGGGCGGAGGACCTGGCGGGCGTCCTCATCGTGGCGACCATCGCCGCGTCCGCCGTCCTGGCCGCCTGGGCGGCCGTCGACCGCCTGCTCCACCCCCGCGAGATCACTCACCTGTGGTCGGTCTCCGGTGCGGCGCTGGTCGGGTTCATCGGCAACGAGTGGGTGGCCCGCTACCGGATCCGCACCGGCCGCCGCATCGGCTCCGCGGCCCTGGTCGCCGACGGGCTGCACGCCCGCACCGACGGCTTCACCTCGCTCGCGGTGCTGCTCGGTGCGGGAGGCACGGCACTCGGCTGGCGTGCCGCCGACCCGGTCGTCGGACTGCTCATCACCGTCGCCATCCTGATGGTCCTCAAGGACGCCGCCCGCGAGGTCTGCCGGCGCCTGATGGACTCCGTGGACCCTGAGCTGGTCGCCGCCGCCCACGCCGCCTTGCGCGGTGTGGAGGGCGTGCTGGGCACCGGTGCGGTGCGGATGCGGTGGATCGGTCATGTCCTGCGCGCCGAGGCCGAGATCGTCGTCGACGCACGGCTGACCGTGGTCGAGGCCCACCGGATCGCGGTGGCCGCCGAGCACGCCCTGATGCACGCCGTCCCCCGGCTGACCGCCGCCACCGTCCACACGGACCACACCCCCGTCGGGGCCGACCCGCACGCCGCACTCGACCACCACGCGGTGCATCCGGCACGCGCCCGCACGGCCCGATGCGCCGTCAGCGGTCACTGAGCGCCGCCGCGCGCCCTCCGCCTGCTGTCGGGCACGCCCGGCCGCTGCCCCTGAACAGTCACCCGGACGCCGCGTCCGGTGCCTTGCCGCGGCTCAGTGGGTCAGCTGCGCCGGCGGGCGAGGAGCAGGCCTGCGCCGCCGAGGAGGGCCAGGGTGATGGCGGAGCCGGCGATCCAGGCGGTGGCGTCGGAGGCGCCGGTGGCGGCCAGGTTGGTGTCGTCCGGGGTGATCACGGGGGTGGGGCTGGGGTCGCTGAGGGTCTGGGTGGTGGTGCCCAGCTCCGCCGCGCGGGTGCGGCAGTCGAGGTGGCCGGTGAAGCGCTCGGCGAAGCCCCCGGGGCCGCTGACGGTGAAGTCGTAGGCCTGGTCCTCGCTGAGCGGGACGGTCACCGTGCGGGACTCCCGCGCCCCGATGGTGTACCTCAGTCCCGTCATCTCGATGGTGAACGGCGTGTCGCCGGGGTTGGTGACGGTGACGTCCACGCCGCCCTTGGCGCAGTTCTCGCGGGCGGACACCGCCGGCACCGCGCCCTGCCCGGACCAGGACACCGCGGCGGTCGCGGAGACCGCCGACTCGCTGGAGCCCGCCAGGATCTGCGTCTGGCTGCGGCTCTCCGAGGCGAAGGCCCGGCCGACCGGCACCGTGGTCGAGGCGTGCACGGTGAGCCGGGCGGTGTCGGCCGGTGCGTCCTCGGGGACGTCGAAGTACAGCCGGCTGCCGTCGGTGGCGCTGGTGACCGGCTTGCCGTCCTGGTCGACGACCCGCACCTCGCCGGTGGCCGTCCCGGTGAGCGGTGCGACCGTGACGCTGGAGGCGTTGGTGCGGACGGTGACCGGGCCCAGCTTCTCGCCGGGCCGGCCGGAGACCGCGGGCGGGTCCAGGGTCAGGGACGCCCTCGGCTCCGGCT
The DNA here is from genome assembly GCF_012034205.1 of Streptomyces composti. GTDB lineage: Bacteria > Actinomycetota > Actinomycetes > Streptomycetales > Streptomycetaceae > Streptomyces > Streptomyces composti. The sequence goes on from NZ_JAATEM010000037.1 coordinate 21,356, forward strand.
GGTCGCGGGCGTTCTTCTCCAGGTAGTCCGCGAGCTGTTCGGCCTGCGGGTCGACGGCCTCGACGTCCACGTCGTCGGAGTAGCGCCAGATCGCCACCTGGGTGCCCGCCGCCGCGTCCTGCTCGGTGAGCCGGCCCTTGACGCCCGCCTTCTCGGCGAGCGCCGCGAGGTCGTTCACCTGGGGGTAGGAGTGGTGCAGGATCCAGCGGATCCGGCCGGCGTTGTCGTTGGTGGCCAGCGAGGTCCCGCTCCACGGGGTCTCGCGGTACCGGGCGTCCTGCTGGGTGGGGGTGTGGATGTCGATGCAGTACGTCTGCAGGGTGCCGCCGCCCTCGACGGACATCTCGAACAGCCCGGCGGGGATCTGCTGCTCCTGCGCGGCTCCGCGTATCACGGCCGTGCCGTATGTCTTCAGTCCGGCGATGGTCGCGGTCGCCCCGCCCTGGCCCGGCTCCGTTCCGCCGCCGGCCGCTCTGGCCGTGCCGGCCCCGGTCAGCAGGCCGGCGACGAGACCGGCCACCAGAGTCCCGGCGGCGAGGCGGGCCGTCCCGCGCCCACGCGCGGACGACGCGGAGAACGAAGCAAACACCGATTTCCCTTCCGAGCGGGACCCGTTGCACGTGGGGGACGGTCCCACCAGCAGAATCAGCGGCCCCCTGAACCCCAGGAGCCATTTCGGCATCCTAAGGACGCGTCGCGACGCGCCGGCCGGTGATCCCGTCGGAGGGCTGATCCGACTCGCAATCGTTATCGCCTCGTGGGCAGATAAGCCGTAGTTCGGTCAGGTCGGGCATCTCAGGGGGCGACCGGAGGAGCCCCTCCGCAGCTGACGTCATGTCACGGCCGCGGGCTGGGGCTGTCGTTGCCTCGGCCGGGCGTCCGCGCCGGAGGGCGCCGAAGCGTCGCGGCTGGTCTCCCGGCTGGGTTCGGGACGGTCCTGGGACGGGGTGCCTGCGGGCTGTTCGGTGCGCTGCCTGCGCTGGAAGGCGGATGTGCCGCGGGTGAGATCGTGGCCGATCGCCACCGCGTCGATGTCCGCCGACAGCCAGCCCTGCTGTCCCTCCCGCAGCTCGGTGCGCACCTTGAGCCGGCCCTGCACGATCACGGGGTCGCCCACCGCCAGCGAGGCGGCAGCGTTGGCGGCGAGCTGCCGATTGGCCCAGACGGTGAAGAAGTTGGTGTGCCCGTCGGCCCAGGTGCCCTTCTCCCGGTCCCAGTACCGGGAGGTGACCGCCAGCCGGAACCTGGTCGACTCTCCGGAGGACAGCTCCCGGTGCACCGGCTGCGTCGCCACATTGCCCACCGCACAGACCATCGTCTCGTTCATCGCGTCTCCCTCCCTCACCCGGTCGCCACTGGACGCCGGGCGGATACGCGTACGGGCCCGTCCCGTACGGAAGCGTCCGCCGCGACGGTCGCCGCATCCGCCGCAACCGTCGCCGCGCAGTCAGACTGCCTCCGCCGGGCCGGGCCCGCTGAGCCCTGTGGACCACGACCGGCCTGTGGACAACGCCGTCACCCGAACGGGCGACGCGGTCCCCCCCCTCATCTCCCCCCGGTCCCGGCCGCCACCCCCGCGACCCGCGCGAACCGCTCCCGTACCTCCCGGTACCGCAGCAGCTCCGCCGCCACCGGATCCAGGACGCGGGCCCGGCCGCAGCCTGCGGCCGCCTCCCGCAACCGTCTCTCGGCCTCCATCCCGTATCTCCGTGCGGGCCCCCGGGCGGCCATCTTGCAGCTCCACTCGATCAGCGGCCCGCCGATGATGCCGATCATCATCAGCAGCACCGGGACCCCGAGGTTCGGCGACATCACCCCGATGATCTGGCCCAGCAGCCACAGCCCGCCCACGAACTGCAGGATCGTCATCGACGCCTGGGCCAGCACCGCGACCGGCCACCAGCCGGGCCGGGGCGGTCTCCCGGGCGGCAGTCCGGCCCGTACGGCCAGCTCGTCCAGCGCCTCGGGCAGACCTTGGGCACCGCGCGCGGCCGCCTCCCGCACCGCCTGGGCCCAGGGCGCCGGCAGCCCGGCCGAGGCCCGGTCCGCCACCGTGCGCACCGCCTGCTCGACCCGCTGCCGCGCGGTGGCCTCCTCGTCGGGCTGCGGCCGCACGACCTGCCGGCCGGTGGCGGGTTCCCGGCGTTCCTGGCACCAGCGCCACAGCCGCAGCCAGGGCGTGTCGCAGGCGCGGTTGGCGTTGCGCAGCCAGGCGCGTTCCGCGGCCTCGCCCGCCGCGGTGGCGCCCACCGCATCGGCGAGCCGGGCGGAGAACTCCTCCCGCGCCTCCTCGCTCAGTCCGACCCGGCGGCGGGCGGCGTAGACGGGCCACAGCCGGGCCGCAGCGATGTCCACGTCCGCGGCGATCCGGCGGGACGGGGCGGCGCGCTCGGCGACGAACTGCGCGAGCGCGTCGCGCAGCTCCCCGACTCCGTCGCCGGTCAGCGCGGACAGCGCCAGCACGGTCGCCCCGGGCTCGCCGTACTCGCCGAGCGCGATGCCGTCCTCGTCGAGCAGCCGCCGCAGATCGTCCAGGACCTGCTCGGCGGCCTCGCCGGGCAGCCGGTCGATCTGGTTGAGCACGACGAACATGACCTCGGCGTGGGCCGCCATGGGCCGCAGATAGCGCTCGTGCAGTACGGCGTCGGCGTACTTCTCGGGGTCGACGACCCAGATCACCGCGTCGACCAGGCGCAGCACGCGGTCCACCTGCTCGCGGTGCTGCACCGCGGCCGAGTCGTGGTCGGGAAGGTCGATCAGGACCAGGCCGCGCAGCTGCTCGTCCACGTCCGGTCCCGACTGGAGCGGGCGCCGGCGCAGGCGGGGCGGGATGCCGAGGCGTTCGATGAGACCGGCCGCGCCGTCGCTCCAGCTGCACGCGATGGGCGCGGCGGTGGTGGGGCGGCGGACACCGGTCTCGGAGATGGCGACTCCGGCGAGCGCGTTGAACAGCTGCGACTTGCCGCTGCCGGTGGCGCCGGCGATGGCGACGACGGTGTGCTGCCCGGAGAGCCGGCGCCGCGCGGCGGCCTCGTCGAGCACCCGGCCCGCCTCGGCGAGGGTGTGGTTGTCCAGGCGGGTGCGGGAGAGGCCCACCAGCTCGCGCAGCGCCTCCAGTCGGGAGCGCAGCGGCGGGTCGTACGAGAGCGGGGTGATGAGCTGCTGCGCCGGAGGGCGGGTCTGGGTGAGGCCGTACGGCGCGTGGCCGGGGTTCTCCTCGGCGCGCCGCGCGATCAGCCCGTCGTCCCAGGGATCGCCGTCGCCCGCACCGCCCGCGCCGGAGCCCGTGCCCTCCGCCTTGCCCGCACCCGCGCTCGCGCTCGGGCCCGTGCCCGCGTCTGCGTTCACGCCCGGGGAGCGGTCCCCGGTCCGCCGCCCGGTGCCGTCGCCGGACGTGCCGCCCGCGCCGCCGGAGGCGTCGTCCGCACCGGACCGGTCGTCCTCGGCGCGCCCCGGCCGCGCGGCCTCCGCGCGCCGTCCGGCCACCGGCGCGCTCCCGGAGGAGGCGGACCGGTTCCCGGAGTACGCGGTGTGCTCGGTCGAAGGCCCGGCTTGCCCGCCCTGCTCGGGATGCTCGGTGTGCCCGGTGTGCTCGGGATGTTCGGGGTGCTCGGGGTGCTCGGTGTGGTCCTGGTCAGTGACGGCGGTCACCGAATCACCTCTCCTTCTGCAGTACGGACAGCGCGGCGATGAGTTCGGCCTGCGGCTCCGGGTGCACCTCGAGCGCGTCGAGCGGCGCGAGCCGGCGTTCCCGTTCGGTGTGCAGGATGCGGTCCACGTGCTCGACGAGCAGCCGGCCGCCCCGGTCGCGCAGCCGCAGCGCCCCGTGCGCGCCGATCCGCTCGGCCAGCCGCTCCCCCGCGGCGCGGCCCCGGCGCCCGCCCAGCAGCACCGTGGCGACCAGCGCGGCGACCAGCTCGGGGTCGGGCGCGACGCTGCGGTCGAGCTCGCGCACCTCGTCCTCGGCGTACTCCTCGAGCTCGCGCCGCCAGCGCCGTACCGCCAGCCCGATCCGGTGCTCGGCGTCGTTCCCGGCGGTGTCGCGGGCGGTGAGCTCGGGCGCGGCGGCCGCCGGTTCGCGGCGCCACGCCTCGTCGACGCGCTCGTCGGCGGCGGTGACGGCGCACAGCAGCAGCTCGGCCAGGCTTTCGACGAGGGTGTCGAGCAGCTCACCGGGGGTGCAGTCCAGGGGGAAGGCGCGCCACCGTTTGAGCGCGTCGCCGGCGAGCACGGCACCGGCCTGGAGCCGGCCCCGCACCCGGGTGTGCTCCCTGTCGTAGGCGGTGTCGACGGCGGAGGTGAGGCGGAGCGCGGCGGCGTGCTGGGCGGCGGCGGCGCCGGCCAGCTCGGGCAGGCGGGTGTTGAGGGAGTCGAGGATGCCCTGTGCGGTGCGGGCCACGGCGTGCTGGCGGGCGGCGGGGTCCTGCGTCTGGTGGACGAGCCAGGTGCGCAGCGCGGCCACGGCGGTGGCCGGCAGCAGCCCGCCGCCCCAGGCGGACTCGGGCAGCTCGGGCACGGTGAAGCGGGGCACCTGGCCGAGGCCGGCCTTGGTGAGCAGCGCGCCGTACTGCCGGGACACCTCGCCGATCACCTGGTGCGGGACGCGGTCCAGGACGGTCACCAGGGTGACGTCGTACTCCTTGGCGGTGCGCAGCATGTGCCAGGGCACCGCGTCGGCGTAGCGGGCGGCGGTGGTGACCATGATCCAGATGTCGGCGGCGCAGATCAGCTCGGCGGCGAGGACGCGGTTGTCGGAGACGAGGGAGTCGACGTCGGGGGCGTCCAGCAGGGCGAGGCCGGGCGGCACGGTGTCGGCGGTCTCGATGCGCAGCACCCGGGCCGGGTTCTCGCCGGGGAGCAGCAGGTCGTCGGTGGTCTCGTGCCGGTGCGCCCAGACGCGGGTGAGGTCGGGCAGGACTCTCATCCCGCTGAACCAGTGATGATCCTCCGGATGGCAGACCAGCACCGGTGTGCGCGTCGTCGGCCGCAGTACACCGGCCTCGCTGACCCGGCGTCCCACGAGGCTGTTCACCAGGGTGGACTTGCCGGCCCCGGTGGATCCGCCGACGACGGCCAGCAGGGGCGCTTGGGGATCGCGCAGCCTGGGCACCAGATAGTCGTCCAGCTGCGCTAGCAGTTCGTCGCGGTTGGCACGCGCGCGGGGAGCCCCGGCCAGGGGCAGCGGGAAGCGTGCGGCGGCGACACGCTCGCGCAGGGCGGAGAGTGCGTCGAGCAGCTGAGGCCGTACGTCCAAGGTCACCACATGCGAAGAATGCCCAATTTTAGGGGAATTCTGAAGCATATGAGCATGTCTGCGCGCCGACCGGACGCAAGAGACAGAAGGGGCGACCGGGACAGGGGCGCACTCCAGGCATAACGAGTGCACAACACCCGGCGTGTGAGCCTTCAAAAGCGATGCGGGAATCGCACCGGCCTGCGATTATCGGGACCGCTTCACTGAACCTCCACATCGAGCCACGGAGGCGAAGCGTCAGGGGCAGGGACACGGGAGCCCTATCCTTGTCCCCGGCAATGGTCAGGGGTCCGCCGCACCCGGTCCCATGGCACCAGGCCGGCACACCGGCCCCCGTAGCTCAGCGGATAGAGCAGGCGCCTTCTAAGCGCTTGGCCGCAGGTTCGAGTCCTGCCGGGGGCGCCACACTCCTTCCGGTCTCCGCACCGCGCCGCACGGCCCCTGCACCACGGCAGGGGCCGTCCTTTCATTCGTTCTTCCATGCGCCCATGCGCCTCCCCGCGCGACCGTCCCGCGACGCCGCCGCACCCACGCCCGCGAACAGTCACGAACAGCCGCGAAGGACTGCGGGCAGCACCCCTCTCCAGCCTTGCCACATGAGCCACTTCGTCCGGATCGCCCACAATTGAGTGATAGCGTCGGGTTGGTGAGGTTCCTGGTAATCATGGAACGGTTCTCCGTCGTTCCGCCTTCCCCGGAGCCGCTCATGCGCACTGCCGTCACCGCCGCCCAGGACTTGCCGATCCAGCAAGCCTCGGGGCCCGCCCTCTCGGAACAGGTGGAGGAGCACGGCCTCGTGTTCGGAGGCTTCGCCTACCAGTGCCGCATCGTCCGTCAACCCGCCCCGCTCACCGAGCCGTTGCTGCTGCTCGGCGGTTCCTCCCAGAACCGTTACTCCTGGCAGGGCCACGAACGGTGGCTGTCACCGCTGTGCACGATGGTCACCGTGGACCTGCCCGGCTACGGCAGCGCCGACTTCCTGCCGGCCCGGTACGACATCGACTTCCTCGCCGACGCGGTCGCGCACATGCTGGTGGAGCTCGGCATGCCGCGGGTGAATCTCTTCGGCGGCTGCTTCGGCGAGGTGGTCGGCCTGCGCTTCGCCCAGCGGCACCCCTCCTTCGTCTGCCGCCTCCTCTTCGGCGGCGCGGCGAAACGTCTTCCCGACGTGTACACCGAGGCCGTTCCCCGGCTGACCCGCGCGCTGGAACTAGGGTCGATCGAGGAGGCCGCCGACGGTCTGGTGCGGCTGTTCATGTCGAACCCGGAGGCCGGCCGGGTCCGCAAGCACACGGCCGTGGCCCGGCTGCTGCGCAACCAGTTCCTGACCCAGACGCCGGACGAGATCAGAAAGGCCGTCGAGCACAACACCCGCCTGATCACCCACGGCTGCTACCGCCCGCTGCCCGTGCCCCGGGTGCCGACGCTGGTCTTCACCGGCGAGTACGACACCCTCTGCACCCCCGCGATGGGCCGCGAGCTGGCGGCGACGCTGCCCGGTTCCCTGTTCACCACCGTCAAGGAGGGGGACCACCTGGTGACCGTGGAGCGCCGGGAGGAGTCCTCCGACCTGATCGGCCGCTTCTGCACGGACCGTTCCGTCGAGGGCCTGCCGTACTGCAACGCCGTCGAGCGCATGTGAGGGAGGGGCGCCGTACAGCGGAGAGCGGCCGGAACCCTGCGGAGGGGTTCCGGCCGCTCTCCGGTGCACGGCGCAGGCGGGGTGCCGACGTGAACAAGGCGCCTCGGCCGCCGTGCCGGGACGTCAGGACTTCTCGGGCCTGACGACCACGTCGCTGACGCAGGTGACCTGGCTGTTGCTGGTCGGGCAGCTCTGCACGGACTCGTTCTGCAGCAGGACGTTGCCGAGCGAGTCGGTCTTCATCCGGTACTCGGCCACCTGCACGCAGCGGATGTTGCCCTTTCCGTCGTCGACGCACTTGTTGGTGCCGGGAGCGTCGGTGGCGGCGGCCTGGCCGGCGCCGAGGCCGAGGAACGCGAGGCCCGAGAGGACGCCCGCCGCCGCTGCGATCTTCTTCGTCGTGAACATCTACCTATTCCTTGAGCGGTCGCCCCCGGTGCGAGAGGGCGACGACGTGCTGCCGGGTGGCCCACCGGGCCACAAAGCCGGGCAGGCCCGGGGCCCGAACACGAGGTTCGGGCCCCGGGACCCGTCTGGTTCGACCGAGAGGACTCAGTCCTCCTCGCCGCCGATGGTGAAGCTGGTGGCGCAGGTGACCGACGACTTCTCGCTCGCGTCCTGCTGCGACCAACCGAGGATGCCGAGCGACAGGTTGATGTCGTCGATGTTGATCAGACCGGTGGTCGAGTCGTTCTGCTCGCAGTTCTGGGTCTGCGTGTTCTTGAACTCGACCTGCGGGTCGTCACCAGCGTGGCCGACACCGGCGCCCAGGAAGCTGACACTGCCGAGCATGGCCATGACGACCGCGGCCTTCTGGTACTTGCGCATTACCTCTCCATTCTCGAGTCGACCCGATCCGGGACGAACCAGGCCGCTGTTTCCGCCGCCCAAATTAGGCGACCTGCCGGGATATTCAGTACGTGAAACGCCGAGTCGCGGAGCGCCGATCAAAAGGAACCCATTGGCGCCATTGCGCATTCATTTAATCTGCAAATCAAACGGTTTCCGTGAATTCACCGACCGCTCGGACCGGCCCCGGAAACGGGCCGGGCGGGCCCGGAACCCGGGCGCGAGGCGCCGGATACCGAGACCCGCCCGGATCACTGAACCAGTGATCACTTGCCGAGCTTGAAGCCCTGGACGCAGCTCAGAGCCTCGGACTCGCTGGCGTCCTGGGCCGACCAGCCCAGGAGCGCACCGGCGCTGACGTTGACGTCGTCAACGTTGATCAGACCCTTCACGCTGTCGTTCTGCACGCAGTTCTGCGCCTGCTTGTTGTTCAGCTTGAACGACGGGTCGTCACCGGCGTGACCGACGCCGGCACCCAGGAAGCTGACACTGCCGAGCATGGCCACGACGACCGCGGCCTTCTGGTACTTGCGCATTACCTCTCCGTTCTCGTGTGGACACAGTCCGTTACGGACCGGTCACGTGCAGTGAGTAACGTAAGGGAGTGGCGCGGATTTGCACAGGCGAAACGCCCAATAACGTAGCTTTCCTGTGAATGAGCACCTCATAGGACCGGCTCGCCGACGTCGAATGGCGGAGCGCACGGACCTCCCGGCCCCGCTCCCCCGAGGTCCGCCTATTTCAAAAGAGTGATCCGCGGCAGATCACCGTTACCGGTTCGGCATTGCCGCGTTGAGTCGGCTGTGCGGGTGCGCTTCGTGCAACCGCCCTTACCGAACCAGTTAGGAGAACGTGATGTCTCGCATCGCGAAGGCTGCCACTGTCGCTCTCGGCACGGGTGCCGTGGTCCTCAGCGGGGCCGCCATGGCCCAGGCTGACTCCGGCGCCAAGGGCTCGGCGGTCCACTCGCCGGGTGTCGTCTCGGGCAACGTCATCCAGGCCCCGATCCACGTGCCGGTCAACGTGTGCGGCAACACCGTCGACGTCATCGGCGCCCTGAACCCGGCGTTCGGCAACTACTGCGTCAACGAGGACTGAGCCGGACGCACCTGACACAGAGCCCCGGCCCCTCGAGCGCCGGGGCTCTTCCCTTGCCCGGTGGTGTGCGACGTACAACTCCCGTGGCGCAAGGCCCGCATGCTCGCCCGGTCGACCGGACGTCAGCAAGCCTGGAAGCAAAGCGAGAAGGCCCCCGGTGCGTACCGGGGGCCTTCTCGCTGTCCGCGCGTCGTGGGATCTCAGGCGCGCAGCCCCACGTCGCCGTGCACCGGCTTCGCCTCGTTCACCATGGCCGCCGCTTCCTTCATCGTGCCGAGCACCGAGGTGTCCTGCTGCTCGCCGGTGAGAACGTTCGTCTCCTGCTGCAGCGGCATCATCTCGAAGGGAATGCCGGTGCGCAGACCGGTGTCCAGGCCGGTGGAGGCCAGGTCGCGGCCGTCCTGGGCGTACGCGGGCGCTGCCGCACCGGCGGCGATCAGGGATCCGGCAAGGACGACGGCAGCCTTCAGGGACTTCATCATGTTCCTTTCTTCGGCGACGCAGGTCGCCGGAGGGGAATGTGTCGTCCTGCCTAACGATCCCTGGCGGCACCGGAAACCGGGAGTCCCGAGATTGACGAGTCCTCATATGAGATCAGCGCAGACCGCCCGGTGAAGGCTCCCGGAAAGGGCGTGGCGGACCGTGACACGGCACGGTCCGCCACCGGACGGGTCACGGCGCCGGCAGCAGCACCACCGTGTTGTCCGGGGTGAGGGCCGGCAGGGTGGTGGCGGTCGCCTCCGGGGTGGTGACCGCCGTGTCCGAGGCGGACGTGCCGGCGGCGGTCCCGGTTGCGGTCCCGGCGGTCGCGGACTCGGCGAGGCCGGGGTCGCTGACCTCCTCGATGAGCGCGTCCACCTCGGCGAGCAGTGCGTCGATGAACGCGTCCAGCGAGTCGAAGGACCCGAAGTCGGCCAACGCCTCGTCGGCAGCGGTCTCGGCGGCCACGTCAGCGGCATCGGCGGCGTCCTGTGTGGCCGCGGCCTCGGCGGCGGAGTCCGCGGTGTCGGTGGTGGAGTCCGTCGTGCCGGTCGTGCCGGTCGTGCCGGTGGTCCCGGTGGCCGGGGTGCTCACCGGGAGGCCCGGCACCAGTTCGAAGACACTGCCGAGCAGGTCGAGCAGTTCGCCCATCAGGTCCTGAGTGAGCGGGGTGTCGGCGGCGGGCAGCAGGACGCCGGTCGCCTCCTGTTCCGCAGGGACGAGGGTCACCACCGGCTGGTCGTCGGCGGCCTCGCGCAGCGCCGCCCTGGCGGCCGCGCCCAGTTTGCGCGCCTCGGCGCGCGGCAGGGTGCCGCGGTCCCGGCGCAGCACCGCCTCCGCCAGGTCGACGACCGGAGCGAGCGGCCCCGCCTGGGCCTTGAGCTTCTCGGCGCGCTGGAGCAGCGCGTCGGCGCCGGGGAGCGCCGCGCCCGGTGCCGCAGCCTCACCACGCTCACGGACCGGGTCCGCCGCCAGTGCGGCCGGGCCGGTGATCCCGACCAGGAGGGCGGCGCACAGGGCGCCGAGTGCGAGGCGCCGTGCAGGCAGAGCGCGCATGGGCAGTTCCTTTCGAGGGAGGTGCGAACCTGCACCCCACCGTGAGAGCGCCCTGTGGCTCCCGCAACCGATCATCGGCCTTTCGGATCACTGCCCCGTCACCCCGGTGCCCGTACGGCCTGATGAGGGGACGTGGAGCAGAGCGTGCGCCCCGGGGCGCACGCACGAGGGATTCACGATTCCAACACACTTGCTGTTGTTCATCGAGTTTCAGTGAATTTGTCCGGTTGGTGACTAGAGTTGCCAACCTCTCCACGCTTTCCCCACGGGCGGACGCATCGCACTCGTCCCCACTGCTGCCTGCCGCCGCCACTGCTTGACGAAAGGCTCCGACGGTCATGCGCCATTCCCTGGGTCAGCTGCTCCGCCATGCGACGGCGGGTGTGCTCTCCCTTGCCGCGGTGTGGGCTTCCTGCGGCTCCCCCGCTGCCGCCCCGGCTCCCGAGGCCGGCAGCATCCCGTTCGATCTCCGGCACCGGGCGGTCCAGCACGGCGGCATCGTGCGCGCCGCCAACTCCTCCATCACCTGCCGCGCGCGCCAGAAGTCGTGCTCCGACGTGCGCGAGGGCAAGGCCGGGGTGAACGGCGACTTCGACATGCACTACATCGACGTCGACAGCGACCCCAACACCTACAACTCCTCCCGCGCGGCGGTCCGGCTGCCCAGCGGCTCCCGGGTGACGTACGCACGCCTGTACTGGGGCGGCAACCTGCGGGTCGGCGAGCAGAAGCCGTCCGGGGACAACGGGCGCGTGCTCATCGCCGAACCGGGCGGCGAGTACAAGGAGGTGCTCGCCGACACGATCGTCGGGCACCGGGTGACGGACGACGCGGACGCCTTCCAGGCCTCGGCCGACGTCACGTCCCTGGTCCGCGACAGCGGGTCGGGCCTCTACACCGTGGCGCAGGTCAATGTGGCCGCCGGGCAGTCCGCCGCCGGCGCCTGGGGCGGCTGGACGCTGGTGGTGGTGTACGAGAACCAGTCGGAGCCGCTGCGTCAGATCGCCCTGTGGGACGGCTTCGCGGCGCTGCGCTCCCGCGGCGAGGACCTGCGGCTGGCCGGTCTGAACATCGCCGACGGGGCGTCGGGCCAGGTGGGCCTGGTCGCCTACAACGGGGACCGCGGCACCACCGGCGACTCGCTGGTGGTGACCGGACCGTCCGGCTCGACCTCGCTGGGCGACGGCGCCAACCCGCGCGACGACGTGCTCAACTCCACCATCAGCGGCCCCGGAACCGGCTCCCGGGTGCCCGACTACGGCAACACCCTCGGCTACGACTCCGACGTGTTCGACGTCGGCCGGGGCGTGCTCGGCGCAGGCACCGACGCGGCCCTGCGGCTCACCTCCGGCGCGGACGCCGCATGGGCCGGAGTGCTGTTCCTCGCCGCCGACGCGCGGCGGTAGCCCGGGGCTCCGCGGCCGCGCCTCCTTCCCGACTCTCTCGTCACCGCCTTCGTCAGCGAGGAACCCTCACCATGGACCTGTCGTCCTCCGGCCGCCGTCCGCGTGTCCTGCACCTCACGCAGCCGGTGGACGGCGGAGTCGCCCGCGTCGTGGCGGACCTGGTGCGGGCTCAGCTCGCGGACGGGCTCCAGCCCGTCGTGGCCTGCCCGGAAAGCGAACTCTCCGTCCGGCTGCGGGCGCTCGGCGCGCCGGTGCACCCCTGGCAGGCGACCCGCTCGCCCGGCCCTTCGCTGGCGCGGGAGGTGCGGCAGCTCGCCCGTCTGATCGACGGGATCCGCCCGGACCTGGTGCACGCGCACAGCGCGAAGGCCGGACTCGCCGGGCGGCTCGCCGTGCGCGGCCGCATCCCGACCGTCTTCCAGCCGCACGCCTGGTCGTTCGAGGCGGTCGGCGGCACCACCGCCGACCTCGCGCTCACGTGGGAGCGGTGGGGGGCGCGCTGGGCCGCGCGGACGGTGTGCGTGAGCGAGGCCGAGCGCCGCACCGGGGTGGCCGCGGGCATCTCCGGCCGGTGGACCGTGGTGCCCAACGGCGTCGACCCCGAGCACTTCCGCCCGGCGCCCGCCGAGGACGTACGGGCCCTGCTCGCACCGCTGGCCGGGGTGCCGGCCGGCGCGCCCCTCGTCGTCTGTGTGGGGCGGCTGTGCCGGCAGAAGGGCCAGGACGTGCTGCTGCGGGCCTGGCAGTCGGTGGTGCGGCAGGTCCCCGAGGCGCGTCTGGTGCTGGTCGGCGACGGGCCGGACCGGGAGCGGCTGCGGGCGGCGGCGCCCCGGTCCGTGGTGTTCGCGGGCGCCGTCGGCGACACCGCCCCCTGGTACCAGGCGGCCGATCTCGTCGTCCTGCCGTCCCGCTGGGAGGGCATGGCGCTGGCGCCGCTGGAGGCGATGGCCTGCGGCCGGCCCGTGGTGCTCACCGAGGTCGACGGCGCCCGCGAGAGCCTGCCCCCGGCGTTCGCCCCGTTCCTGCTGGTCCCGCCGGAGAGCCCGGCCGAACTGGCCCGTGCCGTCGCGGATCTGCTGCGCGACCGGCCGCTGCGCGCGTCCCTCGGCGACGGGGGACGCCGGCATGTGCTGGCCCGGCACGACGTGCGGCGCACCACGCGGGCGGTCACCGACGTCTACCGCGACCTGCTCGGCACCTGGTCCGGCCGGAGATGGACGCGCCCGCCGCGGGAGGGCGGACCGCAGAGCGGCCGCGGCGCGGATGTCCGTGCGCCGCGGCGGAGCCGGGCGGAGAGCGCCGGGGCCCATCGGACCACACAGCGAGTCGAGCCATCCGAGCACAGGGAGTCCATCCACTCGTGACCGCCGAACCTACCGTGCCCTCCCCCGGCACGCCGAGGGAGCACGGATTCTCCGCCGTCTCCGTCATGCCGAAGCCCGGCATCGACACCGCCGTCCTCACCGAGCCCGTCTCCACCGGCTTCCGGCCACCCGCGACCGGCCGCCCGGCGCGGCCGGCCTCGCCGCTCCCGCTGCTCGCCGCGGACGCGGCAGCCGCGCTGGTGGCCGGGCTCGCGCTCGCCGAGACCCGGCGCCACCCGCTCCTCGTCGCGCTGCTGTGTGCGGCGGCCCTGCTGCTGCGCCCGCGCGACCGCAGACCTCCCGTACCGGCGCTGCTCGAGGAGCTGCCCGCCGTGTGCGGGCGGGTGGCGGTGGCCTGGCTGACGTCCGCCGCGCTGTGGGCGGTGCTGCGTCCGGAGCTCGCGCCGGCCACCGTCACCGTGCTGAGCGGGCTCGCGCTGCACGCGGTGCTGTGCTGTGCGCTGCGCGCGGCCGTGCACGGGCGGCGGCGGGCCGCGCTGCTGCGGCATCCGCGGGCCGCGCTGGTGATCGGGCCGGCGGCGACCGCGCAGCGCGTGGCCGCCGCCGTGCTGCGTCATCCGCGCTGCGGGCTGCGGCCGGTGGGGGTGGTGTGCGAGGAGCCGGACGGCGCCAAGGGGCTCCCGGTGCTGCGCACCGGCGAGGAGGTCGAGCGAGCCGTCGTGCAGAACGGGGTGCGGGCGGTGCTCGCCGTGCACCCCACGGTCCGCGCCGACCAGGGGCCGCTGCTGCGGGCGCTGGCCGGGTCCGGCTGCGAGATCTGGGAGCTGGACGCGGCCACACCGGCGTGTCCGACCGGTGAGCGTCTTGCCGGATTCGCCTGCCGGCGGCTGGAGTTCTTCCCGGCGCGGGCGGGCAGCGCGGGCAAGCGGGTCCTGGACGTGGCGGTGTCGGGGGTGCTGCTGCTTCTGGTCAGCCCGCTGCTGCTGGTGTGCGCGGTGACGCTGCGGATCTGCGACGGGCCCGGGGTGGTGTTCCGGCAGGAGCGCATCGGCCGCGACGGGCGGCCGTTCACCCTGCTGAAGTTCCGCACCCACCGGCCGGTCGACGAGCACGAGTCGGCGACCCGGTGGAGCGTGGCCAACGAGAACGAGATGCGCCGCTTCTGCCGGATGCTGCGGCGCACCTCGCTGGACGAGCTGCTGCAGCTGTGGAACGTGCTGCGGGGGGACATGAGCCTGGTCGGCCCGCGCCCCGAACGTCCCTACTTCGTGGCCCAGTTCAGCCAGACGTACCCCGGCTACGCGGCCCGGCACCGGATGCGGACCGGCATCACCGGCCTCGCCCAGATCCACGGGCTGCGCGGCGACACCTCCATCGAGGACCGCGCCCGCTTCGACAACGCCTACATCGACGACTGGTCGCTGTGGCAGGACGTCTGCATCCTGCTGCGCACCGCCGTCACGCTGATCCGGCCGACGGGGAGCTGAACTCGACGTGCGTCACGCCCTTGCCCTGCTCCCGCGCCGGGCGGCCGAACGGGTGCCGGTGCTGCCGCTCGCGGCGGTGATCGCCCTGCTGGCCGTGCCGCACACGGGAGACGGCGCCGGTCCCGCGGACGCCATGTCCGGGCTGCTGGTGGTGTACTGCGTGATCCTGCTGCTGCGCGAGCGGCGGCGCCCGCTGACGCCGGTGGCCGCGCTGGTGCTGGGCCTGCCGGTGGCGGGCCTCGCGCTCGCCGCCATGGGGGCGTCCTCGGCGACGGACGGGCTCACCGGCCTCGGCCGGTATCTGCAGGTCTTCGTACTGGTCCCGGCCACGGTGCTGGTGCTGACCCGGCACCGGACCGACTTCCGGCTGCTGGCCTGGACGTTCGTGGGGCTCGCGGGGTGGCAGGGGGCCGTCGGCGTGCACCAGTACGCGACCGGCACCGGCGCCACCTACCAGGGCGAGCCGATCCGGGCGGTCGGCACGTTCGGGGCGCAGGACGTGATGGGCATGGCGACGGTGGTCGCGCTCGGCGTGGTGTGCGCGGTGGGTCTCGCGCTGGGGCAGGCGCCCCGCCGGCAGCGGGCGCTGGCCGCGGGCTGCGCGGCGGTGCTGCTGCTGCCGCTGGCGCTGTCCTTCAGCCGGGGCGCCTGGATCGCCACGGCGCTGACCTGCACGGTGCAGCTGGTGCTGGCCGGGCCGCGGCGCGCGGTGAAGGCGGGCGCCGCGGTGGCCGCCGCGGCGATCGTGCTGATGGGCGGCTTCGGGGTCGGCACGGCGCAGCTTCAGGAGCGGATCGGCAGCATCGGGCAGGTCACCGACGCGCCCGACCAGTCGGTGGTGGACCGGTACGCGCTGTGGGGGTCCGCGCTCGGCATGTGGCAGGAACGGCCGCTGACCGGTGTGGGCCTGAAGAACTTCCCCGAGTACCGCGACGAGCACGCCACGCTGGCGCTCTCCTCGGGCAGCGACATCGGGGGCGCGGGTGAGGCGTACCACAAGCAGGCGCTGCTGTCGCCGCACAGCATGTATCTGCTGGTGCTCAGCGAACAGGGCCTGATCGGGCTGGTGACCCTCGCCGGCGGCTGGCTGGCGCTGCTGGTGTGCGGCCTGCGCCGGCTGCTGCGGGCGCTACGCCACGGCCCCGCCCCGGACTGCGGCCTGATCGCCTGCGGCCTGCTGATCTGGCTGCTGACCGACTTCGTCTACGGCGACATCGGCGGCCCCTCGACGGTCCTGACGGCCATGGCCCTGGGCCTGGCCGCCTGGTGGGCCCTGGCCACCGGCCCCCGCGGCACCGCCCGGCCGCACGGCGAGCCGGCCGTCCAGGTCGAGGAGGCCGTCTCCCGATGACCCTGCTCCCCTCCCGCACCCCGGGCACCCCGGGCACCCCGGACCCCACGGCGGCCCCCGGCCAGGACTCGACAGCGGCGCGGACCGTGGCGGCCGTGCCTGCTGCGCGGGCCGCGCGCCCGGGCGGCGGTGCCGAACAGGCCGCCGTCTCCGGGAAGTTTCTGGCACGGGCCACGCTCGTCACGGCCGTGCTGTCGATCGGTGGCTCGCTGCTGGGGCTGGTGCGGGATCAGTCGCTGGCGCGGCTGTTCGGGGCCGGGAGTGACACGGACGCCTTCCTGGTGGCGTGGACCGTGCCCGAGGTGGCGGCGACGCTGCTGATCGAGGACGGGCTGGCGATCGCGCTGATCCCGGCGTTCAGCATGGCGCTGGCCCGCCGGGCCAGGGGTGTGCCGGGCGATCCGGTGCGGGAGCTGGTCGCCGCGACGCTGCCCCGGCTGTGCCTCGCCTTCGCCGCGGTGGCCGCGCTGGTGGCCGCCGCCGCTCCGCTGCTGGTGCGGGCGCTCGCCCCGGGACTGCCCGATCCCCGCCTCGCCGTGGACTGCACCCGGCTCACCGCGATCAGCCTGCTGGCGTTCGGCCTGGCCGGCTACTGCAGCGCCGCCCTGCGCGCGCACCGCAGCTTCTTCGCTCCCGCGGCGATCTACATGGCCTACAACACCGGCATCGTCGCCGCGATGTTCCTGCTGGGCGCCACCTGGGGCGTGCGGTCCGCCGCGGTGGGTGTGGCGATGGGCGGCGTGCTGATGGTGGTGGTGCAGCTGCCGTCGCTGTGGCGGCATCTGACGTCCCGTACGCACACGCCCGTGGACGTCCGGGACTCCGGTGACGATCCGCACCGACCGGTGCGGCTGGCGCTGATCGCCGCCGTGCTGCTGTTCGCCCTGTGCCGCCAGTCGCAGGTGCTGGTGGAGCGCTTTCTCGCCTCCTCGCTGCCCGCGGGGGCCATCTCGCACCTCAACTACGCGCAGAAGGTCGCCCAGATCCCGATGACGCTGTCCCTGATGGTGGTCACCGTCACCTTCCCGGTGGTGGCGCGGGCCCTCGCGGACGGCGACACCGAGCGGGCCCGCAGCCGGGTGGAGCGGGACCTGGTGCTGGCTTCCTGCGTGGTGCTGCTGGGTCTGTGCGCGGTGCTGGCCTGCGCCCCGCAGATCATCGAACTGCTCTTCCAGCGCGGCGCGTTCACCGCGGCCGACACCGTGGCCACGGCGAACGTGATGCGCGTGTACGCCCTCGGTCTGCTGGCGCAGACCCTGGTGGGCGCCCTGGTCCGCTCCTACTTCTCGGCGGGCCGCCCCTGCTGGTACCCCCTGCCGGTGATGGTCGCGGGTGTGGCCGCCACCTCGCTGATCGGCGCCGTCACCGTGGGCCCGTGGGGGGTTGCGGGGATCGCCGCCGCCAACGCCTTCGGCATCACCGTGACCGCCGCCCTGCTGCTCGCCGGTCTGCGCTCCTCCCGGCGCGGCGGCAGCCCGTACGGCGTCTCGATCCGGGTGCGCAAGGTCCTCGCCGAGCTGAGCCGGCCCGTGCTGGCCGCCGCCGCGGCGACCGCCGCCGGATGGTTCACGGCGGGCAGGACCGACTCCCCGGCGGCGGGCCTGGCCGCCGGCGGTCTGGCCGTCACCGCAGTCTTCGTCTCCCTCGCCTGGGCCCTAGGCGTCCAGGGTTTCGCATCCGCTGTGCGCCCCGTACGCGCCGTCACACGAAAGCTGAATCATGGCCGCTTCCGTTGATTCCGTCACCACCGGCAGACCCGGCAGACCCGACGCCCCGCTCCGGGGGTCCGTCCCGTGGATCGCCATGTACCACTCCGTGGGCGACTGCTCGGACGATCCGTACCGCATCACCGTCACCCCCGAGCGGCTCAACCGGCAGCTGGCCTGGCTGCGGCGGCGCGGCCTGCGGGGGGTGTCCGTCGCCGACCTGCTGGCCGCCCGCGCCCGCGGCGAGGGCCGCGACCTGGTCGCCCTCACCTTCGACGACGGCTATGTCGACTTCCTCACCGGCGCGCTGCCGCTGCTGCGCCGCTGGAACTGCGGCGCCACGCTCTTCGTGCTGCCCGGGCGTCTCGGCGGCGACAACGCCTGGGACCCGCTGGGCCCGCGCAAGCCGCTGCTGAACGCGGCCGGCATCCGGCAGGCGATCGAGCACGGCGTGGAGATCGGCTCGCACGGCCTGACCCATGTCGACCTGACCAGGGCGGACGACGCCGCCATCAAGGCGGAGGTCACCGAGAGCCGCGCCCTGCTGAGGGAGCTGACCGGCGGCCCGGTCGAGGGCTTCTGCTACCCGTACGGCACGGTCGACCAGCGGGCCGTGCAGGCCGTGCGGGAGGCCGGCTACCGCTACGCCTGCGCCATCGACCCCGGCCCGCTGACCGGCCTGCTGGCGCTGCCCCGCGTCCACATCGGCCAGAACGACACCGCCTGGCGGATGTTCCTCAAGCTGCGCCTGCACCGGCTGCGCCGCCGCCCGGCGAAGGGGGACGCGGCATGAGGGTCCTGCACATCATCACCGGCCTCGGCGTCGGCGGCGCCGAGCAGCAGCTGCGGCTGCTGCTGCGTCACCTCCCGGCCGACTGCGAGGTGGTGACGCTCACCAACCCGGGCGCGGTCGCCGACGGTCTCGCCGCGGACGGGGTCCGCGTCACCCACCTCGGCATGCACGGCAACCGGGACCTGACCGCCCTGCCCCGCCTGGTGCGCCTGATCCGCGCCGGCCGCTACGACCTGGTGCACACGCATCTGTACCGGGCGTGCGTCTACGGGCGGCTCGCCGCGCGGCTCGCGGGGGTGCGGGCGGTGGTGGCCACCGAGCACTCGCTGGGCGACACCCAGATGGAGGGCCGCCGGCTCACCGCCGGGGTGCGGGCCCTGTACCTGGCCGGCGAGCGGCTGGGCTCGGCGACGGTGGCGGTGTCCGCGGCGGTCGCCGACCGGCTCAAGCGCTGGGGGGTGCCCGCACCGCGCATCCAGGTGGTGCCCAACGGCATCGACCTGGACGGCTTCCGCTTCGACGCCGGGCGGCGCGCCGCCACCCGGCGCCGGCTCGGCCTGCCCGAGGACGCGTTCGTGGTCGGCGGCATCGGCCGGCTCGCCCCCGGCAAGCGGTTCGACGTGCTGGTGCGGGCGCTGGCCCGGCTGCCGGAGGACTGCTGGCTGCTGCTGGTGGGCGGCGGGCCCGAGGAGCACCTGCTGCGCCGCACCGCCCAGGAGGCGGGCGTGGCGGGCCGG
Organism: Streptomyces composti; assembly: GCF_012034205.1. Taxonomy (GTDB): domain Bacteria; phylum Actinomycetota; class Actinomycetes; order Streptomycetales; family Streptomycetaceae; genus Streptomyces; species Streptomyces composti. The sequence goes on from NZ_JAATEM010000037.1 coordinate 40,540, forward strand.
GTGCTGTTCACCGGGGAGCGCCCCTACATCGCCGACGGCTCCGCGGGCCCCGATCTGCCGTCGCTCACCTCGGCCATGGACCTGTTCGCCTCCCCGTCCGCCGACGAGGCCTTCGGCCTGGCGGCGGTGGAGGCACTGGCCTCCGGGCTGCCCGTGCTCTACGCGGCCTGCCCGGCGATCGAGGATCTGCCGCCGTCCGAGACCGGCGGCGCCCGGCGGGTGCGCGGCGGGCCCGAGGAGTACGCCCGTGCGATCGCCGAGGCGCGTGCCGCGGGTCCTGGGCCGCGCACGGTCCCGCGGGCGGCGCACCGCTACAGCATCAGCCGCAGCGCGGCTCGGCTGATGGACGTGTACGCGGCGGCCCTCTCCGGTCCGGGTGCGTCACCGCGCGGCGCGTTCCTGCCCGCCCCCTCACCCCCGGCGTCCCCCGCGGCGCCCGCCGCTTCCCCGGCATCTTCGTCCGTCTCGTCCGTCTCGTCCGCCTCGTCCTTCGGAGCAAGCCCGTCATGACCGACTCCCCGACCCGTCAGCGCCGCCCGTCCCTGGCCCGTGCCGGTGCGCTGCCGTCCTGGTCCGTCATCGCGGCCGGCACCCTGCTCGGCGGTCTCATCGGCGGCGCCTACGGCCTGTTCACCCCGACGACGTACACGGCCACCAGTTACGTCGTCGCCGTGCCGACCTCGAAGTCCACCCCGGAGGCCGCCCGTGGTTTCGCGCAGGCGTACGGCCGGGTGGCGACGCAGCTGGCGGTGCTCGGGGACGCCCAGGTGTGGGCGGGGGTGCCGGCCGGGACGCTGCGCGAGAGCGTGCGTGCCTCCACCTCGCCGGACGCCCCGATGGTCGCCCTGTCGGCCACCTCCTCCGAGCCGGGCCGGGCGGCCGACATGGCCAACGCGGTCTCGCGCGCGCTCACCCAGCACGCGGAGCACAGCAAGGCCAGCACCCAGGTGCGGCTGGTGCAGTTCTCGCGGGCGGTGCGGCCGAGCGAGCCCACCTCCGCCTCCCCGGGTGTGACGGCCCTGGTGGGCGCGAGCGCCGGCGGCCTGCTCGGCGGCCTCGGCCTGCTGGCACGGCCGAGGCGAGGCGGCCGGGACGACGAGGCCGTCCCGGCCGCTTCGGTGCCCGGTCCGGCCACCGCCGCCGATGCGCACGGCAGGCGGTGATCCCGGTGCCGGCCGGGCCGGAGGCGAGGGCTCTACCACCACGTGAAGCGGATGCAGAGCCGCCCGCCGAGCCAGTGCTCCACCCAGTCACCCAGGTCCAGCACCGAGCAGTTCGGCGGCTCGGCGGGACCGGGCGGCAGCGTGGGGGCCGTGGGTGTGGGTGTGGGCACCGGGTGCCCGGGGTGCTCGTGACGGCCGGAGAGGACGGACCGGTAGACGTGCGCCGACCGCGGATTGGTCTCGCACTGCCACACCCCGTGCGGGCAGTAGTCGGTCAGTGTGTTGTACACCGGCCGGTGCTCGGCGATCCAGGAGAGCATGCGCCGCATGTACTCGGGATTGTCGCCGTTGCGGAACAGCCCCCATTCCGGGTAGGAGACGGGCTTCCGGTGCGCCCGGGCGAATTCCACGTGGTGCCGCAGCCCGTACGGTTCACTCACCTGCTCGTCGAACGAAATTCCGGACGGCTGGTCGTAGGAATCCATGCCGAGAATGTCGACCACGTCGTCGCCGGGGTAGCACTCGGTCCACGGGACGGCGTCCCGGCCGCGGTTCGGGGTGAAGTCGAACCGGAATTTCTGGCCCGGCACCGCACGCATCGCGGTGACGATCCGCCGCCAGTACGTCTTCCACGCCTGGGGGTCGGGACCGCAGCGGTGGGTGTAGGTGGTGCCGTTCATCTCCCAGCCGAGCACGATCACGGTGTCCGGCACCTTCAGCCGCACCAGCCGTTCGGCGAGGGTGCGGAAGTGGTGGTCGAACTCCCCGGCCGCGCCGCGCCGCAGCAGCTCCCGGACCTCGTGGTCGGGCACCCCCTCTTCGTTGCGGGCCTGCATGGGGACGTTGAGGACGAACATCCGGCCGGGCTCGGCGTTGCGCCAGCCGGCCCAGGACTCGAGCCACTGGGCCCTGCCCTCGATGTCGCTCCAGTGGACGCCGGGCAGGTAGGTGTGCCCGACGGTGAGTTCCGCGCCGCCCAGCCACTGGCTGAACCGGGCCATCCGCTCCACGCCCTGCTGGTCGGAGGCGAGGAAGACGCCGAAGGGCGGGTGCTCCCGGCCGGCCGCGGTGGTCCGGTCGGGCGGCTGGGGCAGCAGCGGTACGGGGGCGCCGGGCGCGGGCGCGGGGGGCGCGGGCGCGGCGGGTCCGGCCGGACCCGCGGTGCCCGGGACGCCCGGGGCGCGGCCGTCGTCGACCGGCAGCACCGTGGCGTCCACCCCGGTGACGAGCAGCCCCGCCGCCAGGGCGGCGGACACAGCGAGCGCCGCGGCGCCCCGCACCGGCCGCCTGCGCTTTCGGACCCGCTTGTCGTGAGGGGCCATGGCTGCTCCTTCGGTCGGGTCGTTCGCGCTCGTATCGCTCACGCGATTGCTCACGTTATTGACGAACAGTCACATGAAAGTCAGTCACAGATGATCCACCGACGCCACCGTCGTTGCGGCTTTCGAGTGCCGTTCTCGCCCGAGCGGGCGAGCGGACGGAATACGGGCGGATGCCGGCGATGAAAGCTCCGAGCCGCTCCCGAGGAAAGCGAGAATGCGTGTCGCTGCTCGACACCGGCGTCCCGGCCGTGGTGCTGCGGACCGACCGGAACCCTTTTCACCACGGAACGCTCGGCGCCGTCCGTTCCCTCGGCCGGGCCGGCGTGCCCGTGCATGTGGTCGCGGATGTGACGGGCAGTCCGGTCGGCCGCTCGCGGTATGCGACCCGGCTGCACGCCCCGCCGCCCCCGCAGGCCTCCGACGCCGATCTGCTCACCGTGCTGCGCCGGGTGGCCGGCGAGATCGGGCGGCCTGCCGTGCTGGTGACCATGGACGACGCCTGCGCGATCGCCGCGGCCCGCCTGCGCGAGGCCCTCGCCCCGTCCTATCTGCTGCCCGAGATGCCCGGATCGCTGGCCGAACGGGTCGCGGACAAGGCCGAGTTGGCCGCGGTGTGCGCCTCGGCAGGGCTGCCGCACCCGCGGACCCTGGTCCCGGACAGTGCGGTACGCGCCGCCGACGACGCGCGGCGGCTCGGGCTGCCGGCGGTGGCGAAGTGGAGCCGCCCCTGGCTGCTGCCGCCGGGCCGGGGGCTGCGCAGCACCCAGCTGGTGCACACGGCGCAGCAGGCCCGGCAGCTGTACGAGCGCAGCGAGGAGGCGGGCAGCCCGCTGCTGCTGCAGGAGTTCCTGCCGCCGGGGCCGGACCGCGACTGGTTCTTCCACGGCTACGCCGATCACTCCGGCGCCCTGCGTGCGGGCGGGCCGGGCCGCAAACAGCTCGCCTGGCCGCGCGGCGCGGGCCTGACGGCGGTGGGCCGCTGGACCCCCAACCCCGAGGTGCGCCGGCTGGCCGAACGGCTGGTCGCCGCGCTCGGCTACCGCGGCATCCTCGACCTGGACTTCCGGCGCTGCGGCGCCACCGGCCGCTACCACCTGCTCGACTTCAACCCGCGGCCGGGCGCGCAGTTCCGGCTGTTCGCGGACAGCGCGGGCGTGGACGTCGTACGGGCCCTGCACCTGGACCTGACGGGCCGTGCGCTGCCGGACGGGGAGCAGCTGGCTGGGCGGGAGTTCGTGGTGGAGAACTACGCGCCGCTGGCCGCGCTGCGCGGCGCGCCGGACGGGCGCGAGCTCGCCTGGTACGCGGCGGACGACCGCGGTCCCGGGTGGGCGATGTGGTCCCTGTGGTGCCGCCATGTCTCCGGCCGGCTGCGGCAGCGCCTGATCCCGAGGCCGGCGGCACCGGCCACCCCTGTGATCCCCCGGGCGGCCTCACCCTTGCCGACCGACAACGAGAAAGCGAGCAGTTGATGATGTACGACCTTCTGGTGGTGGGTGCCGGTCCGTACGGGCTGTCGATCGCGGCGCATGCCGCGTCCGCCGGGCTGAGCATGCGGGTGTTCGGCCGCCCCATGGCGTCCTGGCGCGACCACATGCCCGCCGGCATGTTCCTGAAGTCCGAGCCGTGGGCGTCCAACCTGTCCGACCCGGCGGGCCGCTGGCGGCTCGACGTCTACTGCGCCGAGAACGGGCTGACGGCGCGTCACGCCCACCCGATCCCGGTGGAGGCGTTCGCCGGGTACGGCCTGTGGTTCGCCAAGCACGCGGTGCCCGACGTGGACGAGCGCACCATCGTGAGGCTGGCGACCGCGCCCGGCGGTTTCGTCGCGGTCACCGAGGACGGCCAGGAGGTGCATGCGCGCACCGTGGCGCTGGCGGTCGGTGTGATGCCGTTCATCGAGGTGCCGCAGGCGCTGCGCGGGCTGCACCCGTCGCTGGTGACCCACAGCAGCCACCACAGCGACCTCGGACAGTTCCGCGGCAAGGACGTCACCGTGATCGGCGGCGGGCAGGCGGCCCTGGAGACGGCGGCGCTGCTGGCCGAGCAGGGCACCCGGGTGCGGGTGCTGGCGCGGGCGGACCGGCTGGTGTGGAACGACGTGCCGCCGCCGTGGGAGCGCCCGTGGTGGCAGTCGGTGCGCTCCCCGCACAGCGGTCTCGGCCCCGGCTGGAAGAACTGGTTCTACTCCGAGCGTCCGGGCCTGTTCCGGCGGCTGCCGGAGTCCACGCGGGCGCGCATCGCCGCGACGGCGCTCGGTCCGGCGGGCGCCTGGTGGCTGCGGGACCGGGTGGAGGGCGCGGTGGAGGTGTCACCGAGCCACGAGGTGACGGCCGCCACCGCGGTGCCGGGCGGGGTGCGCCTGGACGTGCTGGGCCGTGACGGCTCGGTGCGCTCGATGGAGACCGAGCATGTGATCGCGGCGACCGGCTTCAGGGCCCGCTGCGACCGGCTGGGCCTGCTCGCTCCGGAGCTGCGCCGCGGCCTCGCCACGCTGCCCGACGGCTCCCCCGATGTCGGGCGGTGCTTCGAGTCCTCGCAGCCCGGGCTGTTCCTGGCGGGCCTGATCACCGCGTCCGGCTTCGGCCCGGCCATGCGCTTCGTGCACGGGGCGACCTTCACCGCCTCGACCCTGGTCCAGGGCGTGCGGCGCCGGCTCCGTTCGACGCCGGCCCGCGGCCGGGTCCCGCTGCCGGCGAGCGCGGGCCGCGCCGAGACGCCGGCTCCGGTGACCCGCTGACGGTGCCCTGCTGACGGGGCCCCGCGGGGCGTGGCAGGGCCGCCGACGGGATCACCCTCCCGTCGGCGGCCCTTTGCCGGTCGGCGGGCCTTGCCGGTGGCGGGCCTTGCCGGTCGCCGGCCGGCTTGTCAGTCGGCGGGAACGCCCGCGCGCCCGGAACGGCTCCGGCACGGCCGCGCCCCCGTCCGGCTCGGTCACACGATGGCGGCCGTGTCGAACGGGGGCGGTTGGCCGCCGGGGCGGCGGCGGGGCCGGACGGAGAGGTTCGGCGCTCAGGGTGTCCGCCGGGGGCGGAACGGGGCTCTAGACGCGGGACGCGGCGCGACCGCGGCGGTAGAGCACGGCACCGCCGACGAGCATCGCGGCACCGGCCGCCGAGGCGGTGAGGAGGCCCTCGCTGCCGGTCTGGGCCAGGCTCGGGGCCTCGGGCTCCTTCTCCTCGGCCGGGGGCGCGACGACCTGCGTCGTCGGCGGCTTCTGGGTGGACGGCGGGGTCTTGGTCTCCTTCTCCGGCTCGTCCGGGGTGGAGACGCTGTTCTCGCAGTAGTTCTCGTACGCGGTGTTGAAGATGCCCACGACGTCGATGTTGTTGCCGCAGGCGTTCACCGGGACGTGGACCGGGAGCTGGATCAGGTTGCCGGAGAGAACACCGGGCGAGCCCTCGGCGCTGCCCACCGCCTGCGGACCGCCCTTGCCGTCGGAGTGGTTGACGCAGGTGTTGTCGGCGGTCTCGTTGAACAGTCCGGCGCCCGCGATGTTGTTGCCGCAGACGTTCACCGGGACGTGGACCGGCACCTGGACGTTGTTGCCGGAGCCGACACCGGGCGAGCCCTTGGCGACTCCCTCTGCCTGCGCGCCACCGCCGGAGCCGTCCTCGGCGGCGGACCTCGTGGACGCGGCACGGGACGACGAGGTGGAGGAGGAGTCCGCAGCGGCGGACTTCTTCTCGTCGTCCGTGTTGGCGCACACGTTGCCGGCCGCTTCGTTGAGCGCGCCGACCGCGCCGACGGTGTTGCCGCATACGTTCACCGGCGCCTCAACCGGCACCTGGACGTTGTTCCCGGACAGCACGCCGGGAGAGTTCTCGGCGGCTCCCTCCGCCTGCGAGTCGGCGAGGGCCGGGGCACCGTAGAGGGACAGAATGCCCGTGGCGGCGGCCGCCGCGAACACTCCCCTGCTCAGGGTCTGTCGCAATGTCGTTGTCTTCCTGCTTGAAGATTTGGGAAAGCCGGCCTTTGCGAGGAGACCGACATCCGGAGGTCGGCCTTCTCTTGGCGTCGCATGCCCTACTCCTTCATCAACCCGGTCCACAGGGATCGGTTGCGCAGGTTCACCCGGATGGCCCGCACCGGTCGCGGGCGGCGCGCGGCGGCCGTCCGGGGACGACGACGCGGTGGAAGTGACGGTCCGTGAAGGTCCGCCTAGGACACCACGTCCTTGCGGGCGAAGCCGCGGAAGGCGGCGGCGAACAGGACCAGGGCGCAGGCGACGGAGACCGCCGCGCCCTGGATCATCCCGGACCACTCGGGCGTGGGCTGGACCGCGTCGATCCAGGCGAACTGCCAGTGCGCGGGCAGGAAGTCCCGCCAGTGGCCGAGCGCGGTGACCGCGTCCAGCACATTGCCGGCGATGGTCAGTCCGACCGCCCCGCCGACCGCGCCCAGCGGGGCGTCGGTGCGGGTCGACAGCCAGAACGCCAGGCCCGCCGTGACCAGCTGGGAGACGAACAGGTAGGCCACGACCACCACCAGCCGCTGGGCCGCCGTGCCGGCGTCCAGCGCACCGCCGGTGGGCAGGTGCAGGGAGCCCCAGCCGTAGGCGGCGGTGCCGACGGCGAGGGCGACCAGCGGCAGCAGCACCATCGCGGCGAGACTGAGCCCCAGTCCGACGATCAGCTTGGACCACAGCAGCCGCATCCGGGGCACGGGCGCGGCCAGCAGATAGCGCAGGGAGGACCAGCTCGCCTCCGAGGCCACCGTGTCCCCGCAGAACAGGGCGACCGGGATGACCAGCAGGAAGCCCGCGGAGACGAAGAGGCTGACGGCGGCGAAGTTGGCGCCGGAGGCGGTGGCCGTGTCCATCAGCGTGACGCGGTCGCTGCGGCCTCCCGGCTCGCCGCCGATCGCGAAGGCGGTCGCCAGCACGAACGGCAGGGCGGCCAGCACCGAGTACATCACCAGTGTCCGGCGGCGTTTGAGCTGGCGGACCAGCTCCACCCGCAGGGGCAGGGTGCGGCCGGCCCGGTAGCCGGCCGCCTCGGGGTGTCCGGTGAGCGTGCTGCTCATGCCGAGCCTCCGATCAGGGTGAGGAAGGCGTCCTCCAGGCGGCGGTGGGGGCCGACGGAGTGCACGGGCACCTCCAGGCGTACGAGGTCGGCGACCAGACGCTGGGCGCTGCCGTCCGCGTCGAGGCGGACCAGCAGCCCGTCGTCGGTGCGCACCGCGGAGGCCACGCCGGGCAGCGCGTCGACCTTCTCGACGACGGCGTCCTCGACGGCCGTGGCGGTGCCGACGAGCAGCGTCTCGCCCGAGCCGGTGATCTCACCGACGGGGCCCGCCTGGACGAGCCGGCCGCGGTCCATCACCACCAGGTGGGTGCAGGTCTGCTCGACCTCCGCCAGCAGATGGCTGGAGACGATGACGGTGCGCCCGGCGGCGGCGTAACGGATCATCACCTCGCGCATCTCGCGGATCTGGGGCGGGTCGAGCCCGTTGGTGGGTTCGTCGAGGATGAGCAGGTCGGGCAGGCCGAGCATGGCCTGGGCGATGGCGAGCCGCTGCCGCATGCCCTGGGAGTAGGTGCGCACCGCGCGGGCGAGGGCGTCGCCGAGTCCGGCGATCTGCAGGGCCTCGTCGAGGTGGGCGTCCTCGGGCGGGCGGCCGGTGGCCTTCCAGTACAGCTCGAGGTTCTCCCGGCCCGACAGGTGCGGCAGGAAACCGGCGCCCTCGACGAAGGCGCCGACCCGGGAGAGCACCGGGGCGCCCGGCCGGATGGCCTGGCCGAAGACCCGGATCTCGCCGGCGTCGGGCTGGATCAGGCCCATCAGCATGCGCAGGGTGGTGGTCTTGCCGGCGCCGTTGGGTCCGAGCAGGCCGAGCACCTGGCCGCGTTCGACGCGGAAGGACAGGTCCTGGACGGCGTACCGGTCGGCGGAGCCGGCGTAGCGCTTGCTCAGGCCGGTGATCTGCAGCGGCACGTCGGCGAGTGCGGGGTCGGGAGCGCCGGCGCCCCGGCCGGCCGAGGTGCGGCGGCGGCCGGTGAGGATCAGGACGAGGGCGACGGCGGCTGCGGTGAGCGGCAGCCACCACACCCAGGAGGGCAGGGGTGCCGCGGCGGTGCTGACGCCGGGCGCGGTCGGCACCGTGAGGTCGCTCTTCAGCGCGACGGTGTACTTCGCGGGGGCGGCCGGGGAGGCGTAGGCCAGGTCGGTGGAGGCGAGGACCAGGCGCAGCCGGTGGCCCCGCTCGACTTCGTGGTCGATGGCGGGGAGGGTGAGCCGGACGTCCTTGCCCTTCTTGGCGTTCTCGATCCGGACGGGGGTGACCAGTTGGGAGGGCAGTACCTGCTGCCGTCCGTCCGGGCCGACGTCGTAGACCTTGGCGAACAGGACGGCGTCCTCGCTGGAGGAGGTCACGCGGACGGTGGCCGTCGGCGAGCCGGTGATGCGCAGGTCCTCGCGGAGCGGGGCGGAGTCGAAGCGGGCGTGCTGGCCGGGGAAGTCCAGGGAGACGCCGACGCCGAGGGAGGACAGCCGGGACAGCCCGCCGGACTCGCCGAGTCCGGGGAGGGCGGAGACGGCGGGCGGGCCCGCCCCGGCCGGATTGTCGAAGGTCTGCTCGCGTCCGGTGAGCGGGATCTCGCGGGGTCCGCTGTGCAGGCCGGGGTAGCGGTCGGCGCTCGCGCCGCGCAGCTGGGCCTCTCCGTCGGTGGAGTCGACGCCTCCGGTGCGGGTGACGCGGAAGGCGGGCCCGGTGTCCGTGCTCTTCTCGCCCTTGAGGTGACGGTCGAACCAGGCCCGCACGCGGTTCTCGACGCGGGTGGTCTCCATGTCGCCGCCGTCGTGGCCGCCCGCGATCCAGTCGACGTCGACGGGGGCGCCGTTGCGGCGGATGGCCGTGGCCGTGGCGTCGGACTGGCCGAGCGGGAAGAGCGAGTCGGACTGGCCCTGCACCAGCAGGGTGGGCACGTCGATGCGGTCGGCGACCGCGGACGGCGAGCGCTGCTCCAGCAGGCGGCGGGCCCCGGCGTCGGGGGTGCCGGACTCGGCGACCCGCTGATACATCCGGCACAGCTCGGGCTGGAACCGGTCGCAGCCGCCGCCGGCGCTGACGAAGAGACTCGCCCACAGCTTCTTCAGCACGCCGTTCGGGAACAGCGCGTCGGCGAGGTCGTAGTAGGTGAGGGACGGGGCCAGGGCGTCGATCCGGTCGTCGTGCCCGGCGGTGAGCAGCGAGACGGCACCGGCGTAGGAGGCGCCGGCCATGCCGACGCGGGGGTCGCCGGGCTTGTCCAGGCGGACCTCCGGCTGCTTCGCCAGCCAGTCGACCAGCCGGCGGGTGTCGGCGACCTCGCCCTTCGGGTCGTTCAGGCCGATCTTCCCGGTGGACCGGCCGAAGCCGCGCGCGGACCAGGTGAGCACCGCGTATCCGTCGCGGGCGAGGGCCTCGGCCTGCTCGCGCACATCGTTCTTGCTGCCGCCGAAGCCGTGCCCGAGCAGCACGGCGGGGCGGCGGCCGGCCGGTCCCGCGGTGAAGTACGAGGTGTCGATGCGCACCCCGTCGCCCATCGTCATCACCCGGTCGGCGCGCCGGACGGAGGGCGGCTCGTCCGAGGCGATCACGCCGTAGGTGCCGGCTCCGGCGAGTACGACGACGGCGGCCCCGGCCGCGAGCGCCCCTCGGGGCCGCAGCGACCGGAACCACCGCAGGCCGGGCAGTCGAAGATCCATGCGAACCACGGTACGGGGTGCACCCCCCGTCCCCCTGCCGCCCGGAGACCGAACCTCGTCACCTCCCGCTGGTGTACCCACCGGTCCCCGCATACCGCGGCCGTCGTACGAGAATCTGGCCACGGCCTCTCACCGGGCGCGTCCCGCAGGCGTGCACACCGGCACAGGGGCGGGGCCGCCCGTGGAACGGACGGCCCCGTGAGGGTGTGTGGCGACGGTGCGCGAGCGGGTGCTCAGTGGTTGCGGGGGAAGCCCAGGTCGACGCCGGCGGGGATGTCGGCGGGGTCGGGCCAGCGGGTGGTGACGACCTTGCCGCGGGTGTAGAAGTGCGTGCCGTCGTTGCCGTAGATGTGGTGGTCGCCGAAGAGGGAGTCCTTCCAGCCGCCGAAGGAGTGGTAGCCCACGGGGACCGGGATAGGGACGTTGACGCCGACCATGCCGGCCTCGACCTCCAGCTGGAAGCGGCGGGCCGCGCCGCCGTCCCGGGTGAAGATCGCGGTGCCGTTGCCGAACGGCGAGGAGTTGATGATCTCCAGGGCCTCCTCGTAGGTCTCGGTGCGCAGCACGCACAGCACCGGGCCGAAGATCTCGTCCTGGTAGGCCTTGGCGGAGGTGGGCACCTTGTCGAGCAGGGAGATGCCGATCCAGTGGCCGTTCTCGTGGCCGTCCACGGTGAAGCCGGTGCCGTCCAGGACGACCTCGCAGCCCTCGGCGGCCGCGTTCTCCACGTAGGAGGCCACCTTGTCGCGGTGGGCCTTGGTGATCAGCGGGCCCATCTCGGAGGCCGGGTCGTCACCGGGGCCGATCTTGATCTTCTCGGCGCGCTCGCGGATCTTCTCCACCAGTTCGTCGCCGATGGAGCCGACCGCGACGACCGCGGAGATCGCCATGCAGCGCTCGCCGGCCGAGCCGTAGGCGGCGGAGACCGCGGCGTCGGCGGCCGCGTCCAGGTCGGCGTCCGGGAGCACCAGCATGTGGTTCTTGGCGCCGCCGAGGGCCTGCACGCGCTTGCCGTTGGCGGAGGCGGTGGTGTGGATGTAGCGGGCGATCGGGGTGGAGCCGACGAAGGAGACGGCCTTGATGTCGGGGTGCTCCAGGAGGCGGTCGACGGCCACCTTGTCGCCGTGGACGATGTTGAACACACCGTCGGGCAGGCCGGCCTCGGAGAGCAGCTCGGCCAGGCGGACGGAGGCCGAGGGGTCCTTCTCGCTGGGCTTCAGCACGAAGGTGTTGCCGCAGGCGATGGCGATGGGGAACATCCACATCGGCACCATCGCCGGGAAGTTGAACGGGGTGATGCCGGCGACCACGCCCAGCGGCTGCCGGATGGACGCCACGTCCACGCGGTTCGCGACCTGGGTGGACAGCTCGCCCTTGAGCTGGACGTTGATGCCGCAGGCCAGGTCGACGATCTCCAGGCCGCGCGCGACCTCGCCGAGGGCGTCGGAGTGCACCTTGCCGTGCTCGGCGGTGATCAGCTCGGCGATCTCGTCGCGGTGCTGGTCGAGCAGGGCGCGGAAGCGGAACAGGATGGTGGTGCGCTGCGCGAGCGAGGTCCGGCTCCAGCTCGGGAACGCCTCCTTGGCGGCGGCTACCGCCGCGTCCACCTCGTCCACGGAGGCGAAGGCGACCTTGGTGGTGACCTCCCCGGTGGCCGGGTTGGTCACCGGACCGTAGTTACCCGAGGCGCCCTCGGCGGTCTTGCCGCCGATCCAGTGGTTGACGATCTTCGTCATGACCGAGTACTCCTTCACAGATGGCGGCGTCGGGTGGAGACGTGCCGTTCGTACAGCTCACGTGCCTTGACCGCGGACGCGCGGGTCGCGGTCTCGGCCACAGGTACATCCCACCAGGCCTGCGCCGGAGGCGCGCCCGACACAGTGTCGGTCGTTTGGGTCTCCACGTAGACACATGTGGGAGTGTCGGCGGTTCGTGCCTCGGCGAGTGCCCCGCGCAGTCCGTCGACAGTCCTGGCGCGCAGCACCCGCATGCCGAGGCTGGCCGCATTGGCGGCGAGATCGACCGGCAGCGGTGGCCCGGTGTGGCCGCCGTCGGCGGACGGGAAGCGGTAGGCGGTGCCGAACCGCTCGCCGCCGACCGACTCGGACAGCGCGCCGATGGAGGCGTAGCCGTGGTTCTGCAGGATCACGACCTTGATCGCGATTCCCTCCTGCACGGCGGTGACGATCTCGGTGGGCATCATCAGATAGGTGCCGTCGCCGACCAGGGCCCACACCTGCCGCTCGGGGGCGGCGAGCTTGACCCCGATGGCGGCGGGGATCTCGTAGCCCATGCAGGAGTAGCCGTACTCCACGTGGTACTGGTCGCGGGAGCGGGTGCGCCAGAGCTTGTGCAGGTCGCCGGGGAGTGAGCCGGCGGCGTTGATGACGATGTCGGTCTCGTCCACCAGGCTGTCCAGGACGCCGAGCACCTGCGGCTGGGTGGGACGTACGTCGGGCTCGTCGGCCTCGTAGCAGGCGTCGACGCGCTGCTCCCAGCGCTCCTTGTCCTCGCTGTACTCGGCGGCGTAGCCGGCGGTGATCCGGTACCGGGGCTCGCTGAGCGCCTCGGTCAGCTGGGTCAGGGCGCTGCGGGCGTCGGCGATCAGCGGGAGCCCGGCGAGCTTGTGACCGTCGAAGGCGGTGATGTTGAGGCTGAGGAAGCGGACGTCCGGGTTCTGGAAGAGGGTGCCGGAGGCGGTGGTGAAGTCGGTGTAGCGGGTGCCGACGCCGATCACCAGGTCGGCGGCGCGGGCGAGTTCGCAGGCGGTGGCGGTGCCGGTGTGGCCGATGCCGCCGACGTCCTGGGGGTGGTCGTGGCGCAGGGCGCCCTTGCCCGCCTGGGTGGAGGCGACCGGGATGCCGGTGGCCTCGGCGAAGCCGGCGAGGGCCTCCTCGGCGCGGCTGTGGCGCACCCCGCCGCCGGCGATCAGCAGGGGGCGGCGGGCGGCGCGTATCGCGGTGACGGCCGCGGCCAGTTCGGCCGGGTCGGCGGCGGGGCGGCGCACCGTCCAGACCCGTTCGGCGAAGAACTCCTCCGGCCAGTCGTACGCCTCCGCCTGCACGTCCTGCGGCAGGGCGAGGGTGACGGCGCCGGTCTCGGCGGGGTCGGTGAGCACGCGCATCGCGTTCAGCGCGGAGGGGATCAGCGCCTCGGGGCGGGTGATGCGGTCGAAGTAGCGGCTGACCGGGCGCAGGCAGTCGTTGACCGACACATCGCCGGCGTGCGGCACCTCCAGCTGCTGCAGCACCGGGTCGGCGGGGCGGGCGGCGAAGACGTCGCCGGGCAGCAGCAGCACCGGCAGGTGGTTGACGGTGGCGAGGGCGGCGCCGGTGACCAGGTTGGTGGCGCCGGGGCCAATGGAGGTGGTGACGGCGTGGGCGGACAGCCGGCCGCACTGGCGGGCGTATCCGACGGCGGCGTGCACCATGGCCTGCTCGTTGCGACCCTGGTGATACGGCATCACCTCCGCGTGCTCCAGCAGCGCCTGGCCGATTCCGGCGACATTGCCGTGGCCGAGGATGCCCCAGGTGGCCCCGATCAGCCTGCGCCGCTCACCGTCGCGCTCGGTGTACTGGGCGGCGAGGAAACGGACGAGTGCCTGGGCGACCGTGAGCCGGGTGGTCGTGGTGTGCGCCGTCATCGGGTAACCCCCTGTGCTGTCGGCGTGGGCCGGACGAAAGCGGAACCGCGCCGAGGTATACGCGCGGCCGGCCCGCCGTGTTCGCCTGCGGCGGGCCGGCCGGGGGTCCGGTCGGGAGTCCTCCGGCGCGGGGCCGAAGCGGGCGGGGAGTCGTCGCTCGCACTTCGCTCCTGCCAAAGCAAAGCGGCCTCCCGCGCCGGAGGTGATCGGTGCCGGGCGCGCGTCCCGTTCCTACGGCCCTTCCCCGGTTTCTAGCCGGGCGGCGCAGCGCTGTCAACATTTTGTCCAGACATACGGACCAGATCGCGTCAGGGATGTCACAGACGCCTCACCCGTGTCACACATGTCCCGTGCACGCGGGACCTTGGTCACACCCGCGCACGAACCCTGCCTCGGCCTCATCACGCATCGTTCACCGGGCACAACGCTTGGTGATCACCAGCGCAGCCCGGCTCCCCCTGACGGCCACCCCCGGCCGCCGCCGTGGTCTGCGCGGGGAGGTACGACGCATGACCGACAGAAGGCTGTGGTCCTACAAGGACATCGCTGCGCACATCAAGGTGCAGCCGGACACCGTGCGCTCCTACCGCAAGCACGGCTTGCTGCCGCCGCCCGACCATGTGGAAGGGGGCAAGCCCTACTGGTACGCGGACACCGTCCGGGCCTGGGTGGCGTCGCGTCCGGGAAACCGGGGGCGGAGGTGAGGGGCTGAGGCCCCGGCCCTGCGCACGAGCGGCGGCTGCGTCCCACCGACCGGGTGGGGCGCAGCCGCCGCTCCCTGCTCAGGCGCCGCCGTTCGGCTCAGGCGTCGCTGCCCTCTTCCGCCGCTCCCTGACTCCGGGGAGCCGGCGGTGTCAGCTCCGCCCGGCGTCCACCGTGTCGCGCCGGCCACCGGACGGCTCGTCCCGGGGCCCGTCCGGCTCCGAGGCCGGCTGCTCTGCCGGGCCGCCGGCGGCCTCCTCGCGCGGTTCGGACTCCCCCTCGCTGAGCCCGAACCGCTCGTGGAACCGGCGCAGCGGCCGCGGCGCCCACCAGGTGGCGCGGCCGGTGAGCCGCATCACCGAGGGGACGAGCAGGCTGCGGACGATCATCGCGTCCATCAGGACGGCCAGCGCGATGCCGAGGCCCAGCATCTTGGTGTTGGTCACCCGGGAGGTGCCGATGGCGACCATGACCACCGCCAGGATGACCGCCGCCGCCGTGATCAGCCCGCCGGTGCGCTGCAGACCGTGCCGGACCGCCTGCTCGTGGTCGCCGGTCTTCTCGTACTCCTCCTTGATGCGGGAGAGCAGGAACACCCCGTAGTCCATGGAGAGTCCGAAGGCCACGCAGAACATCAGCACCGGCAGGGTGGTCTCGATGGAGCCGGGGCTGGTGAAGCCCAGCAGACCGGAGAGATGACCGTCCTGGAAGACCCAGACCACCGCCCCGAACATCGCGGTGAGGCTGAGCGCGTTGAGCACCACCGCCTGGATCGGTATCAGCACACTGCCGGTGAGCAGGAAGACCAGCAGCAGGGTGACCAGGGCGATGAGGACGAGGGCGAGCGGCAGTTGCTCCGCTATGGCGTCCTTGGAGTCGACCAGGACGGCCGCCATGCCGGTCACCTTGGTGTCGAACGGGGCGTCCACCGCGCGCAGTTCGCCCACCAGCCGCTGGGCGGGGTCGTCCACGGCCTCGCCCTCGGGCAGCACGGTGAAGTAGGCCGAGTCGCCCTTCACCAGGGGGCCCTCGACCCGCAGGACCTCGGGCAGGGCGGCGACGCGCTCCTTGTAGGCGGCGTACTGCGCCTCGGTGGCGCGTCCCTCGGCGAGGACCTCGAGGCCGCCGCCGGGGCTGCCCGGGAAGCCGTCGCGGATGTGCTGCTGCACGATGTGCGACTCGGCGCCGGCGGGCAGCTGGCGGTCGTCGGCGGTGCCGAACTTCACGCCCAGGAAGGGCAGTCCGAGCAGCACCAGCACGGCGGTGGTGCCCAGGGCGAAGAACGGGGCGCGGCGCATCACCACCCGGGCCGTGCGGCCCCAGGCGGCGCCCTCCTCCACGACGGCCTGCCGCCCGGCCTGGTCCGGCGCCGCGTCCGCGGCCCCCTTTCCTCGCCCGCGCCGCAACAGCCGCCTGAGATCCAGGGAGTTGACCCGGTGGCCGAGCAGCACCAGGGCGGCCGGGAGCAGGATCAGCGCGGCGGCCGCGGCCAGCAGCACCACCGCAATGCCGGCGTAGGCGAAGGAGCGCAGGAAGTACTGCGGGAAGAGCAGCATCGCGGCGAGGGACACGGCGACCGTGAGCGCGGAGAACAGCACCGTACGGCCGGCCGTGCGCAGCGTGGCGCCCACGGCGGTCAGCGGGTCGCCGTCCGCGGCCAGCTCCTCGCGGAAGCGGCGGACGATGAACAGGGCGTAGTCGATGGCGAGACCGAGTCCGAGCGCGGTGGTCAGGTTCATCGCGAAGACCGACACATCGGTGAACTCGGTGAGGCCGCGCAGCACGGCGTTGGTGCCCAGGATGGCGACAACACCGATACCGAGGGGCAGCAGGGCGGCGACGGCGCTGCCGAAGACCATCACCAGCAGGACCAGCGTCACGGGCAGGGCGATCATCTCGGCCCGCAGCAGGTCCTCCTGGATGATCGTCTGCATCTCCTGCCGCACCGCGACCGGGCCGCCGACGCTGACGTCCACCGGGCCGTTCTCGCCGCGGTAGGCAGGGGCTATGCGGTCCAGGGTCTCGTACATCGCGGTCTCGTCGCCGGTGATGCGGGCGGCGATCAGCGCCTCGCGCCCGTCCTCGGCGCGCAGCGCGGGCGAGCCCGTCTGCCAGTAGGAGCGGACGCCGGTCACTCCCCGCTCCCCGGCCAGCCGCTCGGCGAGCCGCCTGCCCTCGGCGGCGACGGCCGGGTCGTCCACATCGGCGCTGCCCGCGTCGACGAGCAGCAGGAGGTTGGGCTGGGAGTCGGGGAACTCTCGCTCCAGGGCCTTGGTGGCGTAGGTGGACTCGGCGTCCGGGTCCTCCCAGCCGCCGCTGCGCATGCGGTCGGCGACATCGCCGCCGGCCAGCACGGCGAGCACCGTGAGCACCAGGGCCGCCAGCAGCGACAGGCGGGGCCTGGCGGTGACGAGGCGCGTGAAGCCCCCGGTCCCGGGCGGCTTGCTGACTTCACTCATCCTGCGCTGTCCCCTTCACCATGCAGTCGTCTTACCGTGCAGTCGTCTTGCCGTCACCGTGCAGTGCAGTCCGGCACGGCCATGGACGTGCCCGGCCATGGACATGCACGGCCATGGACATGCACGGCCATGGACGTGCGAGGCCATGGCCATAGACTGGAAAACACGAGAGATCGCTCGCGTTTCATCAGAATGCGAGCGACCTCTCGCGTTTGTCAACGCTTACCGAGAACTGGGGACAACCACGTGCCCGCCAAGAGCGAGAGAACAGCGAAAGCAGCGAAAGAGCAGCCGCGCCGTCGTCAGGCGCGCGGCGAGCGGCGCATCACCCAGCTGCTCGAGGCGGCGGCGTCCGTCTTCTGCACCACCGGCTACACCGCCGCCAGCACCAACGCCATCGCCCGCGAGGCCGGCGTCTCCCCGGGCACCCTGTACCAGTTCTTCCCGAACAAGGAAGCGATCGCCATCGAGCTGGGCGAGCGGCTGATGGGCGAGATGCGCCGGACCTACGGCGAGGCGCTCGCCCCGGTCGACCCGGCGACCCCGCTGGAGGAGGCGGTCGGGGCGGCCGTGGACCGTTTCATCGACTTCAACTGCCGCCATCCGGTCTTCTTCACCCTGATGCACGGCCCGGACATCCCCGGCCGCATGGCCGAGGAGCACGACGCCCTGCACGCCACCCTGATCGGCCGGGTCGAGGCCCTGCTCACCCCGTTCCTGCCGGACACCCCGGCGGCGGACGTCCGGCGCACCGCCGAGGTGTGCGTGGGCATCTACAAGGCCGGCCTGGAACTGGTCCTCGCCCACG
The DNA here is from genome assembly GCF_012034205.1 of Streptomyces composti. Classification (GTDB taxonomy): domain Bacteria; phylum Actinomycetota; class Actinomycetes; order Streptomycetales; family Streptomycetaceae; genus Streptomyces; species Streptomyces composti. Next base: position 58,325 of record NZ_JAATEM010000037.1, read on the forward strand.
AGGGCGAGGAGCGCGAGGCCTATGTGCGCGAGCTGAAGAACGTTCTCCTCCGGTACCTGACCCCCCTGGTCGACTAATACCCCCTAGGGGTATAGTCTCGGTGGTATCGGGGCCTCCGTGGCCCCGTCGGCCCCACACGCCTCGACGAGGAGTAACGACATGACCGCCCAGACCGACACCCAGGGAACCGTCACCACCGTCTACAAGGTGAGCGGCATGAGCTGCGGGCACTGCGAGGGCGCGGTCTCCAGCGAGATCTCGGAGATCGCCGGCGTCAGCTCGGTCAAGGCCACCGCCGCCACCGGTGAGGTCACCGTCGTCTCCGCGGCCCCGCTCGACGACGAGGCGGTGCGCGCGGCGGTCGACGAGGCCGGCTACGAGCTGGTCGGCAAGGCCTGAGCGACCCGCCCCCCTACCGGCGTTCCCCTCGCAGCGGAGTCCAGGAGATGACCACCACCACCGCCCCCGAGGACGTCCGCCCCGCGACGTCCGAGGTCGAGCTGCTCATCGGCGGGATGACGTGTGCCGCGTGCGCGGCCCGCATCGAGAAGAAGCTCAACCGGATGGACGGTGTCTCCGCCACGGTCAACTACGCGACGGAGAAGGCCCGCGTCACCTACCCGTCGGACCTCACCGTCGACGACCTGATCGCCACCGTGGTGAAGACCGGCTACACCGCCGAGCTGCCGGCGCCCCCGCGAGAGGAGGAGCAGGCCCCGCAGGAGGACCCGGAGCTCACCGCGCTGCGCCGGCGCCTGCTGGTCTCGGCGGTGCTCGCCCTCCCGGTCGTCCTGACGGCGATGGTCTCGCCGCTGCAGTTCGACAACTGGCAGTGGCTCTCGCTCGCCCTGGCCGCACCCGTGGTGGTCTGGGGCGGACTGCCCTTCCACCGGGCCGCCTGGACCAACCTCCGGCACGGCGCGGCCACCATGGACACGCTGGTCTCGGTCGGCACACTCGCCGCGTTCGGCTGGTCGCTGTGGGCGCTGTTCCTCGGCGACGCGGGCATGCCCGGCATGCGCCATCCCTTCGAGCTGACCGTCTCGCGCACCGACGGCGCCTCGACGATCTACCTGGAGGTCGCCGCCGGGGTCACCGCGTTCATCCTGCTCGGGCGCTATCTGGAGGCCCGCTCCAAGCGCCGCGCGGGAGCGGCCCTGCGGGCTCTGATGGAGCTGGGCGCCAAGGACGTGGCCGTGCTGCGCGACGGGCGCGAGGTGCGGATACCGGCGCAGCGGCTGGCGGTGGGCGACCGGTTCGTGGTCCGGCCCGGCGAGAAGATCGCCACGGACGGCACGGTGGTCGAGGGGACCTCGGCCGTGGACGCGTCCATGCTCACCGGCGAGTCGGTCCCGGTGGACGTCACCGTGGGCGACGCCGTCACCGGCGCCACGGTCAACGCGGGCGGCCGGCTGGTCGTGGAGGCCACCCGGGTCGGCGCCGACACCCAGCTGGCCCGGATGGCGCGGCTGGTGGAGGAGGCACAGAACGGCAAGGCCGAGGTGCAGCGGCTGGCCGACCGGATCTCCGGCGTCTTCGTACCCGTGGTGCTGCTGATCGCGGCCGCCACCTTCGGGCTGTGGCTCGGCTCCACCGGCGACACCGTGTCCGCCTTCACCGCGGCCGTCGCCGTGCTGATCATCGCCTGCCCGTGCGCCCTGGGCCTGGCCACCCCGACCGCGCTGATGGTCGGCACCGGGCGTGGCGCCCAGCTCGGCATCCTGATCAAGGGCCCGGAGGTGCTGGAGTCCACACGCCGGGTCGACACGGTGGTGCTGGACAAGACCGGCACGGTCACCACCGGCCGGATGACCCTCCAGGCGGTGCACGCCGCCGAAGGCGTGGCGGAGGACGAGGTGCTGCGCCTCGCGGGCGCCCTGGAGCACGCCTCCGAGCACCCCGTGGCACGGGCGATCGCCGCGGGCGCCGAGGAGCGCCTGGGCGCGCTGCCGCCCGTCGAGCACTTCGAGAACGTCCCCGGCCGGGGCGTGCGCGGCCGGGTGGACGGCCGCGAGGTGAGCGTGGGGCGGTTCCACGACGCCACGGGCACCACGGGCTCCAAGGGCGCCGAGAGCGCCGAGAGCGCCGAGAGCGCCGGAGGTGCCCCGTTGCCGCCGGAGCTGGCCGGTGCCCGCGAGCGGGCCGAGCGGGAGGGCCGTACGGCCGTGGTGGTCACCTGGGACGGCGTGCCGCGCGGTGTGCTGGCCGTGGCGGACGCGGTCAAGGAGACCAGCGCCGAGGCGGTGCGCCGGCTGCGCGCCCTGGGCCTGACCCCGGTGCTGCTGACCGGCGACAACCGGACGGTCGCCGAGGCGGTGGCCCGGCAGGTGGGCATCGACGAGGTGATCGCCGGGGTGCTGCCCGAGGACAAGGTCGCGGCCGTGCGCCGGCTGCAGGCCGAGGGCCGTACGGTCGCCATGGTCGGCGACGGCGTCAACGACGCGGCGGCGCTCGCCACCGCCGATCTGGGCCTGGCCATGGGCACCGGCACCGACGCGGCCATCGAGGCGGGCGATCTGACCCTGGTGCGCGGGGATCTGCGGGTGGCCGCGGACGCGATCCGGCTCTCCCGCAGGACGCTCGCCACGATCAGGGGCAATCTGGTGTGGGCGTTCGGCTACAACGTGGCCGCGCTGCCGCTCGCGGCCTCCGGAATGCTGAACCCGATGATCGCCGGGGCGACGATGGCGTTCTCGTCGGTGTTCGTGGTGTCGAACAGCCTCCGCCTCCGCGCATTTCATTGAGAACTCAACTGACGAGTAGCCCTGGAGTCCGGTAGGACACTCACATAAGCTCTTCACAAGGCTCGCGCATCATCCTTACGCTTGAGTCCCGCCAGCGGTATGCGGTCTCTTGCGTATCAAGCGGGTTGATGCAAGAGACGCAGATCACAGTGATGTGAACGTAACCATCGAAGGGGTTCGAAGGTCTAAGTTGGCGATGTCAGGCAGCGTCTTGGGGGGCGCTTCCTGGCAGCTGGGATTGTCTTGGGGGACTTTCCCAGAGATTGCGTTGCCGGGGCACGTACACACCGGGGAGCTTTGAGCGGCCCTCCCGACCGTGTGCTGTCCCGGCAGACCGCAGCGATTCAGGCGCTGTCCTCACAGACGCCCGGCCGGATCCCGTGGGGGGAATCCGCACCGGGACACGGGAAGGCGCCCTGGTCGTCGGCCCGTGGGGGGACTGGCGATCGGGGCGCCTTCTTCTCTCTCCCAGGAGTTCCCGGGTTCTCCCGCGGGCTCCCGGTCCGGGGTCTGTGAGGCGGTCGCCCGCCTCCAGCGGCACACACGGTGACCTGGCACGGCGAAGGGGCGCGGGCAGCCGCGCGGCCCGCCTCACGGCGGCCCGCGGTCGCCCGCGCCCCTTCAGCGTTCACCCCTTCGGGTGCACGGTCCGCTCCGGTGTCAGCGCTCCTCGACCGGGACGAAGTCCCGCAGCACCACGCCGGTGTAGATCTGGCGCGGGCGGCCGATGCGGGAGCCCGGCTCCTTGATCATCTCGTGCCACTGGGCGATCCAGCCCGGCAGGCGGCCGAGGGCGAACAGGACCGTGAACATCTCGGTCGGGAAGCCCATGGCCCGGTAGATCAGGCCGGTGTAGAAGTCGACGTTCGGGTAGAGGCTGCGCGAGACGAAGTAGTCGTCGGAGAGCGCGTGCTCCTCCAGCTTCAGCGCGATGTCCAGCAGCTCGTCGGACTTGCCGAGGGCGGACAGCACATCGTGGGCGGCGGCCTTGATGATCTTGGCGCGCGGGTCGAAGTTCTTGTAGACCCGGTGGCCGAAGCCCATCAGGCGGACGCCGTCCTCCTTGTTCTTCACCTTGCGGATGAAGGCGTCGACGTCGCCGCCGCTGTCGCGGATGCCCTCCAGCATCTCGAGCACCGACTGGTTGGCACCGCCGTGCAGCGGGCCCCAGAGGGCGTTGATGCCGGCGGAGATGGAGGCGAACATGTTCGCCTGCGAGGAGCCGACCAGGCGGACCGTGGAGGTCGAGCAGTTCTGCTCGTGGTCCGCGTGCAGGATCAGCAGCTTGTCGAGCGCGGAGACCACGATCGGGTCCAGCTCGTACTCCTGGGCCGGGACCGAGAAGGTCATGCGCAGGAAGTTCTCGACGTAGCCCAGGTCGTTGCGCGGGTAGACGAACGGGTGGCCGATCGACTTCTTGTACGCGTAGGCGGCGATCGTCGGGAGCTTGGCGAGCAGCCGGATCGTCGAGAGGTGGCGCTGGGTCTCGTCGAACGGGTTGTGGCTGTCCTGGTAGAAGGTGGACAGCGCGGAGACCACCGACGACAGCATGGCCATCGGGTGGGCGTCGCGCGGGAAGCCCTTGTAGAAGTTCTTGACGTCCTCGTGCAGCAGGGTGTGCTGCGTGATCTCGTTCTTGAACGCCGAGAGCTGGTCGACGGTCGGCAGCTCGCCGTTGATCAGCAGGTAGGCGACCTCCAGGAAGGTGGAGCGCTCGGCCAGCTGCTCGATCGGGTAGCCGCGGTAGCGGAGGATGCCCGCCTCACCGTCGAGGTAGGTGATGGCGGATTTATAGGCGGCGGTGTTGCCGTAGCCGCTGTCCAGCGTCACCAGACCGGTCTGGGCTCGGAGCTTCCCGATGTCGAAGCCCTTGTCACCGACGGTGCTGTCGATCACCGGGTAGGTGTACTCACCGTCGCCGTACCGCAGTACTACAGAGTTGTCGCTCACGTCTTCCCTCACCGACGTAGTGCCTCATCTTCGAGGTGCCCTGACTGTCTCTACCATCCCCCACTCGGCTCAGGAGAGTGCACTCGGGGTCGACCATCGGGCCTATCGACGGCACTGAGTGCCGCCAACTTGCCCATCCTGCCCCTTGTGATCCCCTTCCGGAAGTGCTCTGTGACCTTCGCGACTCATTTGATCGATCATTTTTCTGTGTCGCGGCCCTCACAGCCCGGGGACGGACCCCGGAGAGGCGGAACCGGAACCGGAGAGGCGGAAGTCGAGCGCTGTGCAGCGCCGACCCGCCGAGACCGTGCGCACCGCCTGGCCGATCGCCTTGCGGGAGCCGACGAGGACGACCAGGCGCTTGGCCCGCGTGACAGCCGTGTACAGCAGATTACGCTGCAGCATCATCCACGCCCCGGTGGTCACCGGGATGACCACGGCCGGGTACTCGCTGCCCTGGGAGCGGTGGATGGTCACCGCGTAGGCGTGCGCCAGCTCGTCGAGTTCGTCGAACTCGTACGGCACCTCCTCGTCCTCGTCCGTCAGCACCGTCAGCCGCTGGTCCACCGGGTCGAGTGCGGTGACCACACCCACGGTGCCGTTGAAGACCCCGTTCTCACCCTTGTCGTAATTGTTGCGAATCTGGGTGACCTTGTCGCCGACCCGGAAGACGCGGCCGCCGAAGCGCTTCTCCGGCAGGTCGGGGCGGCCCGGGGTGATGGCCTGCTGGAGCAGCCCGTTGAGCGTGCCGGCCCCGGCCGGCCCCCGGTGCATGGGCGCGAGGACCTGCACATCGCGGCGCGGGTCGAGGCCGAACTTCGCGGGGATGCGCCGGGCGGCGACGTCCACCGTCAGCCGGCCCGCCTCCTCGGTGTCGTCCTCGACGAAGAGGAAGAAGTCCTTCAGGCCCTCGGTGACCGGCGGCTTGCCCGCGTTGATCCGGTGCGCGTTGGTGACCACCCCCGACTGCTGGGCCTGGCGGAACACCCGGGTGAGCCGGACGGCGGGGACGGGGCTGCCGTCGGCGAGCAGATCCCGCAGCACCTCCCCCGCACCGACGCTCGGCAGCTGGTCGACATCCCCCACGAACAGCAGATGCGCACCCGGCGGCACCGCCTTCACCAGCTTGTTGGCGAGCAGCAGGTCCAGCATCGACGCCTCGTCCACGACCACCAGGTCGGCGTCCAGCGGGCGGTCCCGGTCGTAGGCGGCGTCGCCGCCGGGCTTCAGCTCCAGCAGGCGGTGCACGGTGGAGGCCTCGGCGCCGGTCAGCTCGGCGAGCCGCTTGGCGGCGCGGCCGGTCGGCGCGGCCAGCACCACCTTGGCCTTCTTGGCGCGGGCCAGCTCCACCACGGAGCGCACGGTGAACGACTTGCCGCAGCCCGGACCTCCGGTGAGGACCGCGACCTTCTCCGTCAACGCCAGCTTGACCGCGGCCTCCTGCTCCGGAGCGAGCTCCGCGCCCGTCCTGCCCTTCAGCCACGCCAGCGCCCTGTCCCAGGCGACGTTCCGGAACGCCGGCATGCGGTCCTCGTCCGTCCGCATCAGGCGCAGCAACTGCCCCGCGAGTGACATCTCCGCCCGGTGGAACGGCACCAGATAGACCGCGGTGACCGGCTCCCCTCCGTCCGGCCCCGGCACCTTCTCCCGTACGACCCCGGGGTCCTCCCCCTCCTCGGGCTCGGCGGCCAGTTCCCCCAGACACTCGATGACCAGCCCCGTGTCCACCTGGAGCAGCTTGACCGCGTCGGCGATCAGTTTCTCCTCCGGCAGATAGCAGTGGCCCTGGTCGGCGGACTGCGACAGGGCGTACTGCAGGCCCGCCTTGACCCGATCCGGGCTGTCGTGCGGAATGCCGACGGACTGGGCGATCTTGTCGGCGGTGAGGAAGCCGATGCCCCAGACGTCGGCGGCGAGGCGGTAGGGCTGGTTCTTCACCACGGAGATGGAGGCGTCCCCGTACTTCTTGTAGATGCGTACGGCGATGGAGGTGGACACCTCCACGGTCTGCAGGAAGAGCATGACCTCCTTGATCGCCTTCTGCTCCTCCCAGGCGTCGGCGATCTTCTTCGTCCGCTTCGGCCCGAGCCCCGGCACCTCGATCAGCCGCCCGGGCTCCTCCTCGATGATCCGCAGGGTGTCCAGACCGAAGTGCTGGGTGATGCGGTCGGCGAAGACCGGGCCGATGCCCTTGACCAGGCCGGAGCCGAGGTAGCGGCGGATGCCCTGGACGGTGGCGGGCAGCACCGTCGTGTAGTTCTCCACGTGGAACTGCCTGCCGTACTGGGGGTGCGACCCCCAGCGCCCCTCCATCCGCAGCGACTCCCCGACCTGCGCGCCGAGCAGCGCGCCGACGACGGTCAGCAGCTCGCCGGACCCCCGCCCGGTGTCGACCCGGGCGACCGTGTAGCCGTTCTCCTCATTGGCGTAGGTGATGCGCTCCAGCACACCTTCGAGCACGGCGAGCCTGCGCTCACCGGCAGCTGCGGAGGGTTGGGTGGCCATGCAGTCGAAGGTACCGGCGGGGTGTGACAGGGAGCGCCGGGAGTGCCCGTCGTCCCCGCCGCCCGGTCCGGTCGACGGTGACCGCGCGCGTGGGAACGGCGGTCGCCGGCAGGACCGGCCGGCTCCGGGACGGGGTTGCGGGGCGCAGGGCTGCCGGACGGTGGCGACGAACTCGCCCTGATCGACCTGCTGGAGCGGATCTGCGAGGAACGCGGCGTGAGCGGCGTCCTCTGCCGAGTGCCGCCCGCTCCCTCTCGGGCCCCCGTATCCTCCCGTCATGAACATCTTCCGCCGGCGTGGCCGGGGCGATGCGGAACGCACGACGGCTACACCTGCGGACGAGGCCACAGCGCTGTACGAGGCGGGGCGTTACGCGGAGGCCGAGGCGGCCGCCCTCGCCGTCGCCCGGTCCCGGCCGCGGGACGATCAGTACGGCGCCATGGCGCTGAACATCGCCGCGCTGGCCGCGGGTGCGCAGGGGCACAGCGCGGAGGCCGTGGCCACGTACGACCAGGCGCTGGTCGTCTTCAGCCGGATACTCGGTGCCGGTCACTGGCTGACGCTGAAGCTGCGCTCGGACCGTGCACAGCAGCTGACCGCGCTGGACCGGCACGCGGAGTGCGAGGTGGAGTGCGCGGCTGTCGCGGCGACCGCGGCCCTCGGCACCGGCCCCGAAATGGCTCGCCTGGCCGCTGCCGCACGCAACGGGCTGGTCTTCGCGCTCAATGCGCAGGGGCGCCACCAGGAGGCCGAGTCCGTCGCCCGCGAGGCCCTGGCCTCGCATGCGGTGCGGGACAGGATGTCCCTGGTGCTGCGCCTCGGCCTGGCCCGTGCCCTCAACGGCCAGGCACGCCACCAGGAAGCGCTCGACGAGGCGCGGGGCGCCGGTGAGCTGTTCCGCGCCCTGCCCGAACGCGAGCGCCGTCCGGACCAGGGCGCGGTCGAACTGGTCTCCGCCAGCGCGTTGTTCGGTTTGCAGCGCGTGGCGGAGGCCCGTCAGCTGGCCGCGACCGCTCAGGAGATGTGCACGGCTTCCTTCGGCATCGAGCACCGCCGCAGCGTGGAGGCCCGGGAGTTGCTGGAGCGCATCGACGGGGCCGGATCGTGAGTCCGTCAGGCTGCGCCTGGCGGGTGAGCCGACTCCTTGAGCCCCTCGACGAAGGCGGCGAAGGCTGCGGCTGGGAAGGTGAGGGTGGCCCGGTCGCGGGCCTTTGAGTCGCGGACGGCTACCTGGGCGGGAGTCCCGGCGATCTCGACGCAGTTGTCGCCGTCTCTTTCGCCCGAGTAGGACGACTTGCGCCAGATATCCATAATGCCTCACAGCTCCTTCGCGAGTCGGTGGATGAAGTCCCGCGACCTGTCCGGATCGAGCGCCGCTTCCTGCACCTTGAGGAAGCGAGCGCGACAGGCGTGGAGTTGAGCATCGGAGTCGATCATCAAGGCGCCTTGCGGCCCATCGCGCACGACGGTGTCCAACTTGGCCACGGCACCGCCGACGTACGTCATTGTGCTCGAGGCTCGGGAGAAGCCGTCCGAGTCGAACGGGATGACCCGCAGGGTGATGCGATCCGCCTCGGACACTTCCAGCAACTGGGCCGGCTGCGCTCGGGCAGGCCTGGGACGCGGACCCTTCCCCGGAGCCGCCGCAGCCGTTCACGCCCCTGCTGGAACGGGAGGACGGGCGGGGCCTGGCCCTGGTGCGGGCCTGTGCCGATGTGTGGGGGTGGCAGCAGCCGGCGAGAGAGGGCAGCCGGGGGAAGCTCGTGTGGTGCGAGGCGGGGGCGGCACGGGCCCTGACCGCACAGGGCTCCGCATAGGGCGATGGAGGCAATGCGGGGTGCGGGACGGGCGTGGGACGCACGGAGGGCCGGGCCCGTCCGGCAAAGTGAACGTCCATGCCCGCACGACTGCGCCTGACCACCGTGGACGCCGGCCCTTTCACCATGTCGAAGGCCGATCTGATGTACGGGGCGGAGGGGACCGTGACCGTCCCGTCGACGGTGGTGGTCATCGAGCACCCGGGACACGGGCTCGTCCTCTTCGACACCGGGATCAATCACCACGTGGCGGATCCGGAGGCGGCCGAGGCCTACTGGGGTCCGGGGCTGCGGGAGGCGTACGGCGCCCAGGGATTCACGCGGGAGCACGCGATCGACGCGCAGCTGAGGCGGCTCGGCCACCGGCCGGAGGACGTGCGGTACGTGATCTACTCGCATCTGCACCTGGACCACGCCGGAGGGATGGCCCACTTCCCGGACGCCGTGCACGTGGTCCAGCACGACGAGCTGCGGCACGCCTGGTGGCCCGACCGCTGGACGGCCCGCGGCTACGCCTTCCGCGACTACCGCGACTGCCGGGACTTCGACTTCCTCGAGCTGGACGGGGACATTGATCTGTTCCTGGACGGGAGCGTCACCGTGCTGCGCACGGCCGGGCACACGCCCGGCCATCAGGGCATCGTGCTCGACCTGGAGAACCAGGGGCGGGTCGGGTTCCTGGGGGACGCCGGGCATCTGTGGGAGGGCGTGGAGCAGGACGTTCCCCAGCTGAGCGACTGGAACGTGCAGCGCAAGCTGCTCAGCTACGGGCGTCTGCGGCAGCTGCGCAGGGCGGGGGTCAGGGTCTTCCTCTCCCACGACCCGGAGGACTTCGCGGCTCTGCCGCACGACGGCGACGTCTGGGATTGAGCAGCGGGGCGGCCCACGCGGCCCACCGGCCGGAGACCCTCCGGTGACATCACGATTCGGTTGCGTCCGGGGGGCGCCCTCTTGCTCCGCACCCGTGTAATCGTTTCCAATCCTCCGTGTAATCGATTCCACGAGGAGGTGGGTCGGGCGTGGCGGGCATCAAGGACGTCGCCGCCGAGGCGGGCCTGTCCGTCGCCACGGTGTCGCGGGTGCTCAACGGGCATCCGTCCGTGAGCGAGGACGCGCGCCGCCGGGTGACGGCCGCCGTCGAGGCGCTGGGGTACCGGCCGAACGCCGTGGCCCGGTCGCTGCGCACCGATCAGACCCGCACCCTCGGGCTGGTCATCAGCGACGTGATGAACCCCTACTTCACCGAGCTGGCCCGCTCCGTGGAGGAGGAGGCCCGCGCTCTCGGCTACAGCGTGATCATCGGCAACGCGGACGAGCGGCCCGACCTGCAGGACCACCACGTCACCACGCTGCTGGACCGCCGGATCGACGGGCTGCTGGTCTCCCCCACCGACGACGGGTCGCCCGGCATGCTGGCGGCCGCGCGGGCGGGGACGCCGATGGTGTTCGTGGACCGGTGGATCCCCGGCGTCGACGTGCCCGTGGTCCGGTCGGACGGGCGTTCCGCCGTGCGGGACCTGGTGGCGCATCTGCACGGGCTCGGGCACCGGCGGCTGGCGATCATCTCCGGTCCCGCGGCCACCACGACCGGCCGGGAGCGGGTGGAGGCCTTCCGTGCGGCGCTCGGCGCGTACGGGCTGCCGCTGCCCGACGCCTACATCGGCCAGGGTGATTTCCAGGCGGAGAGCGGGCGGCGGGTCACCGAGGGATTCCTGGAGCTGGACGAGCCCCCGCAGGTCGTCTTCGCCGCGGACAACCTGATGGCGCTCGGGGCGCTGGACGCGATCCGCGCGCGGGGACTGCGGGTGCCGGACGACATCGCCCTCGCCGCCTTCGACGACATCCCCTGGTTCGTGCACACCGATCCGCCGGTCACCGCCATCGCCCAGCCGGTCCGGGAGCTGGGGCGGGCCGCCGTGCGCGCCCTGGTCGACCGGATCGAGGGGCGGCCGGGCTCCTCCGTCACGCTGCCCGCCCGGCTCGTCGTACGCCGCTCGTGCGGTGAGCCCGCAGCGGTGGGCCCGTCCGGCGGGCGCGGAATCGATCGTCCCCCCTCCCCCGTACGAAGGAGTACGCCGTGAGCAGCCGCAGTCCTGACGAGTTGCTGCGCATCGAGGGCATCCGCAAGACCTTCCCCGGCGTGGTCGCGCTCGACGGCGTGGACTTCGATCTGCGCCGCGGCGAGGTGCATGTGCTGCTCGGTGAGAACGGCGCAGGCAAGAGCACGCTGATCAAGATGCTCTCCGGCGCCCACACCCCCGACTCCGGCCGGATCGTGGTGGGCGGTGAGGAGGTGCGCATCCAGAATGCGCAGGACTCCGAGCGGCTCGGCATCGCCACCATCTACCAGGAGTTCAACCTCGTCCCCGATCTGACGGTCGCGGAGAACATCTTCCTGGGGCGGCAGCCGCGCCGCTTCGGGATGATCGACCGCAGACGGATGGACGCGGACGCCGAGGTGCTGCTGAAGCGCGTCGGGGTGGACGTGTCGCCGCGGGCACGGGTGCGTGAACTCGGCATCGCCCGGCTGCAGATGGTGGAGATCGCCAAGGCGCTCAGCCTCCGGGCCCGGGTGCTGATCATGGACGAGCCGACCGCCGTGCTGACCTCGGAGGAGGTCGAGCGGCTGTTCGCGATCGTGCGGCGGCTGCGCGAGGACGGGGTGGGCATCGTCTTCATCACCCACCACCTGGAGGAGATCGCCGCGCTCGGCGACCGGGTCACCGTGCTCCGGGACGGGCGCAGCGTCGGTCAGGTGCCCGCCTCGGCGCCCGAGGACGAGCTGGTGCGGCTGATGGTGGGCCGGTCCATCGAGCAGCAGTACCCGCGCGAGCGCACGGGGGCCGGTGAGGCTCTGCTCAAGGTGGAAGGGCTGACCCGGGACGGGGTGTTCCACGACGTCAGCTTCGAGGTGCGGGCCGGTGAGGTCGTCGGCATCGCGGGACTGGTCGGCGCCGGGCGGACGGAGGTGGCCCGGGCGGTGTTCGGGGCCGATCCCTACGACTCCGGGGCCGTGCGGGTCGGCGGGGTGCGGCTGCGCCGGCACGATGTGAACGCCGCCCTCGAGGCCGGTGTCGGGCTGGTGCCCGAGGACCGCAAGGGCCAGGGGCTGGTCCTTGACGCCTCGGTGGCGGAGAACCTCGGCCTGGTCACGCTGCGGTCCGCCACGCGCGCGGGGCTGGTCGACCTGAAGGGGCAGTACGCGGCGGCGGAACGGATCGCCCGGCAGCTCGGGGTGCGGATGGCCGGCCTGGGGCAGCATGTGCGCACCCTGTCCGGCGGCAACCAGCAGAAGGTCGTCATCGGCAAATGGCTGCTGGCCGACACCAAGGTGCTGATCCTGGACGAGCCGACGCGCGGCATCGACGTCGGCGCCAAGGTCGAGATCTACCAGCTGATCAACGAGCTGACGGCGGCCGGCGCCGCGGTGCTCATGATCTCCAGCGACCTGCCCGAGGTGCTCGGCATGAGCGACCGGGTCCTGGTCATGGCGCAGGGCCGGCTCGCGGGCGAACTGGACGCCGCCGAGGCGACCCAGGACGCGGTGATGGCCCTCGCCGTCGGCACGCCGTCCGCCGGTTCGTCCGACGCGTCCGGCTTCCCCGGCTCACCGGGCTCGCCCGATTCCCCCAGCTCTCCCGACTCCCCCGACTCCCCCAGCAACGGAACGGAGGCCTCCGGTGGCCACTGACACGCTCAAGAGCAAGCCGGGCGGGCAGGCCGGTGCCACGGCCGGCCTGCGCCGACTGCTCCTCGACAACGGCGCGCTGACCGCGCTGGTGGTCCTGGTGATCGCCATGTCGGCGCTCTCCGGCGACTTCCTGACCGCCGACAACCTGCTCAACGTCGGCGTCCAGGCCGCGGTGACCGCGATCCTCGCCTTCGGCGTCACCTTCGTCATCGTCTCGGCCGGCATCGACCTGTCGGTCGGCTCGGTCGCCGCGCTGTCCGCGACCGTGCTGGCGTGGAGCGCGACCGAGGCCGGGCTGCCCGTGGTGCTCGCGGTCGTCCTCGCCGTGGCGACCGGCATCGCCTGCGGGCTGGTCAACGGCTTCCTCATCTCCTACGGCAAACTCCCGCCCTTCATCGCCACGCTGGCGATGCTGTCGGTGGCGCGCGGCCTTTCGCTGGTGGTCTCGCAGGGCTCGCCCATCGCCTTCCCCGACTCGGTCTCCCACCTGGGCGACACGCTCGGTGGCTGGCTGCCGGTGCCGGTACTGGTGATGGTGGTGATGGGCCTGCTGACCGCCTTCGTGCTGGGGCGGACCTACATCGGCCGGTCCATGTACGCCATCGGCGGCAACGAGGAGGCCGCGCGGCTGTCCGGCCTGCGGGTGAAGAAGCAGAAGCTCGCCATCTACGCCCTCTCCGGTCTGTTCGCCGCCGCCGCGGGCATCGTGCTCGCCGCCCGCCTGTCCTCCGCGCAGCCGCAGGCCGCGCAGGGCTACGAACTGGACGCGATCGCCGCGGTCGTCATCGGCGGCGCCTCCCTGGCGGGCGGCACCGGCAGGGCGTCCGGCACCCTGGTCGGCGCGCTGATCCTCGCGGTGCTGCGCAACGGCCTCAACCTGCTGTCGGTGTCGGCGTTCTGGCAGCAGGTCGTGATCGGTGTGGTCATCGCCCTGGCGGTGCTGTTCGACACGCTGCGCCGCAAGGCGGGCACCACCGTCCCCGCGGCCGGTGCCCCCGGCGGCGGGAGCAAGGGCAAGCAGGCGCTGACGTATGTGATCGCGGCGGTCGTCGCCGTCGCGGTGGTGGGCGCCACCTCGCTGCTGCACAACGGCTCCTCCGGGGCCGCCAAGCCGAGGATCGGCCTGTCCCTGTCGACGCTCAACAACCCGTTCTTCGTGCAGATCCGGGAGGGAGCCCAGGAGGAGGCCAGGAAGCTGGGCGTCGACCTCACCGTCACCGACGCGCAGAACGACGCCTCCCAGCAGGCCAACCAGCTGCAGAACTTCACCAGCGGCTCGCTCTCCGCCATCGTCGTCAACCCGGTGGACTCCGACGCGGCAGGACCGGCGGTGCGCGGCGCCAACAAGGCCGGCATCCCCGTGATCGCCGTGGACCGCACCGTCAACAAGGCGGACACCTCCGCGCTGGTCGCCTCCGACAACGTGGCGGGCGGTGCGCTCGGCGCCAGGGCGCTCGCCGAGAAGCTCGGCGGCAAGGGCACCATCGTGATCCTGCAGGGCCAGCCCGGCACCTCCGCCAGCCGCGAGCGCGGCGCGGGCTTCGCCGAGGGCCTGAAGGACTACCCGGGCATCAAGGTCGTCGCCAAGCAGCCCGCGGACTTCGACCGCACCAAGGGCCTGGACGTGATGACCAACCTGCTGCAGGCGCACCCGGACATCGACGGCGTGTTCGCCGAGAACGACGAGATGGCGCTCGGCGCGATCAAGGCGCTGGGCTCCAAGGCGGGCAAGTCGGTGCAGGTCGTCGGTTTCGACGGAACGCCGGACGGTCTCAAGGCGGTCGAGGCGGGCACGCTCTACGCCTCGGTCGCGCAGCAGCCGACGGAACTCGGCAGGATCGCCGTGCGCAACGCGTTGCGGGCCGCCGAGGACAAGAAGGTGGAGAAGATGGTGAAGGTCCCGGTGAAGGTGGTCACGAAGGAGAACGTGGCCGGGTTCGAAGGCTGACACCGGGCCGAGGGGCCCATCGGGGCGGGCGGGCGGGGGGACCCCCCGCCCGCCCCCCCCCCGCCCGGGGGCGGAGGGCGGCAGGCTCTCCACCCCCCC
>NZ_JAATEM010000038.1 GCF_012034205.1 Streptomyces composti
ACTGGGGGGGGGGGGGGGGGTGGGCACCGGGGGGGGGGGGGGGGGGCGGTCGCCGGGGGAACCCCGCCCCGCCCGCTGGTGGCGGTGTCAGGTCCGTCCGCGCACCGCGGCGTCAGAGGTTGCCGCGCTTGGCCTGCTCGCGCTCGATCGCCTCGAACAGCGCCTTGAAGTTGCCCTTGCCGAAGCCCATCGAGCCGTGCCGCTCGATCAGCTCGAAGAACACCGTCGGTCGGTCCTGGACCGGCTTGGTGAAGATCTGCAGCAGGTAGCCGTCCTCGTCGCGGTCGGCGAGGATCTTCAGCTCGCGCAGCGTGTCGACCGGCACCCGGGTCTCGCCGACCCACTCGCCGAGGGTGTCGTAGTAGGAGTCCGGGGTGTCCAGGAACTCCACGCCGGCCGCGCGCATCTGGCGGACCGTCTGCACGATGTCGTTGGTGTTCAGCGCGATGTGCTGGACGCCGGCCCCGCCGTAGAACTCCAGGTACTCGTCGATCTGGGACTTCTTCCTGGCGACGGCGGGCTCGTTGATCGGGAACTTGACCTTGAGCGTGCCGTCGGCCACGACCTTCGACATCAGCGCGCTGTACTCGGTGGCGATGTCGTCGCCCACGAACTCCTTCATGTTCGTGAAGCCCATCACCTTGTTGTAGAACTCGACCCACTCGTTCATCCGGCCGAGCTCGACGTTGCCGACGCAGTGGTCGATCGCCTGGAAGAAGCGCTGGGCGGGCGGCTCCACGATCGGCTCGGCGGCGACGAAGCCGGGCAGGTAGGGGCCGTCGTAGCCGCTGCGGTCGACCAGGGTGTGGCGGGTCTCGCCGTAGGTGGCGATCGCGGCGAGGACGACCGTGCCGTGTTCGTCCTTCAGCTCGTAGGGCTCGGCGACCGAGCGGGCGCCGTGCTCGACGGCGTAGGCGTACGCGGCGCGCGCGTCCGGCACCTCCATGGCGAGGTCGATGACGCCGTCGCCGTGCTTGGCCACGTGCTCGGCGAGGAAGGTGCCCCACTCGGTGGAGGGCTTGATCACCGAGGTGAACACGAAGCGGGCGGAGCCGCTCTCCAGGACGTAGCTGGCGGTCTCGCGGCTGCCGTTCTCCGGTCCGGAGTAGGCGACCAGCTTCATGCCGAAGGCGGTCGAGTAGTAGTGCGCCGCCTGCTTGGCGTTGCCCACGGCGAAGACGACCGCGTCCATTCCCTTGACCGGGAAGGGGTCGTCCTGCCGGGCGGTGGTCTCGGGAGTGTGCTGTGTGGTCTGCGTCATAGGGGCAGGGTGGTGCAGCCTCGCAAGGTGCGCAATAGTTCGTGGAATCACTGGGCAATCTGCTCAGCCGAATGCCGGTTGCGGCGGGCTTTCTGTACAGGATGACCAGAGCTGGGAGGGGTGGCGTATGGGGATCGACGGACTGGACGGCCGGATCATCACGCTGCTGGCGCGCGAGCCGCGGATCGGGGTGCTGGAGATGTCCCGGCGGCTGGGGGTCGCGCGCGGCACGGTGCAGGCACGGCTGGACCGGCTTCAGTCGAACGGAGTCATCCGCGGATTCGGCCCCCAGGTGGATCCGGCGGCCCTCGGCTACCCGGTCACCGCGTTCGCCACGCTGCAGATCCGGCAGGGTCAAGGAGCCGATGTACGGGCCCACTTGGCGACCGTGCCGGAGGTGCTGGAGCTGCACACCACCACCGGCACCGGCGACATGCTGTGCCGGCTCGTGGCTCGCTCGAACGCCGATCTTCAACGGGTGATCGACCGCGTCGTCGGTTTTGATGGCATCGTCCGAGCCTCCACGGCGATCGTCATGGAGAACCCCGTCCCGCTGCGGATCATCCCGCTGGTCGAGCAGGCGGCGCTCGGCGGCAAAGACGACTGAACGACGAGACCTTCCTGGCCGAGCTGGGGGTGAGCGCGGGTGAACTTCTGGGAGTACCTGGTCAGCCGGCACCAGCAGCTGCTCATTGACGCCTACCAGCACGCCAGCGTGGTCTTCCAGTGCATGGTGGTGGCGACCGCGCTGGGCGTGGTGATCGGAGTGATCACCTACCGCAGCGAGTGGGCGGGCAGCCTGGCCACGACCACCACCGCCACCCTGCTGACCATCCCGTCCCTGGCCATGATCGGTCTGCTGATCCCCGTGGTGGGGCTCGGGGTGCCGCCGACGGTGATCGCGCTCACCCTCTACGGGCTGCTGCCGATCGTGCGCAACTCCATCGTGGGCCTGCGCGGCGTCGACCCGTCCCTGGTGGACGCCGCCACCGGCATCGGCATGTCCCGGGCGGCCCGGCTGATGCGGGTGGAGCTGCCGCTGGCCTGGCCGCCGATCCTCACCGGCATCCGGGTCTCCACCCAGATGCTGATGGGCATCGCCGCCATCGCCGCCTACGCCTCCGGCCCCGGCCTGGGCAACCTGATCTTCCGCGGGATCGCCTCGCTGGGCAGCAAGAACGCCCTCAACCAGGTCCTCGCGGGCACGCTCGGAATCATCATCCTCGCGCTGCTCTTCGACGCCGCCTACGTACTGATCGGGCGGCTGACCATCTCGAGGGGGATCCGTGCCTGAGAAGTCTCGAGGGGGATCCGTGCCTGAATCGTCGTCCCGAGAGGGATCCGTTCCCGAGTCCGAGTCCGCCGAGGCCTCGCTGCCCGAGCACGGCACGTCCGGCGCCACCATCGAGCTGGAGAACCTCACCAAGCGCTACCCGCACAGCGCCCAGCCCGCCGTGGACAACGTCAACATGGAGATCCGGGCCGGTGAGACCGTGATCCTGGTCGGCCCGTCCGGGTGCGGGAAGTCCACCACCCTGAAGATGATCAACCGGCTGATCGAGCCCACCAGCGGCCGTATCCGCATCGGCGGCCAGGACGTCACGCACATGGACCCGGTGAAGCTGCGCCGCACCATCGGCTACGCCATCCAGGCCAGCGGTCTCTTCCCGCACATGACGGTGGCGCAGAACATCGCGCTGGTGCCGAAGATGCTGCGCTGGCCGGCCGCCCGGGTGCGCGAGCGGGTGGAGGAGATGCTGGACCTGGTCGGCCTCGACCCGGGCGAGTTCCACGACCGCTACCCGCGGCAGCTCTCCGGCGGTCAGCAGCAGCGCGTGGGCGTGGCGCGGGCGCTGGCCGCGGACCCGCCGGTGCTGCTGATGGACGAGCCGTTCGGCGCGGTCGACCCGATCACCCGCGACCATCTGCAGGACGAGCTGATCCGGCTGCAGCGCGAGCTGCACAAGACGATCGTCTTCGTCACCCACGACTTCGACGAGGCGATCAAGCTCGGCGACCGGATCGCGGTGCTGCGCGAACGCTCGCACATCGCCCAGTTCGACACCCCGGAGGCGATCCTCACCAACCCGGCGGACGACTTCGTCTCCGGCTTCGTCGGCGCGGGCGCCGCCCTGAAGCGGCTCAACCTCACCCGCGTACGGGACGTGGAGATCACCGACTATCCGACGGTCACCCTCGACGACCCGCTGCAGGAGATCTTCAACCGGCTGCGTTCCAGCGGCACCAACGAGATCCTGCTGCTCGACCGGCGGGGCCGCCCCTACAAGTGGCTGCGGCGCGGCGACCTGATGCGGGCCAAGGGCTCGCTGGCCCGCGCGGGCACCCTGGTCAGCGACACGGTGACCCGGGACGCGACCCTGCGGGACGCCCTGGAGGCGGTGCTCACCGACAACACCGGCCGGGTGGTGGTCACCGGGCGGCGCGGCGCGTACGAGGGAGTCGTCGACGTGGAGACGCTGATGAACTCCGTGCACGAGCTGATGGAGGCCGACCGGCTGGAGGCGCTGGAGGCCCAGCACGAGCTGCAGGAGCAGCGGCAGGCCCACACGCACGCCGAGCAGGAGGGCGTGGGAGGGGAGCCGAAGGCGTGAGGACCTCTTCCCGCGAGCCGGGGCCGCCCGTCCCGGAGGAGGACGAAGCACAGGAGGCCCCGCCCCAGCGGTCCGCGGCGAAGGCACCCCGGGTGACCTGGCAGAAGCTGACCGTCCTGCCGGTCGCCCTGATCGTGCTGCTGCTGGTGACCTGGCTGTGGTTCGAGCAGGCCGACCTGGACCAGCTGACCCGCAACGCGCTGTCCGACGGGCGGGTGAGCAAGGCGCTGTGGCAGCACATCGAGCTGACCGCGATCTCCACCTTCTTCGTGCTGATCATCGCGATCCCGCTCGGCATCCTGCTGACCCGGCCGCTGCTGCGCCGGTTCACCCCCGGGGTGATGGCGTTCGCCAACATGGGCCAGGCCACCCCGGCGATCGGTCTGCTGGCGCTGCTGGTGATCTGGCTGGGCATCGGCCGCCGGGCCGCGCTCATCGGCATCATCGCCTACGCCGTGCTGCCGGTGCTGTCCAACACCATCGCGGGCCTGCAGGCCAACGACCCGGCGCTGCTGGAGGCGGCGCGCGGCATCGGCATGTCCCCGATGGGCGTGCTCACCCGGGTGGAGCTGCCGCTGGCGGTGCCGCTGATCCTCGCCGGGGTGCGCACCGCCCTGGTGCTGAACGTGGGCACGGCGACGCTCGCCACCTTCGGCGGGGGCGGCGGCCTGGGCGTGCTGATCACCACCGGGATCACCAGCCAGCGGATGCCGGTACTGATGATCGGCTCGATCCTCACGGTGGCGCTGGCGCTCCTCGTGGACTGGCTGGCGTCACTGGCGGAGCTGCTGATGCGGCCGCGCGGGCTGGAGGCGGAGTCATGAGACGCGCACTGCTCCTGATGGGCGGCCGCACCCGGCTGCTGCTCGCCGGGGCGGTGCTGCTGGCGGCGGCCTCCGCCTGCGGTCTCACCAGCGGCTCCCCCATGGTCGACGACGTGGAGCCGGGCTCCATCGGACAGGGCAAGCCGCTCGAGGGCGCGCAGCTGACCGTCACCTCCAAGGAGTTCACCGAGCAGCTGATCCTCGGCGCGATCATGGGCATCGCCTTCCAGGCGGCCGGTGCCGAGGTCGTCGACCGCACCGGCATCCAGGGCTCGGTCGGCTCCCGGGAGGCGGTGGTCAAGGGGGAGGCGGACGCCGGCTACGAGTACACCGGCACCGCCTGGATCACCTACCAGGGCAACTCCGAGCCCATCCCCGACCCGCGCGAGCAGTGGCTGGCGGTGCGCGACGCCGACCGGAAGAACGGGGTGACCTGGCTGGAGCCGTCCGAGCTGAACAACACCTACGCCCTCGCGATGAACCAGTCCAACTACAAGAAGTACCGCACCCGCACCCTCTCGGAGGTGGCCGAGCTGTCCAGGCGGGACCCGGGCGCGGTCACGCTGTGCGTGGAGGGCGAGTTCGCCAACCGCGCGGACGGGCTGCCCGGCATGGAGAAGGCGTACGGCATGGACATCCCCACGCGGAACGTCACCCAGATGGACACCGGGATCATCTACACCCAGACCGCCAAGGGCGCCTGCACCTACGGCGAGGTCTTCACCACCGACGGGCGGATCAAGTCGATGAACCTGGTGGTGATGGAGGACGACAAGAAGTTCTTCCCGAACTACAACGCGGCGCCGACCATCCACAGCGAGACGCTGAAGAAGTGGCCGGCCATCGCCGAGGTGCTGGCACCGGTGACGGCGGCCCTGAACAACACGGTGGCGCAGGACCTCAACGCCAAGGTGGACGTGGAGGGCGAGGACCCGCACCAGGTGGCCCTGGACTGGATGGTCGAGAAGGGGTTCGTGAAGGAGGGGTAGCCGCTGCGGGGGGTTCCTGTCCGCTCAGCAGCTGGGGACCTTGCCCGTGCCCTTGTCCAGCGCGACCAGCGCGTCGACGGCGCCCTTGAGGGTGGTGACCGGGACCAGCCGCAGGCCCTCGGGCAGCTCGGCCTTCGCCTCGGCGCACTCCGCCTCGGGCACCAGGAAGACGGTGGCGCCGTCCCGGCGGGCGGCCTGGGTCTTGAGCGGCACACCGCCCACGGCGCCGACCTTGCCGCGGGCGTCGATGGTGCCGGTGCCGGCGACGACCCGGCCGCCGGTGAGATCGCCGCCGTCGCCGTTGCCCTCGAGCTTGTCGACGATGCCGAGCGAGAACAGCAGCCCGGCGCTGGGGCCGCCGACGTCGGCCAGCTCCAGCTTGACGTCGATGTCCTCGTCCTCCAGCTTCAGGTAGTTCAGCGCGGCCGCGGTCGCCGCGTCCTGCGACTTCTTCATCTGCGCGCGGTTGTACTGCTGGATCTCCCGCGTGGTGTCCCCGGTCGGGTAGACGGAGTCGCGCGGCATCACCGCCTGGTCGGTGCGGAACCAGCTGTCGATCACCTGGGGCAGGGTGACGCGGGTGTCCGGGGAGGTCGCCTCGATCGTCGTCATCCGCAGCTGCCCGCTGGTCCTGCGCACGGGCGCCCCGGAGATGGTGATCACCTGCGTCCCCTTGTTCTCACCGAGCACATCGGCCGTCATGCCGGGCTGGGCGACGGAGAAGGGCAGCGGGGCGAAGGCGGCGGTGGCCAGGAGGGCGACGACGGGGGCGCCGCACACGGCGATCGCCCGGGGACGCGAGAGACGAGAGAGCACGCAGTCAATCTAACGTGCGCCCGCCGGCAACCGGCCGGGGCGGCCGACCGCTCTCCCCCGAGCCGCCGCGCACCCGGTCGTGTCCCTGCCGACGCGGTGGCAGGCGCGGATCAGCGCAACGCCTCCGCGACCTCCCGCGCCGCTTCCACGACCCGGGGGCCGACCCGCTCCGGCACGGCCTCCGCCAGCATCACCACGCCGACGCTCCCCTCGACCCCCGTCACCCCCAGCAACGGCGCCGCGGCCCCGCACGCCCCCGCTTCCAGCTCTCCGTGCGTCAGCGTGTACCCGGGATCCCCGTTCGGCTGCTGCCGGGCCGCGAGTATCGCCTTGCCCGCCGCTCCCCGGTCCAGCGGGTGCCGGAACCCCGCCCGGTACGCCACGTGATAGTCCGTCCACGACGGCTCCACCACGGCGACCGCCAGCGCCTCCGCACCGTCCACCAGCGTCAGATGCGCGGTCGCCCCGATGTCCTCCGCCAGCGACCGCAGCGCCGGCATCGCCGCCTCCCGCACCAGCGGATGCACCAGCCGCCCCAGCCGCAGCACCCCCAGCCCCACCCGGGCCCGCCCGCCCAGATCACGACGTACGAGGGCATGCTGCTCCAGCGTGGCGAGCAACCGGTACACAACGGTCCGGTTCACGCCCAGCTTCTGGGAAAGCTCGGTGACGGTCAGCCCATGGTCGGTGTCGGCCAGCAGCTTGAGGACACGCAGTCCCCTGTCGAGCGTCTGAGAGGTCTCCGCGGTCACGACGCCCACTCCTTAGTGGTGAGGTCGGCGACCTCCTCGCTGTCGTTGCGTCGCCGAGTCCCGGTCGGAGACGCGCTACAGAGGCCGCCGATCGGCCGGCGGCCCGGTCGTTTCCGGGCACAGTCGCTTCACGGCTGCGCTCCGCGGCGACGCTGCCACGGGGCGTGTGCGTAGCGGGACAGTAGCGAGCCTGTTCGGCCAGCGGAAGGCTCCGTCCAGAATCCGGTCATGGAAGTTCAGCATTGAGCGAACTTTGACCACATAAGTCCCCGTCACCGCATGCGCGTGGCCCACTCCTGCACCTTGGCGATCCGCTGCCTCAGCTGCCCCGCCGTGGCCTCGGCGGCGGGCGGCCCGCCGCAGACCCGGCGCAGCTCGGTGTGGATGACTCCGTGCGGCTTTCCGCTCTGGTGGACGTAGGCGCCGACGAGGCTGTTGAGCTTGCGGCGCAGCTCCATCATCTCCTTGTGGGAGACCACCGGCCGCCGCTCGGCGGGCAGTTCGAGCAGGTCGGCCTCCTCGGCCGGCTTCTTGCGGCTGTGCGCGATCTGCCGGGCCTGCCGCTTCTGCAGCAGCAACTGCACCTGATCCGGCTCCAGAAGGCCCGGGATGCCCAGATAATCCTGTTCCTCCTCGCTGCCGGGGTGGGCCTGCATGCCGAACTCGGCCCCGTTGTACATGACCCGGTCGAAGACGGCATCGGACTGCAGCGCCTCGAACGGCAGCATCTCCTGCTCGCCGGTGTCCTCGTCCTGCTGCTTGTTCGCCTCCTCCATCTCCTTCTCGGACTCGGCGTACGGGTCCTCCTCGCCGCCCTTCCTGGGCTTGTCGAGCACATGGTCGCGCTCGCGCTCCATCTCGTTGGCGAAGGAGAGCAGGTCGGGGATGGTCGGCAGGAACACGGACGCGGTCTCGCCGCGCCGCCGGGACCGTACGAAACGGCCGACGGCCTGCGCGAAGAACAACGGGGTGGAGATCGTCGTGGCGTACACGCCGACCGCGAGGCGAGGCACGTCGACGCCCTCGGACACCATGCGGACGGCGACCATCCAGCGGTCGTCGCCGGCGCTGAACTCGTCGATCCGCCTGGACGCGCCGGCGTCGTCGGAGAGCACCAGCGTCGCCTTGTGGCCGGTGATGTCCCGGATGAGCTTGGCGTAGGCGCGGGCCGCCTCCTGGTCGGAGGCGATCACCAGGGCACCCGCGTCGGGGACCGACTTGCGGACCTCGGTCAGGCGCTGGTCGGCGGCGCGCAGCACGGCCGGCATCCACTCGCCGCGCGGGTCGAGCGCGGTCCGCCAGGCCTGGCTGACGGCGTCCTTGGTCATCGGCTCGCCGAGGCGGGCCTCGATCTCGTCGCCGGCCTTGGTGCGCCAGCGCATGTTGCCGCTGTAGCTCAGGAAGATGACCGGGCGCACGACACCGTCCGCGAGGGCGGAGCCGTATCCGTAGGTGTAGTCGGCGGCGGACCGCCGGATGCCGTCGTCGCCCTCCTCGTAGGTGACGAAGGGGATGGGGTTGGTGTCCGAGCGGAACGGCGTACCGGTCAGCGCGAGCCGCCGGGTGGCCGGCTCGAACGCCTCCAGGCAGGCCTCGCCCCAGGACTTGGTGTCACCGGCGTGATGGATCTCGTCGAGGATGACGAGGGTCTTGCGCTGCTCGACGCGGTTGCGGTGCAGCATGGGGCGGACGCCGACACCGGCGTAGGTGACGGCGACGCCGTGGTACTCCTTGCTCAGCGGTCCTGCGCTGTACTCGGGGTCCAGGCGGATCCCTATGCGCGCGGCCGCCTCGGCCCACTGCTTCTTCAGATGCTCGGTCGGTGCGACCACCGTCACCTGCTGCACCACGTGGTGGTGCAGCAGCCAGGAGGCCAGCGTCAGGGCGAACGTCGTCTTACCGGCGCCGGGGGTCGCCACGGCCAGGAAGTCACGCGGCTGCTCCTGGATGTACTTGTCCATGGCGGCCTGCTGCCAGGCACGCAGCTTGCTGGCGGTTCCCCAGGGGGCCCGCCCGGGGAAGGCGGGTGACAGGTGGTGCGAGTGCGACGGGGTGCCGGCGGTGGTAGTCACGGTCTCCGTGGGGGTCGAGCGGCTACGTATGACAACCGGGCCACCCTACCGGCGGCCCGCCGCCGTTCATGCGCGGACGCCACCGCACCCCTCGCGGGTGGGACCGACATCACAGCAGTACGAGGCCGCCCTCTGGAGTCTCGCCGTTCTGCTGCCCGGACTCCGGCCGGCGGCTCACCGGACCCGCAGCCTCGTGGTCACCCACACTCCGACGAGGGCCACCGCGGCCATCGGCAGGAACACGGCGGCGAACGCGGCCGGACGGGAGCCGGAGACCGCGCCGGCCTGGGTGGCCGCATGGCTGACCGCACCGCCGCCGAGCGCGGCGAAGGCGGCCCCGCCCGCCGCGAGGAGCAGGGTGTTGGACAGGCCGTCCGAGATCTGCAGGGCGGCGGAGTTGGTGCCGGCCTCCTCGGGCGGGGAGAGCTTGAGCAGCAGCACGCTGCTGGAGGAGATCACCAGCCCCATCCCGAAGCAGCCGAACGCCCAGGCGACGGCCACCGTCCACGCGGGCACCTCCTGGACGAGCACACTGGGAGCGGCGGCGATACCGGCGGCCACCAGCAGCATCCCGAACGTGGTGAGCCGTTCCCGGTACGCCTCGAGCCGGGGCCGTGACTGCACCCAGGAGCCCAGCGCCCAGGTCACACCGCCCGCCGCGAGCGAGAAGCCGGCCAGGGTCGGGCTCAGCCCCCGCTGGGTGACCAGCATCAGCGGCACGAAGGACTCCGCGGAGATGAAGGAGCCCGCGGCCAGACCGCGCAGCAGCACCACCGAGGGCAGGCCGCGGGCGGCCCGGTAGGTGCCGCGCGGCAGCAGGCCCAGCGCGGCCGGCACCAGCAGCGCCAGTCCTGCGGCGCCCGGCAGCAGCGAGAACCAGCGCAGATCCTGCGCCGCGTACTGCAGCAGCCCGGCGCCCACCGAGATCCCCAGCGCCAGCTTGATCCTCCGGCGGTCGAACGAGGCCCGCTCCACCCCGCTCTCCCCCGGCTCGCCGCCGACCGGCCCCGCGGTCTTCCGGCGTATCTGCGGCAGCGCCAGCGCCAGCGGAAGCAGCACCAGAACCGGGATGCCGAGGAACACCCAGCGCCAGCCGATGTGCTCGGTCACCGCCCCGGAGGCCAGCGGGCCGACGATGGAGGGCACCACCCAGCTCGCCGCGAACGCCGCCATGATCGCCGGCCGCAGCCGCTCCGGATACGCCCGGCCGACCACGACGTACAGCGCGACGATCACCAGCCCGCCGCCCAGCCCCTGCACGGCCCTGCCGAGGATGAACGGCCACATCGACACCGCCGTCCCGGCCAGCAGCAGCCCGGCCGCGAAGGCGGATATCCCGGCGGTCAGCGGACCGAGCGGCCCGCTGCGGTCCGACCACTGGCCGGAGAGCACCATGCCGAACAGGCTGGTGGTGAAGAACGCCGAGAAGGCGAAGGCGTACAGCGAGACGCCGTCCAGCTCCCGCGCCGCCACCGGCATCGCCGTGCCGACGGCGGTCGCCTCGAAGGCGATCAGCAGCACGACGGACACGATGCCGATGCTCAGCGCACGGTACGACCGGCTCAGCACGGTGTCCTTCGGCTCCATGGCCAGGGCGTCGGCGGCGACATCGGTGTCACGCGGTTCGAGGGCACTCATGCCCGCCAGGGTAAGGGCCAAGCACCCCCGAGACCCCTGTCGGGAGTCGGTCCCCCGCTACGCCCTTGGCCCTACGCCCCGAGCCCCTTTCATGAACAGCACATGGCAGTCCCGTTGCAGCCCGCCCGCGTCCCTTGAGCCGGCCGGCACCGGGCCCCTACGGTCGATGCACCGACCAAGGCCGTGTGCCCGAGTGGCTGAGGGGCTCGCCTGCAAAGCGAGTTACGCGGGTTCGATTCCCGCCACGGCTTCTTGCGGCCCGAGCGGGCGGACAGGGGGCGGCACTCCAGCGGGTGCCGCCCCCTGCGCCGTCGTGGCGGATGCCCGGCCGCGTCTCAGGCGGAGGGGGCGGGCCAGGCCGCCGTCGCGTACTCGGCCGTGCGGCGGAGCCGGTCCTCGGTGGCGCCGTCGCGGGCCTGCTGGGACATGCCCTGGACGACGGCGGCGAAGCAGACCGCCAGGGACCGGGTGCCGGTGTCCCCGGGGAGCGGGCCGCGGGCCACCGCCTCTTCCAGCCGGGTCTCGAACAGGCGGACGTCGGCCGTTCTGCGGGCGCGCAGGGTCTCCTCGATGTCGGCGGTCTGCGGGGAGCAGTCGGTGGCCGCGCCGACGATCAGGCAGCCCGCCGGGTGGTCGGGGTCGGTGCAGGCGACGGCTGCCTCGTCCGGCATTCTCGCGAAGGCCGCGCGCGGGTCGCTCTCCTCGTTCAGGGCCCGGCCCGTGAAGGCCCGGAAGGTGCTCCCGTAGCGCTCGACGACCTCGGCGAAGAGGGCGCGCTACGCCGGTTCGATGCCGGCCACCGCGCCGGGGGTCGTCCTGCGGTGGAGGAGCCACAGGGCGAAGGCGAGGGTCGCCACGTCGGCGTTGAGCGGGCGGAGGGTGCTGGTCCAGTCGTTCCAGTGCAGGACCTCGCCCGTGGTGCCGTGCACCAGGAGGCTGTTGCCGTCGAACAGGGAGCCGAGGCGTATGAGGCGGTCCGAGTGGGCGGGCAGGGTCTGCGGCAGGCAGCCGTCCCCGAAGTCCCAGGCGTAGGCGTAGTACTCCGTGAGGGTGCGCAGCGGGAGTTCGGTGTCCAGGGTGAAGACGCCGCCGTCCTCGGGCAGGCCCGTCTCGCTCAGGAAGCGGCGGGTCGGCTCGTGGGTCAGCGTGGCGGGGAAGTCGAGCTCCTCGAAGCGGTAGACCCCGCCGCGGCCGAACTCCCGCGCCAGGGCGAGCGAGAAGGCCGTGCCGGTGCGTGTCGTCCGGGCGGCGATGCCCGTCGTTCCCGTCGTCGTCATGAGCCCCCCGTGTGCGTGTGCCCGGCTGCCGTCACCGGCGTTCCGCACCTTACGCGCCGCCACTGACAAGTGCCTGCACCACATCAGACGCACGAGGGGGCAGGGACGTTGCCCCCGCTCCGGGAAACCCCGGCACCGGGTCAGGGGTTGGTGACGACCGCCGCCTGCGGGCGGATGGGGAGGCGGTTGACCGGGCGGCCGGTGGCGGCGCGTACCGCGGAGGCGATGGCCGCCGGGGAGGTCACCACGGGGACCGCGCTGACCGCCTTGGCGCCGAAGGGGGCCACCACGTCCCGCTCCTCCACCAGCTTCACGATGTGGATGTCGGGGGCGTCCAGGGCCGTGGGGAGGGCGTAGCCGGTCAGGTCGGGGTGGCGGATCACACCGCGCGGGGTGCGCAGGTTCTCGGTGAGGGCCACGCCCACGCCCTGGGTCACGCCCGCCTCGATCCGCGCGGCCAGCTGCGCCGGGTTGAGCACCCGGCCCACGTCCTGGGCGACCGCCAGTTCCACCACCCGTACCGAGCCCAGCTCGATGTCGACGTCGACGACGGCGCGGACGGCGCAGAAGGACATGCCGACGAAGGCATCGCCCTGGCCGGTCTCGTCCAGCGGCTCCGTGGGGTGGGGGCGGCACTGGGCGGTGGCCCACAGCTCCTTGCCGTCCAGCGCCTCGGCGACGGTCGTGGACAGCACACCGTCGTACGAGGTGATCTTGCCGTCGGTGATCTGCAGCAGTTCCGCGGACATGCCGAACTTGTGGGCGAGCGGCTGGAGCAGCTGGGTGCGGACCATCTTCGCCGCGCGTTCCACCGCACCGCCCGACACCCAGGTGTGCCGGCCCCGGCAGCCCGCGCCGGCCGGCGGCTGGTCGGTGTCCACCGGCGCGACGTGCACCTCCTCGACGCCGAGCGTCTCCTGGACGATCTGCCGGGCCAGCGTGGAGAAGCCCTGGCCGGTCTCGACGGCCGCGCACAGCACGGTCGCCACGCCGCCCTGCACCTTCACCGTGGCGGTGGCCACCTCGTCGGCGCCCTCCGCGCCCAGCATGTGCACCATGCCCAGGCCGTAGCCCACGCCGCGGCGCACCGCGCCCGGTTCGCCCGCGCCCTCGGGGCCGCCGGGCAGCAGCCACTCCTCCTCGGGGGTGTCCTTGGGCAGCGGCGGCAGCGGATGGTCGCGCACCGCCTGCAGCAGCTCCGCCACCGGGGCGGGGCAGGTCACCGTCTGGCCGGTGGGCAGCACGTCGCCGGTGGCCATGGCGTTGCGCAGCCGCAGCTCGGCCGGGTCGATGCCGAGCTTCTTGGCGAGCTTGTCCATCTGCGCCTCGTGCGCGGCGCACACCTGCATCGCGCCCTCGCCGCGCACATGGCCGCTGGGCGGGTTGTTGGTGCGCACGGCCCAGCCCTCGATGAAGGCGTTCGGCACCACGTACGGGCCGCAGGCGAAGGCGACCGCGGCGGCCAGCGCGTCGGAGGAGGTGTCGGCGTAGGCGCCGGCGTCCAGCAGGATCTGCGCCTCGACCTTGACCAGCTTGCCCTCGCTGTCGGCGTGGTGCCGGTAGCGCAGCAGGGTGGGGTGCCGGTGCGTGTGGCCGAGGAAGGACTCCTCACGGGAGGCGGCGAGCTTCACCGGGCAGCCGGTCTTCATCGCCAGCAGCCCGAGCGGGAGCTGGAAGCTGCGGTCCTCGCGGTCGGCGGTGGCTCCGGGGACGCCGGTGACGACGACCTTGACGCGTTCGGGTTCCAGGCCGTAGCAGGCGGCGGCGGTGTCCCGGTCGGCGTGCGGGTCGGTGGACGCCAGATACAGCTCCACGCCGCCGTCGGGTCGCGGCACGGCGAGCCCGGCCTCGGCGCCGATGGGGGCGGGGTCCTGGCGGCCGATGCGGTACGCGCCCTCCACCACGACGTCGCCGACCACGTCGGGGTCGCCGTGCCGCAGCGGGATGTGCCGGATCAGGTTGCCGTCGGGGTGCAGCGGCTCGGCCTCGAAGGCCTGCTCGGGGTCGGTGACCGGGTCGAGCACCTCGTACTCGACGATCACGGCGGCGGCGGCCATCCGGGCGGTGTCCGGGTGGTCGGCGGCGACGGCGGCGATGGGCTCGCCGTGGTGGCGCACGATCTCGGAGGCGAAGACCGGGCGGTCGGCCTTGCCGCGGCCGTGGACCGGCTCGCCGGGCACGTCCTCGTGGGTGACGACGGCCCGCACCCCGGGCATGGTGCGCGCGTGGCTGGTGTCGATGGACAGGATGCGCGCGTGCGGGTGGGGCGAGCGCAGCACGGCCGCCCACAGCAGGCCCTCGGCCCACAGGTCGGCGGCGTACGGGAAGGTGCCCTCCGTCTTCGCGCGGGCGTCGGCGGGCGGCACGGAGGCGCCGAGCCCGTGCGGGATGGTCTCCGGCTCGGTCAGTGCCTCGGCGGCCCGCGCGGTGGCTGCTTCGTTGCTCACGCCTGGCCTCCGTCCTGGCCGTAGGGCTGGTCGTTCGAGGGCTGGAACGCCGACGGGTCGACGCCGCCGGCGCCGGGGCCCGCCTGGTGCGGGATACGGGGCTCGTCCGCCTCGGCCGGCGTCTCGGTCTCGGGTGCGGTGGACGCGGCGAGGGCCTCGCGCTCGGCGACGACCTGCTTCACGGCGTCCACCACGCCCCGGTAACCGGAGCAGCGGCACAGGTTGCCGCAGAGCGCCTGGCGGGTCTCCAGGTCGGTCGGCGCCGGGTTGCCCTCGAGCAGGTCGTGCACGGTCATCGCCATGCCCGGCACGCAGAAGCCGCACTGCACCGCACCGCACCGGGCGAGCGCCCGCTGCACGTCGGAGAGCTGCCCGTCCTGGGCGAGCCCCTCCACGGTGCGGACCTCGCTGCCGGCCGCGGTGACCGCGGGGACCAGGCAGGAGGCGACAAGACGCCCGTCGACCTGCACGTTGCAGGCGCCGCACTCGCCCTGCGAGCAGCCGTCCTTGGCGCCCGCGAGACCGAGCCGCTCGCGCAGCACATAGAGCAGCGACTCGCCGATCCAGGCGTCGGCGACGGGGCGGTCGGTGCCGTTGACGCGCAGCACGTAGGAGGCGAGGGGGTGGTCGTCGTAGACGGGCGCGGGGAGCTGGTCCTGCGCGGACGGGGCGCCGTCGTCGGAGGGGGACTCGCCCCCGGTGCCGTCCTTGTCCTGCGGGCGGGAGCCGGCGTCGGCGACCTGCTCGTGGGAGGGCCGGCCCTCGGGGGCGGCGGCGTCCGTCTCCTCGCCGTCGGCGGGGCGGTCGCCCTCCTCGTTCCGTGCCTGCGGGCGGTCGTCCTGCCCGGCGTCCTGCTCGCGCCCCTGGTGGGCGGGCTCGTCGGACACGCCGGGCTCACCGGGTCCGTCGCCGGGGCGGGCGTCGTTCTGCGGGTGCTCGCGGGACGCGCCGCGGCCGGCGGCCTCGGCGCCCGGCTCCTGGCGCTCTCCCGGCCGCCAGTGCGGCTCGCCGGAGGGCGCGGGATAGGACCCGGCGCTGTGCTGCCGCAGCGCCCGGAGCTGCTGGGTCTCGGCGTTCCCGTCCTGCGCCCGGTCGTCCGGCAGGCCGCCCTGGCCGTCGGGCGCGCCCTGCGCGGGGTGGCCGTCGTGTCCGCGGCCGGTGCCGTCCTGCGCGGGCGGCGCCTCCGCGTGGGTGTGGCCGCCGGCGGGGTGCCGCTGGTCCTCGCCCTGCCGGGCCGCGCCGGGGTGCTCGGGGCCGCGGTCGCGGGGCGTGTCGTGGTCGTCCTGCGGGACTCCGGGCACGCCGGGGCCCCAGGGGCGGCCGATGGACTGGGTGTTGGCCCAGGGCGCGGGGGCGCCGCCCGGGAGAATGGCCGGCGGGTTGCCGCCCCACTGCTCGACCAGCGAGGACCGGGTGAACTCGCCCGATTCGTCGGGGATGTCGTTCGCCACGGGGATGGACCACGGCCCGGACGCGTCCTGGCCGGGTGCGCCCCCCTCAGGGCTGCTCTCGGGGGTGTTCGGGTCGCCGTAGGACCACTGGCCGGTGGCCCCGGGGTCGTAGCCGTACCCGTCCTGGCCGCCTTGGCCGGACGCGCCGGACGCACCGCCCTGGCCGCCCTGGTCCGTCTGGCCGCTGTTCTGCGCGCCGGGGTTGTTCCACCGGGCGCCGTCCACGGGGGCGCCCGCACCCGGCACGGACCAGGTGCCGGTGGCCGCCGGGTCGGTGCCCGCGGTGGTGGCGGGGGCGACCGTTATCGGCGGCGGCACATAGCCGTGACCCGGCGCGGCGAGCGGGCTGTCGGCACCGGACAGCATGGCGTCGATGCCGCCCTCGGGAAGCTGCACGAAGGCCGTCGCACCGTCGTCGTAGTCGCCCTGCGGCAGCGGGTCCCAGCGGCCGCCGCTGCCGGGCGCGCCCTCGCGGTGCCGGTCTCCGTGCTGGTCGTCGGTCACGACAGCGCCCTCCCCAGTGCTCGTCGGGCCAGCGCGGCGACGGTGCGCCGCAGGTGCAGTACGGCGGGCGGCAGCGGCGGGACCGTGCCGTCCTCGCCGGGGGCGGCGTCCGGGATGCAGGCCGCGGCGACGTACTCGCCGAACGCGTTCAGCGCCTCCGGCACGATGGCGCGGTTGTTGTCCCAGTCGATCAGCTGGGCCACCCACTGCTCGGCCTCCAGGGGGCGCAGCGGCATGGGGGCGATGGCGCCCACCGCGCAGCGCACCCCGCGCCGGGCCGGGTCGAGGACGAGGGCGACGGACGCGACCGCGCGCCCTGGTCCGGTGCGGCCGGTGGCCTTGAGGAAGACCTGGGGTGCGTGCAGCAGCGGTACGCGCACGAAGCCGATGAGTTCACCGGCGCGCAGCATCTCCACCCCGGCCAGCAGGTGCGACACGGGGATCTCGCGGCGGGCGCCGCCCGGGCCCGCGATGATCAGGGTGGCCTCCAGGGCGGCCAGCACCGGCAGCGCGTCGCCGGTGGGCGCGGCGGAGGCGATGTTGCCGCCGAGGGTGCCCGCGTTGCGGATGTGCGGCGGGCCCGCGGCGCGGGCGGCGGCGGCGAGCGCGGGGATGAGGGCGGCGAAGTCGGGGCGGCCCATCCGGGCGTGGGTGAGTCCGGCGCCGAGCAGCGCATGCCCGTCGAGGTACTGCCAGCCGCGGATCTCGCTGATCTTGTTGAGGCCGACCAGGGCGGCGGGCCTGAGCTGCCCCGAGTTGACGGCGGCCATCAGATCGGTGCCGCCCGCGACGGGTACGGCGGCGGGCATGGCCGCGAGCGCCGCCACGGCCTCGTCCAGAGTCGTGGGCAGGGTGACGGCCTGCGCCGCCTGCGGTGCGTGCGTGCTCAAAGCCGGCTGCCCCTTCCCGCTTCCCACCTGGTGTCGCCTGGACCCGCCTGTGTTGCCGTACGGTACGTGCTGACAGGGCGGACGTGGCAACTCTGGCACATCTTGGCAAGCGCCGAAGACAGGGGTCCGCTAGGAGGCGTTCGCCCGTCTCGTCCCACACATGGGAGCATTCCGGCCAGAGGTCACCGCATCGCGAAGAGTGTCCGAATTGAGACTCTTCGGTGATGTGCAGGGTTACGTCACCGGTCGGGGAGTGCCCACCGCGAGGGCCGCCTAGCGCAGGGGCGGCGGCCCGTCGAGGGGGCGGCCGAGCACGCCGGGCCGCCGCTGCCAGGGCCGGGGTCCGGTGGGCGGGCGGTAGGCGACGCCCAGGGCGTCGAGCCGCCGGTAGTGGGCGGTCATCCGCTGCTCGAAGCCGGCGAAGTCCCGGTCCTCGGGGGCGGGCAGGCTGCTCCAGGCGACCTCCGCGAAGGCGGCGAGCCGGGGAAAGACCTGGTAGTCGACGCGCTGCTGGTCCTCCATCACCTCCGTCCACACATTGGCCTGGGTGCCCAGCACATGCCGGGCCTCCTCGGGCGTCAGCTCCGGTGGAACCGGTTCGAACCGGTAGACGTCCTCCAGGGTGCGCACGTACCCGATGGGCACGGGCTCGCCGGGGCCCGCGTCCTGACGGTGGTCCAGATACACCTGCTGCTCGGGGCACATCACCACGTCGTGCCCGGCACGCGCGGCGGCGATCCCGCCCCGGTATCCGCGCCAGGACGACACCGCGGCGCCTTGGGCGAGTCCGCCTTCGAGGATCTCGTCCCAGCCGATGAGCCGGCGTCCGCGCGCGGCGAGCCACTCGCCGAAGTGGCCGATGAACCACGCCTGGAGTCCGTCCTCACCGGCGAGTCCGAGTTCCCGGACACGGGCCTGTGCGGCCGGGGACCGCCGCCACTGGTCCTTGGGGCATTCGTCCCCGCCGACATGAATGAACTCGGAGGGGAACAGCTCCAGCACTTCCTCGAACACGCCCTCGTAGAACCGCAGGGTGTGGTCGGTGGGGGCGAGGACGTTCGGATTGACGCCCCAGGTGTCCCAGACACCGAGGGAGGCGGTGTCGACGACATCGGTGTTGCCGAGTTCCGGATATGCCGCGATGGCCGCCTGCGAGTGCCCGGGTACGTCGATCTCGGGGACCACCTCGATATGCCGTTCGGCGGCGTAGGCGACGATCTCCCGGATGTCGTCCTGGGTGTAGTAGCCGCCGTGCGGCCGTTCGTCCCACAGCGGTGAGGCACGGTGTCCGATTTTCGTCCGGGCACGCCAGGAACCGACCTCGGTGAGCCTCGGGTGGCGCCGGATCTCGATGCGCCAGCCCTGGTCGTCCGTCAGATGCAGATGCAGCACATTGAGTTTGTGGGCGGCCATCAGATCGAGCTGGCGCAGCACCCCGTCCTTCGGCAGGAAATGCCGGGCCACGTCGAGCATCAGACCGCGCCAGCGGAAGCGGGGCGCGTCCTCGATCCTGACGTGCGGCACGGTCCAGGCGCGGTCGCTGCGCAGCGGCGCCCTGCGGAAGGCGTCGGGGCCGAGGAGCTGGCGCAGCGTCTGGGCACCGCGGAAGACCCCGGCCGCGGTGCCGCCCTCGATCAGCACCCCGTGCGGGCCGCTGACGAGGCGGTACTCCTCGCCGGCGAGCGCCGCGTCGAGCCTGAGGGCGATGCCGTCGCCCGCCGCGCCGGCGGCCTCCCGGTGCTCCGGCAGCGGCAGTCCGGTGGCCTGGCGGAGCGCACCCGTCAGCCAGCGGCCGACGGCCTCGGCACCGGGGCCCGCGTGAAGACGCGAGTGCTCGGTCAGCCGCACCTCGCCGCGGGAAGGGACGACGACACGGGGGGCGGGGAGGAGTTCCAGGGGGGAACCCGGGCGTGCCTGGGAAGTCGGTGAGGTCACATCAGTCCTTTACCGCGCCGCCGAGTCCGGAGACCAGCCGCCGCTGTACGAGTACGAAGAAGACGAGCACCGGAATGGTCATCACCGTCGACGCCGCCATCACTCCGCCCCAGTCGGGCTCGTCCGGCTTGTAGAAGACCAGCAGGGCCATCGGCAGGGTCGACTGCGAGATGTCACTGATGATGAACGACTTGGCGAACAGGAAGTCGTTCCAGGTGGAGATGAAGGAGAACACGCTCGTGGCGACCAGCCCCGGCAGGACGAGGGGGAAGAGAATCTGCCAGAGAAACCGGGCCCGGCTCGCCCCGTCGATGCAGGCGGCCTCCTCCAGCGCCGTGGGAACGGCCTTCACGAACCCGCGCAGCATCCAGATCGCGAAGGGCAGTGAGAAGGCGATGTGCGGCAGGATCAGCGACCACAGCGTGTTCAGCTGCCCGAGATCCCGCATCACGAAGAACAGCGGGATGGTCAGTGCCTCCACGGGCACCATCTGCGCCACCAGAAACATGATCAGCAAGGTGGTGCGCATCCGGAACCGGAAACGCGTCACGGCGGTCGCGGCGAGAAAGGCGATCAGCGCGGAGGCGATCACCACGGCCACCGCCACCACGACGCTGTTGAGGAAGTAGCGGCCGAATTCCTGCTGTCCGAACACCCGCCGGAAGGAGTCCAGGGTGGGCGACAGCGTCCACGGCCGCGGCTCGGTCGACTCGATCTCCCCAGCCGGTTTGAAGGCGCCGAGCACCATCCAGTAGAGCGGGAAGGCCACCACCGCGGCGATCACCAGCGCCGAGGCCTCCGCCGCCAGCCGCCACGGACGGCGCACCCGCGCACGCGGAAGATTCACAGTTCCTCCCCCTGGCGGCGCAGCAGCCGCAGATAGACCAGCGTCACGGCGAGCAGGATCAGCAGCATCACCACGCCGATCGCCGCGCCCAGGCTGTACTGCGAGGACGCGAACGCCTGCTGGTAGGCGTAGACGTTGAGCACCAGGTTCTGGCCGGCGATACCGCCACCGTTGGTCATCACATAGATCTGGGTGAAGACCTTGAAGTCCCAGATCACCGACTGGATGGTGACCACCACCAGGATCGGCCGCAGCATCGGCGCCAGCACCGACCTCCAGATCCGCCACTGGGAGGCCCCGTCGAGCGCGGCCGCCTCCAGCACCTCCGACGGCACCGCCCGGATGCCGGCGTAGACGGTGACCATCACGAACGGGAAGGAGCACCACACCACTTCGAGCAGCACCAGGAAGAACGCGCTGAACCGCCCGTAGGTCCACGAGTGGTCGCCGAGGCCGAGCACCCGGTTGACGGGGCCGAAGTCCGGGTCGAAGAGGAACAGCCACACGGTGGAGCCGGTGATGGCGGGTGTGGCCCAGGCGCCGAGCGCGGCCAGCATCAGCGCCAGCCGGGGCAGCGCCCGCACCCGGGTGAGCAGGACGGCCAGCGCGCACCCCACCACCAGGGTGCTCACCACACAGGCGGCGGCGAACACCACGGTCGCGGACAGCACCTGCCAGAACTGCGGGTCGGCGAAGAGCCTCCGGTAGTTGCCCAGCCCCTGGAAGCTGGTCGGTTCCCCGCCGCTGACCTGCGCCTGGGTGTAGTGGAACAGCGAGATCAGGCCGAGCTGATAGATCGGGTAGGCGAGCAGCCCGCCGAGGACGACGAGGGCGGGCGCGAGATAGAGCCAGGGCCCCGCGCTGCGCCGCCGCACACGGCGCGGGGAGGTGCGCGGGGCACCGCTGGGCACCGGCACCCGCGCCCGCCCGAGCGGCTCGGACTTCACGGGTGCGCTCATCCGGCCGACCCGAACGCCGCGTCCATCTTCTTCGCCGCGTCACCGGAGGCCTCGGCCACGCTCTTCTTGCCGCTGACGATCTCCTGGAACATCGTCGGCAGCACCAGCGAGGAGTCGATCTGCCCCCAGGCCGGGGAGGCCGGCACGAACTTCGTCCCCGCCTCGAGGGTCTGGACGAACGGCTTCACGAACGGCTCCTTGGCGGCCGCCTGCTCGCGCACATCGGAGAACGTCGGCAGGAAGCCCATCGCCTCGAACAGCTCGCCCTGGGTCTTCTTGGAGGCCAGCCGCTTCATCAGGTCGACGGCGAGCGTGCGGTGCGAGGTGGACTTCAGCACCCCGAGGTTGTTCCCGCCCGCGAACGCGGGGGCGATCGACCCGGCCTTCACGCCGGGCAGCGGTACCACCGCGTACTTGCCCTTGACCTTGCCCGCCTCCACGGCCGCGTGGCTGAAGTCGCCGCCGATGGCCATGGCGGCCTTGCCGGAGGCGAACGCGGTCACCGTGTCGTTGCCGCCCATGCCGGCACACTTGGCGGCCGGGCAGTTGTCGTCGCCGAAGAGCGAGGTGTACGCCTCGATCCCCTTGCGGGCGGCCGGGCTGTCGATCGCGGAAGCGTACGAACCGCTCTCGGCCTCGGCGAGTTCGCCGCCGTGCGCCCAGATGAAGGGCATCGCTCCGTAGGTGTAGGCGCCGCCGACGGCGAGCCCGTACAGCTCCGGCTTCTCGGCCCGGATCTTCTTCGCCGTGGAGATCAGCTCGGCCTGGGTGCGGGGCACCTTCAGGTCCAGTTCCTTGAACACGTCCGTGCGGTAGTACAGGGCGCGCACGCCGACGAAGTAGGGCGCGCCGTAGACCTTGCCGCCGACGGTGACCGACTGTCTGGCGGTCGGGTCGGTGTCCTTCGCCTCGTCCCAGGCGCCGAACTCCTCGGTGATGTCGGCCAGTCCCCCGTCCTTCACATAGCCGGCGGTGTCGGTGTTGCCGTACTCGATGAGGTCGGGTGCGGACTTGGGGTCGTTGAAGGCGGCCTTGATGCGCTGGGCGCGGGTCTCGACCGGGATGTACTCGACGGTGACCTCGGTGCCCTTGTGCGCCTTCTCGAACTCGGCCACGACGGAGTCGACGACCTGCTCCTTGGGCTTGTTGTTGACCTCCTGGAAGAGCCAGACGCGCAGCGTCCCGGACTTCTCGTCCTTGCCGGAGGAGGTGTCGCCTGAGGTCTGGGGGGCGCAGGCGGCGGTGGCGACGAGGGCCGCGAGCGCGACGAGGCGGACGGACAGCTTCATGGAGTGCTCCTCCGATGCGTTGCAACATGCGCAATGATGGTTTCGCTGTGCACAACACCTCGGAGGCTAGGGACGCGTGAACCACGCCACAAGAGGTGGACCAGAGGTCTCAACCACTCTGTGACCGGCCGACGCATCCTGTGCAACGCGCGGCCGTCGCGAGAGACCTCAGGAGAGGGGGCGGCGCGAGAGGCCCGGGCGGGCGGACAGCGCCGGACAGCACGAAGGCCCCCGAGGGCGCGCGTCAGCGCACCCTCGGGGGCCTCGAGAAGGTCTGTCCGGCCCGGCGGCTATTTGTCGCCCTTGCCGCCCTTGCCGTTGTCGTCCCCGGAACCCATGGAGTCGTAGATCTCCTTGCACATGGGGCAGACGGGGTACTTCTTCGGATCGCGGCCGGGCACCCAGACCTTGCCGCACAGCGCCACGACGGGCGTGCCGTCGAGGGCGCTCGCCATGATCTTGTCCTTCTGGACGTAGTGGGCGAAGCGCTCGTGGTCACCGTCGCCGTGCGAGGTCTGCGGCGTCGGCTCGACGAGGGTCCCCGTACCAGTCCCGCGCTCGGGCTCAAGAGTGCTCATAGAGCCCAGGGTACTGAAGCGCACCCGCTTCAGTTGAGCGTCGGGTCGTCCGGATAGGTCGCGACCATGGCGAGTTCGCTGCGCTGGCGGCGCAGCACCTCGCGCCACAGCCGCTCCGGGGACGGGGAGGACACGTCGCCGGGCTCCGACTCGACGACGTACCAGGCGCCGTCGGCGAGCTCCTCCTCCAGCTGGCCGGGGCCCCATCCGGCGTACCCGGCGAAGATGCGCAGGGAGCCGAGCGCGGAGGCGAACAGCTCCGGCGGGGCCTCCAGATCGACCAGGCCGATCGCGCCGTGCACCCGGCGCCAGCCGAGCGGTGCCGCCTCGGCGTCCGCGTCGCCCGGCACCACGGCCACGCCGAGGGCCGAGTCGAGGGAGACGGGTCCGCCCTGGAAGACGACACCCGGTTCGCCGGTCAGGTCGGCCCAGCCCTCCAGGATGTCCCCCACGTCGACGGGGGTCGGGCGGTTGAGGACGACACCGAGCGAGCCCTCCTCGTCGTGGTCGAGGAGAAGCACCACCGCGCGGTCGAAGTTCGGGTCCGCCAGGGCGGGGGTGGCCACGAGCAGCCGCCCTGTGAGCGAGGACACCTCGGTCATGCCAGACATGATCCCGCATCTTCGCCGCGTGTGGGGAGGCAATGCGGGTACGGGAGTGAACGCAGCTCAGGGGGGACGGAAGCACCCCCGGCGCACGGGGCCGGCCGGTGACCGCTCGCACACGCCGGTGAACGGTTCGTGTTGTGACAGATCCATGACGTGGCTGGTCCGTGCTCGGGCTTACAGAAGGGGGGTGGAGGGCGATTAGTCTTTCCCTCCTGGCCCCCGACCTACTCCACGGAACGCGAGATTCATGACCGTCAACGGCGCTGATGACGTACTGCTTGTCCACGGCGGAACCCCGCTGGAGGGCGAGCTCCGTGTCCGCGGTGCGAAGAACCTCGTACCGAAGGCCATGGTGGCCGCGCTGCTCGGCAGCGCTCCGAGCCGGCTGCGCAATGTTCCGGACATTCGCGACGTCCGCGTCGTACGGGGTCTGCTGCAGCTGCACGGAGTGACGGTCCGCCCCGGGCACGAGCCGGGCGAGCTGGTGATGGACCCGACGTCGGTGGAGAGCGCGAACGTCGCCGACATCGATGCCCACGCCGGCTCCTCGCGCATCCCGATCCTCTTCTGCGGCCCGCTGCTGCACCGGCTGGGGCACGCCTTCATCCCCGGTCTGGGCGGCTGCGACATCGGCGGCCGGCCGATCGACTTCCACTTCGACGTGCTGCGCCAGTTCGGCGCCACCATCGAGAAGCGCGCCGACGGCCAGTACTTGGAGGCCCCGCAGCGGCTGCGCGGCACCAAGATCCGGCTGCCCTACCCGTCGGTCGGCGCGACCGAGCAGGTGCTGCTGACGGCCGTCCTCGCCGAGGGCGTCACCGAGCTGTCCAACGCCGCCGTGGAGCCGGAGATCGAGGACCTGATCTGCGTGCTGCAGAAGATGGGCGCGATCATCGCGATGGACACCGACCGCACCATCCGGGTCACCGGTGTGGAGAAACTCGGCGGCTACACCCACCGCGCCATCCCGGACCGCCTGGAGGCCGCCTCCTGGGCGTCCGCGGCGCTGGCCACCGAGGGCAACATCTACGTCCGCGGCGCCCAGCAGCGCTCGATGATGACGTTCCTGAACACCTACCGGAAGGTCGGCGGTGCCTTCGAGATCGACGACGAGGGCATCCGCTTCTGGCACCCGGGCGGCCAGCTGAAGTCCATCGCGCTGGAGACCGATGTGCACCCCGGCTTCCAGACCGACTGGCAGCAGCCGCTGGTGGTCGCCCTGACCCAGGCCACGGGCCTGTCCATCATCCACGAGACGGTCTACGAGTCCCGGCTGGGCTTCACCAGCGCGCTCAACCAGATGGGCGCCCACATCCAGCTCTACCGCGAGTGCCTGGGCGGCTCCGACTGCCGCTTCGGCCAGCGCAACTTCCTGCACTCGGCGGTGGTCTCGGGCCCGACCCCGCTGCAGGCCGCCGACCTCGTCATCCCGGACCTGCGGGGCGGCTTCTCGTACCTCATCGCCGCGCTCGCCGCCCAGGGCACCAGCCGGGTGCACGGCATCGGGCTGATCAACCGGGGCTACGAGAACTTCATGGAGAAGCTGGTCGAGCTCGGCGCGAAGGCGGAGCTGCCGGGCAAGGCGCTCGGCTGACGCCCGCGTATCCGCACGCCGATGGGGCGGTCACCCGGACCCGGGTGACCGCCCCATCGGCTTTGCTGAAGCACCCTGACGGGGCGCCGGATGCGCGCCGCCGGTCACGAGGACCGGCGGCCGCCCCGGGCGCCCGGCCGGAGTCTGCTCGGGTGCCCTTACTTGCCCTTGGCCGCGTCCTTCAGCTTGGAGCCCGCCGAAACCTTCACGCTGTACCCGGCCGGGATCTGGATCGGCTCACCCGTCTGCGGGTTGCGAGCCGTACGAGCGGCGCGGTGGGTCCGCTCGAAGGTCAGAAAGCCGGGGATGGTGACCTTCTCGTCGCCCTTGGAGACGACATCGCCGACGATGTCGGCGAACGCGGCCAGCACGGCGTCGGCGTCCTTGCGGGTCACCTCGGCGCGGTCGGCCAGCGCGGCCACCAGCTCACTGCGGTTCATGTTGTTACTCCCGTGTTCTTCTTGCCGTTGAGGCGTGCCACGCGGCGGGGCCGCATGTCGGGCACGGCCAAGCCGATGCTGCCAGGGTTCTCGGTGAGGCCCCGGACCCGGGTCCGACGTCGAACCCTCGCGCCCAGGGAGGCATCCTGCCTCCACCTGCGGCGGGAAAGCCAATCCGGCACCCGCAGGAGTCGTGAGAACACTCGTGAGTGTCACACGCAGGCCCAGGTCCCTGCCGCCGGGATCAGCCCGCTGACGCGGGGTCACCACCGTCGGCGAGGTGCCGCAGACCTCCTGCGACCTGATCCGAACGGCAGGCCCTGGTCGCCACACTAGAGGTCGGCCAGGACCCTGAGGTTCCGCGACGCGCCGTTTCCGCACGCCGTGGCGCTCCTCACAGCCGGTCGGCGCCGCTTTCCCGCGCTGCCCCGTCCTTCCCGCGCGTTCCGGCGGTCCGGCACCGTGTTCCCGTGATCCGGCGAGGTACACCCGCGGCCGGGCGCGGGCGCCGGTGGTCCAGGGGTGCGCGTCAGTGGGCGGCGACACCGGCCGCCTTGGCGGCGTCCCGCACCGCTCCGGCGACCGCGCCCGCGACCTTGTCGTTGAAGACGCTGGGGATGATGTAGTTCGGGTTCAGCTCGTCCTCGGTGACCACGTCCGCCAGCGCCTTGGCGGCGGCCAGCATCATCTCCGTGTTGACGGTGCGGGACTGCGCGTCGAGCAGGCCGCGGAACACACCCGGGAAGACCAGCACGTTGTTGATCTGGTTCGGGAAGTCCGAGCGTCCGGTGGCCACAACGGCCGCCGTCTGACGGGCGATTGCCGGGTCCACCTCGGGGTCCGGGTTCGCGAGCGCGAACACGATGGCGCCGTCGGCCATGGCGGCGACGTCGGTGGCGTCCAGGACGTT
Source organism: Streptomyces composti (assembly GCF_012034205.1). Taxonomy (GTDB): domain Bacteria; phylum Actinomycetota; class Actinomycetes; order Streptomycetales; family Streptomycetaceae; genus Streptomyces; species Streptomyces composti. The sequence continues at coordinate 26,694 of NZ_JAATEM010000038.1, forward strand.
CGGGGCGGAGACGCCGATGAAGACGTCCGCGCCGCGCACGGCCTCCTTCAGGGTGCCGCTGAGGTTCTCGGGGTTGGTGTTGTCGGCGATCCAGCGCAGCGCGGAGCCGGGGGCCGCGTCGACGAGGTCCTCGCGGCCGGCGTGCACCACACCGTGGATGTCGGCCACCACGGCGTTCTTGACGCCGGCGGCGAGCAGCAGCTTGAGGATGGCGGTACCGGCCGCACCGGCACCGGACATCACCACGCGGATGCTCTCGATGGATTTCTGCGTGACCCGCAGGGCGTTGGTGAGGGCGGCGAGCACGACGATGGCGGTGCCGTGCTGGTCGTCGTGGAAGACGGGGATGTCCAGGGCCTCGCGCAGCCGCGCCTCGATCTCGAAGCAGCGGGGGGCGGAGATGTCCTCGAGGTTGATGCCCGCGAAGCCGGGGGCGATGGCCTTGACGATCTCGACGATCGCGTCGGTGTCCTGGGTGTCCAGGCAGATCGGCCAGGCGTCGATGCCGGCGAAGCGTTTGAACAGGGCGGCCTTGCCCTCCATCACGGGCAGCGCGGCCTTGGGGCCGATGTTGCCCAGGCCGAGCACCGCGGAGCCGTCCGTCACCACCGCGACCGAGTTGCGCTTGATGGTGAGCCGGCGGGCGTCCTCGGGGTTCTCGGCGATCGCCATGCAGACCCGGGCCACGCCGGGCGTGTAGACCATGGAGAGGTCGTCACGGTTGCGGATGGGGTGCTTGGACGCCATCTCGATCTTGCCGCCGAGGTGCATCAGGAAGGTACGGTCGGAGACCTTGCCGAGCGTGACGCCCTCGATCCGGCGGAGCTGCTCGACGATCTGCTCGGCGTGCGCGGTCGAGGTGGCGGCGATGGTGACGTCGATGCGGAGCTTCTCGTGTCCGGACGCGGTGACGTCGAGGCCGGTGACCGAGCCTCCGGAGGACTCCACGGCCGTGGTGAGCTGCGAGACGGCCGTTCCGCTCGCGGGCACCTCCAGCCGAATGGTCATCGAGTAGGAGACGCTGGGCGCCGTTGCCATGGCCGACTTCCTCTGCTTTCACCGTGTCGCTCTGTTGTGCCGTCCGATCGTCGCACCTACCGCTGAGTACGCGGTAACCACCTCGGATTACGGACGTTTTGTTCACGGGCGTACGAAAGCGCACTTCCCGCTGACGGAAACTGACTTCCACAATACGAGAGGCGCTGAGGCAACGAAAGAGGCCCACGTCACTTCCTCGACGTGGGCCTCTCCGGCGTTCACGACACCGACCCGCCATGCTCGCCTCGCGGCAAGTGGTCGCTCGAAGCGACGAAGGTTGGGCCCGGGGGCTTGGATCGGGCCGGTGTCACGCCCAGGCTAACAAACGGATCGCGCAGGGCGATTCCCGCGCGGGGCGGCGTTCCCCCGGTTGCTCCCGTGCGCCCCCCGGTACGGCCCCGGCACCGATCCCCGGTTCCGTCCCGGGGCACGGCCGCGGTCACGTCCCGGCGCAGCCCTCGGCCCGGTCCGGCAGCGGATTCACCGATCAGTCCCGCAGCAGGTCGGGCACGCCCTGGGCGTCCGGCTCGTCGCGCACGTCCGACACCACCGTCAGCTGCTGCGTGGCGCGGGTCAGGGCGACGTAGAGCACACGCAGGCCGGCCGGGGACTCGTCGGCGATCTCGGCCGGGGAGACGACCACCGTGGCGTCGTACTCCAGCCCCTTGGCCTCCAGGCTGCCGAGCGCCACCACCCGGTCGCCCAGCCCTTCGAGCCAGCGCCGGGCCTCGGCGCGGCGCTGCATGGCGACGACCACGCCGACCGTGCCGTCCACCCGCTCGAGCAGCCGGGCGGCCTCCGCTCGCACGGTGGCGCCCAGATCGCCGTCCGCCACGGTGAACCGCGGCTGCACGCCGGTGGAGCGCACCGCGCGCGGCGCCCGCGAGCCGGGCATGGCGAGGGCGAGCACCTTCGACGCCAGATCCGCGATCTCGGCCGGGTTGCGGTAGTTCACGGTGAGCTCGAAACGGCGGCGCGGGCGGCTGCCGAGCGCCTCGTCGCGGGCGTGCGCGGCCTCGTCCGGGTCGGACCAGGAGGACTGGGCCGGGTCCCCGACGATCGTCCAGGTGGCGTGCCGGCCGCGGCGGCCGACCATCCGCCACTGCATGGGCGTGAGGTCCTGCGCCTCGTCGACGATGACGTGGGCGTACTCGACGCGCTCCTGGGCCAGCCGTTCGGCCCGCTCGCGCTGGGTCTCCTCGCGCACCGGCATCAGCTCCTCCAGGCCGGTGAGCTGGTCCAGCGGGTCGATCTCGCGCTTCTTGCGGGGCCGGGGCGGGGTGCCGAGGATGGCCTGCAGCTCGTCCAGCAGGGCGATGTCGTGCACCGAGAAGCCGTCCCTGCGCAGCGAGCGGGCCACCGCGCGGGCCTCGCCCTGGTCGAGGACGCGCCGCGCCCAGCGGACCAGGCGCCGCTCGTCGGCCATGGCGTCCAGCACGGCCGCCGGTGTCAGCTCGGGCCACCAGGCGTCGAGGAAGGCGATGAACGCGTCCTCCGAGGTGATGTCCTCGTCGAAGGAGGAGCGCAGCTCGGCGGCGAGCTCGGGGTCGGTGTGCCGGTTCGCGGCGCCGGAGCGCTCCCACAAGGCGTCCAGGAGCAGTCTGCGGGCGCGCGGGCGCAGCAGATTCACCGGTGCGGTGCCGCCGAGCGCGGTGCGCCGGATCCGCTCCAGCTCCGCGGTCTGGAGCTCCAGGCGGCGGCCGAAGGCGACGACCCGCAGCCGCTCCGGTGAATCGTTCAGCTCCAGTGCTCCGCGGGCGGCCTTCCGCAGCACCTTCAGCATGCGGTACGAGCCCTTGACGCGGGCCACGGACGGGGAGTCGTACAGGGTGGCCTCGGCTCCGTCGACGAGGGAGCCGAGGGCCCTGATCGCCACCTGGCCCTCCTCGCCCAGGGAGGGCAGCACGCCCTCGGTGTAGGCGACCAGGAGGGGGGTGGGCGAGACGATCAGGATGCCGCCCGCGTACCGGCGCCGGTCCTGGTAGAGCAGGTAGGCGGCGCGGTGCAGGGCGACTGCGGTCTTGCCGGTGCCGGGGCCGCCCTCGACGTGGGTGACCGAGGCGGCGGGGGCGCGGATCACCCGGTCCTGCTCGGCCTGGATGGAGGCCACGATGTCCCGCATGGTGTGGGTGCGGGCCTGGCCGAGCGCGGCCATCAGGGCGCCGTCGCCGATGACGGGCAGCTCACGGCCGTCCAGGGACGCCTTCAGCTCGGGGCGCATCAGGTCGTCCTCGACCCCGAGGACGCGGCGGCCCTTGGAGCGGATGACCCGGCGGCGCACCACCCGGCCGGGATCGACCGGGGTGGAGCGGTAGAAGGGCGCGGCGGCCGGGGCGCGCCAGTCGATGACCAGCGGGGCGTAGTCCTCGTCGAGGACGCCGATGCGGCCGATGTGCAGGGTCTCGGCGATGTCGGCGGTGTTGTCGGGGCGGACGGCGCCCTCGGCGGGCTCCACGGCGGTGTAGGCGCCGTCCGGGCCCTTCTTGCCGTCCTTGCCGCGCAGCAGGTCGATCCGGCCGAAGAGGAAGTCCTCGTACTCGCTGTTCAGCCGGTTCAGGTGGAGACCCGCGCGGAAGACCTGGGCGTCACGCTCGGCGAGCGCGCCGGGTGTGCCGACCTGGCCGCGCTGGGCGGCGTCGCGCATGAGGAACTCGGCCTCGTGGATCTTCTCCTCGAGGCGTCGGTACACCCGGTCCAGGTGTTCCTGTTCGACGCGGATCTCACGGTCGCGTACGGAGTCGTGAACGACCGCGGTTTCCTGCTGAGCCTGAGCGGCCACCGGGCCCCCTTCTGACGTGCTGGGCAGCCGTCAACCGTACGCGAAGGGGGCCGTGCGAGGCTACGGCGGCGGCCGGGCCTTTCGTCCGGACCGGCCCGCGGACGCGGGCGGGCCGCCCTTCGACGTCCCGCGGGCCGGTGGGGCAGAAGGCTCTACGCGTCGATCTCCACGATCTTCTCCCCGCCGAACGTCATGATCTCGAAGTGATCGATCTGGTTCGGCTCGAAGGAGGCGCCGCCCTGCACGTACAGCGGCTGCTTGGCCTTGTCGGTCTTGGCGTCGGCCAGGCCGTAGCCCCAGTCCGGGACGGACCAGGAGGTGACCGTCTCCCGCTCGCCGTTCTTGCCGACGGCGATCAGCGAGCACTTCTCCGGACCCTTGACGTTCTTGATCTCCACGACCGTGGCGGTGCCCCAGTCCTTCTTCTGCAGGGCGACGGTCGCGGCGACCTTGGTCGAGGGGTCGGTGGCCGTGATCTTGTCGGGGATCAGGTCGAAGGCTTCCTTGGCCGGGTTCGCCGAGAGCGTGGTGCTGGTGCCCCCGCCGCCCGAGCCGGAGTCGCCGCCGTTGCTGGTGGCGACGGCCACGAACGGGCCGCTGACGATCAGGGCGCCCGCGGCGGCGACCATGTAGAAGTTGCGGCGGCGCTTCTTGGCGCGGCGCTCGGCGACCTCGTCGATCAGCTTCTCCACCACGCGCGGGGACGGCTTGGCGGAGAGCGACTCGCCGACGGAGGGGGTGCCCGAACCGGGCATGTCCGCGAGCGCGGCCAGCATCGGTTCCATGCCGGCGAGTTCGTCGAGCTGCTGGGCGCACCATTCGCAGCCCGCGAGGTGCATCTCGAAAGCGCTTGCTTCGGCGTCGTCGAGGATACCGAGGGCGTAGGCGCCGACGGTCTCGTGCTCGTTCGGCACCGGTGTCCCCTTCATGGGACCAGACATACCCGCACCACCCGCGCCGAATCCCTGGTTTCCCCCGTACACACTCATCACGCCGTCACCCCCCGCTCCTCCAGTGCCAGCTTCATCGAACGCAGGGCGTAGAACACCCTGGAGCGGACGGTGCCGCTGGGTATGCCGAGCGTCTCTGCCGCCTCATTGACGGTACGCCCCTTGAAGTACGTCTCGACGAGCACCTCCCGGTGAGCCGGGGTCAGGTCGTCGAGCGCGTCCGACAGCGTCATCAGCCACAGCGCCTTGTCGATCTCGTCCTCCGCGGGGATGACCTCCAGCGGCGACGGATCGACCTCCTGCGGCCGGGCCTGCCGGCTGCGGTGGCCGTCGATGACGATGCGCCGGGCGACCGTCACCAGCCAGGGGCGTACCGAACCGGTCGCCCGATTGAGCTGACCGGCGTTCTTCCAGGCACGGATGAGCGTTTCCTGCACGACGTCCTCGGCGCGTTGCCGGTCTCCGGCGACCAGCCGCAGCACATAGGCGAGCAGGGGGCCGGCGTGCTCGCGGTACAGAGCACGCATCAGCTCCTCGTCAGGTTCCGAGGGCTGTGAGGACATGCGATGTCGGGCCCTCGATCCACGTTCATTGGCCACGGCCGCATCCTTGCGCACGCCCACCTCCGGTGTCCGGGGGATCCCCCAGTCGGTCGCTCGACAAGCGGTACGTGCGGGGGGCGTTGGATGTTCAACGCGAGGTGACAGTTTTCTCAGCGGTGACGTGACGAGCCAGACATGCGACCACATTCCCCCCGATCCCTCTTTACATTTCCGCCACAATCGAGGGTCCGGCGCCTTTACCCGTACCCCAAGGCAACCAAACTTCGTGTTAGCGAAATCACGCGCGGGATTTTCCGGAAGCCCTGCCGCAGAAGGAACATCACGGTCATTCAGGTCCGGGTGAGCGCCGCGCGGCGTCGGTGCCGGGCCACCCGTTCCCGGTTCCCGCAGACCTCGCTGGAGCACCAGCGCCTCCTGCGCCCCCGTGAGGTGTCGACGTACACGATGGGGCAGTTGTCGCCCTCGCACTGCCGCAGGCTCGCCCGTGCCACCGGGTCGGTGAGCAGGTCCACCGCGTCCCGCGCGACCGCCGCCAGCAGCGCGGCCAGCCCCGGCGGCCCGTCCAGGCACCGCACCAGCGCGCCGTCGTCCCCGGGCACCGCGCACGGGGCGGGCGGCGCCGCACGGGCCAGGTCGTTGACGCGGGAGAGCGCGCGGTCCCAGGAGGCGCTGCCCGGCGCCGGCCGGCTGCGGACCAACGGGCCGAGCCAGCCGCGCAGTTCACGGAAGGCGGCCGGCCAGGAGGGATCGGCGTGCGCCAGCGAGGTGCCGGGCGGCACCAGACCGGACCCGGTGATCCAGGCACGCAGCACCTCGAGCGAGCCGAGCCGCTCCACCGGATGCGTGGTGGCGAGGAGGTCCAGACAGATCCGCCCGGTGTCGAACCGCAGCTCGTACGCCTGCGCCGCCGTGGAGGTTCCCAGCGCCATGTTCCCGTCACCGCCTAGGTGCACCCCGGTCGTGTGAGGGCCGGTGGGATGCGAGGAGGAGCCCAGAGCAACCGTTCTCCCTACAGTGCCCGCCCGCCGCCGCGCCCGGAACCCCTCCGGCCGCTTCGCCTGCACGCCGGGTGCGCCCGGGCTGACGTGGACCACACGCCCGCCCGGCACGGCGAGGCGCCGGCGTACGTGGCCTAGGCGTCCGCGTACTTGGCGTCCGCGTGCGGGTCGAGGGCCAGGCGGTAGCCGCGCTTGACCACCGTCTGGATGAGCCTGGGGGTGCCCAGGGCGTTGCGCAGCCGGGCCATCGCGGTCTCCACGGCGTGCTCGTCGCGGCCCGCGCCGGGCAGGGTGCGCAGCAGGTCCGCGCGGGAGACGACCCAGCCGGGGCGCCGGGCCAGGGCACGCAGCAGCGACATCCCGGCCGGCGGCACGGGCCGCAGGTCGCCGTCCACCAGGGCGGCGTGGCCGCGGATCTCCAGCCGGTGCCCGGCGACCGGCAACGAGCGGACGCGGGCGGGGAGTTCCTGGCAGAGCAGCTGCACCAGGGGGCCGAGCCGGAAGCGGTCCGGCTGCACGGTGTCCAGGCCGCGCGCCTGCAGCGGCAGCGCGGTGACCGGGCCGACGCAGGCGGGCAGCACGTCGTGGCGGAGCGCGGTGAGCACCTCGTCCAGCAGGCCGCGGTGCTCCGCGCGGGACAGCAGGGACGCGGCGGCGGGTGCGCTGGTGAACGTCACCGCGTCCAGGGTGCGGGCCACGGTCGCGTCCAGCAGGCGGTCCACCGGCCCGAGGTCCTCCGGCGGCAGCCAGCGGTAGACCGGCACGCCCACCACCTCCGCTCCCCCGGCCCGCAGCGCCTCCACGAAACCGGGCAGCGGCTCGCCGTGCAGCTGGACCGCGACCCGCAGCCCGTCGACGCCCTCCTCGAGCAGCCGGTCGAGCACCTCGGCCATCGACTCGGAGGCCGGCGACCACTCCTCGGTCAGCCCGGCCGCCCGGATCGCACCCTTCACCTTCGGGCCGCGGGCGAGGATCCGCACCCCGCGCAGCCGCGCCAGCAGATCCTCCCCGAGCCCCCAGCCGTCGGCGGCGGCCACCCAGCCGCGGAAGCCGATCGCCGTGGTGGCCACGGCGATGTCCGGTGCCTGCTGGATGATCTCCTTGGTGGCCGCGAGCAGTTCGCTGTCGTCGGCCAGCGGCACGATGCGCAGGGCGGGGGCGTGCAGCACCGCGGCCCCGCGGCGCTGCAGCAGCGCGCCGAGCTCGTCGGCGCGGCGCGCGGCGGTCACGCCCACGGTGAAACCCGCGAGGGGCCCGTGGTCCGTTCGCTGTGGTTCGTCGTACATGGCTCTCGTCCCGCACTCGAGTCGGCGTGCTGCGTGAGGCGCGGCTCCGCCTCCATGCCGAACCGAGCCTGTCAATGATCCGTGACAGGCTCGGTTCGGCTCGATGTCACCCGTGTTACGTCACACTTCGGCGTAGCTGAGCTGCGGCTTCTCCTCGGTGGCCGGGCTGGTGGTGATCGCCGGGGCCGGCCGGCGGCGAAGGTATACGGACCAGGTGACCACGAAGCAGACCGCGTAGCACGCGAGGAAGGCGACAAAGGCACCGGTGCCGGATCCGTAGGAGAGGAAGGACTGGCGGAAGGCCAGGTTGATGCCGACTCCGCCGAGCGCGCCCACCGCTCCGATCAGGCCCATGGACGCTCCCGAGAGCCGCCGCCCGTAGGCCGCGGCGTCCTCGCCGCGCAGCCCTTTGGCCAGCGCCTTGGTCTGGAAGATGCCGGGGATCATCTTGTACGTCGAGCCGTTGCCGAGCCCGGTCAGCACGAACAGCACCACGAAGGCGACGGTGAACAGCGCCAGCGACTTCTGCATGGACGCCGCGATCAGTACCGCGGTGGCCGCGCCCATGGCGACGAAGGTGTACAGGGTGATCCGGGCGCCGCCGTAACGGTCGGCGAGCCGGCCGCCGACCGGGCGGATCAGCGAGCCGAGCAGCGGGCCGATGAAGGTGACGTAGGCGGCCTGCAGCGGGGTGCGGCCGAACTGGGTGGTCAGCACCTGCCCGAAGGCGAAGCTGTAGCCGATGAACGAGCCGAAGGTGCCGATGTAGAGGAAGGACATGATCCAGGTGTGCGCGTCCTTCGCGGCCTCCTTGGCGGCCCCGGTGTCGTTCTTCACCGAGGCGATGTTGTCCATGTACCGCGCGGCGAGCACGGCGGCGACCACGATGAGCGGGATGTAGACGCCGAGCAGCACCCGCGGCCCGCCGCCGGCGCCGATGACGGCCAGCGCGGCGACCTGGATGACCGGGACGCCGATGTTGCCGCCGCCGGCGTTCAGGCCGAGCGCCCAGCCCTTCTGCCGCAGCGGGAAGAAGGCGTTGATGTTGGTCATGGAGGAGGCGAAGTTGCCGCCGCCGATGCCCGCCAGCAGGCCGACCAGCAGGAAGGTGGAGAAGGAGGTGCCCGGCTCCATCACGGCGAACGCGGCGACGGTCGGCACCAGCAGCGCGGCGGCGGAGACGACGGTCCAGTTCCGGCCGCCGAAGACCGCCACGGCGAAGGTGTAGGGGATGCGGACCACCGCGCCGACCAGCGTGACCATCGATGTCAGCAGGAACTTGTCGGCCGGGCTCAGTCCGTACTCGGGGCCCATGAAGAGCACCAGCACGGACCACATGGTCCACACCGAGAAGCCGATGTGCTCGGACAGCACGGAGAAGCAGAGGTTGCGGCGGGCCACCTTCTCGCCGGTGGTCTTCCAGAAGGTCTCGTCCTCCGGATCCCAGTGCTGGATCCAGCGGCCTGGTGCTGTCATGACGCCTCCACGTTCTCCGGGGTGCGGACGATGCCGCTCGGGGCTGGTCCCGCGTCCCGAAGGTAGGGAGGTGGCGTTTCCGGTCTGTGGCACCCGGTGACCGCGAGGGAACGTTGCTCTCACCCCGGAAAAGGGCGTGATGAGAGGTTTCCGCCATGGGCCGCCGGCGACCCGTGAGGCCCGGGTGCCGCGCCGCCGGTGCGTCAGCCCTGCGGGGGCTGCCAGTGGGGGTTCTGCTGGGGCGGCTGGGGCTGGGCGTACTGGGGCTGCCGGCCGTACGGAGCCTGCTGCGGGTACTGGGGGTACGCGGGCGCGGCGGGCGGTGCGGGCATCCGCGGCTGCTGGGGCTGGGCGTAGGGAGCCTGCTGACCGTACGCGGTCTGGGCCTGCCCGTACTGCGGCTGCTGCTGGGACTGGGACTCCTGCTGCGGGAAGTGAGGCTGCTGCCCGCCGTACTGCGGCTGCTGCTGGGCGAACGGATTGCCGTGACCGGGGAGTTGCCCGCCCGGCGGCAGATAGCGCAGCCGCCCGGTCTCGTCGGTGACCTGGACGAATCCGGCGGCCTGGAGCCGGGCTGCGAACGTGGCGTTGCGCCGCCGGGTGACGACGAACCCGACGGCGAGGATGCCCATCAGGAGGGCCCAGAACAGACCACCCCAGAGCAGCCCGTCACCCCCGCTCCTGAGCGCGACGACCACCGCGCCCACGGTGGTGCCGATCGCCCCGTAGAGCATCCGCTTCTCGGCGCTCCTGCCGGTGAGGTCGAAGTTGATGCGGGCCTTGAGCAGCTCCACCGCGTCCGGCACCAGGGGCGGCAGCGACACCCCGTCGCCGGCGTTCGGGTACTGCGCCCAGTTCTGCGCGGCCCGCGCCCGCGCCTGCGGCGACGGGTCCGGCACGATCAGCATCACCAGCGAGGAGTTGTTGTACCCGCCGGTGCGCACATCGGCGTACTCGTACCCGAACTGCTGGGCGATGAAGGCGAGCCTGGCCAGCGTCTTCACGGACGCCATGGGGCTGGTGACCTCCACCGGCTCCCCGCTCGCCATCAAACGCAGCATGCCCTGCGTCCGCCGCTTGCTCATTCCCGCCCGCCCCCGTTCCAGCTCGGATCACTCTGACCGCTTCCGCGGCGCCGTGCAGTGTTCCACACGCTCTGCGCCGGGGACACCTCGGCCCTACCGGGCGTCCGGGTTGCCGTAGTCGGGCAGCGGCTGCGCCAGGTGGCCGGCCAGCTGGGCCAGCCAGGCGGCGTGGGTGTACGACTCCGGCGGATCGACCTCCATGCCCAGCTCGGCGAGGGCCTGCGCGTAGTCGGCCTCGTCGAGGCCGAGGGCCAGCAGCTCGTGCAGTTCGCCGACGAGCCGGGCGACCAGCCGCCGGTCGGTGGTGGCGCGGTAGTCGGCGACCGCCGCCTCGTGGTCCGCGAACTCGTCCGGCATGTCCTGCGAGAACCAGCCGCCGAGGAACTGGCCCAGCTCGGGGAAGCGGGCGTGCCACTCCCAGTGGGTGGCCGGGGTGGCGGGCGGCGGCACCTCGCCGTTGTCGATGCTGTGCCTGATGTGGTCGGCCAGACGGAACAGCCACTGCCGCACCTGCCCCTCGGGCAGGCCCACGTCGGGGATGGCGTAGAACTCCCCCAGCCGCAGGCGCAGCCGTCCCGGCGGGTTCTCGGCGTACTCCCGCAGCTGCCGTTCCGCCACGGCCAGCGCCCAGGGCCGGGTGTGCCACGTGTGCCTCAGGTACGCCGTGAAGGCCTGGCCGGGGGCGTCCGCGGTGTCGTCCGCCGCCTGCCCGGTGTAGGCACGCATCACTTGGTCCAGTTCGCCGTAGCGGCGGTCGTGTTCGAGGGGGCTCAGGGGCACTGCGATCGGCCTTACAGATAGACGGGGAAGGTGGCGTGGACGACGAAGCCGTGCGGGGCGGAGGGCTCCCGCCGGAGCACGACCCGCGCGGCACGCACGTCGACCGGGTCCCGGCCGGCCAGCATCATCCCCCTCAGCAGCACCCGGCCCACCGGTTCGGCCCGCGAGGGCCAGGACGCCTCGATGGTCAGGCGTGGCCGGGTGCCCTGCGCGAGCCAGCGGTGGATGAGCTGCTCGTTGGCGGTGACGACCTGCTGGGTGGCCCACTGGGCGGTCTCACGGTCGGGGTAGGTGGCGGACCGGTTCACGGATGGCATGACGGAAGGACCTCGGGGGTGGCGGGCTCAGGGCTGGGGGACGTGTTCTCGCCGCATGTGCTCGTTCACGGCGTCGAGGAATTCACGGACGTTCCCCGGGGTCGCCCAGAAAACGACGGAGGCGAGATTCTCCTTCATTTCCTGCTCTCCCGGGAAGAGCACGAGTGCGGTCTGCGCCTCGGCGGCCATGGGGGACAGGAATTCGGCACAGTAGGGGTGCTCGCCGGCCGTACAGGCCTCGACGGCGTCCCGAATGCTTTCGTGTTCCCCCTCGTAGAGCCAGTTGTATCCGAAACCGTAGAGCTGCGGAAACCGGACCTCGATCTCCCAGCGCGAAAGGGGGAGCACGTCGTAGTCCTCGGACCGGTTCTGCTCCAGCGCGCGCAGCCTGCCCGCCAGCGCGTGCAGGAACTCCGTGGCGTCCGCATCGCCCGCGGCTCGCTGCAGAAGCGCCCGGAATTCGCGCGGGATCTCCTCGCCGCCCTCGGCGCACAGACGCGCCACATGGTCGAGCATCGCGTTCACCGTGGCGATCGGGCAGATCCAGTCCGTCGCCATGGTGGTGTGCGTGAGCCGGATGAAACGCCGCAGCTCGGTATCGAGATCCAGCGTCCCTTCGGACTCGCGTACCGTGGCGGCGAGATCCAGAACTCTTTTGACCGGGCCGTCGATGAAAAGCCGCGCGGTATGCAGGATCAAGCCGTCACCGTCCTCACCGTCACCTCGAAGCACCTGGACACCGTCGAACCCCCTAAGGGCTGACAGGGTACGCGGTCACGACGACGAAGGGCGGATCGAGCCCCCGCTTGTACTTCAGCGCGACCTGCACGGTGTGCACGTCCTGCGCGGTGGCATTCATACCGTGTGCGTCGTACTGGTCGCGGGTCACGGTACGCCCCACCACTTCGTTCACCGTGAGCTGCAGCGGGGGCTGGATGCTGGAGGCATCGGGGTTGTAGTTGGGCCTCGCGGCCATTCGTCTTTCCACGCCCTGGATCCACTCGTCGACCCGGATCGCGTTGGCGTCGTTGTCGAGCACCTGCTGGGTCAGCCGCTGCGCCGTGGCGAGGTCCTTGAAGGCGGAGGCGGACGGTGCGTTCGGCTGGTCCCTCAGGCGCTGCGTCAGCTGTTCGTCGGTGAGTCCGACGTGCTTGTCCACGACATGGCTTCCGTGGATGCCCTCCTGGCCGGCCAGGTCCAGCGGGAAGTAGTGGTCCCTGGGGTCATCCCCCGGAACGGTGTACGTGTGCTCCGTCCTGAACTCGTTGAGCGCCCGCGCACCGAAGGCCTGGGCCCGCGCCTCCTCCGCGTGGAAGCTCGGCGCGCTGCGGTGGGCCTCGTCCAGCGGCCCCATCAGCGCGTCGAGTTCGGGCACCAGCGCGTTGACGCGCCGGTTGTACTCGGTGACGATCGCGTTGAGCCTGGCGGTGTCCATGTTGAGGACGATGCCCGTGCCGAGCTGCTGGGCCCCCTTGACGACCCCCTTGGCCACGCCCTTGATGAGGCCCTTGACGTCGTCCAGGCCGACGCCGTCCTTGAGGTTCACCTCGACCTTGGGGATCGCGTCCTTGACGGCCTCCACATAGACGTCCCACACCTCGCCGTTGAGGTAGACGGCGGCCTCGGCGTAGTCGTACAGCAGATCGCCGATCTTCTGCGCGGTGTCGAACAGCACCGTCATCACCGGGTGGCTGGCCGTCGCCGACGACCCGGAGTCGTGCCGCCACTCGTAGCCCTCGTGCTGCGTCCCCCACGCCGTGGTCCCCCACAGCGAGCTGCAGAACTTGCGCATGGCGTCGTGCCATTCGCTGTTGCTCTGCTGGGTGATGCTGCTGACGTTGCCGGTCAGCGCGCCCTCGGCCGTGGAGAGCGTGACGGTCGTCGTCATCCACGCCTTGGACAGCGAACTCAGGTAGTGCTGCTGGGGAAAGGGGTAGACGTCCGCCACCTTCCCCATCCGGAAGGCGTGCTTCACGACAGGCCGCAGCGCTTCCTTGACGGGTCCGGGCACCCACTCCAGCAGACTCCTGATGAAGTCGTCGCCCCCGTCGTCGTCACCCCATGTGAGGTTGGGCACGGGACCGTACGACGGCGCCTTGTCGATGACCTGCGGGGGCGGCTGGGTGAGCGCGCGGGTGCTGCCGGAGGGGTCGTTGGCGGCCTCCGCCTCGGCGTAGTTGTTGGCCGTGGTGGCGAAGCCGACCGCCGCGCCGCCTATGCTCACCACGCTGCGCGCCCACACCTCGAGGAAGCGGTTGCCCACCTTGACGTAGGAGGCGGCGAACGCCTCGGGGGCGGTTCCGCAGCCGCCGGCGTCCGGGTACTTCCTGAGGTCCTCGAGGAGGCTCTTGGCGCCCTTGTCCATGGGCGTCTGCTGAGCGGCGACCCCGGAGGAGACACGGTGCAGATCGGACGGCTTGACGTCGATCGTCCCGCTCTGCCCGCCCGGCCCGGCCGCCGGGGCTCCCGGTCCGGCCATCAGCGCGCTCCCCAGCCCCGCAGCACGGCCTGGTGCGCGGCCGTGTAGTTGACGTGGCTGCTGGTGGCACATGCGTGCAGCCACTTCTGCGCGGCCTCCAGGTCCTGCGCCGAACGGTCCCACTCGTCCAGCTTGTCGACGAAGACCTCCCGGGCCTCCCCCTCCCAGGAGAGCACGACCGGGACGACGCGGTCGTAGAGGTCGTCGAGCCGGTCGTTGAGCTTCTTGAGGATGTCCTCGAGATCGCCGGCGAGTTCGCTCAGCGTGCCCAGCGACACGGTGATGTGATCGTCGTCGGTGCCCCCGTTGGCCACGGTGGTTCCCCCGTTCATGTCGTACCAGGACGTGCGTCGGCGGCAGCTGAGGCCGGTGGCGGCCTCAGTAGGAGCTCAGGCTGCTGCGAGGAGTCTGCGGAGCCGCCGCGGTCCCGGTGTTCGGCGTGGACAGCCGGTCGACCTCGCTGTCGATGTCCACCTGGATCTGCCGCATCTGCCGCACCACGTCCAGCTCCTGCTCCGTGAAGCCGTCGCGGCTCATCCGCACGGCCTGCTCCAGGTGGCGCAGGATGTCCCGGATGCGTACGGCGTCCTCGGCGGCGGCCCGGTGGAAACCGCGGTAGGCCTTCCCCGCAGGTCCGCGCCAGCCGGCCTCGATGCGGTCGACGATGGCGTCCATGCGCCTGAACTGCTTGTCCAGGTGCGCCTGCATGTCGTGCAGTTCCTCGGCGAGCTGGGTGAGGTCCTGGTCGGACGCCCGCAGGTCCGCCCCGGTGTCTCCCCCGGAGGTTCGCTCACGTATGCCCACGCCGTCGTCGCCTCCGCCCCCGTCGCTTCGGCCTCGCCATCAGTGAGGTGATCATAGGGCGTCGGGCGGGGTGGCCCCGGACCGGGGCCCGCTCAGCGGGAGGCGGACGGCCACAGGCGGGGCCTTCGCCTGGCCGCCAGGTCCTCCACCCAGCCGAAGGCGAGCACGCAGGCGGACAGCAGGATCCACACCAGGAGCAGGACCGGCCAGGAGCTCTCCAGGAGCCAGGGGACGTTCTGCTCCAGCACCGGGACGTTCCAGAGGCGGTCGTAGAGGGTGGCGGCGGTCAGGATGCAGATGTTGTGCCACAGGTAGATGGTGACCGCGCGGGAGTTGAGGAGACCGATCAGCCAGTCGAAGCGGCGCAGTCGGTGCGGCCACTCGGACCAGGCCGGGCTGAGGTGCAGGAGCAGCAGGACGGTGCCGAAGGACCACAGGGCCTGGGCGAACGGGATGGAGTCCAGGTCGTGGCCGGTGCGGAAGTCCTGGTGGAAGGCGTACCAGAGGCCCGCGCAGGCGATGACCGGCGCGATGGAGGGCACCACGTACCGCGGGACGCGCCTCAGCACGCCCTGCTGGTGGGCCATGCCGAGGATCCAGCAGGCGCCGAAGGTGCTGAAGTCGGTGACCGCCGAGTCGACCCGCTCGAAGGGGATGGTGAGCCAGCCGAACTGCAGGGCGGCGGAGAGCACCAGCGGCGCGGCGAGCGCGGCCAGGGGCTGGATGCGCAGGGCCCTCAGCAGCAGCGGGGAGAGCAGGACGAACCAGAGGTAGGCGCGGATGTACCAGAGGGGACCGGCGAGCTCGGCGGCCCAGTCCTCGCCGATCCAGCCCTGGATCCCGGCGACGCCCTCGGCGTAGGGCGGGTCGCTCAGCGGCAGGATCCAGTAGGTGAGGTGCACCCACCACCAGGCGGGGTGCTCCTCATCCGGGCTCCAGCCCTGGGCGAGCATGCCGGTGACGCCGATCGCGCCGAGCAGCCACAGCGGCGGCAGCAGGCGGCGCATCCGGCCGCGTACGACCTGGACGGCGGGCCGCTTCAGCGAGCGGGCCATGAGGTTGCCGGCCAGGGCGAACATCACGCCCATGGACGGGAAGACGACGGGCAGCCAGGCCCAGCCCATCAGGTGGTAGAGCACCACCCGGAAGAGGGCCACGGCGCGCAGCAGGTCGAAGTAGCGGTCGCGGGCGGGCGGGCGGGGGCCCGCCTCGGCGGCGGTCGGACCGGCCGGGGACGGACCGGGCGTGGCCGGGCCGGCGGGGGCCGCCCCGGCGGAGTTCCGGTGGCCTGCCGGGCGAGCGGGTGCGTTCACATGCGGGTCTTTCTGGTGGTGCGGGGGCCGGGTGGTGTCCGGCCCCCGCGGGGGGGTGAGAGGTGCTCAGGCCACCGGGCGGCCGTCCACCAGGGGCTGCTGGGCGGCGCCGGGCGGGGCCTGGACGCCGCCCTTGCGGCGCAGCTTCTGCCAGCGCAGCCGGCCGCCGGTGAGCGCGGTGATCCAGGACTGCAACAGCACCACGTACATCAGCTGCCGGTAGAGGATCTGCTGCAGCGGCAGTGAGAGGAGGGGGGTGAGCTTCTCCTTGTCGAGGACGAACGCGTAGGCCGCGCAGGCCGCCTGGATGGCGAGGACGCCGAACCAGGCGAGGATCGTCTTGCCGGTGGGGCCGAAGACCAGGCCGTAGATGAGGAAGACGTCGATCAGCGGGGCCAGCAGCGGGGCGACGACCATGAACAGGGACACGAACGGCAGGCCGACGCGGCCGAAGCGGCCGGAGGGACCCCGTTCGACCAGGGCGCGGCGGTGCTTCCAGATGGCCTGCATGGTGCCGTAGGACCAGCGGTAGCGCTGGGACCACAGCTGCTGAACCGTCTCGGGGGCCTCGGTCCAGGCGCGGGCGTTCTCGGCGTAGACCACCTTCCAGCCGTCGCGGTGGATGGCCATGGTGATGTCGGTGTCCTCGGCGAGCGTGTCGTCGCTCATGCCGCCGACCCGCTCCAGCGCCGAGCGGCGGAAGGCGCCCACGGCGCCGGGGATGGTCGGCATGCACTGCAGCACGTCGTACATCCGCCGGTCGAGGTTGAAGCCCATCACGTACTCGATGTGCTGCCAGGAACCGATCAGCTTGTCCTTGTTGCCGACCTTGGCGTTGCCGGCGACGGCACCGACGCGCGGGTCGGCGAAGGGCTGCACCAGTTCCCGGACGGTGGTGGGCTCGAAGACGGTGTCACCGTCCATCATCACGATGATGTCGTAGCGGGCGTTGGCGACACCGCGGTTGAGGGCGGCGGGCTTGCCGGCGTTGAGCTGGCGCACCACGCGCACATTGGGCAGGCCCAGGGACTCCACGATGCGGGCGGTGCCGTCGGTGGAGCCGTCGTCGACGACGATGATCTCGATGGGGTGGTCGCTCGCCACCAGGGAACGGACCGTGTTCTCGATGCACTTGGCCTCGTTGTACGCCGGGACCAGCACCGACACCGGCTCGGTGACCGGCGGGCCCCAGGCGAAGCCGCGGCGGCGCACCTTGCGGGCGTGGATCGCGGACAGCACCAGCATCATCACGAACCGGGCGATGACCAGGAAGCCGACGATCGCGAGGCCGACCACCAGCACGCCGGTGATCTTGTCGGAGGCCTGCACCAGGAGGACCCAGGCCTTGCCCTTCCACAGCTCGAGGCCGGTGACCGGGCTGTGCGCGCTGGGCGCATCGAGGGCCTCGGTGAGGTTGTCGAACTCGTAGCCCTGCTTCTTCAGGTCGGGCAGCATACGGTCCAGGGCCTGGACCGTCTGGTGGCGGTCGCCGCCGGAGTCGTGCATCAGCACCACGGCGCCCTTGCCGTCCTTGGGCGTGGAGCGCCGGATGATCTCGGAGACGCCGGGCTTGCGCCAGTCCTCGCTGTCGGCGGTGTTGACGACGGTGATGTAGCCGCGGTCACCGATGTACTCGGTGACCGGCCAGGACTTGTTGTCCATGGCGGCGGCCTGGGAGGAGTACGGCGGCCGGAACAGCGAGGTGCGCACGCCCGCGGCACCGGTGAGGGCGAGCTGCGTCTGGGACAGCTCCCAGTCGATGCGCTCCTTGGACTGCAGCGACAGGTCGGGGTGGTTGAAGGTGTGCAGGCCGACCTCATGGCCCTCCTCGACCATGCGCTCGACCAGATCGGGGTAGCGGGAGGTCATGGTCCCGGTGACGAAGAAGACGGCGTGCGCGTCGTGCTTCTTCAGCACGTCCAGGACCTTGGGGGTCCACTCCGGGTCGGGGCCGTCGTCGAAGGTGAGCACCACATGCCCGTCGGGGACGGTGAGGGACTGCGGCTCGTCGCCACGGGTGTCGATGACCGGGCCGCCGTCCTTTATCTCGTCCGGGACCTTGTCGGCGGCCGCCTCGGGGCTGATGCGGTGGTCGGCGAGGATCTCGCTGTGCACATAGCCGCGCAGCAGCAGCATCGCCATCAGGGCGATCAGGAACAGCAGCGGCACCAGCAGGCGCAGGGGCACGCGGCGACGCCGGGAGCCGCCTCGGGCGCGGGCTTGCGGCCCGGGGCGGGAAGTGCGGATGGCCATCAGAGGATGTGCTCCGGGGACTGTGCGGCGGGGGTGGCGGGAGCGGCGGAGTCCGGCTCGGCGGCGGTGCCGCCGTCGGCGACGACGGGGTCGGGGGCGGGCGCTCCGACGACGTTGTCGGTGCCCGTGCCGTCGCCTCCGCCGGTGGCCGGCGGGGTGACCTCGTCGGCCGGTTCGTCCGCCGGCGGCGTGGGGTCGGCCGACGGCTCCTGCGAGGTCTCGGCGGGCGGCGTCGACGCGGCGCCGCCTCCGGTGGGGGCCTTCTGGGTGGGCTTCTTGCTCGGCGTGGTGCCGGCGTCGCCGGTCGCCGCGCCGGTCTGGCCCTCGCTCACGGTCGTGCCGGGCGCGAGGACGCTGGTGCCGGGCGAGGGCAGGCCCGATGCGCCGGCCGAGGGGACCGAGCCGGGGTCGAGGCTGCTGCCGGAACCGGGCGTGGCGTCGTCCTCGCCGGGCCCGGGGGTGGTCTCCACCTTGCTGGCGGGCTTCTCCTTCTCCGGCCCCTCCACAGGCAGCCAGGGGGCGTCGGAGTTGCCGGACAGCAGGGTGGCGCCGATGACGACCGCGTACCCGGCGCAGGCCAGCCCGAGGGCCATGCCGATGCGGCGGAAGCGCCGGCTGCGGCGCCCGGACTCGTCGACGAAGACGGGCCCGTCGGAACCTTCCTGCCCGGGACCGGTGGTCCGCCGCAGCTCGCCGTCGACGAACTGCACGGCGTCCAGCTGCACGGTCACTTCGTGCGGGTCGTGCTGCGCGCCCTCGGCGGCGCCGTCGTCGGCGCCCTCCTCCCAGGGGTCGCGCACGGGCAGGTCGAGGGGGGCGGTGGGGGCGGCGGGCGCGCCGGGGGCACGCATGGCCTCTCCGTTCCCCGGCGAGGTGCGCGGCTTGATCAGCAGGGCCGTGGTCTTGTCCTGGTCGTCGGGGGCGGAACCTGCGCGGGGCAGCATCGCGGTCGCGTCGTCGGCACCGGCCGGCTCGCCGTCGTGCCGCCCGCCCCCGGCGGGCCTGTCCGGCACGGCGTCCGCCGGGGCACCGGCGGTCACGGGGGCCTTGCGGGACGCGGAGGCCTGCAGCGCGGCGCGCTCCTTGAGCGCACGTGCGGTCACGGCGTCCCAGGGGCTCCTGGGGCCGGAGGAACGGTCCGCCGCCGCACCGGCACCCTGCGCGGCCCTCGCCGCGGACTCCTTGAGAGTCCCGGGTTCCTTGCCGGTGGTGCCCCGGTCGCCCGGCCGCTTCCCGGTCAGGCCGGGCGGGGTGCGCAGCACCTGCGTCGCATCGGCCGGCCGGGCCGTGCCGGGACGGGCGTCCTCGGGCTCGTCGCCCTCGGCAGCCCGCTGCACGGTGGCCGGTTTCCGGTCCCGGTTCCTCTTGCCGTCCGAGGGTTCCTCGGTCGCTTCCGGGGCCTCAGGGCCTTCCGGTTGGGCGTCTTCTCGCCACTTCTCCACGCGTACGCACTTCCCCCCACGGGCAGGTACGGGTGCGCATTCGACTGGAGCACGCGTCGTCGGACCGGCCCCCACCAGGTCCGAGCGCCCCGTTTATCACACTGTGCTCGGACGTCGAATGTAGCGCACGCGGAGGTTCCGTGTTTGCAGCGTGCCCTTCTGTATCAATTGTGAGACATCACGGGGACGCCATGACGACACGATCCATGGCCGGAAGCCACCCGTCCAACCACCCCTCCGTGCGGGCCGGCTCGTTCGCCGCCCGTCGAAGGTCGGCCAAAGCCGGGTGAATCAGCCCTTTTCTCCATACAAGCGACACAGGGGACAGCGGAACCGGGTCCACGAGCGGCCGCAGCACGGTTCCCGGCAGCAGCGGAAAGTCCGCCACCGCCAGGATCGGGCAGTGCATCCCGGCCATGATCCGCTGGAACTCCGCGTCGCCCAGCACCGGCGGCGCGGGCGGCGCCAGAGCGATTTGTCCCGCCCCTCGAACAGCAGCCGCGCCAGGTCGGTCCACTCCGCCGTACGCGGATTGCCCGCCCCGGCGTACACCGTCTCTCCGGCCGGGGGGGGCGAGCGGCACCCCGGTCCAGGCCGGCCCGGCCCGTGCTCCTCGGGCAACAGCACCGCCATCGGCTCGTACCGCACCGGCTGCTGCTCCAGCCCGGTGCGCAGCGCGGGAGCCAGCCCCGCGAACCGTCCGAAGGACACGTCCAGCCGCCCCGCCAGCAACTCCCCCGCCGCCCAGGTCAGCCCGCTCTCGTAGCGGGCCAGCAGCTCGTGCCCGTGGGCGGGCCGACGCGCCCGCCGGAGCACCCTGCGCGGGGTGACGGCGCCGGGGAAGTTCACGTCCACCAGCAGCGGCCGGGTCCGCCCGCGGCGGCGAGCAGCTCGTCCTGGGCCTGGAGCACCCGGCGTGCGTACGGCAGCAGCCGCTCCCCGTCGGCGGTGAGCGTGACCGCCGGGTGCTGCGCACGAACGCTGTGAGGGCATGACGCCGGCGGTCACCGGTCCGCGGCCACCGGGACGCCGTGCCCGGCCGCGGCCGAGGCGCGCTCCACCACCCGGTCCCCGGCCGCGCTGCCGCAGGCGATCCCGCCCAGCGGCCGTGGCGGCGCTGCTGGTCTCGGTCGGGGTCCTGGTCAGGGGTGGTTCCGCCGGAAGGCCGGTCAGAGGAGGTTCCAGGTGACCGCGAGGTGGTGCGCGGCGCACAGGTTCACGTCGGGGAGTACGGACCCGTGGTGCCGCACTGGCCGCTCGCGGTGCCCGGATCGACGGGCTGGCCGTAGGAGCCCACGGGACGCGCGGACATGGGGCGGGGCCCCACATGCACGACGAGGCCCCGGTGGTGTCACACCACCGGGGCCTCGTCACATGGAGATTGTGGAGATGGCGGGAATCGAACCCGCGTCCAACGGTGCAGAAACAGGGCTTCTCCGTGTGCAGTCGGCTGTGCTTTTCTCGGCCCCGGAGATCACGCCGACAAGTCTCCGACGGGCCCAGTCACTGTTTGATTTCCCTCTTCGCCCCGTGACCGGGCTGGAGGTTTAGTTCCCTAGCTGATGCCAGACACCGGGTCGGGAACATCCCCGGGCTGACACTCCCTTTGAGTAGGGGAGCCGCAGCTCGCTACCTGAAGATCAGGCAGCGAGGGCGAGCTCGCCCTGGGAGATGGATCGCTTGGAATTGGCGATTATTTTTTTCGGCCTGTGGTTTACGAGATCATGGCCGCTTCCTCGACACGCTTCCCCTGTTTCGACAGCCGCTGTCGAAACCGATCATCCCCATGTTGACTTCTCAAACCCTCCGCAGAGGGGTCGCATGCACCCGCTGTGAGGTGCAGGGCCATCGTACGTGACCAACGCCCGACGATGCCAGCCTATTCCCGGCCCTCGCCCGGGTGTGGTACCGCCGGCCGTCGTACTCGGTGGAACGCACCGCGCCGCCGGGGTGTTCCCGCCGGGCTCCGTCCCCGCCGGGCTCGTCCGGCCCCTAGGCCCGCTGCCTGCGGCGCACGGCCGCCATGGCACGCTCGGCCTCGCGCCGGTCCTGCTTCTCGCGCAGAGTCTGCCGCTTGTCGTACTCCTTCTTGCCCTTCGCCAGCGCGATCTCGATCTTGGCGCGGCCGTCCTTGAAGTAGAGCGAGAGCGGCACGATGGTGTGGCCCGTCTCCTGGGCCTTGGCCTCGAGCTTGTCGATCTCCTCGCGGTGCAGCAGCAGCTTGCGCTTGCGGCGGGCGCTGTGATTGGTCCAGGTGCCCTGGCTGTACTCGGGCACGTGCACGTTGTGCAGCCAGGCCTCGTGATCGGTGAGCTGGACGAAGCCGTCCACCAGCGACGCCCGGCCCTGGCGCAGCGACTTCACCTCGGTGCCGGTCAGCACCAGGCCGGCCTCGTAGGTGTCGATGATGTGGTAGTCGTGCCGCGCCTTCTTGTTCTGCGCGATCAGCTTGCGCCCTTTTTCCTTAGCCATAGTGCGGCCATTTTCGCACTACACGGGGGGTCGGCGGGAAGCCGTTTACGGCGGCGGGGGCGGCCGCCGTACCGAGAGCCCTGCCCGCCGGGTCCAGGCCGGGGGCGCTACCTGCCGAGTCCGGTGAGGATCGTCTCGGCCCGTTCCAGGGCCCGCTCACCGGCCTCCAGGTCGGGGGTGATGCCCCGGCCGTCGACGCCACGGCCGGAGGGGGTGCGGTAGTGGCCGACGGTCAGCTCGGCGACCGATCCGTCGGGCAGCCGGGTCGGCATCTGCACCGAGCCCTTGCCGAAGGTGCGGGAACCGACGACCACCGCCCGGGAGCGGTCCTGCAGGGCGCCGGTGAGCAGTTCGGCCGCGCTCATCGTCCCGCCGTCGACGAGCGCGACCAGGGGTCTGGTGGTGTCGCCGCCGGCGCGGGCGTGCAGGGCACGCTGCTCGCCGTCGACGTCGTAGGTGGCGACCAGGCCGCCGTCGAGGAAGGCGGAGGCGGCGGTGACGGCCTCGGCCACCAGCCCGCCGGAGTTGCCGCGCAGGTCGAGGACGATCCCGGTGCCGGCCGGGCTGCGGCGCACGGCCCGGCGGACCTCGGCGCCGGAGCCCTTGGTGAAGGCGGCCACCTTGATCAGGGTGACCGGACCCGGCAGCTCGCGGACGGTGACGGAGTCCCGCGACAGGCGGACCCGGCGCAGCGTCTCGGTCCACACCCGGGCGCCGCGCTCGAGGCCGACGCGCACGGAGCTGCCCGCGGGCTCCTCGGTGGTGTCGCCGCGCAGTATGGCGACGACCTCGGTGACCGGGCGTCCGTCCACCTTCCGGCCGTCGACGCTGCGCAGCCGGTCGCCGGGGCGGATGCCGGCCTCCTCGGCGGGGGTGCCGCTGCCCACCCGGGTGACCTCGATGCGGCCGTCGCGCTCGCGGGCCCACAGGCCGACGCCGGTGTACTCGCCGTCGAGGATCTCCTCGAACTCCTCGTACTCGCCCGCCGAGTAGACGGCGCCCCAGCGGTCACCGCTGCGGCTGACGGCGCGCTGCGCGGCCTCCATCGGGGAGGTGCCGTCGGCCATCGCCTCCTCGGCCGCCCGTGCGACATCCGCCCGGTGCGGGGCGCGGGTGGCCGAACGGCCCGACTCCGCCGCGGTCCTGCGGTTCGCCTCGGGGAGCGAACCGGTGGCGGCGCCCGCGACCAGCACACTGGCGAACACCAATGTCAGGGCGGCCCCGCGGCGGATGCGGCGGGGCTGACAGAACAGGTCACGACCTGACATGCCGGTGAGTCTAGGACAACGCGAAGGGGCGCACGGCCCGTTGACCGCACGCCCCTTCTTGGCACATGTCACACCTTCAGGTACTTGCGCAGCGCGAAGAACGCGGCCAACGCCGGCATCAGGAAGCTCGTGGCGAGGATGAGCGGCAGCTTCGCCAACACCACGTCCCAGCCGATGAAGTTGATCAGCTCCAGCTGGTCGGCCAGGGCGAGCCCGTGGTCGATCAGGAAGTACCGGCCGATCAGCAGGAAGGCACAGGCGAGGGTGCCGCCGATGAGCCCGGCGACCGCGGCCTCCATGATGAACGGCGCCTGGATGTAGAAGCCGGAGGCACCGACCAGGCGCATGATGCCGGTCTCCCGCCTGCGGCTGAACGCGGAGACGCGCACCGTGTTGACGATCAGCATCAGGGCGACCACCAGCATCAGCGCCATCACCGCCCGTGCCGCCCAGTTCATGCCGTTGAGCAGCTCGAAGAGGTTGTCCAGCAGGCCCTTCTGGTCCTGCACGGACTGCACCCCGTCACGCCCGTCGAAGGCGGTCGCGATGACCTGGTACTTCTCCGGGTCCTTGAGCTTGATGCGGTACGACTCCTGCATCTGGTCCGGGGTGAGGGAGCTGGCCAGCGGGGAGTCGCCGAACTGCTCCTTGTAGTGCTTGTACGCCTCGTCCTGCGACTCGTAGGTGACCGTGTCGACCACCGACATCTTCTCCAGATCGGCCTTGATCTGGCTCTTCTGGTCCTCGGTCACCGCGCCCTTGGCGCAGTTGGGGTCGGACTCGGCATCGTTCTTGTTGCACAGGAAGATCGAGACGTTGACCTTGTCGTACCAGTAGCCCTTCATGGTGTTGACCTGGTCGCTCATCAGGAGCGACCCGCCGAACAGGGCGAGCGACAGGGCTACGGAGACGATGACGGCGAAGGTCATCGTCAGATTGCGGCGGAGACCCACACCGATCTCCGACAGAACGAACTGGGCGCGCATGGCGTCTGGTCAAGCCTTT
Organism: Streptomyces composti; assembly: GCF_012034205.1. Lineage (GTDB taxonomy): Bacteria > Actinomycetota > Actinomycetes > Streptomycetales > Streptomycetaceae > Streptomyces > Streptomyces composti. The sequence continues at coordinate 51,002 of NZ_JAATEM010000038.1, forward strand.
CCGTGGAGCCGGTCGGTCAGTGCTGGTAGCCGTAGACGCCGCGTGCCTGGTCGCGCACGAGGCGGCCCTTCTCCAGCTCGATGACGCGTTTGCGCATCTGGTCCACGATGTTCTGGTCGTGCGTCGCCATCACCACGGTGGTGCCCGTCCGGTTGATGCGGTCGAGCAGCTTCATGATGCCGACGGACGTCTGCGGGTCGAGGTTGCCGGTGGGTTCGTCACAGATGAGCAGCTTGGGCCGGTTGACGAAGGCGCGGGCGATCGCCACGCGCTGCTGCTCACCGCCGGAGAGCTCACCGGGCATGCGGTCCTCCTTGCCGCCGAGCCCGACCAGGTCGAGCACCTGCGGCACGGACTTGCGGATCTCGCCCCGGGACTTGCCGATGACCTCCTGCGCGAAGGCGACGTTCTCGGCGACCGTCTTGTTCGGCAGCAGGCGGAAGTCCTGGAAGACCGTCCCCAGCTGGCGCCTGATCTGCGGCACCTTCCAGTTGGAGATGCGGCCGAGATCCTTGCCCAGGACGTGCACCTGTCCGTGGCTGGCCCGCTCCTCGCGGAGGATCAGCCGCAGGAAGGTGGACTTTCCGGAGCCGGAGGATCCCACGAGAAACACGAACTCGCCCTTCTCCACTTCCAGGGACACATCCCTGAGTGCGGGGCGGGTCTGCTTTGGGTAGACCTTGGAGACATTGTCGAATCGGATCACGGATGCACCACGGGTCGCCGGGGGTAGATGAGCGTGACCATACGCGAACCGGAACCCGGACCGCAGTCACCGGCGAGGGTTGCGCGAGGCTTGTGCGCTTTGTACGGACTGTCCGGCACCGGAGGCCGCTTTCGCCCTCTTGTCAAGCCCCCCTTTGGCGGGCGTCCGGCGCACGCTCGGCGGGAACCTGGCACAGTGGAAGGGGAACGTTCGCACCGCCGCGGGCGTTGACTGCAGGGAACCGGTCTAAGGAGGGCGAGCGCATGACGTACGACCGGCTGGTGTGCGCGAACTGCGCAGCGCCCGTGAACGAGGGCCGGTGCCCGGTGTGCCGCGCCAACCGCGAGCGGCTGCAGCAGGAGAACTTCTTCGCGGGGCTGAACCCGATGACGCTGATCGCGCTCCTCGCGGTCCTGGTGGCGGCGCTGGCGCTGCTCGCCCACCAGACCGTGTGACGTAGCCGGCAGCCGCCGCACCGACTCACCGCCGCCCGCCCCTGCTCGCGGCGGACGCAGCAGGCAGGACGCGGCAGACGCCCGAACGCCCGAGGGGCCCGGAGCGCAGGTCGCGCTCCGAGCCCCTCTGTGTCGCCTGTGCGTACGCTCCGTACGCGGGCCGCTACCGTCAGGCGGCGGCACCGCCGCGGCCGGCCATCACGCGCGGCAGCACACGGAAGCCGATGCCACCGGCGATCATCGTGGCGGCGCCGATGACCAGGAAGGTCGTCTCGGCGGCACCGGTCTCGGCGAGCTCCTTGCCGTTGCCCTGGGCGGAGGCGGCGGGCGCCTCCTCGCCGGTGTCGGTCAGGGAGGACGAGCCCTCCTCCTGGGCGGCGGCGCCGCCGTCGGGGTCGACGCCGTTGCCGCCACCGCCGGCGTTGCCGTCGTCACCCGGCTCGGTGGGGTCCCCGGTCGGCTCACCCGGCTCGGTGGGGTCCTCGGTCGGCTCACCCGGCTCGGTGGGCTCCTCGGTCGGCTCCTCCGGCTCCGTCGGCTCCCCGCTGGGCTCCTCGGGAATGGTGGTGGGCGGGGTCTCCGGCTCGGTGGGCTCCTCGCCGGGCTCGTCCTCCTCGCCGAGGCCCACGCCGACGCCGACGCCGACGCCCTCCTCGTTGACACCGGCGCTCACGCCTATGTCGAGGGCGGAGGCCGCACCGGCGGCGGTCAGCGAGGCACCGGCCGCGATCACGGCGCCGGCCGCGATCCGTGCGACACGGATCCGCGTCTTCTTGGTCATGTGGTTGCTACCCCCAGTAGCTCATCGTCAGTGAGGCGGCGCTCGGGGGCCGTGATCGACGGAGGTGACAGTGCAGAAACGCCCCCCGGTTCACATGCGCCCCAGAGATACGCATGCCGCGTTTCACCCTTCCCAGTTTTCAAAAGGACGTCAAGGGCGTTGCGTGCGCGATGTCCTGGAACGGGCGCTTTGCCGAACGACGAAGCTGTGAGTGTGATGTAAAACCCAGACATCCGGGGCGCGTGGCACCGACGAGAAAGACAACCGCCGCCCGCGGGGCGGCAGTTGCCTTGTCGACAAAGCGGCGTGCGCGGTGACCCGCCCGCCGCGGGAGCTTACTTGCCCTGCTGCTTGCGCCAGCGAATGCCGGCCTCGAGGAAGCCGTCGATCTCGCCGTTGAACACGGCCTCGGGGTTGCCGACTTCGTACTCCGTGCGCAGGTCCTTGACCATCTGGTACGGGTGCAGGACGTACGAACGCATCTGGTTGCCCCAGGAGTTGCCGCCGTCGCCCTTGAGTGCGTCCATCTTGGCCTGCTCCTCCTGGCGGCGCCGCTCGAGCAGCTTGGCCTGGAGGACGTTCATCGCGGTGGCGCGGTTCTGGATCTGCGACCGCTCGTTCTGGCAGGAGACCACGATGCCGGTGGGGATGTGCGTGATGCGCACCGCCGAGTCGGTGGTGTTCACGCCCTGGCCGCCGGGGCCGGAGGAGCGGTAGACGTCGATGCGCAGGTCGGACTCGTCGATGTCGACGTGGTCGGACTGCTCGACGACGGGGAGCACCTCGACGCCGGCGAAGGACGTCTGGCGGCGGCCCTGGTTGTCGAAGGGCGAGATGCGCACCAGGCGGTGGGTGCCCTGCTCGACCGAGAGCGTGCCGTAGGCGTAGGGGGCGCGGACGGCGAAGGTGGTCGACTTGATGCCGGCCTCCTCCGCGTACGAGGTCTCGATGAGCTCCGTCTTGTAGCCGTGCTGCTCGGCCCAGCGCAGGTACATGCGCTGGAGCTTCTCGGCGAAGTCGGCGGCGTCGACGCCGCCGGCCTCGGCGCGGATGTTGACCAGCGCCTCGCGGGCGTCGTACTCGCCGCTGAGGAGGGTGCGGACCTCCATCTCGTCGAGGGCCTTCTTCACCTCGGCGAGCTCGGCCTCGGCCTCGGCGCGGGTGTCCGGGTCGTCCTCCTCCTCGGCCATCTCGAACAGCACGGCGAGGTCGTCGATCCGGCCACGCAGTGCCTCAGCCTTCCTGACCTCGGACTGGAGGTGGGAGAGCTTGCTGGTGATCTTCTGCGCCTCTTCCGGGTTGTCCCAGAGGGACGGCGCGGCCGCCTGCTCCTCGAGCACGGCGATTTCTGCCCTCATCTTGTCGAGGTCCAGAACGGCCTCGATCGACTCCATGGTCGAGGAGAGGGACTTGAGCTCTTCGGATACGTCGACGACTGCCACACCTCCAGCGTAACGGCTCCCGGTACTGCTTCCTCCGCCCACTGTGCACGCCGTCCGGCCCCCGGTCACCCACTGGCCCGCCCTCTTCCCTCCCACCCACGCGACTCGCCTTGCTGCATCCCCACCCTCCTGCACCCTCCTGGGGCTCCGCCCCGGCCCCCGGGCCCGGTGCCCACCCCGCCACCCGACGAGCCTGAATGCTCCCGCCTGGGGCCCCGCGCCCCAGACCCCGTTCCGTGCCCGCCCACCACCCGAACCGGTCACCTGAAAGGCCAACGCGCACGTCGGGGCGCAGCCAGCCCTTCAAGGCACCCCCCATCGGGCGCCCCGGGAGGACGACAGGGCGGCGCAAGGACACGAGCCCCGCCCGACCGCGCGGGCCGCCACACACCCCCGACCGCCAGGGCCACCCCGCGCGCAACGCCTCGGGCGGCGCAGGCCGGCGAGAAGGCGGCAGGAGCACGAGGCGCGCCCGGCCGTGGTGGGTCGCACCGGGCCGCGAGGGGCGGGGACCGGGCAGGTCAGGGTGTGGCGGGGGCGGAGTTCCTGGTGTCCTGGGGAGGCGGGGCCTCCTCGTCGGAGGATGCGGCCAGCCAGGTGCCTACGCCCACCGCGGTGAGGAGGGCCACGGTGCACGCCGCGAGGGTGAGGCGCCGGCGGCGGGTGGCGGCGCGGTTGCGGGCGGAGCCCGGGCGGGGCGCACCGGCGGCCCGGGGCGCCCGGGCCGTACCGTGGGCGCCGCCGGCGAGTTCGTCGGGGGCGGGAACCCGCATCGACGTGTGGGTGTCCCGGTTGGAGTCGGAGGGGCGCGCACCCGGCACCAGCGGGACCGCCCCCCTGCGCACGGGCCCGGGCGACGGCACCGGCTCCTCCGGCTCGCCGTCCTCCTCCCGTACCGGCTCCACATCCGGCTCGTCCACGTCCAGCGGCGGCATCCCGGCCAGCAGCGGCAGCAGCTCCCGCAGCCTCGCCGCCAGCTCCGAGGCCCGCAGCCGCGAGGCCGGCGCCTTCGCCAGGCACTGCACCAGCAGCTGCCACAGCTCGTCGGGGATCCCCGGCAGCGGCACCACCGTCTCCGTGACGTGCCGGCGCAGCACCGCCCCGGGGTGCCCGCCGCCGAACGGCGTGAAGCCCGCCAGCAGCTCGTACAGAACCGTGGCCAGGGCGTAGATGTCGACGGAGGCGCGCGGCGGCAGGCCCTCCACGATCTCCGGTGCCAGGTAGTCGGGCGTCCCGATGATCTTCGTCGCCCGGGTCCGGCGCGGGGCGTCGATGAGTTTCGCCACGCCGAAGTCGGTCAGCAGCGCCTTGTGCGAGCCGCCGGGGCCGAGCGGGCCCTGCATGTCCAGCAGAACGTTCTCCGGCTTGACGTCCCGGTGCACCACCCCGGCCGCGTGCGCCGCCGCCAGCCCGTCGGCGACGTCCGCCGCGATGGCCACCGCCGCCTCAGGGGCGAGCCTGCGCTCGCGGTCCAGGCGGGTGCGCAGGTCCGTGCCGCGGACCAGGTCCATCACCAGTGCGAGATCGTTGCCGTCGACCACCAGGTCACGGACCGAGACGACGTTCGGGTGCTCCAGACCGAGCAGCGCGGTGCGCTCCTGCACGAAGCGGCCGACCAGCTCCTGGTCGGAGGAGAGATCCTCCCGCAGCAGCTTGATCGCGACGGGCCCCTCGGGGCCCTCGCCCAGCCACACCGTGCCGGCGCTGCCCCGCCCGAGGATCTGGTGGGCGGTGTACCGGCTGCCGATCTTCCGTGCCAAGACTGCTCCTACCGACGCGTGTTGTCGCTAAAACTACGCGTCCGGGAAGCCTGGCTTCACCGCAGAGACGGAAATCACCTGCTGGATGTCGACAAATCAGCAAACACGCCGTCGGCGCTCAGGACTGCTCCATCCCGCCCAGGGCTGCTCTGGCCCGCTCTCAGGCCGCAGGATCGTTCGTGCCGGAGCCGCCGAGCTCCTCGAGCCAGCCGGTCACGCTGCCGACCCAGTCGGTGAGCTGGTCCCAGTAGCCCTTGGTGGTGCCGATCCACTCCTGCAGCGGGCTCAGCTCCCAGATCAGCCAGCCCGCGACGAACAGGATGACCAGCGTGAACAGGCAGCCCTTGAGGCAGCCCAGGCCGGGGATCCGCATCGGGTTGGCGCTGCGCTGCCGCGGCGGCCGGGGTTCGCGCCGGGGCCGCTGCGGCTCGGGCGCGGGCGGCGGCGCGTACCGCTGGGGCTGCGGCGGCGCGGGCGGCTGCGGGGTGGCGTAGCGCTGCGGCTGGGGCGGGTAGCCGTAGCCGGCCGGCGGCTGCTGCGGCTGGGGGCGCCGCTGGGGAGGCTGCTGCGGCCGGGCGACCTGCCGCTGGGGGCGGCGGCGCAGCGGGTCCTGGCTGGGGTCCAGGTACTGGACCTGGGTCTGCTCGTTGCGGTCGCGGGCCGCGCGCAGCTGGGTCTGCCAGGGGTGCGGCTCCTCGGGCCCGGGCGCCTGGCCGCCGGGCGGCCCCGGCGGCACCGGAGGCATGACGGCCGTCGGGTCGGCGGCGCCGGACCGGCCGGCGGGCCCGGACGGGCCGCCGGTCTGCGGCAGCACGCTGGTCGCGGCGTTCGGGTCGTAGGAGCCGGCTCCCTGCGGCAGCACCTGCGTGGGGTCGGCGTCCCCGGACGAGCCGTTCGAGCCGGGCACCGGCGCGGGGGCCGGGTCGGGCATGAGCAGCGCGCCGACGTTCTCGGCGGCGGCGATCTGCGCGGTGCTCGCGTGCACGCCGATCCCCTCGGCGACCACGCGCAGGCCGCGGGCGAGGTTCTCGGCGCTGGGGCGCTCGTCGGGGTTCTTGCGCAGGCAGCGCTCGATGACCGTCCACAGCGGGTCGGGGACGGTGGAGGGCCGGCGCGGTTCGGCGCTCAGGTGCTGGTGCAGCACCTCGAGCGCGGAGCCGCCGGAGAACGGCGGACGGCCGGTGACCAGCTCGTACAGCAGGATGCCGGCGCCGTAGACGTCCACGGCGGAGGTCTGCGGGCGGCCCTCGGCCGACTCGGGCGCGACGTAGGCGGGCGTGCCGACGAACTCCTGGGTGCGGGTGAGGCCGGGCGAGTCGGCGAGGCGGGCGATGCCGAAGTCGGTGAGCATCGGGTGCAGCCGGTCGCCCTCCTGCTTGAGCAGGACGTTGGCCGGCTTCAGGTCCCGGTGGACCACGCCGTCGGCGTGGCTGGCGGCGAGCGCGTCCGCGATCTGCGCGGTGAGCAGGGCGGCGGCGACCGGGGTGAAGGGGCCGTTCTCGCGCAGGTAGCGGTGCAGGTCGGGACCGTCGATGAGGTCCATGACCAGCGCCAGCAGGTCGCCCTCGACGACCAGGTCGCGGACCCGGACGATGTTGGGGTGGGTCAGCCGGAGCAGCACCGAGCGCTCCCGCAGGAAGCGCATCACCACATCGGCGTCGTTCGCGAGCTCCTCCTTGAGGACCTTGATCGCGACGGTCTCGCCGGGCTGTCCGGGCACGGCCGCCTCGGCACCCGCGGTCTCCCGCTGGCGCGCACGCCACACGGTGCCCGTGGCGCCGCGACCGAGCGGCTCCTCGAGGAGGTACTTGCTGCCGACTGGCCGCACGTCACGCGCTCCCTGCTGCTTGCTAGCCCTACTGGTGGCCTATTGCCGTCCGACCCACTCTAGGGGGTGTCCGCGCAGGTGCGCCTGCCCGCTCTCCGGGCGGACGGCGCGGCCGTGCGGACGTTCCCTGGCCGAGGTGCGCGAGACCGGGCTGTCGTCGTTCTCTGGGTCTTACGTACACGATCCCGCGCCTGTTCGAAGGAAAGACGCTCACCTCGGTCGCCCGGTTGCCGAAAACGGACGTGACCGATCTCAATCGGGCGCCCGCGCCTGCGTCGCCAGGCACTTTTGCGGGCAGAGCCGACCAATCAAGATCACTTGTTGCGGAGCGGCGGGCGCGCTGTCGGTGTCAGGTGCGAGGATGCGGGGCAGTACTGGCCGACGTGCTCGTGCGGGGTGGGGGCTTTTCCGCGCCCGCGCAGAAGGGACCGCTGACGGCGATGCAGATCCGGCTGACCGTCGTAGACCCGCTGGGTCCGGCCGCCTCGGCGCGGGACCGGGCCACACGCCGCGACGTGCTGGTCACGGCGCCCGCGGGCACGGCGCTTGCCGCGGTCGCCTCGGCGCTGGCCTCCGCGGTCCCCGGCGGCGAGGGCTCCACGGGCACACCCGTGCTGTACGCGGGCGAGCAGCGGCTGGACGCCCAGCGCTGCACCCTGGGCGAGCCGCCGCTGATCGACGGCGCGGTGCTGGCCGTGGGCGCCCCGGGCGTCCCCGAGCCGCACCCCGAGCTGGACGACGCCCCGACCCGGCTCCACGTGGTCGCCGGTCCCGACGCGGGCGGGGTGCATCTGCTGCACGGCGGGGAGATCCGTATCGGGCGCTCCGCCGACGCCGATGTGCCGCTGGACGACCCGGACGTCTCCCGGCTGCACTGCGCGGTCACGGTCGCCCCGGACGGCCGGGTCTCGGTCGCCGACCTCGGCTCCACCAACGGCACCACGCTGGACGGACGGCGAATCGGGCAGCGCCCGGTCCGCTTCCCCCCCGGCGCCCTGCTGCGCATAGGCGAGTCGGCGCTGCGCCTCACCCCGTCCGAGGGCCCGGCGGCCCGTACGCCCACGACCCCGGACAGCGAGGGCCACGTCCGCGTCGGCGGCCCGCAAGGGCCCGACGACCCGCAGGGCCCCCTCGGCAGGTACGGCACGCAGGGGTCCGGGGCCCCCGAGGGCCCCGGGCGACACGTCACCGGCGTCCCGGGCACCCGGACCGAGGTGCCGCCCCAGGGCGGCGCCCCCGACGTGGAGTCCCGCCCCGAGCACCCGCGCCCGCCGATGGGCCGCCGGGTCTCCGGGCGCACGGAGCAGGCCCCGGACACCGGCGCCCCGGTCACCGGCGGCGCACGGCACGACCGGGCTCCGGACGGGGCAGCCCCGGCCGCCGCGGCGCCGCACGTGACCGGGGGGCCCGCCGGTCACCCCGCCGACCCGCGGGAGGCGACCGGGAGCGGGACGGGCACGTACAGCGGCCGGCCCCATGGCGTCGGAGAGGACGCGGCGCCTCCCAGAACCCCCGGACACCCGCCCGCAGGCGCCGCCGCCACCGGCTCCCGGAGCGACACCCACCAGGGCATCCCCACCGCTCGCACCACCGCGGCCACCGGCACGGCACCGTCCCCCGCCGCCCCGCGCAGGCGCGGCGGCATAACCGCCTGGGCCCGGCGGCTGGCCGGCGGGCGGGCGGCGGCCGGCGAGCCGCAGGCACCCGAGGAGGACGCCACCGAGCGGGCGCCCGAACCGGCCGGGGTGCCCGAGACCTGGCCGGACCCGGCCGCGCTGCTGCTCACCGCGCTGGGCCCCGGGCCCCGTCTGTGGGAGCGCGGTCCCGGCCACCCGGAGGCGCTGGCCGTGCGGCTCGGGACGGCGGACCGGGCGGCGCCGGACGGATCGGGGCGGCTGCTGCCCGCCGTCCCGGTGACGGTGGGTCTGCGCGAGGTGGGCGCCCTGGGCCTGGCCGGCCCGCGTGAGCGGCTGGCCGGGCTGGCCCGTGCCGTGCTGGCGCAGCTGGCCGCGCTGCACTCCCCGGACACCCTCGAGATCGTGCTGATCGCCGCCGACCGCTCCCGCCCCCTGGCCGAGCGCACCGCCGAGTGGTCCTGGCTGGGCTGGCTGCCGCATCTGCGCCCGGCGCACGGCCAGGACTGCCGGCTGCTGCTCGCCCACGACCGGGAGCAGGCCACGGCCCGCACCGAGGAGCTGCTGCGCCGCCTGGACGACCCCGCGCACGTCCCGCCGCCCTCCGGCACCCCCCGGCGCCCCTCCTGGGCCCGGGAGGAGGACGGCCCCCGGGGCTTCCACAGCGTGCTGGTGGTCGACGGCGACCCGGGCGGTGCCGATGTGCGCGAGGCGGTGGCGCGGCTCACCGTGGAGGGGCCGCGGGCCGGGATCCACGTGGTGTGTCTCGCCGAGACGCCGCCTGCCTCGCCCGCCTCTCCTGTGGCCAGGACGTACGAGGCGGCCTGCGCGGTGGCTCCGGCGTTCCGGGAGTGCGGCGCCGTGGCCCTGCTCAGCGGGGACGTGGCGACGGCCCTGCGGCTGCTGCGCGTGGCCCGCACCGGTCCCGGGACGGATCCCGGTCCGGTCGGGCACGGCACGCTCGCCACGGTCGACGCGGTCTCCGCCGCCTGGGCCGAGCGGTTCGCGCGTGCCCTCGCCCCGCTGCGCAGCGAGGCCGCGCCCGGCGACCGGCAGCCGCGGGTGGCCGCGCCGCTGCCCCGGTCCGCCCGCCTGCTGGACGAGCTGGGGCTGGCCCGTGCCACCCCGGCGTCCCTGATGGCCCGCTGGGCCGACGCCGCCGACGACACCGGGGCGCTGGGCGGCCGGGTGACGGCCGTGCTGGGCGCCGGGGAGCGCGGCCCGGTCGCCGCCGACCTCGCCGCCGACGGGCCGCATCTGCTGATCGAGGGCCCGCCCGGCAGCGGCCGTACCGAGCTGCTGCGCGCGGTGGTCGCCTCGCTGGCCGCCGCCGAGCGCCCCGACCGGCTCGGCCTGGTGCTGATCGACGGCCGGGGCGCCGGCACCCCGGAGGCCGCCGGGCACGGCGAGGGCCTGCGGGTGTGCACGGACGTGCCGCACGTCACCACCCACCTGGCCGCCAACGACCCGGTGCGGATGCGGGAGTTCGCCCAGTCGCTGAGCGCCGAGCTGAAGCGGCGCGCGGAGCTGCTGGGCCGCTCGGACTTCACCGAGTGGCACACCGGCCGGGAGCTGTCGGACCGGATGGTCGCCCAGCGCGAGGGCGATCTGGACACCCCGCCGAGCTCCACCCTGCGGCTGCGGCCGGGCTCTGCCCGGCGCCGGGCGGAGGCGGCGCCGCCGCTGCCCCGGCTGGTCGTGGTGGTGGACGACATGGACGCGCTGGTCTCCCCCGCGCTCGGCTCACCGGGGCGGCCGGCCGCCGGGTCGGTGATGCGGGCGCTGGAGGCCGTGGCGCGCGACGGCGAACGGCTCGGGGTGCACCTGGTGGCGGCCACGGGCCCCTGCCCGCGTACGGCGCAGACGGAGCCGGCGCGGCGCGCCCGGCTGCGGATCACGCTCGAGCAGCCCGCGTCCGGCCCCGACGAGCCGGCGCCCGGGCGCGGCCGACTGGCGTGCGCCGACGGCCGGGTGACGGTGTTCCAGGGCGGCCGGGTGACCGGGCGCATCCCGCGCACGGCGACGCTGCGCCCCACCGTCGTCCCGCTGGAGTGGCACCGCATGGGCGACCCGCCCACCCGTCGCCCGGTGCGTGAGCTCGGCAACGGTCCGACCGATCTGGCCCTGCTCGCCAGTGCGTTGGAGCGTGCCGCCCGGGAGGTCTCCGCAGCCGAAGTTCCGTCACTTCTGTAACTCCCGTACCGGCCCGCCGCATTGCCGTCACGACACGATCACGATCGCGGACTTGACACCTGACGCACTCTTGCCGACCCGACCCGCCGGGCGTAGACCAGAGCGCACGGGACAGCGCTCGACGTTCGACGAGGAACGAAGAACGGGGCAGTCATGCGCAAGGCGAGCAGGATCATCCGGATACGCAGGTCGCCTGAGAACCCCACGGCGGCCCCCGGCACGCGCAGAGCCGCACGGACGGCCGCCGCCCTCGCGGCGGGTGTGCTGGCGGTCTCGCTCACCGCCTGCGGAGGCGGCGACGACGGCGACAAGAACGAGGGCGACGACAAGGCCCGCACCAATGTCACCCTCCCCAAGCTGGACGGCGAGACCCTCGAGGTGGCCGCCGTGTGGACCGGCGCCGAACAGGACAACTTCAAGAAGGTCCTGGCGGAGTTCGAGAAGCGCACCGGCGCCAAGGTGTCCTTCGTGCCGGCGCAGGACCCGATCATCAACTTCCTCGGTTCGAAGGTGGCCGGCGGTGCCCCGCCGGACGTCGCGATGCTGCCGCAGCCCGGCGCCATCAAGCAGGCCGTGGACAAGGGCTGGGCCAAGCCGCTGGGCGACGCGGCGCTGAAGGAGCTGGGCGAGAACTACTCGCAGGGCTGGCAGGACATCGGCAAGGTCGGCGGCAAGCAGTACGGCGTCTACTACAAGGCCGCCAACAAGTCGCTGATCTGGTACAACGCCAAGGTCTTCGAGAACGCGGGCGTTTCGGAGCCCAAGACCTGGGACGAGCTGCTCACCGCCGCGCAGACGGTGTACGACTCGGGCGTCACCCCGTTCTCCGTGGGCGGCGCCGACGGCTGGACGCTCACCGACTGGTTCGAGAACGTCTACCTCTCCCAGGCGGGCCCGGAGAAGTACGACCAGCTGGCCAAGCACGAGATCAAGTGGACCGACCCGTCGGTGAAGCAGGCCCTGACCACGCTGGCCCAGATCTGGGGCAAGAAGGACTACGTGGCGAGCGGCGCCCTGCAGACCGACTTCCCGAACTCGGTCACCCAGACCTTCACCGGCGGCGAACAGCCCAAGGCCGCCATGGTGTACGAGGGCGACTTCTCCCAGGTCAACATCACCGAGGCGGGCGCGGAGATCGGCACGGACGCGAAGGTGTTCCCGTTCCCCTCGGTCGGCGACACCCCGCCGGTGGTGTCCGGCGGTGACGCCGCGGTGATCCTGAAGGACTCCGAGGCGGCGCAGGCGCTGGTGACGTTCCTCGCCTCGCCGGACGCGGCCGAGATCCAGGCGAAGCTCGGCGGCTACCTCTCGCCGAACAAGAACGTGCCCAACTCGGCGTATCCCAACGAGGTCCAGCAGAAGATGGCCAAGGCGCTCATCGACGCGGGCGACGACTTCCGCTTCGACATGTCCGACCAGGCCCCGCAGGCCTTCGGCGGCACGCCCGGCAAGGGCGAGTGGAAGGCGCTGCAGGACTTCCTGAAGAACCCGAAGGACGTCGCGGGCACCCAGCAGCGGCTGGAGGCCGACGCGGCGGCGGCGTACGGGAACTGATCCGGCGATGGCGGCGGACACGGCGGCAGGGGTCAAGGCACCGGCCCCTGCCTCTCCCAAGCGCAAGAGCGTCACCGGCACCCGCAGAACGGTCGCGGCGCTGTTCCTGCTGCCCGCCCTGGTGCTGCTCGGTGCGCTCGTGGTCTACCCGATCGGGTACTCCGTCATCCGCAGCTTCTACGACCAGTCCGGCGACAGCTTCGCCGGGTTCGACAACTACCGGCAGCTGTTCACCGACGACGGCATCCGCACGGCGCTGAAGAACAACGTCATCTGGGTGGTGTTCGCGCCGACGATCGCGACCGCGCTCGGTCTGGTCTTCGCGGTGCTGACCGAGAAGGTGCGCTGGGGCACGGCGTTCAAGCTGGTCGTCTTCATGCCGATGGCGATCTCCATGCTGGCCGCGGGCATCATCTTCCGGCTGGTGTACGACCAGGACCCGGACAAGGGCGTGGCGAACGCGGTGTGGGTGGGGGTGCACGACACCTTCGCCCAGTCCTCGGCGTTCCCCAAGGCCCACCCGGGCCGGGAGTCGCCGCTTCAGCCGGCGGGCGGCGGAGCCTTCATCACCAGGGGCACGGTCAGCGTGGGCGAGACGGTGTCGCTGCCGCTGGTCGGGGTGGCCCCCGATGTGATGCCGGACGACGCGAAGGCCGCGCGGGCGCCGGAGCCGGAGGAGGGCCGGATCAACGGCACCACCTGGCAGGACTTCACCCGCGGCAAGGGCGTCGGCACGCTCAACGCCATCGACTCCACCGAGCTGGGCTACGCCGGTATGAAGATCGAGGCGGTGAAGGACGGCAAGGTGGTGGAGACCGCCACCGCGGCCGACGACGGCACCTTCTCGCTGTCCGCCAAGGCCGACGGTGCCCAGCTCAGGCTGCCCGCCGAGAACTTCAAGGAGCCCTACAACGGCCTCGACTGGCTCGGCCCGTCGCTGGTCACACCGGCCATCATCGGCTCCTACATCTGGATGTGGGCCGGATTCGCGATGGTGCTGATCGCGGCAGGGCTGGCGAGCATGCCGCGGGACCTGCTGGAGGCCGCGCGGGTGGACGGCGCCAACGAGTGGCAGGTGTTCCGGCGGATCACCGTGCCGCTGCTCGCACCGGTCCTCGCGGTCGTCACCGTCACCCTGATGATCAATGTGCTGAAGGTGTTCGACCTGGTCTTCATCATCGCGCCCGGCTCCTCGCAGGACGACGCCAACGTGCTCGCGCTCGAGCTGTACCGGCAGGGCTTCGCCGCCGACCAGCCGGGCATCGCCAGCGCCATCGCGGTGTTCCTGCTGCTGCTGGTCATCCCGGTGATGTGGTTCAACATCCGACGGCTGAGGCGGGAGGTGCGGCGATGAGTGCCGGCGCCGGGAGTGTCACCAAGGCGGCCCCGCCGCCCGTGCAGGAGGTCAGGGCCGAGCAGTCGCTGGGTTCCCGGATCGCCGGCTGGGTCAGCGGCGGGTTCGTCCGGGTGTTTCTGATCGTGGTCGGGCTGTTCTGGCTGGTCCCGACGATCGGCCTGCTGCTGGCGAGCCTGCGCGCGCCGGAGGACATGGCCTCCAGCGGCTGGTGGAACGTGTTCACCGAGCCCTCGCAGCTGACCTTCGGCGCCTACGAGGCCCTACTGAAGAACGACGACATCACCGGCTCGCTGCTGAACACGGTGTACATCACCGTGCCGGCGACCGTCCTCGTGGTGGTGATCGGCGCCCTCGCCGGATACGCCTTCGCCTGGATGGAGTTCCCCGGCCGGGACTGGTGGTTCCTGGGCGTGGTGGCGCTGCTGGTGGTCCCCGTGCAGGTGGCCCTGCTGCCGGTCGCCGAACTCTTCGGCAAACTCGGCATCTTCGGTTCGCTGACCGGCGTGATCCTCTTCCATGTCGGCTTCGGCCTGCCGTTCGCGGTGTTCCTGCTGCGGAACTTCTTCGCGGAGATCCCGAGGGAGCTGCTGGAGGCGGCCCGACTGGACGGCGCGGGCGAGATGCGGCTGTTCGTCCGGGTCGTGATGCCGCTCGCGGGGCCGGCGATCGCCGCGCTCGGCATCTTCCAGTTCCTGTGGGTGTGGAACGACATGCTGGTCGCGCTGATCTTCACCGACTCGGACAGCCAGCCGATCACGGTGGCGCTGACCTCGCAGGTGCGGCAGTTCGGCAGCAACATCGAGGTGCTGGCGCCGGGCGCGTTCATCTCGATGGTGATCCCGCTGATCGTGTTCTTCGCCTTCCAGCGGCAGTTCGTCTCCGGTGTGATGGCGGGCGCCGTGAAGTGAGCCGGGGCGGGCCGGGGGCCGGCAGAGCCCGACGAGAGGTCAACTGAGCCGAAGGGGCGGGCGATTGCTCAAGTCCGCCCCTTTCGGGTGACCGGATTCCCCCAGATGCCGCAGCGGGCGTAACCAGGACGGCCCAGTGGGCGTTCCGACAGCGCCGAACGCCCGCGCCGACCCATGGATGCCCGTTGCCCAGGTTCAGTGTCATCGTCCCCGCGTACCAGGTTCAGGCGTATCTGCCCGCGTGCCTGGAATCGGTGCTGTCCCAGTCCTGCCCCGACCTCGAACTGATCGCCGTCGACGACGGCTCACCGGACGCCTGCGGCGCGCTGATCGAGGAGTTCGCCGCCTGCGACCCCCGCGTACGGCCCGTCCACCTGCCGGAGAACACCGGCCCCGGCCCCGCCCGCAACGCGGGCCTGGACCGGGCGGCCGGCGACTATGTGCTGTTCCTGGACGGCGACGACACCCTCGCCCCCGACGCCCTGCTGGCGATCGCCGACCGGCTGAAGGAGACCGACGACCCGGATGTGCTGGTCTACGACCACGCCCGCGTCCACTGGTCCGGCCAGGCCGTGCGCAACCGTGCCCTGTCCGCCCCGCTCACCGAGCACGGCCCGGCTCCGTTCCGGGCCGAGGACCGGCCGGGACTGATGCACCTGCCCGCGGCGGCGTGGAACAAGGCGTACCGGCGGGACTTCCTCGAGGCCGAGGGCTTCCGCTTTCCGCCCGGCTGCTACGAGGACGTTCCCTGGGCGTACTCCGTGCTGATGGCCGCGCGGACCGTGGCGACCCTGGACCGGGTGTGCGTGCACCTGAGGCAGCGGCGGGTGGGCAGCCTGCTGTGCACCGCCGGCGAGCGGCACTTCGACGTGTTCGGCCAGTACGACCGGGTCTTCGCGTATGTGGAGCGGCGGCCGGAGCTGGCGCACTGGCGGCCGCTGCTGTTCCGCCGCATGGTCGGCCATCTGACGGCGGTGTACTCCCGTCGTGAGCGGCTGCCGCACGGCTCGCGCGCCCTCTTCCTGCGCCGGGCCCGCGCGCACTACCGCCGCCACCGCGCCCCCGGTGTGCCGCTGCCGCCGCGGGAACGGATCGACCACGCGGTAGTCCGCTTCGGCCTGCACCGCACCCACCGGATGCTGCGTCTGGCCCGCGCCCTCGGCCGCGGCACGGCCAGGCGCACCGGCCGGCTGCTCGGCGCCCTGCGCTCCGCCGCGCTCCGGCTGCACTACCACCTCCAGCGTCTGCTCCCGCTGCGCGCCGACTGTGCGGTGTTCGCCTCGGGCGAGGGCCACGGCGGCGATCCGGGGGCGCTGGAGTCCGCCTTCCGGGAGTTCGCCCCGCACATCCGCACCGCGTGGGTGGTCGAGCCCGCAAGCCCGCACTCCGTCCCGCCCGGCCCGCGCCGCCTGGCCCCCGGCACCGCCGCCTACTGGAGTGCGCTCGCCCGCTCGACGTACCTGGTGAGCGACAGCCACTTCGAGCCCGGGCTGCGCAAGCGGCGGGGCCAGGTGCTGGTGCAGACCGGGACGGGCACCCCCCTGCAGCACCGGGGCCTGGACCTCCTCGACCGCCCGGCCGTCTCCCCCGGCGCCGGCGCCGCGCGCCTGGTGAAGGACGCCGGCCGCTGGGACTACGTGGTCTCCGCCAACCGCCACGCCACGCTGACCTGGGAGCGGGCCTGCCCCGGCCGCTACACCGTGCTGGAGTACGGCCGGCCGTGCACCGACCGGCTGTACACCGCGACCGAGGCGGACGTGGCCCGGCTGCGGGAGTCGCTGGGCATCCCCGCGGGCGCGGTGGCCCTTCTCTACGCGCCGGCCCGCCGCGAGCACCGCCGCAGCCAGCCCCGCCTGCTGGACCTGGAGCGCGTGGTGCACCGCCTGGGCCCGCGCTTCGTGATCCTGGCGCGGATCCCCGGCCCGGCCGGCCCGCCGCGCCCGGCAGCCTCGGGCCGTGTCCTGGACGTCAGCACCCACCCGAACCTGGCCTCGCTCTGCCTCGCCTCGGACGCACTGATCACCGACTACTCCCCGCTGATGGCCGACTATGCGGGCCTGGACCGGCCGATCGTGCTGCACACCCCCGACCGGGAGACGTACGAGGAGATCCACGGCAGCTACCTGGACGTGACCGCGTTCCCGCCCGGGGCGGTCACGTACAGCGAGGACGAGCTGATCGACGTCTTCACCAGCGGCCACTGGCGCGGCTCGCGCTCGGCGCAGCTGCGGGCGGCGTTCCGCGCCCGGTTCTGCCCGCACGACGACGGCCGGGTCGCCGAACGGGTGGTGCGCAGGGTGTTGTCCGGCGAGATCGAGCAGCCGCCCGCGATCCCCCTGCCGGAGCGCCGGCCGGTTCCCTCGGCGGCCGCGCTGCACGACCGCCCGCGTCTGACCGCGGTGCCGCCGCAGCACGCCGCGGCCCCGCGGCCGGTCGCCGCCGAGCACGTCTGACCTCCGCTCCACCGCTCCCTCCCCCCTTCTCCTTCTCCCTCCCTTTCCCCGATCGCCCTGTCCTGTACGGGAGTTCCCATGTCCTCCGGCTCGTCGCGGCCCACCCCGTCCCGGCCGACCACCTGGCGTCCGGCGGGGCGGCCGGGTGCCCGTCCCGGCGCAGGGCGCCCCGGTCGAGCCGCCCGCTGAGCGGGGGCCTCGGGCGCCGGTCCCCGTCGGCCGCCCGAGCCACCCGGTCGGGTGAGTCGACGTCATCGCCGTTGACCTGGGCGGGAACATACGGCAAATGCCCCGCACACCCCGACTCCCCACCGCCCGATGAGCGCCGGCCTCCAGCTCCGGCGGCGTACCGCACGCGGCGCCACGGCCCTGCGCGGCGGCGGTTCCTGGCGGCCCACCCCGTACCAGGCCGCCGGCTTCCTCTGCTGGCTCGTGATGTCGCTGGCGTTCCTGCGGGTGCCGCTGTGCTGCGACGCCGGGCTGCAGGCGGCGGCCGTCGAGCGGCTGCGGGCGGATCTGCTGCATCCACGGCATCCCTCGGCGGACCTGCCGGGCGCGGGCAGCCTCGCCTACTCGCCGCTGGCGCTGGTCCAGGGTGCCGGCGCACGGCTGAGCGGCCTGGGCGGCTGGGAGCTGGTCCGGCTCACCGGGCCGCTGAACCTGCTGGTGCTGCTCACCGGAGTCGGCCGCCTGATGCGGGTGCTGACCCCTCGTCCGTGGGCGCCGGTGGCGGCGCTGGCCGCGCTCACCCTGCTGTGGGGCGCCGGTCGGGGCACCGCCGGGCCCGGCCCGGCGCAGCTCGTGGCGGACCTCTCGCACCTCGCGGTGTGCGCGGCCGGGCTCACTCTCCGGGCCTGGGCGCTCACCGGCGAGCGGGCCCGTGACGACGCGGCGGTGCGCTATGTGGGGCCGAGCGGGCTGCGCGGACTGCCGGGGTACGCGGCCCTCGGCGTGCTCTACGGGCTGATCGCACTGGTCCACCCGGTCACGGGCGCGGCGGCGGCGCTGGGCGCGGTCGCCTTCGTCGCCGGATGGCAGCGGGGCCGGTCCGGCGCGGTGGTGGGACGGTGGCTGCTCGCCGGTGCGACGGGGGCGCTGGTCGCGGTGTCCTGGCCGTACTTCGACCTCCTGCTGGCGGCGTTCTCCGGCGGGCCGTACGAGCCCGTGCGCGCGGAGCTCGAGGGCGTGATCTGGCCGGCGCTGCTGCTCTGGCTGCCCGGGCTGCCTGCGCTGTGGCTGCGAGTCCGGCGCGGCTCCTGGCGCGACCCGCTGGTGCTGCTCTTCGGGTCGGCCTGTGCGCTGGCGGCGTACGGCTGGGTGAGCGGTGCGAACGTCCCCGCCGGCGTCATCGGACCGCTGCTGGTGGCGCTGCCGTGCGCGCTCGCGGTGGAGCTCGCGGCCGCCCGGCCGTGGCCGGTGTGGCGCAGGGTGCTCGGCGGTGCCGCGGCGGCCGGGGCCTGTGCGGGGTTCCTGACCGTGCAGGGCGGGGCGGTGGTGCCGCGGGCCCTGGACCCGGCGGGTCTGGACCGGCCGCCCGGTCGGCCCGACTACGCCTGGGCCGCACGGCACATCGGGCCCGGCGATGTGGTGCTCACCGACGCCGGGCACGCCGGGCGGACCATCGCCGGCTACGGAGCCGATCTGGCCGCTCCCGTCGTGCCGGACGCGGCCCTGGACGAACGGGAGCGGCAGCGGCGGCTGTCGGAGGTCCGCGGGTATCTCTCGCCCGGCTCGACCCGCGCCGAGCGCACGGCAGTCGCCCGCCGCTACCGGGTGCGCTGGCTGCTGCTGACGCCCCGGCAGCAGGTGCCGGAGGAGGCCGTGGTGGTGGCCTGGAGCGACCGCACCGGGGAGGTGCTGGCCCGGCTGGGGTGACCCCTGCCCGCTGAGTGCTCGGGCCGTCGCCGGATCCGGGCGGGCCGGGCCGTCGTGGGTTCCGGGCCGGACGCCGTCGCCGGATCCGGGGCCGCACGCGAGAGTGTCCGGATGTCCGAGAGGGTGCTTGGATACCGGGCGGACGCCGGCAGGAAGAG
>NZ_JAATEM010000039.1 GCF_012034205.1 Streptomyces composti
ACAACACTGACCGAGCTGAGGGCCTCTGTGGCCGATGCGACGGCTTCAGGTGCAGTCGGGACGCCGCACCAACCGGTGTCCCCTCAACTCTCTGCCACATCGGGCCAGTTCGCGTTCCCAGCCTTCCTCCGTTCCGATCAGGTGGGGACTCTCGTACAGGCCGGCACGGACCTCGGCTTCTGTCAGACGCCGGTACTTCGGCACGTCCGGGTCATCTTCGGCCAGGAACTCGTGCTTGCGATGCAGAAGTGGGCGGTTGACTGAGTCTGCGTAAGAAGTGAAGGAGGACTTGAGGGTCCTCAAGTCGACGGCGTAGGAAGCGGCCAGTCGGGGGTGCGGGTCCGTGTCGAACTCCGGGTAGTCGAGCCAGCTGACGCCTCGGCCTTGGTGGCGGAGTTTCACGACCGACCACTCGCCAGGCCGGCCGGCGGCGATGCTGGCGCATTGCTCGTACAGGCGCAGCACGGTCGGGATGCGATGGAGAGCGCGGCGGTGGACGTACAGAGCAGTGGCTGTGAACTTTCCGGCGATAGACCCGTTCATGGCTCGGCGGACGTAGGCGTCATCGCGCAGCTTGAACAGCAGGCGGTCTGCCCGCTTGCATGCCTCCGTGTACGACGGAAAGAAGGCGCGGATGTCGAGCTGGACGGGAAGTGGCAGACTGCTTGCCGGGCCTCGGCCATGGAACAACTCGACGGCGAGGAAGAGCAGCGTGTCGAGAGCAGCCCGTTCTGCACCGCGTTCCACCTTCACGGGGTCCGCTTCCTGCTCGGCAAGGCGCTTCAGCTCGGCGGGACGGAGGTGACCGAGGAGGCTAATGATCGGCTGCGGCATTTCCTCCAGCTGCGGCATCCGGCCGCGCTGTTCCAAGTGGGCGACGACCGCACTGATCGCCGACGCGGTGTCCTCGGATGCCAACCACTCGCCATCCGGCGCGATCTGTCGGGCCAGGTAGCTGAGGCGTGCCGAGTCGTCCTTGAAGGCGTAGACGATGCCGGGCGCCGCTGACAAGCAGCGCACGCCCGTGGCTTCCTCGACATAGTCCCGGAGCTCTCCCGCGGCGTAAAGGTGCTGAAATGTCCGGCGCTGGGTGAGGATGCCGTCACCGTACTCGATCCCCTTGATCTGGTTGCGCTCCCAGCGCAACCGCGCAGACACCACCAGCACGGAGCCAGCCAGCTCCCAGGCTCGCAGGAGCGTCCGCCGCCGTTCTGTGGGGTCCTCGATGACGTTAAGCACATAAGTGAGAAGTACGACGTCAGCCGGCCGACGCTGCCCTTCCGGGAAATGCACCGGGTCCCAGCCCGTGACGTCAAGGCCAAGATGCTGAAGTGCGCGCACATCGCCACCGCGCCCGCACCCGTAGTCCAGGACTGCCATCCCAGGCCGCAACTGGAGATCGCCGAGGGCACGGCGAGCGGGAAGCGAGAGTCTGGCTCGGCCGATGGCCGTGTGATGTCGCTGACTTCCCCAGAGCTGTTGTGTCATCGGTGTCCCTCGATACAACGGACCTGCCGGCTACGACTTCACCGCACCCTACGCTGGCACGTCCTCCTAGATCCAGAGAGGCAGCAAATGGGCACTTACGGCAAGTTGGTAAGGGACCAGATCCCTGAAATCATCACAGCCGAGGGGCGCGAGCCGATCACATACGTTGCCTCACCCGACGAATACCACAGAAGGCTCCGAGAAAAGCTGACCGAAGAAGTCGCCGAGTTTCTATCAGCGGACGACGCTGCTGCCCTAGGCGAGCTTGTCGACGTCTTGGAAGTCGTGCATGCCCTCGCTATGAGCCTCGGCATCGACTCGGTAGCGCTAGAAGAACTGCGCCAGGCAAAGGAACGGGAGAGAGGCGGTTTCACACGTCGGATCGTCTGGACGGGAAACCGGTGATCTACAGATCGGGCTCAATCGGGTCCACTGCCAGCACATACCCACCAGGTCGATAGGCGCCACGGAAGGATCACAACCCGAGCACCTCGTGCTAATACGCTGCCCTTGGCCTGTCAGGCTGCGGCGTAACTGGCACGGAACAGGTCCTGTGCTCGATCCAGATCCCGTGGGGTGCGAAGCCGCACCTCCAGATCACCCGTCCCGTGGTGGCCGAGCCCTGTCACATCGCGGGTGAAGCCGGGTACCAGGTCGGTCTCCTTCGGATCGACCTTGAGGTAGACGACGAGCTTGGACTTCTGGGGCGGGCACACGCAGGCGAAGTTCCGCAGGCGCTGATACGCCCGGTAGGTCTTTCGCTGAACGCGGTTCACGCCGTCCCCGAGGCCGAGCAGTGTCTCGTCCAGCGCTTGCGCCAGCTCGTCCAGCGCCATGCGCTGGCCATCGTCCACTGCCGCCGCAGCCGGCAGTCCGCGGAACCGTCGTACGGTCGGCGACCCGCCACTGACGGAGGCCACAGTCTCGAGGCCGAGCAGGTCCGTACCGAAGAGTTGGTAGCGGACCAGGTCGATGCTGCGCCGGTGCTCGCGCACGGCGTGCACGTCGTAGCGGGTGAAATCCCCGGCGATGCAGATCAGCCTCGGGCTGCCCCAGAGCACGTGGGCCGCGGCCCGGGCCCCGAGCCGGTCGCGGACCAGATGCTCGAACTCCGCGCGGTGGTCCATGAGCCATGCCAGGTAGAACAGGCCCTGGTTGATGACACCTGCGTCGACACCACGCTTGTACTCGACGATGACCGGAGCCCCGTTCTCATCCAGCCCGAGAGAGTCGATCCGGCCGGCGTGCACCGGCCCGGTGCTGTATTCGCTCGCCAGGAACCGGACGCCCAGCAGCATCTCCATGTGCGCCTCAACGAGGCTCTGCACATCTGCTTCGATCTCAGCAAGGCGCGGCGTGACCTCAGTCACGCCGCGTTTCGTTGTGTCCGTACGGAACAGCTTCAAGCCGACCACCCCCGTTTGTCGCATCAGAGATCGACAACGCCGGGCAAGCAGAGATTTGTTTCCGCAACGGGAGTTAATTTGCCTGAAGGAGGTGTACTGGTGGTCCGACCGCTCGGGGTCGCGCCCAGCCGAGACGCTCCAGTCGGGCCCCGCTGACGCTGATCGTGCAGCGCGCACCAGAGACACTCGTTGCCCCGCGTCCAACGTCATGTCGTCGGCGGGTGTCCGGGCAGCCCGCTTCAGAAGACTCGTGAGCTCGCCACCTGGCTGCAGTACGGGGGTTGCGGCACTCCGGCGCTAGCTCTGCTCCGCCTCCGCTACGTGGTCTCCACCAGCTCGTGCAGTTCTGCGTTAGCGCACGCCACCCATATCAGCGCACCTTCGATCAGACCTATGCGGCCAGCCTACCCCGACGGCGTGGCCGCCAGAGCGCCTGAGCAGCAACGCAAGCGGCCCTGACAGCCCATCAGAACGAGCGTCAAATGAGCGTCACGAGCGTCATTTCAGCGTCAAGATATCGCCCGTAACGCCCACACCGCACATAATGCGCGCGCATAAAACCGCAGGTCAGGAGCCCTTCGCGGCCGGTTCAAGGATCGCGACACACTCAACGTGGTGGGTCATCGGGAACAGGTCGAACACGCGCAGCGTCCGCACCCGGTATCCGCCGTCCCGGAAGTAGCCCAGGTCCCGGGCCAGGGCGGCCGGGTCGCAGGCCACGTAGGCGATGCGGCGGGCGCCGAGGGTGGAGATCAGGGAGACGGTCTTGCGGCCGGCGCCGGCACGGGGCGGGTCGAGGACGATCAGATCGGTCTCGGTGATGCCGGTACGCGGCAGAACCGACTCGACCTTGCCCCGCTCGATGCGGACCCGCGGGAAGTCCGCGAGGTTGTGCCGCGCGTCCTCCACCGCCTGCTTGCCGGACTCGATGCCGAGCACCGCACCCGACTCGCCGACCCGGTCGGCCAGGGCACCGGCGAACAGGCCGGCACCGCAGTACAGGTCGAGCGCCATGTCGCCCTTGCGCGGCAGCAGGCCCTGCATGACCGCGGTGACCAGGGTGTCGGCGGCCTTCGGGTGGACCTGCCAGAAGCCGCCGGCGCCGACCCGGTAGGTGCGGCCGTCGGCGCGTTCACGGACGTAGGGGCGGCCGTGCACACGGTGGATGCCGCCGGTGCGCTCGTTCACGCGCAGTACGGACACCGGACGGTCCAGTTCGACCAGGGGAAGCCGGGCGCCGGGCTTCGGGGTCAGCACCACCTGGCGGTCCTGGGAGCCGGTCGCCGCGATCGCCTCGACGGAGTCCATGCCGGTCCAGTCGCGCTTCTCGATGCCGAGTTCGCTGATGCCGTCGGCGGCGATGAGGCAGTGGTCGATCGGCTCGACCTCGTGCGAGCGGTGCCGGCGCAGCCCGGCCCGGCCGTCCGGGGTGACCGCGTACTGGACGCGGGTCCGCCAGGCCGGGACCTCGCCCGCGGGCACCTTGTCGCCCTCGGCGGGCACCACGGTGCCGTCCCAGCCGGCCTCCTCCGGCGTGAGCCCGGCCAGCCGCTTCAGCTGCTCGGCGACGACCTCGCCCTTCAGCCGCCGCTGCGCGCCCGGCTTGGCGTGCTGCCAGTCACAGCCGCCGCAGCGGCCGGGGCCGGCGTAGGGGCAGGGCGGGTCGATGCGGTCCTTTGCGGCCTCCAGCACTCGCACGGCGTCGGCGCGCAGGAAGCGGGCGCCCTCCTCGCCCTCCGTGACGCGGGCGACGACGCGCTCACCGGGCAGGGAGTGCCGGACGAAGAGCACCTGACCCTCCGGCGTGCGGGCCACGCAGTGGCCTCCGTGGGCGACGGGGCCGACCTCGACCTCGTACTCCTCCCCCACCAGCGATTTCCTCGGTTCTGCCTGCATGGCGGGGTGACTCCACTACGTCGAGAGGGTTGGGCCTGGCCGGTCGCGGGCCGGGCGGGCGGTCCCCGGCAACCCCGAGGGTCCGCGAGTCCGCGCGTCCGCGACAACAGCCCACCAGTCTACGTGGGTGACACGGAGGTCCGCGCCGGGTGCGCCCGGGTGTGGGTGAGGAGCGAACGCCGGAGGCCCGGGGCTAGGTGTCGGACCGGCTGTTCGCCGGGGTCTCCTTGGTGCGCTCGGCCGGGCCGCGGCGGACCGAGCCGGGAGCCGTCCACTCCTGGCGCTTGCGGGCGCGCCGCTTCGCGGCCTCGGAGGAGCGCAGCTGGTACGGCACGGAGGTGACCATCACACCGGGCGTGAACAGCAGCCGGCCCTTGAGGCGGAGCGCGCTCTGGTTGTGCAGCAGGTGTTCGTACCAGTGGCCGACCACGTACTCGGGGATGATCACCGAGACCACGTCGCGGGGTGACTCCCTGCGCAGCGACTTGACGTACTCGATGACCGGCCGGGTGATCTCCCGGTACGGGGAGTCCAGCACCTTCAGCGGTACGTCGATGCCGCGCCGCTCCCACTCCTCGCGCAGATCCCTGGTCTCCTCCGGGTCGACGTTGACGGTGAGCGCCTCCAGGGAGTCGGAGCGCATCAGCTTGGCGTAGGCGAGGGCGCGCAGGGCGGGCCGGTGGATCTTGGAGACCAGGACGACGGAGTGGACCCGGGAGGGGCGCACCATGTCGTCGCCGGGGGCCTCCGGGGCGGCGATCTCTTCGAAGACGCGGTCGTAGTGGCGGCGGATCGCCGTCATGGTCCCGTAGAAGATGCACATGCCGAGCAGGGCGACCCAGGCGCCGTGGGTGAACTTGGTGACCAACACGACGACCAGGACCAGGCCGGTCAGGCAGGCACCGAAGGCGTTGATGGCCCGGGAGCGGATCATGTGCCGGCGGGCGGTCCTGTCGGTCTCGGTGGCCAGCAGGCGGTTCCAGTGCCGGACCATGCCGGACTGGCTGAGCGTGAAGGCGACGAACACGCCGACGATGTAGAGCTGGATCAGCCGGGTGGAGTCGGCGCCGTAGACCCAGACCAGCAGTCCGGCGGCTCCGGCGAGCAGCACGATGCCGTTGGAGAAGGCGAGCCGGTCGCCGCGGGTGTGCAGCTGGCGCGGGAGGTAGCGGTCCTGGGCGAGGATCGAGCCGAGCAGGGGGAAGCCGTTGTAGGCGGTGTTGGCGGCGAGGAAGAGGACCAGCGCGGTGGCCGCGGCGAGGAGGATGAACAGGACCGAGCCGTGTCCGAAGACGGCCTCGGCGACCTGGGAGATCACCGGGTGCTGGATGTAGTCGGCGCCGACCGGGGTGCCGTCGCGCAGCAGGTCCTCGGCGGGGTTCTCGGCCATGCGGACCTTGGTGACCGCGGCCAGGGCGATGATCCCGCAGAACATGGTGACGGCGAGCAGGCCCATCAGGGCCAGCGTGGTCGCCGCGTTCCTCGCCTTGGGCCTGCGGAAGGCCGGGACTCCGTTGGAGAGGGCCTCCACTCCGGTGAGCGCGGCGCACCCGGAGGAGAAGGCGCGCAGCAGCAGGAAGACGAGGGCGAAACCGGCGAGTCCGGGGTGCTCCGGTTCGATCTCGAGGTCGGCGGTGGGGGCGCGCATCTCGTCGCCGAGCACAAGACCGCGGAAGGCGCCCCAGGCGATCATGGCGAAGATGCCGGTGACGAAGACGTAGGTGGGGATGGCGAAGAGGGTGCCGGACTCTTTGACTCCGCGCAGGTTCATCAGGGTCAGCAGCACGATCACGCCGATGGCGCAGGCCACTTTGTGCTCGACGACGAAGGGGACGGCGGAGCCCAGGTTCTCGATGCCGGCGGAGATCGACACGGCGACGGTGAGGACGTAGTCGACCAGCAGGGCGCTGGCCACGGTCAGCCCGGCCCTGCGGCCGAGGTTGGTGCCGGCCACCTCGTAGTCGCCGCCGCCGCTCGGGTAGGCGTGCACGTTCTGCCGGTAGGAGGCGACGACGGTGAGCATCAGCACGACGACCGCGGCGGCGATCCAGGGGCTGAAGTGGTAGGCCGACAGGCCCGCGACGGACAGGACCAGCAGTACCTCGCCGGGCGCGTAGGCCACGGAGGACAACGGGTCGGAGGCGAAGACGGGCAGTGCCACGCGCTTGGGGAGGAGGGTCTCGCCCAGCCGGTCACTGCGCAGTGCGCGCCCGATCAGGATCCGTTTGGGCACGTCGGTCAGTTTGGACACAACAGAGGATCGTAAGCCTTTGCACACAGGCACGCCCAACCGCCACCCCAGATCCGAACGGCTCCGCCCGCCCTCTGCTCACCGGGTGAAACACGGCCCCGGCGGGGCCGCGGATTGCGCACGCCGGGCCGCTTTCATGCCTCTATGACGGGGCCCGCCATGACGTCGAGACGGAGTGCCGTGCCGGTCGTATCGGAGTCCTGCCGTGCCCGGCGGGACGGAGTCCTGTCGTGACAGTCGTGACTGAGTCATGCCGTGACAGTCGTGACTGAGTCATGCCGTGACGGGCTCCGTACTGCTTCATGACGATCACGACGATCACGACGATCACCATGCGACGAACGCCGGGCTCCGCCCGCCCGTCCGGGCCGGGCCACGGCGTCCCTCCTGGGAGGTCCCATGCACTCGGGTGCGGAACTGATCGGCGCCGCGGTCGCCCTGCTCGGCCTCGGGCTGCTCGCGCTGGCGAGCGTGCGCAGCATCACGCGCCGCTGATCTGCCGGTTGATCTGCCGGTTGATCTGCCGGTCCTCGGTCAACTCGGTGAGACGCGCGTGCAGTTCCGCGCGGGTGATGCTGTCCACCCGGGTGGACGGGACGGTGCAGGCGTACGCCCCGGCCACCGTGCCGTAGCGGGCGCACCGCTCGGCGGGTTCCCCGCGCAGCCAGCCGTACAGGAACGCCGCCGCGAAGGCGTCGCCGGCGCCGTTGGAGTCCACGACCGGACCGGGCGGCTCGGCGGCGGGGACATGGGTCGGCTCGCCGTCGGCCAGGAGGTACGCGCCCTCGGCTCCGGCGGTGGCGACGACCGTCCTGGCCCGGCCCCGTTCGGTGAGGGAGCGCATCACGGGCTCGGGGTCGGTGAGGGCGGCGGCGGAGAGGAAGACGAGGTCCGCGGCGAGGGCGAAGGGCTCGTGGTAGGGGTTGACGCCGTCCCAGTCGTGCAGGTCGGTGGAGATCGTCGGGCCGGAGGCTCGCAGCAGGGGCAGCGCGGCGGCGCAGGGCTGGGTGATGACGACATGGGCGTGCCGGCTGGCGGCGGCCAGCTTCCGTACCGTCTCCTCCGGCAGCGGGTCGGTGTCCGCGGCGCGGGTCGCGTCGTAGAGGGAGAGCCGCCGGCCGTCGGGGCCGACGAGGTTCACCGCGCGCTTGGTGCCGCGCGGCTGGGGGACGGCGGTGAGCGGGATGCCGTGGTCGCGGTGCAGGGCGCGGACGAGGTCGCCCTCGTGGTCGTCACCGACCAGGTCCAGATGGTGGGTGCGCAGGCCGAGGGCGGCGGCGGCCAGGGCGACGAAGTCACCGCTCTGCCCGGCGCGGGTGACGATGCCGGGCCTGATCATGAGGCTGTCGGCGAACGGCACGGGCAGTTCGGGCACGTGCACGATGGTGTCCACGCCGGCACCTCCCAGGACCAGCACGTCGACCTCGGCCGTCATCTGCGGTTCCTCTCGTCTCGCCGGGCCTCGCTTGGCCTCGCCGCCCGGTGCCGTCCGGACCCGGCCCTCCCGGTCCGCGCGCGGCCGACACCCGAACCGGTCCTCCCGGTCCCGCCCGGGTGCTGCCCGCACCCGGTGCCGCCCGGCGGGACCGGGCCGTCCAGCCCGTCCGCAACCGGTCCGACCCGGCGGACATCGTGTCACGGCGGGACGCGAACGGTACGGATACGTTGGACTCGGGCACGCGATACACGGCTGCCGGGCCCCGGAGGGCGTCAGGACCGTGATCCCCCGGCATGATGTTGCCTGGCGGCCTGCGCCGCGACGTGTGGGAAGACCAGCCTGGCGAGCCGAAAGAGAGACATGAGCACGAAAGTCATGAAGGTCGACGGGCCTGCAGGAAGCACGGTGTGACGCGATGCATATTGTCATCATGGGCTGCGGAAGGGTGGGTTCCGCCTTGGCTCAGACCCTCGAGGAACAGGGCCACACGGTCGCCGTGATCGACCAGGACCCCACCGCCTTCCGCCGTCTGGGCTCCACCTTCAGCGGCCGCAGGGTCACCGGGATCGGTTTCGACCAGGACACCCTGCGCGAGGCGGGCATCGAGGAGGCCGGTGCCTTCGCCGCCGTTTCCAGCGGGGACAACTCCAACATCATCGCCGCCCGGGTGGCCCGCGAGATGTTCGGCATCGAGAACGTGGCCGCCCGGATCTACGACCCCCGCCGCGCGGAGGTCTACCAGCGCCTCGGCATCCCCACCGTCGCCACGGTGCGCTGGACGGCCGACCAGATGCTGCGCCGGCTGCTGCCCTCGGGCGCCGAGCCGCTGTGGCGCGACCCCACCGGAGGGGTGCAGCTCGCCGAGGTCCACACCTCCCCGGCCTGGGTGGGCCACCGGATCAGCAGGCTGCAGGAGGAGACGGGTGTCCGCGTGGCCTTCCTGACCCGGCTCGGCGAGGCGATCCTGCCCAGCTCGCAGACGGTGCTGCAGGAGGGTGACCTGGTGCACGTGATGATGCGCACCGACGAGATCGACCGGGTCGAGGCGGCCTTCGCCAAGGGACCCGAAGAAGGGGGCGGTCACTGATGAGGGTCGCCATTGCCGGGGCCGGTGCCGTCGGCCGCTCGATCGCGGGCGAGCTGCTGGAGAACGGCCACGAGGTGCTGCTGATCGACAAGGCGCCGACCGCGATCTCGGTCGAGCGGGTCCCGCAGGCGGAGTGGCTGCTGGCCGACGCCTGTGAGATCACGTCCCTGGACGAGGCCGCGCTCCAGCGCTGCAACGTGGTCATCGCCGCGACCGGCGACGACAAGGTCAACCTGGTCGTCTCGCTGCTCGCCAAGACCGAGTACGGCGTGCCGCGGGTCGTGGCGCGGGTCAACAACCCGAAGAACGAGTGGCTGTTCAACGAGTCCTGGGGCGTGGACGTCGCCGTCTCCACCCCGCGTCTGATGTCGGCCCTGGTGGAGGAGGCGGTCAGCGTCGGCGACCTGGTCCGCCTGCTGCGCTTCAGCCACGGTGACGCCAACCTGGTGGAGCTGACCCTGCCCGAGGAGTCGGCCCTGGCCGGCACCCAGGTCGGGGATGTGCAGTGGCCGCAGGACACCTCCCTGGTCACCATCATCCGGGGCACCCGGGTGCTGACCCCGACCCGGGAGGACTCCCTGGAGGCCGGCGACGAGCTGCTCTTCGTGGCGGCCCAGGCCAGGGAGGAGCAGCTGGAGGATCTGCTGTCGGTGCGGAGAAAGCCGGACGCGGACTGAGCTGCCGGCGGACGCGCCACGTACGGCGTGCGGACGCGCACCCGCGCGAGAGCATGTACGACGTGAGAAGGGGCGCCCTGGAGTCCAGGGCGCCCCTTCTCGGGCTCGTGCGCGGGTCGCGTTTCGTGCGCGGACTCGGTTCCCGCGCGCCGGCGCGTGCTCGTGCACGCAAGCTGCCTGCCCACGCCCCGGGAGGTCAGTCCTCCCTGCGGTGCCGGCCTCCCGGCTCCGCGGCGGTGGCCGCCGCCTCCTGCGCTTCCTGCTCCCGCTCCCGCGCCTCCATCTCGGCGAAGACATCGATCGGCGGCGGAGCCTTGGCCAGGAAAACCCAGGTCAGATACACCGCGAGCAGGAACGGCGGGATCTTCAGGGCGACCAGCACCCAGCCCAGCTGGGTGGTGTCCGCCCACCAGTACAGCGGGAAGAGGATCGCGCTCTTCGCGAGCAGGATCAGCCCCCAGGCCCAACTGGCCTTGGTGTACGCCTTCTTGCGGCCCGGGTTGCGGGTGCGCCAGGAGAGGTTCTCCCGGAAGATCGGCCCCAGCATCAGGCCGATCAGCGGGATCCCGGCCATCGCGGTGACGATGTAGGCGAGTGCGAGGCCCAGCGTGTAGAGCATGCCGGGGAGGTAGAAGTCCTTCGCGTTGCCGGTCATCATCGCGAAGACCACGCCGAAGCCGACACCGAAGACGCCGCTGAAGGCGTGCTTGACGGTGTCCTTCATGGCCAGCCGGACCACGACCAGCACCAGCGACACGGCGAGCGCCGCGATCGCCGACATGTGCAGGTCCTTGTTGACCGTGTAGATGCTGACGAACAGAAGCCCGGGCAGCACCGTCTCGACCATGCCCCGCACTCCGCCGAACGCCTCGAACAAGGCGGCCTCGGTCACCGCCCGGGCGTCGTCGGCGGATGTGTCTTCGGTTGTCGGCTTGTCGAGAGACGTCACCGGCTACTCCCGTCCGAGGGGTCTGAGTTCGTATTTCGGATTGAACAGCACCCGGCGGCCCCGGCTCATCGAGATCCGGCCCGATGCGATCACCTTGCGGCCCGGTTCGATCCCCCTGATGGAGCGCCGGCCGAGCCACACCACGTCCAGGGCGCCCGAGCCGTCGAACAGTTCGGCCTCCAAGGCCGGGACTCCGGCGCGCGGTCGCAGCGTGACCGTGCGCAAGGTACCAGTAACCGTCACGATCTGCCGGTCCTGGCAGTCACCTATCCGCGTACATCCAGCGGTCTCGGCGTCTTCACGCAGCTCCTCGGACTCCAGGTCCTCCTGCGACGAGGAGAGCCGGTCGAGCATGCGCCGGAACCGGCCTGCCGGCTTCTCGGATCGAGGAACAGCACTCATGTCTGAAGCGTACCGGGGGCCACTGACGGTTACGTACCCTCTGCCGCAGCGCATCGAACCGGCCCTTGTCGGCCATGATCGCCCCGCACCGCCCTGACCTCCCCTTCCGCGCGGCGCCTGGGGGTCCGGACCCTCTCCGGTCCTCGGCGGGTCCGTCCCGCGGATGTGACGCGGCACCCCCGGAAGGCGACTCACGGTCACGGCAGGTGCACGAGCGGCGACTCGATCACCGGGCGGCGCGCAGATCCGGGCGCCCCGGTGCGGCTGTCAGTGGGCGATCACTTCTCCGTCGCGGAGTTCCAGGACGCGGTCGGCGAGGTCGAGCAGGGCGGGGTCGTGGGTGGCGACCAGGGCGGTGACCTGTTCGCTGCGCACCACGGCCTTCAGGAGTTCCATCACCGCGTGGCCGGTGTCCGCGTCCAGCTGGCCGGTCGGCTCGTCGGCGATCAGCAGCGAGGGCTTGTTGGCCAGGGCGCGGGCGATGGCGACGCGCTGCTGCTGACCGCCGGAGAGCTCGCCGGGCCGCTGGGCCGCGTGGTCGGCGAGGCCCACCAGGGAGAGCAGCAGTTCGACGCGTTCCTCGCGCTCGCGCGGGTCGGCGCGGCGCAGCCGCAGCGGGACGCCGACGTTCTCGGCGGCGGTGAGGATCGGGATGAGCCCGAAGGACTGGAAGACGAAGCCGATCCGGTCCCGGCGCAGCGCCAGCAGCCCGTCCTCGTCGAGACCGGCGATGTCCAGCCCGTCCACGGTGACCCGGCCCCGGTCGGGCGAGTCCAGGCCGCCGACGATGTTGAGCAGCGTGGTCTTGCCGGAGCCCGAGCGGCCCTTGAGGGCGACCAGTTCGCCCCGCGGGACCTCGAAGGAGATGCCGCGCAGTGCGTGCACCGCGGCGGCCCCGGTGCCGTAGGACTTGTGCACGTCCTCGACGCGCACCATCGTCTCGGTGGCCACCTGTGTCATCCGCCCGCCCCTCCCCCTCGGAACCGGCCGACAGTATCTCCGCCGACCGGCCCGGCGATCAACAGTGCGCACGCAGGCGACGAGGGCACAGCGCACGCATGCGGCGAGGGCCGCCCCGGTCGGGACGGCCCTCGGCGACGGCTGTGCTCGGGGCCGGACGCAGCCCCGCCCGGACCGTACGGTCCGGGCGCGATACGCCGGATCAGCGGACCTCGGTGATCTCCGGGCCGCGCTGCAGCTGGCCCATGCCGCCCGAGAAGCGGGAGCCCTCCTCCTGCTGGACGCCCTCGGGCACCATCTGGGCGTCGCTGGGCAGTTTGAGGACGATCGGGTCGCGGGGCGCCATCGGGCCGTCGCCGCGCACCACCACGGTGTCCCGGAAGATCTGCTCGAGCAGCCCGGCGGCCTGCGGCTGCACCGCGCCCTGGCCGGAGATCACTCCGCGCAGGAACCAGCGGGGGCCGTCCACGCCGACGAACCGCACGACCTGGGAGCCGCCGGTGCCGTCCGGCAGCTGTACCGGCACCTGGGCCCGCAGCTCCCAGCCCAGCGGGCCCTCGACCTCGTCGATGATGCCGCCCTGCTGGGTGATGCCGGCCGCGATCTCCTCGCGGACCTCGGTCCAGATGCCCTCACGCTTGGGTGCCGCGAAGGCCTGCAGCTGGATGGCGCTGTCGTTGAGCACCACGGTGGCGGCGACGATCGCGTCGCCCGCGACCTCGACGCGCAGCTCCATGCCGTCGACGCCCGGCACGAACAGGCCGCCCAGGTCGACCCGGCCCTCGCCGGGGTTGCTGACCTCGGAGACGTCCCAGGGCCCGTCGGGCCGTGGCGCGGGCTCCAGCCTCAGCCGTTCGGCCTCGGCCTCCTCCGCCTCGCTGTCGACACCGTCGACGACCTGCTCGGCCTCGCCGGCCGCGTCCTCGGCGGCAACCCTCTTCTTGCGACGTCCGAACACGTCACTGTCCTTCCCGGTCGGATACGACCGAAGCGTATCTATTCCCACCCGCTGTGCCGCTCACGGCGGCCTGACCGTCTGAACCGCTTACGCCTTCCCCGGCCTCCACGGCGGCATGACCGCCGGTGGACCCGAAGCCCCCCTCGGCCCGGGCCGACGCGGGCAGCTCCGCGGCCGGCACGAAGCGCACCCTCTCGACCTGCTGGACGACCAGTTGGGCAATCCGGTCGAAGCGCTCGAACCGCACGGTCTCGCGCGGGTCGAGATTCACCACGATCACCTTGATCTCTCCACGGTACCCGGCATCCACCGTCCCCGGGGCATTCACCAGGGCCACACCGCAGCGGGCGGCCAGGCCGGACCGCGGGTGCACGAAGGCGGCATACCCCTCGGGCAGGGCGACCGACACCCCGGTGGGCAGCACGGCCCGCTCGCCGGGGGCCAGTTCGCAGGGCTCGGTGGTGCGCAGATCGGCGCCCGCGTCACCGGGGTGCTCGTAAGCCGGAAGGGGTACGTCCGGGTCGATACGGCGGAGGAGCACGTCGAGGGTCACGGGTTCACCTCGAAGGCGCGGGCCCGCCGGACCTGGTCCGGGTCGTTCATGGCGGCCTGGATCTCCTCCTGGCGGCCGTGGTCGATGAAGTGGTCGACCTTGACCTCGATGAACAGGGCGTCGGCGCGGACGGCGACGGGGCCGTCGGGGCCGCCGATGCGTCCGGTCGCGGTGGAGTAGATCTTCCGTCCCGCCACCGCGGTCACCTCGGCCGAGAGGTGCAGCGTGGTCCCCACCGGGACGGGGCGGACGAAGTCGGTCTCCAGCCTGCCGGTCACCGCGATGGTGCGCAGCAGCCAGTTGAGCGAGCCGAGCGTCTCGTCCAGGGCCGTGGCGAGCACACCGCCGTGGGCGAGGCCGGGGGCGCCCTGGTGGGCGGGCTGCACGGTGAACTCGGCGGTGATCGACACGCCTTCGCCGGCGCGTGCCTGGAGGTGCAGGCCGTGGGCCTGTTCGTCGCCGCAGCCGAAACACTGGCCGTAGTGCGCGCCGAGCAGCTCGCCGGGTGCGGGCGCGTCGGGATGGCGGACGGGCTTCACGGCGTCGGCCGGGGGCTGAAGAGCTGGGGAAGTACCTCTCACAGGCGCAGACCTTACCCGCGAGTCGGCGCGGCCCGGACACCGTGTCAAGCTTGGCTCCATGCAGCTCTCCGCCGCCTCCTACGAAGAACGCCTGACCGCTCCCCGCTCCTGGTGGCTGATCTGCTTCCTGGCGGGGGTGTCACTGGGGCTGATCCTGCTGCCGCTCGGGACCCTCCCGATGCTCGCCGGCCTGGCCGCGGGCACCGCCGTGACGGCCGTCGCGGCCAGCTCCTACGGCTCGGTACGCATCCGCGTCGTCGGCGGCCACCTGATCGCCGGCGAGGCCAAGATCCCGGTCACCGCCCTCGGCGAACCGGAGATCCTCGACCCGGAGGAGGCCCGCGCCTGGCGCACGTACAAGGCCGACCCGCGCTCCTTCATGCTGCTGCGCGCCTACATCCCCCGAGCCCTCCGCATCGACGTCACCGACCCCGACGACCCGACTCCGTACGTCTTCCTCTCCACCCGCGAACCCGAGCGCCTGGCAGAGGCCCTCCGAGCGGCCAGGTCCGCGGCGGCGGACCGGACGGGCGAGTGAGCCGGCGCCCGGGCCGGTGAGCCGGGAACCGGACCGGAGCGACGGGAGCGGCCGGCGGTAGACCAGCGGGACGGTGGCAGCCGGCTGCGCTCGACGGAACGGTGACGGCCGGCCGCCTGCGCTCGGCGGCACGGTGACGGCCGGTCCGGCTGACCCGGCGGGACGAGACGACGGGGCGCGCCCACGACACCCGGTGTGGGCGCGCCCCGGTGCGTTCAGCGGTTCGCGCAGGGTCCCCGGGGCGACCGGGTCCGCGCCGGCGGTCCGGCTCAGCCGTCCTGTCGCCGGTCCTCCGGGCCCTTTCCGTCCCGGTGGCCGCTGAGTTCCCTGAGGGCGTCCTCGGGGAGGTGGTTCAGCGACAGGGCGTCCGGGGGCTGCTCCAGGGCGGGGAGGTCGGCCAGAGCGTCCCAGGGGACCTGGATCCCGCGCAGGTCGGCGCGGATGCGGGCGGCCAGCTTCCGGGTGTCCCGGCGGTTCATGGCCGCCCCGACGGCCGCTCCCACCAGGAAGGGCATCAGGTTCGGCAGGTTGCGGACCATGCGCTTCATGATCCGCTGGCGCAGCTCGCGCTTGGCGCGGCTGTTCATCGCCGCGCTGAGCGTCGACGGCTTCGTCGCCTCGACCCCGCGCTCCTGGGACCAGGAGTTCAGATACACGGTGCTGCGCTGGGCGAGGTTCCCGGGCGGTCGGACCCCGTAGACCTCGTGGAGCTCGGCGATGAGCTTCAGCTCGATCGCGGCGACGCCGGTGACCTCGGCGGCCAGTTCGGTCGGCATCGCGGGCGGCACGGGCAGCATGGCCGCCGCGCCGACGCCCGCTCCGACCGTCGCCGTGGCCCTCGCGGCGCCGGCCACGAGCTTGTCGGCGATCTCCTCGGGGCCGAGCCCCGGGAACTGCCTGCGCAGCGTCTGCAGGTCCCGCACGGGCACACGAGGGGCGATCTCGATGATCCGGTCCGCGAGGTACGCCAGGCCCGCGCGGGCGCGGGCGCCGCCCTTGCGGGCGCCCTCTCTGGCCTTCTCGCGGATCGCCGCGGCACGCCTGCGTGCCGCGGGGGCGGGGGCCTCCGCGGGCGCCGGGAGGTCACCCCGGTCCGTTACCGGTTCGAGCGAGGCCGCCCCGGAACCGGTTGAGCCTCGCTCGTCCTCACGCGCAGTGTGCTGCGGGCCGTCCTGCGGCCCCTTGTCCGTCCTCCTCGTCAGGAGGCGGCGCTTCCGGGGAGGGGTCGAGCCGGTCACGGCCGACCCGTCCTCAGTCGCAGTCGCGGCAGATGGGCTGGCCGTTCTTCTCCCGGGCCAGCTGGCTGCGGTGGTGCACCAGGAAGCAGCTCATGCAGGTGAACTCGTCCTGCTGCTTCGGCAGCACCCGGACGGCCAGCTCCTCGTTCGAGAGGTCCGCTCCGGG
Source organism: Streptomyces composti (assembly GCF_012034205.1). Classification (GTDB taxonomy): domain Bacteria; phylum Actinomycetota; class Actinomycetes; order Streptomycetales; family Streptomycetaceae; genus Streptomyces; species Streptomyces composti. Next base: position 16,589 of record NZ_JAATEM010000039.1, read on the forward strand.
CAGTTCGAGACCCTCGGCGGCCTCGAACTCGTCGACGTCCACGGCGGAGGCCGACTTGTCGTTTCGACGAGCCTTCAGCTCTTCGAGGCTGTCCGAGTCGACGTCGTCGTCGGTCTTGCGTGGAGTGTCGTAATCGGTTGCCATGTCGCTCTCCCCCTCTGGGTGTCTGCGGTGTCTCCAGCGCACGTAACGCGTGAGAGGCCGGACTTGTGCCCGACCCGAGGCGGAGATTTTGCCTCACATCAAGGTCTGTTACTCAATCGACACCCAACCGGACTCCTCAAGAGTGATCGGCTTGGATGGCGAAGGGGACCGTACACGGTACGAACGCCGCACTTCAAAGGCGTCTCACCGTGTACTTCCCGTGATCAAGCCCCTTGAAAACCGGGACTTTTCCGACGTTTCGACCCCCCGCATGATCACGGAGAGTAGATGGCCGGAAAATCGCCCCTGTGATCGATCACACAGAAGCCAACGGTCCGGAGCGGCAGAAAATTCCGCGCAAAGCGAACGCGTCCGTGTGTCGGCGGAATGATGTCAGATCGGCAGGGTGACGCGCATCACGAGCCCTCCGCCCTCGCGCGGCTGCGCGTAGATGTGCCCGCCGTGCGCGCGGGCCACCGACCGGGCGATGGACAGGCCGAGCCCGACCCCCTTGTCACTGCCGGTGCGCTCGGTGCGCAGCCGCCGGAACGGCTCGAAGAGGTTGTCGATCTCGTACGCCGGCACCACCGGCCCGGTGTTGGTCACCGTGAGCACCGCCTGGCCGTGCTGGACCTCGGTGCCGACCTCGACCCAGCCGCCCTCCGGCACGTTGTACCGCACGGCGTTCTGCACCAGGTTCAGCGCGATCCGCTCGAGCAGCACGCCGTTGCCCTGGACCACCGCCGGCTCCCGCTTGCCGCGGATCTCCACGCCCCTGGCCTCGGCCTCGGTGTGCACCTGGTCGATGGCCTGCGAGGCCACCTCCGCCAGATCCACCGGCTTGCGCTCGACGATCTGGTTGTCACTGCGAGCGAGCAGCAGCAGGCCCTCCACGAGCTGCTCGCTGCGCTCGTTGGTGGCCAGCAGCGTCTTGCCCAGCTGCTGCAGCTCCACCGGCGCGTTCGGGTCGGAGAGGTGCACCTCGAGCAGCGTGCGGTTGATCGCGAGCGGGGTGCGCAGCTCGTGCGAGGCATTGCCGACGAAGCGCTGCTGGGCGGTGAAGGCCCGCTGGAGGCGCTCCAGCATGTCGTCGAAGGTGTCGGCCAGCTCCTTCAGCTCGTCGTCCGGGCCGTCCAGCTCGATCCGCCGGGACAGATCGGACCCGGCCACCGCGCGGGCGGTGCGGGTGATCCGGCCCAGCGGGGACAGCACCCGCCCTGCCATGGCGTAGCCGAAGGCGAAGGCGATGATCGCCAGGCCCAGCAGGGCGAGCAGCGAGCGGCTGAGCAGATCGTCCAGCGCGTGCTGCCGCTGCTCGTTGACGCAGGCGTTGAGCGCCCGGTTCATCTCCTCGGCGGGCAGCTCGCTGCTGCGCAGCCGGCAGACGTCGCTGGACACCTCGCCGGAGAGGATCCGGAAGGGGAGGTTGGTGCCCACGCTCAGGGCGTTGGCCGCCAGCAGGTAGATGATCGACAGCAGCAGGATGCCGGCGATCAGGAACATGCCGCCGTACAGCAGCGTGAGCCGTATCCGGATGGTGGGCCGCAGCCACGGGAAGGGCGGCACCGGTCTGCGCGGGTCCCAGGTGGGTTTGGGCGGGGCCGGAGGGGTGGTGGGTGTGGGAGTGCTGGCCATGGCGCGATCAGATCCGGTAGCCCGAGCCGGGCACGGTCACGATGACCGGCGGCTCGCCCAGCTTGCGGCGCAGGGTCATCACGGTCACCCGCACCACGTTGGTGAACGGGTCGGTGTTCTCGTCCCAGGCCTTCTCCAGCAGCTGCTCCGCGGAGACGACCGCGCCCTCGCTGCGCATCAGCACCTCCAGCACGGCGAACTCCTTGGGGGCGAGCTGCACCTCCTTGCCGTCCCGGAATACCTCGCGGCGGTTGGGGTCCAGCTTGATCCCGGCACGCTCCAGGACGGGTGGCAGAGGCACGCTGGTGCGCCGGCCGAGCGCCCGGACGCGGGCGATCAGCTCGCTGAACGCGAACGGCTTGGGCAGGTAGTCGTCGGCCCCGATCTCCAGGCCCTCCACCCGGTCGCTGACGTCGCCGGAGGCCGTGAGCATCAGCACGCGGGTGGGCATACCGAGCTCCACGATCTTGCGGCAGACGTCGTCGCCGTGCACCAGGGGAAGGTCCCGGTCGAGTACGACGACGTCGTAGTCGTTGACGCCGATGCGCTCCAGGGCCGCCGCTCCGTCGTACACGACGTCGACGGCCATGGCCTCGCGGCGCAGTCCGGTGGCCACCGCATCGGCGAGCAGCTGCTCGTCCTCGACGACGAGTACACGCACGTCCCTGGTCCTTCCTGATGGTGGTGTCTTGCCTCCATCCTGCCCTTTTCCTCCATAAGTCGGCGGTAAGGCAGGTGAGAGGGGGTGCGGGGTCCGGCGCGGCCCCCGGAACGGCCGGGCCGCGGGAGGGAATAGGAGATTTTCTCGCCCGGTTAGGTTTCCACGGAAGGGAGCTTGGGGAGGACGGGTTTACATCCCACGATCACGCTCTGCTTGTGCCGCACCACCATGCGGTGCGCTTCGGCCCGCTTCCCCGACCAGAGCGGGGCGGGATGTCCGGCACCGTCGCCGCCCGGCCGAGCGGCGCCGGGCATCCGCAACGGACGTGATCGTCCCTGACGAACGGCACACCCCCGTGCCACCGACCCACAACCCAGGACGAGGGGGCGCAGCATGGACGCATTCACCGCAGGACTTCTGCAGCGCATAAAGGCGACCGAGTCCGATCTTTCGCGCGCCCGTGACGAGGGCGACGAGTTCCTCGTCGAGGTGGAGCAGGGCGAGCTGGAGGACCTGCGCAGGCTCGCCGCGGAGCACGGTGTGGAGGTCAGCGCGTACGGCGTCTGACTCAGCGCGGCGACAGACTGCTTGCCCGAGCGGGCCCCGGCGAATCCAGCGCCGGGGCCCGCTCGTCTCGCTCTTCGTGCAACGAGTTGCAGCACGACGCCGCGCGCGTGCCGCGGCGCCCGTTCGGGTGATCAGTCGTGCCAGGCGCCGAAGTCCTCGAGCAGGGCCTGGAGGGGCTCGAAGACGCCGGGTGCGGCGGCGATCGCCAGGTCCCGTGACGGGCGCTGGGAGGGCCGTCCACCGGTCAGGGCGCCCGCCTCACGGGCTATGAGATCCCCGGCCGCAAGGTCCCAGGGGTGCAGTCCGCGCTCGTAGAAGCCGTCCAGGCGGCCGGCCGCCACGTCGCACAGGTCGACGGCCGCCGAGCCGCTGCGCCGGATGTCCCGCAGCAGCGGGATCAGGCGGTGCGCGACCTCGGCCTGGTGGGTCCGGACCTCGGCCACGTAGTTGAACCCGGTGGAGACCAGGGCCTGGTCGAGCGGCGGGGCGGGGCGGCAGGCCAGCCTGCGCTCGCCCTCCCAGGCGCCGGTGGCCCAGGCCCCGCCGCCGCGCACCGCGTGGTAGGTCTCGCCACGCATCGGTGCCGACACCGCCCCGACGACGGTCTCGCCGTCCAGCTCGGCGGCGACGGACACGGCCCAGGTGGGGAGCCCGTAGAGGTAGTTCACCGTGCCGTCGAGCGGGTCGATCACCCAGCGGACGCCGCTGGTGCCGTCGGTCGAGGCGCCCTCCTCGCCGAGGATGCCGTCGCGCGGGCGGCGCTCGGCGATCAGCGTGGTGATCAGCTTCTCGGCCGCGATGTCCATCTCGGTGACGACGTCGATCGGGCTTGACTTGGTCGCCGCGACCGCCAGATCGGCGGGCCGGCCGTCGCGCAGCAGCTCTCCGGCGCGGCGGGCCGCCTCCCGGGCCAGCTGAAGCAGTTCCGCGTGCAGGGGGTCGGTCACGGTGCTCCTCATGCGTAGGGGCTGTCGGCGCCCGCGGCGGCGGGACGTGGGGCGCGGGCGGGGCAGCAGCCCACGGGGCACAGGTCGTGGCTCGCACCGAGGGTGCCCAGGGCGCAGCGAGTGACGCTCTCCCCGCGCTCGGTGGCCGCCCGCTCGGTGATCAGCTCGCGGATCGCGGCGGCGAACCGGGGGTCGGCACCGACGGTGGCCGAGCGGCGCACCGGCAGCCCCAGCTCCTCGGCCTTGGCCTTCGCCTCGGTGTCGAGGTCGTAGAGGACCTCCATGTGGTCGGAGACGAAGCCGATCGGCGCCATGACGACGGCGGGCGCCCCGGCGGCGTGCCGCTCCTCGAGGTGGTCGCAGATGTCCGGCTCCAGCCACGGGATGTGCGGGGCGCCGGAGCGGGACTGGTAGACGAGCTGCCAGGGGTGGTCGACGCCGGTGCGCTCGCGCACGGCCCCGGCGATCAGCTCGGCCACGTCCAGGTGCTGACGGACGTAGGCACCGCCGTCGCCGTGGCCCTCGACGGGCCCTGAGGTGTCGGCGGCCGCGGTCGGGATGGAGTGCGTGGTGAAGGCGATGTGGGCGCCGTCCCTGACGTCCTCGGGGAGGTCGGCGAGGGACTCGAGAACCCCGTCGATCATGGGCTCCACGAAGCCGGGATGGTTGAAGTAGTGGCGCAGCTTGTCGACCCGGGGCAGCTCGAGCCCCTCGTCCTTCAGGGTGGCGAGGGCGTCGGCGAGGTTCTCCCGGTACTGGCGGCAGCCCGAGTAGGAGGCGTAGGCGCTGGTGGCCAGGACCAGGATGCGGCGGCGTCCGTCGCGGACCATCTCGCGCAGGGTGTCGGTCAGATAAGGCGCCCAGTTGCGGTTGCCCCAGTAGACCGGCAGGTCCAGGCCGTGCTCGGCGAAGTCCTTGCGCAGGGCGTCGAGCAGGGCGCGGTTCTGGTCGTTGATCGGGCTGACCCCGCCGAAGAGGAAGTAGTGCCGGCCGACTTCCTCGAGGCGTTCCTTCGGGATGCCGCGCCCCCGTGTGACGTTCTCCAGGAACGGCACCACGTCGTCGGGGCCCTCGGGGCCCCCGAAGGAGAGCAGGAGCAGGGCGTCGTAGGGGCTGGCATCGAGCACGTCTGGCATGTCTCGATCCTGCCACCCTGCACCGACAGCCGGAAAACGGCGGGTCGGGCACCACGGTCCCCTCCCGGACGGGGCCGGGGTCCTCTGCGGGCGGGAGGCGGCGTGTCCTCGCACCGGCCGGCCGCTTGTCCCCGCAGCGGGAGGCCGGATTTCCGGCAGCGGGAAGCCGGACCTCCCCGCGGCACGAGGCCGGGCTTCGCCGCGGTCGCAGCCCGGGGGTCACCGCAGGCCGGAAGCCGTACTCCCCCGTGTGCTCAGGTGGACCTCACCAGTAAGCTGTATCGACTGCGGTCGCACCTTACTGACGCGTATCGGAGACCCCGTGCCCAGCCCTTATCGTGCCCTCTTCGCCGTGCCCGGCACGAAGAGCTTCTCCGCCGCGGGTTTCCTCGGCCGGATGCCGCTGTCCATGATGGGCGTCGGCGTCGTGACCATGATCTCCCAGCTCACCGGGCGGTACGGGCTGGCCGGCGCCCTGTCGGCCACCATCGCGCTGTCCGCGGCGGTGGCGGGTCCGCAGGTCTCCCGGCTGGTCGACCGGTACGGGCAGCGGCGGGTGCTGCGCCCGGCGACGCTGCTCGCGCTGAGCGCTGCGGCCCTGCTGCTGTTCGCGGCGCACTACGGCTGGCCGGACTGGGTGCTCTACGTCGCCTGTGTGGGCATCGGCTGCGTGCCGAGCGTCGGCGCGATGATCCGGGCCCGCTGGGCGGGGCTGTACCGGGGCACCCCGCAGCTGCACACCGCGTACTCCTTCGAGTCGGTGGTCGACGAGGTGTGCTTCATCTTCGGGCCGATCATCTCCATCGGGCTGTCCACCGCCTGGTTCCCGGAGGCGGGGCCGCTGCTCGCCGCGTGCTTCCTGGCGACCGGCGTCTTCTGGCTGACGGCGCAGCGCGCCACCGAGCCCGCGCCGCATCCGCGGGAGCGCACCGGCGGAGGCAGTGCGCTGCGCACGCCGGGGCTGCAGGTGCTGGTGGCCACCTTCGTGGCGACCGGGGCGATCTTCGGCGCGGTGGACGTGGTGACGGTGGCGTTCGCGGAGGAGCAGGGGCACAAGGCCGCGGCCAGCGTGGTGCTCGCCGTCTACGCCCTGGGTTCGTGCGTGGCGGGCGTGGTGTTCGGGCTGCTGCACTTCGCCGGACGGCCCGAGCGCCGCTGGCTGCTGGGCGTGTGTGCCATGGCCGTGAGTATGATCCCCCTCCTACTGGTCGGAAACTTGCCGTTTCTGGCCGTGGCGCTCTTCGTCGCGGGTCTGTCCATCGCTCCCACGATGATCACGACGATGTCCCTCATCGAAGAGCACGTACCACGCGCGCAGCTCACCGAGGGCATGACCTGGGTGAGCACGGGGCTCGCGGTCGGGGTCGCGCTCGGCTCCTCCGTGGCCGGCTGGGTGATCGACGCGGCCGGGGCGCGTGCGGGGTACGGGGTTCCGGCGGTGTCCGGAGCCGTCGCGGTCGCGGTCGGTTTCCTCGGGTACCGCCGGCTCAAGCGGCCGGCGCCGGGTCGGGGAGGCACCGTTGGTCAGCACAGCGAGCGCGAAGAACGGCACCTGGCGTAACTGGGGAGGCAACGTCTCCGCCCGCCCCGCGCGGGAGGTCACGCCCGCCACGGTCGAGGAACTGGCGGAGGCGGTCCGCAGGGCGGCGGAGGACGGGCTGCCGGTGAAAGCGGTCGGCACCGGGCACTCGTTCACGTCCATAGCGGCCACCGACGGCGTGCTGATACGCCCTCAGCTGCTGAGCGGCATCCGTGACATCGACCGCACGGCCGGGACCGTGACGGTCGGGGCCGGCACCCAGCTCAAGCGCCTCAACATGGCCCTGGAGCGGGAGGGCCTGTCGCTGACCAACATGGGCGACATCATGGAGCAGACGGTCTCCGGGGCGACCAGCACCGGCACCCACGGCACCGGCCGCGACTCCGCCTCGATCGCCGCACAGATCCGCGCGCTGGAACTGGTCACCGCCGACGGCAGGGTGCTGCAGTGCTCCGAGAAGGAGAACCCGGACATCTTCGCCGCCGCCCGCATCGGCCTCGGCGCCCTCGGCATCGTCACCGCCATCACCTTCGCCGTGGAGCCGATCTTCCTGCTCACGGCGCGCGAGGAGCCGATGCCGTTCGAGCGGGTGCTCCGCGACTTCGACGAACTGCACGCCGAGAACGAGCACTTCGAGTTCTACTGGTTCCCGCACACCGGGAACACCAACACCAAGCGCAACAACCGCAGCGCGGGCCCCGAGCGCCCGCTGCCGCCGGCCAAGGCCTGGTTCGAGGACGAGTTCCTGTCCAACGGCGTCTTCCAGGTGGCCAATCTGGTCGGCCGTGCGGTGCCCGCGACCATCCCCTCCATCGCGCAGATCTCCAGCCGTGCGCTGTCCTCGCGGACGTACACGGACATTCCCTACAAGGTCTTCACGTCCCCGCGCCGGGTGCGCTTCGTGGAGATGGAATACGCCGTCCCGCGCGAGGCCCTGGTGGACACGCTGCGCGAGCTGAAGGCCATGGTCGACCGCTCCCCGCTGCGCGTCAGCTTCCCGGTCGAGGTGCGCACCGCGCCGGCCGACGACATCACCCTGTCCACGGCGTCCGGCCGGGAGACCGCCTACGTGGCCGTGCACATGTTCCGCGGTACCCCCTATCAGGCGTACTTCACCGCCGCCGAGCGCATCTTCACCGCCCACGAGGGCCGGCCGCACTGGGGGAAGATCCACACCCGGGACGCCGAGTACCTCTCCCGGGTCTATCCGCGCTTCGCCGAGTTCACCGCGCTGCGCGACCGCCTCGACCCCGAACGCGTCTTCGGCAACGCCTACTTGCGCCGCGTCCTCGGGGACTGACGAACACTCGGCACACGCTCCTCCGCTTCTGGAGATCGCGTGAACTTTCCCACGTTCACGATCACCGGAACCGAGCAACAGGCGGCCGAGTAGCACCCCTTGCCAGAAAGTGGGCGGCGTGCCAATCCACGCACGTGGCCCAAATGGAGTACTGTTGCGAGCCCTGGGTCCGGTCTCCCGACAGGGTGCTCGGGACCTTTGAGGACCGCCGGGAGGGGGCTAGTTGCACAGGGTGACGCAGTTGGTCACTTAGCGTTGCGAATAGGTAACCGTGCCATAACGGCGATCCAGGGCCCGCGCCCGACACGCCGGGCAACTCGGCAAGGTTGTGGCAGGCTGCACCCGGGCAGGCCACACTCGACTAGCGGAAGCAGCGACGCACGTGACGTCGGCAGGCACCACCCGGGAGGTCCCCATGCCCGAACTGCGTGTCGTGGCCGTCTCGAATGACGGCACACGGCTGGTGCTGAAGGCTGCGGACAGCACGGAGTACACGCTTCCGATCGACGAACGGCTCCGCGCCGCCGTGCGCGGCGACCGTCCCCGCCTCGGCCAGATCGAGATCGAGGTGGAGAGCCATCTCCGCCCCCGCGACATCCAGGCGCGTATACGGGCCGGCGCGACCGCGGAGGAAGTCGCCCAGATGGCCGGCATCCCCGTGGACCGTGTACGCCGCTTCGAGGGCCCCGTCCTCGCCGAGCGTGCCTTCATGGCCGAGCGCGCCCGCAAGACGCCCGTGCGCCGCCCCGGAGAGAACTCGGGGCCGCCGCTCGGCGAGGCCGTCCAGGAGCGTCTGCTGCTGCGCGGCGCCGAGAAGGACACCGTCCAGTGGGACTCCTGGCGCCGCGACGACGGCACCTGGGAGGTCCTGCTGGTCTACCGGGTGGCCGGCGAGCCGCACTCGGCGAGCTGGACGTACGACCCGCCCCGCCGCCTGGTGCAGGCCGTCGACGACGAGGCGCGCTCGCTGATCGGCGAGTCCGACGACCTCGCCGCGCCCGAGCCCAGCGTGCCGTTCGTCCCGCGCATCGCGCGCCTGCCGCGCGACCGCCCGCTGGACCGCTCCGCCGACCGCGAACGCCCCAGCCTGCCCGCGCAGTCCTCCGAACCGCCGGAGGAGACGGCCACGGCCTCGGGCGAACGCGACTCGCTGACCAGCCTGCTCGAGGCGGTACCGAGCTTCCGCGGCGACCTGGTGGTGCCCGAGCGGCCCTCCGAGTCCGCCTCCGAGGAGCCAGGCTCCGAGCCCGAGGCGGAGGAGCCCCCGGCCCCCGCGGCCTCGGCCGGCTCCGCCTACGCGGACGTGCTCATGCCCCGCTCCGTCGGCGGCCACCGCGACCGCCTGATCGGGGCCACCGACCGCCAGGCCGAGGCCGACGGCGTCCGCCCGGGCCGCCGCGCGGCGGTGCCGAGCTGGGACGAGATCGTCTTCGGCACCCGGCGCAAGAAACAGGAGTGACAGCAAGCGGTCGAGGGCGCCCGCCATCGGTGGGCGCCCTCGACCGCCTGCCGACGCACCGGCAGCCGCCCGTGCGCCCCCTGCCGCCTACTGCGGGTCTGGTCCCGTCGCCACCGGACGCGACGGATCGGAGGACCACTCCGACCAGGAGCCGACGTAGAGGGCGGCCGGGATGCCGGCGACCGCGAGGGCCAGTACCTCATGGGCGCCGGAGACGCCCGAGCCGCAGTACACGCCGACCGGGGTGTCCGCGGCGACACCCAGCTCCTTGAAGCGGGCGGCGAGTTCCTCCGCGGGCCGGAAGCGGCCGTCCGGGCCGACATTCTCGGTGGTGGGGGCCGAGACCGCCCCGGGGATGTGACCGCCGACCCGGTCGATGGGCTCCACCTCTCCGCGGTACCGCTCCCCCGCTCGCGCGTCCAGCAGCACGCCCGAACGCGCCAGCGCCGCCGCACCGTCGGCGTCCAGCAGCCCGCTCGCCGCGGGCACCGGCTGGAAATCACCCTCGGGCGGGCTCGGTTCCGACGTCTCCAGGGGGCCCTCCCAGGCGGGCAGGCCGCCGTCGAGGACGCGGACATCCGGATGCCCCGTCCACCGCAGCAGCCACCAGGCCCGGGCCGCGCCCCAGCCGAGGCCGCCGTCGTACACGACCACCGGCCGCCCGGCCGAGACGCCCGCGCGCCGCATCGCCGCGCCGAACACCCCCAGGTCCGGCAGCGGATGGCGTCCCCGCTCCCCCGGCGCGGAGGCCAGCTCCCGGTCCAGGTCCACGAAGACGGCCCCCGGGATGTGTCCGGCGAGATACTCGGTCCGGCCGTCGAACGGCTCACCGTTCGCGGTGGCCGTGCTGAGCTGCCAGCGGACGTCGAGCAGCACCGGGGGGCGCTCGCCCGTCAGTTCGCCCGCGAGGTCGGATGCGGAGATGAGAGCGTTCATGGCCCCCATCCTCGCGCACGGGGTGGCCGTTTCGTCCATGTCCGGCTACTCTGCTCGGCCGGGCAGGCCCGATCACGAGGCGTACGGGAACGGGCACATGCTGTACAAGTGATCGACGCTGAGCCTCAAGCGTGCCGAAAGCGGCAAGGAGCCGGACATTGGGCATCCTCCGGGGACAGGAGCCGGCACACGGGGCACACCCGCAGGAGCGTGGCACCGCACCACCGGGGCCGGACAGGCACGGAGACGATCCGCGCAGCGGACATGACACGACCCCCGCGGGCCGGGAGATGCGGCCCCACCGGGCCGAGACGAGCACGGCCACCGACGAGGGCGGCCGAGAAGAGAGTGACGATGACCAAGGCACGGGGGTCCGCCCGCCAGGAAGGTGAGCGGCCCGCGCGGTACGCGCCCGGCACACCCTGCTGGGTGAGTCTGATGGTGCACGGCCTTGAGACGACGCAGGACTTCTACCGGGGGCTGTTCGGCTGGGAGTTCCGGCCCGGTCCCCAGCAGCTCGGGCCGTATGTGCGGGCGCTGCTCGACGGCCGGGAGGTGGCCGGCATGGGTGTGCTGCCGCCGGACCGGCAGCTGCCCGTCGCATGGACGCCCTACTTCGCCTCCGCCGACGCGGACCGCACGGCCGAGGCGGTCCGCTGCTGCGGCGGCACCATCGGCGTCGGCCCGCTGGACGCCTCCGAAGCGGGCCGGCTGGCGATCGGCTCCGACCCCTCGGGCGCGGTCTTCGGCATCTGGCAGGCGGCCGCGCACACCGGCACGGCCCTCACCGAGGGGCCCGGCACCCCCGCCTGGAACGAGCTGATCACCTTCGAGTCGGCGAGCACCGCGAAGTTCTACGAGACGGTCTTCGGCTACGACGAGGAACCGGTGGTCTCCGTGGACCTGGACTATGTCACCCTCCGGCTCGACGGCCGCCCGGTCGCCGGGGTGTACGGCGCGGGCACCGCGGTGCCCCGCGACCGGGGGCCGCACTGGACGACGTACTTCACGGTGGCCGACCTGGACGACGCGGTGGAGCTGGTGGTGCATCTGGGCGGCCAGGTGCTCAAGCCGCCCCGCGCGGGCGACCACGGCCGCACGGCGGCGGTGGCCGATCCGGAGGGGGCGCGCTTCTCGCTGCTGCAGCAGCCGGCCTGAGCGGCCGGAGCCGCGGGCAGGGGCGGGCGGGTGCGGTTCCGGACGGGCCGTCAGCTTCGGGGCACCGGCAGCACATCCGGAGCCAGGGCGGCCGCCCGGGCCGTCGCGGCGGTCATGCGGCGGCGGTGATGGCGGCGGCACAGCACCTCGTAGCCGATCTCCTCCGCGGAGTCGGTGACGTCGCCGACGACCACCTGGGCGCCCTCGACGACCATCACCCCGCCCACCGTACGGGCGTTGTGGGTGGCCCGGGCGCCGCACCAGCACAGGGCCTCCACCTGGAGCACTTCCACCCGGTCGGCCAGCTCCACCAGGCGCTGCGAGCCGGGGAACAGCTTGGTGCGGAAGTCGGTGGTGATGCCGAAGGCGTAGACGTCGAGCTCCAGGTCGTCCACCACGCGGGCGAGCTGGTCGATCTGCTCCGGCGCGAGGAACTGCGCCTCGTCCGCGATCACATAGTCCGCGCGGCCGCCCTGGGAGAGATGGTCGACGAGGTGGGCGTACAGGTCCATGCCGTCCGTGACCTCGACGGCATCGGTGACGAGCCCGAGCCGGGAGGAGAGCTTGCCCGCTCCGGCGCGGTCGTTACGGGTGAAGATCATGCCCACCAGTCCGCGCGCCGAACGGTTGTGCTCGATCTGCAGTGCCAGCGTCGACTTCCCGCAATCCATCGTTCCGGAGAAGAACACCAGCTCTGGCATGGTGAGTCGGCACCTTTCGGCGGGGTCGGTGGAACGGACGCGGGTCAGGAGCGTACTTCGAGCAGCGGGACCAGTTGTTCGGCAGGGGTCATCGAGCCGTGGTTGCCGACCATCTGCGACTCGTTGGGCTCCCGCTGGGAGGCGATGAGCAGCACGTCGTCCCGTGCCGCGGCCACCACGTCGCCGATCCTGCCGTGCACCCGCTCGTCGATCCGGGGCCCGAACCAGCCGGCGGCGATCGCCTCTTCGCGCGAGGCCACCCAGAACTGCTCGCCCAGGACTTCCCGCCAGCAGGCGAGCACATCGCCTGCGGCGCCGGGGACGGCGTAGACATGGCGGGCGCGGCCCTCGCCGCCGAGCAGGGCGACGCCGGCCTTCAGCTCCCAGTCCTCGTCGAAGTCGATGCGGTGCTGCTCGTCGAAGGGCACGTCGAGCATGCCGTGGTCGGCGGTGACATAGAGCGCGCTGCGCGGCGGGAGCTGCTCGGCCAGCCGCTGGACGAGGCGGTCGGCGTACATCAGCTGGCCGCGCCAGGTGTCGGAGTCGACGCCGTAGCGGTGGCCGGAGCCGTCGACCTCGGCGTAGTACGTGTACACCAGGGCGCGGTCGGCGGCGGCCAGTTGCCCGGCGGCGAGGTCCACCCGCTCCTCGCCGGTCAGCCGCCCGTGGAAGGTACCGCCGCTGAGCGCCACCTTGGTCAGCGGGGTGTGCTCGAAGGCCGGGGAGGACACCTGGGCGGCGTGCACGCCCGCGCGGTGGGCGAGTTCGAAGACGGTGGGGTAGGGCTGCCAGGTCTCGGGCCGCGTCCAGGGCTGCCAGCGCAGCTGGTTCATCAGCTCACCGGTGTCCGGGTTGCGCACGGTGTAGCCGGGCAGGCCGTGTGCCCCGGGCGGGAGGCCGGTGCCGACGGAGGCCAGGGAGGTGGCGGTGGTCGCCGGGTAGCCGGCGGTGAGGGGACGCCCGGTGCCGCCGCGCGAGGAGGCCAGCAGGGACGTCATGAAGGGCGCCTCCTCCGGGTGCGCCCGCAGCTGCTCCCAGCCGAGGCCGTCGATCAGGAACACGCACGCCCGGTCGGCGGGCGTCAGCTCCGGGATGGCCGCGGTCATGCCGGGGACGCCCATGCCGGCGGCGAGCGTGGGCAGCAGATCGGCGAGCGATCCGCTGCCGTACTCGGGCAGGGGTGCGGTGTCCGGGGAGAGCGGCTCGGGGTGCTCGTCCCAGGCGGACGTGTGGTGCGGCGGCGTGGGTCGGGTCGGCTGCGCCATCAGCGCGCCGGGTCCGCGGTCGCCTCGGAGAGGGCCTGCGCGAAGGCGAGCGCCTGGCGCACCGTCTCCGGGCCGTCGCCCGCCTCGCTGACCCGCAGGCTCAGGTCGTCCGCCGTGGAGTTGCCCGTGTAGCCGTGGTCGGCCTCGCAGTTCGGGTCGCCGCAGGCGGCCGGTTCCAGGTCGATGCGGGAGACCGCGCCCCAGCCGATGGTGAGCACGATCTCGCGCGGCAGCGTGCCCGGCGTGTACTGCTCCGGGTTCGCCACGACGCGGCTGACCACGATCGACGAGATCCGGTCCAGCTTGACCGACTCCGTGGAGGTGGTGGCGTACGGCGTCGGGGAGGTGCTGTCCGCCGCCTGCTCGTCGGTGTGGCTGACGATGAAGCGGTTGCCGGTGAGGACGAGGACGGTCACATGGCGCCGCACCTCGTTCTGGTCGAACGTCGTCTCCTGATGGACCAGGTACGACCGGATGGGCTCGCCGCCCACGGCGGCCTCCACCGCCTCGGCCACGAGAGCCGGGTAGTAGCCGCTGCGCTCGATCGCCGCCCGCAGCCCCTGGGTCGTCGTACTGGTCTTGGCCATGACGCCCATCCTACGGGGGACCACTGACTGCGAGAGACCGTGCGCCGCGGGTCAGTATGCGGGCAGGGTCCGCGGGCCGAGATCGTCACGGGCGGGCGGGGGCGCCAGGCGCACGGAGGCGCCGAGCACGCTCAGGCCCTGCGGGGCGACGACCACGGGTTCCAGGGTCACGGCGACGACCTCCGGGTGGTCGTGCACCAGCCGGGACACCCGCAGCAGCAGCTCCTCCAGCGCGGGGGTGTCCACCGGTGCGGAGCCGCGCCAGCCGAACAGCAGGGGCGCGGTGCGGATGGAGCGCACCAGGGAGGCGGCCTCGCGGTCGGTCACCGGGATCAGCCGGTGCGCCGTGTCGTCGAGCAGCTGCGAGGCGGCCCCGGCGAGACCGAAGGAGAGGACGGCCCCGGCGGCCGGGTCGATCACCGCCCGGACGACGGTGTCCACCCCTCGGGGCGCCATCCGCTGGACCACGGGGCGCAGCTCCTCGGCCGTGCCGAACAGGCCGGTCAGTTCGGTGTAGGCGCGGCGCAGCTGGTCCTCGTCGGCGAGGTCGAGGCGGACGCCGCCGAGGTCGGCGCGGTGCCGCAGGTGCGGGGCGGTGGCCTTGAGGGCGACCGGGTAGCCGAGCCGGGCGGCGGCCTCGGCGGCGGCGTCGGGCGTGGGCGCCGGGAGGGCGCGGTGCACGTCGATGCCGTAGGCGCCGAGCAGCTCGCAGGTGTCCTCGCTGCCGAGGGTGAGGCCCTGGCCGCGGGCGAGCATGCCGTCGATGAGGGCGGCGGCCCTGCGCTCGTCGATGTCGTCGTACTCGGGCACCTTGCCGGGCTCGGCGGCGTCCCGCCGCCACTGCGCGTAGGCGACGGCGTGCCCGAGCGCCCGCACGGCGCGTTCGGCGGCCGGGTAGGCGGGGATGAGCGGGGCGCCCTTGGGGGGCGTGGGGGTGGGGGCCGAGGGCACGGGGGCACCGGCGGCGCGTGCGGCACCAGGGGGCGCGGGGACGGGCGCGCCCTCGGACGCGACGGCCCCCGCGTGCGCCGGGGGCGCGGGAGGAGCGGTGCGTGCGCCGGGGGCGGGCGGCCGCGCAGGGGACGACGGCGGGGTGGGCGGCCGCGAGGCGGAGGGACGCAGGGCGGGCGGGCGCTCCGCCGGCGCCGGGCGGTCGGCCGGGGAGGGCCGGTCGTCAGACGGGGGCGGGGCGAGGGCCCCGTCCGGTGCCGGTGCCGGGTCGTCCGGTTCCGCTGCCGCCGGTTCCGGCCGACGCGGTGGGCGGGCGGTGCTGGCCGCCGCGGACAGGGCCTCGGCGAGACCGCCGAGTTCCACATGGACGACCAGGACCGGCTTGGACGGGGTCGCGGTGGCGGCCGAGCGGAGCGCCTCGGCCAGGGCGGCGTCGCCGACGGAGGACTCCCCCACCGAGGGGATCGCGGTGACGACCACCGCGTCGCAGCCGTCGTCGGCCAGCGCCCGGGACAGGGCGGCGTGGAAGTCCTCCGCCGTCGCCTGGGTGGTGAGGTCCTGCGGGGGGTGCGGGCGCAGCCCCTCGGCCAGGCAGGCGTCGTAGGTCAGCAGGCCCAGGGACTCGGAGTTGCCGAGGATCGCCACGCGGGGCCCGGCCGGGAGGGGCTGGCGGGCGAGCAGCAGGCCGGTGTCGACGAGCTCGGTGATGGTGTCCACGCGGATGACGCCGGCCTGCCGCAGGAGTGCGGACACCGTGGCGTGCGGCAGGCGGGTCGCGCGCACGGCGTGTCCCCGGGGTCCCGCGCCGTGGCGTGCGCCCTGCACCACCACGAGGGGCTTGGCCGCCGCGGTCCGGCGGGCGAGCCGGGTGAACTTGCGGGGGTTGCCGATGGACTCCAGGTACATCAGGGCGACGTCGGTGTCGGGGTCCTCGTACCAGTACTGCAGGACGTCGTTGCCGGAGACGTCCGCCCGGTTGCCGGATGAGACGAAGGTCGACACACCGGTCACCCCGGTGACGCCGCCGCCGCGCCGGTGCAGCCGGGACAGCAGGGCGATGCCGATGGCGCCGGACTGGGCGAACAGCCCGATCCGGCCGGGCCGGGGCATCTCGGGGGCGAGCGAGGCGTTGAGGCGCACCTGGGGGGCGGTGTTGATGATGCCGAAGGCGTTGGGCCCGATGATGCGCATGCCGTAGCTGCGGGCCTGCCGTACGAGGGCGCGCTGCCGCTCGCGGCCCTCGGGGCCGGACTCGGCGTAGCCCGCGGAGATCACGACCAGTCCCTGTACGCCGTGCTCGCCGCACTCGGTGACGACATCGGGGACATGCTCGGCGGGCACGGCGACCACCGCGAGGTCCACCGGCCCGTCGATCTCCCGCACGGAGCGGTGGGCGGGGATCCCGTCCAGCTCCTTCTGCTCCTCGGGCAGCGCCCGGTTCACCGCGTAGAGGCGGCCGGGGAATCCGGCGTCCCGGATGTTGCCGAGGATGTTGCGTCCCACTCCGCCCGGTGTGCGGCCGGCGCCGATGACGGCGACGGAGCCGGGCGCGAGCAGCCGCTGCACGGAGCGGGCCTCGGCGCGCTGTTCGCGCGCGTACTGGACGGCGAGGGAGCGGTCGGTGGGTTCGAGGTCGAACTCCAGCCGGACCACGCCGTCCTCGAAGCTGCGCTTCTGGGTGTAGCCGGCGTCCGTGAACACCTTGATCATCTTGGTGTTGGCGGGCAGCACCTCGGCGGCGAACCGGCGGATGCCGCGCTCCCTGGCGACGGCGGCGATGTGCTCGAGCAGGGCGGAGGCCACGCCCCGGCCCTGGTGGGCGTCCTGCACCAGGAAGGCGACCTCGGCCTCGTCGGCCGGGGCGGAGGCGGGGCTGCCGTCGGTGCCGATCCGGTCGTAGCGGACGGTGGCGATGAACTCGCCGCCGACGGTGGCCGCGAGCCCGACCCGGTCCACGTAGTCGTGGTGGGTGAAGCGGTGCACGTCCTTGGCGGACAGCCGGGGGTACGGCGCGAAGAAGCGGAAGTACTTGGACTCGTCCGACACCTGCTCGTAGAACTTCACCAGGCGTTCGGCGTCGTCGGCGGTGATGGGCCGGATGCGTGCGGTGCCGCCGTCGCGCAGCACCACGTCGGCTTCCCAGTGGGCGGGGTACTCGTGCCGGTCCGACGAGGTCTGCATGGGCCCCAGAGTACGGCTCGCGCCCGGCGACGGCGCGAGGCAGTCTGTGGAGAAACGGACGCGGGACCGGGGCCGCACGGCCCGCCGGGCGGCACCGAGGGCGGGCGCCGCTCCCGGCATGCCCCACGATATGGAAAACTGGTCTAGACAACCCGGAACACCGAAGGGCAGCAACACATGGCTGAGCGCCGCGTCAACGTCGGCTGGGCCGAGGGTCTCCACGCCCGCCCCGCCTCCATCTTCGTCCGAGCCGCCACGGCCGCAGGCGTCCCGGTGACGATCGCCAAGGCCGGGGGCGACCCCGTCAACGCGGCCTCCATGCTGGCCGTGCTGGGGCTGGGCGCCCAGGGCGGCGAGGAGGTCGTCCTCGCCTCCGACGCCGAGGGCGCGGACGCCGCCCTGGACCGTCTGGCGAAGCTGGTCTCCGAAGGCCTCGAGGAGCTTCCCGAGACCGTCTGAATTGCTCCGCACGGCCCGCACGCAATGAGTGCGGCACAAAGTGAGGGGTCCGCCCGGCCGCTGGGCGGACCCCTCACTTTTCATTTTCCCGGGCAGCCGGTCCCCGCCGGCGCTTTCGGGATTTCCGGGCAGCAGAAAAATCCCCCCGTGAATTTCCCGCACTCTTTGTATACGGCTCCCGTGTTAATTCCGAACGCTCGTCGTGTTTACGGCATGTTGCGCCTTCCTCACAGGCTCCCCGTCGCGGTCGCCGCCCGAGGCCGTGCGCAGCCGGTGCGCGGCGGTGGTGCGCTCGGTGTGCTGCGCGGTCAGCGAGCGGGCGCGCTCGACGTCGCCGCGCGCCACGGCGTCCACGATCGCACCGTGCTCGGCCCAGTACTCCGCCGGGTCGGACGGCGCGTCCAGGGTGTACATCCAGGCGATCTTGTGCCGCAGCTGGGTCAGCATCGAGGCCAGCGCCTGGCTGCCGGAGGCCTGGGCGAGCGTCTCGTGGAACCAGCTGCCGAGGGAGCGCAGTTCATCGCTGCTGCCCCGGCGGGCCCGCTCCCGCCCGAGCCGCACCAGGCCGCGCAGCACCTTCAGATGGGCGTCCGTGCGGCGCTGGGCGGCGCGCGCGGCCCCCAGCGGCTCCAGCAGCAGACGCATCTCGAGCAGGTCGGCGGCCTCCTGCTCGGTGGGCTCAGCCACGCAGGCGCCGGCGTGCCGCCGGGTCACCACGAAGCCCTCGGCCTCCAGGGTGCGCAGCGCCTCGCGGACCGGGACGCGGGAGACGCCGTAGCGACGGGCGAGGAGTTCTTCGGTGAGCCGGCTTCCGCGCTCGAATACACCGGCGACGATGTCGTCCCGGATCGCCGTGCACACCGAGTGCGCGGGAATACGCATGACCGACCTCCGGCTCAATCCCCGTGACACGCCGGCGAAGGGCGTGTTGTTTCGTGACTCTATTGCAATCCCGGGGATTTTCCGACGGCAGGCCGGAACTCATACTTGTTTTTTGGACAACCGGCGCGACAACCGGGCGCGGCCTGCCCCGGGGAAGCCGTCAGGCCCCGGCTCGGGGAGCCGGGGCCTGACGGAAGAGTGCCGGATGCGCGCTCTCAGAGCTCGACGCCGTGCGCGCGGAGGTAGGCGACCGGGTCGATGTCGGACCCGTACTCGGCGCTGGTGCGGGCCTCGAAGTGCAGGTGGGCGCCGGTGACGTTGCCAGTGGCGCCGGAGTTGCCGATCTGCTGGCCCGCGGTGACCTGCTGGCCCACCGAGACGCTGATCGAGGACAGGTGGGCGTACTGGGTGTAGGTGCCGTCGTGCATCTTGATGACGACCTGGTTGCCGTACGCGCCGCCCCAGCCGGCCTCCACCACGGTGCCCATGCCGACCGACCGGACGGGGGTGCCGCTGGCGGCGTGGAAGTCGATGCCGGTGTGGCTGCCGGAGGACCAGACGGCGCCGCCGGCCTGGTAGGAGGTGGAGACGTAGGAGCCGGCGATCGGCGAGACGAAGGTGTTGAGGCGCTTGCGCTCGGCCTCGCGCTCGGCGCGCTCCTTGGCGGCCCGGGCCTCGGCAGCCGCCTTGGCCGCCTTCTTGCGGGCGGCCTCCTCGGCGGCCTTGCGAGCCGCCTCCTCGGCGGCCTCGCGTGCCGCCTCGTGCTGGGCGGCGGCCTGGGCGTCGATCCGGTCGGCGACCGTGTCGCCCATGTCGATGACGGGGGTGAGGCCGGTCTGCGCCGCGGCGGGCTCGGCGGCGAAGGCGGGAGCGGCGAGCGAACCGACGACGCCGGTGCCGGTGAGGGCCGCTATGCCCGCGGCACGCGCGGTGCCGCGCTGGATCCGGCTGGGACGACGATGCTTGCCCGTGGCGCGTGTGAACGCCATGTACAGACTGGTCCTTTCCTTCCCTCTCGCCTACCGGGTTAGCTGACGGGTTCGGAGCAGGAAGGTCTCCTACGGACCCCCTCGCGGTGCGCGCGGGCGTCCGATTCACCCCAGGGACTGCGTATGGGTCCCCGGCTCCCCTGGCTCGCGCCGTACGGGGACTCGGCGATGACTGTCCGGTGCCGCGGGTGCGGCGCACTGCCTGACGAACAGCCCGCATGACGCTAAACGGGGCGAGTTTCAATTCCCAAACGGATCCCGGTTTTTGTAGCGCATCCCACAGGGCAGACAGGCCCCCTCCACCTCAATCCGGGCATAAGTGAGCCCTGGTGACGTTTCCGTCACCAGGGCTCGTCCGCGCCTGCCGCAAGGAGGCGTCCGACGGGGGCCGTACGGGCGTCGCCGGCGCGTCAGCGTCGCCGGCGCGTCAGCGGCGGCAGCTCCGGCAGCGTCGGCGGTGTCGGCGGTGTCGGCGGTGTTGTCGACGGATCGTCAACTCGCCGCCCGCACGGGCGTCCACCGCCTACTCGGCGCTCACCACTGTGACGTCGCCGATCCCGAGCGCCTCCACGGGCGCCTTGATCTGCGCCGCGTCCCCGACCAGCACGGTCACGAGACGGTCCACCGGGAAGGCGTTCACCACGGCGGCCGTGGCCTCCACGGTGCCGGTGGCCGCCAACTGCCGGTACAGCTCGGCCTGGTAGTCGTCCGGCAGATGCTGCTCGACCTGGTCGGCGAGGGTGCTCGCGACGGCCGCGGCGGTCTCGTACTTCAGCGGCGCCACCCCGACCAGGTTCTGCACGCCGACGTCCCGTTCGGCGTCGGTGAGCCCCTCCGCGGCGAGGGTGCGCAGCACGGTCCACAGGTCCTGCAGCGCGGGGCCGGTGTTCGGGGTGTCCACCGAGCCGCTGATGGCGAGCATCGCGGCGCCGGTGCCCTCCGGCGTGGACCGCAGGACCTGGGTGAACGCCCGGACGCCGTAGGTGTAGCCCTTCTCCTCGCGCAGCACGCGGTCCAGGCGGGAGGTGAGGGTGCCGCCGAGGCAGTAGGTGCCCAGCACCTGCGCGGGCCAGACGCGGTCGTGCCGGTCGGGGCCGGTGCGGCCGATCAGCAGCTGGGTCTGGACGGCGCCGGGGCGGTCCACGATCACCACGCGGCCGGTGTCGTCCGCGATCACCGGCGGGACGGGGCGCGGCTGGGCCGCGGAGCCGGTCCAGGCGCCCAGCGTGTCACCGAGCAGCGCGTCGAGGTCGATACCGGTGAGGTCGCCGACGACCACCACGGTCGCCGTGGCGGGGCGGACGTGCCGGTCGTAGAAGGCGCGCACGGCCTTGGCGTCGATGCCGGCGACGGTCTCCTCGGTGCCCTGGCGGGGGCGGGACATGCGGGAGTCGGCCGGGAACAGCTCCTTGGAGAGCTCCTTGGCGGCGCGGCGGGAGGGGTTGGCCAGCTCGTGCGGGATCTCGTCGAGCCGGTTGCGCACCAGGCGTTCGACCTCGCTGTCGGCGAACGCGGGCGCCCGCAGCGCGTCGGCGATCAGGCCCAGGCCCTTGGCCAGCCGGGAGGCGGGCACCTCCAGGCTCAGGCGGACGCCCGGGTGGTCGGCGTGCGCGTCCAGAGTGGCGCCGGCCCGCTCCAGCTCGGCGGCGAACTCCTCGGCGGAGTGCTTGTCGGTGCCCTCGGAGAAGGCGCGCGCCATGATCGTGGCGACGCCGTCCAGGCCGGCCGGCTCGGCGTCCAGGGGCGCGTCGAGCAGCACCTCGACGGCGACGACCTGCTGGCCGGGGCGGTGGCAGCGCAGCACGGTCAGGCCGTTGCCGAGCGTGCTGCGCTCGGGGGCCGGGAACGCCCACGGCTTGGCCTCGCCCGCCTGCGGCTGGGGGTGGAACTCCATCGTGGCGAGCTCGGTCACTTCGCCGCCTCCTCGATCTCGTCGCTGCCGGCGAGGGCAGCCGCTTCCTCCGCGCCCTCGGCGCTGTCCTCCGCGGTGACGGGCTCGTAGACGAGCACCGCGCGGTTGTCCGGCCGCAGGCGGGCCTTGGCGACCTCCTGGACCTCCTCGGCCGTCACATCCAGGACGCGCTGCACCGCCGTCAGGGCGAGCTGCGGGTCGCCGAAGAGGACGGCGTAGCGGCACAGTTCGTCGGCCCGGCCGGCGACCGTGCCCAGCCGGTCCAGCCATTCGCGCTCCAGCTGGGCCTGGGCGCGCTCCATCTCCTCGGGCGTGGGGCCGTGCTCGGCGAACCGGGCCAGCTCCTCGTCGACGGCGGCCTCGATCACCGGCACCTCCACGTCGCCGGAGGTCTTCACGTCCAGCCAGCCGAGCGAGGGCGCGCCGGCCAGCCGCAGCAGGCCGAAGCCGGCCGCCACGGCCGTGCGGTCGCGCCGCACCAGCCGGTTGTACAGGCGGGAGGACTCGCCGCCGCCGAGGACGGTGAGCGCCAGGTCGGCGGCGTCGCACTCCCGGGTGCCGTCATGGGGCAGCCGGTAGGCGGCCATCAGCGCACGCGCGGGGACCTCCTCCTCGACCACCTCGCGCAGCTCCTTGCCGATCACGTCGGGCAGCGAGCCGTCGCGGGGCTCGGGCTTGCCGTCGTGCGCGGGGATGGAGCCGAAGTACTTCTCGATCCAGGCCAGCGTCTGCTCGGGGTCGATGTCGCCGACCACGGAGAGCACCGCGTTGTTCGGCGCGTAGTAGGTGCGGAAGAACTGGCGGGCGTCCTCGAGCGTGGCCGCGTCCAGGTCGGCCATGGAGCCGATGGGCGTGTGGTGGTAGGGGTGGCCCTCCGGGTAGGCGAGGGCGGTCAGCTTCTCGAAGGCCGTGCCGTAGGGAACGTTGTCGTAGCGCTGGCGGCGTTCGTTCTTGACGACGTCCCGCTGGTTCTCCATGGACTCCTCGTCCAGGGCGGCCAGCAGGGAGCCCATGCGGTCGGCCTCCAGCCAGAGGGCGAGCTCCAGCTGGTGGGCGGGCATGGTCTCGAAGTAGTTGGTCCGCTCGAAGCTGGTCGTGCCGTTCAGGGAACCGCCGGCGCCCTGGACCAGCTCGAAGTGCCCGTTGCCCTTCACCTGGGCGGAACCCTGGAACATCAAGTGCTCGAAAAGGTGAGCCAGGCCGGTGCGTCCCTTGACCTCGTGGCGTGAACCGACGTCGTACCAGAGGCACACCGCTGCCACAGGGGTCAGGTGGTCCTCGGAGAGCACCACGCGCAGACCGTTGGCCAGGCGGTGCTCGGTCGCTGTCAGGCCGCCGGAGCCTGCCTGGGCTGTGGCCGTGTGACCCATGGGCATGTACGTCCCTTCGATCGCGGAGGCGGTACGTGCCGGACCGCCGTTTCTGCCGGTCCTGCCACTGTATGCAAGCGCGCGGGAAGCCGGTGCCGTTCCCACGGCGGCACGGATTCGCCCAGAGCGAGCAGGCCGCGGTGAGCGCGGTGCGGAAGTGACGGCCGGGAGCACCGGGACGCCTGGACCGGCACACCGGGGACGCGGGCGCCCGCACCGCCCGGACCACCGGGGCGGGACCACCGGGTCGGCGCCACCGAGTGGGCACCGCCGGGCCCTGCCGCCCGCGCCGGAGCCGCAGAGCGGTCCCCTGCACGGCCGTGCCCGTGCCGCCCGGGCGGGGTGAACCGGTGCCGCGCTCACGCGCGTACCACCGGTGCGCGTACTCTTCTCGCGCCGCCGTCCCCGCTCGTGCCGGGCGGCCTCAGCCGGGTCCTGCGTCCCGGTTGTCAGTACGGCGGTCCACAATGGTCCGCGACAGATCCGTCATACGCCCGAGTGACCAGAACAAGAGGAGCCGGCAGCGATGGCCCGCCGCAGCACGAAGACCCCGCCGCCCGACGAGCCGTACGAGGAGAAGATCCTCGACATCGACGTCGTCGACGAGATGCAGGGCTCCTTCCTCGAGTACGCGTACTCGGTCATCTACTCCCGCGCCCTGCCGGACGCGCGCGACGGGCTCAAGCCGGTGCACCGCCGCATCGTCTACCAGATGAACGAGATGGGGCTGCGCCCCGACCGCGGCTATGTGAAGTGCGCCCGCGTCGTCGGCGAGGTCATGGGCAAGCTGCACCCGCACGGTGACGCGTCCATCTACGACGCCCTGGTACGCATGGCGCAGCCCTTCTCCATGCGGGTGCCGCTGGTGGACGGCCACGGCAACTTCGGCTCGCTGGGCAACGACGACCCGCCCGCCGCCATGCGGTACACCGAGTGCCGGATGACCGAGGCCACGGGCCTGATGACGGAGTCCATCGACGAGGACACCGTCGACTTCGTGCCCAACTACGACGGCCAGGAGCGCGAGCCGGTCGCCCTGCCCGCCGCCTTCCCGAACCTTCTGGTCAACGGCGCCTCGGGCATCGCCGTCGGCATGGCCACCAACATGCCGCCGCACAACCTGCGCGAGGTGATCGCGGCCGCCCGCCATCTGATCCGGCATCCGAACGCCGACCTCGACGCCCTGATGAAGCACGTCCCCGGCCCCGACCTGCCCACGGGCGGCCGGATCGTCGGCCTGTCCGGGATCCGCGACGCCTACGAGACGGGCCGCGGCAGCTTCAAGATCCGTGCCACGGTCAGCATCGAGAACGTGACCCCGCGCCGCAAGGGCCTGGTCGTCACCGAGCTGCCGTTCACGGTCGGCCCGGAGAAGGTGATCGCCAAGATCAAGGATCTGGTGAACGCCAAGAAGCTGCAGGGCATCGCGGACGTCAAGGACCTCACCGACCGCGAGCACGGGCTGCGCCTGGTCATCGAGATCAAGAACGGCTTCGTGCCGGAGGCGGTCCTGGAGCAGCTGTACAAGCTGACGCCGATGGAGGAGTCCTTCGGCATCAACAACGTGGCCCTGGTGGACGGCCAGCCGCTCACCCTGGGCCTGAAGGAGCTGCTGGAGGTCTACCTCGACCACCGCTTCGACGTGGTGCGCCGCCGCTCGGAGTTCCGCCGCGGCAAGAAGCGGGACCGGCTGCACCTGGTCGAGGGTCTGCTCACCGCCCTGGTGGACATCGACGAGGTCATCCGCCTGATCCGCTCCAGCGAGAACTCCGCGCAGGCCAAGGAGCGCCTGATCGAGCGGTTCGGGCTGAGCGACGTCCAGACCCAGTACATCCTCGACACGCCGCTGCGCCGCCTGACCAAGTACGACCGGATCGAGCTGGAGGCGGAGAAGGAGCGGCTGACCGCGGAGATCGGGGAGCTGACCCGGATCCTGGAGTCGGACGCGGAGCTGCGCAAGCTGGTCTCGGCCGAACTGGCCGCGGTGGCGAAGAAGTTCGGCGACGACCGGCGCACGCTGCTGCTGGAGTCGGCCGCCACCCCGTCCGCCTCGGTGCCGCTGCAGGTGGCGGACGACCCGTGCCGGGTGCTGCTGTCCTCGACCGGTCTGCTGGCCCGCACGGCGAACGACCGCCCGTTCCCGGCGGACGCGGGCGCCAAGCGGGTCAAGCACGACGTGATCGTCTCGGCGGTGCCGGCCACGGCGCGCGGCGAGGTCGGTGTGGTCACCTCGGCGGGCCGCCTGCTCCGCCTCGACGTGGTCGATCTGCCGCAGCTGCCCGAGGACATGGCCACCCCGAACCTCTCCGGCGGGGCGCCGCTCGCGGAGTTCGTCTCGCTCGCGGACGACGAGGAGGTGCTGTGCCTGACCACCCTCGACGAGTCCTCGCCGGGCCTGGCGCTGGGCACGGAGCAGGGCGTGGTCAAGCGCGTTGTGCCGGACTACCCGGCCAGCAAGGACGAGCTGGAGGTCATCACCCTCAAGGAGGGCGACCGGATCGTCGGCGCGACCGAGCTGCGCACCGGTGAGGAGGACCTGGTCTTCATCACCGACGACGCCCAGCTGCTGCGGTTCCAGGCCTCCCAGGTGCGTCCGCAGGGCCGCCAGGCGAGCGGCGTGGCGGGCATCAAGCTCGGCCAGGGCGCGCGGGTCATCAGCTTCACCGCCGTCGACCCGGCGCAGGACGCGGTGGTGTTCACCGTCGCGGGCTCCCGCGGCACGCTCGACGACTCGGTGCAGACCACGGCCAAGCTGACCCCGTTCGACCAGTTCCCGCGCAAGGGCCGCGCCACCGGCGGTG
The DNA here is from genome assembly GCF_012034205.1 of Streptomyces composti. Classification (GTDB taxonomy): domain Bacteria; phylum Actinomycetota; class Actinomycetes; order Streptomycetales; family Streptomycetaceae; genus Streptomyces; species Streptomyces composti. Next base: position 42,170 of record NZ_JAATEM010000039.1, read on the forward strand.
TCCGCTGCCAGCGGTTCCTCAAGGGCGAGGACTGCCTCTCCCTGGCCTGGGCGGGCGCCGCCCCGGCCCGCGCGGCCCAGAAGAACGGCTCCCCGGTGCCCCTGCCGGAGCCGGACCCGCGCCGTGACGGTTCGGGCACGTCCCTGGGCAAGACGGTGGCAGTGATCGCGGGCCCCGTGCAGTAGGGCCCGCGGACCGAGAAGGCGACGAGGCGGACCGGCCGCGCAGGGCGAGGAAGCGCTCTGTGCCGGCCGGTCCGGCTCGTCTGGCACGGGTCGGCCGGGTCGCCCAGCCCCCCGGGGTCGGTCAGCCGGTCCAGCCGGTCATCCCGGGTTGCCTCCTCGCCGCCCCCGGCCTCCTCGGATCTCAGGCCGGCTCACCCGGTTCCGCCGCTTCCCAGTCGTCCTCGGGCTCCGCGCCGGGCTCCTCCGGTGCCCGGCCGTCCTCCGGCCCCTGCACGTACCGCAGCACGCCCCACATGCCGCGCTCATCCGCCTGGAGGGTGTCGCTCACGCACCCCTCCAGGCCCTTGCGCAGAGCACCGGCGTCGATGCCGGTGCCGATCAGCACGAGCTGGGTGAGCCGCTCCGCACCGTCCGGCCAGGGCTCCGGGTAGAAGCGCAGGAACCGCCCGACCGCGTGCACCTGGTAGCGGTTGCGGGTGTCGTACGGCCCGAAGTCGATGCACCCCTTGATCCGGTACAGCCCCTCGGGCCGGCTGTCCAGGAAGTCCATGGTCCGCCGCGGATCGAGCGGCGCGCCGGAGACGAAGGACACGCTGTCGTACTCCGTGTGCAGATGCCCGGCGTGATCGTGCCCGCCGTCCTCCTCCCGGCCGAGGTCGTCGAAGGAGAGCTGCCCGATGCGCTCGGCCGCGGGCCGGCAGTCGAAGAGGAACTCGGGGTCGATGCGGCCGTAGGTGGCGGGCACCACGGGTGCGCGGTCGGTCAGCGAACGGACGAGTCCGAGGACGCGGTCCGCTTCCGCCGCCCGGTCGAGCTTGTTCACCACGACCAGATCGGCGAGTGCGAGGTGCCGGTCGATCTCCGGGTGCCGGGCGCGGGTCTCGTCGAACTCGGCGGCGTCCACGACCTCCACCAGACCGCCGTAGACGATGCCGGGGTGGTCGCTGGCGAGCACCATCCTCACCAGCTCCTGCGGCTCGGCCAGGCCGCTGGCCTCGATCACGATCACGTCGGTCCCGAGCGCGGGGCGGGCCAGGCGTTCGAGGTAGGTGTCCAGTTCGCTGCCGTCGACGGCGCAGCACAGGCAGCCGTTGCCGAGCGAGACGGTCGAGTCCCCGAGCGCACCGGCCACCGCCATGGCGTCGATCTCGATGGCCCCGAAGTCGTTCACCAGGGCGCCGACGCGGCTCCCGCCGCTGTGGTGGAGAAGATGGTTGAGCAGCGTGGTCTTCCCGGAGCCGAGGAACCCGGCCAGGACCACGACCGGAATCTGCCGACCGCTGCTCCGCTCCTCCACCATGCGACCCCTCTTCCACCTACGCGCGCACCGGCGCCGAACCGGCGCAAAAGCTTCAGGATTGACTGACGCCCCAGGATACGAGCCGTAAGAACAGCGGCGCAGTGAACGATTGTTAGCAGCATTTACTGGGCAGACGTTGGGCAGGAGCCGGATTGTGCGACCCTCGCATCCATCCGTGCGCCTCCTCTCCGCCTTCCTGCCGATCAGAGCCGCTCGGCACCCTGGAAGGTGGCAAGCGCCGCCCATCGCTCGCCGGTCCTGCCCGCCCACCCTGCATCCGACGACCGGCGGACGGCCGCCTGATCGGGGGTTTTTGACATGGCCACACAGAACGTGGGGTTTCAGATGCTGCGCTCCGCCGCCGCGGGCGCACTGCTCATGGCCTCGGGTGCGCTCGCGGCCATCGCCGCCCAACGCCACGCCATGGAGGCAATGCGCCGGCGTGTGGAGGAACTGGAGGAGCAGGCACGAGCGCAGCAGCGGTCCAATCTGGCCTGGCAGCAGCGTCAGCACTGGGAGTTGCTGAGCAAGGCGATCGACGACCCGGACCTGGCGGAGGTCCTGGACATCTACAGCCTGCCGGTCAGCCCTCAGCGACGGCGCCAGTACCTGTTCGCCAACGCCCTCTACACGAACCTGCTCTGCTACCACCGCATCGGAAACCTCACCCGCGAGGAGTTCCTCCAGTACGCACGAGGCACGTTCCAGAACCCGATCGTCAGGGAGTACTGGGAGGCCACCCGGGAACAGCGCGCCAGCGCCACCGGAAGCGAGGAGGCGGAACTCGGCGCACTCGTCGACCAGTTGCTCGCCCAGCTCGACGAGGCGGACACCGAGGAGTGGTGGGTGGTGGGACTGCCGCCTGCCGACGAATGAACGATCCTTCAGACGCTCCGTCGGCGGCTGACGCCCAGCGTCGCCTCGCCCGCCCCGCCCAGGGCGACTCGCCCACCACCGGCTCCGCTTCAGGACGACTCACGCACCACCAGTTCCACGGGCAGCGTCAACTGCTGCCTGCACGCACCCCGCTGCGTGATCTCGGTGAGGATCCGGGCCATGTGACGCCCGAGTTCCTCGACCGGCTGGCGCACCGTCGTCAGCGGCGGGTTGGTGTGGCGGGCGAGGACGGAGTCCTCGAATCCCACCACCGCGACCTCGTCGGGCACCCGGCGTCCCTGCCGCCGCAGTTCGGCCAGCGCACCGACCGCCATCAGGTCGGAACCGGCGAACACGGCGTCGAGGTCGGGGTGCCGTTCAAGCAGTGAACGCATCGCCCGGCCACCGCCCTCCTCCGTGAAGTCGGCGGCCTGGATGAGCGACTCGTCCGCCGCCAGCCCGGCCTCCTCATGGGCGGAGCGCCAGCCGGCCAGCCGGCTGCGGCTCACGTCCATGTCCAGGGGACCGGTGATGGTGGCGATCCTGGTCCGGCCCCTGCGCAGCAGATGGCGGACCGCCTCGGTCGCTCCCCCGGTGTTGTCGCAGTTGACGTAGCTGAGCTGCTCGCTGTCGTCGCGCCGGCCGGCGAGCACGGTGGGCAGGCCCATCTCCTCGAGCCTGCTGGGGAGAGGGTCCTCGGAGTGCACGGAGACCAGCAGCACACCGTCCACCCGGCGCTCCGCCATCGACTCGGTGAGCCGGTCGCGCTCGGCCCGGTCGCGCACCAGCATCAGCTGCAGCTGCGTTCCGCTCTCGGCGAGGGCGCCGCTGACGCCGCGGATCAGCCCGGCGAAGAACGGTTCGGAACCGAGCCGGCTCTCCGACTCGGGGATCACCAGGGCGACGGCGTTGGTGCGGTTCGTGACCAGCCCGCGGGCGACCGAGTTCGGGACGTAGTTCAACTCTTTGATGGCGGCCAGGACGCGCGCCCGCGCCTCGTCGCTCACCAGGTCGGAGCCGTTGACCACGCGGGAGACCGTGGTCCGGCCCACGCCCGCACGGGCGGCGACCGTCTTGATGGTGGGCCGGCGCTTGCCGGACATGTGCTCCCCCTCCCCGTGTGCGCGGCACAGCGGCCGCGGTACGGACGGTGACGATTGTGGCAGACGCGTGTGGGAGCCGGTCACCCACCAGGGCAAACGCCATAAAGAGCCTGAAGTTACCCAAAAGTAATCTAGCGTCTTTTTGTTCAAGTCATTGACATATCGCGGACCTGCCGTGAGTCTTCCGTTCAGCGATGGGCACGTTCCCATCGCCCGTTGGGAACGTTACCACCCCCATGTCTTCAGAGCCGCTGTAGCCATCGCTGTGCCCACCGCAGTCGCGCCACTCCGATGTGTCAGCGCCGCCGCTAGGAGGAGATGCATGAAGAACCCCGGTCTGCTGCGATCGAAGAGGACGGTGGCGGCACTCGCCGCCGCCGGCGCACTGACCCTGGTCGCCGCCTGCGGAGGCGGCGGCGAATCGGTCACCGGCGGCAGCAAGAAGGACGGCAAAGTCACCATCACCATGGGCCTGTTCGGGGTCATGGGCATCGAGGAGACGGGGCTCCTGGAGCGGTACGAGAAGGAGAACCCCGGCGTCGACATCAAGGCGGAGATCGCCGGCGACGAGCAGACGTACTACACCGCGCTGCAGACCAGGCTCGCCGCGGGCAAGGGCCTGAAGGACATCCAGGGCATCGAGATAGCCAGGGCCAAGGAGATCACCGAGACCCAGGCGGACAAGTTCGCCGACTTCTCCGGCATGACGGGCACCGACCACTTCCTGCCCTGGAAGCAGTCCCAGATCACCACCTCGGACGGCAAGGTGCTCGGTCTGGGCACCGACATCGGCCCCATGGCGGTCTGCTACCGCAAGGACTACTTCGAGAAGGCCGGACTGCCCACCGACCGCGAGGAGGTCGGCAAGCTCTGGGAGGGCGACTGGAGCAAGTACGTCGAGGTCGGCCGCACCTTCAAGAAGAACTTCAAGGGCGGCAAGGTGGCCTTCACCGACTCGGCCAGCGGCCTGTTCAACGCCATGGTCTACGGCCACTCCGAGCAGTACTACAACGAGAAGGGCGACCTGATCCACGACAAGAACCCGGTGGTGAAGGAGGCCTGGACCCTGTCCTCCGACGCCGCCGAGGAGGGTCTGACGGCCAAGCTCCGTCAGTTCCAGCCGGGCTGGGACCCGGGTCTGTCCAACGGCACCTTCGCGACCGCGGTCTGCCCGGCCTGGATGCTGAGCCACATCTCCGAGAAGGCCGGTGACAAGAACAAGGGCAAGTGGGACGTGGCCCGGGCGCCCAAGGGCGCCAACTGGGGCGGGTCGTTCCTCGGCGTCATCGAGGACAGCCCGGTCAAGGAGGAGGCCAAGAAGCTGGTCGCCTGGCTGACCGCTCCGGAGCAGCAGGCGCACATCTTCAAGGAGCTCGGCAACATCCCGTCCTCCGAGAAGGCGCTGAAGGCTCCCGACGTGACCAACGCCAAGTCGGAGTACTTCAGCGACGCCCCCATCGGCCAGATCTTCGGCGCCGCCGCACAGGAGATCCCGGACAAGCAGGTCCTCGGCCGCAAGGACGGCACGATCAAGGACATCTTCTCGCAGGGCCTGGCCCTCGTGGAGCAGGGCACCGCGCGCGACAAGGCATGGGCCACCACCATGGAGCGCATCGAGAAGGCCGTCGGCTGACCTGCGGGCCCACGGCCGTGGGCGCGTCGTCCCGCATCCGCCGACCGGGCGATCCGACCGGAGACCGTCTCCGGCCCGGACGCCCTCCGGCCCGGACGCCTGCCGTCTGAGCAGCGCGCACCGTCCCGGCGCGGGACGACGCACCCACGGCCCCGGCCCGGCTCCCCCATCTCTGTTCTCAGGAAGGAAGTCCGGTGGCCATCTCCACCACCCATGCCCCGGCCGGCGGCGAGTCCCCCGGCCCCGCCCCCCGGACGGGCGGCACCGGCACCGAACGGCGACGGCTCGGCGCCCTGCTGCACAAGCTCGACATCAAGGGCGCGCCGTACGCGTTCGTCGCCCCGTTCTTCGTGATCTTCGCGGCGTTCAGCTTCTACCCGCTCGTCTACACCTCGTACATCTCACTGAACCGCGTCGAACTGGCCACGCTGGACGTGATGGAGTGGGTGGCGTTCGACAACTACGTCGAGCTGTGGGGTGACGAGCGGTTCTGGAACGCGCTGGCGAACACCATCACCATCGGGATCATCTCCACCGTCCCCCAGCTGCTGATGGCCCTCGGCATCGCGCATCTGCTCAACTACCGCATGCGGGCCTCGCTGTTCTTCCGCGTCGCGTCGCTCGTCCCCTACGCCACCTCGGTCGGCGCCGCCGCGCTCGTCTTCACCATGATCTTCGAACGCGACTTCGGCATGGTGAACTGGGCGCTCGGCTCGATCGGCCTGGACCCGGTGAACTGGGAGCACGACAAGTGGCCCGCCCAGATCGCCATCTCCACCATCGTGATCTGGCGCTGGACCGGCTACAACGCGCTGCTCTACCTGGCCGCCATGCAGGCCATCCCGGCCGACCGCTACGAGGCCGCCTCCCTGGACGGCGCCTCCCGCTGGCAGCAGTTCATCCATGTCACGGTGCCCGGCATCCGGTCCACGATCGTCTTCACCATCGTGCTCTCCACGATCGGTGCCACCCAGCTGTTCGGCGAGCCGCTGATCTTCGGCCAGGGCCCGAACGGCATCACCGGCGGCGCGGACAACCAGTACCAGACGCTGGGCCTGCTGCTCTACGAAGAGGGCTGGAAGAACTACCAGATGGGCCGCGCGGCGACCGTCGCCTGGGCGATGTTCCTGCTCCTCATCCTCGTCTTCGTGGTGCAGCGCCTGATCAAGCGGCTGCGCTCCCGTACGTCCTGACCTGGAGTCGCCATGACCACTCACAGCCTCCCGGCCCGGACGGACACCCCGGCCCGGACCGACGCCGGCCGGCCCGCCCGTCCCGGCCCCGGCCGCACCCGCGTCCCCGGCCGCCGGCTGCTGCGCCAGCGCGCCGGACGCCAGCATCACGCCGGGCCGCTCGCCTATGTCCTGCTCGGCATCATGGCGCTGCTGTCGATCTTCCCGCTCTACTGGACCATGGTGGCGGCCTCCACCGACAACACCCGGGTCAGCCAGACCCCGCCGCCGTTCCTGCCCGGCCCGAACCTGTTCAGCAACCTCGCCCGCGCCTGGGACGAGGCGGCCATGGGCAAGGCGATGATCAACAGCTTCATCGTGGCCGGGGTGATCGCCCTGTCCACGGTCCTGTTCGCCACGCTGGCCGGCTTCGCCTTCGCCAAGCTGCGGTTCAAGGGCCGCAACGCCCTGCTGATGCTGGTGATCGGCACCATGATGGTGCCGCCGCAGCTCGGTGTGGTGCCGCTGTTCATGATGATGTCGGAGCTCGGCTGGTCGCAGCAGCTGCCCGCCGTCATCTTCCCCACGCTGGTGAGCGCGGTCGGCGTGTTCTTCATGCGGCAGTACCTCTCCGAGGCGCTGCCCGACGAACTCGTCGAGGCCGGACGGGTGGACGGGGCGCACTCGCTGCGCATCTTCTGGAGCATCGTGCTGCCGGTCGCCCGGCCGGCGATGGCGGTCCTGTTCATGATCACGTTCGTGCACGCCTGGAACGACTTCTTCTGGCCGTTCGTGGTGCTCGACATGACCAACCCGACCGTCCCGGTCGCCCTCACCCAGCTCAGCGCGGGCTATGTCCGCGACCAGTCACTGATCATGGCGGGCGCGCTGCTCGGCACGCTGCCGCTGCTGGCGATGTTCGTCGTCTTCGGACGCCAGATCGTCAGCGGCATCATGTCCGGCGCCGTCAAGGGCTGACCCGCCCCCCATACCGGCCCGGCGCACCTGCCCCGCCGGGCCACCTCCCTCTTGTCCCTGCGTCGCTCGACGCCTTCCCTCCGCCTGCGCACTCCCGCGCAACGAGTCCCGTTGGAGAGGACCCACGTGGTAAACGCACAGCAGTCCACGGCCGCCGCCCGTACCTTCCCGAAGAACTTCCTCTGGGGTTCGGCCACCGCCGCCTACCAGATCGAGGGGGCCGCCACCGAGGACGGCCGCACACCGTCCATCTGGGACACCTACGCCCGAACCCCCGGCCGGGTCCGCAACGGCGACACCGGCGACATCGCCACCGACCACTACCACCGCTGGCGCGAGGACGTGGCCCTGATGTCCGAACTCGGCCTCGGTGCCTACCGGTTCTCCCTGGCCTGGCCCAGGATCCAGCCCACCGGCCGCGGTCCTGCCGTGCAGCGCGGCCTGGACTTCTACCGGCGCCTCGTCGACGAACTGCTGGACAAGGGCATCCAGCCGGTCGCCACCCTCTACCACTGGGACCTGCCGCAGGACCTGGAGGACGCCGGCGGCTGGCCCGAGCGCGCGACCGCCGAACGCTTCGCCGAGTACGCCTCACTCGCCGCGGAAGCGCTCGGCGACCGGGTGAAGACCTGGACCACCCTCAACGAGCCCTGGTGCAGCGCCTTCCTCGGCTACGGCTCCGGGGTGCACGCCCCCGGCCGCACCGACCCGGTCGCCGCGCTGCGCGCCGCCCACCACCTCAACCTCGGGCACGGTCTCGCGGTCCAGGCGCTGCGCGACCGGCTGCCCGCCGACGCCCAGTGCTCGGTGACGCTCAACATCCACCACGTCCGCCCGCTCACCGGCAGCGAGGCGGACGCCGAGGCGGTGCGCCGCATCGACGCCCTGGCCAACCGGGTCTTCACCGGCCCGATGCTGCAGGGTGCCTACCCGGAGGACCTGCTGAAGGACACCGCCTCCCTGACCGACTGGTCCTTCGTCCAGGACGGCGACCTCGGCCGGATCCACCAGCCGCTCGACTTCCTCGGCGTCAACTACTACACCCCGACCGTCGTCTCGGAGGCCGACGGCACCGGCACCCACAACGCGGACGGGCACGGCAACAGCGCCCACAGTCCCTGGCCGGGCGCCGACAACGTCGCCTTCCACCAGCCGCCGGGCGAGCGGACCGCCATGGGCTGGGCCATCGACGCCAGCGGCCTGTACGACCTGCTGCGCCGGCTGGCGTCCGACTTCCCCGGGCTGCCTCTCGTCATCACCGAGAACGGAGCGGCCTTCGACGACTACGCCGACCCGCTGGGCCAGGTCAACGACCCCGCCAGGATCGCCTACGTCCGCGACCACCTGGCCGCCGTCCACCGGGCGATCACCGACGGCGTGGACGTCCGCGGCTACTTCCTGTGGTCGCTGCTGGACAACTTCGAGTGGGCCCACGGCTACAGCAAGCGCTTCGGCGCCGTCTACGTGGACTACCCGACCGGCAAGCGCATCCCCAAGGCCAGCGCCCGCTGGTACTCGGAGGTCGCACGGACGGGCGTGCTGCCGGCCGTCTGACCGGGACGGGACGCCGTCGTCATGCAGTGACACCGGCGCGGCGGGCCGTCGGGCCGCCGCGCCGGGACCCGCCCGCCGGCGAGGCTCCGCTCCAGATGCAGGACCGTCGGATGAGCCCTCGCTAGACGTCCGGGATGTCGGCCTTCGCCTTGACGAGCGTTTCCCGGGAGACCACGACAATGCGTTCGTAGTCGGCGCGAGCCGCGTCCGAGGGCAGTTCAGCCTCGAGCGTGTCGGTCATGTCCGTGCCGATGACCGCGAAATCCCCGTTCGCCAGCTCGAAAACGTCGGGACACGTCCCACCATTGACACTTCCACGGAAACGGGGGGCGACGCCGAGACGGCGGATGATCTTCATGGGGGTCCTTTTGCTTGGAGCGTGAGCTGAGGCGCAATCTAGCCAGCGGAGGCACCGCGAACCCATGTGCCGCTGGATGCACGCCGAGGGGTTCACACGTGCAGACGCATGGCAGTAGCTCGCCCTCTGCACGAGCAGGGGCATGGCGACACAGATTAGCGGGTAGAAGACCGTGTTCTGACCCGAAGGGCCTGACCTCGACCGGCAGCCTGGTACGCGGGCTCAGGAGCCAAGTGATCGCGCAGGATCCGGAGTTCGCGACGGATGGTGCGTCAGCCGGCGTGCGGCTCGACGGGACGGCGCTCATGCGGGCTGGGGTCCGGCGCAGCACCCCGTCACGCCGTCTCGCCCGCCACTGCGCCCCGCGCGCGCAGCCACCGCGCGCCCCGGACGCGGCACGGGTGGGGTATCTGAGCACTCCTGAAGAAGTCAGGTTAGGCTCACCTCTGTGAGTAGGTGCTCAACCGTCTCCCGTGAGCTCGACGAGCCCGTCGCGGGTACCGCGGCGACCGCGAGGACCTGGCTGCTGCTGGAGCAGCCCGGGCCCTGGGGTGCCAAGGCGCTGACGTCGAGCCACCTCGACCCGGCTCTGGGGCGGGCCCTGGAGGCGGCCGCACAGGGCACCGGGGTGCGCGTCGCGCTGATCCGCCGCCCCGGACGGCACGCGGACTTCCACACTCCGGCCGCCCGCCGGGTGTATGCGGCCCACATCGTCCCGGGGAACGTATGGCTGCACGCCGCCACCACCACGGACCCCCGTCAGCTCCTCGGCCTCGACTTCGCCGCGCTCGGCCGGGGCGAGCACGCCGGGTTCGGCTCGGCACTCGGCGGCCGGCCGCACGAGGGCGATCCGCTGGCCCTCGTCTGCACCAACGGCAAACGCGACCGCTGCTGCGCCCTGCTCGGGCGTCCGCTGGCGGCCGAACTCTCCGCCTCCGGCGTCGACGGGGTCTGGGAGGTGACCCATCTCGGCGGGCACCGCTTCTCACCGACGGTGCTGGTGCTGCCGTACGGCTATGCCTACGGCAGGGCCGAGGCCCACGGCGTCAAGGAGGTCCTGCACGCGGCACGGCAGGGCAGGGTCGTGGTGGACGGCTGCCGCGGCAGCTCCGCCTGGGAGCGTCCCGGCCAGGCTGCGGAGCTGGCGGTGCGCGAGGCGGCGGGCGAGTACGCGGCCGAGGCGCTGCGCGTGGTGCGAACGGACGGCGCGGCCCCGCGCTGGCAGGTGACCGTCGCCCACGCCGACGGTCGCCGGTGGCTGGTCGAGGTGGCCCAGGGGGCATCCCTGCCGCCGCGCCAGGAGAGCTGCGGTTCCGTGCTGGGCTCGCCCGCGCGCATGGACGTGGTCGCGCTGCACGAGCTGACGATGACGGCGCTGGCGAGCTGAGCAGGGGGCTCAGGCCGGGGACGCTCGCGGTCGGCGTGCGAGTGCCGGGCATGCGGCGTCGGGCATGCAGGCGTCGGACATGCGGACGCCGGGCGAGATCCGCGCCACACCGCTGCGGCGGTCCGCGGCCGCGCACGTACGGTCTTGGGTATGAGCGCCACCGCCCCCGCCCGCCGGCTGCGTCTGGGACTGCCCCGGCGGGTGTTCTCCCAGGTGCTGCTGATGCAGCTGGCGATCGCCGCGGGAGTCGCGGTGCTGGCGACCGGGCTGTTCCTCGCGCCGCTCGGCGACCAGCTGGACGACCAGGCCATGCGCCGCGCGCTGGCGATCGCGCAGACCACGGCCGAGCAGGACCGGATCGCCGAGGACCTGCGCAGCACTCCCCCGTCGCCGGACGGTCCTGTGCAGCGGGAGGCGGAACGGGTCCGCAGGACCACCGGGGCCGAGTACGTGGTGGTCCTGGACACGCGCGGGGTGCGCTGGTCGCACACCGACCCGCGCAGGATCGGCGGGCATGTCTCGACCGACCCGGGCAGGGCCCTGGCCGGTCACGAGGTCATGGAGATCGACGAGGGCACCCTGGGGCGCTCCGCACGGGGCAAGGTGCCGCTGCGCGACGACAGCGGCGAGATCGTCGGGGCGGTCTCGGTCGGCATCGCCTACGACAGTGTGCGGGCCCGGCTCATCCAGGCGATCCCGGAGCTGCTCGCCTATGCGGGCGGCGCGCTGGCCGTCGGCGCGCTCGCCGCGTGGCTGATCTCCCGGCGGGTGCAGCGGCAGACCCGTGATCTGGCCTTCTCCGACATCGCGGCCCTGCTGGCCGAGCGGGAGGCCATGCTGCACGGCATCCGGGAGGGCGTGGTCGCGCTGGACCGCGCCGGGCGCATCCGCCTGCTGAACGACGAGGCGCAGCGGCTGCTGGACATCGGCGGCGAGGCCGTGGGCCGCACCCCGGACGAGGCGCTCGGCGCGGGCCGCACCGCCGATGTGCTGGCGGGCCGGGTGACGGGCACCGATCTGCTGACGGTGCGCGGGCAGCGCGTGCTGGTGGCGAACCGGATGCCGACCGGCGACGGCGGCGCCGTGGCCACCCTGCGCGACCGAACCGAGCTGGACCAGCTGGGCCGGGAGCTGGACTCGACCCGCGGTCTGATCGACGCGCTGCGCGCCCAGGACCACGAGCACGCCAACCACATGCATACCCTGCTGGGGCTGCTCGAGCTGGAGATGTACGAGGAGGCCGTGGAGTTCATCGGCGAGGTGGTCGGGGATCACCGGGTCACCGCCGAGCAGGTCACCGAGCGGATCCGTGACCCGCTGCTCGCCGCGCTCCTCGTGGGCAAGGCGACGGTCGCCGCCGAGCGCGGGGTGGCCCTGAAGGTCTCCGACGGCACCCGGCTGCCGGACCGGCTGATCGACCCCAGGGGGCTGGTGACGGTCGCGGGCAACCTGGTGGACAACGCCCTGGACGCCGCCGCGGGCACTGCGAAGGCGCGGGTGGAGATCGAGCTGCGCACCGAGGGGCGGACGGTGGTCCTCGTGGTGCGCGACACCGGTCCCGGGATCGCGCCCGAGCAGCGCGAGCTCGTGTTCACCGAGGGCTGGTCCACCAAGCGGGCGCCGGAGCACCGCGAGCGCGGTATCGGCCTTTCCCTGGTGCGCAGGTTCGCCGAACGGCAGGGGGGCAGCGCGACCGTGGGCGAGGCACCCGGCGGCGGCGCGGAGTTCACCGTGGTCCTGCCGGAGGCGCTGACGGACACCGGGCAGCGGCCCGCCCTCTCCGGCACGACGGGCCGGGGGGCCGGCGAGGAGGAGTCGCGATGATCGAGGTCCTGGTGGTGGACGACGACGTCCGGGTGGCGCGGGTGAACGCCGCCTATGTCGAGAAGGTCCCGGGCTTCCATGTCACCGGGCTCGCCCACTCCGCCGCCGAGGCGCTCGCCGGACTGGAGCGGCGCCCCGCCCCGGACCTGGTGCTGATGGACCACTACCTGCCGGACGACACGGGGCTCGCGGTCGTGCGGGAGATACGCCGGCGCGGCCACCAGACCGACGTGATCATGGTGACGGCGGCGCGGGACGTGTCCACGGTGCAGGCGGCGATGCGCCACGGTGCGCTGCAGTACCTGGTCAAACCGTTCGCCTTCGCGGGGCTGCGCGCCAAGCTGGAGGCCTACGCGGAGCTGCGGCGGACGCTGGACGGCGGCGGTGAGGCGGAGCAGGCGGAGGTGGACCGCATCTTCGGCGCCCTGTCGGCCTCCGCGGAGCCCCAGCTGCCCAAGGGGCACTCGCCCACCACGGCCGGCCTGGTGCGGCGGTCGCTGATGAACGCCGAGGGCCCGCTGTCCGCCCAGGAGATCGCCGAGCGCACGGGGGTGAGCCGGCAGACCGCGCAACGCTATCTGAAGCTGCTGGAGCGCACCGGCCGGGCCGTGCTGACGCTGAAGTACGGCGACGCGGGCCGCCCGGAACACCGCTATGTGTGGGCGACCCGCGCCTCGGGGCACGGCCCGTAGGGGCGGGGGAAGGAACCGTGCCCTCCCTACATACGCACGGGGGCGCCGGACGTCTCCATGACGTGCCGGTCCTCACACCCGGCCGGATGCTGCGGTCGGCTGCCGTTGCTCACGCCGCGACCGGCCCCTGAGCCTCACCTCCCTGGTCGCTTCCCCGGCGCTCACACCGCCCCGGCCCCGGTGAGGGAGCGCACCTCGGTCTCCGCGTGGCGTGCCGCGTCCGGTTCCTCGTCGGAGGTGACGGTGCCGAGCCAGCCGGCGAGGAAGCCGAGCGGGATGGAGACCAGGCCCGGGTTCTGGAGCGGGAACAGCTGGAAGTCGGCGCCGGGGAAGAGCGATTCAGGGCTGCCGGAGACCACCGGGGAGAGCAGGACCAGCAGCACCGAGGGGACGAGGCCGCCGTAGACGGCCCAGACGGCTCCCCGGGTCGTGAAGCGCCGCCAGAACAGGGAGTACAGCAGCACGGGCAGGTTGGCGGAGGCGGCGACCGCGAAGGCGAGGCCGACCAGGAAGGCGACGTTGAGTTCGCGGGCCAGCAGGCCGAGGGCGATGGCGACCGCACCGATGCCCACGGCGGCGGCCCTGGCCACCGCGACCTCGCTGCGCTGTTTTCCGCCGGGGCGGCGCAGCGTGGCGTACAGGTCGTGGGCGACGGAGGCCGAGGAGGCGAGGGTGATGCCGGCGACCACGGCGAGGATGGTGGCGAAGGCGACCGCCGCGACGACCGCGAAGAGGACCGTGCCGCCGGTGGAACCGGCGCCGCCGCCCAGGTCGAGGGCGAGCAGCGGCACCGCCGTGTTGCCGGAGGCGTGCGAGGTGCGGACGGTGTCGCTGCCGACGATGGCGGCGGCGCCGAAACCGAGCACGATGGTCATCAGGTAGAAGCCGCCGATGAGCCCGATCGCCCAGATCACCGACCGGCGGGCGGCGCGCGCGGTGGGCACGGTGTAGAAGCGGGACAGGATGTGCGGCAGTCCGGCCGTGCCCAGCACCAGGGCGAGACCGAGGCTGATGAAGTCGAAGCGGGCGGTCCAGTCGCCGCCGTAGGACAGGCCAGGGGCGAGGAAGGCCTCGCCGTGGCCGCTGCGTTCGGCGGCGGTGGTGAGCAGGCGGTTGATGTCGCCGTGGAAGCGCAGCAGTACGCCCACGGTGAGCGCGACGGTGCCACCGAGCAGCAGGACCGCCTTGACGATCTGGATCCATGTGGTGGCCCGCATGCCGCCCAGCGACACATAGATCACCATGAGCGCTCCGACGCCGATGACGGTCCAGGCGCGGGCCGCCTCGCTCGTACCGCCGAGCAGCAGCGCGACCAGGCTGCCGGCGCCGACCATCTGCGCCACCAGGTAGAGCACGGACACGGTGACCGATGAGGTGCCCGCGGCGATCCGCACCGGCCGCTCCCGCATGCGGGAGGCGACGACGTCGGCGAGGGTGAACCGGCCGCAGTTGCGCACCAGTTCGGCGACGAGGAAGAGCACGACCAGCCAGGCCACCAGGAAGCCCACGGAGTAGAGCATCCCGTCGTAGCCGACCAGGGCGATGAGTCCGGAGATGCCGAGAAAGGAGGCGGCGGACATGTAGTCGCCCGAGATGGCAAAACCATTCTCCATCGGGGTGAAGAGCCGCCCGCCCGCGTAGAACTCCTCCGCCGAACCCTGCCGGTGCCGGCTCACCCACGTGGTGATGGCGAGGGTGATCACGACGAACGCGCTGAACAGCAGCAGGGCCAGGGGCTGGTGATCACCCGTCATGCGGCACCGCCTCTGGAGCGCGACAGCTCCTGGGTGTCCCAGCGCAGCTCCAGCGCGGCCCGGTCCCGGCGGAGCCGGGCGTGGCGTGCGTAGGCCCAGGTCAGGAGGAAGGTGGTGAGGAACTGTCCGAGTCCGGCCAGCATGGCCACGTTGACCGCTCCGGTGACCTGGCGGGCCATCAGCTCCGGCGCGGTGGTGGCGGTCACGACATAGGCCACGTACCAGACGAGGAAGGCGATGACGCCGGGGACGACGAACCTGCGGTAGCGGCTGCGGACCTCCTGGAAGGCCTCGCTGCGCTGGACCTGGAGATACACGTCGGCGGGGCCGGCGGCGGCTGCGCCCGCCTCCCGCGCCGCGGGCACCGGCGCGGGCTGTTCGGCGGACTCGCCCCAGCCCGCGGCGAGTGCGTCGTACCACGGGTCCTCGTACTCGGCGTCCCGTGACTGAACGCCGGGTCGTCCATTGCTTGACTGCATGCCCAAGGATGGACAGAACGGGAAGATCCCCGACTCTTCTTCCCCGGCGCCTTCACTCCATCAGGTGAAGCCTCGCGCTGGTCACGGGGCCGTCGCGCCCGGCGACGGCCCCGTGCGGCGGTCAGGCGTCGATGCGCGAGCGGTCCAGCGTGGCGGCCGAGCTGGAGATGAACTCCTTGCGCGGGGCGACCTCGTTGCCCATGAGGAGCTCGAAGACCTTCTCGGCGGCCTCCAGGTCGGTGAGGTTGATCCGGCGCAGCGTGCGGCGGCGCGGGTCCATGGTGGTCTCGGCCAGCTGGTCGGCGTCCATCTCGCCGAGGCCCTTGTAGCGCTGGATGGTGTCCTTGTAGCGGATGCCCTTGCTCTGGAACTCCATGAGCTTGTCGCGCAGTTCCCGGTCCGAGTACGTGTACACGTACTTGTCCTGGCCCTTCTTGGGCTGGATGAGCTCGATCCGGTGCAGCGGCGGCACCGCGGCGAACACCCGGCCGGCCTCGACCATCGGGCGCATGTAGCGGTGGAACAGCGTCAGCAGCAGGGTGCGGATGTGGGAGCCGTCCACATCGGCGTCGGTCATCATGATGATCTTGCCGTAGCGGGCCGCGTCGATGTCGAAGGTCCGCCCGGAGCCGGCTCCTATGACCTGGATGATCGCGCCGCACTCGGCGTTCTTCAGCATGTCCGTGACGGACGACTTCTGGACGTTGAGGATCTTGCCCCGGATCGGCAGCAGCGCCTGGAACTCGGAGTTCCGGGCGAGCTTGGCCGTGCCGAGCGCGGAGTCGCCCTCGACGATGAACAGCTCGCTGCGGTCGACGTCGTCGCTGCGGCAGTCGGCGAGCTTGGCGGGCAGCGAGGACGACTCCAGGGCCGTCTTGCGGCGCTGGGCGTCCTTGTGCTGGCGCGCCGCGATGCGGGTGCGGGCCGCGGCGACGGCCTTCTCCAGGACGGCCCTGGCCTGCTGGGCGGCGTCCCGCTTGCTGGAGGTCAGGAAGGCCTTGAGCTCCTTGGAGACCACGTTGTTCACGATGCGGCGGGCCGCGGAGGTGCCGAGGACCTCCTTGGTCTGGCCTTCGAACTGCGGCTCCGCGAGGCGCACCGTGACGACCGCGGTGAGGCCCTCCAGGGCGTCGTCCTTGACGATGTCGTCCTCGGCGACGCGCAGCAGCTTCTTGGCCCGCAGCACCTCGTTCAGCGTCTTGGTGACGGCCTGCTCGAAACCGGCGACATGGGTGCCGCCCTTGGGGGTGGCGATGATGTTGACGAAGGACTTGACGGTGGTGTCGTAGCCGGTGCCCCAGCGCAGCGCCACGTCCACGCCGAGCTCCCGGGTGACCTCGGTGGGGGTCATCTGCCCGCGCTCGTCGAGCACCGGGACGGTCTCCTTGAAGGTGCCCTGTCCGGTGAAGCGGAGGGTGTCGCAGATGGGCTTGTCGGAGGCCAGGAATTCGCAGAAGTCCTTGATGCCGCCGTCGTAGCGGAAGGACTCCTCGCCCTTGCTGCCGCCCTCGCCGAGCCCGAACTCGTCACGGACGACGATGGTCAGGCCGGGCACCAGGAAGGCGGTCTGGCGGGCGCGGGCGTGGAGGTTCTCCAGGGAGAGCCTGGCGTCCTTGAGGAAGATCTGCCGGTCGGCCCAGTAGCGCACGCGGGTGCCGGTGCGGCTCTTGGGGATCTTCTTGATCTTGCGCAGCCCGCTCCTGGCCTCGAACTTGGCGTCCGGCCCGAGGGCGGCGAACTCTCCGGGCACGCCGCGGCGGAAGCTGATGGCGTGCGTGTGCCCGCCGCGGTCCACCTCGACGTCCAGGCGGGCGGAGAGGGCGTTGACCACGGAGGCACCGACGCCGTGCAGACCGCCGGAGGCGGCGTAGGAGCCACCGCCGAACTTGCCGCCCGCGTGCAGCTTGGTCATCACGACCTCGACGCCGGACAGGCCGGTCTTGGGCTCGACGTCCACGGGGATGCCGCGGCCGTTGTCCCGGACCTCCACCGAGCCGTCGTCGTGCAGGATCACCTCGATGCGGTCGCAGTATCCGCCGAGGGCCTCGTCCACGGAGTTGTCGATGATCTCCCAGAGGCAGTGCATCAGACCGCGGCTGTCGGTGGATCCGATATACATGCCGGGGCGCTTCCGCACGGCCTCGAGCCCCTCGAGGACGAGCAGGTGCCGCGCGGTGTAGTTGGAACCGTCGCGGTCTGCTCCTGCCAGCAGAGCTGTGGACGGCACGGACGTCTCGGCGGTCACGCGGTTCGCTCCTCGCTGAATTTCAGTTGGGGCCCTCGTGGGTAAGGGCACCGCTTCAGTCACCGGTAGGAGGGTACCGAGGCCTGGTAGAGCCGTTGTAACGCCACCCTCGACTGACCACAGCATAGTCCCGAGTCGTATACTTGTTCGATCCCTCGATGGAGTGAAGCACACATCACGTTCCCTTCCAGGCATGAACCATTTAGGCTCCGGGCACGTCCTCATGAACAACCGGCAACCCAGCCGGGAGGGCCGACCACCGAATACGACGCGAATCCGTACGACACAGAGACACGCAATACGGCACATTCGCCGCCAACCGGCAACAGCCAGCCGTCTCGGAAGATTTTTTCGAGAGAAAGCCACGAGCGGGAACGTTTCGAGGCTGGTTGGATGTTGACCCTGGTACGACAGCTCGTCGAGCTAGAGAAGAGGCGACGTGACTACTGTTCTGACCCCCGCGAGCCCGCTGACGGCCGCCGACCGCTGCGACCGCTGCGGCGCCCAGGCCTACCTGCGCGTCGTCCTGCTGAGCGGCGGAGAACTGCTCTTCTGCGCCCACCACGGTCGCAAGTTCGAGCCGGAACTCAAGAAGATCGCCGCTGAGATACAGGACGAGACGGAGCGGCTCACCGCCCCGAGCACGGCCTCCGGCGAAGAGCGCTGACATCTCGCGTACGACGACGAGCAGCCGGCACAGGCCGGCGCACGGGCGGCCGTCTCCGGCCCTACGGAGGCGGCCGCCCGTGTCACACACTCGTCCCCCTCGTCCCCCTGACGCCCTCGAGGCGGCGCGAGCACACCCTTCGGGCCCGCAGTACGCCTACAGGGCCCGCGGAGCCCTCCAAGGGCTGTTTGCGAGGCCCGTCGGTCGTTGCTCTCCGTGCCGCCGCTGCAACTTTCTGCTGTGTGCCTCACCGTGGACCGCTGCGGGGACTCACCCCCAGCCGAGCGTGCGCAGGACGTCGGAGATCCGGGTGTAGACACCCGGGCTGCCGGCCCAGCCGCAGCCGCTCCCCCAGGACACCAGCCCTATCAGCCGCCCCTGGGCCACCAGCGGCCCTCCGCTGTCCCCCTGGCAGGCGTCCCGGCCGCCCTTCTCCTCGCCGGCGCAGAGCATCGTCTCGGCGTGGTACGTGCCGCTGATCCCGCCCGGGTACGCCTTCTCGCACGCCGCGTCCGGCAGCACGTGCACCCGTGCCGCGTGCAGGCTGCCCGCATAGCTGCCGCCGCCCGTGGTGTCCCCCCATCCGTAGACCGTCGCCGGTGTGTACGCCCGGTAGGCCGGGTCACCCGCGCGTGCCATCCCTATGACCGATCCGGACGGCAGCTTCTCGGCGAGGGTGAGCACCGCGAAATCACCCGAGTTGCCGACGCCGTCGTAGCCGGGATTCACCCACACCGAGCTGACGGGTATCTCCTGCCCCTTGTCCGACAGCAGCTCGGTGCGCCCGGCTATGACCCTGAGGTCCCGGATCTCCGTGGGCTTCGCACCGAGGACGCTCTCGTCCATGCAGTGGGCCGCGGTGAGCACGGTGCTCGGGCCGACTGCCACTCCCCCGCAGAACTGGCCCGCGCGCGTACCTCCGAACAGGTCACGGCTGGACAGCGCGACCGTCCACGGGCTCTCGGAGACGTCGACCGGGAAGCCCCCGACAACGATGCTGTCGGCGGCCGCCGGAGAGGCCGAGACCAGCGGCATCGTGGCCGCGGCGGCTGCGAGTACCAAGGGCCGGACCAGGGCCCGGGCAAGACGACGTCGCATGCACACTCCTCACACTGGGGTGGTCGTTGGACACCCAGCGTGATCCACGGCGCCCGCCCCCGCACCCGCGCGCACGCACGACGAGGGCCCGGCGCCCCAGCGGTGCCAGGGACGGGGCGGGGCGGGGCGGTGCAGAGGCCAGGTCGCCGCCGAACACCGGCCGGCAGTGCAGTCGACCGTCCCAGCCTCGAACTGATGCACGACTATCTGGTGCACGCACTGCCCAGCGAGGGTCGGGGCAGCGAGGTACCGGGGCAGCACGGCGCTGGGTGGACGATGAGCGCCTCGCGATCCCCTGCCCGGTCCCCGGCTACGACCGGCACTTCGCGCTGGGCGAGCGCTTCGGCATGGAGCTGATCTCCGTCGCGATGACGGACGAGGGCCCCGACATGGACGTCGTGGAGCGGCTGGTCGCGACGGACCGGCGGTCAAGGGGATCTGGTGCGTCCCCGAGTACAGCAACCCGACCGGTGTCCGCTACGGCGATGTGGTCGTGGAGCGGCTGGCCTCCATGCCGACCGCAGCACCAGACTTCCGGACCTTCCGGATCTTCCGGGACAACGCGTACGCGGTCCACCACCTCACGGACGAGGAGGTGGATCCGTGACGTGCCGACGGCGTCCGAGGCTCACGGCCACCCGGACCGTCCCCTCCTCTTCGGTTCCGCCTCGAAGATCGCCTTCGCCCTTCGCCGGCGCCGGTGTGGGATTCTCCGGTGCTTCCCAGTCCGACATGGATTGGCTGATCCCCAAGAGCAGCAAGCGTTCCACCGGCCCCGACAAGCCCAACCAGCCGCACCACGCACTGTTCCTGCAAGCCCCGGAAGGCGTACGGGCGCATGTGCTGAAGCAGCGCGCCCTGCTCCACCCGAAGTTCGAGCTGGTCCAGCAGATCCTCGAACGGGAGCCGGGCGGAACCGGCCTGGCCCGATGGACCTCGCCCAAGGGCGGCTACGTCATGCGCCTCGTCGGATACAAGCAGCTCCTCCCCCAGTGACGGAGCGGCCCCGGCCCGCACCATAAGTGCAGGTCGGGGCCGCTTCAGCGTCCGGTTCTAGTCGAGGTAGTCGCGCAGTATCAGGTACCGAGCGGTGTGCCCACCAGGGAAAACGCTGCCTAA
>NZ_JAATEM010000004.1 GCF_012034205.1 Streptomyces composti
CTTTCGGACCTGATTCCCTGTCGGCGGGGCCTTTCGGCATTCACTACGTTAACCGATCTCCC
Organism: Streptomyces composti; assembly: GCF_012034205.1. GTDB lineage: Bacteria > Actinomycetota > Actinomycetes > Streptomycetales > Streptomycetaceae > Streptomyces > Streptomyces composti. The sequence continues at coordinate 63 of NZ_JAATEM010000004.1, forward strand.
CGCCCGATTCATAATCGGGCCCCGCGGTTCTGAATTCAGGCATGCGGGCACGCCGAATTCGTCCCCGCTGAGGGGAAGTCGTAGGTAGTGGGTTGGCCGCTCCGGCTGCAGGCGATCGCCGTACCCGGTTCAGCGGCTCGGGCTACATTACGCGGCTCGCCAAGACGCGTCAACTTCGGCGGCGCCTGGGGACATGCGCCCGATACGGACTCACCGTGGGGTCGTCGGCGATCCAGTACCGCCACGGGTGGATGTCGCCGTCGCCGCCCTCCCCGGCCACACCGGTGCGCGGACCGTTCCGTACCTGGTCGGAGGGGACGGGGACGCCCGTCAGCATCCGCAGCGGGGTGTCGCCGGAGGCGCATGCGTCGGTGCCGTTCAGGGAGCGGTCGACACCCAGGGCGGTGGCGAGGCGGGCCGGGCCTTTGGCCAATTCCTTGTCATTGCGGGCCGAGAGGCGCCGGGTCCGGGCGAGTTCCGCTCCCTCGATGATCTCGCCGGCGCGCAGCAGCACCGCACTGGCCCGTCCCTCCGGTCCGCAGACCAGGTTCATGCAGAACCACATGCCGTAGGTGAAGTAGACGTACACATGGCCGGGCGGACCGAACATCACGCTGTTGCGGGCCGTGCGGCCGCGATAGGCGTGGGAGCCGGGGTCGTTCGGACCGTCGTACGCCTCCACCTCGGTCAGGCGGAGGGCGATCGGACCGTCCGGGGTGGTGCGTACCAGGACGCGGCCCAGCAGGTCGGGGGCGACCTCGAGCACGGGCCGGTCGAAGAAGCTCCTGGGCAGGGGCGTACGGTCGGGGGTCGCGATCATCGGTTCGAGGGTACTGGAGTCGCCTCGCGCCGCGGGGTGGTGCGCGGATGCGGTGCTTGCCGCGGTGTGGGTTGCGCGGAACCGGCCACGGCTGGATCGCGTTTCTAGGGATCGAAACCACAGGGCGACAAAGGGAGAGACATGGCGTTCAAGAAGCTGCTCGCGAGCCTGGGTGCCGGCGGGGCCTCGGTCGAGACGGTGCTGAACGAGGTCAACGTGGTGCCGGGCGGTGTCGTCCAGGGCGAGGTGCGGATCCAGGGCGGCAGCGTCGACCAGCAGATCGAGGGGCTGTCGGTCGGGCTCCAGGCCAAGGTCGAGGTGGAGAGCGGCGACCACGAGTACAAGCAGGACATCGAGTTCATCAAGTCGCGTCTCGGCGGTGCCTTCGAGCTGAAGGCGGGCGCGGTGCACGCGGTGCCGTTCGGTCTCGAGATCCCGTGGGAGACGCCGATCACGATGATCGACGGCCAGGCGCTGCGCGGGATGAACATCGGCGTCGTGACCGAGCTGGCGATCGCTCGTGCCGTGGACTCCGGTGACCTGGACCCGATCTATGTGCACCCGCTGCCGGCGCAGAAGGCGATCCTGGACGCCTTCATCCAGCTGGGCTTCCGCTTCAAGAACGCGGACATGGAGCGCGGCCACATCCGGGGTACGCGGCAGAAGCTGCCGTTCTACCAGGAGATCGAGTTCTACCCGCCGCAGCAGTACCGCGGGCTGAACCAGGTGGAGCTGAGCTTCGTGGCCGACTCGCAGGCCATGGACGTGGTGCTGGAGATGGACAAGAAGCCGGGCCTGTTCAGCGAGGGCAGCGACACCTACCGCTCGTTCCAGGTGGGGCTGAACGACTACCAGGGGACCGACTGGGCGGCGTACCTCAACCACTGGCTGTCGGAGGTCGGCAGCAAGCGCAACTGGTTCTAGGCTCGGGTACGGACCGACGAATCCGATTCAGGAGGTACCGAGGTGACCGAGCTCAAGCGGCGGCCACTCCCGCACGACTTCCATCCGCCCGTGCCGTCGTTCACGGTGAAGAGCGAGGACGTCGAGCACGGTGGCACGCTCAGGGACGCTCAGGTCCACGCGGCCGGCAACACCTCGCCGCACCTGCGGTGGGAGGGGTTCCCGCCCGAGACCAAGAGTTTCGCGGTGACCTGCTACGACCCGGACGCCCCGACGGGCAGCGGGTTCTGGCACTGGGTGCTGTTCGACATCCCGGCCTCGGTGACGGAGCTGCCTGCGGGTGCGGGCAACGCCCCGTTCGAGGGACTGCCCCAGGGCGCGGTGCACGCGCGCAACGACTACGGCACCAAGGACTTCGGCGGTGCCGCTCCGCCGCCCGGGGACGGGCCGCACCGGTATGTGTTCACGGTGTACGCCGTGGACAAGGAGAAGCTCGGCCTCGACTCGGACGCGACGCCCGCCGTGGTGGGCTTCAACCTGCGGTTCCACACGCTGGCGCGGGCTCATGTGATCGCCGAGTACGAGGTGCCGGCAGAGGGCTGAGCCGCGGTCGGTGAAGCCGGGCGTTCACGGAACGTTTGCCCGCCCCTGGTCATGGAATTGACCAGGGGCGGGCATTTTTATTGCGTTGTCCATCCCGGCGCGCCCGGCCAGAGTTGATCCCAGTCCGCCAGGGGGTGGGCCGATGCACATGGGAGGTGGGCTGGATGCGTGACACGCTGGTGCTGAATGCGAGCTTCGAGCCGCTGTCGACGGTGACGTTGAACCGGGCCGTCGTTCTGGTGCTGCAGGACAAGGCGGTCGTCGAGCAGGCCCACCCCGAACTGCGCATGCGCGGAGCCGAGGTGGACATACCGGCGCCCCGGGTGATCAGGCTGTGCAGATATGTACGGGTGCCGTTCCGAAGACGAGCGCCGTGGTCGCGGCGGGGTGTCCTGGTGCGGGACCGGCACCGGTGCGCGTACTGCGGCCGGCGGGCCACCACGGTGGACCATGTGGTGCCGCGGTCGCAGGGTGGCCAGGACACCTGGCTGAACACGGTGGCCTCGTGCGCGGAGGACAACCACCGCAAGGCGAACCGGACGCCGGAGCAGGCGGGGATGCCGCTGCTGCGGCAGCCGTTCGAGCCCACGCCCGCCGACGCGATGCTGCTGGCGCTGGGGGCGGAGGAGTTCGCGGCGCTGCCCGACTGGCTGGTGGGCGAGGCCGCGTAGGGACCCTCGCTTCTCCGGTACGCGGACGGACGCACGGTTTTCCGCGCCCCTCGGGGTGCGGGGAACCGTGCGTCCGTGCCGGGGTGCCGCTCAGTCGACGGTGGGCTTCTCGCGGCGCTCCTGCGGGGGGACGCTGGGGGCCGTGGAGCCGGAGTTGCCGTTGGACGGGCCGAAGTTGCCGATGGCGCCGGAGAGGCCCTTGAGGGCGTCGCCGATCTCGCTGGGGACGATCCAGAGCTTGTTGGCGTCGCCCTCGGCGATCTTCGGGAGCATCTGCAGGTACTGGTAGCTGAGGAGCTTCTGGTCGGGGTCGCCGGCGTGGATGGACTCGAAGACGGTGCGGATGGCCTGGGCCTCGCCCTCGGCGCGCAGCGCGGCGGCCTTGGCCTCGCCCTCGGCGCGCAGGATCTGGGACTGCTTCTCGCCCTCGGCGCGCAGGATCTCGGACTGGCGGACACCCTCGGCCTGGAGGATGGCGGCGCGCTTGTCGCGGTCGGCGCGCATCTGCTTCTCCATCGAGTCCTGGATGGAGGTGGGCGGTTCGATCGCCTTGAGCTCGACGCGGTTGACGCGGATGCCCCACTTGCCGGTGGCCTCGTCGAGGACGCCGCGCAGGGCCGCGTTGATCTCCTCGCGAGAGGTGAGGGTGCGCTCCAGGTCCATGCCGCCGATGATGTTGCGGAGCGTGGTGACGGTGAGCTGCTCGATGGCCTGGATGTAGCTGGCGACCTCGTAGGTGGCGGCGCGGGCGTCGGTGACCTGGTAGTAGATGACGGTGTCGATGTTGACGACCAGGTTGTCCTGGGTGATCACCGGCTGGGGCGGGAACGGGACGACCTGCTCACGCAGGTCGATCCGGTTGCGGATGGTGTCGATGAACGGGACGACGATGTTGAGGCCCGCGTTGAGCGTCCGCGTGTAGCGGCCGAAGCGCTCGACGATGGCCGCGCTGGCCTGCGGGATGACTTGGATCGTCTTGATCAGGGCGATGAAGACCAACACCACCAGGATGATCAGGACGATGATGATCGGTTCCATCGTCGGTTCCCCGTACCCTTCTTCGCCTCGGCGCCTTCGACAGATCTTAGGGGTCGTGAAGATCTTGCTGGTCGAGTCTGACAGACCGTCGTACGACTCGGGGGCAGTTCGGTCCAGTTGCGTCGTGCGAGGTCACATGACGATCGCTGTGGCTCCCTCGATGTCCACGACGTCGACTTCCTCGCCTTCTTCGTAGGTGCGGGCGGCGTCGAGGGCGCGGGCGGACCAGACCTCGCCGGCGAGCTTGATCCGGCCGCCGGAGGCATCGACGCGTTCCAGGACGACGGCCTGTTTGCCCTTCAGGGCATCGACTCCGGTGGCGAGTTGGGGTTGCTGGGCCCGGTGTCTGCTGGCGATGGGCCGGACGACGGCGATCAGGGCGGTCGAGACGACGGCGAAGACCACGACCTGGGCGACGGCACCACCGCCGAAGAAGCCGGAGGTCACCGCCGCGGCGACGGCGCCCACCGCGAGCATGCCCAGTTCGGGCATCGCGGTGATCACCAGAGCGATGCCGAGCGCTGCCGCGCCGATCAGCCACCACAGCCATGCGTCGATGTCCACAAGGGCATGGTAGGTCCGCGCACCCGGTCGCGGACAGTGCGCCGATCGGTTTGAACGGCCTCCGGCCGCAGGGAATTGAGAGATCGTCGGGCGGTTCAGCCCATCGGCAGTCCCTGGGCGGTCCAGCGGTCGCCGACCTGTTCCACGACGAGCGGGAGGCCGAAGCAGAGGGAGAGGTTGCGGGAGGTGAGTTCCAGCTCCAGCGGGCCGGCGGCGAGGACCTTGCCCTGGCGGATCATCAGGACGTGGGTGAAGCCGGGGGCGATCTCCTCGACATGATGCGTGACCATGATCATGGAGGGGGCGATCGGGTCCCGGGCGAGGCGGCCGAGGCGGCGCACCAGGTCCTCGCGGCCGCCGAGGTCGAGGCCGGCGGCGGGCTCGTCGAGGAGCAGCAGCTCGGGGTCGGTCATCAGGGCGCGGGCGATGAGGGTGCGCTTGCGCTCGCCCTCGGAGAGGGTGCCGAACTTGCGGTCGAGGTAGGCGCTCATGCCGAGGCGGTCGAGGAAGGCGCGGGCGCGCTGCTCGTCGATGTCCTCGTAGTCCTCCTGCCAGCCGGCGGTCATGCCGTAGGCGGCGGTGAGCACGGTCTGCAGGACCGTCTGGCTCTTGGGGAGCTTCTCGGCCATGGCGATGCCGGCCATGCCGATGCGGGGGCGGAGCTCGAAGACGTCGACCTTGCCGAGGGTCTCGCCGAGGATGGTGGCGGTGCCCTTGCTGGGGAAGAGGTAGCTGGAGGCGATGTTGAGCAGGGTGGTCTTGCCGGCTCCGTTGGGGCCGAGGATGACCCAGCGCTCGCCCTCCTTGACCGACCAGGAGACCTGGTCCACCAGAGCCCGGCCCTCGCGGACCACGGATACGTCCTGAAGCTCCAGAACATCGCTCATGAGCGCGTTGTCTCCCCTTGCAGTGTGGCCGGTCTCGGCTGTCGCGTTCGCCTGTGGGCTCGGTCCGCCGCGCCGGTGGGCGCAGCCCTCCATGAAATCTACGCCACCGGCCGGCCCGGGCATTCCCTCGGTCCGGTCCTTGGCGCTGTCTAGGGTGGGTGCATGCTGTGGGAACCGCGCTCTGGACGCCTTGCCGCTTGGGGAAATGCCCTTCTTGCCGGACTTGTCTCGCCGGACGACGCCGTGATCGCCATTGTGGGCGAGGACACGGTGCACCGGGTCGAAGAGCTGCCGGGCGAGCAGGCCCCGGTGGGGCTCACCCTGGCGCTGGGGCGGCTGCGGGCGCTGGGGGTGACCGGGCTGCGGGTGGCGCTGCCCGCGCCGGGGCATCCGCTGGGGCTGAGCGGGCCGCCGGAGTTCAATGCGCGGGCGCTTCAGGCCGAGGAGGCGGTGATCTGCCACGGAGCCGCGTTCGGTCTGGTGCCGGAGGTGCACGAGGCCGGGCCGGAGGGCGATGTGCACGCCGAGGTGGTGTGGCACTGCCTGCCGGTGCGGGACGCGCCGCCGGCCGATGTGCCGTCCCTGGGTGAGGCGGAGCGCGAGCTGGCGGAGGCGCTGCGGGAGGCGACGGAGGCGCTGACGCGGCTGGACGTGGCGGCGTCGGGGCCGGTGGCCGAGGCGGCGATCGACGCCTACCGGGCGCGGGCGGAGCAGGGCGGCGAGGTGCTGGCGCCGGGGTATCCGCCGCGGGCGGCGCGGGTGCTGCAGCTGGCGCAGCGGGTGGGGGCGCTGATCTCGCTGGCGGGGGCGAACGGGCACGGGGGTGCGGTGAGCGCCTCCGAGATGGCGGCGCGCCATGCCGCGCTGCGCCCGGTGGAGCGGACGGCGCGGCGGGCGCAGGTCGCGGCGTACAACTCGATGGTGGAGGAGCGGGAGCGGGGGAAGCGGTGAGCGCTCCTCGGCAGTCCTCAGCACTGCTCGGGGAGGCACGCGCTCGCGTTCGAGGGTGCCGGGAACGTGACCGCCCGGCCTCCCGGTGTGGGGCCGGGAGGCCGGGCGAAGGGTCCGGTGCGTGCGTCAGCCGTTGACGGCCACGTTGCCGAAGGCCGGGTTGAGCAGGCCGATGACGTTGACGCTGTTGCCGGAGACGTTGACCGGTACGTCGACCGGGACCTGGATGACGTTGCCCGAGACGACGCCCGGGGAGCCCACGGCCTTGCCGTCGGCGTGGGCGCCTTCGGTCGCCGAGGCCATGCCCGTACCGGCGGCGAGCAGGCCACCGGCCACCATCGTCACGGCCGCTGCCTTCTTCAGGTTCTTCACTTTCCAAGCCCTCCTTGCGGTGACCGCGGCAAGGCGCCGCGGTCTGCACTGGGAACGGCTCGGGGCGCGCGGAGGGTGCGCCGTTCGGGGGACATTCCCACGACGGTATGAATCTCGGACCGGACGGGAACCTTCCGGCCGGTCGCGGACGTCCGGGGTCAGCCCGACAGGCCGTGCCGCACGGCCCACAGCGCGGCCTGGGTGCGGTCCGCCAGGTCGAGCTTCATCAGGATGTTCGACACATGGGTCTTCACGGTCTTCTCGGAGAGCACCAGGGCGCGGGCGATCTCCCGGTTGGAGCGGCCGTCCGCGATCAGGCCCAGCACCTCGCGCTCCCGTTCGGTGAGCGAGCCCGCGCGGCCCTGCCCCGGGGTGCTCTCCTCCTGGGCGAGCAGGGCGCCTGCCACCTCGGGCTGGAGCAGCACATGGCCGGCGTGCACGGAGCGGATGGCGCCGGCCAGCGCATCGGGGTCGACGTCCTTGTAGACGTAGCCCGCGGCGCCCGCGCGCAGGGCGGGCACCACGGTGCGCTGCTCGGTGAAGCTGGTGACGATCAGAACCCGGGCGGGGTGGCCCAGTTCGCGCAGCCGCCGCAGCGCGTCCACGCCGTCCATGACCGGCATCTTCACGTCCATGAGGATGACGTCCGGCCGCAGGCGCTCGGCGAGGTCGACCCCCTCGGCGCCGTCCGCGGCCTCGCCGACGACCTCGATGTCGTCCTGCACCTCGAGGAAGGTGCGCAGTCCCCGCCGCACCACCTGGTGGTCGTCGACCAGCAGCACTTTGATCGGGTCAGCCACCGGGGACCTCCATCTCGATCGCGGTGCCCTTGCCGGGCGCCGACTCCACGGTGAGGGTGCCGCCGACGCCGTTCGCCCGGTCCCGCATGGAGACCAGGCCGAGATGGCGTCCGGCGCGGCGGATGGTCCGCGGCTCGAAGCCGCGGCCGTCGTCGGTGATCCGCAGGACGGCTCCGCCGCCGCGCCGGTCCAGGGTGACCTCGACATGCTCCGCGCCCGAGTGGCGCAGCGCGTTGTGCAGGGCCTCCTGGGCGACGCGGAGCATCGCCTCCTCCTGCGCCGCGGGCAGGGCGCGCACGCCGTGGCAGGCGAAGGTCACGCGTGCGCTGTGCGCCCGGTCGAGGACCTGGACCTGGGTGCGCAGGGTGGCGACCAGGCCGTCCTCGTCGAGGGCGGCGGGGCGCAGTTCGACCACCGCGGCACGCAGTTCGTCGGCGGCCTCGGCGGCGAGGGCGGCCACCTGCCGCAGTTCGCCCTTGGCCCGGGCCGGGTCGCGGTCCACCAGACGGGCGGCGGCCTGGGCGGTCAGGCGCAGGGAGAACAGCTTCTGGCTGACCGCGTCGTGCAGTTCGTGGGCCAGGCGGGAGCGTTCCTCGACGATGGTCAGTTCGCGGCTGCGCTCGTAGAGCCGGGCGTTGGTGAGGGCGATCGCGGCGTGCTGGGCGAGGATGCCGAGGAGTTCCTCGTCGTCCTCGGTGAAGCCGCAGGTGCCCTCCGGCCTGGGGCAGTTCTTGTTGGCGAGGAAGAGCGCACCGATGACCTCGTCGCCGTCGCGGATGGGCAGGCCGAGGAAGTCGACGAGGTCCGGGTGGGCGCTCGGCCAGCCCTCGAAGCGGGGGTCCTTGCGGACGTCGGCGAGGCGCTCGGACCTGGCCTCGTGCAGCATCGAGGCGAGGATGCCGTGCTGGCGCGGCAGCGGGCCGATGGCCTTCCACTGCTCGTCGCTGACGCCGTCGACCACGAACTGGGCGAAGCCGCCGTGGTCGTCGGGGACGCCGAGGGCGGCGTACTGCGCGTCGAGCAGCTCGCGGGCCGAGGCGACGATCGTCTTGAGGACGTCGCGCACCTCGAGGTGCCTGCTCATGGCCAGCAGCGCGGAGCTCACCGCGGCGAGGCCGGACCGGGGGCCGTGGCTCATGTGCTCACCGTACCGGCGGCCGGGGGCGGGCGGATCGGACGGGCGGGGCGCTGAACTGCGACGGAGGTCCTAGGTCCGCGGACCGGGGGCCGGTGGGCGTAGGCCGAAGGGCCCTGGGTGATCACTCCTCCGGCCCGAGGCCGGTGTCAGGGGCCGCTCCTAGGTTGAGGGCACGCCGGTACCCGGTCGCCGATCCGGTGGCACGGTCCGGCGGGGTGCTGGACGACGAGCGTTTCCTCACAAGGGGGCAGGTCATGCCGGTTGCGATCATCACGGGTGCGTCGAAGGGGCTGGGCCTCGCGCTCGCCGAGGCGCTGGCGGTGCGGGGCTGGGACCTGGTGCTGGACGCGCGGGATCCGGTGCCGCTGGCGGAGGCCGCCGGGCTGCTGTCGTCGCACGGCGCGCGGGTGACGGCGCTGCCCGGGGACGTCACGGACGCCGGGCACCGCACCGGCCTCGTGGCGGCGGCCCGGGAGTACGGCGGGGTCGATCTGCTGGTGCACAACGCCAGCGCGCTGGGCGCCGAGCCGCTGGTGCGGCTGGCGGAGCTGGAGCTCGACGGGCTGCGGCGGGCGCTCGAGGTGAACCTGGTGGCGGCGCTCGGGCTGCTGCAGGAGGCGCTGCCGCTGCTGCGGGCCGCCGAGGCGGGCACGGTGATCACCGTGAGCTCCGACGCCGCCTGTGAGGCGTACCCCACCTGGGGCGGCTACGGGGCGTCCAAGGCGGCCCTGGACCAGCTGGCCGCGGTGCTCGCGGCGGAGGAGCCCGGGCTGCGGGTGTGGGCGGTGGACCCCGGGGACATGGCCACGGACCTGTATGCGGCCGCGGTGCCGGACGACGACGATCCGCGGCCGGATCCGGCCACCGTGGCGCCGGCCTTCCTGCGGCTCCTCGACGAGCGTCCGGCGAGCGGGCGCTATGCGGCGCCGGCGCTGCTGCAGGAGCGGGTGTGACCGCGGCGGTGCGGGTGCCGGAGGGGGCGGCGGCCCGGCTGCCGGTGGAGCAGCGGGGGCCTGGCCTGGACCGGGACGCGGTGCGGCTGCTGGTCTCCCGTGGTCCCGCGGTGTCGCATCACGCCTTCCGGGAGCTGCCGGGGCTGCTGCGGGCCGGTGATCTGCTGGTGGTGAACACCTCACCGACGCTGCCCGCGGCCGTGGACGGCCGGCTGGGGCGGGCCGCGGTGGTGGTGCACTTCTCCACGCGGGGCGACGACGGCCGGTGGGCGGTGGAGCTGCGCGAGCCGGACGGGCGGGGCACCACCCGCGCGCGTGCGGGCGCGCGTGCGGAAGAGGAGGTGCGGCTGCCCGGCGGGGCGCGGCTGGTGCTGCAGGAGCCACTGGACGCACGGGCTGAGCGGCTGTGGTGGGCCTCGGTGACGGGGGCGGGGGTCCTCGAGGTGCTGCGCCGGCACGGGCGGCCCGTCCGGTACGCGTACACCGAGCGGGACCAGCCCCTGTCGGCGTACCAGACGGTGTTCGCGGTGCCGTCGCCGGACGGGGCGGGCAGCGCCGAGATGCCGAGCGCGGGGCGTCCCTTCACCGGGCGGCTGGTGGCGGAGCTGGTCAGTCGCGGGGTGCAGTTCGCGCCGGTGACCCTGCACACGGGGGTGGCCTCGGCGGAGGCGCACGAGCCGCCGTATCCGGAGCGCTTCGAGGTGCCGGAGGCCTCCGCGCGGCTGGTCAACGCCGTCCGGGCGGGGCGGCGGGGCTCCGCTCGGGGCGGGGGCCGGGTGATCGCGGTGGGGACGACCGCGGTACGGGCGATCGAGGCGGCGGCGGGTCCCGACGCAGTGGTGCGGGCCCGTGCGGGGTGGACGGATCTGGTGGTGACCCCCGAGCGGGGTGTGCGGGTGGTGGACGGGCTGCTGACCGGTCTGCACGAGCCGGCGGCCTCGCATCTGCTGATGCTGGAGGCGGTCGCCGGCCGGGAGGCGCTGGAGCGGGGATACCGGGCCGCGGTGGACGGCGGCTATCTGTGGCACGAGTTCGGGGACCTGCACCTGCTGCTGCCGTGACCGGGGTCCGCGCCGGGCCGGCGTACAGCCCCCGCACGGCTCGCGCACAGGCCCCGCACAGCCCCTCACACAGCGCATTGCTGCCGCAACCGCCAGTGAGAGCGAGGGGCGGCCGGTGTGAGGCCGCGCATAGGGCGCACATCACGTACGAAGGGGAGTAGGAGACACATATCGCCCATGTGAGCGGCCCGTACTGCCCCGTCTGCCCTGTTTCGTTCCTCCCTGATCCACTACCCGGCTTCGTACGTCACACCTTTGCCTGCCGATTTTGCGGCCGCTAAGAATGGCTGCCGTCGCTCAGCGCCGTGGGTTCCCGCCCACGGCGTTCCTGTGCCGGAAGCACCACTGTCCCCACCGGACGCCGAGCGACCTCCGCGCTATTCGAAGAGGTCCATCTCGTATGTCGAAGCACATCCTCACCCGTGGCCATAGTCGTGCCCTGACCCGTCACCACAAGATCGCCGCCGCCGGTGTCGCCGCCCTGGGCGCCGCCGCCATCGGTTTCTCGGCGGTGCCGAGCACGGCGTCGACGAACACCACGAGCGAGGCCGCCGCGCCCACCGCGAAGGTGGCGTACAGCACCGAGCAGATCAAGGACGTCAAGGGCACCGTCACCGACCAGCTCGCAGCCTCCACCGTGAAGGCCGAGCAGATCGCGGCGAAGAAGCAGGCCGAGGCGAAGGCCAAGGCCGCCGCGAAGAAGGCCGCCGCCGAGAAGGCCGCGAAGGCCCGCGAGGCCAAGGAGGCCGCGAGCCGCGCCGCCAAGCGCGCCGAGGTGAAGAAGGACGCCCCGAAGTCCTACCCGAACAACCTGGACGGCTGGATCCGCGAGTCCCTCGCGATCATGAAGAAGCACGGCATCCCGGGCTCCTACGAGGGCATCAAGCGCAACATCATGCGCGAGTCCTCCGGCAACCCGAAGGCGATCAACCTCTGGGACATCAACGCCCAGAACGGCATCCCGTCCAAGGGCCTGCTGCAGGTGATCCCGCCGACGTTCAAGGCGTACCACGTGCCGGGCACGTCCTGGAACATCTACGACCCGGTCGCCAACATCACCGCCGCCTGCAACTACGCGGCGGACCGCTACGGCACCATGGACAACGTCGACAGCGCGTACTGAGGTCGGCGCGGACCTCTTCTGCACGCTCGGCCTGTCCCCCGATACGCCGAAGGGCGGCACCCTCCTGACGGGTGCCGCCCTTCGGGGCGTTCGCGGCCGTCCGCCGCGCGGCGCCGCTGTGTGCGCATGCCGCTACTTGCGCATGACCTCGGGCTCGTGGCGGCGCAGGAAGCGGGCCACGAAGAAGCCGCAGACCACGCCGATGGCGATCAGCGCGCCCATGTCCATCGCCCAGGCCCCGACCGTGTGCTCCCACAGCGGGTCGGTGTCGCCGGGCGTCTCCGGCGGGCTGATCTTGTTGAAGTCCAGCGTGGCACCGGCAGCGGCCACCGCCCAGCGCGAGGGCATCAGGAACGAGAACTGGTTGACGCCGATCGAGCCGTGCAGGGTGAACAGGCAGCCGGTGAAGACGACCTGGACGATCGCGAACATCACCAGCAGCGGCATCGTCTTCTCGGCGGTCTTCACCAGCGACGAGATGATCAGGCCGAACATCATCGAGGTGAAGCCGAGCGCCATGATCGGCAACGACAGCTCGAGCAGGGTGGCGCCGCCCAGGATCAGGCCCTCCTCCGGGATCTCCCGGCTGGTGAAGCCGATCACACCGACCATCAGGCCCTGCAGCACGGTGATCATGCCGAGCACGAACACCTTGGACATCAGGTACGCCGAGCGGGACAGGCCGGTGGCCCGTTCCCGTTCGTAGATGACCCGTTCCTTGATCAGCTCTCGCACCGAGTTCGCGGCGCCGGCGAAGCAGGCGCCGACCGCGAGGATCAGCAGCACCGTGGTCGCCGTGCCGTTCGGGATGATCCGGCCGGTCTTCGGGTTCGGCGGGTTGGGCAGCAGGCCCTTGTCCGCGTCGATCAGCAGGCTGACCGCGCCGAGCACCGCGGGCAGGATCACCATCAGGGCGAGGAAGCCCTTGTCGGAGGCGATCACCGCCAGATAGCGGCGCACCAGGGTGGCGAACTGCGACATCCAGCCCTGCGGCTTGGGCGGCTTCATCGCCTGCATCGCCGGGACCTGTACGGACTGCGGCGCCACCGCGTCGATGTCCGCGGCGTACATCTGGTAGTGCTGCGAGCCCTTCCAGCGGCCCGCCCAGTCGTAGTCGCGGTAGTTCTCGAAGGCGGAGAAGACGTCGGCCCAGCTGTCGTAGCCGAAGAAGTTCAGCGCCTCCTCGGGCGGGCCGAAGTAGGCCACCGAGCCGCCGGGCGCCATCACCAGGAGCTTGTCGCACAGGGCGAGCTCGGCCACCGAGTGGGTGACCACCAGCACCGTGCGGCCGTCGTCGGCGAGCCCGCGCAGCAGCTGCATCACATCGCGGTCCATGCCCGGGTCGAGGCCGGAGGTCGGCTCGTCCAGGAAGATCAGCGACGGCTTGGTGAGCAGCTCCAGGGCCACCGAGACGCGCTTGCGCTGGCCGCCGGAGAGGGAGGTGACCTTCTTCTCCTTGTGGATGTCCAGCTTCAGCTCGCGCAGCACCTCGTCTATGCGGGCCTCGCGCTCGGCGGCCGTGGTGTCGGCCGGGAAGCGCAGCTTGGCCGCGTACTTGAGGGCCTTCTTGACAGTCAGCTCCTTGTGCAGGATGTCGTCCTGCGGGACCAGACCGATGCGCTGGCGCAGCTCGGCGAACTGCTTGTAGAGGTTGCGGTTGTCGTACAGCACCTCGCCCTGGTTGGCGGGCCGGTAGCCGGTGAGCGCCTTCAGCAGCGTCGACTTGCCGGAGCCGGACGGGCCGATCACCGCGATCAGCGACTTCTCGGGGACGCCGAAGGAGACGTCCTTGAGGATCTGCTTGCCGCCGTCGACGGTGACCGTCAGGTGCCGTGCGGAGAAGGACACCTCACCGGTGTCGACGAACTCCTCGAGCCGGTCGCCGACGATGCGGAACGTCGAGTGGCCGACGCCGACGATGTCGGTCGGGCCGAGCAGCTGGGAGCCGCCCTTGGGGATCGGCTGGCCGTTGACGTAGGTGCCGTTGTGCGAGCCCAGGTCGCGGATCTCCATGCGGCCGTCGGGCGTCGAGTGGAACTCGGCGTGGTGCCGCGAGACCTGGAGGTCGGAGACGACCAGGTCGTTCTCCAGGGCACGACCGATGCGCATCACGCGGCCGAGGGAGAACTGGTGGAACGTCGTCGGGCTGCGGTCGCCGTAGACCGGCGGCGCCCCCGCGCCACCACCGGGCCCCTGCTGCGGAATGTGCGGTGCCGACTGCTGCGGCACCGGCGGCTGCTGAGCCTGCTGCTGCCAGCCGGCGTGCTGGGCCGGCGGCTGCTGCACCGGGGCCTGCTGCGCGGGCGGCTGCTGCTGGGCGGGCGCCTGCTGGGCCCAGCCCGCGCCCTGAGCCGCGTACGGCTGCTGCTGCGGCCGGCCCTGCGGCGCGCCCGCCTGTGCGCCGACCCCGACGAGCTTCACGCGCGGCCCGTCGGTGGCGTTGCCCAGGTTCAGCTCCGTGTCGGAGCTGAGCTCCAGGTGGTGGATCCGCTGGCCCTGCACGAACGTGCCGTTGGTGCTGCCATGGTCCTCGACGACCCAACTGCGGCCGTTGAAGCTGATCGTGGCGTGACGCCAGGAGACCCTGGCGTCGTCCAGCACGACGTCGCCCTGCGGATCGCGTCCGAGGGTGTAGGCCCTGGACGGATCGAGCGTCCAGGTCCGTCCATTCGATTCCAGTACGAGTTCCGGCACTCCATGCCCCACTGAGTTGTCCCCCGAGTTTCCCCCATCGCAGGGAGTCTAGGGATGTCGAACATCGGGGGGAACTATTCCAGGCCCGGCCCCATGACCGAAAGTCGGGCCTTGTGAAGAGCCTGCCCGGGTGCCTCCACCACGTGTCGTTGACGGGGTGGAAACCGGCCCGGAGAGTGGTAAACCACGCGAGGGGGACATGCGCGGCCGCCTCGCCGCGCTGCGGATCGGGGGGTCTGCCATGAGTGGTGTCACGGGCACGTCGAGCCCCGGGCGAGCAGAGGGCGGCACGCGAGTGCCGTGGGGCGACGTGCTGATGACCGCGGTGGCCGGAGTGAGCTGGGCGCTCATCGGCATGGCGGCGACCGCGGCGGCCGGACTGCACCTGCTCCAGGCGGACTCGGCGGGGTCGCTGGGAACGATGACCGCGGCGGTGGTCGCCCTGGCGGTGGGCGGCTCGGTCACCCCGTCCGGGGACGTGTCGGCCTTCGGTCTTTCCGGGGCGGAGGCGGAGACGGCCGTCGAGATCACGCCACTCGGGGTGAGCCTGGTCGGGGCACTGCTGCTGGCGTTCTTCTTCCTGCGCTCGCTGCGGGCCGCGGGCGCCGTGGTGTCCCCGGCCGAACTCCTGGCGCGTGCGGGGGCGACGACCGGTCTGTCCGTGATGATGACGGGCGGTCTCGTGTGGGCCGGGCAGGACGTCGTCACGCTCGACGGGAACGCGCTGGGCCTGGACGGACTGCCGGGCGGCGGCGACGGGGGCGGCATCGGGATCCCGGGCCTCGGGGACCTGGGCGACGGTCTGGAGAGCGTGCTGCCGGACCGGATCGGGGATCTGGTGGAGGCGCAGACGGCGGTCGGGTACACCGTGGACGCGGTGCCGACGCTGCTGGGCGGGCTCGGCTGGTCGGTGCTGGTACTGGCGATCGCGCTCCTGGCGTCCCGCCGTACGCCCCTGCCGCCCGGCTGGGACGTGGTGCACCGGGCGATCCGCCCGGCGGTGTCGGCCCTGGTGACGGCGCTCCTCGTGGCGGTGGCGGCCGGGCTGGCGGCCGCCGCCTACGCGGCGATCGGCGACGACCATCCGCGGCGGATCGCCGGCGCGGCGCTGCTGGGCGCGCCCAACGGGGTGTGGCTGGGCGTGCCGCTCGGCCTGTTCGTGCCGGCCGACGGGCGGGCCTCGGGCGCGCTGCTGGGGGTTCTGCCGGACCCGCTGGACGACCTGCTCCGCGTCGGCTCCGGGCAGCGGATCACAGTGGCACGGCTGGCCGAACTGGACGGCCGGGTGTGGCTGCTGGCGGTGGCGGCGGCGGTGCTGATGCTGCTGGCCGGCGTACTGACGGGGGCGCGCACACCGGTGGGGGGCGCACAGGTGGGCATGGGTGCATTCGTGGGGCGCTGCGCGCTGCGTCTGGGGGTCTGCACGGCACTGGCCCTGCCCCTGCTGGTGTGGCTCACCGAGGTGTCCGCGAACGCCTCGCTGTCCGTGCTGGGCGTCGACGCGTTCGGCGCCGGCCTCGAACTGCACGGACGCCCGGCCGTGGCCCTGCTCCTGGGCGCCGCCTGGGGCACGCTGGCCGGTGCGGCGGGCTCCTGGCTGGCCTGGGTGTGCGGCGCGGCGGGGCGCCGGGCGATGTCGTGGAGTGCGGCAGGCGGCGGCGCCCTGGCGACCGCTCCAGGCGGGGCCGGCGGGGCCCCGGACGTGGCCCGGCTGTCCGGGGCCGGGCAGGCGGAGTGGGGTGCGGGCGGCACGGCGGCCGGCGGTGACCGGCGTGAGGGCGCGGGCGAGCCGCGGTCGGCGGCGCAGGCCGGCGAGGGCGGACCGCGGCGGCCCGCACCGGGTGAGGGCGAGCGCCCGGCTCGGCCGGGCGGGCCGGGCCGTACGGAGCTCGACGCGGGCGGTGCGGGGTCCGGGGCCGCCGGACGGGGCGGTGCGGCGGGCGGTGAGCCTCAGGACCGGGTGCCGTCGGGGCCGTACACGCCCAGGGCGTCGTACCGGCCGCCCGATCCGGACACCAACCCGTACCTGCGGATGCCGGGGGACATGGCGGGACGGGGGCGCCCCGACGAGACGCCGGCGGACGGCGACGGCGAGGAGGTGCCCGGCGACGAGCCGCCCGGCGGCGGCTCCGGTGACGACGACGGGGACGTGTACGGTGCGCCCACGGTGATCGCGCCGGTCGAACCGCCCCGGCGCGGAAGCCGGCCCCCGCGCCGCCCGGGCGGGAAGCGGCGCGGCCCGCTCTGGCCGGACGACGGGCCTCCCCCGCCGCCTCCGCCACCACCGGCCCCTCCCCCGCGGCCCCGCGAACCGAAGTCCGACGGGGACCGGTGAGCGCGGCGTCCGCCAGGGGCGGACGTGGTGAACGCGGCGCCCGCCAGGGCGGGTACACCCCGCGCCGTGCACCCGCCCGACACCGCATGTGCACTGTCCGCCAGGCGGACCGCGGGGGCGGTCGGCACCGGGCGCCGGATACGGTGGGAACACCATGAGCGCATCGCAGACCTCTGACGTCCCCACTCTCCTGGTCAAGATCTTCGGCAAGGACAGGCCGGGCATCACGGCAGGCCTCTTCGACACCCTGGCCGCCTACTCCGTCGACGTGGTCGACATCGAGCAGGTCGTCACCCGTGGCCGCATCGTGCTGTGCGCGCTGGTGACCGAGCCGGCGCGGGGACTGGAAGGGGATCTGCGGGCGACCGTCCACAGCTGGGCGGAGTCGATGAAGATGCAGGCGGAGATCATCTCCGGCATCGGTGACAACCTGCCGCGCGGCGTGGGCCGCTCCCTGGTCACCGTGCTCGGTCACCCGCTCACCTCACAGGCCACCGCGGCGATCGCCGCGCGGATCACGGCCACCGGAGCCAACATCGACCGCATCTTCCGGCTGGCCAAGTACCCGGTGACCGCGGTGGAGTTCGCGGTGTCCGGCGCGGAGACGGAGCCGCTGCGCACCGCTCTGGTGACGGATGCGGCGAAGCTCGGTGTGGACGTGGCGGTGGTCGCCGCGGGACTGTACCGGCGGGCGCAGCGCCTGGTGGTGATGGACGTGGACTCCACACTCATCCAGGACGAGGTCATCGAGCTGTTCGCGGCGCACGCCGGCTGCGAGGACAAGGTCGCCGAGGTGACGGCGGCCGCGATGCGCGGCGAGCTGGACTTCGAGCAGTCGCTGCACGCACGGGTGGCACTGCTCGAGGGGCTGGACGCCTCGGTGGTGGACAAGGTGCGAAGCGAGGTGCGGCTGACGCCGGGCGCCCGCACCCTGATCCGTACGCTCAAGCGCCTCGGCTACCAGGTCGGTGTGGTCTCCGGAGGCTTCACCCAGGTCACGGACGATCTGAAGGAGCGGCTCGGTCTCGACTTCGCCCAGGCCAACACCCTGGAGATCGTCGACGGGAAGCTGACCGGCCGGGTCACCGGCGAGATCGTGGACCGTGCGGGCAAGGCGCGGCTGCTGCGCCGCTTCGCGGCCGAGGCGGGGGTTCCGCTGTCGCAGACGGTGGCGATCGGCGACGGCGCCAACGATCTGGACATGCTCAACGCGGCCGGTCTCGGCGTCGCCTTCAACGCCAAGCCGGTGGTGCGCGAGGCCGCGCACACGGCGGTGAACTTCCCCTTCCTGGACACGGTGCTGTACCTGCTGGGCATCACCCGTGAGGAGGTCGAGGCGGCGGACACCCTCGAGGTGGGCTGACCGCTCCTCGTGTCGTTCGCAGCCGGCCGAGCGCGCCGCCCGGCCTCAGGGGCGGGCGGGGCCTGTGCCGGCCCGTCGTGCCGGGGCCCGGCACCGCGGGTGCGGAGACCGCGTCGCGGTGCCGGGCCCAGGGGTGCCGCATGCGGCACCGTGGGTCACTCGGTGGGCGCCCAGTAGTCGAGCAGGGTGGCGACGCCGGGCTCCAGGGACTTCCAGGAGCCGGTGAAGGACAGCAGGGCGAAGGCGGCGGCCGGGAAGCCGCGGCGGTTCATCCGCTCCCGGGCGTCGCCCTCGGTGGAGCCGGCCAGGACGTCGGCGAGACCCTGGATGCCGGGGTTGTGGCCGATCAGGATGACGTTCTGAACGTCGTCGGGGGTCTCGTTGAGCAGGGCGACGAGCTCGCCGGGCGAGGCCTCGTAGATCCGCTCCTCGTAGACGGTCTTCGGGCGCCGCGGGAACTCCTGGACGGCGAGCTTCCAGGTCTCGCGGGTGCGGGTGGCGGTGGAGCAGAGAGCCAGGTCGAAGGCGATGGCGGTGTCGGCGAGCTTGCGTCCGGCGGCGGCGGCGTCCATCCGGCCGCGCTCGGCGAGCGGGCGCTCGTGGTCGTCAACGGGGGGCCAGTCGGCTTTCGCATGCCGGAAGAGGGCGATCCTGCGGGGTTCTGCGACGCTCATGCGTTCAAGCTTCGCATGAAACAGACCACAGGGCGCAGGGAGTTGACGAGCACTTCCGGGGGCGTTCGGCCACCGCTCAGCGGGCCATGAGCTGGTGTGCTCGCTCCAGGATGAGGCTGAGGGCCGGTTCGCCGGTGGCCGCCTGGGCATCGGCGGGATGCGATATCAGCACCAGCAGCGTGACGAAGGCGAGCGCGGGGAGGGCGAGCGCCCACCACGGCAGCCGGTTGCCGACGCCGCCCCGGGGGGCCGGGTGCGGCCGGGTCCGCGTACGCGCCGACATGGGGCCTCCGCTCTTCGAGTGCCGGGTCCTGCTGTGACTCCGCTGTTCGCGGGTACGACTCGAAGGTACGGAGCGCGGGGACGCGGGCCCATCCGGTGATCCACCCACTTGTCCCTGACCTTGCCCCCCTAGGGGATGCGGGGGCTGTCCCCACCCCTGACGGGGACGGTGTCACGGGTTCACGGCGCGAGCAGCGCCGCGATCACACCGATGACGACGAAGATGGCGAAGAACGCGCCGAAGACCAGCAACAGCTTCTTCTGGCCGTTCTGCGGGTTCGGATCGAGCACGGGCATGCCTCAAGTCTCCCACCCGCGGACCGCCCCCCGCGCCCCGGGGTACGCCGGGGACGCGAGGGATGCGGCGGGACGGGCGCCGGCGAGCCGCGCTCAGCTCACCGTCGCCTCGTCCTCGACCGTGCGGTCGCGGCCCGCGAGGACGCCCATGAGCATCTGGGGGATCATCAGGCCGGCCATGAGGGCGATCGGCAGGCCCCATCCGCCGCTGTGCTGGTAGAGGACGCCGACCAGCAGCGGGCCCGGGATGGAGATCAGGTAGCCGGTGCTCTGGGCGAAGGCCGACAGCTGGGCCACCCCCGCGCCGCTCCTGGCCCGCATGCCGACCATGGTGAGCGCGAGCGGGAAGGCGCAGTTGGAGATGCCGAGCAGGAGAGCCCAGGCCCAGGCGCCGGCCGCCGGGGCGAGGTAGAGGCCGGCGTATCCGGCGAGGCCGCAGGCGCCGAGGGCGACCACGATGGGCCCCTGCCTGGGCAGCCGGGCAGCGAGGCGGGGGATGACGAAGGCGAGCGGGACACCCATCACCATGGTCACGGCGAGCAGCAGTCCGGCGGTGCTCGCGGGCACGCCCGCGTCCCGGAAGATCTGCGCCATCCAGCCCATGGTGATGTAGGCGGCGGTCGCCTGGAGCCCGAAGAAGACGGCGAGCGCCCAAGCGGTGGTGCTGCGGGTGATGCGCAGCCTCGGGGCCCCCTGCCGGTCCCCCGCCCGCTGCCGCGGTGCCTCCTGGCGCGGCAGCCGCGTGCCCGCCCCGGGTGCCCGGCCGGCCGCGGAGCCCGGTTCGCGGTCCCGTACGAACGGGATCCAGGGCAGGACGGCCGCGGCGGCGAGGGCCGCCCAGAGGGCGAGGCCGTACTGCCAGTCGCCGCCCACCGCACCGGTGAGCGGCACGGTCACCGCCGCCGCCAGGGAGGTGCCGAGGGCGAGGGCCATGGAGTACAGGCCGGTCATGGACCCGACCCGGTCGGGGAACCATCGCTTGACGATGACCGGCATCAGGACGTTGCTGACGGCGATGCCCATGAGTGCGAGCGCGGTGGCCGCGAGGAAGCCGGCCGTGCCGCCAGCGAAGGGCCGGATGAGCAGGCCGGAGGCGATGGCGGCCATGCCGGCGCACACCACCGCGCCCGGCCCGAAGCGGCGGGCGAGACGCGGCGCGGTGACGCCGAAGACGGCGAAGCACAGGGAGGGCACCGAGGTGAGCAGTCCGGCGACGCTGCCGCTCATGCCGAGCCCGTCGCGGACCTCCTCGAGCAGCGCCCCGAGGCTGGTGATGGCCGGGCGCAGGTTCAGCGCGGCGAGGACGATGCCGGCGATCAGCAGCGGTTTCGTCCAGGCGGGCGCGGTGGTGCCGCTCGTGCCGGGGACCCCCTTTTCGGCCGGGGTGGCTGCCGTGGTGAACCGAAGTGCTCGCGTTCTGTTTCCAGCCATGCGCCCCATCATAGAATCATGGGATGATTGGTTGTCCACTGGGAGCTTGCCGTCAGGCACCCCCGACCGTGCGAAGGTATGTGCCATGCCCCTGACCCACCCCCGCCGTTCGGCACTGTCCGAGCAGGTCATCGCCGCGCTGCGGAGCCAGATCACCTCGGGCGAGTGGCCCATCGGCTCCCGCATCCCCACCGAGCCGGAGCTGGTCGAGCAGCTCGGGGTGGCCCGCAACACGGTGCGCGAGGCGGTGCGGGCGCTGGCGCACAACGGGCTGCTGGACATCCGCCAGGGCTCGGGGACGTACGTCGTGGCCACCAGCGAGCTGGCGGGCGTGATGCACCGCCGCTTCGCCGACGCCGACCCCCGGCACATCGCCGAGCTGCGCTCCACGCTGGAGTCGGCCGGGGCGCGGCTGGCCGCCGAGCGGCGCACGGAGAAGGACCTCAAGCAGCTCGACACCCTGCTGCAGCGCCGCGAGGCGGCCTGGGAGTCGGGCGACGCGGAGGCGTTCGTGGCGGCCGACGCGACCTTCCACCTCGCCGTAGTGGCCGCCTCCCACAACGACGTGATGACCACGATGTACGCGGACCTGAGCGAGGTGCTGCGGGACTGGCTGCGCGAGGACGTGGGCCAGGAGCTGAACCCGGAGGCCCACATGGACCACGGCCGGCTGGTGGAGGCGATCCGGGCGCAGGACGCGGCGGCCGCCGCCGAGGAGGCCGCCTCCTACGCCTTCGGCTGCCGCCCGGCGCCGCTCAGCTCGCCCGCTGGTGGCTGATCCACGCGGAGCGCACCTTCTGCCAGCAGCGTCCGGTCAGCTTCACGGTCTGCGCCGGTCCGGCGGCGACGGCGCGGGAGTCGCTGTCCAGGTCCCACCAATGGGCGCACTCGACGTGCAGCCGCACCAGGTCGATGTCCGGATAGGGATTGTGGCAGTAGGCGGTCACCCAGGAGTCCTCGACGCGGATGAAGCACGACGCCCCGAACAAGTCGTCGGCGTCCTCGTCGTCCCCGGTGCCCAGGGCCGTCGGGTGGCCGGCCGGGACCCGGTCGGCCTTCACACGCGGGTGGGCCGCCGCCTCGTACGGAAGGGCGAGCGCGACGGCGACGGCGACGGTCGCTGAGGCCAGGCGGAAAAAGCGCACAAGGGACCTCCTCGGCCGTACTGGTGAGGGGGATCACGCGGTGGACGCGCACCTCCACGATGCCCCGGCGCCGTTCCGCCCCGCCCGCCCGGCTGAGCCGAACGGGTGACACGACGGGCACCCCACCGGCACGTACCGGCCGAGGCCGGCAGACCCGGGGCCCGCGTCCGTGCACGGACGCGGGCCCCGGGCGGAGACGTGCGGTCAGGCGCCGATGGCGTGCAGCCCGCCGTCCACGTGGATGATCTCGCCGGTGGTCTTCGGGAACCAGTCGCTCAGCAGCGCGACGATGCCGCGGCCGGCCGGCTCCGGGTCCTTCAGGTCCCACTCCAGCGGGGAGCGGCTGTCCCACACCGAGGCCAGCTCGCTGAAGCCCGGGATGGACTTGGCCGCCATGGAACCGATGGGGCCCGCGGAGATGAGGTTGCAGCGGATGTTCTGCTTGCCCAGGTCACGCGCCATGTAGCGGTTGGTGGCCTCCAGGGCGGCCTTGGCGGGGCCCATCCAGTCGTACTGCGGCCAGGCGTACTGCGCGTCGAAGGTGAGGCCGACGACCGAGCCGCCGTTCTGCATCAGCGGCAGGCAGGCCATGGTCAGCGACTTCAGGGAGAAGGCGGAGACGTGCATGGCCGTGGCGACCGACTCGAACGGCGTGTTGAGGAAGTTGCCGCCGAGCGCGTCCTGCGGGGCGAAGCCGATGGAGTGGACGACGCCGTCGAGGCCGCCCAGCTCCTCTCCGACCAGGTCGGCGAGCCGGCCGAGGTGCTCGTCGTTGGTGACGTCGAGCTCGATCACCTTGGTGGGCTTGGGCAGCTTCTTGGCGATGCGCTCGGTCAGCGTGGGCCGCGGGAACGCGGTCAGGATGATCTCGGCGCCCTGCTCCTGGGCCAGCTTGGCGGCGTGGAAGGCGATGGACGACTCCATCAGCACACCGGTGATGAGGACGCGCTTGCCCTCGAGAATTCCGCTCATGGTGTTCAGTGACCCATTCCCAGTCCGCCGTCAACGGGGATGACGGCTCCAGTGATGTACGAGGCGTCGTCCGAGGCGAGGAACCGCACCGTCGCGGCGACCTCCTCCGGCTGCGCGTAGCGGCCGAGCGGCACCTGCGACAGGATGCTCGAGCGCTGCTCCTCGTTGAGCGCCCTGGTCATGTCGGTCTCGACGAAGCCGGGCGCGACGACGTTGAAGGTGATGTTGCGCGAGCCCAGCTCACGGGCGAGGGAGCGCGCGAAGCCGACCAGGGCGGCCTTGGAGGCGGCGTAGTTCGCCTGGCCCGCGGAGCCGAGCAGCCCGACGACCGAGGAGATCAGCACCACGCGGCCCTTCTTGGCGCGCAGCATGCCGCGGTTGGCGCGCTTGACCACGCGGAAGGTGCCGGTGAGGTTGGTGTCGACGACCGAGGTGAAGTCCTCCTCGGACATGCGCATCAGGAGCTGGTCCTTGGTGATGCCGGCGTTGGCCACCAGGACCTCGACGGGGCCGTGCGCCTCCTCGACCTCCTTGTAGGCCTGCTCCACCTGCTCGGCGTCGGTGATGTCGCACTTGACGGCGAGGCAGCCCGCCTCCTCAAGGGCGGCCGGCGGCTCACCCGAGCGGTAGGTGTACGCGACCTTGTCGCCGGCGTCGGCGAAAGCGCGGGCGATGGCGAGGCCGATGCCCCGGTTGCCTCCGGTGACGAGAACCGAGCGGCTCAACGGATCACCCTTTCGGTAGCGGTCTGTGGACATCCGCCCGGGCACCTGGAGGACAGGCTGCGACGACAGGCGGCTTCACCGAAAACCTATCGGTCGTGGTGTGCCCGGGAACATTCGGGCACCGACAGTGGGCGGTGGATCGCACTGTCGGGTCCCTACAGAAGGCCCCGGCCGCGCGGGGAAACCTGTGGTCCCTCCCCCGGCGACACGACATGATGCGCAGCGACGGCCGTGCCGATGACACCGGCAGCACGAAAACACACCGCAACACCAAGACACTCAGAACGCCGAGAACACCGACAGGAAGAGACGTAGGTGCCTCATAGCATTGACGAAGCCTTCACGGCCCTGCCCCTGCGCGCCCTCGCCGACGCCGCGCTGGCCCGTGCGCGGTCGCTCGGCGCGGAGCACGCGGACTTCCGGCTGGAGCGGGTGCGGGACGCGTCCTGGCGGTTCCGGGACGCCAGGCCCGCGGGATCGTCGGACACCACCGACCTCGGGTACGCGGTGCGGGTGGTGCACGGCGGGACCTGGGGATTCGCCTCAGGTGTCGATCTGACCCCGGACGCCGCCGCCAAGGTGGCCTCCCAGGCGGTGGCCATGGCGAAGCTGTCCGCGCAGGTGATCGAGGCCGCGGGTTCCGATGAGCGCGTGGAGCTGGCCGACGAGCCGGTGCACGCCGACAGGACGTGGGTGTCCTCGTACGAGATCGACCCGTTCACCGTGCCGGACGAGGAGAAGGCCGGGCTGCTGGCCGAGTGGAGCGCCCGGCTGCTCGCGGCGCCCGGCGTGGACCATGTGGACGCCTCGCTGCTCACCGTGCACGAGAACAAGTTCTACGCCGACACGGCCGGCACGGTGACCACCCAGCAGCGGGTGCGGCTGCATCCGGTGTTCACGGCGGTGTCGGTGGACGAGTCGAGCGGCGAGTTCGACTCCATGCGCACCCTGGCGCCGCCGGCCGGCCGCGGCTGGGAGTATCTGCGGGGCACCGGCTGGGACTGGGACGACGAGCTGGCACGGATCCCCGAGCTGCTCGCGGAGAAGATGCGCGCGCCGAGCGTGGAGCCCGGCCTGTACGACCTGGTGATCGACCCGTCCAACCTGTGGCTGACCATCCACGAGTCCATCGGGCACGCCACCGAGCTGGACCGCGCCCTCGGCTACGAGGCCGCCTACGCGGGGACCTCGTTCGCCACCTTCGACCAGCTGGGCAAGCTGCGCTACGGCTCGGAACTGATGAACGTCACCGGCGACCGCACCGCCGAGCACGGCCTGGCCACCATCGGCTACGACGACGAGGGCGTCGAGGCGCAGTCCTGGGACCTGGTCAGGGACGGCGTGCTGGTCGGCTACCAGCTGGACCGGCGGATCGCGCGGCTGACCGGCTTCGAGCGCTCCAACGGGTGCGCCTACGCCGACTCGCCCTCCCATGTGCCGGTGCAGCGGATGGCCAATGTGTCCCTCCGGCCGGACCCGGCCGGGATGTCGACGGAGGACCTGATCGGGTCGGTCGACCGCGGCATCTATGTGGTCGGCGACCGGTCGTGGTCCATCGACATGCAGCGCTACAACTTCCAGTTCACCGGGCAGCGCTTCTACCGCATCGAGAACGGCCGGCTGGCCGGCCAGCTCAAGGACGTCGCCTACCAGGCCACCACCACCGACTTCTGGGGTTCCATGGCTGCCGTCGGCGGGCCGCAGACCTACGTCCTCGGGGGCGCCTTCAACTGCGGGAAGGCGCAGCCGGGGCAGGTGGCGGCGGTCTCGCACGGCTGCCCGTCCGCGCTCTTCACGTCAGTCAACGTTCTGAACACCACGCAGGAGGCAGGCCGATGAGCGCGCGTGTCAGCAAGCCGCACGAGATCGTCGAGCGGGCCCTGGAGCTGTCCAGGGCCGACGGCTGTGTCGTGATCGCCGACGAGCAGTCGACCGCCAATCTGCGCTGGGCGGGCAATGCGCTGACCACCAACGGGGTCACCCGCGGGCGCACCCTCACCGTGATCGCCACGGTGGACGGCGCGGAGGGCACCGCCTCCGGGGTGGTGTCCCGCTCGGCGGTGACCATGGACGAGCTGGAGCCGCTGGTGCGGGCCGCCGAGGCCGCCGCGCGCGGCGCAGGACCCGCCGAGGACGCGCAGCCCCTGGTCACCGGGGTGCCGGAATCCCCCGAGTTCACCGAGGCGCCCGCGGAGACCTCCTCGGCCGTGTTCGCCGACTTCGCGCCGGCCCTGGGCGAGGCCTTCGCCCGGGCGCGGGCGGGCGGCCGTGAACTGTACGGCTTCGCCCACCACGAGGTGGTCTCCACCTACCTGGGCACGTCCACGGGGCTGCGGCTGCGCCACGACCAGCCCAACGGGACGCTCGAGGTCAACGCCAAGTCGCCGGACCGCACCCGCTCCGCGTGGGCGGGCCGCTCGACGCGGGACTTCACGGACGTCGACCCGGCGGCCCTCGACGCCGAGCTGGCGGTGCGTCTCGGCTGGGCCGAGCGGCGGCTCGAGCTGCCCGCGGGCCGTTACGAGACGCTGCTGCCGCCGAGCGCGGTGGCGGATCTGCTGATCTACCAGATGTGGTCGGCCTCCGGGCGGGACGCGGCCGAGGGCCGCACGGTGTTCTCCAAGCCGGGCGGCACCCGGGTGGGCGAGAAGCTGTCCGGGCTGCCGCTGACGCTGCGCAGCGACCCGAACGAGCCGGGCCTGGAGTCGGCGCCGTTCGTGATCGCGCACTCCTCGGGCGGCGACCAGTCGGTGTTCGACAACGGGCTGCCGCTGGCGGCCACGGACTGGATCCGCGGGGGCGAGCTGCACCGGCTGACCACCACCCGGCACAGCGCCCGCCTGACCGGGCTGCCGGTGGCCCCGGCGATCGACAACCTGAT
Organism: Streptomyces composti; assembly: GCF_012034205.1. Taxonomy (GTDB): domain Bacteria; phylum Actinomycetota; class Actinomycetes; order Streptomycetales; family Streptomycetaceae; genus Streptomyces; species Streptomyces composti. Next base: position 26,746 of record NZ_JAATEM010000004.1, read on the forward strand.
CCTGGAGGGCGGCGAGGACCGGTCGCTTCAGGAGATGGTCACGGCCACCGAGCGGGGCCTGCTGCTGACCTGCCTGTGGTACATCCGCGAGGTCGACCCGGCGACGCTGCTGCTGACCGGGCTCACCAGGGACGGGGTGTACCTGGTGGAGAACGGCGAGGTCACCGGCGAGGTGAACAACTTCCGGTTCAACGAGTCCCCGGTGGACCTGCTGGGCCGGGCCACCGAGGCGGGGCGCACCGTGAAGACGCTGCCCAGGGAGTGGAGCGACTGGTTCACCAGGGCGGCGATGCCCCCGCTGCGCGTGCCGGATTTCAATATGAGCTCGGTCAGCCGGGGCGTATAACCTCGTAGGCGTCGCAATCGGCCGTCACCCGGCCGGCCGAAGATCATCAAGGAGACACGAGAGACGTGACGGACATCGTCGACGAGCTGAAGTGGCGTGGCGTGATCGCCCTGTCCACTGACGAGGACGCATTGCGCAAGGCGCTCGCGGACGGTCCCGTCACGTTCTATTGCGGTTTCGACCCGACCGCGGCCAGCCTCCACGTCGGCCACCTGGTGCAGGTCCTGACCATGCGCCGCCTGCAGCAGGCGGGCCTGCGCCCGCTGGCGCTGGTGGGTGGCGCGACCGGCCAGATCGGCGACCCGCGCCCCACCGCGGAGCGCACGCTGAACGACCCGGAGACGGTCGCGGCCTGGGTGGAGCGGCTGCGCGCGCAGATCGAGCCGTTCCTGTCCTTCGAGGGCGAGAACGCCGCGAGGATGGTGAACAACCTGGACTGGACGGCCAACCTGACGGCCATCGAGTTCCTGCGCGACATCGGCAAGCACTTCCGCGTCAACAAGATGCTGACGAAGGACTCGGTCGCGCGGCGGCTGGAGTCCGCCGAGGGCATCAGCTACACGGAGTTCAGCTACCAGCTGCTGCAGGGCATGGACTTCCTGGAGCTGTACCGGCGCTACAACTGCACCCTCCAGCAGGGCGGCAGCGACCAGTGGGGCAACCTCACGGCGGGCCTGGACCTGATCCACAAGCTGGAGCCGCAGGCCGAGGTGCATGCGCTGGCGACGCCGCTGCTGACCAAGGCGGACGGCACCAAGTTCGGCAAGACCGAGGGCGGCGCCGTCTGGCTCGACCCGGAGATGACCACGCCGTACGCCTTCTACCAGTTCTGGCTGAACGCGGACGACCGGGACATCTCCACCTACATGCGGATCCTGTCCTTCAAGTCCCGTGAGGAGCTGGAGGAGCTGGAGCGGCAGACGCAGGAGCGCCCGCAGGCGCGGGCGGCCCAGCGGGCGCTGGCGGAGGAGCTGACCACGCTGGTGCACGGTGCCGAGCAGACGCAGGCCGTGATCGACGCCTCCCGGGCGCTGTTCGGGCAGGGCGAGCTGGCCCGGCTGGACGAGCGGACGCTGGCCGCGGCGCTGTCGGAGGTGCCGCACGTCCAGGTGTCCCAGCTCGGTCCTGTGGTGGACCTGTTCGCCGAGGTGGGCCTGGTGCCGAGCAAGTCGGCCGCGCGGCGCACCGTCCGGGAGGGCGGCGCCTACGTGAACAACGTCAAGGTCGCGAGCGAGGACGCGGTCCCGGCGAAGGAGGATCTGCTGCACGGGCGGTGGCTGGTGCTGCGCCGGGGCAAGAAGAACCTGGCGGCGGTGGAGGTCACCGGCGCCTGAGCCGCCGCGGCGGCCGCGTACTCAGCTGGGGCGGTTCCGGGCTGTGGTCCGGGACCGCCCCTTCGTCGTGCCCGGCGTGCCGACCGGCCCCTGGGCGGCCGGCGCCGGCTAAGCGCGTTGTCTCTTGTTCCCGCGGACCTGCATGTACAGCGCGTCGATCAGACCGACGATGATCACGGCGGCCACCACCTGGAAGATGTGACGGCTCCAGTCGATGCCGGGAGTCTCCTCCACGCCGAAGCCCCGCGCCACCGCGTTGCCCACGATGGCACCGAGGATGCCGCCGATGGTGGTCAGCCACAGGGGGCTGTGCTGCTTGCCGGGAATGATCGCCTTGGCGATCAGACCGAGCACGAATCCCACGATGATGGCCCACAACCAGCCCATGACCGCCTCCTCGTACCGCTGGACATACCACTGGACATGCCGCTTGACGCGAGCAGTACAGCCAGTGTCGGCCCACTCCCCCGGCCCCGCACGTCGGGAGTGCGGGGCCGGGGACCCGGTCTCGTGAGCGCCGCGCACACGGCGTAACGTGGTGATGTTCTCCGAGGCGCGGGCGGATGGTGAGTGTGATGCGGAAACAGCACGGCGACGCCCAGGTCTTCCGGATCACCGGTGCGCGGGCGAGCCTCCAGGAGGACGTACGGGGGCGGCAGCGACGGTACGTGATCTCGATGACCATCCGTACGATCTCGGTCATCCTCGCGGCCTGCCTGTGGAACGTGGAGCGGTATGTCGCGGTCGTCGCGCTGGTCCTCGGACTGGTGCTGCCGTACATCGCGGTGGTGATCGCCAACGCGGGCCGTGAGAACGCGCCGACGACCCCCTCGACCTTCATCACACCGCCGCTGCGGCCCATGATCACGCCGCCCCGGAGGAATGACGGCGCCGCCGGGGAGGGCGCGGAAGAAGTGGCGCCGGAGCCGACTCCGGGCGCAGGAACGCAGCGGCCCGAGGCTTCGTGAGTTCCGGGACCCGGGAGCACGGCGGGCCGGAGCGGAAGCCGATTCCCCGCCAAGCTCAAGAAAAGCTCAGATCAATCATGCTCTTTCGGTGCCAGCGGCGGGGTGACCCGTGACATACTTCGTACGCGCTCCGCATCCCCCGTCGGAGCGACGGACCGACGCCGGGCAGCTCCCCCCGTGGCTGCTCGGCGTCGCCCCTTTCCCGGGCCTTTCGCCGAGCCCTTTCCCGGGCCTTCCCGGGCCTTCCGCGGGCCGAACGGGTTAGGGTCGGACGGTGATCAACCCTGACCCCGAGACGCCGATCTGCTCCGCCAAGGGCTGCCGCGCCCCCGCCGCATGGGTGCTCGCCTGGAACAACCCGAAGATCCACACGCCAGACCGCCGCAAGACCTGGCTGGCCTGCGAGGAGCACCGCGAGCATCTGTCCCGGTTCCTGGGCGTACGGGGGTTCCTCAAGGACGTGGTGCCGTTCGACGAGTGGCAGAACCGGCAGGAGCAGGGGGAAGGACGGGACCGGCCCGAGGGCTGAGCCGGCGACCGGTCGCGGGCGGGTCAGCCGCCGATGGCGGACATCGGGCGGTCCGGCTGGACGAAGGACGGGTCGTCGAGTCCGGCGCCCGCCTTCTTGCCCCACATGGCCCGCTTCCAGATGCGGGCGATCTCCTCGTCGTCAGCCCCGGAGCGCAGGGCACCGCGCAGATCGGTCTCCTCGGTGGCGAAGAGGCAGGTGCGGATCTGGCCGTCGGCGGTCAGGCGGGTGCGGTCGCAGGCGGAGCAGAAGGGGCGGGTGACCGAGGCGATCACGCCGACCACATGGGGACCGCCGTCGACCAGCCAGCGCTCCGCCGGGGCCGAGCCGCGCTTCTCCTCGCCCTCGGGAGTGAGCTCGAAGCGCGTGCGCAGAGAGGCCAGGATGTCCCCGGCGGTGATCATGCCGTCGCGCTTCCAGCCGTGCTGGGCGTCCAGCGGCATCTGCTCGATGAAACGCAGCTCGTAGTCGTGCTCCACGGCCCAGGCGAGCAGGTCGGGAGCCTCGTCGTCGTTGAGCCCCGGCATCAGGACCGAGTTGACCTTGACCGGGGTGAGGCCGGCCTCGCGGGCCGCGTACAGGCCGTCGAGGACGTCCCGGTGGCGATCGCGGCGGGTGAGGGCCTTGAAGACCTCGGGGCGCAGGGTGTCCAGGGAGACGTTGACCCGGTCCAGACCCGCCTCCTTCAGGGCGGGGGCGATGCGCCGGAGACCTATGCCGTTGGTGGTGAGGGACATCTGCGGGCGGGGCTCCAGGGCGGCCACCCGCTCGACGATGCCGGTCAGGCCGGGGCGCAGCAGCGGCTCACCGCCGGTGAAGCGGACCTCCTCGATGCCGAGGGAGGTGACCGCGATGCGGATGAGGCGGACGATCTCGTCGTCGGTGAGCAGGTCGGGCTTGGCCAGCCACTGCAGGCCCTCCTCGGGCATGCAGTAGGTGCAGCGCAGATTGCAGCGGTCGGTCAGGGAGACCCGCAGGTCCGTCGCCACTCGGCCGTAGGTGTCGATGAGCACGGGGCCCCCTCCCTCGACGTGGATCGTGCGCATCCGCCCGGTGCACGTGTCCGCCCGGATCACGTGCCCGCACACCAGCGAGCCTACGTGACGCCACCGACAACCCACGACGACCCGATGTGACGAGATGCGGAACGGCCGCGTCGTAGGGATCTACGGATCCCGGTGACGCGGCCGTCCGTACGGGCGTCGGCGGGCGCCGGCCGTCAGCCGGTGCCGGTGGCCGTCAGTGGGCGCCGGTGCCGGTCAGCGACCGGACCTCCAGCTCCGCGTACTTCTTGGTGTCGGGCTCCTCCTTGGACAGCACGGTGCCGAGCCAGCCCATCAGGAAGCCGAACGGGATGGAGATGATGCCGGGGTTCTTCAGCGGGAACCAGGCGAAGTCCACGTCCGGGAACATCGCCTTGGGGTCGCCGGAGACCACGGGCGAGAACAGCACCAGGCCGACGGCGACGATCAGGCCGCCGTAGATCGACCACAGCGCGCCCTGGGTGGTGAACCGCTTCCAGAACAGGCTGTAGAGGATGGTCGGCAGGTTGGCCGAGGCGGCGACCGCGAAGGCCAGGGCGACCAGTCCCGCCACGTTGAGGTCGCGGGCGAGGGCGCCCAGCGCGATGGAGACCACGCCGATGAGGACGGTCGCCCAGCGGGCCGCCTTCATCTCCTCCTTCTCGGTGGCCTTCCCCCTGCGGATGACGTTGGCGTAGATGTCGTGCGCGAAGGAGGAGGACGAGGCCAGGGTGAGTCCGGCGACCACGGCGAGGATGGTGGCGAAGGCGACCGCCGAGATGGTGGCGAGCAGGATCGCGCCCCAGGCCGAGTCGACGCCGCCGATGTGCAGGGCGAGCAGCGGGGCGGCGGTGTTGCCGGACGGGTTGGAGGCGATGATCTCCTCCTGGGAGATCAGTGCGGCGGCCCCGAAGCCCAGCGCAAGGGTCATCAGGTAGAAGCCGCCGATGATGCCGATGGCCCAGTTCACGGACTTACGGGCGGCCTGGGCGCTGGGCACCGTGTAGAAGCGGATCAGGATGTGCGGCAGGCCGGCGGTGCCGAGCACCAGGGCGACGCCCAGGGAGATGAAGTCCAGCTTGGTGAGGTTGTCGGCGCCGTACTGCAGGCCGGGCTCCAGGAAGGCGTCGCCCTTGCCGCTGTTCTCGGCGGCCTTGCCCAGCAGGTCGGAGATGTTGAAGTTGAACTTCAGCAGCACCAGGAAGGTGATGAGCACCGTGCCGCCGATGAGCAGCACGGCCTTGACCATCTGGACCCAGGTGGTGCCCTTCATGCCGCCGATGGAGACGTACACGATCACCAGGACGCCGACCAGGGCCACGATGAGGATCTTGCCGGCGTCGGAGGTGATGCCCAGCAGCAGCGAGACCAGGACGCCCGCGCCGGCCATCTGGGCGAGCAGGTAGAAGATCGACACCACGATGGTGGAGGTGCCTGCCGCGGTGCGCACGGGGCGCTGGCGCATGCGGTAGGCGAGGACGTCGCCCATGGTGTAGCGGCCGGAGTTGCGCAGCGGCTCGGCGACCAGCAGCAGGGCGACCAGCCAGGCGACCAGGAATCCGATGGAGTAGAGGAAGCCGTCGTAGCCGTAGAGGGCGATGGCGCCCGCGATGCCGAGGAAGGACGCGGCGGACATGTAGTCGCCGGAGACGGCCAGTCCGTTCTGGAAGGCGCTGAACTGGCGTCCGCCGGCGTAGAAGTCCGCGGCGTCCTTGGTCTGCCGGCCGGCCCAGACGGTGATGCCGAGGGTGGCGACCACGAAGAGCGCGAACAGGGTGATGATCAGGCCGCGGTGCTCGCTGGCTTCGTTGGCGGCCAGGGTGACATGGGTGATCGCGGGGCTCATGCGCCGCCCTCCATACGGGTCTTGATGGCCTCGGCCTTGGGGTCGAGCTTGGCTGCCGCGTGCCGTGAGTACCACCAGGCGATGAGGAACGTGGAGGCGAACTGCAGCACGCCGAAGACGAAGGCGACGTTGATGTTGCCGAACAGCTTGGTGCCCATGAAGCCGCCCGCGTAGTTGGACAGCAGCACGTACAGCAGGTACCAGACGATGAAGCCGACGGTCAGCGGGAAGGCGAAGGAGCGGTAGGAGCGGCGCAGTTCACCGAACTCCGCGCTCTCCTGGACCTCGGTGAACTCCTCTGCTCCGGGGAGTCGGTGTTGTTCTGTCGAGGGGGGCGGTGCATCGGCGGCCACGGAGTCTCCTCGCGTTGCGGGTGGGGTTGTCTCTCGGTTCTTTCAAGGGGGAGAGCGAGGGTCCTCGCTCTGCCCGCACAGGGGGGCACGGCGCGACACGAGGACCGGTTCAACGGAATTCGCTTCTTTCCGCAAGACGTAACGCGACACTTCACCGAGAGGTTCGGGCCGCCGGTGTGAAGTCCTGCGGGCAAAACGTTGTGGGACGGCAACATCGCTGGATAGCTTCACCCTGCACCACCCGTCATGTACCTGCCCGAAGCATCACCTGCCTCGGGCCGGTCCCGTTCCGGATGATGTGGAGACCCCATGGCTCATCTGCGTTCCAGACGCCGCCTCGCCCTTGCCGTGCCCGTCGCGCTGTCCCTGACCGCCTCGCTGGGCTTCCTGCCCGCGACGGCGTCGGCGGCGCCGCAGCCGGCCTCGGCGGAGCAGGCGACGGACGCGACCGCCTTGGCGTATGTCGTCAACACCAAGGCGGACCGCCGCACCATCGCGTCGGTGCGGAAGGCGATCGCGGCGGCGGGCGGGACCGTCGTGGTCACCCATGACCGGATCGGCGTGATCGTCGCCCACTCGGCGAACCCGGACTTCGCGAAGAAGATGCGGGGCGTGAAGGGGGTTCAGTCGGCGGGCGCCACCCGGACCGCGCCGCTGAAGGCCGCCGGCACCACGGACCTGGGCGCGGCCGACTTCGTGACCGCCGACGAGGCGGCACGCATCGAGGCCGCCTCCGCCAGGACGCCGGACAGCGAGCCGCTCGAGGCCGACCAGTGGGATCTGCGGGCCATCGGCGCCGACAAGGCCGCCCGCATCAACCCGGGCAGCAGCAAGGTGACGGTCGCCGTCATCGACACCGGCGTGGACGACACCCACCCGGATCTCGCCCCCAACTTCTCCAAGTCGCAGTCGGCCAACTGCGTCGGCGGCAAGGCCGACACCAGCGAGGGCGCCTGGCGGCCGTACACGGACGAGGACTACCACGGCACCCATGTGGCCGGTGAGATCGCCGCGGCGCGCAACGGCATCGGCGTCGCCGGTGTCGCCCCCGGGGTGAAGGTCTCCGGCATCAAGGTCAGCGACCCGGACAACGGGCTGTTCTACCCGGAGAACGTGGTCTGCGCCTTCATGTTCGCCGCCGACCACGGCGTGGAAATCACCAACAACAGCTACTACGTCGACCCGTGGCTGTACAACTGCAAGGACGACCCGGACCAGCGGGCCATCCTCGACGCGGTCAACCGCGCCCAGCTGTACGCTCAGCGCAAGGGCACCCTGCACGTCGCCTCGGCCGGCAACTCCAACCACGACCTCGCCTCGGACGCGATCGTCGACGAGTCCAGCCCCAACGACACCACGCCGGTGACCCGGACCATCGACCCGGGCGAGTGCCTCGACCTGCCCACGCAGCTGCCGGGTGTGGTCACGGTCAGCGCCACGGGCGTGAACAACCTCAAGTCGTACTACTCCACCTACGGCAAGGGCGTGGTCGACGTGGCCGCCCCCGGTGGCGACGGCCGCTACCAGACGCCGGACACCCCGTCGAAGGACGGGCGCATCCTGTCCACCATGCCGAACGGCCAGTACGCCTTCCTGCAGGGCACCTCGATGGCCTCGCCGCACGCGGCCGGTGTGGCGGCGCTGCTGAAGTCCAAGCACCCGTGGGCTCCCCCGGCCGCGCTCCAGGCCCTGCTGAAGGCGCAGGCGAACAACCCGGGCTGCCCCGAGTCGTACGACCTGGACGGTGACGGCACGCAGGACGCGACGTGCGAGGGCGGCAGCCGGGTCAACGGCTTCTACGGCTTCGGCATCGTCGACGCGCTGCGCGCGGTCAGGTGAACGCCCGCGCCTCCCGATCCCGTGCAGCCAGGACGTCCTGGCACCTCAGCTCGTTCCGTGACCGAACTGGAGACTCCATGACAGCGTCTCACCCGCGCCACCGCCGCGCCCTGGTGATCCCGGCCGGGATGGCCATGGCGACCGCGCTGGCGTTCCTGCCGAACACCGCGGCCACCGCCGCCCCCACCGCGGACACGCCCGCCGCGGCGGCCACCGACGGCACTCCGCTCAGCTATGTCGTCAACATCAAGGGCGGGAACGCCACGTCGGCCAAGGTGAAGAAGGCGATCGCGAAGGCCGGCGGCACGGTCGTCGCCTCGTACGACAAGATCGGCGTGATCGTCGCGCACTCCTCGAACGCCGACTTCGCCAGGACCATGCGCACGGTGCACGGGGTCCAGTCGGCGGGTGCCACCCGCAACGCACCGCTGCCGTCGGCCGCCACCACCGACCTGGGCGCCCCGAAGGTGCTCAGCGAGCGGGAGGTCGCCGAGGCCGCGTCCGAGGCCGCCGCCGGCCAGGACCCGCTGCAGGAGCTGCAGTGGGACCTGAAGGCCATCAAGGCGGACAAGGCGCACGAGAAGTCGCTGGGCAGCCCGAAGGTGACCGTCGGCGTCATCGACACCGGCGTCGACGACACCCACCCGGACATCGCGCCCAACTTCGACCGGGCCGCGTCCGTCAACTGCGTGACGGGCAAGCCGGACACCAGCGAGGGCGCCTGGCGTCCCGGCCCGACGGAGAGCCCGCACGGCACCCATGTGGCCGGTGAGATCGCCGCCGCCAAGAACGGCGTCGGCATGACCGGTGTGGCACCGGGCGTGAAGGTCTCGGGCATCAAGGTGTCCAACCCGGACGGCTACTTCTACGCCGAGGCCGTGGTGTGCGGCTTCATGTGGGCCGCCGAGCACGGGGTCGATGTGACCAACAACAGCTATTACACCGACCCCTGGTACTTCAACTGCAAGAACGACCCGGACCAGAAGGCGCTCCTCGAGGCCGTCTCCCGGGCGACGCGGTACGCCGAGCGCAAGGGCGCGGTCAATGTGGCCGCGGCCGGCAACGAGAACTACGACCTCGCGGCCGACGAGATCACCGATCCGGTCTCCCCGAACGACGCCACCCCGGCCGAGCGGGTCATCGACCCGACCGAGTGCCTCGACATACCGACTCAGCTGCCGGGGGTCGTCACCGTCGCGTCGACCGGCGCCAAGGGTCTGAAGTCGTCGTTCTCCAACCACGGTCTGGGCGTCATCGACATCGCCGCGCCCGGCGGCGACTCGACGGCGTACCAGACGCCGGAGCCGCCCGCGACCAGCGGTCTGATCCTGGGTCCGCTGCCCGGCGGCCAGTGGGGCTACATGGCGGGCACGTCGATGGCGGCCCCGCATGTCGCGGGCGTCGCCGCGCTCATCAAGTCGACGCATCCGTACGCCTCGCCCGCGCTGGTGAAGGCCCTGCTGTACGCGCAGGCCGACGCCACGCCGTGCACGGACCCGTACGACATCGACGGCGACGGCAAGGTCGACGCGGTGTGCGAGGGGCCGAAGAACCGCAACGGTTTCTACGGCTGGGGCGTGGCCGACGCGCTGGACGCCGTCAAGCGGTGACGTACTGACGCGCTAGCCGGCTCTCCGGCCGGCGACAGCGGGGGCCGGGCTGACGTCCGGCCCCCGCTTCGTGGGTACCGGGCACCGCGTCGGTACCGGGTGCCGCGTCGGTACCGAGCGCCGCGTTCTCCCGGATCACGTCGTGCTGCATAGTGCGGTCATGACTCTGCTTCCCGATCTCTCCTCCGCCTGGGCGGCGGTGGGCGGCGATCCCGCCCTGGTCGACCGCGTGTCGTCGGTCGAACGGCCCGGCGTCCTGCCGGCGCGGCTCCCGGTGCGGCAGCTGGCGCGCGCCTGCGTGGGCGCGTGTGCGCTGGCCGCCGCCGAGCTGGCGGCCCGCCGGGCCGGGACGGAGGAGGTGCCGGAGGTGCGGGTGGACGACGGCGCCGTGGCGTCCGCGTTCGTCAGCGAGCGGCATCTGCTGGTCGACGGGCGGGCCCCGGAGACGTTCGCGCCGCTGTCGCGCTTCTGGCGGACGGCCGACGGCTGGGTGCGCACCCACGCCAACTACCCGCACCACCGGGCGCGGCTGCTGGACACCCTGGGCACCGGCGAGGATCCGGCACAGGTCGCGGCGGCCCTCGCCGAGCGCCCGGCTCTCGAGGTGGAGGAGGCCGTGTACGCGCACGGTGGTCTGGCCGTGGCGCTGCGCGCGCCCGGGGAGTGGGCGGCGCTCGAGCAGGCGCGGGCGGTGGCGAGGCTCCCTCTGGTGGAGCGTGAGCGCCTGGACGCGGCTCAGGCGCGCACGTTCGCTCCGGTGCGCCGGGATCCGCTGCTGCCCGCCGCGGGGATCCGGGTGCTGGACCTCACCCGGGTCCTCGCCGGGCCGGTCGCGAGCCGCACGCTCGCCCTGCTCGGCGCCGACGTGCTGCGCCTGGACACGCCGCAGCTGCCCGAACTCCCCGACCAGCACGCGGACACGGGCTTCGGCAAGCGGTCGGCCCTGCTGGATCTGCGGGCCGGCAGGGCCGTCTTCGAGGAGCTGCTCGCCTCGGCGGACGTCGTCCTCACCGGGTACCGGCCGGGCGCGCTGGAGCGCTTCGGGCTGACGCCCGAGGAGCTCGCCGGGCGCCGGCCCGGGGTGGTGGTGGCCCAGCTGTCCGCCTGGGGCAGGAGCGGACCGTGGCGGGGGCGGCGGGGCTTCGACAGTCTGGTGCAGGTGGCCACGGGCATCGCGGCCCTGGAGGGCTCGGCGGAGCAGCCGGGCGCGCTTCCGGCGCAGGCCCTGGACCACGGCTCGGGGTATCTGCTGGCGGCGGGGGTGCTGCGGGCGCTGACCGAGCAGGCGGAGGAGGGCGGCAGCCGTCTGGTGCGGGTGGCGCTGGCCCGGACGGCCGGCTGGCTGCTGCAGAGTGCGGGGAGCACGGGCTCACGGACGGCTGAGCCCGCACCGCCCGCCGGCCCCTGGCTGGCCGAGCGGGACAGCGGCCTGGGGCGGCTGCGGTACGCGCTGTCGCCGGTGTCGTTCGTCGGCGGGCCGCGCGACTGGGAGCGGCCGCCGGTCCCCTGGGGCACGGACCCGGCGCGGTGGTGGTGAGCAGACGGGCACCCGGGCCACCCGGACGGCCAGCACCCGGGCCCGGGGAGTCGTGCTCGCGGGCGTCCGGACACACGGGGCCGAAAACGTCCAAAGCATGGCCAACTGTGCCATTCATGTCACCGTTCCGGGCCCGGACTTGCCCGGCTCTTGACGTGCTTGTGAAGATCCTGGGGTGACAGTGACGAGATCCAGATCCGGGGCGACCGGTGCCCACCGGGGCACCGGGCGTTCCGGCACCGGCCGGGCCGTCGCCGTGATCGTGCTGGTGACGCTGGCCGCGCTGATACCGCTGCTCGGCCCTTCGCCCGCACTGCACGGCACCGGCGAGGCCGACGCGCCCGGCACGGGCGGCATCGGGCTGCTGCGCACGGTGCTGTTCGCGGCGCTGGCGATACCCGTGGGCGAGCTGTTCGCCGACCGGCTCGCCCGTTCCGTACCCGGCGCTCCCGCGGCCCGGCCGCGCAGCTGGTCCGCTGCGGCCGGCTGGGTCGGCTTCGTGGCGGCGCTCGGACTCGCCTCCGTGGTCGCCACCGGCAATCTCATCCCGGACAGCCCGGCCGACATCGACATCGGCGGGCTGTACGCCACCCGCGACGGCAAGTTGGCCCTGCTGGAGGTCAACGGCTTCCTCGCGGCCGCTCTGTGCGCCTCCTCCGCCCGCCCGGCCACCCAGGCCCTGCCGCTGGCCGCGGTCATCGTCGCGGAGGCGCTGCGCGCCCACCCCACCACCGAGTACAGCCCGCTGATCGGGTCCGGGCTCACCCTCGTCCATCTCACCGCCTCGTCCCTGTGGGTCGGGGGCCTGCTGCATGTGCTGCGCACCCTGCGTGGGTGGCGTGACGCGCCGCAAGGCAGCGCGCTGCTGGGCCTCTACGCACGGGTGGCGGCGTTCCTGCTGGCCGCCCTCACCGCGACCGGCGTGTGCAGTTCGCTGCGCCGGATGCCGCCCGGCACGATCCTCGAACAGCTGACGGACACCGCGTACGGGCGGGTGCTGCTGGCGAAGGTGATTCTGATGGTGGGGGTGTGCGCGCTGGCGCTGTGGGCGCGGATCCGGCTGGCCCGTGCGAGCGATCCGCTGACCGCCTGCTCCCCCGCCCGCGGCGAGGTGTATCTGCTGGCCCTGGTGGTCGCGGTGTCGGGTCTGCTCACCGCACTGCCGGTGCCGATCCGCTGGTGAGGGCGGACGGGCCGGGCACGCCGGGCGAACGGCCGCCCGGCGCACGGCACCTGACGGACCGGGGTGTCGGTCACGGCCCGTATCCTCATGAACCATGCTCGACGACCTGACCACCGCAGCGTCATCCCCCACCGCGTGGCCGGCCGCGTACCCCCAGGGATACGCGGTCGTCGACGTGGAGACCACGGGACTGGCCCGGGACGACCGCATCATCTCGGCGGCGGTCTACCGGCTGGACGCGCGCGGCGAGGTCGAGGACCACTGGTACACGGTGGTCAATCCGGAGCGCGACCCGGGCCCGGTGTGGATCCACGGACTGACGAGCGAGGTGCTGGAAGGCGCGCCCCTCTTCCGGGACATCGCCGAGGAGTTCGCCTCCCGGCTCGCGGGCCGGGTGCTGGTCGCGCACAACGCCGTCTTCGACTGGCAGATGATCGCCCGCGAGTACGCCCGTGCCCGGATCGAGGCGCCGGTGCGGCAGCGCCTGTGCACCATCGCGCTCGCCAAGGCGCTCGGGCTGCCGCTGCCCAACCACAGACTGGAGTCGCTCGCCGCGCACTTCGGGGTGGTCCAGCGCCGGGCGCACCACGCCCTGGACGATGCGCGGGTGCTGGCGGAGGCGTTCCGTCCGAGTCTGCGGGCCGCGGCGGCGAGCGGGATGCGGCTGCCGCTGCACGAGTGCCGGCCGCTGACGGAGTGGAAGGAGCGTCCGCTGATCGGCCGTCAGCAGGGCACCGGCGGCTACCGTCCCTCCCACTGGCGCCCTTCCCGCAAGCGGCCCGCCTGCCCCTACCCCAACCCCGGGCGGTACGAACCGGGCAAGCGACTCAAACAGGGCATGCGGGTGGCGTTCTCCGGTGACACCGCGGTGGAGCGGGAGCTGCTGGAGGACCGTGCGACGGAAGCCGGGCTGCATGTGGCGACCAGCCTGTCCCGGCTGACCAGCCTGCTGGTCACCAACGACCCGGACTCGGGCACGTCCAAGGTGGTCAAGGCCCGGCAGTACGGCACGCCGATCGTGGACGAGGCGGCGTTCGGCCAGCTGCTCGCCGATGTGGAGCCCGCTTCGGAGAGCTGACGGCTCCCGGCCGGCGGGCGGACCGTACGGGGGCGTGCCGCGGGGACGGTGAGTGCCGGACGGACGGGTGATTGGCGGGCGACTCGCCCGCCGCCCGCTCGCCCGCACCGGGCGGACGGCTCACGCTGTGGCGCATGGCGACATGTGAAGTGTGCGGCAACAGCTACGGAATGACCTTCGAGGTGCACGCCCAGGGCGCGGTCCATGTCTTCGACTGCTTCTCCTGCGCGATCCACCGCATGGCCCCCATCTGCGAGCACTGCAGGGTGCAGATCATCGGCCAGGGCGTGGAGGCCGACGGTCACTGGTACTGCGGGGCGCACTGCGCCCGCGCCGAGGGAAAGGCGGGCATCGTCGACCACGTGTGACGGACCCGGCCGGGCGCCCGCCACGAGGGCGCACCCGGCTGACCGCACCCCACGACCGAGTTGTACCGTCGTGGGGTGTACCGCTTCCTGTTGTCCCGCCAGTGGGTGATCATCACGCTGGTCGCCCTGCTCCTCGTACCCACGATGATCAGGCTGGGCATCTGGCAGATGGACCGCTACCACGAGCGGTCGGCCCGTAACCAGCTGGTGGAGGACGCGCTGGCGGCGAAGCCGGTCCCCGTCGAGGAGCTGGCCGCACCGGGACACGCCGTGACCCGCGCCGAGCGGTACCGCACCGTGACCGCCACCGGGCGCTTCGACACCGAGGCGGAGGTCGTCGTCCGCCGCCGCACCAACGCCGACGACCGGGTCGGCTTCCATGTGCTGACCCCGTTCGTGCTCGAGGACGGCCGGATCGTGCTGGTGAACCGCGGCTGGGTGCCCGGCGCGAGCCAGACCGAGTACCCCGAGGTCCCCGCACCGCCGCGCGGTGAGATCACCATCAAGGGCCGGCTGATGCCCGACGAGACCACCGAGGCCAGCGGCATCAAGAACCTCAAGGGCCTGCCGGAGCGGCAGATCATGCTGATCAACAGCGAGCAGCAGGCCAGGCGCCTGGACGCCCCCGTGCTCGGCGGCTACATCGCCCAGACCGCGCCCGAGCCCGAGGGCGGCAGCCCGGAGCTGCTGGGGGACCCCGGCAAGGAGAACGCGCCGCTGAACTTCGCCTACGCCCTGCAGTGGTGGCTCTTCGCCGCGGCGGTGCCGGTCGGCTGGTTCATGCTGGTCCGCCGGGAGGCCCGGCAGCGGGCGGCGTCGGCGGCCGGGGCGGAGAACGCCGCCGACCGCGGGGACACACGGCCCGCGGCGGTCTAGCCGCGCCCTGCAGCCGCCGTGACCTGCGGCGGCGCAGAGCGGGCCGGCCACGTCCGGTGACCGGCGGCGACCGCACGGTGGTGCCGCCCGCTCCCCCTCTCCCGATGGCCGCGGGTCTGTGCGAGGCTTGCGCCCGGCCGGAGATGGTTGACGCGGCAATCACCGGCGGAGGAGCACCGGTTTCCGGCCGGATCCTGTCCTCCGTACGGGCGCTCCGCGCAACTCTCCTCCGAGGGCACAGGCACACCAAGGACGGAGACCCATGGCCGACGGCGCCATGACCGCGACATTCCTCGCCGTGATCGGCGGGGCGTCGCTGCTCGCGGTCACCGCGCGGCGGCTCCGGCCGAGCGACCGGCTCCCCTCGCTGGACGGCTGGGCGCTCGCCGACCGCAGCCTCGGCCCCGGGTGGACCTGGCTGCTGCTCGGCGGCACGATCTACACCGCCTACACCTTCACCGCCGTCCCCGGTCTTGCCTACGGCAACGGCGCGCCCGCCTTCTTCGCCGTCCCGTACACCGTGATCGTCTGCCCGCTCGCCTTCGTGCTGCTGAGCCGTCTGTGGAGCGTGGCCCGGCGGCACGGCTATGTCACCGCGGCCGATTTCGTGCGCGGCCGGTACGGGTCGCCGCCGCTGGCGCTGGTGGTGGCGCTGACCGGCATCCTCGCCACGATGCCGTACCTGGCGCTGCAGCTGCTCGGGATCCGTGCGGTGCTCGCGGCGGGTGGCCTCTACCCGCACGGGGCGACCGGCGACCTGCTGATGGTGGCCCTGTTCGCCGGGCTGGCCGTGGCCACCTACCGGCACGGGCTGCGGGCACCCGCCGTGATCGCCGCGCTCAAGGCGGTGGCCGTGTTCGTCTCGCTGACCGCCGTGTGCTGGCTGGTGCTGCGCCGCTTCGGCGGGCCGGGCGCGGTCTTCGACGGCGCCGGCCGGGCCCTCGGCGGCACCGACGCCGCCCACTCCCCGCTGCTGCTCACCGCCGGGCAGCAGCCCGCCTATGCGACGCTCGCGCTCGGCTCCGCGCTGGCGCTGCTGATGTACCCGCATGTGCTCACCGCCGGTTTCGCCGCCGACACCTCCCGCACCCTTCGCAAGGTCTCCGTCGGGCTGCCCGCCTGGACGGCGCTGCTCGCGCTGTTCGGCTTCCTCGGCATCGCCGCCCTGGCGGCCGGGGTGCGGGCGCCGGAGGGCGGGGCCGAGGCGGCCGTGCCGATGCTGGTGGAGCGCCTGATGCCGGGGCCGGTGGCAGGACTGGTGTTCGGCGCGATCGTGGTGGGCGCGCTGGTGCCGGCCGCGGTGATGTCGATCGCCGCCGCGACCAGCTTCGTACGGAACGTGTACGTCGAGTACGTCCATCCCACCGCCACCCCGAAGCGGCAGGTGCGCATCGCCAAGGCCGTGTCGCTCACCGCGAAGGTCGGCGCGGTCGCCTTCGTGTTCGGGCTGCGCGACCAGGACGCCATCAACCTCCAGCTGCTCGGCGGGGTGTGGATCCTGCAGATCTTCCCGGCCGTCGCCGTCGGCCTGTACACCCGGTGGCTGCATCCGCGGGCGCTGCTCGCCGGGTGGGCCGTCGGCATGGCGACCGGGACGTATCTGGTGGTGCGGGAGGGCTTCTCCTCGATCGTGCCCCTCGACCTGGGCGCCGGACCGCTCGAGGTCTACGCCGGGGTCGCCGCCCTGCTGCTCAATCTGACCGTGGCCGTCACCGGCACCGGGGTGCTGCGCCTCCTCGGTGTCACCCGCGGCCGCGACGCCACCGACCTGCCGTCCCGCCTGCTGCCCAGGCGACACCCGGAGACGGGAGCCAACACACCGTGAGACGCAGACACGCCCCTCGGACCACCACCCTGCCGCCGGCCGCCTCCCCGGCCGCTCCCCCGCCCGAGCCGGCGGCCCCGCCCGAGAAGACGGCGCCGCCGGAGCCGGTGACGCCGCCGGCCGCACGGGTGCCGGTCACCGACCCGGACGAGCTGGAGCGCGAGGCCGGTGTGGCCCGGCTGTTCGAGCTGCACTACTCCTCGATGCTGCGGCTGGCCGTGCTGCTCGGCGCCGACGACCCGGAGAACGTGGTGGCCGAGGCCTACTACCAGATCTACCGCCGGTGGCGGAAGCTGAAGGACGTGGCCGCGGCCGAGGCCTACCTGCGCTCCACCGTCTGCAATCTGACCCGGATGCGCATACGCCACCTCCAGGTCGCCCGGCGGCTGAGCGAGACCCCGCCGGACGAGACGGTCGCCTCCGCGGAGAACACCGCCCTGCTCCGCGACGACCAGCGGGTGCTCATCGACGCACTCCAGCAGCTGCCGACCCGGCAGCGCGAGGCGCTGGTGCTGCGGCACTGGCTCGGCCTGAAGGAGTCCGAGATCGCCGCCGCCATGGGCATCACCTGCGGCTCGGTCAAGACCCACACCTCCCGCGGCATCGCCGCGCTCACCCAGGCGATGGAGGCCCGGCGATGACGCATCGAGACGCGACCGGGTCGCGAGACACCCCGGACCACACCCCCGGCGGCGCCGAACCCGCCCTGACGGACACCGAACGCACCGAACGGGAGCTCGCCGACGCCCTGGCGGCCCTGGCCGGCGGGGTGCTGCCCGACCCCGACGCCTACCGCACCGCCCGCGGCGAGTGGCTGCGCCGGGAGCGCCGGCGCCGGCTCGTGCTGACCGTGCTGGTGGCCGTGGTGTTCACGCTGGCCACGCTGATCGGCCTGTGGGTGCTCAACCAGGCCCCCTCGGACCCCGGTGTGATCTTCTCCGGCGAGGGCTCCCCCGCCGCCTCGGGACCGTCACTCCCCCGGCCGCAGCCCTGATTGCCCCCGCCGGTCGGCGGGCATCCGCACCACGTGCATCGCATCGAGGACTACGCGCTCATCGGCGACGAACAGACCGCCGCCCTGATCGGCACGGACGGCTCCGTGGACTGGCTGTGCCTGCCACGCTTCGACTCGGGGGCCTGCTTCGCCCGGCTGCTCGGTGACGAGAACAACGGCCACTGGCGCATCGCCCCGGTCGGCGCCGACCGCTGCACCCGCCGCGCCTACCGCCCCGACACCCTCGTCCTGGACACGGTGTGGGAGACGGACGAGGGCACGGTCATGGTCACCGACCTGATGCCGCAGCGCGACCGGGCACCCGACCTGGTCCGCATCGTGCAGGGCCTGAGCGGCGAGGTCACCGTCCACAGCACGCTGCGGCTGCGCTTCGACTACGGCTCGGCGGTGCCCTGGGTGCGCCGGGAGGACGGCCACCGGGTGGCGGTCGCCGGGCCGGACTCGGTGTGGCTGCGCAGCGAGCCGGAGGTGCACACCTGGGGCGAGGAGCTGGGCACCCACTCGCAGTTCACGGTGCGCGAGGGCGAGCAGGTCGCGTTCGTGCTCACCTGGCACCCCTCCCACGAACCCCGCCCGCCGCTGGTCGACCCGTACACCTCGCTGGGGCACAGCGTCACCGACTGGCGCGCCTGGGCTGCGCGCTGCCGCTACCGCGGCCCGCACCGGGACGCCGTGGTCCGCTCGCTGATCACGCTCAAGGCGCTCACCTACGCGCCCACCGGCGGCATCGTCGCCGCGCCCACCACCTCGCTGCCGGAGGAGCCGGGCGGGGTGCGCAACTGGGACTACCGCTTCTGCTGGCTGCGCGACTCCACCCTCACCCTCAACGCGCTGCTGGCCGCCGGGTACAAGGAGGAGGCCGAGGCGTGGCGCAACTGGCTGCTGCGCGCGGTCGCCGGCGACCCCGCGGACCTGCAGATCATGTACGGCGTGGCGGGCGAGCGGCGGCTGCCCGAGCTGGAACTGCCCTGGCTGGCCGGGTTCGACGGGGCCCGGCCGGTGCGGGTCGGCAACGACGCGGTCAACCAGCTCCAGCTGGACGTCTACGGCGAGGTGATGGACTCGCTGGCGCTGGCGAGGCGTTCCGGGCTGCCCCCGAAGCCGGACATATGGGCGCTGCAGACGGTCCTGATGGACTTCCTGCGCACGGCCTGGCGGCAGCCGGACGAGGGGCTGTGGGAGGTGCGCGGCGGCCGGCGTCACTTCGTACACTCCAAGGTGATGGTGTGGGTGGCCGCCGACCGCGCGGTGCGCACCCTCGAGGAGCACCCCGAGCTCGAGGGCGACCTCGAGGGCTGGCGGCAACTGCGCGAGGAGGTGCACCGGGAGGTCTGCGAGAAGGGCTACGACCCCGAGCGGAACACCTTCACCCAGTCCTACGGCTCACGGGAACTGGACGCCGCCCTGCTGCTCATCCCGAGGGTGGGGTTCCTGCCGCCGGACGACCCCCGGGTGACCGGCACCATCGACGCCGTCCGCAAGGAGCTGGGGCAGGGCGGCCTGCTGCGCCGCTACTCCTCCCAGGCGCGCACCGTCGACGGGCTGCCCGGCGAGGAGGGCACCTTCATCGCCTGCACCTTCTGGCTGGCGGACGCCCTGCATCTGACGGGCCGCACCGAGGAGGCCAGGGAGCTGTTCGAGCGGCTGCTGGGGCTCGCCAACGACGTCGGGCTGCTGGCGGAGGAGTACGACCCGGTGCAGGGCCGGCTGCTGGGCAACTTCCCCCAGGCGTTCAGCCACATCGGCCTGGTGAACACGGCCCTCGCCCTGTACGGGGACCAGCAGGCAGGATAGGGCGCATGGATCTTGGACTGAAGGACCGGGTGTACGTCGTCACCGGGGCGACCCGCGGGCTGGGCCACGCCTCGGCACGGGAACTGGTCGCCGACGGGGCGAAGGTGGTCGTCTCGGGGCGGGAGGAGAAGAGCACCGCCGAGGCGGCGGTCGCGTTGGGGCCGAACGCGGTGGGCGTGGCCGCGGACAACGCCGACCCCGAGGCGCCGGCCCGGCTGATCGGGACCGCGCGGGAGCGCTTCGGCCGCTTCGACGGCATCCTCATCAGCGTGGGCGGGCCACCGCCGGGCTTCGTCGCGGACAACACGGACGAGCAGTGGCGGGCGGCGTTCGAGTCGGTGTTCCTGGGCGCGGTGCGGCTGGCCCGGGCCGCGGCCACCGAGCTGAACGAGGGCGGCGTCATCGGCTTCGTGCTCTCCGGTTCGGTGCACGAGCCGATCCCCGGCCTGACCATCTCCAACGGGCTGCGCCCTGGCCTGGCCGGCTTCGCCAAGTCCCTGGCGGACGAGCTGGGTCCGCGCGGCATCCGCGTCGTCGGCCTGCTGCCGGGCCGGATCGACACCGACCGGGTGCGCGAGCTGGACGCCGGCTCCGCCGACCCGGAGGCCACCCGCCGGGCCGCCGAGTCCCGCATTCCGCTCCGCCGCTACGGCACCCCCGAGGAGTTCGGCCGGACCGCGGCCTTCCTCCTCTCCCCTGCGGCGTCCTATGTCTCCGGCGTCATGCTGCCGGTGGACGGCGGCTACCGGCACGGGTTCTGAGAGCGGGACCGGGCGGCCCCCGGCACGGCGTCCGAGCCGCGCCGGCCGGGCCGTCGGGTCAGCTCACCCGTTCGGCCCGGTGGCGGACGCCGCGCAGGCGGACCTCGGCCGGGAGGCCGGCCAGGCCTGCCGAGTCGCGGGCGTGGGCCAGGGTGCGGTGGGTCAGGTCGTCCAGGGCCGTGCCGGGGTCGATGTGGGGGGCCAGAGACATGCGTACCCGGACCGCGGGGGCCTGGCGGCGGCCGGTGAGATGGACCTGGGCCTGTTCGACGCCCGACAGGTGCGCGGCGTCCTCGGTGAGCGCGTGTTCGAGGGCCCGGCCGTGCACCACCGCCTCCTCGCCGTCGCCGGTGTCCACCAGGACGTGGGCGAGGCGGCGCCGGCGCAGCACCGCGACCAGCCACCACAGGGCGAGCAGCAGCAGGGCGGCGAGAACCGCGACGACCACCGGCCACCACCAGCCCTCCTCCCGCCAGCGGGTGCGCTCCGCCTCGCTCAGCAGCACGTCGTCCTTGCCGTCGTGCAGCCACCAGGACGGGGCCGGCGCTCCCAGCCCGATCGCCAGCACCGAGCCGCCGAGGGCGACGAGCACCAGCCCGGCCAGGCCGAGCAGGACACGGTTGACGACCCTGAGCACCGCCCTCACCCCTTCCTGCCGGAGCGCCGCACCCGCACCGACAGGGCGGGCGGCCGGGCGAGACCGAGCCCGCGCACCGCGTCGGTGAGGACGGCGTCCAGGTCGTCGTGCACCTCGTCCAGTTCCCGGAAGTGCGACACCGCGCGGACGTCGGCCCGGCGGCGCCGCACCCGCACCCGCACCGACTGCACACCCGCCACCTCCATGGCCCGGTCCCGCAGCACCAACGCGGCCGCGTCCCGGTGCAGTCCGGCGCGGACGTCGGGGTGGGTGCGGCGCATGGTGAGCAGCGGCCGCAGTCCAGGGGTCAGTGCCAGCAGGAGCAGCCACAGGCCCAGCGCTGCGGCGACGCCGGCGCCGACCAGCACCCAGATGTCGTCCAGGGGCCGTCGGGCCAGCTGCCGCGCCAGCTCGCGGCGCCACTTCATCGCGGGCCGGTCGGCGCGCACGGCGGCGATGTCGTAGAGGAACGCGCCCGCGATCACCAGGGTCACCAGCGCGAGCAGCGCCGCAGGGACGCGGCGGGCCGACCAGAAGCGCCGGCGCTGCTTCCGTCCGGGCCCGGCCGACGCCGGCGGCGGCGGGGTCTTGTCGAGGACCGTGCCGGTGTATTCGCTCATCGGATCCTCCCCTGGGCCGCGCCCGGCGCCGTCGCCAGGTGGAGCCGCTCCACGTGCACGACCACCTCCGGCACATGCATGCCGGCCAGCGTGCCCACCCGTTCGGTGACCTGGCTGCGCACCTGCCCGCACCGGCCGCCGATGTCGCACGGGTAGTCGAGCTCGACGTGGACGCGGACCCGGGCGGTGTCGTCGTGCACCACGACGGTGGCGTGCGGCGGTGCGGCGTCCGGGTGCAGCGCGCCGACGGCCTCTCGGGCGGCCCGGGAGGCGATCTTGGCGACCACCCGGTCGGCGATCTTCGTCGCTCCGCGCTCGCCGGGCGCGACGGCGGCCGGCGCCGGCGCGGACTCACCGGCCTGTGTGCTCACCCGTGTCACCGTCGCCGTTCACCGCGCGGGCGGAAGAAGTCCCCGAGCTCGTAGTCCCCCTCGAGGAACCGCCCGACCCCGAAGCCGACGGCCCCGAGGGCCGCCACCAGCAGGAAGGCCCCGAATCCGCCGAAGTACCCGGCGAAGCCCAGCGCCATCCCGGCGATCATGCCGACCACGGCCATGCTCATGTGCGCTCCTCAGTTCCTCGCGCCGGGGGTGCGTCACTGCAGCCGGGACTCCGGCTCCTCGTCCTCCTCGTCGGGCAGCTTCACATCGCTCACCGCGATGTTGACCTCGACGACCTCCAGGCCGGTCATCCGCTCCACGGCCGCGATGACGTTCTCCCGCACGTCCCTGGCGACATCCGCGATGGGGACGCCGTAGTCGACGACGATCTCCAGGTCGAGCGCGGTCTGCACCTCGCCGACCTCGGCCTTGACACCGCGGGTCACCGACTTCGAGCCGGGCACCCGGTCGCGCACGGCGCCGAAGGTGCGGGACGCTCCGCTGCCCATGGCGTGCACGCCGACCACGTCGCGGGCGGCCAGTGCGGCGATCTTCTCCACGACACCGTCGGCGATGGTGGTACGGCCGCGGGTCGCGGGGTCGCCGCCGCCTCGCCGGGTGCCCTGGCGTGCGGAGCTCTCCGGAAGGGTCTTCTCCGTGTCGGGGCCTCGGGTCGAGGCTCCTTCGGTCATGTCGGTCATCGCCGTTACGTCCCTTCGGTCGTCCTCCTGACCACCGTAAGCGCGCTGGCGTGGTCGCGCGCCAGGTATGCGGCAAGCTGGAGGAATGGCGGCGGAGCGATGGACGCAGGCGGTGCGGCGGCAGCTGGGCCTCGGCAGGCTGCTGCCCCTGGGCGGGGCGCGGGACGGGGCGTGGATCGCGGAGCGTGCCGTCGAACCGGTGCTGCGCGATGCGGTGACGCAGGGGGTGCCCGAGGTGCGCCTCGGCGCGGTACGGATCGGGCTCGCGGGCTCCGGGGAGGCGGCCGAGCCGGCGGTGCCGTCCCCGCCGAGCGCGCTGCCGCCGGCCCCGCTGCGGCTGACGGCGCGGTTCGCGGCGGTCGCGTCGGAGCTGGAGTCGGAGTCGCTGCCGGCCACGGCGGACCGCCTGCGGGCGGCACTGGCGCAGGCCGCGGCGGAGCACATCGGGCTGGCGGTGACGGAGATCGACCTGACGGTGACGGACTTGCTGGAGGGCCCTCCGGAGACGGAGGGGGCGGGCGGGGGCGGGGCGGAGTGCCGGGAGCCTGGGGAGTCCGGGGAGTCCGGGGAGTCCGGGAAGGACAAAGGGTCCGGGGGGTCCGGGGGGTCCGGGGAATCCGGAGGATCCGGGGCCGCTGACGAGGGCGACGGCTCCGGTTCCGGTTCCGAGGAGGATCAGGCGCCCCCACCCGGTTCCGAGGAGAGCCGGGTCGCCGCGGCGGCGCTCGCCGTCCCCGGGGTGAGCAGGCTGACGCGCGTGCTGGGACGCGCGGTGCACGTCACGGAGCCGGGGGCCGCCGCGTCCGCGCTTCCCCGGCGTCATGTGCGCGTGGACCTGGCGGTGCGCGCGGACCACCGCCCCGTGGAGGTGGCCCGCGCGGTCCGCACGGCCGTGTCGCAGACGCTCCCGGACCGGCCGACGGCGGCGGTCCTGGTCACCGCCCTCGACTGAGGGGAGTGCCGGTCATTCGCCGAGTCCGGCGAGGTCGCGCAGGCGGCGGGCCTGGGCGGCGCGTTCGGCGGCGCGCTGCTCCTCGTAGGTGCGGTCCTGGGCGCCGCGCAGCAGCGCCTTGGTCTCGATGACCGCGTCGCGGGGAGCCGCGAGCAGGGCGGAGGCGAGGTCGCCGACCGCCGCGTCGAGGTCGGCCGCGGGCACCGCCACATTGGCCAGGCCGATGCTCACGGACTCCTCGGCCCCGACGAAGCGGCCGGTCGCGCAGATCTCCAGCGCGCGGGCGTAACCGACCAGCCCGACCAGCGGGTGGGTGCCGGTCAGGTCGGGGACCAGGCCCAGGCTGGTCTCGCGCATGGCGAACTGCACGTCGTCGGCGACCACGCGCAGATCACAGGCGAGGGCCAGCTGGAAGCCGGCGCCGATCGCATGGCCCTGCACGGCCGCGATGGACACGATGTCGCTGCGCCGCCACCAGGTGAACGCCTCCTGGTACTCGGCGATGGTCGCGTCCAGCGTCGCGTCGTCGCCGCGCGCGAGATCGGTGAACGACGGCTCGCCGTCGAAGCCCTCCGGCGTGAACGCCTGCCGGTCGAGCCCCGCGGAGAAGGACTTGCCCTCCCCGCGCAGCACCACGACCCGGACGGAGCCCGGCAGCAGCCGGCCGGCCTCGGTCAGCGCGCGCCAGAGAGCGGGGCTCTGCGCATTGCGCTTGGCCGGGTTGGTCAGCGTCACCGTGGCGATCGCGTCGTCGACGGTGAGCCGTACGCCGTCCTTGTCGAGTACGGGACTGGCGGGACCGAGGTCCTGGGCGGACGAAGCCATGGGGCGCCTCCGAAGGGTGCGGTCGTCTTCCGTACCGCACGACAGGCTCGCACCCGTCCCGCGGCACAGCTAAGTGACTGCACAGTAACCACCCAGCCGGTCGGTCGGCCGACCGGGTGGCCACTTATCGGGGCGCTCCGGTTTCGACGCTCCGGGTCAGCTCGCGGACTTCTTGCCGCGGGTTGCCCCGCCACGCCCGCGGAGCGTGACGCCCGACTCGCTCAGCATCCGGTGCACAAAGCCATACGAGCGGCCGGTCTCCTCGGC
This sequence comes from Streptomyces composti, assembly GCF_012034205.1. GTDB lineage: Bacteria > Actinomycetota > Actinomycetes > Streptomycetales > Streptomycetaceae > Streptomyces > Streptomyces composti. Next base: position 51,412 of record NZ_JAATEM010000004.1, read on the forward strand.
CAACGCCCGGATGCTCGCACCGGCGTCGTACTTCTTCTTCAGGTCTGCCGCGAGCTTGTCGCGCGCGGCGCCGGTAACCCGGCTGCCCTTCTTCAGAGTCTCGGCCACCCGTGCCTCCTCATGGGAAGTGCGCTCTGGTCTTCTCATGATCACCCCTACCGGGCCCGATGGCCACCCATTCGGCAAGGTCCGTGAGACAAGGTTGTGACGACAGGAGTCCGTCCCCACAAGCGGAATGCGGAATTCCATCCGGTCTCCTTGATACCGCCGAACGGGTTCCTTCGTGAAGTGCCAGGTCAGAAAGGCGGGGCGGCCGGACCCCCGCTTCTCGGGGGTCCGGCCGCGAAATCCGTGTAGGACACACCCCGGTACGAGGAGATCTCACACAGATGACGGATCACCGATGGGCCGAATGATCCATACGCCGTTGATCACGCCGGGGTGGGCAGCCGGAACACGGTCGGTGCCGGGGCCCCGCGCACCCGGATCGGGCGTCTCGGGATCAGGCGAGGGCGACCAGGTCCGCGTAGTCCGCACCCCACAGGTCCTCGACGCCGTCCGGCAGCAGAATGATCCGCTCCGGCTGCAGCGCCTCCACCGCGCCCTCGTCGTGGGTGACCAGGACGACCGCGCCCTTGTAGGTGCGCAGGGCGCCGAGGATCTCCTCGCGGCTGGCCGGGTCGAGGTTGTTGGTCGGCTCGTCGAGCAGCAGCACGTTCGCCGAGGAGACGACCAGGGTGGCGAGGGCGAGGCGCGTCTTCTCGCCGCCGGAGAGCACCCCGGCCGGCTTGTCGACGTCGTCGCCGGAGAACAGGAACGAGCCGAGCACCTTGCGGACCTCGACGAGATCCATGTCGGGTGCGGCGGAGCGCATGTTCTCCAGCACCGTGCGGTCCGGGTCGAGGGTCTCGTGCTCCTGCGCGTAGTAGCCGAGCTTGAGCCCGTGACCGGGGACGACGGCACCGGTGTCGGGCTGCTCGACGCCCGCGAGCAGCCGCAGCAGGGTGGTCTTGCCCGCGCCGTTGAGCCCGAGGATGACGACCCGGGAACCCCGGTCGATGGCCAGGCTGACGTCGGTGAAGATCTCCAGCGAGCCGTACGACTTGGACAGGCCCTCGGCCATCAGCGGGGTCTTGCCGCAGGGCGCCGGCTCCGGGAAGCGCAGCTTGGCGACCTTGTCGGACTGGCGGACCTCCTCGAGACCGGCCAGCAGCCGCTCCGCACGGCGGGCCATGTTCTGCGCGGCGACCGTCTTGGTGGCCTTGGCGCGCATCTTGTCCGCCTGGGCGTTGAGCGCGGCGGCCTTCTTCTCGGCGTTCTGCCGCTCGCGCCTGCGGCGCTTCTCGTCGGCCTCGCGCTGCTGCTGGTAGAGCTTCCAGCCCATGTTGTAGATGTCGATCGTGGCGCGGTTGGCGTCCAGGTAGAACACCTTGTTGACGACGGTCTCGACCAGGTCGACGTCGTGGGAGATCACGATGAAGCCGCCGCGGTACGTCTTGAGGTAGTCGCGCAGCCAGATGATCGAGTCGGCGTCGAGGTGGTTGGTCGGCTCGTCGAGCAGCAGGGTGTCCGCGTCGGAGAACAGGATCCGGGCCAGCTCGATGCGGCGGCGCTGACCGCCGGAGAGGGTGTGCAGGGGCTGGTTGAGCACCCGGTCGGGCAGCTTGAGCGCGGCGGCGATGGTGGCCGCCTCGGCCTCGGCGGCGTAACCGCCCTTGGTGAGGAACTCGGTCTCCTGGCGCTCGTACTGCTTGAGCGCCTTCTCCCGGGTGGCGCCCTTGCCGTTGGCGATGCGCTCCTCGTTCTCGCGCATCTTGCGGATCAGGACGTCCAGGCCGCGCGCGGAGAGGATGCGGTCGCGGGCCAGCATGTCGAGGTCGCCGGTGCGGGGGTCCTGGGGGAGGTAGCCCACCTCACCGGAGCGGGTGACGGTACCGGCGGCCGGGATGCCCTCGCCTGCGAGGACCTTGGTGAGGGTGGTCTTGCCTGCGCCGTTGCGGCCGACGAGGCCGATGCGGTCGCCCTTGGCGACGCGGAAGGTGGCGTTCTCGACGAGGACGCGGGCACCGGCACGCAGCTCGATACCGGAAGCGGAGATCACTGGTCAGACTCCTGAGCGGGTGGGTGGCGGGTGGGCGGCTGAGGTCGTTCCCGCCGTCTAATGCGCAAGGAGAATGGCCATGCGGGCCATTCTAACGGTGCGGTGCAAGCGGATTTCCGGCGCCGGGGGCGCCGAGCTGCCGTGCCGGGTCGTTGTCAGTGGCAGGTGTCACACTGACCGCGAGTGGTGACAAGCGGACGGGCACCACGGGCGGTACGACGAACGGCACAACGGACGACTCGAGGAGTGATCGTCATGGCAGGCGGACGTCCCAGCATCTGTCCCACGCTGCTGTACACCGACGCGAAGGCGGCGGTCCGCCAGCTCACGGAGGCCTTCGGCTTCACGGAGCTGGCCGTGTACGAGGGCGAGGACGGCTCGGTGGAGCACGCGGAGCTGGCGCAGGGCAACGGCGTGGTGATGCTCGGCACGAAGGGGCGGGGCGGCGCCTTCGACACGGCGATGAAGGACGCGGGACCGGCCGGCATCTACGTGGTCGTGGACGACGTGGACGGCCATCACCAGCGCGCCGTGGAGCACGGCGCGGAGATCCTCATGCCCCCGACGGACCAGGACTACGGCTCCCGCGACTACATGGCCCGCGACCTCGAGGGCAACATCTGGAGCTTCGGTACGTACGCACCCGAGATCAAGGCGTGAGGTCTCGATCTCCCCGCGGGTGAGCGGCGGCTGAGCCGGCCGTGCCTGCGGCGCCGCCGCAGATGCCTGCGGCGCCCCAGGGCCGCGGTCAGCCGCCGGTGTGGACCTGGAACGCGGCTCGCCGGACCGCTCGGGCCAGCGCGGGGTCGGGGTGTGCGGCGGCAAGGGCGACCAGCACCTGCACCGTGCGCGGATGCCCGACGGCGCGAACCTCCTTCAGCAGCTCCGGAACGGTGGGCTGAACCGCCGACTCGAGGTGCCGCACCAGCATCGGCGCCTCCCCGTGGTCCGCCACGGCAGCCGCGGTGTCGACCCACAGCCAGGTGGCTTCCTCACGGGTCAGGACCTCGTGCGCGTCCTCGGGATCGGCCCCGTCGTGCTCAGCGAGCCACAGCAGCGCGTAGGGCCGCAGCGCCGGTTCGCCGAGCACGGCCCGCACCTCGGGCTCGGCCGGCGCCCCCACCACCCGCAGCGCCTCGAAGGCAAGCCCCCGCAGCAGCGCATCCTCACCCCGCGCCGCATCGATCAGCTCGGTGACCGCGCTGCCCACAGGACGGGCGGCGAGCCAGGCCCGGTACTCGGCCCGGGCCGCATTCGGCCGCAGCTGCGCGCAGCCGCGCAGCATGTCCTCGGCGCTCTGCTCGATGTTCCCCGCGGGGCTCTGCGCGGCCACACAGATCTGCTCCAGCTTGACCCACACCGCCCAGCTGCCCAGCGGGGTGAGCGTGGCCTGCCCGTCCCCGTAGGTGAGCGCGCCCACGGAGGCGAGCGCGCGCAGCGCCCAGTCGAGGAGCGGCTCGAGCGGTGCGTCGGTGCTCTCCGGTACGACGGGCGCGGGCCGGGGCGCGTAGTCGATCTCGCAGCGCTCGGTGCGCAGTTCGGTGACCCGCTGGCGCAGCAGATCCAGCAGCTGGGACACCGGGACGGGCCCGGCGGAGAGCTGGAGGAAGGACAGCACCTGCGGCATGGCCGAGACGACCTCGGCGACGGCGCCGGGCTCCTGGCCTCCCGGTTCGGGATGCGCCAGCGACCAGGCGTCGAAGAGGGCGACCCAGCCGCGCAGCACCGCGCTGTCGTCGCGGTCCCAGGCACGCAGCCGCCAGCCGGGGCGGGCCCTGTCGCCGTGCACCTCGATCAGACCGGCGAGGCGGGCGGTGTCCCAGTCGGCGCGCACCTGAGCCGGGGTCAGTCCGAGGTCCTCGGCGGCGCGCTCCGCGGTCGCCTCGGAGAGGGTCGCCTTGCCGTCGCCCGCGGTCCGGCCGGGGCCGAGGGCGACGTCCGCCCAGCGGGCCACCCGGACCGCACCGGCCAGTTGGGAACGGGCCATTCCGGCCAGTGCCGCCGGTGCCGGCGTGCCCTCGGGAGGGCGCGGCGCGGGGCGGCGCGGGCGCCGCTGGTTCATCGCTCTGGGTGCGGCGGCCAGGGGTCGCGGGCGGACGAGTCGGAGCCTGGAGTCGCGCGGGATACGGGACGTCACGGGTGCAGTCTTCCGGTTGACGGTCCGAAAACCCAAACGGAATGTCACGGGCGGCTACGGACGAGGCCAATGCACGGCCTGACAAGGCGGTGAGGAGCGTGATCAGGCCACGGCGCGAGCGCGGACCGGAATCTCGGTGGAGATCCGGCGAGAGCTCACGTCACGGGTCACATCAAGGGGGTGAGGAAGCGGCGGAGGGCCTCCTCGTAGTCGTCGGGGCGGGCGTTCCACATGGCGCCGTGCGGGGCGTCCGTGACCGGGTGCAGGGTGACCGTGTTCGGGTGGGCGTCGGCGAGGCGGCGGGAGTGGTGCCAGGGGGCCACGGTGTCGCCGGGGCCGTGGAAGATGTGGGTCGGAACGGCGATGCGGTCCAGGTGGAGCGCGCCGGGGTCGCGGTCGCCGTAGAGACCGGTGCGGCCCTTGGCGGCGCGGACCGCGAGCGGCAGCAGCGGGCCGGGGGTGTGGCGGGCGGCGGCCAGGGCGCGCAGGGTCGCCTCCCAGCTGAGCACCGGCGAGTCCAGTACGAGCCCGGCGATCCGCTCCCGCAGCGGAGAGCGGGCGGCGGCGCGCAGCGCCATGGTCGCGCCGGTGGACCAGCCGAGCAGCACCACCTGCCGGGCGCCCGAGTCCACGGCGTGCCGGATCGCGGCGTCCAGGTCGCGCCACTCGGTCTCACCGAAGTGGTGCAGACCGTCCGGTGAGCGCGGTGCGCCCTGGTCGCCCCGGTAGGCGAGGGCGAGAACGGGGAAGCGGTGGCCGTGCAGGAACTCCAGCAGGTTCAGAGCGTGTTCCCGGGTGGCGGCGAGTCCGTGCACCGCGATCACCCAGGTGCCCCGGGCGCCCGGCACGAACCAGGCGGGCAGCGGGCCGAGTTCGCCGGGGATGCTCAGGTCGGTGTGCTCCAGGCCGAGGGCTGTGCCGGGGTCGCCGACGTGGAGGTTGGGAACCAGCCAGGCGCGGTCGCCGGGCTCCAGCGTGCCGTGCGTGACGCGTTCCAGGCGGCGCACGACGGTGTCGGCGGACTGCGAGGCGCCCTCCAGGACGGGCCCGACCACCGCATGGACTCCGTCGCCGGCCAGCCCGTAGCGGCCGGGGCGCAGCGCTGCGAGGTGCCGGGTGAGAGTGACCTGCCCGGCGGCCGTGCCGTGCACGGTGAGCCGGGGCTCGGTGGGCAGCGGCCTGCCCGGCGGCGCCTTCAGGGCGCTCTCACTGGCGAACCGGCCGGCGGCCACAGCAGCGGCACCGGCCCCTATCACGGCGGAGACGGCAGCAGCACTCACTCTGACAGGACGCACCCCACCAGTCTCCCGGCCCGCCAGGTACCGGGCCAGTGGGCGACGCGAGAGGGGTGACGCCCCGCCCCCGGCCGCGGGGCAGTCCGGTGTCCCCGGCTGCGGACGGTCGTGCCGGGAGCCGCTCCCGGACGCACCCACCGCGGCTCAGCCCCCGCCCCCGTCACCCCCGCGCTGCCCGTACCCCCGCAGGCGCTCAGCCACCTCGTCCAGCTGCGCCAGGGACAGCAGACTCGGCGCACGCCCCGGCACGGAGGACGCCGCCAGCCACACCCGGCACATCCACTCCAGCTGCGCCGTCCGGTCGTACGCCTGGGCCAGTGACGAGCCGTACGTCAGCGTCCCGTGGTTCTGCAACAGGCACCCCGTGCGATCGCTGAGCGCATCCAGCATGTTCTCGGCCAACTCCTCCGTCCCGTACGTCGCATAGCGGGCAACCCGGACCGGCCCGCCCAGCGCCGCGGCCATGTAGTGGATCAGAGGAAGCTCGTGCACGAGCGTGGAGACGGCCGTCGCGTGTACCGCGTGCGTATGGACGACGGCCCGCGCATCGGTCGCCCGGTACACCGCCAGATGCATCGGCAGCTCGCTCGTCGGCACCAGCGTGCCGAGCACCTGCCGCCCGGCGAGATCGACGCCGGTCACATCGTCCGGCGTGAGCCGGTCATAGGGCACGCCGGACGGCGTGACCAGCACCGTTTCCCCGACACGCACCGAGACGTTGCCGGAGGTGCCGACGACGAGCCCCTCGGCGGTGGTCCGCCGCGCGGTGTCCACCAGGCCGGCCCAGGCGCGCGCCTCCTCCTCGCTCACACGCCGCCTTCGTGCTTCCCCCACGCCCCCCGCACCGTTCCCGACGCCACTGGCGCCACGCCGGTCGTCTCGCTGCTCAGCCATGCCGTGATCCTGTCAGGAGTCCTCCAGTGCCCTTGTGAGCCGGGGCGCTTTAGGCCGGAATGCGACCCTCCGTAAGGGTGCATATCCCCCGACACCGGTCGCCGGAATCACCTTGGCCGGAGGCTGTCCTGCATTCAACGATCTTCCGGTGGCGTCGCGGCGTTCCCGCGCACATCGCCGCATCCGGGGAAGCACGGCCCGTGAGCGCACACCGGTGTCCCGTCGCCGCCGCAGGCTCCTCAGCCTCCGTGGCCGCGCTCGCGCTCGGCGGGACCGTCCGGCCGAGGCGCCCGCCGCATCGGCGAGCCGCCCGAAGGGGTACGACGTCTCGTCGCACCAGAAGAGCGTGAACCGGGCGAAGGCCAGGGCCAGGGGCGCCCGGTTCGTCCACGTCAAGGCGACGGAGTCCACCACCTACCGCAATCCGCACATCCGGCAGCAGTACGACGGCTCCCGCAGGGCGGGGCTGATCCGCGGGGCCTCTCGCTTCGCCTGCCCGACCGCTTCCCGGGCCGGGCGCAGGCGGCGTACCTCGTACGCAACGGGGGCGCCTGGAGAGCCGACGGGCGCACACTGCCGCCCGCTCTCGGCATCGCATACGACCCGCACGACCGCAAGAAGAAGTGCCACGGGCCCAGCAAGACCCGGACGGCCGCCTGCATCCGCTCGTTCAGCGACGAGGCCCACCGGTGCGCGGGCCGCCGGCCTGTGATCCACACCACCACCCACTGGCGGCGCGCCTGCACCGGGAACACCGCCGCCTTCGGCCGGGACCACCCGCTGTGGCGCGCCCGTTTCAGCAGGTCGGGGCCGGGCGCACGGCCGGCGGGCCGGTCGTGGACGTTCCGGCGGTACGACGGCGGCGGCACCGGAACTCCTCCGGGAGACCAGAACTGCTTCAACGGTCTCCCGGCCGGTCGCAGGCGCTGGCGCGGGTGCGCCGAGCGGCCGGTCCGCCGCGCCCCCGCGGGGCCGGGCCCACCGCACGGTCCGGCCCCGCCGACCGGCGGAACAGCAGCCGCCTCTTCCGGTCACCACCGTGCCCCTCCCAGTTCATCTTCCGTTCACCCTGGTTACCTACGTTCGACCAGCCAATGACCTCGAACGATTGCCTGGGTAAATGGAAAGCTTCTCGCTGATCCTCGCGATTGTGGTGGTGACCGCACTCGCGTTCGATTTCACGAACGGTTTCCACGACACCGCGAACGCGATGGCAACGACCATTTCGACCGGTGCGATGAGGCCCAAGGCGGCCGTGGCCATGTCCGCCGTCCTCAACCTTGTCGGTGCGTTTCTCTCGGTGGAGGTCGCCAACACGATCTCCAAGGGTCTCGTCGACGAGACCGGCATCCGTCCCGAGGTCATCTTCGCCGCCCTGGTCGGCGCGATCCTCTGGAACCTCCTCACCTGGCTGGTCGGTCTGCCGTCCAGCTCCTCGCACGCCCTGATGGGCGGCCTGATCGGCGCCACCGTCGCCACCGCCGGCATCGGCGCGGTGCACGGTGGCGTTCTGGTGACCAAGGTGCTGATCCCGGCGCTCGCCGCCCCGCTGGTGGCCGGCATCGCCGCGATGCTCGCCGCCCGGCTGACCTACCGCCTCGGCCGGAAGGCCGACGGCAAGGCCGCCGAGAAGGGCTACCGGGCCGGGCAGATCGCCTCCGCCGGCCTGGTCTCGCTGGCCCACGGCACCAACGACGCCCAGAAGACGATGGGCATCATCACCCTCGCCCTGATCGCCGGCGGTGCGCTCGCCCCGGACTCCGATCCGCCGCTGTGGGTCATCCTCTCCGCGGGCGTCGCCATCGCGCTCGGCACCTACCTCGGCGGCTGGCGCATCATCCGCACCATGGGCAAGGGCCTGACCGACCTTCAGCCGCAGCAGGGCTTCGCCGCCCAGACCAGCGCCGCCACGGTCATCCTGGCCTCCTCCCACCTCGGCTTCTCGCTGTCCACCACGCACTCGGTCTCCGGCTCGGTCATGGGCGCGGGTCTCGGCCGCAAGGGCGGTGTGGTCCGCTGGTCGACCGCCACCCGGATGTTCGTCGCCTGGGGCCTGACGCTGCCGGCCGCCGCGGTGGTCGCCGCGCTCGCCGAGTGGGTCTGCGGCTTCGGCGACTGGGGCACCGCCCTGGTGGCCCTCTTCCTGGTCGCCTCCAGCGCCGCGATCTGGAAGATCTCCCGGCGCGAGGTGGTCGACCACACCAACGTCAACGACCCCGGCACCCCGGCCGAGGAGCCGGCCGGCGTGGTGACCCAGGCCATCGCCGCCGTCACCCCGCCTCCCACGAGCACCCTCGAGGAGGAGCTGACGGCCACCGTCCCGGCCCCCTCGGTTCCGGCGCCCACCGCCCCGGCATCCGCCGCTGCGGGTGCCGACCCGGCGAACCCGCCGGCGAAGACCACCGTCTGACCGCCCCGTCACGCATCCGGGCACACGAAGGAAAGCAGCAGAGCAATGAAGATCGACTGGGCGGCCCTCGGTTCCGTCTTCGGTGTCAGCCTCGTGGTCACGGTGGCGCTGGTGGCGCTGTTCACGCTCGGCATCACCGGCCTGTCCCGCCGCGAACGGGCCGCCGAGCAGGGCCGGTCCGCGGCCCTGGCGCTCACCGGTGCGTACGCCTGCTTCGCCGCCTGCGCGGCGGCGGTGGGCTACGGGATCTACCTGATCATGGCCTGATCCCGCGAGCGTTTCCGGAAAGGGTGGTGCGAGGCGATGCCTCGCACCACCCTTTCGCGCTCCCCCACCCGAACCCCTCTGTGGGCCTGAGCACACTTCAGCCCCGCAGGTCAACTGCAAGTTGACGGCCGTTCCGGGAGCGTGGTGGACTGCCGGAGCCAAGTGCGGCGGCACGAGAGGAAGCCGGTGGAAGTCCGGCGCGGTCCCGCCACTGTCACCGGGGTGAGCCACCCCGGGAGCCAGGAACTCTCACCGCCGGTCTCGTCGAACCAGGGCGCGGACACCCTGAGTGAGGACATACATCGCCATGCGCGGCTGCCTGTTGAGGTCGATCAGCGACGCACGGCCCCGAAGCGGGGCACCCCGGAGCATTCCCACCGGATCCGTCACCGGCTGAACCCATGGGTGCCGATCGCGTGTTCGCGTACGGCGCCGCCGCCGGCCTCCTCGGCGACCTGCTGCTCGGCGATCCCCGCCGCGGGCACCCGGTCGCCGCTTTCGGGCGGGCCGCGGCTGCCGTGGAACGTGTGCTGTGGCGTGACCATCGCGGCTGGGGCGCCGTGCACACCGCCGTCTGTGTCGGCGGGGCGGTCGCCCTCGGCGGCCTGGCCGCCCGCTGTGCACGCCGCTCCCCCGCCGCCTCCGTCGCCCTGACCGGCGTCGCCACCTGGGCCGTCGTCGGCGGCACCTCGCTGGCCCGGGAGGCCCGCACCATCGCCCGCGCCCTGCGGGACGGTGATGCGGATGCGGCCCGGGCACGGCTGCCGCATCTGTGCGGGCGGGACCCGCAGGCGCTGGACGCGGACGGCATCGCCCGCGCGGTGGTGGAGTCCGTCGCCGAGAACACCTCCGACGCGGTGGTCGGAGCCCTGGTGTGGGGAGCCGTCGGCGGGGTGCCGGGGCTGCTCGGCTTCCGCGCCGTCAACACCCTGGACGCCATGGTCGGCCACAAGTCGCCGCGCTACCGCCGCTACGGCTGGGCGTCCGCCCGTCTCGACGACCTGGCGGGCTGGCCCGGGGCACGGCTGACCGCCGCCCTGGCCGCGCTCGCCGGACCGGACCCGAAGGGCGCGCTGCGGGCCTGGCGGGCGGACGCCGCCAAGCATCCGAGCCCCAACGCGGGCCCCGTGGAGGCCTCGTTCGCGGGCGCGCTGGGGGTGCGGCTCGGCGGCACGCTGTCCTACGGCGGGCGGGTCGAGCACCGGCCGGTGCTCAACGGGCAGGGGCGCGCGGTGACCGTGCCCGACATCGAACGGGCGGTGCGGCTCTCCCGGAGGGTCGGCTGGCTCGCACTCGGCGCCGGCGCCGTGGCGCGCGGGCTTCTGAAGGGGCGGGGCGCATGAACGGTGGGGGTCTGCTGGTCGCCGGGACCACCTCGGACGCCGGCAAGAGCGTGGTGACCGCCGGGATCTGCCGCTGGCTGGTCCGTCAGGGCGTCAAGGTGGCGCCGTTCAAGGCGCAGAACATGTCGCTGAACTCGTTCGTGACCCGGGAGGGCGCCGAGATCGGCCGGGCGCAGGCCATGCAGGCGCAGGCCTGCCGCCTCGAGCCCACCGCGCTGATGAACCCGGTGCTGCTCAAGCCCGGCGGGGAGCGCAGCAGCCAGGTGGTGCTGCTCGGCAAGCCGGTCGGCGAACTGAGCGCCCGCGGCTACCACGGCGGACGCCGGCAGCGGCTGCTGGGCACGGTCCTGGACTGCCTTGCGCAGCTGCGGGGCACGTATGACGCGGTGATCTGCGAGGGGGCGGGCAGCCCGGCGGAGATCAATCTGCGCCGGACCGACATCGTGAACATGGGGATCGCACGGGGCGCGCGGCTCCCCGTGCTGGTCGTCGGCGACATCGACCGCGGCGGTGTCTTCGCCTCCTTCTTCGGCACCGTCGCCCTGCTCTCCCGCGAGGACCAGGAGCTGGTCGCCGGCTTCCTGGTGAACAAGTTCCGCGGCGACGTGTCGCTGCTCGAGCCCGGCCTGGAGATGCTGCACGGCCTCACCGGGCGGCGCACCTACGGGGTACTGCCGTTCCGGCACGGGCTCGGCATCGACGAGGAGGACGGTCTGCGGGTCTCGCTGCGCGGCGCGGTGCGCGAGTCCCAGGTCGCCGCGCCGGTCGGCGAGGACGTGCTGCGGGTCGCGGTGTGCGCCGTGCCGCTGATGTCCAACTTCACCGACGTGGACGCGCTCGCCGCCGAACCGGGCGTCGTGGTGCGGTTCGTGGACCGGCCCGAGGAGCTGGCGGACGCCGACCTGGTGGTGGTCCCCGGAACCCGCGGCACCGTGCGGGCCCTCGAGTGGCTGCGCGAACGGGGCCTGGCGGAGGCGCTCGTCCGCCGCGCGGCCGAGGGGCGTCCCGTGCTGGGCATCTGCGGCGGCTTCCAGGTCCTCGGCGAGCACATCGAGGACGAGGTGGAGAGCCGCCGAGGCCGGGTGCCCGGGCTCGGGATCCTGCCGGTCCGGGTGCGGTTCGCCCGCGAGAAGACCCTCACCCGGCCGTCCGGCAGGGCCCTCGGCGAGCACGTCGAGGGCTACGAGATCCACCACGGCGTCGCCGAGGTGCTCGGCGGGGAGACGTTCCTCTCCGACGACCGTGGACACAGCCTCGACGGCTGCCGGGTCGGGCAGACCTGGGGCACCCACTGGCACGGCTCACTGGAGTCGGACGGCTTCCGGCGGGCGTTCCTGCGCGAGGTGGCCGCCGCCGCGGGCCGCCGCTTCACCCCCGCCCCCGACACCTCCTTCGCCGGACTGCGCGAACAGCAGCTGGACCGGCTCGGCGACCTGATCGAACAGCACGCGGACACGGACGCGCTGTGGCGGCTCATCGAGTCCGGCGCGCCGCAAGGACTGCCCTTCATCCCACCGGGAGCGCCCGCATGAGCACTGTGTTGTTGTTGTCGACCGCCGACACCGATCTGCTGGCGGCGCGGGCCAGCGACGCCGCGTACCGGATCGGCAACCCGACCCGCGTGGACGTGACCGAGGAGCTGCCCGCGCTGCTGGACGGGGCGGACATCGCCGTGGTGCGGCTGCTCGGCGGCAAGCGGGCCTGGGAGGACGGGCTGGCCGCGGTGCGGGCCTCCGGCGTCCCGGCCGTGCTGCTCGGCGGGGAGGCGGTGCCCGACGCCGAGCTGATGACCGAGTCGACGGTGCCCGCCGGTGTGGTGGCCGAGGCGCTGCGCTATCTGGTCGAGGGCGGGCCGGAGAACCTCACCCAGCTGGCCCGCTTCCTGTCGGACACCGTGCTGCTGACCGGCGAGGGCTTCGACGGGCCGCGGCAGATGCCCGCCTTCGGCGTGCACGGCGAGCGCCCCCTGCTCGACGGCCGCCCCACCGTCGGCGTGCTCTTCTACCGGGCGCACGAGCTCAGCGGCAACACCGCCTTCGTCGACACCCTCTGCGACGCGATCGAGGCCCGCGGCGCCAACGCCCTCCCCGTGTACTGCGGTTCGCTGCGCGGCGCGGACCCGGAGCTGTACACGCTGCTGTCCAAGGCCGACGCGCTGGTCACCACCGTGCTCGCCGCCGGCGGCACCCACGCCTCACAGGCGTCGGCCGGCGGCGACGAGGAGACCTGGGACATCGGCGCCCTCGCCGACCTGAACGTCCCCGTGCTGCAAGGGCTGTGCCTGACCGCCCCGCGGGCCGCCTGGGAGGAGTCGGACGCCGCCCTGTCCCCCATGGACGCCGCGATGCAGGTCGCCATCCCGGAGTTCGACGGGCGGCTGATCACCGTGCCGTTCTCCTTCAAGGAGCAGGGCCCGGACGGGGTACCGGTGTACGTCGCCGACCCGGAGCGGGCCGCGCGGGTCGCCGGGATCGCCGTGCGCCACGCGGCGCTCCGGCACAAGCCGAACGCCGAGAAGAAGCTGGCGCTGGTCTTCACCGCCTACCCGACCAAGCACTCCCGGGTCGGCAACGCGGTCGGCCTGGACACCCCCGCCTCGGCCGTACGCGTCCTGGACGCGCTCCGCGAGGCCGGCTACTCGCTCACCGACTACCCGTCCGGCGGCGACGAGCTGATCCACCGGCTGATCGAGGCCGGCGGGCACGACGTGGAGTGGCTCACCGAGGAGCAGCTGGCCGCCGCGCCCGCACGGGTGCCGCTGGCCGACTACCGGGCCTGGTTCGACAAGCTCGACCCGGAACTGCGGGAGGCGATGACCGAGGCATGGGGCGAACCGCCGGGCTCGCTCTATGTCGACGGCGACGACATCGTGCTGGCGTCCCTGCAGTTCGGGAACGTGGTGGTGATGATCCAGCCGCCGCGCGGCTTCGGGGAGAACCCCGTCGCGATCTACCACGACCCCGACATGCCGCCCTCCCACCACTATCTGGCCGCCTACCGCTGGCTGGAGCACACCTTCGGCGTCGACGCCGTCGTGCACATGGGCAAGCACGGCACCATGGAGTGGCTGCCCGGCAAGGGCCTCGGCCTCGGCGCGGGCTGCGCCCCGGACGCGGTGCTCGGCGACCTGCCGCTGGTCTACCCGTTCATCGTCAACGACCCCGGCGAGGGCACCCAGGCCAAGCGCCGCGGGCACGCCACCGTGGTGGACCACCTGGTCCCGCCGATGGCCCGCGCCGACACCTACGGCGACCTGGCCAAGCTGGAGCAGCTGCTCGACGAGTACGCGCTGGTCTGCGACCTGGACCCGGCGAAGGCACCGGCGGTGCGGGCGCAGATCTGGACCCTGGTCAAGGCCGCCGAGCTCCACCACGACCTGCGGGTGGACGAACAGCCGGACGACGACGCGTTCGACGAGTTCGTCATGCACATCGACGGCTACCTCTGCGAGATCAAGGACGTGCAGATCAGGGACGGCCTGCACGTCCTGGGCGGCGGCCCGGTCGGTGAGCCGCGCGTCAACCTGGTCCTCGCCGTGCTGCGCGCCTCCCAGGTGTGGGGCGGGCGGGCCGGCGCTCTGCCCGGCCTGCGGGCCGCGCTCGCCGAGCACTTCGGGCTCGTGGAGAAGGAGCTGCTGGCCGAGCCGGGCGCCCCGCTGAAGGTGCCGGCGGAGCTGACGGATCTGGTCGAGGGCCCGTCCCGCACGGCCGCCGACGCGATCGACCTGCTGGAGCAGCTGTGTCGCAGGATCGCCGGGGGCATGGAGGAGCGCGGCTGGGCGGCCGAGCGGGCGCCGGGCCTGGTGCGCGAGGTGCTGGGCACGGAACTGCCGGACGCGGTGGCCGTGCTGGAGTTCGCGTGCACGGAGGTCGTACCGAGGCTGGCGCGCACCACGGACGAGATCGGCCACATCCTGCGGGCGCTGGACGGCGGCTACGTCCCGGCGGGACCCTCCGGCTCCCCCACCCGCGGTCTGGTGAACGTCCTTCCGACCGGCCGCAACTTCTACTCCGTCGACCCCAAGGCCATCCCCTCCCGGCTGAGCTGGGAGGTCGGGCAGTCGCTCGCCGACTCGCTGGTCCAGCGCTATCTGCGGGACACCGGTGCGTACCCGAGGTCCGTCGGCCTCACGGTGTGGGGCACCTCCGCGATGCGCACCCAGGGCGACGACATCGCCGAGATCCTGGCGCTCCTCGGCTGCCGCCCGGTGTGGGACGACGCCTCGAGACGGGTCACCGGCTTCGAGATCGTGCCGCTCGAGGAGCTGGGCCGGCCGCGCATCGACGTCACGGTCCGCATCTCCGGCTTCTTCCGGGACGCCTTCCCGCACGTGGTCGGGCTGATCGACGACGCGGTGCGCGCGGTGGCCGAGCTGGACGAGCCCGCCGAGTCCAACTACGTGCGGGCGCACGTGGAGGAGGACACCGCCGCCCACGGCGACCGGCGGCGCGCGACGTCCCGCATCTTCGGCTCCAAGCCGGGCGCCTACGGGGCGGGCCTGCTGCCGCTGATCGACGCCCGCAACTGGCGCAGCGACGCGGACCTCGCCGAGGTGTACGCGGTGTGGGGCGGCTACGCCTACGGCCGCGGGCTCGACGGGCGGGCGGCACGCGGCGACATGGAGACGGCGTTCCGGCGGATCGCGGTGGCCGCGAAGAACGTCGACACGCGTGAGCACGACCTCGTCGACGCGGACGACTACTTCCAGTACCACGGCGGGATGGTCGCCATGGTGCGCCATCTGACCGGGGCCGGCCCGGAGGCGTACGTCGGCGACTCGGCCACGCCGGACCAGGTGAGGACCCGGACGCTGGGCGAGGAGACGCACCGCGTGTTCCGGGCGCGGGTGGTCAACCCGCGCTGGATGGCGGCGATGAGGCGGCACGGCTACAAGGGCGCCTTCGAGATGGCGGCCACCGTGGACTACCTCTTCGGCTACGACGCCACGGCCGGGGTCGTGGACGACTGGATGTACGAGCGGCTCGCGTCCGAGTACGTCTTCGCCCCGGAGAACCGGGACTTCATGAAGAAGTCCAACCCGTGGGCGCTCAGGGGCATCACCGAGCGGCTGCTGGAGGCCGCCGACCGGGGGCTGTGGGCGGAGCCGGACGCGGAGACGCTTCAGCGGCTGCGCGCCACCTATCTGGAGCTGGAAGGCGATCTGGAGGGCGACGACAAGTGACCACTCCCTTTCCGTTCACGGCCGTCGTCGGCCAGGACGATCTGCGGCTCGCACTGCTGCTGAACGCCGTCTCCCCGGCGGTCGGCGGTGTGCTGGTGCGCGGCGAGAAGGGCACCGCCAAGTCGACGGCGGTGCGGGCCCTTTCGGCGCTGCTGCCCGAGGTCGCCGTGGTGCCGGGCTGCCGGTTCTCCTGCGATCCCGCCGCACCCGACCCCGGGTGCCCGGACGGGCCGCACGAGACCGGCGGCGGCACGACGCGGCCCGCGCGCATGGTGGAGCTGCCGGTGGGCGCCTCCGAGGACCGGCTGGTCGGCGCGCTGGACATCGAGCGGGCGCTGGCGGAGGGCGTGAAGGCCTTCGAGCCGGGTCTGCTGGCCGAGGCACATCGCGGGATCCTCTACGTCGACGAGGTCAATCTCCTCCACGACCACCTGGTGGACCTGCTGCTCGACGCCGCCGCGATGGGTGCCTCGTACGTCGAGCGCGAGGGTGTCTCCGTACGGCATGCGGCGCGGTTCCTGCTGGTCGGGACCATGAACCCGGAGGAGGGCGAGCTCAGGCCACAGCTCCTCGACCGTTTCGGGCTGACCGTGGAGGTCGCGGCCTCACGGGAGCCGGAGACCAGGGTGGAGGTCGTGCGGCGGCGCCTCGCCTACGACGCCGACCCGGCGGGCTTCGCCGCGCGATGGGCCGACGAGGAGGCCGCCGTGCGGCAACGCGTCGTCGCCGCACGGCAGTTGCTGCCACGGGTGCGGCTCGGTGACGGGGCGCTGCGGCAGATCGCGGCGACCTGCGCGGCCTTCGAGGTGGACGGCATGCGCGCCGACATCGTGATGGCGCGGACGGCGACCGCGCTGGCGGCGTGGGCCGGGCGGACGGACGTGCTGGCGGAGGACGTGCGGCAGGCGGCGCTGCTGGCGCTGCCGCACCGCCGGCGGCGCAATCCGTTCGACGCGCCGGGCCTGGACGAGGACAAGCTCGACCGGACGCTGGAGGAGTTCTCCGGCGACGACGATCCCGGCCCCGACGGGGACGGGGACGGTCCGGGTGGCGGCGGGCAGCCGGAGCCGGACGAGGGTCCTGCCGCCGGGGGCGGCGGGGCCAGGCCAGAGGAGCCCGGCGAGGACGGGGAGCCGCAGGCCTCGGGTGCCCGGGAGCAGTCCCCGGTACGGGCCGCGGAGCCGTTCCGCACCAAGGTGTTCAGCGTGCCCGGTATCGGTCGGGGTGCCGCGGGGCGGCGTTCCCGGGCGCGGACCGAGCACGGGCGGACCATGGGCGCCCAGCGGCCGCGGGGCGCACTGACCAGGCTGCATCTGGCCGCCACCGTGCAGGCCGCCGCACCGCACCAGCGGGCGCGGGGCCGGTCGGGGCGGGGTCTGGTGGTGCGCCGGGACGATCTGCGGCAGGCGCGGCGCGAGGGGCGCGAATCCAACCTGGTGCTGTTCGTGGTGGACGCCTCCGGGTCGATGGCGGCGCGGCAGCGGATGAGCGCCGTGAAGGGTGCCGTGCTGTCGCTGCTGCTCGACGCCTACCAGCGGCGGGACAAGGTGGGGCTGGTGACCTTCCGGGGGACGGGTGCCGAGGTGGCGCTGCCGCCCACCTCGTCCGTGGACGCGGCGGCGGCCCGCCTCGAGTCGCTGCCCACGGGCGGGCGCACCCCGCTGGCGGCCGGGCTGCTGCGTGCGCACGAGGTGCTGCGGGTGGAGCGGCTGCGGGACCCGGCGCGCCGCCCGCTCCTCGTGGTGGTGACCGACGGGCGCGCCACCGGTGGTCCGGAGCCGGTCGCGCTGGCCGGCCGGGCCGCGCGGCTGTTCGCGGCGGACCAGGTCGCCTCCGTGGTCGTGGACTGCGAGTCGGGCCCGGTGCGGCTGGGGCTCGCCGGGCAGCTGGCCGGTGAGCTGGGCGGCAGCGCGGTGACGCTGGACGAGCTGCGCGCCGACTCGATCGCCGGGCTGGTCGAGGACGTACGAAGGAGGGCCGCGTAGTGCCGCAGGGACAGCCGAGTGTGGTGCCGGACGACGGGCTGACGACCCGTCAGCGGCGGCACCGTCCGCTGGTGATCGTGCACACGGGCATCGGGAAGGGCAAGTCCACCGCCGCCTTCGGGCTGGCGCTGCGCGCCTGGAACCAGGGGTGGCCGATCGGGGTGTTCCAGTTCGTCAAGTCGGCGAAGTGGAAGGTCGGCGAGGAGCGGGCGCTGCGGGTGCTCGGGGACTCCGGCGAGGGCGGGACCGTCGCCTGGCACAAGATGGGCGAGGGCTGGTCCTGGGTGCAGCGCGACGCGCAGCTGGACAACGCGGGGAAGGCCCGCGAGGGCTGGGAGCAGGTCAAGCGGGACCTGGCCGCCGAGACGTACCGGCTGTACGTGCTCGACGAGTTCGCCTACCCGATGCACTGGGGGTGGGTGGACACCGACGAGGTCGTGGAGGTGCTCCGCAGCCGTCCGGGCACGCAGCATGTCGTGATCACGGGGCGGAACGCGCCGGAGAAGCTGGTCGCCTGCGCGGATCTGGTGACGGACATGTCGAAGGTCAAGCACCCCATGGACGCCGGGCAGAAGGGGCAGAGGGGCATCGAGTGGTGACGTCCCCCGCCCGTGTCCCCCGGCTGGTGATCGCCGCGCCGTCGTCCGGCAGCGGCAAGACGACCGTGGCCACCGGGCTGATGGCCGCGCTCACCGCGCGGGGGCTGACCGTGTCCCCGCACAAGGTGGGGCCGGACTACATCGACCCCGGGTACCACGCGCTCGCCACCGGGCGGGCGGGGCGGAATCTCGACGCGTACCTGTGCGGTGCTGAGCTGATCGCGCCGCTGTTCCTGCACGGGGCGCGGGGGTGCGACATCGCGGTGGTCGAGGGCGTGATGGGGCTGTACGACGGTGCGGCCGGGGAGGGTGAGCTGGCGTCCACGGCACAGGTGGCGAAGCTGCTGGGGGCGCCGGTGGTGCTGGTGGTCGACGCGTCGGCGCAGTCGCGGTCGGTGGCGGCGCTGGTGCACGGGTTCGTGAGCTGGGATCCAGAGGTGCGGGTCGGGGGCGTGATCCTGAACAAGGTGGCCTCGGACCGGCACGAGGCGTTGCTGCGGGAGGCGCTGGAGCCGGTGGGGGTACCGGTGCTGGGTGCCGTGCGGCGGGCTGAGCGGGTGAGTGCGCCGTCGAGGCATCTGGGGCTGGTTCCGGTCGCCGAGCGGGGGCGACTGGCGGTCGAGGCGGTGGCGGCGATGGCTTCGCAGGTGGCCGAGGGGTGTGACCTGGCCGCGTTGGAGTCGCTCGCCCGGAGTGCCGGTGCCGTACCGGGGGGCGCCGCCCCCTGGACGCCCGCCGTGTCCGCCCGCCACCCGGATCGGTCGGCTGACGAGGGTGACCCGTCCCGCTCGGAGGCCGCTTCCGGGCGGCCCGTCGTTGCCGTGGCCGGCGGGGCGGCGTTCACGTTCTCGTATGCGGAGCACGCGGAGCTGCTGGCCGCGGCCGGGGCCGAGGTGGTGACGTTCGATCCGCTGCGGGACGAGGAACTGCCCGCCGGGACGCGCGGGCTGGTGATCGGGGGCGGGTTTCCCGAGGTGTACGCCGCCGAGCTGTCGGCGAACGAGCGGCTGCGCGCGGCCGTCGCCGGGCTGGCGGAGAGCGGCGCGCCCGTCGCCGCCGAGTGCGCGGGGCTGCTGTATCTGTGCCGGGAGCTGGACGGGTTGCCGCTGTGCGGGGTGCTGGACGCCTCGGCGCGGATGAGCGAGCGGCTCACCCTGGGCTACCGGGACGCGGTGGCCGTCGCGGACAGTTGTCTCGCCGCCGCCGGGACGCGGATGCGCGGGCACGAGTTCCACCGGACGGTGGTGGAGCCGGGGGCCGGGGGCGTGCCGGCCTGGGGTGTGCGGGCCCCGAAGCCACACGTCGAGGGGTTCGTACGGCGCGGGGTGCACGCGAGCTATCTGCACACGCACTGGGCGTCCGAGCCCGGTGTGGCCCGTCGGTTCGTCGAGAGGTGCCGGACGTCATGAGCAGCCGTCTGATCGGAGTCGGGGTCGGTCCCGGCGACCCGGAACTGGTGACCGTCAAGGGTGTGAACGCCCTGCGGGCCGCCGATGTGGTGGTGGTGCCGGTGATGGACACCGGCGAGCGGGGGCGGGCCGAGGCGACGGTGCTGCACTACGTGCCCGTGGAGAAGGTCGTCCGGGTGGTGTTCGCGCTGAACGAGCGGACCGACCGGGCACGGCGCGAGGCCGCCTGGGACGCGGCCGGTGAGCGGGTCGCCGGTCTGCTGCGCGAGCACCGCCGGGTGGCGTTCGCGACCATCGGGGACCCCAATGTGTACTCGACGTTCACCTATCTCGCGCAGACCGTCGCCGGCCTGGTGCCGGGCACGGTGGTGGAGACGGTGCCGGGGATCACCGCGATGCAGGACCTGGCCGCGCGGTCGGGTGCGGTGCTGACGGAGGGCACCGAGCCGCTGACGCTGGTGCCGGTGACCGCGGGGGCCGCGGTGCTCAAGGAGGCGCTGGCCGGGCCCGGGACGGTCGTGGCGTACAAGTTCGGGCGGCAGGCGGGCGAGGTCGCCGGGGCGCTGCGGGAGGCGGGGCGGCTGGCCGGTGCCGTGTGGGGTTCGGCGCTGGGGCTGCCGGAGGAGTCGGTGCGGCCGGCCGCCGAGCTGGACGGGTCGCCGCTGCCGTATCTGTCGACGCTGATCGCGCCGCCGCGGCGCGACGGCGGGCGGGGCGGGAAACTGTGAGCCGCCGCTGCCGCCGGTCAGTGGACCGTGCCCACCACCAGCCAGATGAACAGCACCCCGGCGACGGTGCACAGCAGCGTGGAACGGGCCGGGTGCGCGTGATGCGCCTCGGGGAGGATCTCGGCCGCCGCGAGGTAGAGCAGTGCGCCGCCGAACAGGCCGAGGTAGCCGCCGAGCAGCGGCTCGGGAATGGTGAAGAGCAGCGTGGAGGCGGCGCCGGCGACCGGTGCCACGGCGTCGGCGCCGAGCATCGCCAGGACCCGGCGGCGGGTGTTCCCGTACACGCTGGTGAGGGTGTACGTGTTGAAGCCGTCGGCGAAGTCGTGGGCGATCACGGCGACGGCGACGGCCGCGCCCATGCCTCCGCCCACCTGGAAGGCGGCGCCGATGGCCACGCCGTCCATGGCGCTGTGGCCCACCATCGCGGCGGCTGCCGTGAGGCCGACCTCGGGGCTGCGGCCGAGGGCCTCCTCGCCCCCGTGCGCGGCCTGACGCGGCACCAGCAGATGTTCCATCAGGTGGGCCAGCAGGAAGCCCGCGACGAAGAGGGCGAGCGCCGCCGGTACGCCGTACACCTCGGTGCCGGCGGCTTCCAGCGACTCGGGCAGGAGTTCCAGGCCCACCACGCCGAGCATCAGGCCGCCGGCCAGGCCCAGCACCAGGTGACGGCGGTCGGTGACACGGTGTGCCGCCCACCCGCCGGCCAGCGTCATCAGGAACGCGCCGAGCGCGACGAAGACCGCCATGTGCTCTTCGTATCCGATCGGCACCGGCTCGCGCACGTGTGACAGCCGCTGCCCCGCCCACTGTGTGAACCGCCTTGTCCCGCTCGTCCCTCAGGAGAGGACCGATATCCATGGCCGATGCCCCCACCGGCAAGGTGACCTTCGTCGGTGCAGGACCGGGTGCCGCCGATCTGCTGACGTTCCGGGCCGCGCGCGCCATCGCCGAGGCCGACGTGGTGATCTGGGCGGCCAGCCTGGTGCAGGCCGAGGTGCTCGAGCACGCGCGTCAGGGCGCGGAGATCCTCGACTCCGCGGCCATGTCGCTGGAGGACGTCGTCGCCGTGTACGAGCGGGCGCACGCCCAGGGGCTGAGGGTGGCCCGGATCCACTCCGGTGATCCCGCGCTGTGGGGCGGCACCCAGGAGCAGCTGGACCAGTGCCGCCGGATCGGCATCGCGACGGAGGTCGTGCCGGGCGTGTCGTCGTTCTCCGCGGTCGCCGCGCTCGCGCAGCGGGAGCTGACGATCCCGGAGATCGCGCAGTCGGTGGTGCTGACCCGGCTGGGCGGCGGCAAGACGCCGATGCCGCCCGGTGAGGAGGTCCGCGAGTTCGCCCGGCACGGCACCACCATGGCGGTCTTCCTGTCGGCGGCGCGCAGCGGCCAGCTGGTGCGGGAGCTGCTGGAGGGCGGCTATCCGACGACCACGCCGGTGGTGGTGGCGTATCAGGCGACCTGGCCGGAGGAGCTGCTCGTCAAGTGCACGATCGGCACGCTGGAGGAGACGGTCAAGCGGCACAGGCTGTGGAAGCACACCCTGTTCCTGGTGGGCCCGGCGCTCGACGCGCACGGCACGCGCTCGCATCTGTACCACCCGGGTCACTTCCACGGGTACCGCAAGGCCGACCCGGAGGCGCGGCGGGCGCTGCGGGCGCGGGGTGCCGGCACATGATCACCGTGGTGGGAATGGGGACGGAGGCGTCGGGATCGCACGTCCCCCAGGAGTTGCTCGCCGGTACCGCACTTGCCGTGGGCGGGCGGCGGCATCTGGAGGCGGTGGCGCTGCCGGAGACCGCCGAGCGGGTCGTGCTGGGCCCGTTGGCGCCGGCGCTGGAGAGGATCGCCGGGTGCGTGGCCGAGGGGCGCCCCGTGGTGGTGCTGGCGTCGGGGGATCCGGGGTTCTTCGGGATCGTGCGGGCGCTGGCCGAGCGGTTCGGGCCTCAGGCGCTGCGGGTGCGGCCCGGGGTGTCGTCGGTGGCCGCGGCGTTCGCGCGGCTCGGGCTGCCCTGGGACGACGCGGTGGTGGTCAGCGCGCACGGGCGGGACGCCCGAACGGCGGTCCAGCTGTGCCGGGCGCACCCGAAGGTGGCCGTGCTGACCGGTCCGGGCGCCGGTCCTGCGGAGCTGGGGGCGGCGCTGGCCGGGCACTGCCCCGGCCGGGTGCTGGTGGTGGCGTCGTCGCTGGGCGATCCGGTGCGCGAGCGGGTGGAGCGGGTCACGCCCGCCGAGGCCGCGGCGCGGGACTGGGGCACGGCGGTGAACGTGGTGCTGTGCCTGGACGAGTCGCGGGCCCTCGGCCCGGTGCGGACGGTGGCGGGCGGGCTCGGGCGGCCCGCCGGGTGGGCGCTGGACGAGGCGGAGTTCACCCACCGGGACTCGATGATCACCAAGTTCGAGGTGCGTGCGCTGGCGCTGGCCCGGCTCGGTCCGCGCCCGGGTGAGCTGGTGTGGGACGTGGGCGCCGGATCGGGTTCGGTGGCCGTGGAGTGCGCGCGGCTGGGCGCCGCCGCCGTCGCGGTGGAGCAGGCCGCGGACGGGGTGGAGCGGATCCGCGCCAACGCGGCCGCGCACGGCGTCGATGTGCGCGTGGTGCACGGCACGGCGCCGGCCGCGCTGGCGGAACTGGACGATCCGGACGCCGTGTTCGTCGGCGGGGGCGGGCGCGACCTGCCCGGCGTCGTCACCGCCTGCGCGCGGCGCGCCCGGCGGGCCGTGGTGGTCGCCCTGGCCGCACTGGACCGGGTGCCGGCCGCCCGCGCGGCGCTCGCCTCGGCCGGACTCGCCTGCGACGGGGTGCTGTTGCAGTCGTCGCGGCTGGCGCCGCTGCCGGGCGGGGTGACCCGGCTGGCGGCGGCCAATCCCGTTTTCCTGCTGTGGGGCGTGCGCCCCGCGGCACACAGCGAAGGAGTTGCCCAGTGATCGGCCTGATCTCCGCCACGGCGGCGGGAGCGGCGGCGCGGGACCGGCTGGCCGCGGCGTGGCCGGACCGGACGCGGGTGTACGGCGGTCCGGTACGGGACGCGGTGCGGGCCGCGTTCGCCGAGTGCGAGCAGCTGGTGTGCTTCCTGGCCACGGGGGCCGTGGTGCGGCTGGTCGCGCCGCTGCTGGAGGACAAGCGCAGCGACCCGGGTGTGGTGTGCGTCGACGAGGGCGGGCGGTTCGCCGTGTCGCTGCTCGGCGGGCACGCCGGCGGGGCGAACGGACTGGCCCGTGAGGTCGGTGAGGTGCTGGGCGCCGAGCCGGTGGTGACGACGGCCACCGATGCCGTGGACCTGGCGGGTCTGGACACCCTGGGCCTGCCGGCGGAGGGTGACGTCGCCGCCGTGTCGCGGGCGCTGCTCGACGGCGAGGAGGTGGCGCTGGACGCCGAGGTGGCCTGGCCGCTGCCGCCGCTTCCGGCCGGCGAACGGGGCGCGTACACCGTCCGCGTCACCGACCGGCTCGTCACGCCCGGCCGGGGTGAGGTCGTGCTGCGTCCGCCGTCCCTGGTCGTCGGCGTGGGCGCCTCGCGGGGCGTCCCGGCCGAGGAGGTGCTGGCGCTGGTCGGGGAGGCGCTGCGGGAGGCCGGAGTGTCGGCCGCGTCGCTCGGGGAGCTGGCCACGGTGGACGCCAAGGCCGGGGAGCCCGGCATCGTGGCGGCAGCCCGGCACTTCGGTGTGCCGCTGGTGACGTATCCGGCCGAGGAGCTGGCCCGCGTGGAGGTGCCCAACCCGTCCGACGCGCCGCTCGCCGCGGTCGGCACCCCGTCGGTGGCGGAGGCCTCGGCGCTCGCGCGCGGCGGTGAACTCCTCGTCCCCAAGCGCAAGTCGGCGATGGCGACCTGCGCGGTGGTACGGCGCCCGGGGCGCGGCCGGCTCGCGGTGGTGGGCCTCGGACCCGGCGCCCGGGACCTGCTGACCCCGCGCGCGAAGGCGGAGCTGCGGCGCGCCGCGGTGCTGGTGGGCCTTGACCAGTACGTCGAGCAGATCCGTGATCTGCTGCGGCCCGGAACCCGGATCATCGAGTCCGGCCTGGGGGCCGAGGAGGAGCGGGCGCGCACCGCGGTGGCCGAGGCCCGGCGCGGGCAGTCGGTGGCGCTGATCGGCAGCGGGGACGCGGGGGTCTACGCCATGGCCTCGCCGGCGCTCGCGGAGGCCTCCGACGACATCGACGTGGTCGGGGTGCCCGGTGTGACGGCGGCGCTGGCGGCCGGGGCGATCCTGGGCGCCCCGCTGGGCCACGACCACGTCTCCATCTCGCTGTCCGATCTGCACACCCCGTGGGAGGTCATCGAACGGCGGGTGCGGGCGGCGGCCGAGGCGGACCTGGTGGTGACCTTCTACAACCCCCGCAGCCGGGGCCGTGACTGGCAGCTGCCGAAGGCGCTGGCCATCCTCGCCGGGCACCGGGCGCCCACCACGCCGGTCGGCGTCGTGCGCAACGCCTCCCGCCCGGACGAGACCAGCCGGATCACCACGCTGGCCGGGATCGACCCGGCCACGGTCGACATGATGACGGTCGTGACGGTGGGCAACACCGCGACCCGGACCGTCGCGGGGCGCATGGTGACGCCGCGCGGCTACCGCTGGCAGACGGATGCGAAGCAGGAGGCCCGGTGAAGCGCGTCGTCCACCCCATCGAGCAGGAGTCCTTCCGCAGGCTGCGCGCCCGCCTGGACACCTCGCACTTCCCGCCGCTGACCCGCGCGGTCGTGGAGCGGGTGATCCACTCCTCCGCCGACCTGGAGTACGCCTCCGATCTCGTGATGGACGAGGACGAGCTGACGAAGGCTCATGCGGCACTGCACGCCGGGGCGCCGGTCGTGGTGGACGTGGAGATGGTCGCGGCCGGCATCACCCGCCGCGAGACCGTGTGCCGGCTGAGGGACGCCGAGGCCGGGCCCGGCCTGACACGGTCGGCGCACGCCGTGCGGCTCGCCTTCGAGGAGGTCGGGCCGGGCGCCCTGTGGGTGATCGGCTGCGCACCGACCGCGCTGGAGGAGCTGCTGGCCCTGGACGCCTCCCCCGCCCTGGTCATCGGCCTGCCCGTCGGCTTCGTCGGCGCGGCCGAGTCCAAGGCGGCGCTGCGCGCCAGCGGGCTGCCCGCCGTGAGCAACGTGTCCGAGAAGGGCGGTTCGGCGGTGGCGGCCGCCGCGCTCAACGCCCTGCTGTACCACCCCGTTTCCCCCGACCCTTCCGAGGAGAACCTGTGACCACCCCGCCCGCTCTGCTCATCGCCGGCCACGGCACCCGCGACGCCGCCGGGGCCGAGGCGTTCCGCGCCTTCGTGCGGGAGCTGGGCCGCCGCCATCCCGGACTGCACGTCGCGGGCGGCTTCATCGAACTGTCCCCGCCGCCGCTGGGCGAGGCCGTCACCGAGCTGGTCGGCCAGGGGGTGCGCCGGTTCGCGGCCGTGCCGCTGATGCTGGTGTCGGCAGGGCACGCCAAGGGCGACATCCCGGCCGCGCTTGCCCGCGAGAAGGAACGGCACCCGGGCATCTCGTACACCTACGGCCGGCCGCTGGGCC
This sequence comes from Streptomyces composti, assembly GCF_012034205.1. Classification (GTDB taxonomy): domain Bacteria; phylum Actinomycetota; class Actinomycetes; order Streptomycetales; family Streptomycetaceae; genus Streptomyces; species Streptomyces composti. The sequence continues at coordinate 77,271 of NZ_JAATEM010000004.1, forward strand.
CGCACCCCGCGCTGCTGAGCGTGCTGGAGCGCAGGCTGGCGGAGGTGCTCGGCGACTGGGACCCGGCCGAGGTGACGGTGCTGCTGGTGGGGCGCGGCTCCACGGACCCGGACGCCAACGCCGAGGTCTTCAAGGCGGCCCGGCTTCTGTGGGAGGGGCGCGGCTACGCGGCCGTGGAGACGGCCTTCGTCTCACTCGCGGCGCCCGACGTGCCGAGCGGCCTCGACCGCTGCGCCCGCCTCGGCGCCCGCCGCGTCGTCGTCCTCCCGTACTTCCTCTTCACCGGCATCCTCCCCGAGCGCGTGAAGCACCAGGCCGAGGAATGGGCGGCAAGCCGTCCGGACGTCGAGGTGCGCTCCGCGGAGGTCATCGGCCCGGAGCGGGAACTCCTCGACCTGGTCTGGGAACGCTACGAGGAGGCCGTGCGCGGCGATCTGCGCATGAACTGCGACAGCTGCGTCTACCGGATCGCGCTGCCCGGCTTCGAGGACAAGGTCGGCATGCCCCAGCAGCCCCACTTCCACCCCGACGACGACGGCCACCACCATCACGGACACGGACACGGTCATGCCCACTCGCACTCCCACGCCCACTGAGCCGGTGGACGCGCACGATCTGCGGCACCACGGGGACGCCGAGGTGCGCGACGACGGCGCCGCGCTGACCGACCTGGCGGTCAACGTCCGCGCGGACACCCCGCCGGACTGGCTGCGCGACCGCATCGCCGCGTCCCTGTCCGGCCTGGCCGCCTACCCCGACGGCCGTGCCGCCCGCGCGGCGGTGGCGGCCCGGCACCGCCTGCCCGCCGAACGGGTCCTGCTCACCGCGGGCGCGGCCGAGGCATTCGTCCTCCTCGCCCGCGCCCTGAAGGTCCGCCGACCGGTGATCGTGCACCCGCAGTTCACCGAACCCGAGGCGGCCCTGCGCGACGCCGGCCACACGGTGGACCGCGTCCTGCTCCGCGAACCGGACGGCTTCCGCCTCGACCCGGAGCTGGTCCCCGACGACGCCGACCTGGTCGTGATCGGCAACCCGACCAACCCCACCTCCGTCCTGCACCCGGCCGCGGCACTGGCCCGGCTGGCCCGCCCCGGCCGCACCCTGGTGGTCGACGAGGCCTTCATGGACGCGGTCCCCGGCGAACGCGAGTCCCTGGCCGGCCGTACGGACCTGCCCGGCCTGGTGGTCCTGCGCAGCCTCACCAAGACGTGGGGCCTGGCCGGCCTGCGCATCGGCTACGTCCTGGCCTCCCCCGGCACCATCGCCGACCTCGAACGCGCCCAGCCGCTCTGGCCCGTCTCCACCCCGGCCCTCGCGGCGGCGCAGGCCTGCATGGAGCCCCGTGCCCTGGCCGAGGCGGACCGCGCGGCCCACCGCATCGCAGCGGACCGCGCCCATCTCATCGCCGGCCTGCGCCGTTTCACCCCCCACGGTCTCCGCCTGGCGGAACCCCCCGAGGCCCCCTTCGTCCTCATCCGCCTCCCCGGCGCGGCCCGGATCCGGACCCGCCTCCGCGCTCTCGGCTACGCGGCCCGCCGTGCCGACACCTTCCCCGGCCTCGGCACCGACTGGCTCCGCCTGGCGGTGCGGGACACAGCGACGACGGACGGCTTCCTGGCCGCTTTGGACAAGGCCCTGTCGGCCGGCTGACACGAGGGGGCTCCGCCCGGGACCTTCAGCTCACCGGCCCGGGTCTCGGGCCGCCCCCTCGCCCGGCGCCCGGCCCCTCCGGCCCGGCGAGCCGGACGGCGCGGAGGGGCTCACCTCCCGGCCCGCCGAGACGGGCGGTGGGCCGGCACGGGTCCGGCGACCCGGCCCGCGTGCGGAACCCCCGGCCGGGTCGCCGAACCCGGGGTCAGCTCTTCCGGCGACGGGACAGCAGCACCGCCCCCGCACCGACCCCCAGCAGTGCAACGGCCCCGGCCGCGACATACGGCGTCATCGCGTCACCGCCCGTCTCCGCGAGGCTGGCGCCCGCCTCCTTCTCCTCCGGCTTCCCCCGCTCCCCCTGCGGCTCGGCCCCGGCCCCGGAGTCCTGCTCAGGAACGACAGCCTCCTGCTGCTGCTCCCCCTGCCGCTTCTCGATCGCCGGCGCCTCACACCTCGCCTCCACCAGGGTCACCGCCCCCTCCACCTCGGCGACATTCAGCTTGAGCGGGTTCACCGAGACCGACAGCTTCAGCGCCGTGGCCACCGCCGTCCGCGAGGACGTCTCCGTCTTCGACAGATCCAGCCGCACCTCGCCGACCCCCGGCACCTTCACCTCGGTCGGCCCGTTCGACGTCAGCCGCACCCGCTTGCCCAGCACCGTCACCGCTCCCGGCAGCGTCGCCGACGCCAGCGGCGTGCTCCCCGCCTCGCACACCGCCTTGGAGCTGACCTTCTCCACTTCGATCAGTCCCAGCCGCGGCAGCCCGGGCACATGCACCCGCGCCTTCGCCAGCGTGGCCGACGACTCCGCCTTGCCGCCCTCCACGGCGGCCGCCGCATCGGCGGCCTCAGCGCTCAGCACGGTGAACGCACGCCCCCGGTCGACGCCGTCCAGGCTCGCCGTGAGCGCCGTCCTGCGTGCACTCTGCGGCGCACTGACCTCGTTGAGGCTGAGCGACAGCGGAACGTGCACGGACTTGTCGGCCAGAGCCACATCGAGGTCGGTCCGCAGGACGACGGCCCCGGCCGCGCCCTTCTCCCCGTTCTCCCCCGGCCGGCCGGTGGCGTACGCGGAACCCGCCGAGGCCAGCGCAGCTGACCCTGCGGCGAGCACGGTGGCCGTGGCGACGGCGGCCCAACGGCGCGCGGACATACGGAACTTGGTGCTGTTCAAGGTGGTGGAACCCCCCATGAGACGTGTGGGACCCGGCAAGAATGTCCGGGGCGCACACCGCCCGTCAGCGATCCGCCGACACTTCACCCCATCGGGGTGATCCCGCCGAGGTGTTCGATTCGAGAGGCACGCCCGTTCCCCCGTGACACGCCGGCCACCCCCTCCCGGGTGAGCGCACCGGCACGCACCCCACTCCTCGCGCCCCCGGTCCGCACACCTTGGCGACGCCTCGGTGGCTAGGCGACCACCCGTCCGTTCAGCACCACCCGGCGCGGCCCCTTCAGCACCCGCACGTCCGCACGCGGATCGGCCTCGTACACCACCAGATCCGCCGGAGCCCCCTCCTCGAGACCGGGCCGTCCGAGCCACTTCCGGGCCGCCCACGTCCCCGCCGCCAGCGCGTCCAGCGGCGGAATGCCGGCCGTGACCAGCTCACCCACCTCCTCCGCCGCCAGCCCGTGCGGCAGGCTGCCCCCGGCGTCGGTGCCGACGAAGACGGGGATGCCCGCGTCGTGGGCGGAGCGGACGGTCTCGTAGCGGCGGGCGTGCAGCCGGCGCATATGGGCCGACCAGTCGGGGAACTTCTTCTCGCCGCCCGCGGCGAGATCCGGGAACGTGGCGATGTTGACCAGGGTGGGCACGATCGCCACCCCCCGCTCGGCGAACAGCGGAATGGTCTCGTCCGTCAGCCCCGTGGCGTGTTCGATGCAGTCGATGCCGGCCTCGACCAGGTCCCGCAGGGAGTCCTCGGCGAAGCAGTGGGCGGTGACCCGGGCGCCGAGCCGGTGCGCCTCGGCGATCGCCGCCTCGAGCGCCTCGCGCGGCCAGCAGGCGGACAGATCGCCCAGGTCGCGGTCGATCCAGTCGCCGACCAGCTTCACCCAGCCGTCGCCGCGCCGCGCCTCCTGGGCGACATGGGCGACGAGGTCCTCCGGCTCGATCTCCCAGGCGTAGTTGCGGATGTAGCGGCGGGTGCGGGCGATGTGCCGCCCGGCCCGGATGATCTTCGGCAGGTCCTCGCGGTCGTCGATCCAGCGGGTGTCGGAGGGCGAGCCGGCGTCGCGCAGCAGCAGCGCGCCGCCGTCGCGGTCGGTGAGGGCCTGCTTCTCCGCCACGTCCCCGGGGACCGCGCCGTGCCGGTCGAGGCCGACGTGACAGTGGGCGTCGACGAGTCCGGGCAGGACCCAGCCCTCGACGGTCCGGATGTCACGGGCACCGGCGGGGCGCTCGTAGGTGATCCGACCGCCGACCACCCAGAGCTCGTCGCGGACCTCCTCGGGCCCGACGAGCACCCTCCCCTTGACGTGCAGCACCGCGCGTTCGCTCATACCCGGCACCCTAGTCAGGGCTCACCCGGCGCCCCAGCCAGGGGTCGGCCGGCACCCGGCGGGGTCACCGGGCACCCGGCCGGGGAGAGCGTCCGGGGCCCTGCCACGGCTCACGGCGACTTGCTCACCTGGTCCCCGGTCCCTTCCTCCACCTCGGCCATCGCCGGATCCAGCAGGCGGGACAGGAAGTGGCGGGTGCGCTCGTGCCGGGGCGGCCGATCACCTCGTCCGGGGTGCCGTCCTCGACGATCACCCCGCCGTCCATGAAGACGACCCGGTCGGCGACCTCGCGGGCGAAGCTCATCTCGTGGGTGACGACCATCATCGTCATCCCCTCCTCGGCGAGCATCCGCATGACGGCGAGGACGTCGCCGACCAGTTCCGGGTCGAGGGCCGAGGCCGGCTCGTCGAACAGCATCACCTCGGGACCCATCGCCGGCGCGCGGGCGATGGCGGCCCGCTGCTGCTGTCCGCCGGACAATGAGGAGGGTTCCGTTCATAAGACGATGTTTGAGGGCCCGAGACAAACGTAGGGCCTGGCCGCCGGTCGACCTGAGAACCGGGCGCACGGGCGGTGGCCGGCGGGTGGATACCCTCGGTGGCGTCGACCGACCCGCGAGCGAGAGAGAACCCCCGTGACCCACCCCCTCCTCGACCTGGCCCCGCTGAGCGCCGCGCACTTCGCCTCGATCGAGGACCGGGTGGCACGGCTGCTGCGCACCGGGCAGGACGTCGTGATCATGCAGGGCGAGGCGCTGCTGCCGCTGGAAGGCGCGATCCGGGGGTGCGCGGGTCCCGGCACGACCGCGCTGAACGTCGTCACCGGCCCCTACGGGCAGACCTTCGGCGACTGGCTGCGGGACTGCGGGGCCACGGTGATCGATCTCACCGTGCCCTTCCACACGGCGGTGACCGCGGCGCAGATCCGGGAGGCGTTCGCCGAGCACCCGGAGATCGACTTCGTCTCCCTGGTGCACGCCGAGGCGGCCACCGGGAACACCAACCCGGTCGCGGAGATCGGCGAGGTCGTGCGGGCGCACGGCGCGCTGCTCTACCTGGACGCGGTCGCCTCGGTCGGCGCCGAGCCGGTGCTGCCGGACGCCTGGGGCGTCGACCTGTGCGTGATCGGGGCGCAGAAGGCGATGGGCGGCCCGGCCGGGGTGTCGGCGGTGTCGGTGAGCGAGCGGGCCTGGGCCCGGATGGCCGCCAACCCGAGGGCGCCGCGCCGCTCGTATCTGTCGCTCCTGGACTGGAAGGAGCGCTGGATCGACGGCGGCCGCAAGGCCCTGCTGTTCGCACCGGCCCAGCTGGAGATGCTGGCCCTCGAGGCCTGCCTGGACCGCATCGAGTCGGACGGCCTGGACGCGGTCATGGCCCGCCACGCCTTTGCCGCGGCGGCCACCCGCGCCGGCGCTCTCGCCCTGGGCGGCGGCCTCCAGCCGTACGTGCACGACCCCCGCGAGGCCGCCCCCGTCGCCACGACCCTCCGCTCCCCCGACGGCACCGTGGCCGCGGACCTGGTCTCCCGCGCACTCGCCGCGGACCCGTCCCTCCCCCTCTCCGCGGGCGGCGGCCCCCTCTCCCGCGAGATGATCCGCGTCAATCACTACGGCCCGGACGCGACCCGCGCGGCCGTCCGGGCAAGCCTGGTCGCCCTGGGCACCGCCCTCGCCGAACAGGGCCTCGGCGTGGACGTACCGGCCGCCCTGCGCGCCGCGGAGGAAGCCTGGCGCTGACGCGGACCCCGGGCCCCTGAATGGGCCGGAAGCCTTCCCGCCGGCTGCCGTGGCCTGATCGGCACGCCCGGCGTGGGCGGCGCGCCATGCTGCCTCCATGGCTGACGGTGCTTCCGAATCCGCGCAGACCCCGCAGGGCCCGGGGACCTTGCCCGACGGGCGGGCGATTCCGCCGTTGACCGGGGACGAGCGGGCGATGCTCGAGGGGTGGCTGGAGTTTCACCGGGGCACGTTGCTGCTGAAGTGTTCGGGCCTGGACGACGCCCAGGTGCGGCTCGCGGCCGTGGAGCCGTCCGTGCTGACGCTGCTGGGGCTGGTGCAGCATCTCGCCGAGGTGGAGCGGAACTGGTTCCAGCGGGTGGTCGCGGGTCTTGAGGTGCCGCCGGTGTTCGAGGACCCGACGGGCTACGCGCTCGATCCCGCGCGCGGACTCGGCGAGGCGGTCGCCATCTGGCGCCGTGAGGTGGAACGCGGACGCGAGCTGTGCGCCGGGCGGTCGCTGGAGGACACCGGCCGGATGGTGGACGGCCCGGTGGCCGGTGCCGAGGTCAGCCTGCGGTGGGTGTACATCCATCTCATCGAGGAGTACGCGCGGCACAACGGGCACGCCGATCTTCTGCGGGAACGCATCGACGGAGTGACCGGCGCATGAAATCGCGCAGGACAGCGGTATTGTCCGGCACCCACACCCGCGCATATTCTCCGGCGATATTCTCGGCTTATCTCGCCATTACCTCGGAGAGCAGCTTCCCATTCTCTTCTGCCCGCTTCTCGCGGACCTAAACGCCCCAATTTCAAGAACGAAATCCCGCGCATTCCGGACATCGCTCCGTGCTGTTATCCAGTTGTGACCGGTTCCACAGCCTGCCCGGTCCGTCCGGTATTTCCGCAGGAAAACGGGGCATTCCGCTGCGCCTCTCACGCGGGCACGCACGCACGCGCGATAACACATACCAGGCTCTTACGTAACCCCGTCAGGCGATGCAATTTTGAATTTACCTGGGTAAGTTCAAATTCCATGACTGCCGCACAAGCAGACCTGCAAATCGACCGCCCGACCGTGGCGGACGGAGCCGTGCTGTGGCGGATAGCCAGGGACTCGAAGGTCCTCGACCTGAACTCGTCGTACAGCTATCTGCTGTGGTGCCGGGACTTCGCCGCCACATCGGCCGTGGTCCGTGACGAGGACGGTGAACCGATCGGCTTCGTCACCGGCTACGTCCGGCCCGACAGCCCGGGCACCCTGCTGGTCTGGCAGGTGGCGGTGGACGAGACCCACCGCGGCCGCGGTCTGGCCGCCGCTCTGCTGGACGGGCTGGTCGCCCGGACCGCCGCGGAGCACGGGGTGACCACGGTGGAGACCACCATCACCCCCGGCAACACCGCCTCGGAGCGCCTGTTCACCACGTTCGCCGAGCGTCACGGCGCCCGGCTGGAGCGCGAGGTGCTCTTCGAGACCGCTCACTTCCCGGACGGGCCGCACGACCCCGAGGTGCTGTACCGCATCGGACCCCTCACGGCCTGACCGGGCGGCCGTCGCGCGACCACCGGCGGCCGGCCGCCGGGCCGCCGCGTGACCGGCCACCGACCGAACAGCGCGAACGACCGGCACGGACGCACAGCGCGCCGCCCGCCCCGACGCCGACCGACGACCAGCGACCGACCGCCGGCCGACGCCCGCCGACCAGCGGCGCCGACCGGCACCGAGCGCACACCCGCACGACTTCCCGACCGCCCGACTTCCTCTTGACCTCCCACGCCACCTGAGGAGCGATTCGTCGTGACCATCACCCAGCCCGACCTCAGCGTCTTCGAGACCCTCGAGTCCGAGGTGCGCAGCTACTGCCGCGGCTGGCCCACCGTCTTCGACCGTGCGCACGGCAGCCGCATGTACGACGAGGACGGCCACGAGTACCTCGACTTCTTCGCCGGAGCAGGCTCACTCAACTACGGGCACAACAACCCCGTCCTGAAACGGGCCCTGATCGACTACCTGGAGCGTGACGGTGTCACGCACGGGCTCGACATGTCGACCACCGCCAAGCGGGCCTTCCTGGAGTCCTTCCAGAACTGGATCCTGCGCCCGCGCGACCTGCCGTACAAGGTCATGTTCCCGGGCCCGACGGGTACCAACGCCGTGGAGTCCGCGCTGAAGCTGGCCAGGAAGGTGAAGGGGCGCGAGGCGATCGTCTCGTTCACCAACGCCTTCCACGGCATGTCGCTCGGCTCCCTCGCCGTGACCGGCAACGCCTTCAAGCGGGCCGGCGCCGGCGTCCCCCTGGTGCACGGCACGCCGATGCCGTTCGACAACTACTTCGACGGCCAGGTCCCGGACTTCCTGTGGTTCGAGCGCATCCTCGAGGACCAGGGCTCCGGCCTGAACAAGCCGGCCGCCGTGATCGTCGAGACGGTGCAGGGCGAGGGCGGCATCAACGTGGCCCGGCCCGAATGGCTGCGGGCGCTCGCCGACCTGTGCGAGCGGCAGGACATGCTGCTGATCGTCGACGACATCCAGATGGGCTGCGGCCGCACCGGGGCCTTCTTCTCCTTCGAGGAGGCGGGCATCACGCCGGACATCGTCACCGTGTCCAAGTCCATCAGCGGCTACGGCCTGCCCATGGCGCTGACCCTGTTCAAGCCCGAGCTGGACGTCTGGGAGCCGGGCGAGCACAACGGCACCTTCCGGGGGAACAACCCGGCCTTCGTCACGGCGACCGCCACCCTGGAGGCCTACTGGGCCGACGGTGCGGCGATGGAGAAGCAGACCCGCAAGCGCGGTGAGCAGGTCGAGCAGGCGCTCGCCGCCATCGCCGAGGAGAACGCCGACGAGGTCAAGGAGTACCGGGGCCGCGGCCTGGTGTGGGGCATGGAGTTCCACGACAAGTCCCGCGCCGAGCGGGTCGCCCGGCGCGCCTTCGAACTCGGCCTGCTGATCGAGACCTCCGGTCCCGAGAGCGAGGTCGTCAAGCTCCTGCCGGCCCTGACCATCACCCCGGACGAGCTGGACGAGGGCCTGACCACGCTGGCCAGGTCCGTCCGCGAGACCGCCTGACGGCCGGTCGCACATCCGCCGTCACCGACGGCCACCACCACCATCTAGGAGGCATCGCAGCACCGTGATTGTCCGTTCCTTCAAGGAGATCGAAGGCACCGACCGGCATGTGAAGTCCGCGTCCGGCACCTGGGAGAGCAAGCGCATCGTCCTCGCCAAGGAGAAGGTCGGCTTCTCCCTGCACGAGACGATCCTGTACGCGGGTACGGAGACGTCGATGTGGTACGCGAACCACATCGAGGCCGTCGTCTGCATCGAGGGCGAGGCGGAGCTGACCGACAAGGAGACCGGACGGACGTACACGATCACGCCCGGCACCATGTACCTCCTGGACGGGCATGAGCGGCACACGCTGCGCGTCAAGGAGGACTTCCGCTGCATCTGTGTGTTCAACCCGCCCGTCACCGGGCGGGAGGACCACGACGAGAACGGCGTCTACCCGCTGCTCACCGAGGAGGTGTGAGGTTTCATGACCACCGCGACCACCACCACCGGCACCCAGGTCCCCGACCTGTACCCGACGCGCGGCACCACCGAGGTGCTCACCCCGCGCCAGGACCCGGTCGTCTGGGGCGCGCCCGACGCCCCCGGCCCGATCACGCCGGCCGACCTGGGGGCCTACGAGCGTGACGGCTTCCTCGCCATCGACCAGCTGATCGACGAGGACGAGGTCGCCGTCTACCGGAACGAGCTGAACCGGCTCGTCTCCGACCCGGAGATCCGGGCCGACGAGCGCTCCATCGTCGAGCCGAAGTCCAAGGAGATCCGCTCGGTCTTCGAGGTCCACAAGATCAGCGACGTGTTCGCGCGTCTGGTGCGCGACGAGCGCGTCGTGGGCCGCGCCCGGCAGATCCTCGGCTCGGACGTCTACGTCCACCAGTCGCGGATCAACGTCAAGCCGGGCTTCGGGGCCAGCGGCTTCTACTGGCACTCGGACTTCGAGACCTGGCACGCCGAGGACGGTCTGCCCCGGATGCGCACGGTCTCGGTCTCGATCGCGCTGACCGAGAACTACGAGACCAACGGCGGACTGATGATCATGCCGGGGTCGCACAAGACGTTCCTCGGCTGCGCGGGTGCCACGCCGAAGGACAACTACAAGAAGTCGCTGCAGATGCAGGACGCGGGCACGCCCTCGGACGAGGCGCTGACCGCGATGGCCTCCGAGCACGGCATCAAGCTGTTCACCGGCAAGGCCGGCTCGGCGACCTGGTTCGACTGCAACTGCATGCACGGCTCCGGGGACAACATCACCCCGTTCCCGCGCAGCAACGTCTTCATCGTGTTCAACAGCGTCGAGAACGCTGCGGTGGAGCCGTTCGCCGCGCCCGTCCGGCGCCCCGAGTTCATCGGGGCTCGGGACTTCACACCGGTGAAGTGACCGCACAGCCGTACAAGGGCACATCGGCGCCGGTGACATGACGGCGCGTTCGTCGCCGCCGTAGTCGCTGCGGCGCATCAGGACCGCGGGCCGGGCCTCCTCGTGTGGGACAGGGAGGCACCGGCCCGCTGCCGTGCCGCTGGACGGACGCCCGCCGCTCAGCCGGACAGCGCGTCCAGCAGCCGGTCCACGTCGGCGGCCGTGTTGTAGAGGTGGAAGGACGCCCGCAGGTTGCCGGCCCGGTCGGAGACCGCGATGCCCTTCTCGGCCAGCTCCGGCTGGAGACGGCCGAGTCCGGGCACGGACACGATGGGCGACCCCGGTGAGGGCACCGGCTCGTGGCCCAGCTCGGCCAGTCCCGCCCGGAAGCGGTCGGCGAGCGCCAGGTCGTGGGCGCGGACGGTGTCGATGCCGATCTCCTCGACCAGGGTGAGCGAGGCACGCAGCCCCGCGTAGGTGAACAGGGCCGGGCTGGAGTCGAACCGCCGTGCGGAGCGGGCGAGGTCGGCGACCGGACCGTAGCAGCTCTCCCACGGCCGTTCCCCGGCCACCCAGCCGGCCTGCACCGGCATCAGGTCGCCGAAGTCCTTTGGCACCACCAGGAAGGCGGCCCCGTGCGGGCCGAGCAGCCACTTGAACGTGATGGTGACGGAGTAGTCGAAGGCGTCACCGTCCACCGGCAGCCACCCGGCGGCCTGCGAGAAGTCGACATAGGTGCGGGCCCCGTGCTGCCGTGCCGCCTCGCGCAGCGCGTCGAGGTCGGCGATCCTGCCGTCGGCGGACTGCGCGGCGCTGACCGCGACCAGCGCGGTGCCGGGCCGCACGGCCTCCGCGATCTGCTCCAGCGGCACGGCCCGCACCTTGAGGTCGCCGCGGGCGTGGAACGGGTTGAGGACGGAGGTGAAGTCGTCCTCGGCGGTGAGCACTTCGGCGCCGGGCGGCAGCGAGGCCGCGACCAGCGAGGTGAACAGCGCGACCGAGGCCCCGGCCGCCACCCGCTCGACGGGAACACCGGCCAGCCGTGCGTACGCGGCCCGGCACGCCTCCACGTCGGCGTAGAGCGGATCGAGCGCCCCGCCCTCGGCCCGCAGCCGGGCGGCGCGGTCGAGGGCGGCCACGGTACGGGCCGGCAGCAGCGCGTTGCTGGCGGTGTTCAGGAATGTGGTCTTCGGGGTGAACTCGGCACGGACGAGGCTCTCGAAGGTCTCCATGAGACCACTCTGCGGCCCGCCGCACTCCCCGTCCATTGCTCAGATCTGCGCAGTATCCCTAAGCACTGCTTATGCATGGCTTCTGACCTGCGCCTGTGACACCCCTTCAGGGATGCTGCGGCCGCCGGTTCCGGCCCTATGGCTGCGGTACGGCGCACCCGTCCGGACCGCAGGCCTCGGCCTCGGTCCCGGAGCCGCCGCCGTCGTCGATCAGGCGCACCGGGGTCCGCTCGTCCCAGGCCCGGCCCAGTGCCCGGGTGAACACCTCGACGGGCTGGGCGCCGGAGACGCCGTAGGTGCGGTCGATGACGAAGAACGGCACCCCGCGGGCGCCGAGCCGTGCGGCCTCCCGCTCGTCCTCGCGGACCGCGGCGGCGTAGGCGTCCGGGTCGGCGAGCACGGCGCGTGCGGCCCCGGACTCCAGCCCGGCCTCGGCGGCGAGTTCCACGAGCCGTTCGTCGTCGCCGAAGACGGAGCGCTCCTCGGCGAAGTTGGCCCGGTACAGCCGGTCCAGCAGCTCGCCCTGGCGTCCCTGCTCGCGGGCGAAGTGCAGCAGCCGGTGCATGTCGAAGGTGCTGCCGTGGTCGCGTCCGCGGGTCCGGTAGGGCAGCCCCTCGGCGGCGGCCTGCGCCCCGAGGCTGTCCTCGCCGGCCTCGGCCTGCTCCCTGCTCATGCCGTACTTGCGGGTGAGCATGGTGATCACGGGCTCGATGTCGCCCTTGGCCCGCCCCGGGTCCAGCTCGAAGGACCGGTGCACCACCTCGACCTCGTCCCGGTGCGGGAAGTCCCGCAGCGCCTTCTCGAATCTGGCCTTGCCCACGTAGCACCAGGGGCAGGCGATGTCGGACCAGATCTCCACACGCATCGCGGCGGCACTCTCCCACTCGTTCTCGGCACACGGAGACCCACCCTCCGCAACTGCGTGAACATTCAAGCAGTGAGCTCTCATTCCCGGGCGCCCTCACCGCCGGTTGCCGGTGTGCACCTCGAGCACCGCCTCGGCGTGGCCGCTGGTCCGCCACAGCGCCACGCAGGCGGCGTGCAGGGCGGCGCCGATGCCGGTGCGCCGGCGGCCGCTGCCGGCCTGGAACCGGAACCCTGTCACCGTGCGGAGACCTGCGCCGCCGGGCGGGCGGAAGGAGTCGATGCCGGCCCGGCTCGCGCCCCGCGCCGCGCACGGCACCTGCCCGTCCGGCCGCTCGATCGCCTCCCGCCGGCGGGCGGGCCAGTCCAGGCCGTCGTCCGGGAGGCGCTCCGGGTAGTACGTGGCGCGGGCACGCCGGTGCAGGGCCGCCACGCCGGGGGCGTCGGCGGGCGGGGCGGTTCGGGCCTCCGGGGAGCCGGCGGTCCGCCGGCTTCCGATCATGACGTCTCGGGCGCCGCCCGCCGGGCGGCGGCGCCGGGCCGGACCGGATCGGTGCCGCCGGGCCGCGGCTCCCGGCTAGCGCTCCAGCCGCCCGTCGATCCTGCGGGGCAGGCCCAGGGGGTTGTCGTCCCGCAGTTCCGGGGGCAGCAGGGCCTCGGGCGTGTTCTGGTACGCCACCGGGCGCAGCCAGCGCTCGATGGCCGTGCCGCCCACCGAGGTGGAGGTGGAGGTGGTGGCCGGGTAGGGGCCGCCGTGGTGCTGGGCATGGGCGACGGCGACTCCGGTGGGCCAGCCGTTGACCAGGACCCGCCCGGCCAGCGGGGTCAGCTCGGCGAGGAGTTCCGCTCCGCGCCCCTGCCCCTGGGCCTCCTCGGCGGACAGCTGGAGCGTGGCCGTCAGGTTGCCGGGCAGGCGGGAGAGCACCGCCCGCACCTCGGTCTCGTCGGTGTAGCGAGCCACCACGGTGACCGGTCCGAAACACTCCTCGAGCAGCAGGTCGTGCTCGCCCTCGCGGGTCAGCTTCCCGGCCGGCACCGTCAGGATGCCCGCGCTGACCGTGTGCTCGCCGCCGGCGCCCGGGGTCAGCGGGGACTCCACGCCGTCCAGCCGGGTGCGTTCGGCGACTCCGGCGACGAAGTTGTCCCGCATCCGGTGGTCGAGCATCACCCCGGACTCCACATTGCTGACCGCGTCGGTCAGCGACTTGACCAGCCGGTCGCCGCCCGGGCCGGACGGCACCAGCACCAGTCCCGGCTTCACACAGAACTGGCCGACGCCCAGCGTCATCGATCCGGCCAGTCCCGCACCGATCTCCTCGGGCCGTTCGGCGGCCGCGGCCTCGGTGACGACGACCGGGTTGAGGGAGCCGAGTTCACCGTGGAACGGGATCGGCACCGGGCGGGCCGCCGCCGCGTCGAACAGGGCGCGCCCGCCGCGCACCGAGCCGGTGAACCCGGCTGCGGCGACCAGCGGGTGCCGGATCAGCTCGAGACCGGCGTCGAAGCCGTGCACCAGGCCCAGCACGCCGTCCGGCAGCCCGTGCCGGGCGGCGGCCCGGCGCAGCACCTTGGCGGCCAGTTCGGACAGCGCCGGGTGGTCGGGGTGGGCCTTGACCACGACGGGGCAGCCGGCCGCGAGGGCGCTGGCGGTGTCGCCGCCGGGGACGGAGAAGGCGAAGGGGAAGTTGGAGGCCGAGTAGACGGCCACCACGCCGAGCGGCACCTTGAAGCGGCGCAGGTCGGGCACGGGCGGGGTGGCGGAGTCGTCCGGGTGGTCGATGATCACGTCGAGGAAGGCGCCCTCCTCGACGATGCCCGCGAAGGCGCGCAACTGGTAGCAGGTGCGGGCGAGTTCTCCGTTCAGCCGGACCGGGCCCAGCGCGGTCTCGGCGTCCGCGGTCTCGACCAGCCCCTCCCTGGCCGCCTCCAGCTCGTCGGCGCAGGAGCGCAGGAAGGCGGCGCGCACCCCCCGGTCGGCCAGGGCGTCCCGCGCCTCGTGGGCGGCGCGGACGGCAGCGTCCACCTCCTGGGCTGTGGCCTCGACCGCGACCTGTTCGCGCTGCTTCCCGGTTCGGGGGTCGACACTCCAGACTGATGCTGCTGCCACCGCGGTCCCTCCAGACCTGGGGACGTTCGATATGCTGAACGCTGTCTCCATGTGTGAACTCGCCTGGAGACTATATCCATAGTTCCTCGGCGGACGAAGGGGCAGGGGCGATGCCGGCAGGCCAGGCGAGCGGCGGGGGTCAGGTCAAGTCGGCCGTACGGACCGTCGAGCTGCTGGAGTACTTCGCCGGACGCCCCGGGATGCACTCGCTCGCCTCGGTGCAGGAGGCCACCGGCTACCCCAAGTCCAGCCTCTACATGCTGCTGCGCACGCTGGTCGACCTGGGCTGGGTGGAGACCGACGCCACCGGCACGCGCTACGGCATCGGCGTGCGCGCGCTGCTCGTGGGCACCTCCTACATCGACGGCGACGAGGTCGTCGCGGCCGCCCGCCCCACCCTGGACCGGCTCTCCGACGACACCGCCGAGACCATCCACCTGGCCCGTCTCGACGGCACCAACGTGGTCTATCTGGCCATCCGTCAGTCCCGGCACCATCTGCGGCCGTTCACCCGCGTCGGCCGCCGGCTGCCCGCCCACTCGACCTCGCTGGGCAAGGCCATCCTGGCCACCTACGGCGACGAGCAGGTGCGCCGGATGCTCCCCGAGACGCTGCCCGCGCTCACCGAGAACACCATCACCGACCGGGAGAAACTCATCGAGGAGCTGCACCAGGTGCGCCGGACGGGGTACGCGGTGGACCGCGAGGAGAACACCCTCGGGCTGCGCTGCTTCGGCGTGGCGATCCCGTACCGCACCCCCGCGCGGGACGCGATCAGCTGCTCGGTGCCCGTCGCCCGGCTCACCCCCGCACACGAGCAGACCGTGAAGGAAGCCCTGTTCGACGCACGCGACCGGCTCACCCTGGCCACCCGGAGGCTGTGACCCATGAACATCGCCCTGCGCGAGGTGCACGACAGCGATCTGCCGGTCTTCTACCGGCTGCTGAACGATCCCGAGGCCCTGCGCATGGCGGCCTTCACCCCCGAGGACCCGGCCGACCGGGACGCCTTCGACGCCCACTGGGCGAAGATCCTCGCCTCGCCCGGCACCGTCAACCGCACCGTGCTGCTCGACGGGGACGTGGTCGGCCACGCCTCGGTGTACGGGGAGGTGGGCGAGCGCGAGGTGACGTACTGGATCGACCGCGCCCACTGGGGCAGGGGCATCGCCACGGCGGCGTTGCGGGCGCTGCTGGCCGAGGTGCCGGAACGCCCGCTGCTCGCCCGGGTCGCCGCGGACAACGCCCGGTCGCGGCGGGTGCTGGAGAAGTGCGGCTTCGAGGTGTCCGGCAGCGTCATGTCGTACGCGCCGGCCCGGGGCACCGAGATCGAGGAACTCGTGCTCACGCTGGAGGACTGAGCCCGCGCCTCTCCGCCGTGCGGGGGATGCGGATCGTCGTACGGCAGGACGCGCGCGGGACGGCGGTACGGCAGCGTGGACGCATGACCGAAGCCGACGCCGTGCCCGCGCGGACCGGCCGCTCCCCCGCCGGGCGCACCCGGGGCGTCCTGCGGGCGATCGCCGTCGCCGCATGCCTGCCGTACCTGGCCCTGAAGGCGGCCTGGCTGGCCGGCAGCACGGTGGGGGTCCCGGACGGCAGCGTGCTGCTCGAGCACCGCACGGCCCTGACCGTGGCGAACGGCGTCACCTTCCTGATGGACGCCTGTGTGATCGTGCTGGCGCTGGCGTTCACCCGGCCCTGGGGCGCCCGGCTGCCCGCGTGGCTCCTGGCGGTCCCGGCGTGGGTGGCGACCGGGCTGCTGACGCCGATCATGACCGGCTTGCCGGTGCAACTGCTGCTCGGTGCGCTCGGCGGCTCCTCGAACGGGTCCGGCGCGTCGGACGACGGAAGCGAACCCTTCCTGCACGCCTGGGTGTATCTCGTCGTCTACGGCGGCTTCCTCGTGCAGGGCCTCGCCCTCGGGGCACTGTTCGCGCTCTACGCCCGCGACCGCTGGGGCCGGTCGTGGCGGGGCCGGATGCGGGACCTGCCGCGCACACTGCCGGGCAGGACAGGCCGGCGGACGGCCGTGGCCGCCGCCGTGCTCGCCCTGCCGCCGCTGACCCTGCGCCTGCTGTGGGCCTGCGGCGCCACGACCGGCCTGGCCGCCGGCCGGCTCGCGGACCGGACCAGTTCCTTCCGTCTGGTGGAGGCCCAGCACGCCGTCTTCCTGGCCTGCGCCGCCGCGGCCGGCCTGCTGCTGGCCTTCCCCCGGGCGGGCGCGCTGCCGGTGAAGGTGCCCCTGTTCCTGGCCTGGGTCTCCTCCGCGGCGGCGGTCTGCTGGGCGGGCTGGCAGTCGGTCGCCTGGCTCGCCCTCACCGACGCCGCCGACCGGCCCACCACGGCCATGCAGCTCACCTACGCCGCTCAGATGATGACCGGTCTCCTGGTGACGGCCCTGGCCGTGCGCCTGATCGCACGACGCGCGGGCGGCGAGCGGACGGGCTCCTACCTGCGGCCGTCCCCATGAGCGCGGCACTCCGGGCGCTGTTCGGGCGGCGGGCGCGACTGCGCTGGGTCCATCTGGTCCTGGGCGGGGCGCTCGCCATGCCGTATGTGCTGGTCGGAGAGGTGATCGTGGGACCGGCCGTGCGTGAGGAGCTGCTCGGTCCGCTGGCCGGGCAGCTCCTCGCGTTCCTCGTCGGGCTGCCGATCGCCGCCGTCACCTCGCTCTTCCCGCTGACCCGGCCGCTGGAGGCCGCGGCGGTGCGCATGCTGTGCGGGATCGACGCGGACCGGCTCGCCCACGAGCCCGCTCGCAGCTGGGCGGCCCGCCGGCGCACCGCGCTGTGGTTCACGCTGCACGTGGCGGTCGGCGGGATCGTCGCCGGGATGTCGCTGGTGCTGCCGCCGTTCGCGGTGACGCTGATCGTGCTGCCGTTTCTGACGGGGCTGACGGACATGGCGCCCTGGTTCCCCGCGTTCATGGACCGGCCCTGGGCGTTGGCGCTCGCGCCGGCCGTCGGCCTGGTGTCGCTGCCGGCGCTGGCGGCCTGTTCCGCGGGGGCCGGCGCGCTGCTGGCCCGGTGGGCGCCGGCCCTGCTCGGGCCCACGCCCGAGGACCGGCTGGCCACCGCCGAGCGGCGCGCCGCAGATCTGGCCGTGCGCAACCGGCTGGCCCGCGAGCTGCACGACTCCGTGGGGCACGCGCTCAGCGCGGTCACCCTCCAGGCGAGCGCCGCCCGCCGGGTACTGGACACCGACCCGGAGTTCGTCCGGGAGGCCCTGGCGGCGATCGAGGCGACCTCCCGGCGCACGGTGGGCGAACTGGACGCGGTGCTCGGCGTGCTGCGCGACGGCGACGGCCCCGGCACCGCGCCGGCGCCGACCCTCGCCGCCGACCTGGACGGCCTGCTGGAGCGGACCCGGGCGGGCGGGGTGAGGGTGACCGCCACGCTCGCCACCGACCCGCACCGGCTGCCGCAGGTGCTGTCCCGCGAGGCCTACCGGATCGTGCAGGAAGGGCTGACCAATGCGCTCCGGCACGGCGCCGAGCGGGCACCGGTGAGCGTGTCGGTCGGGGTGCGCGACGGCGGCCTGGAGATCACCGTGACGAACCCGCTCCGCGACACCGCCGTCCCCCGCCCGGAGGGCGGCCGCGGTCTGACCGGCATCGAGGAACGCACCCGCCTGCTGGGCGGCACCCTGCACGCCGGCCCCCGGGCCGGCGACTGGCGGCTGCGAGTGCGGCTGCCGATGCGCGAGACCGGTCAGGCTCCGGACGTGATGCGCGAGACCGGTCAGGCTCCGCACGGCGGGCCGGACGGCGAGACGGGCGACCGGACGGGCGACGGGACGCGCCGCGCGGAAAGCGGTGACGAAGACCGTGACGGAAGGACCCCATGACCTCCACGACCAGCAGCAGCCCGCGGCCGATCCGGGTCGTCGTCGCCGACGACGAGCGCATGGTGCGCACCGCCCTGCGGGCCATCCTGTCCGCCGAGCCGGACCTCGAGGTGACCGGCGAGGCGGCCACCGGCGCCGAGGCCGTCTCGGTGGGGCGCGCCCAGCGGCCCGACGTGGTGCTCATGGACGTACGGATGCCGCAGACCGACGGCATCCGGGCCACCGAGCAGATCCTCGCCTTCCTCGACCGGCCGCCCCGGGTCCTGGTCGTCACCACGTTCGAGAACGACGCGTACGTCTACGACGCGCTGCGCGCGGGGGCCGCCGGGTTCCTCCTGAAGCGGGCGGAACCGGACACGCTGGTGCAGGCCGTCCGGCTGGTGGCGCGCAGCGACACCCTGCTGTTCCCGGCGGCGGTGCGCAGGCTCGCCACCGAACACGCGCACCCCACCGCCGCACCTCCCGCCTGGGTGGCGCGGCTCACGGCGCGAGAGGCCGAGGTGCTGCGGCACATGGCGGGCGGGCTGACCAACGCGGAGATCGCCCGGCGGATGGAGGTGGGCCCGGCCACGGTGAAGACCCATGTGGCGTCGGTGCTGGCGAAGACCGGCACCCGGGACCGCACCCAGGCCGTCGTCGCGGCCTACGAGGCGGGCTTGCTGCACACATGAACAATCGATGAGAAACCGGCCGGACAGGAACGATCCGCTCCGTGCCGCTCGTCTGTCTCCACGGCATGAACAAGACGATCAGGCGCGCCTCGGTCTTCGTGCTGCTCCTGGTGCTCGCCCTGCTGTTCCGGGCGACCTGGGTGCAGTTCTACGAAGGCCGGGCCCTCGCGGACGACAAGAACAACCGGCGGAACGTGATCGAGACCTACGCGGCCCCGCTCGGGAACATCATCGTGGCCGGTGAGCCGGTCACCGGCTCGGCGCGCACGAAGGGCGGCGACCTGGCGTACAAGCGCACCTACCGCGACGGCCCCCTGTACGCCGCGGTGACCGGATACGCCTCGCAGGCCTATGCGCCGACGCAGCTCGAGGGCATCTACGAGGACGTGCTGAACGGCACCGACAACCGGCTGAAGACGGTGACGGACACCGTCACCGGCAAGCGGGCCGACCCGGGCAATGTGGTCACCACCATCGACCCGGCGGTGCAGAAGGCGGCGTACGAGGCGCTCGGCGACAAGAAGGGCGGGGCGGTCGCCATCGACCCGAGGACCGGCCGCATCCTCGCGGCGGTCTCGACCCCGTCGTACGACCCGACGTCGCTGACCGACGCCAACACCGCGGGCCAGGCGTGGAAGAAGCTCACCGAGGACCCGGACAAGCCGCTCACCAACCGGGCGCTGCGCCAGCCGCTGCCGCCGGGCTCGACGTTCAAGCTGGTGGTCGCCGCGGCGGCGCTGGAGGAGGGGCTGTACGAGTCGGTGGACGAGAAGACCGACAGCCCCGACCCCTATCCGCTGCCGGGCACCAGCCGGAACCTGACCAACGAGAACCCGGACGCCCCGTGCGAGGACGCCTCGATCCGGGTGGGTCTGCAGTACTCCTGCAACAACGTCTTCGCCAAGATGGCCGTCGACCTCGGTGAGGACACGGTGCGGGCGATGGCCGAGAAGTTCGGCTTCAACGACGAGGAGCAGGACGTGCCGGTGCGCGCCTACCCGAGCGTGTACCCCTCGGACATGTACCCCTCGCAGACCGCGCTGACCGGCATCGGCCAGTTCGACGTGACCGCGACCCCGCTGCAGATGGCGATGGTGTCGGCGGCGCTCGCCAACGGCGGTGAGCTGGTCTCGCCGCACATGGTCTCGCGGGTCACCGACGGCGGCGGCGACGTACTGCGCGACTACGGGGACGAGGCGCGGACCGAGCGGATCGTCAGCTCCGGCACCGCGCAGCAGCTCCAGTCGGCGATGCGGACGGTCGTCGAGGAGGGCACCGGCGGCAACGCGCGGATCCCCGGCGCGACCGTGGGCGGCAAGACCGGCACCGCGCAGCACGGCGAGAACAACAGCAAGACCCCGTACGCCTGGTTCACCTCGTACGCGAAGTCCGACTCGACCGGCAAGGAGGTCGCCGTGGCGGTGATGGTGGAGCAGTCCGACGCGGCCCGCTCGGAGGTCAGCGGCAACGGCCTGGCGGCCCCGGTCGCCAGGGCGGCCATGGAGGCGGCGCTGAGGGACTGAGGACCGGGGGGAGCCGCTGACGGACCGGGCTCGGCCACCCGCTGTCCCGCGGAAGAGAGAAAAGTGCGGGAGGCGAGTGAACCCGACCGCACCGAGCGGCGTCTGAACGGACGGGCCGCCCCCTTCCCCCCGGGGGCGGCCCGTCGCCGTACTCCCTCGCTGTGCGCGCCGCTCGTGGTCCGCCCGGCCGCTACTTGACGCCGAGCAGCTGCTCGATCGGGTCGATCGCGAAGTACACCAGGAACAGCGCCGAGGTGCCCCACAGCAGCCAGTGGACCTCCTTGGCCCGGCCCAGGACCGTCTTGATGACGACGTAGGCGATGAAGCCGGCGCCGATGCCGTTGGTGATGGAGTAGGTGAACGGCATCACGGCGATGGTGAGGAAGGCCGGGACGGCGATCTCGAAGCGGTCCCACTCGATGTGCTTGACCTGGACCATCATCAGGAAGCCGACGGCGACCAGCGCGGGGGCTGCGGCCTGGAGGGGGACGATGGTCAGCAGCGGCGTCAGGAACAGCGCGAGGGCGAACAGACCGCCGGTGACCAGATTGGCGAAGCCGGTGCGGGCGCCCTCGCCGACACCGGCCGCGGACTCGATGTAGGAGGTCGCCGAGGAGGCGGAGGAGGCACCGCCCGCGACGGCCGCGGCGCCGTCGATCAGCAGCACCCGGCCGAGATTGGGCACCCTGCCCTCCTCGTCCAGCAGCCCGGCCTCGGCGCTGACGCCGACCACGGTGCCCATGGTGTCGAAGAAGTCGGACAGGATCAGCGTGAACACCAGCAGGACGACGGTGACCGCACCGGCCTGGCCGAAGGCACCGAACAGGCTGAAGTGTCCGAGCAGTCCGAAGTCGGGGGCGCCGACCACCTTCTCCGGCCACTCGGGCGTGGTCAGGCCCCAGGTCCGCACCTCGGCGAGGGAGTTGACGACCAGGGCGACCACCGTCATCACCACGATGCTGATCAGGATGGCGCCCTTCACCTTGCGGGCGAGCAGCGCGATGGTGAGCAGCACACCGAGGCAGAACACCAGCATGGGCCAGCCGGTGAGGGTGCCGCTCCCGCCGAGCTGCACCGGGACGGTGGTGTTCGCGGCGTCGGGGATGCGGGTGACGAAACCGGCGTCGACGAAACCGATCAGGGTGATGAACAGGCCGATGCCGACGCTGATCGCCTGTTTGAGGGGGCGCGGGATGGCGTGCATGACGGCCTCGCGCAGCCCGGTCACCACCAGGGCACAGATCAGCAGGCCCTCCAGCACGATCAGGCCCATCGCGTCGTCCCAGCTCATCAGCGGGGCCACCTGGAAGGCGACGACGGCGTTCAGGCCGAGCCCGGCGGCCAGCGCGAGGGGCAGATTGCCGGCGACGCCCATGATGACCGTCATCACCGCGGCCACCAGGGCGGTGGCGGTGGTGAGCTGGACGGGGTCGAGCTGCTCGCCGAACTTGTCCTTGGCGCTGCCCAGGATGAGGGGGTTGAGCACCAGGATGTAGGCCATGGTGAAGAACGTGGCGAAACCGCCGCGTATCTCCCGGGCGAAGGTGGATCCCCGGGCGGTGATCCGGAAGAACCGGTCGAGGGCGTTGCCGCCGTCCGGCCGCTTGTCCGGGTCGGGCGAGGCGACGGGGGCTGCGGGTGACGGGGCACCGGGGGTGGCGTCGGACGGCGCATCGGACATGGCGGGCTGCTCCTCGGTCCTGAGTGATCGTGCACGGACAACGCTGGCTGGATTGTGCCCGTGCCGCATCGAGTTCAGGTGTTGCTCGTGTTACGGAATCGCAGTCGTACCGGGGAGCCCGGGAGGGACGCCCCGGGGAGCCCGGGGGTCCCGTGCCGGGGAGCAGCCCGGGGAGCCCGGGGTCCCGTGCCGGGGAGCCGGGAGGAACGTGGCGCGAGACCTGGGAGGAACACCGATCCCGGCACCGGGACCCGCCCTGGTGCACCGCCGCGGCTAAGGCACCTTCCCGATCCGCACGGCGGGTCCTTAGCCGCACGATGACCAGGCATGACGACGATGACGACCTGGACCGCGGTGCGGGTGCTGCGCGACCGCAACGCCGGTCTCTACCTCGCCGGAGTCGTGATCTCCGGCTTCGGCACCTCCGCGCTCTGGCTGGCCTCCGGAGTGTGGGTGAAGGACCTCACCGGCTCGGACGGACTCGCCGCCCTGTGCATGCTCGCGATGTGGGCCCCCACCCTGGCAGGACCGCTGCTCGGCACACTCGCCGACCGGATGCGCCGCAAGCCGCTGCTGATGGGCACGAACCTGCTGCTGACCGTGCTGCTGCTCAGCCTGTTCACGGTGGACTCGCCGGGGGATCTGTGGCTGCTGTTCACGGTGCTGTTCGTGTACGGGGCGGCGGGCGTGGTGCATGACGCCGCCGAGTCGGCGCTGGTGGCGTCCGCCGTGGACCACTCGCTGCTCGGCGACTTCAACGGAATGCGCATGACCGCCACCGAGGGCATGAAGCTGCTGGCCCCGCTGGCCGGCGCGGGCGTCTACGCGGCGTACGGCGGGGCGAGCGTGGCCCTGCTGGACGCGCTCACGTTCGTCCTGGCCACCGCGGTGTACGCCGCTCTGCGGGTGCGCGAGGAGCGTCCGGCGCCGCCGGCCGGGGGCAGGCGGGGGCAGATCACCGAGGGCGTCCGCCATCTGCGGGCACATCCCCTGCTGCGTGCGCTGGCCCTGGGGGGCGGCGTGACCATGCTGTGCGCGGGTTTCAGCGGCGCGCTGGTCTACGCGGTCGTCGAGGACCTCGGCCACTCCCCCGAGTACGCGGGCGTGCTCTACGCGGTGCAGGGCGCCGGTTCGGTGGCGACCGGGCTGTGCTCGGGTCCCGCCCTGCGGCATCTCGGCGCCCGCCGATTCGCGGCGTACGGCATCGCCCTGCTGGCCGTGGCGGTGGCGCTGCGCGCGGTGCCGAGCGACCCGCTGGCGCTGATCTGCAGCGCGGCGATCGGCGCCGGGCTGCCCGCGGTGCTGATCGCCACCCTGACCTCGGTCCAGCGCGAGACGCCGGACGCGCTGCTCGGCAGGGTCACCGCGACGGCCGGCACCGTGGTGTTCACGCCCAACGTAGTGGGACTCGCGGCGGGCGCGGCACTGGTCGAGCTGACCGGCCACCGGTTGCTGCTGATGGCCACCGGAGCGGCCCTGGCGGTCACCGCGGCGGCCCTGGGCGGCGGACACACCGGGAGGACCACGCCGGAGGCGCGCCGGCCGTCGGCGGAACGCGAATGACCCCGGGTGGGCAGGCGCACCGGCCGCATCAGCCGTACCGAGCGCATTGATCGCCCTGACCGAAAGCGCATCCCCCCGCCCGAGCGGGCGGGCACGGAACGGGCCCGTTCACGGCGCATTCGGTCACCTCACCTGACCGCGATCACCCCGCACCGCTCCGGCACGCCGCCCCGTCGGCACCGGCCCCGCGCCCCGCCCCACCAGCGAGAACGCCGCCGCCGCCACGTATCGGGCACGGCCCTCGCGGCCCGTGTCCGAGTCGGGCAGCGGCCGGTCCGAACGGGCACAATCGGGCAGGACCGTACGGGCAACAGGCCTGGTCACCCGCTGGCACCCGCTGTACAAATTCCCACAAGGAAATCCAGGGCCCGAACGGGCAGCGCGACGGAGAGGCAGGTGACGCCATGACCAGGACCGCGGAGGAACGCCAGCGGGAGATCGTCCGCCTGGCCCGCGCCACCGGCTCCGTGGACGTCACCGCGCTGGCCGCCGACCTCGGTGTGGCGAAGGAGACCGTCCGCCGTGATCTGCGTGCCCTGGAGGACCACGGGCTGATCCGCCGCACCCACGGCGGTGCCTACCCGGTGGAGAGCGCCGGCTTCGAGACGACGCTCGCGTTCCGCTCCACCAGCCATGTCCCCGAGAAGCGCCGTATCGCCGCCGCCGCGGCCGATCTGCTCGGCGACGCCGAGACCGTCTTCGTCGACGAGGGCTTCACCCCGCAGCTCATCGCCGAGGCGCTGCCCAGGGACCGCCCGCTGACCGTGGTCACCGCGTCCCTGCCGGTCGCGGGAGCACTGGCGGAGACCGGCACGATCTCCGTCCTGCTGCTCGGCGGCCGGGTCCGCTCCGGGACGCTCGCCACGGTCGACCACTGGACCACCAAGATGCTCGCCGGCTTCGTCATCGACCTGGCCTACATCGGCGCCAACGGCATCTCCCGCGAGCACGGCCTGACCACGCCCGACCCCGCGGTCAGCGAGGTCAAGGCACAGGCCATCCGCTCCGCACGACGGGTCGTCTTCGCGGGCGTCCATACCAAGTTCGGAGCGGTCAGCTTCTGCAAATTCGCCGAGATCGGCACGCTCGAGGCGATCGTCACCAGCACCCTCCTGCCGGCCGCCGAGGCCCACCGCTACTCCCTGCTGGGGCCCCAGATGATCCGCGTCTGACGGTCCCGGCACAACCGGAAGCACCCTTCGAGAACCACCGCCTGTGACCCTCCACGGTCCCGTACGTCCCCGTACATCACATTTGCACTGAAATCCCCTGGAGCATCCCATGCGAACCCAGAGCCGACGCTCGCCACGCACCCTGATCGCCGTGGCGGCGATAGGGACGCTGATCACTCCGCTCGCCGCCTGCTCGGGCGCAGGCGGGTCCGGCTCCTCCGGCGGCGAGTCCATCAACGTCCTGATGGTGAACAACCCGCAGATGGTGGATCTGCAGAAGCTGACCGCCGCCAACTTCACCAAGGAGACCGGCATCAAGGTCAACTTCACGGTGCTGCCGGAGAACGACGTCCGGGACAAGATCAGCCAGGACTTCGCCAACCAGGCCGGGCAGTACGACGTGGCCACCCTCAGCAACTACGAGATCCCGATCTACGCCAAGAACGGGTGGCTGCACTCCCTGGACGAGTACGTCGAGAAGGACACCGCCTTCGACCAGGACGACATTCTCCCGCCCATGACCAAGGCGCTCACCGCCGAGGACGGAAAGCTCTACGGCGAGCCCTTCTACGGCGAGTCCTCCTTCCTGATGTACCGCAAGGACGTCCTGGAGAAGGAAGGCCTGAAGATGCCGGACAAGCCCACCTGGAAGCAGGTGGCCGAGCTGGCCGCGAAGGTGGACGGGGCCGAGCCCGGCATGAAGGGCATCTGCCTGCGCGGCCTGCCCGGCTGGGGCGAGGTGATGGCACCGCTGACCACCGTGGTCAACACCTTCGGCGGCACCTGGTTCGACAAGGACTGGAAGGCCCGGCTCGACTCCGAGGAGTTCAAGGAGGCCACCCGGTTCTACGTCGACCTGGTCCGCGAGCACGGTGAGGCCGGCGCCGCCCAGTCCGGCTACGCCGAGTGCCTGAACAACATGACGCAGGGCAAGACGGCCATGTGGTACGACGCCACCGCCGGCGCCGGCTCCCTGGAGGCCAAGGGCTCCCCGGTCAAGGGCAAGATCGGCTACGTGCCGGCCCCGGTGGAGAAGACCGAGAGCTCCGGCTGGCTCTACACCTGGGCGTGGGGCATCCAGAAGGCGTCCAAGAACCCGGAGAACGCCTGGAAGTTCATCGCCTGGGCCTCCGGCAAGGAGTACGAGAAGCTCGTCGGCGAGAAGGTCGGCTGGTCCAACGTCCCGGCCGGCAAGCGCTCCTCGACCTACGACATCCCCGAGTACCGCAAGGAGGCGGCCGCGTTCGCGGACGTCACCCGCGACGCCATCGCCGCCGCCAAGCCCGAGGACCCGGGCGTGCAGCCCCGGCCCGCGCCCGGCATCCAGTTCGTCGGCATCCCCGAGTTCACCGACCTGGGCACCAAGGTCTCCCAGGAGATCAGCTCCGCCATCGCCGGACGGCAGTCGGTGGACAGCGCCCTGAAGAAGTCGCAGAAGCTCGCCGAGGCCGTCGCCGAGAAGTACGAGGCATCATGACCCTCACGACTGAGGCCCGGGTCGCCGCCGTCCCCGGACGGCCGGCGGCCCGCCGCCCCGACCGACTCCGCGCCTGGGCCACCCGGGCCCCGCTGCTGCCCGCGCTCATCTTCATGATCGTGGTCACGCAGCTGCCCTTCGTGGCCACCCTGGTGATCTCGTTCTTCGACTGGAACGCGCTGTATCCGGAGGACCGCAGCTTCGCCGGATTCGCCAACTACGGCGAGGTGCTCAGCGACCCCGATCTGCGCAAGTCGGTGTGGACGACGATCCTGCTGACCGTCACCGTGGTGCTGGTCAGCCTGCTGCTCGGGCTGCTGCTCGCGCTGCTGCTCGACCGCCGCTTCCGCGGCCGGGCCGCCGTGCGCACCATGCTCATCGCACCGTTCCTGCTGGTGCCGATCGCCGCCGCGCTGCTGTGGAAGCACGTGCTGTTCAACCCCGAGTACGGGCTCTTCAACGGCATCCTCACCGCCATCGGCGGGGAGGGCGCCGCGCAGCCGGACTGGATCTCCGAGATGCCGCTGATGGCGGTGGAGGCCGCGCTGATCTGGCAGTGGACCCCGTTCATGATGCTGATCCTGCTCGCCGGACTGCAGAGCCGCGACCCGCAGCTGGTGGAGGCGGCCCGGATGGACGGCGCCGGCGACTGGCAGGTGTTCGTCCACATCACGCTGCCGCATCTGCGCCGCTACCTGGAACTCGGCGTGCTGCTCGGCTCGATCTACATCGTGCAGAACTTCGACGCCGTGTTCACCATCACCTCCGGCGGCCTGGGCACCGCCAACCTGCCGTACACGATCTACCAGACCTTCTACCAGGCACACGAGAACGGTCTCGCCTCCGCGGCCGGCGTCATCGTCGTGATCGGCTCGATCATCCTGGCGACCTTCGCGCTGCGCGTGGTGTCGTCGCTGTTCCGTGAGGAGGTGTCCCGCTGATGGCCACCGTCACTGCCGCGCGGCCGGCCCCGGCACCCCGGCGGGCCGGCGGCCCCCGCGGCCGCTTCCGCGGCGCCGCCCTGGGCATCGTCGCCTGGCTGGCCGGGATCGTGTTCGTGCTGCCCATCCTCTGGATGGTGCTGACGTCCTTCCACTCCGAGGCGGACGCCGCGACCAACCCGCCGTCCGTGACGGCCGCGCTGACCCTGGACGGCTACCGCGAGTTCTTCGGACTCGCCGGGGGCGCCAGCCCCTGGCCCTCGCTGATCAACTCCATGACGGCATCGGTGATGTCCACGCTGCTCACCCTGGCACTGGCGCTGCCGGCCGCCTACGCGCTGTCCATCCGGCCGGTGAAGAAGTGGACCGACGTCCTGTTCTTCTTCCTCTCCACCAAGATGCTGCCGCTGGTGGCCGGCCTGCTGCCGATCTACCTGTTCGCCAAGAACACCGGTCTGCTGGACAACATCTGGGCCCTGGTCATCCTCTACACCGCGATGAATCTGCCGATCGCGGTCTGGATGATGCAGTCGTTCCTGTCCGAGGTCCCGGTCGCGATCATCGAGGCGGCGCAGATCGACGGGGCCCGGCTGCCGACCGTGCTGACCCGGGTGGTCGCCCCGATCGCCCTGCCCGGCATCGCGGCCACCGCGCTGATCTGCTTCATCTTCAGCTGGAACGAGCTGCTGTTCGCCCGGGTGCTGACCGGCGTGGTCGCCGAGACCGCCCCCGTCTTCCTCACCAGCTTCATCACCAGCCAGGGCCTGTTCCTGGCCAAGGTGTGCGCCGCATCGTTCGTCATCTCCCTGCCGGTGCTCGCCGCGGGGTTCGCCGCCCAGGACAAACTCGTCCAGGGCCTGTCGTTGGGAGCCGTCAAATGAAGGCCGCCGTCATCGAGTCCGTGGGCAAGGCTGTCGTCACCGAGGTCCCGGACCCGACGCCGGGACCGCGGGAAGTCGTCGTCGAGGTCGCCGCGTGCGGCCTGTGCGGCACCGATCTGCACATACTCCAGGGCGAGTTCGCCCCGAAACTGCCGATCGTGCCGGGCCACGAGTTCGCGGGCGAGGTGGTGGGCGTCGGCTCCCAGGTCACCGAGGTCTCGGTGGGCGACCAGGTGGCGGTGGACCCCTCCCTCTACTGCTACGAGTGCCGCTACTGCCGCAACGGCCACAACAACATGTGCGAGCGCTGGGCCGCGATCGGCGTGACCACCGCGGGCGGCGCGGCCCAGTACGCCGTGGCTCCCGTCGCCAACTGCGTCAGGCTCCCCGAGCACATCCGCACCCAGGACGCGGCCCTGATCGAGCCCCTGTCCTGCGCGGTCCGCGGCTACGACGTCCTGCAGTCCCGCATCGGCGCCCATGTGCTGATCTACGGCTCGGGGACGATGGGCCTGATGATGCTGGAGCTCGCCAAGCGCACCGGCGCGGCCAGCGTGGACATGGTGGACATCAACCCCGACCGCCTGCGCACCGCCGTCCAGCTGGGTGTGTCCTCCGCCGCCGCCGGCGCCGACGAACTGGACCGCCCCCAGGGCTGGGACCTGGTCATCGACGCGACGGGCAACGCGGCGGCGATCCAGGACGGCCTGGACCGGGTGGCCAAGGCCGGCACCTTCCTCCAGTTCGGCGTGGCCGACTACGCGACCCGGGTCACCATCGACCCGTACCGCATCTACAACCAGGAGATCACCATCACCGGCTCCATGGCGGTGCTGCACAGCTTCGAACGGGCGGCGGAACTCTTCGCCACCGGCGTCCTCGACCCCGACGTCTTCATCAGCGACCGCCTCCCCCTCACCCAGTACCCCCAGGCCCTCGACCAGTTCGCCTCCGGCGTGGGCCGCAAGATCGTGGTCGTCCCCTGACCAGCCCCTGCTCCCCACCCGAGCCCGGGCCACTCCCCACCCACCCCTCCGGCCCGGGCTCGGCCGCGCCTCCCCCTGGGCCCCCTCCACCGCGGCCAACACCTGCCCACCCACCGCCCCAACCGAGCTGGCCCCCAACCTGCCCGGACAGCCCCCTCCCGATCACCCTCCACCCGACCGAACACCCCCTCGGCCACCGCCGAACCGACCGAGCCGAGCTCCCCCTCCCCGCGGCACCCCCAACACAACCGAACGCCCCTCCTCCACCACCGCCACCGCCCCGACCGAGCCGGACTCCCTCAACGCACCACCAACCCGACCGAACACCCCTCGGCCACCGCCGAACCGACCGAGTCGGTTTGGTGGGCGGGCGAGGACGGGGTCCAGGGGCGGAGCCCCTGGCGGGGTCGCGGGGGCGGAGCCCCTGGGGGGCGGGACGGGCAGGGGCGGCGGGGGCGAGAACACTCCCCGATCGGGTCACAGGTAAGGGAACGGCAAAACCGCCCCGCTCGTTCACCCGGCATGACAGCTATGACCCCCGGCTCGAACATCCCTCTCTCCGCCACCAAAGTGACGGTGGACGTCACCGCCCCCGTGCGGCTGGACGTCTCGGGCCTGCTGCTCACCTCCGCCGGCAAGGTGCGCTCCGACGACGACTTCATCTTCTACAACCAGCCCACCGGCCCCGGCGTGACGTACCGCTCCGGCGGCGGCACGGCCCCCGACGCAGTCACCGTCGACACCACGGCCCTGCCCCCCGGCATCGAGAAGGTCGTCGTCACGGCCAGCCCCGACGCCCCCGGCCAGACCTTCCAGGGCATCGAACCCACCGCCACCATCCGCAACGCCGACGACAACTCCGTCCTCGCCACCTTCACACCCCCGCAACTCGGCTCCGAGACGGCCCTCGTCATCGTCGAGATCTACCTCCGCAACGGCCAGTGGAAGGCCCGGGCCGTCGGCCAGGGCTACGCCAACGGCCTCGCCGGCATCGCCACCGACTTCGGCGTCACCGTCGACGAACCGGCCACCCCCACCCAGCCGGCCACCGCGCCCCCCGCCCAGCCGACGCCGCCGCCCCCGCCGGCGCCCCCGGTCGCGCCGCCCCAGCCCTCCCTGCAGCCCCCGGCCACCCCGCCGGCCCCGCCGGCCCCGCCGGTCCCCGCGCATGCCGCGCCGGCCGCCGCAGGCACCGGCAAGATCAACCTCGACAAGGGCCGCGTCAGCCTCCAGAAGAACCAGACCGTCTCCCTGATGAAGGGTGGCCGCCCGCTGCTCTCCCAGGTCAAGATGGGCCTAGGCTGGGAGCCCGCCTACCGCGGCAAGGACATCGACCTCGACGCCTCCGTCATCGCCTACGGCCCTCAGCGCAACCACATCGACAGCTGCTACTTCGGCAAGCTGCAGATCCTCGGCGGCGCGATCCAGCACTCCGGCGACAACCTCACCGGCGAGGGCGCGGGCGACGACGAGGTCATCACGGTCGACCTGGGCCGTCTCCCCCAGGAGGTCACCGGCCTGGTCTTCACCGTCAACTCCTTCTCCGGCCAGAAGTTCACCGAGATCGCCAAGGCGTACTGCCGCCTCCTGGACGCCACCACCGGCGAGGAACTCGTCCGCTTCAACCTCACCGACGCCGAAGCGCAGACGGGCGTGATGATGGCCAAGCTCATCCGCCAGTTCTCCGGTGAGTGGGAGATGACGGCCATGGGCAACTTCGTGAAGTCACGCACGGTCCGCGGCATGGTCAAGCCCGCCGCCCAGGCCCTCTGACCGCGCAACCGCCCGACCCGCACGCACGACGCACGGGGCGCCCCCTCCCCAGGGGGCGCCACCGCGGCCCGCGCGAGCCCCCAGCGGCTCACCTACTCCCCCGGGGCCCAAGTCCTTCCATCAGCAGACCCACATACCGCCGCAGCCGCTCCCCCGCGTCCTCGGCCCCCTCCGCATCCCCCGCATCCCCCGCGTTCCCGGCGTCCCGCGCGTCCCCCGCGCTCCCCCCACCGACAGCCTCACCGCACGCGATCGCCACCCCGTGCACCAGGCGCAGCACATCCGTCTCCCCGACATCCCGCCGCAACTCCCCGGCCTCCTGCGCGGCCCTCACCAACCGCGCCACCGCACGCCGCAACGGATCACAGCAGTCGGACGAGGAGCCCCCGGCGCCAGGCCCCGCGTCCTCGCCCCCGCGCACCGAGGAACTCAGCAGCGCCCGCAGCCCCCGCGTCTGGATCATCCCCAGGCCCAGTTCGCCCAGCCACGCCACCAGCGCCGCTCCCGCCGGCAACCGCTCCGCCAGCACACCGGCCCGCTCCGCGATCGCCTCGATCCGGTCGGAGTACACCGCCTCCAGCAACGCCCGCCGGGTGGGAAAGTGCCGGTAGAGCGTGCCCGCCCCGACCCCCGCCCGCTTGGCGATGTCGTCGAGCGAGGCCCCCTCGCCCTGCGCCGCGAACGCCTCCACCGCCGCCGCCAGCAACCGCTCACGATTGCGCCGGGCGTCCGCGCGCATGGGCCTGACCTGCGCCATCCGTCACTCCTCGGCCCGGGAACCTTGCCCGTACCCTACCGAGCCGCCCGAGCCCCCGGGCCCCACCGAAGCCCCGGGGACGCGGGACGCACGGACGCGGAAACGCAGCCCTCTCCGCCGCGGAAGACCCGGCTCGCGATCATCAGAACAACGCGCTGTAGGCGTTCAGCGCCGGCTGCCCGCCCAGATGCGCGTACAGCACGGTCGACTCCCGCGAGATCTCCCCGCGCGACACGAGATCGATCAGCCCCGCCATCGACTTCCCCTCGTACACGGGGTCGGTGATCATCCCCTCCGTCCGCGCCGCGACCCGCATCGCCTCCAGTGTCGCCTCGTCCGGTATCCCGTACACACCCGCGTGATAGCGCTCGTCCAGCTCCACGTCCGCCTCGGTCAGCTCCCCCTGGACACCGATCAGCCGCCCGGTGTGCTGCGCGATCCGCGCGATCTGCTCCCGTGTCTCGGCGGGTTTCGCACTCGCGTCGATGCCGATGACCCGCCGCCGGCGTCCGCCGGCCTGCTCCAGCGCACGGAACCCGGCGACCATCCCGGCCTGGGTCGATCCGGTCACCGAGCACACGATCACGGTGTCGAAGAAGACGCCCAGCTCCCGCTCCTGCTCGGCGACCTCCCGCGCCCACCGGGCGAATCCGAGCCCGCCGAGCGGATGGTCGGAGGCACCGGCCGGAATGGCGTACGGCTTGCCGCCGGACTCCTCGACCTCTCTGAGCGCCCGCTCCCAGCTCTCCTTGAAGCCGATCCCGAACCCGGCCCGCACCAGCCGCACATCGGCCCCGGCGAGCCGGCTGATCAGGATGTTGCCGACCTTGTCGTAGACGGAGTCGGGCCAGTCCACCCAGCTCTCCTGCACCAGCACGCACGTGAGCCCGGCCCTGGCCGCCACCGCGGCGACCTGGCGGGTGTGGTTGGACTGCACCCCGCCGATGGACACCAGGGTGTCGCAGCCCTGCGCGAGCGCGTCGGCGACCAGGTACTCCAGCTTGCGGGTCTTGTTCCCGCCGTACGCCACACCGGAGTTGCAGTCCTCCCGTTTGGCCCACAGCGAGGCACCGCCGAGGCGGGCGGTGAGCCGCTCCAGCGGATGCACGGGCGAGGGTCCGAAGAGCAAGGGGTAACGCTCGTAGGAGTCAAGGGACATGACGGTCCTCCCGGTTCGGGTGCTCAGTCGGCGAGCTCCTCGAGTCCGCGCCAGATCTCCGCGGTGACCCGGACTGCCCGGTCCGTGTCTCCGTCCGCGCAGGCCTCGATCAGCCGTTCGTGCAGTCCCGCCGAACGGCAGCTGCCGCCCTCGCCGAAGCGCCGGCGTTCCAGGCGGCGGATCAGGGGGGTGTAGCGGGCGATGGTCGCGGCGGCGGCGCGGTTGCCGCTCACCCGTACCAGCACGTCGTGCAGCTCGTCGTCGGCGTGTACGGCCCCGTCCACGTCACCGGATCCCACGGCCGCGGCGAAGCGTTCGTTGGCGGCCCGCATGGCCGTGACGTCCTCAGCGGCCAGGCGGGGCACGGCGATGCGGGTCACGAGTTCGTGCATCGCGCCGACCACCGCGGCGGCGTCCCGCACATCGGCGGCGACCAGCGGAGTCACCCGGGTGTAGCTCTGCGGTTTGCTCTCCAGCAGCCCCTCGTCCACGAGCCGCGAGAACGCCTCCCGCACCGGCGCCCGTGACAGCCCGAGCCGCTCGGCCAGCTCGGCGTCCCGCACCACCGCACCGGGCTCCAGCTCACCGGCCACGATGGCGTCCCTGATCGCCTCGTGGGCACGGTCCCTGAGCAGGGTGCGGCGCACCGGCCGGATGGTCTCCACGAACTGAAATGTTAGATGTCAGCTACCCGCACGGGAAGACCCGCGCACGCACCCGCCGACCGGAAGGCCCCGGCCCGCACTCACCGTGCGGACCGGGGCCCCCGGGACTGCTCCCGTCTCCTCACGCCACCCACGGCCAGTCGGCGTCACGCCCCGCCTCGAGCAGCGGGACCATGCGGAAGGCCGCGTCCGACAGGCCGCCGAAGGTGTGCCGGTTCGGCGTGCCCGACGGTCCGTGACCCGCCCGGTACCCGGCGAGGTTCCAGGTGTAGACCGGCACATCGGCGGGGACCTGCGAGGTCGGGTCGCCGTGGCGGCTGTGGGCGTACTGCTCGTCGGTGACGATCAGCACCCGGTCGTGCTTCCGGTAGTGCCGGCGGACCGCCTCGGTGGTGTCGGTGCCGCCCAGGTCGCCGAAGCGGTCCAGGATCTTCAGCACCGACTCGCCGTCGCGGAACCGCACCGGCCGGCTGACGGTGCCGAACTCGACCAGGTCCGCCTGCTCCGCCCGCAGCGCGATCGCCGTGCCGAAGACCGCCGCGGCGTCCGCGCGGGTCAGCCCGGAACGGTCGGACATGCGCGAGTAGAACATCGAGCCGGAGCGGTCGACGAGCACCAGCGTGCGTCCCGGCAGCGCGGGCACATTGGACAGCGAGTGGCCGAGCGCCCGCTCCAGCGGGTACGACCAGCGCAGCGAGGGCGCGTGCTGGTACGCGGCCAGGTACCGGAAGGGGAACTGCCGCGAGCGCCGCACCTCGTCCGGGTCGCTGATCCGGGCGGCGACCCGCGCGGCGACCTCGTCCGAGACGCCTGCCTCGTCGAAGTTCCGCAGGTTGCGCACCAGGGCCATGGCGCCCATGGACGGGATGACCGCCTCCCAGGCGGCCCGGTCCATCGGCCCCTGCAGCCAGCCGGCCAGCGCCTCCCAGGTCATGCCCGCCGCCGCGAGCCGCTCGGCACCGCCCGGGGCGGTGACCACCGCACGCCGCTCGGCGACGGGCAGTGCCATCAGCTCACGGTGCGCGCCCAGCACCGGCACGGACGCGGGCGGCTCCGCGGTGTCCGGGTGGAACCGGCGGTCCAGCGCGTACCGGAACAGCTCGCCCTGCCACGGCTTCTCCGGGTCGGGGGCGGCGTGCACCAGGTTGAGGATGTCGCCGAAGCGGTAGCCCTTGGAGGGGGTGTCGTACTTCAGCAGCGCCTTGCCGGTGTAGAGCCGCCGCACGGCGTCGGCGATGCCGCGCTTGACGGGCTTGGGGATGCTGCGGCCGTACCGGGAGGTCCAGTACGCGAGCAGCTCTCCGGGCTCGTCGGGCCGGCGCAGCACCGAGGCGATCACCTGACGGCCCGTCGGACCCTCGGCGGCACCGGCCTCGAGGCGGGCCTTGACGTACTCGGCGGCGCCCACCACGGAGGCGGTGCGCACGTTGCCCTCGCCGCGCAGCCAGTTCAGCAGGCCGGCGGTCCACTCCGGGTCGGTGACGGCGAGCTCGCGGACCAGTCCGGTGAACCGGTCGTCCCGGTGGGCGCCGGTCTCGTAGAAGGTCTGCTCGCTCATGAAGTGGGACACGGCGAGCAGGAACAGCTCGGAGCGAGCGTCCCGCTCGTGGCCCCGGCCGCCCTCGTAGGTGCGCAGGACGTGCCCGGTGGACGTCACTCGCGAGGTGGGACGCGCCTTGGCCGCCCTGGTGTTGAATCGCGCCATGCTGAATTCCCCCGAATCCATGGTTCGTTCCGGGGAGGCACGGCGGGAGGAGGGTGCCCGAGAAAGGGAGTCGGCGACGGGAGATTGCCGGACGCGTCTTCCGCTTTCCGCCACACCGGAACTCGGTCCGGTGACGGGATTCGAACCCGCACCCCTTTCGGGATCCGGTCCTGAAGTACCCGCTGCCTGCGCACCGGGCACCCACCTCGTGCCGCGCCTCCCGAGATCTGTCCGGCGGCGGCCTGGAATCCTTTGACAGAGGAAGGAGCCGCAGCCCTCGCACCGGGAGGTGCGTGACGTTCAGGTGTCCAGAGGCCGAGCCCGGCGGAACCGACGTCGGTGCTCTGCCTCTGAGCTGCACCGGCGAGCATGCCGATGTCGGGACTCGAACCCGCGACCGCCCCATGATGAGTGGAAGTAGGTCCTGCCTTCGCACCTGGACGC
This sequence comes from Streptomyces composti, assembly GCF_012034205.1. Lineage (GTDB taxonomy): Bacteria > Actinomycetota > Actinomycetes > Streptomycetales > Streptomycetaceae > Streptomyces > Streptomyces composti. Next base: position 113,021 of record NZ_JAATEM010000004.1, read on the forward strand.
GTACCACTGTAGAAGCGGACTCCCGGCAGGGCGAACGAATTTGAATCCCCGTCGCTTCCACCGTTTCCGTACCCGGGTGACGACCCGCACCCGGTTCCGGACCCGGAAGAATCAACCGCCCCGCTGTGAGCGCGCCTTGAACGCGGCCTTGCGGGCCTCCTTCGCCACCTTCTTGTCCGGGTGCAGCCGCCCCATCGCCTCCAGCACGTCCGCCGTGGCCGGGTGGTCCACCCGCCAGGCCGTGGCGAAGAAGCCGCTGTGCTGCCGGGCCAGCCCCTCCACCAGGGCCTGCAACTCCTCGGAGTTGCCCTCGGCGGCGAGCTGGGCGGCCAGGGTGTCGATGGTCAGCCAGAAGATCATCGCCTCGGTGGGCGGGGGCACGTCGCGCGCGCCGTTCTCGGTGAGCCAGACCCGGGCCAGGCCGCCGAGCTCGGCGTCGTCCAGCACCTCCCGCAGTGCGGGCTCCGCGGAGCCGCCGACCAGCGACAGCGCCTGCTGGCAGCGCAGCCGCCTGAGCGGCGCCCCCTCGTCCGAGCCGCGGGCGGCGGCCAGCAGCTCCCGTGCCGCGGCGAGCGGTTCACGGCGGGCCAGCCACTGCTCGGTCTCCGCGTGGGCGGCGGCCGGCGGGAAGGCGGCGGTGCCGTCGAGCAGCACGTCCGCGCCCTTGTCGGCGAGGTCCCCGACGGCCGGGGCGTCGAAGCCGGCCTCCTGCAGCCGGGCGCGCAGCCCGTACAGGCCGAGCGGGGTGAGCCGCACCATGCCGTAGCGGGAGACGTCGGTGTCGTCGACGGGTTCGTCGTCGGCCTCGCCGAGCAGGGACTCGTCGAGGGGCTGGTACTGGACCAGGCCCACCGGCTCGAGCAGCCGGAACTGCTCGTCCAGCCGCATCATGGCGTCGGAGACCTGCTCGAGCACGTCGTTGGTGGGTTCCGTCATGCCGTCCGGGACGATCACGGACGCGGCCAGCGCGGGCAGCGGCACCGGCGCGGGCAAGGGCTCCGGATCGCCGACCGTCATCAGATACAGGTTGCCGAGGATGCCGTCGAGGAACTCCGCCTCGGCCTCGGGATCCCAGTCGAGCGAGTCCAGGTCGAGCGTGGACCCGTCGCTCTCGGCGATGGCGTCGACCAGCCCGCCCAGGTCGGGGGTGCCCGCGTCGGCGATCACCGCCTCCAGGGCGGAGAGCCAGACGCCCAGCACGTCCCGCGGGGATCCTCCGGTGAGCAGCGCCAGGTCGTCGCCGGCCCGGACGGTGCCCTCCTCCTCGTCCACGACCTCGACGAGACCGGCGTCCACCGCGATCCGCCAGGCCTCGCCGGCCTCGGCACCGGCGTCCTCCCCGCTGAGCCCCAGCGCCTCGGCGGCCGCGGGCAGCTGCTCGTCGACCAGCCCGCCGCCGGCGTCGACGCGGGCCTCGGGCCCGGCCCAGCGGGCGAGCCGTGCGGCGCGGGAGAGCAGCGGCGTGGAGAGCGCATCGCGCGCCAGCTCCGCTTCGGGGTGCAGTAGCACCGGCGGCAAGGTGGAGCTGTCTGACATCGGCTGGATCTCCTAGGGCGCCTGCTGTGACTCAGTCGCCAGCCTAGACGGATTTCCACCCATGCCGCCCGCTTCATCTCCTCATCGGTGACGGCACACGGCCGAAACCTTGACAAGTGCCCTGGCCTGGCTGGACATTGACGCGCGTAGAAATCGCCGGACCGCCCGGTTTCCACGCGCGTCACCACCCTCGTCCCGGCGCTCCACACATCCCCCGGAGGGATCCACGTTGCCGAGCAAGTCGTCCTCCCGTCTCGCCGCGCTCACCGTCGCAGCGGTGTGCACCGCGGCGCCCCTCGCCCTGCCGGCCCCGGCGCACGCCGACTCCGTGCGCATCCATGACCTGCAGGGCAGCACCCGCATATCCCCCTACGCGGGACAGCAGGTCACCGACGTGACCGGAATCGTCACCGGTGTGCGCACCTACGGCTCCTCCCGCGGCTTCTGGATCCAGGACCCGTCCCCGGACTCCGACCCGGCCACCAGCGAGGGCATCTTCGTCTTCACCAGCTCCACCCCCACGGGTGTCGCCGTCGGTGACGCCGTGAAGGTCTCCGGCACGGTCACCGAGTACGTGCCGGGCGGCACCGCCTCCGGGAACCAGTCCGTCACCGAGATCACCCGGCCCACCTTCACGGTGACCTCCTCCGGCAACCCGCTCCCGGCGCCCACGGTGATCGACGCCCGCAGCGTCCCCTCCGCCTACACCCCCGACGGCTCGCTCAACACCCTCCCCCTGCGCCCCGGCGCCTACGCCCTGGACTACTACGAGTCCCTGGAGGGCATGAACGTCCAGGTCCGCGACACCCGTGTGGTCGGCGCGACCGACCCGTACACCGAGCTGTGGGTCACGGTGAAGCCCTGGGAGCACCGCAACCGCCGGGGCGGCACGGTCTACGGCTCCTACGACTCCCAGAACACCGGCCGGGTGCAGATCCAGTCCCTGGGCCCCGCAGCCGACTTCCCGGACGCGAACGTCGGCGACCGCCTGACCGGCACCACCACCGGCCCCCTGGACTTCAACCAGTACGGCGGCTACACCCTGGTCGCCCGCGAGCTCGGCACCCTCGAGTCCCGGGGTCTGAAGCGCGAGACCACCCGCAAGCAGTCCGGACACGAACTGGCCGTCGCCACCTACAACGTCGAGAACCTCGACCCGGGCGACACGACCTTCGCCGCCCACGCCGACGCGATCGTGAACAACCTGCGCTCGCCCGACATCGTGTCCCTGGAGGAGATCCAGGACAACAGCGGCTCCACCGACGACGGCACCGTGGCGGCCGACCTGACCCTCACCAAGCTCATCGACGCCATCGAGGCGGCCGGCGGCCCCCGCTACGAGTGGCGTGCGATCGACCCCGCCGACAAGGCCGACGGCGGCGAGCCCGGCGGCAACATCCGCCAGGCCTTCCTCTTCAACCCCGAGCGCGTCTCCTTCACGGACCGCCCCGGCGGCGACGCCACCACGCCCGTCGGCATCACCAAGGTCCGCGGCAAGGCCGCCCTCACCCACTCCCCCGGCCGGGTCGACCCGACCTCCGAGGCGTTCACCGACAGCCGCAAGCCCCTGGCCGGCGAGTTCACCTTCCGCGGCCGCACGGTCATCGTGATCGCCAACCACTTCTCGTCCAAGGGCGGCGACGAGAGCCTCACCGGTGTCAACCAGCCGCCGGCCCGCTCCTCGGAGACCCAGCGCCACCTCCAGGCCAAGGCGGTCCACGACTTCACCGCGAAGATCCTCAAGATCCAGAAGAACGCGAACGTCATCGCCCTGGGCGACATCAACGACTTCGAGTTCTCCGAGACCACGAAGATCCTCGAAGGCCGCGGGACGCTCTGGTCGGCGATCAAGTCCCTGCCCAGGAGCGAGCGTTACTCCTACGTCTACCAGGGCAACAGCCAGGTCCTCGACCAGATCCTGATCAGCCCGTCCATCCGCCGCTTCTCCTACGACAGCGTCCACATCAACGCCGAGTTCCACGACCAGATCAGCGACCACGACCCGCAGATCCTGCGCTTCCGCCCGTAGCCCGCACCCGCCCACGGCGGGCAGGAGCCGGGCGGTGGTGTCCGCCCCGGCCCGGCTCACCCGCCCCCGTGGGCGCTGCGCGCATCCCCACCGGGCCGCACCGGGCGCCCGGATCTCACCGGGAACGGCCACCGTCCCGGTCCGGAACCCCGAAGGCCCTCACCGATGCCGCGCGTACCACCGGTGCGCAGGCGGCTTCTGATGCCCGCCGTGCCGGCGCATCGCCACCCCCGCCGCCACGACCGCGCCCGCCGCGACCCCGGCGATCATCACCGGCCGGGACGCCTGTGACGCACTGCTCCGCAGCTGCACTCCCATCGCCCCCGCCTTGTCCCGCCAGTCCTCCGCCCGTGCCTTGGCCCGCCCCTTGACGTCCAGCTTCCCGGCCAGCTCCTCCACCGTGTCACCGAGGTCGTGCCGCGTCTGCTCGATCTCGCGCCGCAGCTCGTCGGGCCCCTTGGCCCCCCGCCCGGCCCCAGCGTCCCGAGTCGTCATCGGTGTGCCCTTCCCTTGATCTCCTCGACATCGGCCTTCATGCTGTCCACCGCCCGCTGCGGCTTCGGCGGCGTGGCCCGCCGCAACTGCCCGCGCCCGGCCATGGCCAGCACACCCGCGATCACGAAGAGCAGCACGGTGACGATCAGCGCCGCGGCCCACACCGGCACCACCAGGGACAGCGCCGCCGCCCCCGTACCGGCCGCCGCGAGCAGCCCTGCGTAGGCGAACGCACCCGCCGCCCCCAGCATCCCGCCGCCCATACCGGCACGGCGGCCCTTGTCGGCCAGTTCCGCCTTGGCGAGGGCGACTTCCTGCCGCACCAGCTTCGAGAGCTGCTCGGTCGCCTGCGTCACGAGCTCACCCACGTTGTGCTCGTCGCGCACCGGCCGCTGGTCGATGGTCCCGGTCACGGTGGCCTCCTCTCGGTCGGGAGCACCCCGAGTACCCCCACCGGCCGACCACTACTCCGGGCCACCCCCGCCCCACCGGCGGACAGGACCAGCGACCCCCGGCCCGCAACCCGCCGTGCCGCCCCTCCCGCACACGACAAAGGTCCGGGCCGGAAGGCACCCACGCCCTCCGGCCCGGACCTCACCCGGTCCACCCGACGAGTCGGTCCCGGACGCACCCGTCCCCGATCAGCGGCACGTGCTCCAGCACGCCATCGGGTCGCCGGCAGGGCGCTCGAAGCTCACGTCGGGACACCCGGCCCTGTGCGGGAACGTCAGTTGTGGCTGTGCAGGACCTCGTTCAGGCCGCCCCAGACCGCGTTGTTCGGGCGGGCCTCCACCGTGCCGGTGACCGAGTTGCGGCGGAAGAGGATGTTGGAGGCGCCGGAGAGTTCGCGGGCCTTGACGATCTGGCCGTCGGGCAGGGTGACCCGGGTGCCGGCGGTGACGTAGAGGCCCGCCTCGACGACGCACTCGTCGCCCAGGGCGATGCCGACGCCCGCCTCGGCGCCGACCAGGCAGCGCTCACCGATGGAGATGATGACGTTGCCGCCGCCGGAGAGCGTGCCCATGGTGGAGGCGCCGCCGCCGATGTCGGAGCCGTCGCCCACGACGACACCGGCCGAGATGCGGCCCTCGACCATCGACGTGCCGAGCGTGCCGGCGTTGAAGTTGACGAAGCCCTCGTGCATCACGGTGGTGCCCTCGCCGAGGTGCGCGCCCAGGCGCACCCGGTCGGCGTCGGCGATGCGCACGCCCTTCGGCACCACGTAGTCCGTCATGCGCGGGAACTTGTCGATGGAGGTCACCTGGAGGTGGAGGCCCTCGGCACGGGCGTTCAGGCGGACCTTCTCGATGTCGTCCACGGGGACCGGGCCCAGCGAGGTCCACGCGACGTTGGCGAGGTGGGCGAAGATGCCGTCCAGGTTCTGGCCGTGCGGCTTGACCAGGCGGTGGGACAGCAGGTGCAGGCGGAGGTAGACGTCGTGCGCGTCGACCGGCTTCTCGTCGAGCGAGGAGATGACCGTGCGGACCGCCACGACCTCGACGCCGCGCCGGGCGTCCGGGCCGATCGCCGCCGTGGCACCGCCGCCGAGGAGTTCCGCGGCACGCTCGGCGGAGAGCCGCTCGGTGCCGGAGGGGCCGGGCTCGGCGACCAGCTCGGGCGCGGGGAACCAGGTGTCGAGAACGGTGCCGTCTGCGGCGATGGTGGCGAGGCCGGCGGCCACTGCGCCGGTGGTGCTCTGAGCAGTCGTGTCGGTCATGAGGGCAACCTAACGTGACCCCGCCCGCAGGGGCGAACCCGTACGCCTGCGTCTCACGTGCCGGGCGTCTCGTCTCGCCGGACGGATGCGGGTTCGGATGCGGCGGCCTCCGGGGAGGGACCGGCGGCCTTTGGGGAGGGAGCCGCGGCGTTCGGGGAGGCCCCCGGCAGCGGCGCGGTCCTCGCCTGAGCGGGCGGGACGAGCCGCCGGAGCATGTCGCGGGCCCAGGCCTCGTCGTAGGGCGTGCCGGTGAGCAGGACCTGGAGGCAGATGCCGTCCATCAGGGCGACCAGGGCGCGAGCGGTCACCGGGTCGGTGCGGTGGGAGAGCAGGTCGGCGACGCCCTGGCACCACTCGGCGGCGACCGGGCGCAGGGCCGGGCGGCGCAGGGCGGCCAGGTACAGCTCGTACTCGAGCTCGACCCCGGTGCGTTCGCCCGCGAGCCACTCGCCCATCACGGCGGCGAGTCCGGCCGCCAGGTCGGTGCGCGGGTCGCGCAGGCCGGCGTGGGCCGCGACCACCTTGGCGAAGCCCTCGTTGGCCTGGCGGAGCGCGGCGACCAGCAGTTCGTCGAGGGTGGCGAAGTGGTACGTGGTGGAGCCGAGCGGGACGTCGGCCTCGGCGGCGACGCTGCGGTGGCTCAGGCCCGCGATGCCCTTCTTCCCCACGACCCGGATCGCCGCGTCGATGATCCGCTGGCGTCGCTCGGGGTCGTAGCGCCGTGCGCGGGGGGCGGCCATCAGTGCGCACCCCCGAGATTGAGCACCACCACGCCGACGATGATCAGTGCGATGCCGAGCGCCTTGGCCGCGGTGAGCCCCTCGCCCAGGAACACGATGCCGATGGTGGCGATGGCGGCGGTCCCGACGCCGGCCCAGATCGCATAGGCCGTGCCGACGGCGACCGTGCGCAGGGTCTGGGCGAGCAGGGCGAAGGAGACGACATACCCGAGGAGGGTCAGCAGTGAGGGACCGAGCCTGCTGAAACCGTCGCTGTACTTCATGGCGGTGGTCGCACCGACCTCGGCGGCGATGGCTCCGGCCAGGAACAGATATCCCATGTGTACAAGCGTACATAACGGGGCCGGGCGGGGCGGCGGAATCGGCACGGCGACGCAGCAGCGGCGGCACCCGAACGGATCGGGTACCGCCGCTGCTGTGAGAGAGCCGGTCGTCTCAGACGTTGAAGCCGAGCGCCCGCAGCTGCTCACGGCCGTCGTCGGTGATCTTGTCGGGGCCCCACGGCGGCATCCAGACCCAGTTGATGCGCAGTTCCTTGACCAGGCCCTCGGTGGCGGACTTGGCCTGGTCCTCGATGACATCGGTCAGCGGGCAGGCCGCCGAGGTCAGGGTCATGTCGACGGTCGCCACATTGGAGTCGTCGATGTGGATGCCGTAGATGAGGCCGAGGTTGACGACGTCGATGCCCAGCTCGGGGTCGACGACGTCCATCAGGGCCTCGCGGAGTTCCTCCTCCGAGGCCGGCTTCATCTCCACGGTCTCGCTCATGCCGTAGTCCTTTCGGCGTCGGCGCCCAGCGCCTGGGCCGTCGCGTCCTTCCACGCCATCCAGCTCAGGAGGGCGCACTTGACCCGGGCCGGGTACTTGGAGACACCGGCGAACGCCACGGCGTCCTCCAGGATGTCCTCCATCGCGTCGTCGGGTTCGATCTTTCCCTTGGACTGCATCAGCTCCAGGAAGGTCTCCTGGATGCGCTGTGCCTCGGCCAGGTCCTTGCCGACCAGGAGCTCGTTCAGCACGGAGGCCGAGGCCTGGCTGATGGAGCAGCCCTGGCCCTCGTACGAGACGTCGCTGATCGTGGTGCCGTCGTACTTCACCCGCAGCGTGATCTCGTCGCCGCACGTCGGGTTGACGTGGTGCACCTCGGCGTCGCCGTCCCGGAGCCCCCGGCCGTGCGGGTTCTTGTAGTGGTCCAGGATGACGTCCTGGTACATGGAGTCCAGCTTCACGCCTCAGCCCCTCATCCGAAGAAGTTCCGTACGTGCTCCAGGCCGTCGACCAGGGCATCGACCTCGGCCGGCGAGGAGTACAGATAGAACGACGCTCGCGTGGTCGCGGGAATTCCGTAGCGGAGGCAGACCGGGCGGGCGCAGTGGTGGCCGACGCGGACCGCGATGCCCTGCTCGTCGAGGACCTGGCCCACGTCGTGCGGGTGGATGTCGCCCAGCGTGAAGGAGATCGCGGCGCCCCGCTCCTCGGCCGTGGCGGGACCGATGATGCGCAGGTCGGCGACCTCCGCCAGGCGCTTCACCGCGTACTCGGTGAGGGCCTGCTCATGGGCGAGGACCTTGTCCATGCCGATCGACGTCAGGTAGTCGATCGCGGCGCCGAGACCGACCGCCTGGGCGATCGGGGGCGTGCCCGCCTCGAACTTGTGCGGGGCGGGGGCGTAGGTCGAGGACTGCATGGAGACGGTCTCGATCATCTCGCCGCCGCCGAGGAACGGAGGCAGGTCCTCCAGCAGCTCCTGGCGGCCCCAGAGCACGCCGATGCCGGTCGGGCCGCACATCTTGTGGCCGGTGAAGGCCACGAAGTCGGCCTGCAGCGCCTGCACGTCCAGCGGCATGTGCGGGGCGGCCTGGGAGGCGTCGATGCAGACCAGCGCGCCGACCTCCTGGGCGCGGCGCACGATCGCCTCGACCGGGTTGACCGTGCCCAGGATGTTGGAGACCAGCACGAAGGAGACGATCTTCGTCTTCTCGGTGATGATCTCGTCGAGGTTACTCAGGTCGAGGCGGCCGTCGTCGGTGAGGCCGAACCACTTCAGCTTCGCGCCGGTACGCTGCGCGAGCAGCTGCCACGGCACGATGTTGGAGTGGTGCTCCATCTCCGTGATGACGATCTCGGTGTCGGAGTCCACCCGGTAGGGTTCGTCGGCCCAGCCGAGCATGTTGGCCACGAGGTTGAGCGACTCGGAGGCGTTCTTGGTGAAGATCACCTCGTCGCGGCTGGGCGCGTTGATGAACGCGGCCACCTTGTCGCGCGCGCCCTCGTACAGCGCCGTGGCCTCCTCGGCGAGGACGTGCACGCCACGATGGACGTTGGCGTTGTGCTGCTCGTAGTACTCGGAGAGCACGTCGAGCACCTGGCGCGGCGTCTGCGAGGTCGCCGCGTTGTCCAGGTACACGAGCTTCTTGCCGTCGTGGACCCGGCGGTCCAGCACGGGGAAGTCCTTACGGATCGCCTCGGTGTCGAGGAGGCCCGGCAGCTGTGTCACGCGGATGCGCCACCCTTCGTGTATGCCTCGTAGCCCTCGGCCTCCAGCTTGTCGGCGAGCTCCGGGCCACCGGACTCGGCGATGCGGCCGTCGGCGAACACGTGGACGTGGTCGGGCTTGATGTAGCGCAGGATGCGCGTGTAGTGCGTGATCAGCAGGGTGCCGACCTCGCCGGTCTCGCGGACGCGGTTGACGCCCTCGGAGACGACCCTGAGCGCATCGACGTCGAGGCCGGAGTCGGTCTCGTCGAGGATCGCGATCTTCGGCTTGAGCAGCTCCAGCTGGAGGATCTCGTGGCGCTTCTTCTCACCGCCGGAGAAGCCCTCGTTGACGTTGCGCTCGGCGAAGGAGGGGTCCATGTTGAGGCGCTCCATGGCCTCCTTGACCTCCTTCACCCAGGTGCGCAGCTTGGGGGCCTCGCCGCGGATGGCGGTGGCGGAGGTGCGCAGGAAGTTGGAGACGGAGACGCCGGGGACCTCGACCGGGTACTGCATGGCGAGGAACAGGCCGGCGCGGGCGCGCTCGTCGACGGACATCTCCAGGACGTCCTCGCCGTCGAGGGTGACGGTGCCCTGGGTGATCGTGTACTTGGGGTGACCCGCGAGGGAGTAGGCGAGGGTCGACTTGCCCGAGCCGTTGGGGCCCATGATGGCGTGCGTCTCGCCCTGCTTCACGGTGAGGTCGACGCCCTTGAGGATCTCCTTCGTGGCGTTGTCGGCCTCGACGGTGACGTGCAGGTCTCGGATTTCAAGCGTTGCCATGGGTGCCTCAGGACTCCTGGGTGAGGGAGACGAGCACGTCGTCCCCTTCGATCTTTACGGGGTATACGGGGACGGGGCGCGTCGCCGGAAGGGCGTCGGGCTTGCCGGAACGGAGGTCGAATCGCGAGCCGTGCAGCCAGCACTCGATGTGGCAGTCGTCCACCTCGCCCTCCGAGAGGGAGACGTTCGCGTGCGAGCAGATGTCGTAGATCGCGAACACCTCGCCCTCGGTGCGCACGAGGGAGACCGGCGTGCCGTCGAGTTCCACCCGCTTCGGGGTGTCCTCCTCCAGCTCGCTCAGTCCGCAGACTCGTTGGAAGGTCATGCGACCGACGCCTCCAGCTCCTCCTCGATCTTGGCGATCAGACGCTCCTCGATGTCGGGGACGCCGATCTGCTGCACGAGCTCCGCGAAGAAGCCGCGGACCACCAGACGGCGCGCCTCGTGCTCGGGGATGCCGCGCGCCATCAGGTAGAAGAGCTGTTCGTCGTCGAAGCGGCCGGTGGCGCTGGCGTGGCCGGCGCCGACGATCTCGCCGGTCTCGATCTCCAGGTTGGGGACCGAGTCGACCCGCGCGCCGTCGGTGAGGACGAGGTTGCGGTTCATCTCGTAGGTGTCCGTGCCCTCGGCCCTGGCCTCGATGAGGACGTCGCCGATCCACACCGCGTGCGCGTCGTCGCCCTGCAGCGCGCCCTTGTAGGCGACGTTGGAGCGGCAGTGCGGGGTGTTGTGGTCGACCAGCAGGCGGTGCTCCTGGTGCTGGCCGGCGTCGGTGAAGTACAGGCCGAACAGCTCGGCCTCGCCGCCGGTGCCGGCGTAGCGGACCCGCGGGTGGAGGCGCACGAGGTCGCCGCCGAAGGTGACGACCACGGACTTGAAGCTGGCGTCGCGGCCGACCAGGGCGTTGTGCTGGGCGGCGTGCACGGCCTTCTCGTCCCAGTCCTGGACGGAGACGACGGTCAGCTTGGCGCCGTCGCCGAGCAGGAAGTCGACGTTGGCGGCGAGCACCGCGTCACCGGTGTGGTCGATGACGACCACGGCCTCGGCGAAGGCGCCCAGCTCGATGACCTGGTGGCCGAAGGCGACGCCGCCCTCGCCGTGCACCGCGATGCGGATCGGCTCGGTGAGGACGGTCTCCTTGGGCACGGTCACGACCGAGGCCTGCTCGAAGGAGGAGTACGCCTGGGCGGCGACGCGGTCCACGGGCGTGCCGGCCTTGCCGATCCGGGGGTCGTCGCGGCCGACGGTCTCGACGGTGACGCCCTCGGGGGCGTCGACGGCGACCTTGACGCCCTCGCCGGTGGCGGTGGCGGTGCCGTCGTGCAGACCGCGCAGGCGCTCCAGCGGGGTGAACCGCCACTCCTCCTCCCGGCCGTGCGGCACGGGGAAGTCGGCCACGTCGAAGGACGGGGGCGCGCTCATGCGCGTGGCGACGGTCGACTCCGCGGCGACCGCGATCTGGCCCGCCGTGGTGGACCCCACGGGGATGTTCTGAGCCTCAGCCATGGCTGTCGTAGTGCTCGCTTTCCGTTGCGTTGCGATCCTCGGCCCGCCCCGGGAGGCGGGCCGCCTGCTGCTCGGATGACTGACGGGTCAGCCGACCGCGCCTTCCATCTGCAGCTCGATCAGCCGGTTGAGCTCCAGGGCGTACTCCATGGGCAGCTCCTTGGCGATCGGCTCGACGAAGCCGCGCACGATCATCGCCATGGCCTCGTCCTCGCTCAGGCCGCGGCTCATCAGGTAGAAGAGCTGGTCCTCGGAGACCTTGGAGACGGTCGCCTCGTGGCCCATGGACACGTCGTCCTCGCGGACGTCCACGTAGGGGTAGGTGTCCGAGCGGGAGATGGTGTCCACGAGCAGCGCGTCGCACAGCACGTTGGACTTGGAACCCGGGGCGCCCTCGCCGATCTCGATCAGACCGCGGTACGAGGTACGGCCACCGCCGCGCGCCACCGACTTGGAGACGATGTTGGAGGAGGTGTTGGGCGCCATGTGGACCATCTTGGCGCCGGCGTCCTGGTGCTGGCCCTCGCCGGCGAAGGCGATGGACAGCGTCTCGCCCTTGGCGTGCTCGCCCATCAGGTAGACGGCCGGGTACTTCATGGTCACCTTGGAGCCGATGTTGCCGTCGACCCACTCCATGGTGGCGCCCTCGTAGGCGACGGCGCGCTTGGTGACCAGGTTGTAGACGTTGTTCGACCAGTTCTGGATGGTCGTGTACCGGCAGCGGGCGTTCTTCTTGACGATGATCTCGACGACCGCGGAGTGCAGCGAGTCCGACTTGTAGATCGGCGCGGTGCAGCCCTCGACGTAGTGCACATAGGCACCCTCGTCGACGATGATCAGGGTCCGCTCGAACTGGCCCATGTTCTCGGTGTTGATCCGGAAGTAGGCCTGGAGCGGGATCTCCACGTGCACGCCCGGGGGCACGTAGATGAAGGAGCCGCCGGACCACACGGCCGTGTTGAGCGCGGCGAACTTGTTGTCACCGGCCGGGATGACCGTGCCGAAGTACTCCTTGAAGAGCTCCGGGTGCTCCTTCAGCGCGGTGTCGGTGTCCAGGAAGATGACGCCCTGCTCCTCCAGGTCCTCGCGGATCTGGTGGTAGACGACCTCCGACTCGTACTGGGCGGCGACACCGGCGACCAGGCGCTTCTTCTCGGCCTCGGGGATGCCCAGCTTGTCGTAGGTGTTCTTGATGTCCTCGGGCAGGTCCTCCCAGGACTCCGCCTGCTTCTCCGTGGAGCGCACGAAGTACTTGATGTTGTCGAAGTCGATGCCCGACAGGTCCGAGCCCCAGTTCGGCATCGGCTTCTTCTCGAACAGCCGCAGCCCCTTGAGCCGGAGCTTGGTCATCCACTCCGGCTCGTCCTTCTTGGCGGAGATGTCCCGGACGACCTCCTCGTCCAGGCCGCGGCGTGCCGACGCACCGGCGACGTCCCGGTCGGCCCAGCCGTATTCGTACTTGCCCAGGCCCTCCAGCTCAGGGTGGGCAGTCTCCGTGGGGAGAGTCATGCGGGGTTCCTCCCGGCCGTGCTTGCAGATGCGTTCTCAGGGGCGTGTGAAATCTTGGAAGCCTTCGGGACGAACGTCGTGCAGACGCCGTCGCCGTGGGCGATGGTCGCCAGTCGCTGTACGTGCGTACCGAGAAGCTCGGCGAAAAATTCCGTCTCGGCCTCGCACAGTTGCGGGAACTGCTCGGCCACATGGGCGACGGGGCAGTGGTGCTGGCACAGCTGCTCGCCGACCGGTGCGCTGCGCGCGGTGGCAGCGTACCCGTCCGCGCTGAGCGCCTTGGCCAGGGCTTCGGTGCGCTGCTCGGGCGGCACGGACTCGACCGCCTTGCGGTAGCTGTCGCCCTGGGCGGCGATCCGGGCGCGGGCGAAGGCGGAGATCGCCTCGCTGCCGCCCTCCTTCTCGCCGATCCAGCGCAGGGCGTCGACGGCCAGCTTGTCGTACGACTGGTCGAAGGCGTCCCGGCCGCAGTCGGTGAGGGCGAAGACCTTCGCGGGGCGCCCGCGCGAGCGGGTGCCGTACACGCGCCTCTCGCGCGCCTCCACGACGTTGTCGGCGGCCAGCGCGTCCAGGTGCCGGCGGACGGCCGCCTGGGTCAGCCCGAGGCGCCCGGCCAGTTCGGCGACGGTCGACGGCCCGTGGTCCAGGATGGAGCGGGCGACCCGGTTGCGGGTGGACCGCTCTCCGGTCGCCAGTTCCTCGTGGGGAGCCTCGCCGACGTTTTTCACAACGCCATTGTTGCGTAATTCCTCGGAGCCCGGCAAGCGCCGCCCTGAGCACCCGGTGGTGCGCTGCATCACTTAGGCAAACCTAATCCGACCTGCGGAAACGATCTTTGATCGATCACCCGCGGACCGTTCTCCGCGGCGTCCCGCACGCCCTGCCGGGAGGCTCCGGACCCTGCCCCAACCCCCCGTGACCGGCCCTCTCGTCATCCGGGCGGCGATCGCGGCGGCCCTCCGGCGACCGTCCCGCCGACCGGGGCGGGGCGGGGCCGCCGGGGCCCGGGCGAACCCGCGGCGACGCCGCGGACCGTGCCCGGAAGTGGCTGAAAGGGCACCGGTCCCGCGCGGGCGGATCCGAACCCCCCGGTCCTGAGCGGGGCCGCGGCTCCCTAGACTCCTGAGTCATGCGAAACGAGCCCGTGGTCCAGGTCCAGGCCCTGGTGAAGCGGTACGGCCCCAAGACCGCGGTGGACGGCCTCGACCTGGTGGCCGGCAGGGGCGTGACCGCCGTGCTCGGCCCCAACGGGGCCGGCAAGACGACCACGGTCGAGACCTGCGAGGGGTACCGGCGGCCGGACTCCGGCACGGTGCGCGTCCTGGGCCTCGACCCGGTCCGGCAGTCCGCCGAGCTTCGCCCGCGCATCGGCGTGATGCTCCAGTCCGGCGGCGTCTACTCCGGCGCCCGGGCGGACGAGATGCTGCGGCACGTGGCCCGGCTGCACGCGCATCCGCTGGACGTGGACGCGCTGATCGAGCGGCTCGGGCTCGGCTCCTGCGGCCGGACCAGCTACCGCCGCCTGTCCGGCGGGCAGAAGCAGCGGCTCGCGCTGGCGATGGCCGTGGTGGGCCGCCCCGAGCTGGTGTTCCTGGACGAGCCGACCGCCGGTCTCGACCCGCAGGCCCGCCGCGCCGCCTGGGATCTCGTGCGGGACCTGCGCGCCGACGGCGTCAGTGTGATCCTCACCACCCACTACATGGACGAGGCCGAGCAGCTCGCCGACGACGTCGCCATCATCGACGGCGGACGGGTCATAACCCAGGGCTCCCCGGAGGAGCTGTGCAAAGGGGGCGCGGAGAACACCCTGCGCTTCACCGGCCGCCCCGGCCTCGACGTCGGCTCGCTGCTCAAGGCCCTCCCCCCGGACTCCTCGGCCGCCGAGCTGATCCCGGGCTCCTACCGGGTCGTCGGCAAGGTCGACCCGCAGCTGCTGGCCACGGTGACGTCCTGGTGCGCCCAGCACGGGGTGATGCCGGACAGCATCTCGGTGGAGCGGCACACTCTCGAGGACGTCTTTCTGGAGCTCACCGGCAAGGAGCTGCGTTCGTGACCACGACCACCCCCGGCACCTACGCGCCGAAGCCGGGCGCGGCACCCCTCGGCCGCATGATCGCGGCGCAGGCGGCGCTCGAGACGAAGATGCTGCTGCGCAACGGCGAGCAGCTGCTGCTGACCGTGGTCATCCCCACCCTGCTGCTGGTGCTGTTCAGCACCGTCGACATCGTGGACACCGGCGAGGGCGAGACGGTGGACTTCCTCGCCCCCGGTGTGCTGGCGCTCGCCGTGATGTCGACCGCGTTCACCGGGCAGGCCATCGCCACCGGGTTCGAGCGGCGGTACGGCGTGCTGAAGCGGCTCGCCTCCTCGCCGCTGCCGCGCTGGGGTCTGATGACCGCCAAGTCGGCGTCCGTACTGGTCACCGAGGTGCTGCAGATCCTGCTGCTGACGGTGATCGCGCTGCTGCTCGGCTGGTCGCCGCAGGGCAGTCCGCTCGCGGTGGTGATGCTGCTGGTGCTGGGCACCGCCGCCTTCTCCGGGCTCGGGCTGCTGATGGCGGGCACGCTCAGGGCGGAGGCCACGCTGGCCACCGCCAACCTGGTGTTCCTGCTGCTCCTGGTCGGCGGCGGGGTCGTGGTGCCGCTGGACAAGTTCCCGGACGCCGCGGCGGACGTCCTCGGGCTGCTGCCGATCTCGGCACTCTCCGCGGGGCTGCGGGACGTGCTCCAGGACGGGGCCGGGATGCCCTGGGCGAACCTCGGCATCCTCGCCGCCTGGGCGGTCGCCTCCCTCGCCGCGGCCGGCAGGTTCTTCCGCTGGGAGTAGGAGCGTGCGCCGGTGACCGCCCCTCGTGAAAGCGTGCACAAGCCGCGCCCTACGATGGGACGCGTGCCAAACGTGACCCGCGCCGACGCCCTCGAGGCCCTGCGCAACCCGCTCGCCTTCATCGCCGCCCGCTGGACTCCGCAGCCCCGGACCGTCCGGCGGGCCGTGCTCGCCGCGCTCGTCATGTCGGTGGTCATCGTGGTCACCGGCGGCGCCGTGCGGCTCACCGGCTCCGGACTGGGCTGCCCGACCTGGCCCAAGTGCACCGAGGACTCGATCCACAACACGGCCGAGATGGGCATCCACGGCTACATCGAGTTCGGCAACCGGCTGCTGACCTATGTGCTGTGCGCCGCCGTCGGCTGGGCGATCGTCGCCGCGCGCTCCGCCGAGCCGCGCCGGCGGAGCCTGACCCGGCTGGGCTGGGCGCAGTTCTGGATCGTCATGGGCAACGCGGTGCTCGGCGGCATCGTGGTGCTGGTCGGCCTCAACCCGTACACGGTCGCCGCGCACTTCCTGCTCTCCTCGGCGCTGATCGCGGTGGCGACCGTGATGTGGCAGCGCACCCGGGAGGGCGACGAGCCGCCCAGGCCGCTGGTGGGCAAGGCCGTGCAGCAGCTGGTGTGGTGCCTGGTCGCCGCCGCCGTGCTGCTGATCGCGGTCGGCACGGTGGTCACCGGGGCAGGACCGCACGCGGGTGACTCCAGCGAGGTCGAGCGGATGCCGCTGGACTGGGAGACGGTCAGCAAGCTGCACGCCGTGCTGGCGTGGATCGTGGTGACGCTGACCTTCGCGCTGTGGTTCGTGCTGAAGGCGGTGGACGCGCCGAAGGGGCCGTCGGCCAGGACGCGGGAGCTGTTCGTGATCCTGCTCGCGCAGGGCGCCATCGGCTATGTGCAGTACTTCACCGAGCTGCCCGAGGTGCTGGTGGGTGCGCACATGTTCGGCTCGTGCGTCATGTGGATCTGGGTGCTGCGGGTGCTGCTGTCGCTGCGGGAGCGTCCGGTGGCCGGCACTCAGGCGCCCGCCGCCCCGAGTGCGCAGGCGTCGCTCACCAACGCCTGACGCCCCGGCCCTGGCGTCGCTCACCGGCTCCTGCGGCCCCGGCGCCCTCGCCTGCGCCCGAGCCCGCCGTCACCGGCGCCCGAGCCCCGGCGTGATCGGCGCCCGCCGCTCGCTCAGAGGCCGCCCTCCAGCCCGTAGACCCGCCGCGCGTTGTGCTCCGCCAGCATCCGCGCCACCCGCTGGGCGTCGGGCAGGGACCAGGCGCCCTCGGCGACCCAGCCGCCCAGCACGCGGCCGAGCGCCTCGCGGAACAGCCGGGCGCCCACCACGTGCAGCTCGGGCAGCCCTTGCGCGCCGGTGGAGAAGAGGATCTTGCCGAAGGGGGCCAGTTCCAGGGTCTCCGCCAGGACGCTCGCCGCGCGGGCGCCGGTGCGCACCAGGGCGGCGCCGGTGTCGGCGTAGACGTGCGGGAAGACGCCGGCCAGGTGGGCGGCGTGCCGGTGGTACGGGTAGCCGTGCAGCAGCACCAGGTCGGTGCCGAGGCCCGCGGTGGCCCGCACGAAGTCGGTGAGCAGTGCGGGGTCGGTGCGGTCGGTGCGGGCCCCGGGAGCGCCGAGCCCGGCGTGCAGTTGCAGGGGCAGCCCGGTGGCGACGGCGATCCACAGCAGGTGCCGGAGGAGCACCGGGTCGGTCAGCTCGTCGCCGGCGCGGCGCGCGGCCAGCCAGCGTCCCGCCGCGCCGCGCACCTCCCCCGGCCCCGGCGGCTCGGGGGCGAGCGCCAGTCCGTGCCGGGCTCCGGCGGCGGAGGTGAAGGCGACGGCGTGCGTGGCGGCGCCGTGCACCGACTCGGCGAGATTGGCGAGGAAGGACTCGACGGTGCCGGAGGTGTCGGCGACCTGCTCCGCGAGCTGCTCCAGACGGACGATCTCGTGCGCCTCGGCGTCACCGGCGGCGGCCAGTTCGGCCGGGTCGGTGAGGTCGCCGGGCGGTGAGGTGTCGATGAGGTAGGTGGTGATGCCGCTGCCCCGCAGCAGGCGGCGGCCGGCCTCCAGGACGCCCAGCTCGCGCCGGCGGGCCAGGTAGAGGGCGGGCGGGCAGTGCGGCTCCAGCCCCAGCAGGGGCGGGCACCAGCGGCGCACGGCGAAGCCGGTCTGGGTGTCGAAGAGGGTGGTGCCGGGAGCGGGCGGCCCCTCGGTGCGGCCCAGCTGGGCCTCGAAGGTGCCCAGGCCCAGCTCCGTCCTGAGGACGCCGTGACAGTACTGGTCCACCAAGGACGGCGTTTCGATCATCCCGGCTCCCGGCACGGCGCTGCGGTTGCCGTGTTCAACGAGCGGGACCGGGTGTGAGTAGCGCGCACGTTGCGACGGATGCGCGCCGGGCGCGGTGCGCACGTTCCAGCCTGTCGTGCGCCCGCCCGCGCCCGTCGCCGGCATCCGGCGCCGGTCAGCCGCCGATCTGCAGGCCGGCCATGCGCTTCCACTCGTAGCGGCCGGTCTCCACCCGGGCGGCGAACTCGCCGTCGAAGGACTCGTGGACGGTGATGCCGGCCTTCTGCACCGCCTTCTCGGCGACGTCGGTGGACGGGGCCACCAGGTCGCCCCAGCGGCCGTCCTGGCCGACCAGGACGATGCGGGCGCCGCGCTCGCCGATGTAGGCGATCTGGCCCTCGGCGCCGCCGTGGGCCTTGGCGAAGGTGCTGATCTGCTTGGCGAGCCGGGTCGCCTTCTGCTCGGCCCTGCGGTCCGCCTGCTGCGTGTCTGCCATGGTCAGGATGCTACCGATCAGTAGATCAATAGGCGACGGGCGAGGTCCGTGGCCTTGGCCACTCGCCCCGCCCGGGTGCCTCGCGGCGGTGGGTCAGCGCAGGAAGGGGTCCACCGCCACCGCCACGAAGAGCAGCGAGACATAGGTGATCGACCAGTGGAACAGGCGCATCTCCTTGAGCTTGGCGCCGGTCACCTCGGCCTTCGCCCGGTTGAGCAGCGCATGGGCCTCCCACAGCCACCAGCCGCCCGCTGCCAGCGCGACCGCCGTGTAGAACCAGCCGGTGTAGCCGAGCGGGGTCAGCAGCAGGGAGACGGCGACCATGACCCAGCTGTAGAGGACGATCTGCTTGGCGACCGCCTTGTTGGTGGCGATCACCGGCAGCATCGGCACGCCCACCCGGGCGTAGTCGTCCTTCACCTTCATGGACAGCGGCCAGTAGTGCGGCGGCGTCCAGAAGAACATCACCAGGAAGAGGACGACCGGTGCCCAGGACAGGGAGTTGGTGACCGACGACCAGCCGATCAGCACCGGCATGCAGCCGGCGATGCCGCCCCACACGATGTTCTGCGCGGTGCGCCGCTTGAGGATCATCGTGTAGACGACGACGTAGAACAGCAGTGCGCCCAGGGCGAGCCAGGCGGACAGCCAGTTGACGGTGAGTCCGAACAGCAGAGTGGAGACGACCGCCAGGGTGATGCCGAAGGCCAGGCACTCGCGCGGGCTGACCATGCCGGTGACCAGCGGGCGCTGGGAGGTGCGGTCCATCAGCGCGTCGATGTCCCGGTCGATGTACATGTTCAGCGCGTTGGCGCCGCCCGCGGACAGGTAGCCGCCGATGCAGGTCAGCAGCACCAGGTCCAGGTCGGGCACACCCTGCTGCGCCAGGAACATCACCGGGACGGTGGTGATGAGCAGCAGCTCGATGATCCGCGGCTTGGTCAGTGCCACGAAGCCCATGACACGGGCCCCCAACGGCCGCCGTGCAGGGCTCGGGCTCGTCCCCAGCAGTCCCGCTGGACGGGATTCAACGGCCGTCACGCACACCCCTACAGAGACATCCCAGCGAGCCCCGTGTGTGAACAGGCAGTAAAGGCTCGCGCGTACCACGCCACTCTAGACGTTGCCCGGACCCCGGCATTCGCGGGGGTCCGGTCGTGTTGGCGGACACCCTCCGAGGTGCGTATTCGAGCTCGATTGAGCGCGCGGGTGAGCGCGCTCGTATTCATCTGCCGAATGCAGGTCCGGGCAAGTCAGGAGGCGGATGGCGGTGAGGCCCGGCAGTCTGGAATGACCGGAAGAACGCGTGTCCTACGGGGGTAGGCTCGACACCGCCGGTGGGCCGTCATCGGCAGACGAACATGTGGAGAGGAGCCCTGACTCAGGGTGAGCACCAAGCCGACCACCACAGACCTCGAGTGGACCGAGTTGGACCAGCGGGCCGTGGACACCGCCCGCGTCCTGGCCGCCGATGCCGTACAGAAGGTCGGTAACGGCCATCCGGGTACGGCGATGAGCCTGGCGCCTGCCGCGTACACCCTCTTCCAGAAGGTGATGCGGCACGACCCGGCGGACGCCGACTGGGTCGGGCGGGACCGTTTCGTCCTGTCCGCCGGTCACTCGTCCCTGACTCTTTACACCCAGCTGTACCTGGCCGGATTCGGTCTCGAGCTGGACGACCTGAAGTCCTTCCGCACCTGGGGCTCGAAGACTCCGGGCCACCCGGAGTACGGGCACACGGTCGGCGTGGAGACCACGACCGGCCCGCTGGGCCAGGGCGTGGCGAACGCGGTGGGCATGGCGATGGCCGCCCGCTACGAGCGGGGCCTGTTCGACCCGGACGCGCCGGCCGGCGAGTCGCCGTTCGACCACTTCGTGTACTGCATCGCCGGCGACGGCTGCCTGCAGGAGGGCATCAGCGCCGAGGCCTCCTCGCTGGCCGGCCACCAGAAGCTGGGCAACCTGATCCTGCTGTGGGACGACAACCACATCTCGATCGAGGGCGACACCGAGACGGCGGTCTCGGAGGACACCGTCAAGCGGTACGAGGCCTACGGCTGGCACGTGCAGCGCGTGCAGCCGAAGGACAACGGCGACCTGGACCCTGCGGCGATCTTCGCGGCGATCCAGGAGGCGAAGAAGGTCACCGACCGGCCGTCGTTCATCGCGATGCGCTCGATCATCGCCTGGCCTGCCCCGCACGCGCAGAACACCGAGGCCGCGCACGGCTCGGCGCTGGGCGAGGAGGAGGTCGCGGCGACCAAGCGGGTGCTGGGCTTCGACCCGGAACGGACCTTCGAGGTGGCCGACGAGGTCATCGAGCACACCCGCAAGGCGCTGGAGCGCGGCCGTCAGGCCAGGGCCGAGTGGGAGAAGTCGTTCCAGGAGTGGCGTAGCAACAACCCGGAGCGGGCGGCGCTGTTCGACCGGATCGCCGCCGGTGAGCTGCCCAAGGGCTGGGAGGACAGCATCCCGGTGTTCGAGCCGGGCAAGGCCGTCGCCACCCGTGCCGCCTCCGGCAAGGTGCTGCAGGCGCTGGGCGCGGTGATCCCGGAGCTGTGGGGCGGCTCGGCCGACCTGGCGGGCTCCAACAACACCACGATCGACAAGACGTCGTCGTTCCTCCCGGCGGACAACCCGCTGCCGGAGGCCGACCCGTACGGCCGCACCATCCACTTCGGCATCCGCGAGCACGCCATGGCCGCGGAGATGAACGGCATCGCGCTGCACGGCAACACCCGCATCTACGGCGGCACCTTCCTGGTGTTCTCCGACTACATGCGCAACGCGGTGCGGCTGTCGGCACTGATGCACCTGCCGGTGACCTACGTGTGGACCCACGACTCGATCGGTCTGGGCGAGGACGGCCCGACCCACCAGCCGGTGGAGCACCTGGCGTCGCTGCGCGCCATCCCGGGTCTGAACATCGTGCGCCCGGCGGACGCCAACGAGACGGCGATCGCCTGGCGGGAGATCCTCAAGCGCTGGACCAAGGAGTTCGGCAAGGGCACCCCGCACGGTCTGGCGCTGACCCGGCAGGGCGTGCCGGTCTACGAGCCGAACGAGGGCGCGGCGCGCGGCGGCTATGTGATGTTCGAGGCCGAGGGCGGCGAGCCGCAGGTCATCCTGATCGCCACCGGCTCCGAGGTGCATGTGGCGGTCGAGGCGCGCGAGCAGCTCCAGGCGGCCGGTGTGCCCACCCGTGTGGTGTCGATGCCGTCCGTGGAGTGGTTCGAGGAGCAGGACCAGGGGTACCGGGACAGCGTTCTGCCGCCGTCCGTGAAGGCGCGGGTCGCGATCGAGGCCGGTGTCGGACTCACCTGGCACAAGTACGTCGGCGACGCGGGGCGGATCGTCTCCCTGGAGCACTTCGGTGCCTCCGCCGACGGAAAGGTGCTGTTCAAGGAGTACGGCTTCACGGCCGAGAACGTGGCCGCGGTGGCCCGGGAATCGATCGCCGCGGCTCAGCGCTGACGCTCATATACGACACGTAGGAGATGCAATTTCCATGACAGACGCACTCAAGCGCCTCTCCGAGGAAGGCGTCGCGATCTGGCTGGACGACCTGTCGCGCAAGCGGATCACGTCCGGCAATCTGGCCGAGCTGATCGACCAGCAGCACGTAGTGGGCGTCACGACCAACCCGACCATCTTCCAGAAGGCGATCTCCGAGGGCGACGGCTACGACCAGCAGCTGTCCGACCTCGCCGCGCGGAAGGTCAGCGTCGAGGAAGCCGTCCGCATGATCACCACGGCGGACGTCCGCGACGCCGCCGACATCCTGCGCCCGGTGTTCGACGCCACGGGCGGCAAGGACGGCCGGGTCTCCATCGAGGTCGACCCCCGCCTGGCCCACAACACCAAGGCCACGGTCGCCGAGGCCAAGCAGCTGGCCTGGCTGGTGGACCGGCCCAACACCCTCATCAAGATCCCGGCCACCCGCGCCGGCCTGCCCGCCATCACCGAGGTCATCGGCCTGGGCATCAGCGTCAACGTCACGCTGATCTTCTCTCTCGAGCGCTACCGCGAGGTCATGGACGCCTACCTCGCCGGTCTGGAGAAGGCCAGGGCCAAGGGGCTGGACCTGTCGAAGATCCACTCGGTGGCGTCGTTCTTCGTCTCCCGCGTGGACACCGAGATCGACAAGCGCATCGACGCCCTGGGCACCGACGAGGCCAAGGCGCTGCGCGGCAAGGCCGCCGTCGCCAACGCCCGTCTGGCCTACCAGGCGTACGAGGAGGTCTTCTCCTCCGAGCGCTGGCAGGCCCTGGAGCGCGAGGGTGCCAACGTCCAGCGTCCGCTGTGGGCCTCCACCGGGGTGAAGGACAAGGCGTACAAGCCGACCATGTACGTGGACGAGCTGGTCGCGCCCAACACGGTGAACACCATGCCGGAGGCGACCCTGTTCGCCACCGAGGAGCAGGGGAACATCACCGGCAACACCGTCGCCGGAACCTACGAGCAGGCCCGCGCCGACCTCGACGCGATCGAGCGGCTCGGCATCTCCTACGACGAGGTGGTGCAGCTGCTCGAGGACGAGGGTGTCGACAAGTTCGAGGCCTCCTGGAACGACCTGCTGAAGTCGACCGAGGCGGAGCTGGAGCGCCTCGCCCCCGCGGAGGGCTGAGACCTTGTCACCGCTTTCAGGTCCCGGAGCGAACCCGCTGCGTGACCCGGCGGACCGACGGCTCCCGCGCATCGCGGGGCCGTCGGGCCTGGTCATCTTCGGCGTCACGGGCGACCTGTCCCGCAAGAAGCTGATGCCGGCCGTGTACGACCTGGCCAACCGCGGGCTGCTGCCGCCGGGCTTCTCGCTGGTGGGCTTCGCCCGCCGCGAGTGGCAGCACGAGGACTTCGCCCAGGAGGTGCACGACGCGGTCAAGGAGCACGCCCGCACTCCCTTCCGCGAGGAGGTCTGGCAGCAGCTCATCCAGGGCATGCGCTTCGTGCAGGGCACCTTCGACGACGACGACGCCTTCGAGCGGCTGCGCGAGACCATCGAGGAGCTGGACAAGGCCCAGGGCACGGGCGGCAACTTCGCCTTCTACCTGTCGGTGCCGCCGCGGTCCTTCCCCGTCGTCATCCAGCAGCTGAAGAAGCACGGGCTCGCCGACCAGACGAACGGTTCCTGGCGGCGCGCGGTCATCGAGAAGCCCTTCGGCCACGACCTGAAGTCCGCCGAGGAGCTCAACGCGATCGTGCACGAGGTGTTCGCGCCGGAGCAGGTCTTCCGGATCGACCACTACCTGGGCAAGGAGACCGTCCAGAACATCCTGGCGCTGCGCTTCGCCAACCAGATGTTCGAGCCGATCTGGAACCGGTCGTATGTGGACCATGTCCAGATCACCATGGCCGAGGACATCGGCATCGGCGGCCGGGCCGGCTACTACGACGGCATCGGCGCCGCCCGCGACGTCATCCAGAACCACCTGCTCCAGCTGCTCGCCCTCACCGCGATGGAGGAGCCCGCCTCCTTCGACGCCGACGCGCTCGCCGCGGAGAAGACCAAGGTGCTCGGTGCCGTACGACTGCCGAAGGACCTGGGCAGGGACACCGTGCGCGGGCAGTACGCGGCCGGCTGGCAGGGCGGCACCAAGGTGCGCGGCTATCTGGAGGAGGACGGCATCGACCCGGACTCCAGGACCGACACCTACGCCGCGATCAAGCTGGGCATCGACAACCGCCGCTGGGCGGGCGTCCCCTTCTACCTGCGCACCGGCAAGCGGCTGGGCCGCCGGGTCACCGAGATCGCGGTGGTCTTCCAGCGGGCGCCGCACTCCCCCTTCGACACCACGGCCACCGAGGAGCTCGGGCAGAACGCCATCGTGATCCGCGTCCAGCCGGACGAGGGGGTCACCGTGCGGTTCGGTTCGAAGGTACCGGGCACCTCCATGGAGATCCGGGACGTGTCGATGGACTTCGCCTACGGCGAGTCGTTCACCGAGTCGAGCCCGGAGGCGTACGAGCGGCTGATCCTGGACGTCCTGCTCGGCGACTCGAACCTCTTCCCGCGCACCGAGGAGGTCGAGCTGTCCTGGAAGATCCTCGACCCGATCGAGGAGTACTGGGACCGCCATGGCAGGCCCGCCCAGTACCCGGCCGGTACGTGGGGGCCCGCCGAGGCGGACGAAATGCTCGAGCGAGACGGACGGAGCTGGCGCCGGCCATGAAGATAGACCTCACGGACACCACGGCCAGCAAGATCAACAAGGCGCTGGTGCAGGGCCGCCGCGCCATCGGCACCCCGGCCGTCGGCATGGTGCTGACGCTGGTCATCGTGACGGACGAGGAGAACGCCTACGACGCGCTGAAGGCCGCGAGCGACGCCTCGCACGAGCATCCCTCGCGCACCCTGGTGGTGATCAAGCGCGTCTCCCGCTCGCCGCGGGACCGCACCCAGTCCCGGCTGGACGCCGAGGTGCGGGTGGGCGCGGACGCGGGCACCGGCGAGACGGTGGTACTGCGGCTGTACGGCGAGGTGATCGACCACGCCCAGTCGGTGGTGCTGCCACTGCTGCTGCCGGACGCGCCGGTGGTGGTGTGGTGGCCGGTCAACGCGCCGCTGAACCCGGCAGCCGATCCGCTGGGCGCGCTGGCCCAGCGCCGGGTGACCGACACCTACGCCTGCGAGCAGCCGGTACGGGAGCTCGCGGCCCGCGCGGACGCCTACACGCCCGGTGACACGGACCTGTCCTGGACCCGGATCACTCCCTGGCGTTCGATGCTGGCCGCCGCCCTGGACCAGGTGGCGTGCAAGGTGCTGGGCGTCGAGGTGGAGGGCGAGGAGTTCAATCCGAGCTGCGAACTGCTGGCGATGTGGCTGGCGGACCGGCTGGACGTGCCGGTGAGGCGGTCCCTGTCCAGCGGGCCCGGGCTGACCGCGGTCCGCATGGACACCGACTGCGGGCCGATCGTGCTCGACCGGGCCGACGGCGCGCTGGCCACGCTGTCCATCCAGGGCCAGCCCAAGCGGGCGGTGGCGCTCAAGCGCCGGGACACCGCGGAGCTGATCGCGGAGGAGCTGCGGCGGCTGGACCCGGACGACACGTACGCGTCCGCGCTGCGCTACGGCGTGGAGCGTCTGAAGACGGCGGGGGACGACTCCCCCTCCCTCGCGGGTGCCGAGCCGCCCAAAGGAGCAGGGGCGGGAGAACGGGCCGGAGCGGACGGACCCGGCGCGGACGCCGAACCCGCCGAGACGGCTGCGGAAGCTCCCGCGGCCGCGGCGGCGGACGAGGCGCCGGTGAAGAAGGCGGCGGCGAAATGAGTCAGGCACCGCAGCTGGTCGTGCACCGCGACAAGGAACTGATGGCGCAGGCCGCGGCGGCGCGGCTGATCACCCGGATCGTCGACGCGCAGAGCTCACGGGGTTCGGCGTCGGTGGTGCTGACCGGCGGGCGCAACGGCAACGGTCTGCTGGCCGCGCTGGCGGCGGCGCCCGCCCGGGACGCGATCGACTGGGCCCGTCTCGACCTGTGGTGGGGCGACGAGCGCTTCCTGCCCGAGGGCGACCCGGACCGCAACGTCACGCAGGCGCGCCAGGCGCTGCTGGACTCCGTGCCGCTGGATCCGAAGCGCGTGCATGCCATGCCGGCCTCGGACGGCCCGTACGGCAACGACGTGGACGCGGCGGCGGCCGCGTACGCGGAGGAGCTGGCGCGGGCGGCGGGCCCGGAGAACCACGGTCCCGTTCCGGTCTTCGACGTCCTGATGCTGGGCGTCGGACCGGACACGCACGTGGCCTCCCTCTTCCCGGAGCTCCCCGCGGTCCGCGAGACCGAGCGCACGGTGGTCGGCGTCCACGGCGCCCCGAAGCCACCGCCCACGCGCATCTCCCTCACCCTCCCGGCGATCCGCGCCGCTCGTGAGGTCTGGCTCCTGGCCGCCGGCGAGGACAAGGCCAGGGCCGCGGCCATCGCCCTCTCCGGCGCCGGCGAGATCCAGGCTCCCGCGGCAGGCGCCTACGGCACGTCCCGCACTCTGTGGCTCCTGGACGCGGCAGCGGCATCCCAGCTGCCGAGATCCCTGTACCCCCCGGCGACACCGTAGGCCCCAGCCCGTTCCCGTCCCCCGGAAGCTCCGCCCCCCCGGGACGTGGCTTCGGTCGTGCAAGGGGCCTCGTCGCCGAGCGCCGGACAGGCTGTCACAGCCCGTCCGGCGCTTGTGCGTTCGGGCCCGAACGCCCCGGCTCATCCCGGCGCGCTGCATGGCGGGGCCGGGCGGAGTCCGCGCGGTGAAGGGCGTGCGGGGGGCAGCGTCGATCCCACCGGCACGCGGCAGCCCCGAGCACCAGCCCCGGACCCGGCGCAGCCCGGTGCGCGCCAGCCACGTCGGCGCCCGGACCGGCCGGAAGCCGGCGCCCCGGCGCGGGGAGCCCGGAAGTGCGGATGCCGGAAGGAGGGCTGGACGGGCGGAGCCCGGCCCTCCGGCAAGGTGGGGCGGAGGACCGGGCGGGGTGTCCCCCGGGCGACGGAGGGACGACCGGGAAGTCGGTCCCTGCCGCGGTGGTGATGCCCGGGGTGGCCGGAGGGGGGGGCGGGGCGGGATGCAACCCCCTCCGGGGATCGTGGGGAAGCCCGGCCTTCGGGGTGGAGATGCGAAGGCCGGGCGGGCGGCCCCCGGAGTGAACCCTCTCGGGGCTGGGGAAGACGGGGGCCGGGGCCGGAGGGGGCGGGGAGGAAGCAGGCCCTCCGGCGCGTTGCGGGGCGGGGCACCGGGGGCGGGGCCCCGGGAGGGGAACGGGCAGGGGCGGGAGGGGCGAAGGGACCCTGTGCGCGCCCTACTTGACGGAGCCTGCCATCACCCCCTGGACGAAGTGGCGCTGGAAGGCGAAGAAGACGACCACCGGGATGACCAGGGAGAGGAACGCTCCCGGGGCCAGGACGTCGATGTTGCTGCCGAACTGGCGGATCTGGGACTGGAGCGCCACGGTCAGCGGCTGCGACGAGCTGTCGGCGAAGAGCAGGGCCACCAGCATGTCGTTCCAGACCCACAGGAACTGGAAGATGGCGAGGCTGGCGATCGCCGGCCGGCCCACCGGAAGCACCAGGCGGGTGAAGATGCGCCACTCGCTGCCGCCGTCCATCCGCGCGGCCTCCAGCATCTCCTTGGGTATCTCCGCGAAGTAGTTGCGCAGCAGGAACACCGCGAAGGGCAGGCCGTAGGCCACGTGGAAGAGCACCACGCCGGGGATCGTCCCGAACAGGCCGAGCTGCCCGAACAGCTTGGCGACCGGCAGCAGACCGATCTGGACCGGGACCACCAGCAGCGCGACCACCACCAGGAAGACGGAGTCGCGGCCGGGGAAGTCCAGCCAGGCGAAGGCGTATCCGGCGAGCGCCGCGATGACCACCACAAGGACGGTGGCCGGCACCGAGATCAGCACGGTGTTCCAGAACGCCTGGGTCATGCCGGAGTTGTCCAGCAGCGCCGAGTAGTTGTCGAAGGACAGCTGCCCCGGGGCGGTGAACACCGTCCACCAGCCGCCCTTGGCGGTGTCCTCCGCGGAGCGCAGCGAGGAGAGGAACAGCCCGGCCAGCGGGGTCATCCAGACCAGGCCGATCACGACCAGGAACGCCTGCACCATCGCGCTGCTCAGGCCGCGCCGGATCGTCTTCATCGCTGACTCCTTCGGAAACGGCGGACGTTGAAGACCATGGCCGGGATCACCAGGAGCAGCAGCAGCACGCCGAGGGCGCTGCCGAGGCCCTGGTTGTTGCCACCGCCGAACGACACCAGCCACATCTGGGTGGCGAGCACGGTCGCGTCCTCCTGCACGGGGCCGGGGGCGATGATGTAGACGAGGTCGAAGACCTTCATCACATTGATCACCAGGGTGACGAAGACGACCGTGAGCACCGGCGCGAGCAGCGGTACAGTGATCTTGCGGAAGATCTGCCACTCGTTGGCACCGTCCATCCGGGCCGCCTCCAGGGCGTCACGCGGCAGGGTGGACAGGCCCGCGCCGATC
The DNA here is from genome assembly GCF_012034205.1 of Streptomyces composti. Classification (GTDB taxonomy): domain Bacteria; phylum Actinomycetota; class Actinomycetes; order Streptomycetales; family Streptomycetaceae; genus Streptomyces; species Streptomyces composti. The sequence goes on from NZ_JAATEM010000004.1 coordinate 141,376, forward strand.
AGGACCATCGCGAAGCCGGTCCAGATCCACAGGTAGGCGCCGATGATCGCCGGGGTGACGAGGGTGGGCCCCAGCCAGGAGATGCCGTCGTAGGGCTGCTCGAAGTTCTCCTTGGGCAGCTTGAGGGTGTACGAGCCGTCCTTGAGGCCGGTGAAGCGGAACGAGCCGTCGGCGGCGGTGGTGGTGCTCGCGACGGTCTTGCCGCCCTGGACCGCCTCGACCCTCATGCCGGGCAGTCCGCTCTCACGGGAGTCGACCACGCCGGGCTTGCCTCCGCCGCCGGGCGTGAAGTCGAGGTACACCACGCCGCGCACCTCGTCGGCGCCCGCCTCCTGGGCAGCGGCCTGCTGGGCGGGTCTGGCGTCGGCCGGCAGGTCCTTGGGGGCGACGCCGACCAGGCCGAGCGCGGTGGCGGAGCCGGGCGAGACCGGGGAGCCGGTGACGTAGGAGCCGTCCTTCTGCTGATTCAGGCCCTGCCCGTCACGGGCGCGTGCCGTCGGGTACTCGGAGCCCTCGTCGAAGGCGTCGTGGATCGACACGACCGCCGCGTTGAGGACGCCCTTGTCGGGATCCTCGTCGTAGGCGAGCCGGAAGATGATGCCGGCGGCCAGGAAGGACACCGCCATCGGCATGAACAGCAGCAGCTTGAAGGCGGTGGCCCAGCGGATCTTCTCCACCAGCACGGCCAGGATGAGGCCGAGTCCGGTGAGCAGGGTGGGCGCGACCACGACCCAGATGGCCGTGTTGCGGATGGCCTTCAGGGTGGTCGGGTCGCGGAACATCTCGGCGTAGTTCTCGCCGCCCACGAAGGTGTCGCCGGAGGCGTCGAAGAGGCTGCGGCCGATGGAGAACAGCACCGGATAGACGACCAGCGCGCCCAGCAGGAGCAGCGCCGGCAGCGCGAACAACAGGGCGATCACCCGGCCCCGGCGGCGCGAGCGCCGAGCGCGCGCGCCGTCGGGGCGGGCGGGCGACGAGCGCCTCGCCTCTTTCACCACGGTGGTGGTCATGGTCAGTTCCCGTAGGCCTTCGCCGCGGCGGCCTCGAGCTCGGCCGCGGTCTTCTTCGGGTCGGCCGGGTCGCGCAGGAAGTCCTGGAGGATCTTCCACTCGCCGGCGCCCTTGGTGCCGCCGAAGGCGGCGGGCGCCTGGTCGGACATGTCGAAGCGGACCGTGTCGCCGGCCTCGACCAGGGACTCGGCGGTGGCCCGGGTGACGTCGTCGCCGTAGGAGGAGAGGTCGAGCTTCTTGTTCGGGGAGAGGAAGCCGCCCGCCTCGGCCCACACGGCGGCGGCCTCGGGGCTGGCCAGGTACTCGACGAGCGCCATGCCGGCCTTGGCGTTCTTGCCGTCCTTCAGGACGACGGCCGCGTCGCCGCCGCTGACCACGGGCGCCTGGCCCTTGCCGACCGGCGGGAAGGGGAAGAAGTTGGCGTCGGTGCCGATGGTCTTGCCGAACTGGTCCTTGGCGACACCGGCGACGAAGTCGCCCTCGTAGACCATGGCGGCGTCGGGCTTCGGTCCGAAGACCTTCTCCACGGAGCCGGGGAAGTCGGTGTTCAGCGCCTCCTTCTGCCCGCCCGCGATGAGCTGCTTGTCCTTGAACAGCTTGCCGAGGGTGTCGAGCGCCTCGACCACGGTCGGGTCGGTCCACTTGATCTCGTGGGCGGCGAGCGCGTCGTACTTCTCGGGGCCGGCCTGGGAGAGGTAAATGTTCTCGAACCAGTCGGTGAGCGTCCAGCCGTCCTGGCCGGCGACGGAGAACGCCGCGAGACCGGAGTCGGAGATCGTCCTGCCGTTCTTCAGCATCTCGTCGTAGGTCTTGGGCGCCTCGACGCCGGCCTGCTCGAGAGCCTCGGGGCTGTACCAGACGGTCGACTTGTGGGCGGCCTTGAAGTACAGGCCGTACAGGGTGCCGTCGACGGTGCCGTAGTCCTGCCAGACCTTGGCGAAGTTGGCGTTCACCGCGGACTTGACCTTCTCGTCCAGCGGCTTGAGCCAGCCCTTCTCGGCGAACTGCTTGAGCACGCCGACCTGCGGGACCATCACGACGTCGGGGGCGTTGCCACCCTCGATCTTGCTGCCGACGACGGTGGAGACGTTGTCGCCGGTGGAGACGAACTGCGTCTTGGCGCCGGTCTTCTCGGAGAAGGCGTCCAGCACCTTCTGGAAGTTCTTCTGCTCGCTGCCGGACCAGACACCGGCCACGGTGACGGTCTGGCCGCTGAGGGACTTGTCGCCGCCGCCGGCCGAGACCGGGTCGTCGCCACCGCAGGCGGTGGCGGTCAGGGCGATGACAAGCGCCGTGCATCCGGTGATCAGGGTGGTGCGTCGGGTACGTCGCATCTTCGTTGATGTCCCTTCGGGATACGGGGTGCGGCTCGGCTCAGGAGTCGCTGATCCACCAGGCGGCGGTGGAGCCGGGGAGCACCCCGGCCGGGCACGGTCCGCTGGCGAGCAGCGGGGTGCCGGAGACCGGGGCGGGTACGGGGGCGGTGCCGAAGTTGACGGCGCAGACCAGGTCGCCGCCGCGGACGAAGGCGAGCACGCCGGGCTGGGTGTCCAGCCACTGCAGGGTGCCCTCGCCCAGCTGCGGGAGCGCGGCGCGCAGTTGCAGGCCGTCGCGGTAGAGGTGCCAGAAGGACTGGGTGTCGGCGAGTGCGCGGTCGGTGGCGTACTCGGCGAAGTACTCGGGCTGGGGCAGCCACGGCTTGACGCCTCCGGCACCGGAGGTGAAGCCGAACGGGGAGGCCTGCCCGGACCAGGGCAGCGGCACCCGGCAGCCGTCGCGGATGCGGGCCCTGCTGCCGGTGCGGCGGAAGATCGGGTCGGTGAGCACGTCGTCGGGCAGGTCGACGACCTCGGGCAGGCCCAGTTCCTCGCCCTGGTAGATGTAGGCGGCTCCGGGCAGCGCCAGCATCAGCAGCGCGGCGGCCCGGGCGCGGGCGGCGCCGAGGCCGCTGCCCTGCGGGGTGGGCTCGCCGTAGCGGGTGACGGTGCGGACCTGGTCGTGGTTGTTGAGGACCCAGGTGACGGTGGAGCCGGTGCCGGCGATGTCCTCCATCGCCTCGGATATGACCTTGCGGAAGGCGTCGGCGTCCCAGGGGGCGCCCAGCAGGTCGAAGAAGAACGCCTGGTGCAGCTCGTCCGGGCGGACGTACATGGCGTGCTCGCGGGCGCTGGGCACGGACACCTCGCCGACCAGCAGGCGCTCGCGGCCGTCACGGGCGGTGTACTCCTCGCACACGGCGCGCCAGTGCCGCCACACGTCGTGCACCTCGGGCTGGTTCCAGGCGAGCGGGTTGACCGAGTCGCGGGTGCGGGCGTCGGCCTCCGGGTCCGGGGAGTCGGGCAGGTCCGGGTGCTTGAACAGACCGGCGGCCACGTCGATGCGGAAGCCGTCGACGCCCCGGTCCAGCCAGAACCGCAGGGTGCGGTCGAACTCGGCGGCCACCTCGGGGTTGCGCCAGTTCCAGTCCGGCTGCTCGGGCGTGAACATGTGCAGGTACCACTGGCCGGGGCTGCCGTCCGCCTCGGTGATCCGGCTCCAGGCGGGGCCGCCGAACATGGCGTGCCAGTTGTTGGGCGGTTCGCTGCCGCCGGGGCCGCGGCCGTCGGCGAAGTGGAAGCGAGCGCGCTCGGGGCTGCCGGGCGGGCTGGCGAGGGCCTCGCGGAACCAGGGGTGCTCGCTGGAGCAGTGGTTGGGGACGATGTCCAGCAGCACCTTGATGCCCAGGCGGCGGGCCTGGGTGACCAGCAGGTCGAACTCGGCGAGGTCGCCGAAGACCGGGTCGACGTCGCAGTAGTCGGCCACGTCGTAGCCGTGGTCGTGCTGGGGCGAGGGATAGAAGGGGCTCAGCCAGATCCCGTCCACGCCGAGCTTCTTCAGATAGGGCAGGCCGGCCCTGACTCCGGCGAGATCGCCGATGCCGTCACCGGTGCTGTCCAGGAAGCTGCGGACATACACCTGGTAGATCACTGCGTCGCGCCACCACTGGCGGCTGTCGATGCGCTTGAGACTCACCCCGTCGAACCCGTCTGTGCGTGCTAGCGGTTATACATTCATGTTAAGTAGGCGTGTCGCGAGGGTGTCAATGAAAGTACCGAAGCTACCGGGGAGTTGAGTCGAGTAAACAGGGATAATCCGGGCATCTCACAGGCGATCGAGATGCGCGCGTTACTTAACAAGTAAGTACGGATCGGGAGAGTGGCGCGGAGGGTGTCAGCGCGCGGAGACGGCGGCCAGCTCGCCGGCCAGCCGCCGCACGGCGGCCTCGGTGGTCTGCCGCCCGGTCATGGCGTCGTGCACCACCGCCTGCACCACCAGGCTCACCTGGTCGTAGTGCGGGCTCTTGGGGCGCGGCGCGGCGGCGAGCACGCTCTCGCGCAGGGTCGGCAGATAGGGGAAGCGCCGGATCAGCTCGGGGTCCTCGTAGAGCGCGGCCCGTACCGGCGGCAGCGCGCCGCGGGTGAGGACCTGGCGCTGGACCGGCTCGCTGGTGAGGTATGCGATCAGCCGCGCCGCGGTGTCGGGATGCCGGGCGTGGGTGGCGACGGCCAGATTGGAGCCGCCGAGCACGCTGGTGCCGGGCCCGTCCGGCCCCGGCAGCGGGACGGCGCCGACACTGCCGGCCACCCGGGAGCCGGGCGCGGAGGCGGCGACATAGGCGTAGGGCCAGTTGCGCAGGAAGAGCAGCCGGCCGTCCTGGAAGGCCTGTTTGGACTCCTCCTCCTTGTACGTCAGGGCTTCGCGCGGGATCCAGCCCTCGCGCACCCCGCGCGCCAGGAAGCCGACGCCCTCGCGGGCGGCCCGGGAGTCGACGGTGACCCGCTCGCCCTCGTCGCCGAGAATGCTGCCGCCCGCCGAGTAGACCGCCTCGGCCGCGTTCACGGTCAGCCCCTCGTAGGGCAGGAACTGCCCCGCGTAGCCGTCGAGACCGTACTTCGGCGCGAGCTTCCTGGCGATGCTCTCCAGTTCGCCCCAGGTACGCGGCGGCGCGACGCCCTCCTTGGCGAGGATGTCCGTGCGGTACAGCAGCAGCCCGGCGTTGGTGACGTAGGGGACGGCGTACAGCTTGTCGCCGTAGGTCGCGGTGTCCACGACCGGGCGCAGGAAGGTGTCCAGCGGGAAGCGGTCGCGCGGCAGCGGGCGGATCCACCCGGCGGCGGCGAACTCCGACGTCCAGCTGACGTCGATGTTGAGCACGTCGAAGCGGCCGGCCTCGCCGCGCCGCAGATCGGTGATCATCTGTGCCCGGGTCTCGTCGGCGGAGTCGGGCAGTTCGACGAGGGTGACCCGCTCGCCGGGGTGGGCGCGGTTCCAGCCCTCGAGCAGCGGGCCGAGATAGCCGGTGAGGTCACCCGCGGTGGCCAGGGTGAGCGGCCCGCGGCCGCCCCCGGCGGGCTCCTCGGCGCTCGCTCCGGCGGAGACGTAACCGGTCAGGACCACGACCAGCACAAGAAGGCCCCTACCCGCGGCACGGATCCACCGCATAGGTTCCTCCCTGTACACCGGCCCCCGGGCGCCCTCGTCCGGGAGTCAGAGGCCATGTATACCTGTTAGGTATGCGCGATACTAGGGCCTGCGGCACATTGACCAGATGCGAGGAGGAGAGCTCGAGTGCGGCTGCCCCTCCTGGCGCTGCTCGCCCGCGGTCCGGCGCACGGCTACGAGCTGAAGCAGGACCTTGAGCAACTGCTGGGCTCGGCGTACCCTCAGCCGAACGTCGGCCAGATCTACGTGACCCTCGGCCGCCTCGAGAAGTCGGGACTGATCGAGGGCGAGGACGTCGAGCAGTCCAGCCGGCCCAACAAGAAGGTCTACCACCTCACCGACGCCGGGCGCGAGGCGCTGCGCGCCTGGTACGAGGAGACGGCGGACGAGCCACGGGTGCGGGACGAGTTCTTCATGAAGCTGGCGCTCGCCCCGCAGACCGGACTCGCCGACCAGATCGCCCTGATCAACAAGCAGCGCCGCCAGTACCTCAACACCATGCGGGAGCTGTCCAAGCTCGCAGCCGCCGAAGACCGGGACAACCGCATCGCCCATCTGCTGATCGAGGGCGCGATGCTGCACCTGCAGGCCGACCTCGACTGGCTGGAACGGTGCCAGGAAGAGCTGGAGGACCTTCAGTGAGCGAGAGCACCGCTCCCGTGCTGCGCGCCGAAGGCCTGGTGAAGACCCACTACGGCGAGGGCGCCCCGGCGCACGCGGTGCGCGGCGTGGATCTGAGCGTGGCGCGGGGCGAGTTCGTGGCGATCACCGGCCCGTCCGGCGCCGGAAAGTCGACCCTGCTGCACCTCCTCGGCGGTCTCCAGCGCCCCGACAAGGGCAGCATCTGGCTGGACGGGGAGTGCACCGACGGCTACGACGAGGCCCGCTGGGCGGTCGAGCGCCGCCGGCGCATCGGGATCGTCTTCCAGTTCTTCAACCTGGTCTCCGACCTGTCCGTGGCGGACAACGTGGAGCTGCCCGCCCTGCTCGCCGGGGTGCCGCCGAAGCAGGCCCGCGCCGAGCGGGAGGCGCTGCTGGAGGAGCTGGGCCTGACCGGCAAGGAGCGCAGCGTCCCGGGCGAGCTGTCCGGTGGTGAGCAGCAGCGGGTGGCGCTGGCCCGCGCCCTGGTCAACCACCCCCCGCTGCTGCTGGCCGACGAGCCGGCGGGCAGCCTGGACAGCCGGGGCACCCGCGAGGTGATGCGGCTGCTGTCCCGCTTCCACCAGCGCGGGCAGACCATCGTCCTGGTCACCCACGACGCCCGGCTGGCCAGCGCCGCGGACCGGGTGATCAGCTTTTTCGACGGACGGATCGTGGACGACGCGGCGCTCGACGGCGGGCCGTCGAGCGGCAAGGGCATCTCCGGGGTGCTGGAGCTGAAGGACTGACATGCGGCGGACGTCTTCGACGGTGTACGCGACGGTGCACGCCCTCCGCGCGCCGAGGGGATGAGGCCGGTGCGAGCCACCCTGCGCTGGGCGCACTCCGATCTGCGCACGCACCGCGGCGAGGCGCTGTTCCTGGTCCTCGCCACCGCCGGCATCGTGGTCTCGCTGCTGCTGGCCGCCGCCCTGTTCGGCTACGCCACCAACCCCTGGCAGCGCGTGTTCGCCCAGGCGCACGGCGCGCACGTCACGCTGCACACCACCGGCACCGCCGACGCCGGGAAGCTCGCCCGGCTGGACGGCGTGGACGACGTCGCCGGCCCCTACCCGACCTCCTCGCTGACCGTCGCCTCGCGCGGCAGCCGGGCCTCGGTCGAACTGCGCGGCACCCCCGAGCGGCCCGACGTGGGACGCCCGCTGATCACCTCCGGGAAGTGGCTGGACGCGGCGACGCCCGACGGCGTGGTGCTGGAGAGCCGGCTCGCCCGCGCCCTGCTCGCCGCGCCCGGCGACACCCTGACCGTCCCCGGCACGGCCCGCACGCTCACCGTGATCGGCATCGCCGACAGCGCCGAGCCCCGTTACCGTCCGGGCGAGCAGCCGGGCCTGGTGTGGGCGCTGCCGTCGGCCGTGGCCGAACCGGCCGGGCAGGTGATCGGGCTGCGGCTGACCGACCCGGCCGACACCGAGTACACCGTGCAGCGGGCCGTGACCGTGCTGGGCGCCGGGGCGATCGGCGAGGTCGCCACCTGGCAGCAGGCCCGCGCCGAGGCACAGAACGACAACCGGCTGCTCGGTCAGGTGCTCGGCCTGTTCGGGCTGGGCGCGCTGGTCGCCGCCGGATTCGCCGTGCACGGGGCGATCGGCACCCGCATCCGGGGGCATCTGCGGGACATCGCCATCCTCAAGGCGATCGGCTTCACGCCCGGCCAGGTCGTCCGGGTCTTCCTGATGCAGCACCTCGGCTACGCCCTGCTGGGCGCCGTGGCCGGCGCGGTGCTGATGGAGGCGCTGGGCAGCGGGATACCGGGGCGGCTCGGGGACGCGGTCGCCGTGTGGCAGGGGCTGCCCGGGCAGACCGTGACGCTGTTCGCGGTGCCCGTGGCGGCGGTGCTGTTCATCGGCGCGACCACCGGGCTCGCCGCCTGGCGGGCCGGACGCGTGCCCCCGGTGCCGGTCCCCCGCCCCGCGGCGCCCCCGGCCGGACGGCTGACCGGCGTGGCCCGGCGGGCGCTGGGCATGCGGGTGCCGCCGGCGCTGGTGCTCGGCTGGCGCAAGGCGTTCACCCGCCGCCCGCGCTCCCTCGGGACGGTGGCCCGGCTGGCGCTGCCGCTGCTGCTGATCGTGGTGGCGATGAGCGCCTGGACCACCCTCGACCGCTTCCACAGCGAACCGGACCGCATGGGCCTGCCCACCGCGCTCAGTGTGCGCGCGGACGCGACGCTGGGCGAGAAGGAGACCCGGGCCCTGCTGGAGAACGACCCGCAGGTCGCCGCCGCCTACCCGGGCACGGAGGTCGCCGCCCTGGTCCCCGGCCAGACCGCCACCATCGCCCTGCGCGGTCTGGGCACCGGGCAGGAGCCGTACCCCTTCACGCTGGCCGAGGGGCGCACCGCCCGCGGGCCCGACGAGGCGGTGGCCGGGCAGGGTCTGCTCGACCTGCTGCACGTCCAGGTCGGCGACTGGGTGCGGATGACGGTCGGTGACCGGCCGCAGATCCTGCACATCGTGGGCCGCAGCATCGAGCCGGAGAACGCCGGCCGGGTCATCTCCACCTCGCTCGACACCCTCCGCGCCAACGACCCCACCCTCCGGCCGACCCTCTACCAGGTGCGCCTGGAGCCGGGCGCCGACCCGCAGACCGTCGCCGACCGGCTGACCTCGGAGGGGCTCGGCCACCTCGACGTGCACACCGTGACCAACCCGGCCGACGGGCTCTCCCCCCTGCGCGCGGTCGTCCTCGGCCTCATCGCCGTGCTCGCCCTCATCGGCCTGATCGAGCTGCTCACCGCGATCGGCGGCATGGTGCGGGAGGGCGAGCGCGACCTGCTGGCGCTGAAGGCCATCGGCCTGTCACCGCGCCAGATCACCGCGATGACGGTGACGGCCATGGCGTGCACGGCGATGGCCGCCGTGCTCGCCGCGATGATCCTCGGGCTGCCGCTGGCGCGCTGGCTGATCGACGCCCAGGGCAGATCGAGCGGCATCGGGACGGGGATCGCCCAGGGGCCGCCCGCGCTGTTCCTGCTGGGGCTCACCGTGGCCGCCGTGCTGGGCGCGGCCGCACTGGCCGCCCTCCCGGCCGCCCGGGCGGCCCGCCGCCGTCTCGCGGACACGCTCAGCGCGGTCGCCTGAGCCGGCCCTTGGCCGGCGGGCGCCGCGCGACGCGGCTGTGCGGCAGCTTTCGGTCTGCCGCCGTCCTCCGGGCAGCGGCCTCGGGTCGGCAGTGTCGCGACGCAGCCCTTGCAGCAGCCCTTCGGTCTACCGCCGTCCACCGGTCGACTGCCGTCCTTCAGTCAGCCGCCGTTCCCCGCGCAGCGGCCTCGGGCCGACACTGCCGCGACGCAGCCCTTGCAGCAGCCCTTCGGTCTACCGCCGTCCACCGGTCGACTGCCGTCCTTCGGTCAGCCGCCGTTTTCCGCGCGGCGGCCGCCTTCGGGCAACCGCCGTCCTCCAATCAACCGCCGCCTCCGGTCCACGCCCGTTCTCCGGCCCACCGCCGTCCTCCAGGCAGCGGCCGTCCAGGGTCAGCCGCCGTAAGGGTTCTGCGGCGGGTGCGGCGGCCGCGGGGCGTGCGGCGGGCCGTACGGGTTTCCCTGCGGGGGCGCATAGGGGTTGCCCTGCGGCGGGCCGTAGGGACTGTGGCCCTGGGGCGGGCCGTAGGGATGCCCGTGCGGCGGACCGTACGGATTGCCCTGGGGCGGTACGTGCGGCAGTCCCGTCGGCGGCGCCGGTGGCGGGCCGCCGGGGACCGGCGGCAGGTTCGCGGGGTGGGTGCGCAGGCGGATGCCGTACCGGCGCTTGAGCCGGCGCGTCTCCGCGAGGGCGATCGCCGTGACCGTCACCGGGGCGCCCAGGATGAAGACGATGCCCAGGGTCAGGCCGAGTCCGTGCAGGTCCCCGGTGATCAGGTCGGGCAGCGCGGTCAGCCAGCTCGTCACGGTGGCGAGCAGCGCCGGCAGGCTGCGGTGCACGGCGGCCGTGCCGAAGAAGTTGCCGCAGACCCGGACGGCCCCGATACCGGTGAACCAGAGCCCCCAGATGAAGACCAGGCCCACGCCCAGGACGACCAGCTGACTGTTGCTGCCCGCGATGACCTGGCCCAACACCACGAGCGCGGCGACACAGCCGATGAACAGCAGCAGCAGTTTGAGGGAGTTCAGCAGCGGCACCCGCAGCTGCCCTACGGTGCCGGTGCGCCGCCACACCAGGAGCATCACGCCGACCGTCAGCGGGGTGAGGAGCAGCAGCACCATGGCCGCGGTGAGGGCGTTCTCCAGCAGCTCCATGATGGCGAAGCCGCCCTCGACGTAGGTGTAGACACCGAGCGAGGTGACCGCCCCGGCGACGACCCGGAAACGCTTGAGCCGTTCGATCGTCGGGTCCAGCGAGTCGGGGATCCAGGCGGGGTGGAACACCGCGCGTGCGGCCCGGTGCGCCTTCAGCGCGTTCCGAACGCCGAGCGGACCGCCGATCCAACCACCACGCGTACGTGCCACCGTCAGCTCCCCCGAGCGTCCGCCGTGCCGGCCTGCCGTTGATCGCCGGGGAGTCTACGGGAAAGCGGACGGCGTGCTGCCGCCCGCTTCACCGCAGCGTGCTCAGGAGCGGCCGCGCAGCTCCCGGTAGGTGCCGACGAGCGCCTTGGTGGAGGCGTCCAGGCCGGGCACGTCGGCCCCCTCGGTGAGGGCGGGCTCGATGCGCTTGGCGAGGACCTTGCCCAGCTCCACGCCCCACTGGTCGAAGGAGTCGATGTTCCACACCGCGCCCTGCACGAACACCTTGTGCTCGTAGAGCGCGACCAGCTGCCCCAGTACCGAGGGGGTCAGCTCCCTGGCGAGGATGGTGGTCGTGGGGTGGTTGCCGCGGAAGGTCTTGTGCGCCACCAGCTCCTCGGGCACCCCCTCGGCCCGCACCTCCTCGGGCGTCTTGCCGAAGGCCAGCGCCTGCGTCTGGGCGAAGAAGTTCGCCATCAGCAGATCGTGCTGCGCGGCCAGTTCGTCGCTGAGCTCGGCGACCGGCTGGGCGAAGCCGATGAAGTCCGCCGGGATCAGCTTGGTGCCCTGGTGGATCAACTGGTAGTACGCGTGCTGTCCGTTGGTCCCCGGTGTGCCCCACACCACCGGACCGGTCTGCCAGGCGACGGGCCGGCCGTCGCGGTCCACGGACTTGCCGTTGGACTCCATGTCGAGCTGCTGCAGGTACGCGGTGAACTTCGACAGGTAGTGCGAGTACGGCAGCACGGCGTGGGACTGGGCGTCGAAGAAGTTGTTGTACCAGATGCCCAGCAGCCCCAGCAGCAGCGGTGCGTTGGCCTCCGCGGGCGCGGTGCGGAAGTGCTCGTCGACCAGGTGGAAGCCGTCCAGCATCTCCCGGAACCGCTCCGGCCCGATCGCGATCATCAGGGACAGGCCGATGGCCGAGTCGTAGGAGTAGCGGCCTCCGACCCAGTCCCAGAACTCGAACATGTTCGCCGTGTCGATGCCGAAGGCCGCCACCTTCTCCGCGTTGGTCGACAGGGCGACGAAGTGCTTGGCGACCGCGCTCTCGTCGCCGCCCAGGCCGTTGAGCAGCCAGGAGCGGGCCGAGGTGGCGTTGGTGACCGTCTCGATCGTGGTGAAGGTCTTGGAGGCGATGATGAACAGCGTCTCGGCCGGGTCCAGGTCCCGCAGCGCCTCGTGCAGATCCGCCCCGTCCACGTTGGAGACGAAGCGGAACGTCAGATCCCGGGCGGTGTAGGCGCGCAGCGCCTCGTAGGCCATCGCCGGGCCGAGGTCCGAGCCGCCGATGCCGACGTTGACGACATTGCGGATGCGCTTGCCGGTGTGGCCCGTCCACTCGCCGGAGCGGATGCGCCGGGAGAAGTCGGCCATCTTGTCGAGCACCGCGTGCACACCCGGCACGACGTTCTCGCCGTCGACCTCCACCACCGCGTCCCGCGGCGCCCGCAGCGCGGTGTGCAGCACCGCCCGCCGCTCGGTGGTGTTGATCTTCTCGCCGCGGAACATCGCGTCCCGCAGTCCGAACACATCCGTCGCCGCCGCCAGGTCCCGCAGCAACGCCAGCGTCCGGTCGGTGACCAGGTGCTTCGAGTAGTCGATGTACAGGTCACCCACACGGAGGACGTAGGAGGTGCCGCGGCCGGGGTCGGCGGCGAACAGCTCGCGCAGCTCCACCTCCCCGAGCTCCTCACGGTGCTTGACCAGGGCGCTCCACTCGGGCATCTGATTGAGCCCGGTACGGCCGTCTGCGTTCATCTCGGACTTCAGCCTTCTTCCTCGCTCTGTGCTGCGTACCTTGCCCCGCTGCCGGTCCCAACCTAATTGATCAGCGGTGGACGTGAGCTGTCGTGGCGCCGTCGTCCGGCGCACCAACAGGTACGTCGGGGCGGCGCACAGGTATCAGCGCGGCGGTGGCGAGGGCGAAGAAGCCTGCCGCGAGCAGCGCCGGGGTGCCCGCCCCCCAGGCCGCGGCGAGGGCCCCGCCGAGCAGCGCGCCCAGCGGTGTCCCGGCGATCCCCAGCGTCCGGTGCGCGGAGGAGACCCGGCCGAGCATCCCGGCGGGGCTGCGCTCCTGCAGCAGGGTGGTGGTGTTGACGTTCCAGACCATGCCCATGAAGCCGAAGACGGCCAGGGACACGAGGAGCGCGCCCAGGTGGCGCACGCCGCCCATGGCGAGCAGTGCGGCGGTCTGCACGCTCCCGGCGAGCAGCACCGACCGGGCCCGTCCGAGCCGGGCGACCAGCCGTCCGCTCGCCGCTCCCCCGGCGAGACTGCCGACCGTGTACGCCGTCAGGGCCGCCGCATAGCCGGTCTCCCCCGCGCCCAGCCAGCCGGTCACCAGGATCACCAGCGTGGCGATGAGAGCGCCGATGCCGATATTGCACAGCGCGGTCGCGGTGCACAGCGCGCGCAGCACCCGGTCCCGGACCAGGGTGCGCAGCCCCTCGGCGATCTCCCGGCGCAGGGTGCTGCCGGGCGGTCTCGGGGCGCGCTCGGCGGCGGGCCGCCCCAGCGAGGCGATCAGGGCGGCGGCCAGCAGATACGTGGCGGCGTCGACGGCGTAGGGTGCGGCGGCCCCGGCGGTCAGCAGCAGCGGGACGGCGGGCCCGCCGAGCAGTCCACCTGCCAGGCGCTGGCCGGTCATCAGGCGGGCGTTGGCGCTGCCGAGGGCGCCCGGGGGCACCAAGGAGGGCAGCAGGGCGGTGGCGGCGTTGTCGAAGAGGGTCTGCAGGGTGGTCAGGATGAACGCCAGGGCGATGAGCAGCCCGATGGAGGCGTGGCCGAGCGCCACGGCCACGGCGAAGGCGGCGACCAGCAGTCCGCGCAGCAGGTCCACCGCCCACATGGCCCGCCGCTGGTCCACCCGGTCGGCGACCGCGCCGCCGAGCAGGCCGAACACGATCCAGGGCAGATGGCCGCAGGCGGTGACGGAGGCGATGAGCAGCGGATCGTCGGTGAGGGAGACGGCGAGCAGAGGCAGCGCGGCGGTGCGCAGCGCGTCGCCGAAGCTGGAGAGCACGGCCGCGCTCCACAGCCGCCCGAATCCGCCGCGCCATGCGGGCGCACGGGTGCCCGCGGTGTCGGCTGTCGCCACAACTCCCCCTCACGGTCGGTCGATTCGCAACCGTAGAGGGCACCACTGACAATCGCCGCGCGAACGGCCGGCCGGGGCCGGAAACGACAGCGACCAGGCAGGTGTCGCTGCCCGGTCGGTCGTCAAAAACTAGATCTCGCCCCGCAGTTTGGCGAGGGCCTCGGCGAGGATGGCCTCGCCGTCCGCGTCGCTGCGCCGCTCCCGCACATACGCGAGGTGCGTCTTGTAGGGCTCGGTGCGCGGGGGGTCCGGCGGATTGTCGCGGTCCTGACCGGCCGGAAAGCCACAGCGGGGGCAGTCCCAGGTTTCGGGCACCTGCGCGTCGCTGGCGAAGCTCGGCTGTGTCTCGTGCCCGTTGGAGCACCAGAAGGAGACGCGCAGCCGCGGCGCGGACTCGCCGCGCTCGGCCTCGCCCATCGGCCCCGCCCCGACCCGGCTTCCCCGGATCGCGTTGCCACTTGCCACGGTCGTAACTCCCTGCGTGATGGTGCCGCGAAGCGAGTCGGCGTTCCGCTTCGCTGCGAGCGCCTCAGTCTACGGAAGGCCCAACGCACGTCCAGTGATTGGAGTTACAAGGGCCCCGCTCAAAGACGCAAGCCCCATGATAGGCCGCGCGGTGCTGCGCGTACCGAACATGGGGCATTACGCACGGAATGCGGAGGGGATCCGCCCCGTTGCGGGCGGAATGTACCTCTGCTCGTTCAGTCGAGCTTCATCATGACGCCGAGCGTCACGATGCACGCGAACCACAGCAGACCGACCACGACGGTGATCCGGTCGAGGTTGCGCTCGGCGACCGAGGAGCCGCCGACGGAGGACTGCATGCCACCACCGAACATGTCGGAGAGGCCGCCGCCCTTCCCCTTGTGCATCAGCACCAGCAGCATCAGCAGCAGGCTGAAGACGATCAGGGCGATCGAGAACCCCAAAACCACGGCTGGACCAACTTCCTCGGATTCGGATGGACGACGGGGCCCAGCAGGTTCTGCTGGACCCCGCAAGGGTACGACGGATCCCCGCTACCGCATACTCACTGGTCGCGGAAGCGGACGATCTTGACGAACTCGTCGGCGTCCAGGGAGGCGCCGCCGACCAGGGCGCCGTCGATGTCGGGCTGGGCCATGATCTCGGCGACATTGCCGGCCTTGACGGAGCCGCCGTACTGGATGCGGACCTTGTCGGCCACCTCCTGGCCGTACAGCTCGGCGAGCTTGCCGCGGATGGCGGCGCAGACCTCCTGGGCGTCCTCGGCGCCGCAGACCTTGCCGGTGCCGATGGCCCAGACGGGCTCGTAGGCGATCACCACCGTCTCGGCCTGCTCGGCCGGGACGTCCTTCAGGCCGCCCTCGACCTGGGCGAGGGTGTGGGAGACGTGGTTGCCTGCCTCGCGGACCTGGAGCTCCTCGCCGACGCACAGGATCGGGGCGATGCCGTGCTTGAGGGCGGCCTTGACCTTGGCGTTCACCAGCTCGTCGGTCTCGCCGTGGTACTGCCGGCGCTCGCTGTGGCCGACCGCGACGTAGCTGCACTTCAGCTTGGCCAGCATGGGGCCGGAGATCTCGCCGGTGTAGGCGCCGCCGTCGTGGGCGGAGATGTCCTGGGCGCCGTACTTGATCTTCAGCTTGTCGCCGTCGACGAGGGTCTGGACCGAGCGCAGGTCGGTGAAGGGCGGCAGGACGACGACCTCGACGGCCTCGTAGTCCTTGTCGGCCAGGGCGAAGGCGAGCTTCTGGACGTGCGCGATGGCCTCGAGGTGGTTGAGGTTCATCTTCCAGTTGCCCGCCATCAGCGGCGTGCGCGTGCTCATAAAGGGTCAGTCCTCCAGTGCGGCGAGGCCGGGGAGCGTCTTGCCCTCGAGGTATTCGAGGGAGGCGCCGCCTCCGGTCGAGATGTGGCCGAATGCCTGCTCGTCGAAGCCCAGGGTACGGACCGCCGCGGCGGAGTCGCCGCCGCCGACCACGGTGAAGCCCGGGGAGTCGATGAGGGCCTGGGCGACCGCCTTGGTGCCCTCGGCGTAATCGGGGTGCTCGAAGACGCCCATGGGCCCGTTCCAGAAGACGGTGGCCGCGTCGGCGAGCTTCGAGGCGTAGAGCTTGCGGGTCTCCGGACCGATGTCCAGGCCCTCCTGGTCGGCCGGGATGGCGTCCGCGGCGACGGCCGTGGGGTTGGCGGGCGCCTTGGTCTTCAGGTCCGGGAACTCGGGCCCGACCAGCGCGTCGACCGGCAGGACCAGCTCCACGCCCTGCTTCTCGGCGCGCTCCAGGTACTCGGTGACGGCCGGGATCTGGTCCTCCTGGAGCAGCGACCTGCCGACCTCGTACCCCTTGGCCTTGAGGAAGGTGTACGCCATGCCGCCGCCGATGAGCAGGCGGTCGGCCTTGCCGAGGAGCTGGTCGATGACGGCGAGCTTGTCGGAGACCTTGGCGCCGCCGAGGGCCACCACGTAGGGGCGCTTGACGTCCTCGGTGAGCTTCTTCAGGACGCCCACCTCGGTGGCGATGAGGTAGCCGGCGTAGTGCGGGAGCCGCTTGGGCAGGTCGAAGACCGAGGCGTGCTTGCGGTGCACGGCGCCGAAGCCGTCACCGACGTACACGTCGGCGAGGGCGGCGAGCCGGTCGGCGAAGGCGGCGCGCTCGGCGTCGTCCTTGGAGGTCTCGCCTGCGTTGAAGCGCAGGTTCTCCAGGACCGCGACCTTGCCGTCGGTGAGCCCGGAGACGGTCGAGGCGGCGGAGTCACCCACGGTGTCGGCCGCGAACGCCACCTCGGTGCCGAGGAGTTCACCGAGTCGGGTGGCGGCGGGGGCGAGCGAGAAGGCGGGGTCGGGGGCGCCCTTGGGGCGGCCCAGGTGGGAGGCGACGACCACACGGGCGCCGGCCTCGGCAAGGGCTTTGACGGTGGGCAGCACCGCGCGGATGCGGCCGTCGTCGGTGATGGTGGTGCCGTCCAGCGGCACATTGAGGTCGGCGCGGACGAAGACCCGCTTGCCCGCGACCCCTTCGGAGAGGAGTTCGTCGATCGTCTTCATGCAAGGGCTCCCTGGCTAGAGCTCGTGTTCGCTCGTGATCGCTCGTGATCGAAAGAGGGCGACTGCTCCGATACGTGCGTCAGGGCCCGGACGGCGCCGAGTGCGCCGGCCGAGCCCTGCAACTCATATCAGGCTGCCCGCGACGGGATCAGAGCTGGTTGCCGACGAAGACCGTCAGGTCCACGAGGCGGTTGGAGTAACCCCACTCGTTGTCGTACCAGCCGATGACCTTCACGTTCTTCCCCTCCTGGACCATGGTCAGGGAGGAGTCGAAGGTGCAGGACGCCGGGGCGTTGACGATGTCGGAGGAGACGATCGGGTCCTCGGTGTACTCCAGGTAGCCCTTCAGCTCGCCCTCGGCGGCCTTCTGGAAGGCGGCGTTGACCTCTTCCTTGGTCACCTCGCGGGAGAGCTCGACCACCAGGTCGGTCACCGAGCCGGTCGGGACCGGGACGCGCATGGCGATGCCGTCCAGCTTGCCCTTGAGCTGCGGCAGCACCAGGGCGGTGGCCTTGGCGGCGCCGGTGGTGGTCGGGATGATGTTCTCCGCGGCGGCCCGGGCCCGGCGCAGGTCCTTGTGCGGGAAGTCCAGGATGCGCTGGTCGTTGGTGTAGGCGTGCACCGTGGTCATCAGGCCCTTGACGATGCCGAAGTTCTCGTCGAGGACCTTCGCCATCGGCGCCACACAGTTGGTGGTGCAGGAGGCGTTGGAGATGACGTGGTGGTTCGCCGGGTCGTACTGCTCGTGGTTGACGCCCATGACGAGGGTGATGTCCTCGTTCTTCGCCGGGGCGGAGATGATGACCTTCTTGGCGCCGCCGGCGATGTGCTTCTCGGCGTCTTCCTTCTTGGTGAAGATGCCGGTCGACTCGATGACGACGTCGACACCCAGCTCGCCCCAGGGGATGTCGGCGGGGTTGCGCTCGGAGAGCACCTTGATCGTCTTGCCGCCGACGGTGATCGTGTCGGCGGTGTGGGAGACCTCCTGCTTGAGGCGGCCCAGGATGGTGTCGTACTTCAGCAGGTGTGCGGTGGTCGCGGTGTCACCCAGGTCGTTGACAGCCACGATCTCGATGTCGGCGCCCTGTTCCAGCAGTGCGCGGAAGTAGTTGCGACCGATGCGGCCAAACCCGTTGATGCCTACGCGGATCGTCACGAACCGATCTCCTCGTTGGTACGCCGGCTCAGTGCCGGCGAGCTGTTTTGGGATGTCCCCGACCACCCCCGACCCTACCTCTCCGGGGGCCCGGCCGTGACATCGAGTTGCCCCATACCCGGCAGGCCGATCCTTACCCGCCAGTAGGGTACGGATCGCCCAGGTCCGAGTGGTTCTCGTCACGGCCGGGCACCCGGATTGGCCGGATATGGGGGTTGCCGCTCGCGCTGTTCATCTGTCGTCGGGGGCGCTCATCTGTCCACGCGCGCCGCGCCGGACACGGCGGGGCTCCACTGTCCACGCTCGCCGCGCCGGACACGGCGGGGCTCCACCGGCCCGGCGCGGCTCAGCGGGTCACCGGCTCACCGGTCGAGCGCGGCGAGCGCCTTGCGGATCAGGGCCGCCCGGTCGGCGGCCGAGGCGAGGTGCTCCAGGCCGAAGCCCAGGAGCACGGTGTCCCGGGTGGTGATGGCCGCGTGGGTCCGGAACAGCTCCCCGGTGCGCGTCCAGTCCTTCAGCACCGGCGGGCTGCCCGGGGGCGGGCCGGTGACCTCCCAGGGCCCGAAGGAGGTCTCGAAGCCCTCGGTCTCGCGCACCTCGCCGCCCACGACCAGGGAGGCCTCGTCGGCGAGGACGCCGTGGCCGCCGCTGCCCGGGTCGGTGACATAGCTGACCGACACCTCGACCGTCTTCCCGGCGTAGGCGCTCAGGTCGAAGTTCACCTGCTGCCAGCCGCCGGAGGAGCCGGTCAGGCTGTTCCAGGCGCCGGTGGTGCCCCTCGCCGTGCACTCGCCGTCCGCCACGGTCAGGTAGTGCTCCAGCCAGGGGTGCTCCCCGACGTAGAAGCCGCCCCCGCACTCGGTCGGCACGGTGGTGCTGGTCGCGCCGCCCGCCTCCGGCAGGGTCGTCCAGTCCTCGGCACCGGCGGTGTGCGCCTCGACGATGACATTGTCGTAGCCGGGCTCGGTGTCCCACAGGAGCTGGGTGCGCAGGGTGGGCCGGTCGGCCGCGGAGACACCGGTGAGATCGACGGTCCTGGTCAGGCGCTTGTAGCCGTCGTCGGTGTGCACGGCGGCGGCCATGGCGGAGCCCGCGTAGGGACCGTACGGATTGATCGTGCCCGGGTAGTCGCCCGCGCCCCGGGCGGCGAACTGCGGGTACTGGTCGGGAGGCAGCTCGTCGGAGGTGACGCCGTAGGTGCCGGCCCTGTCCAGCGGGTTCCCGGGCGCGTCGCCGAGCGGGCCGCCGAAGCCGCCGAGCTTCCCGGATCCGGCGAACGAGGTGACGCCGCTGGTGGAGCTGCGGGTGTAGGCGCCCAGGTAGTACTGGCTGAAGTCGTCGGACAGGGTGCCCTCGCCGAGGTCGACGGAGCCGCCGGCCTGCTCGCCGGCCTCGATCAGCCGGCCGCCCTCGTTGAGGAAGGCCCGCAGCTCGAGCTGGGTCCGCACGCCAGGTACGGCGGCGCCGGTGTAGTGGACCACGGTGCGGAAGTGGCTCAGCACGCCGAGCGCGTCGGGCGCGCCCCGCTCGGCGACGTCCCAGAGAGCCGCCTTCCGGCCGCTGGCCCGGAGCGCGTCGAGGTAGCGCCGGGCGTGGGTGGCCTTCGCGCCTTCCTCGGCGACCACCAGGACGTCGGCGCGGGGGCGTTCGGCCACGGTGAAGGTGAAGCGCTCGCTGGCGACGTCCTTGCCGCCCCCGGTCTCGCCGGTGAACCACACCTGCACCCGGTCACCGGGGCGGGCGCCCTTCACCCTGGCGCGGTACTCGTCGAAGTACAGGTTGTCCTCGCCGCCGTACCGTTCGCCGCCCTTCCAGGCCTTCAGACCGGCGTCCCGGGTGCGGCCGCCGTCGATGCGGTACTTCAGCTTCTTGTCGCGCAGGGCCTTGCGGACGACGACGGAGACCTCCTGCTCGCCGTCGCGCGTGTAGGACGTGTCGAAGGCCGCCGGCGTGAAGTCGGCCGCCCGCAGACCGACCGCGGAGACCGGCCGGTCGGGGCGCGCGGCGCTCTCGGCCACCGAGAGGGCGAACGGGAGGTTCTTGGCGAACTCCTGCTGGATCAGCTTCTCGTCGTCCGGGAAGGTGAAGATCGAACGGCAGTCGCCGGGCTCCCAGGCGTCGTCCGGGTCGTACTCGGCGGCCGTCTGACAGGTCGACATCTCGGGGGTGAACATCGCCATCCCGTTGACGTTCGCCGCGTGCCCGTCGGCCTCGCCGTTGGTGGTGTACAGCTCGGAGGAGAGCTGCGGGAGGTAGCCGGGGACGGCGGAGTTGCCCGGCGTCCCGGCGAGCGCCTGGTACATGACGTCGTCGGGGGTGGGGGTGGCGACCTGCCAGCCGACGCCGTAGAGGAGGAGTTCCGCGGCGGAGTGGTAGTTGATGCCGTAGGTGAAGCCGATGCGCTTCTGCAGCCGGTCGATCGCCTTGGTCTCGGGCTCGGAGCCGGGGCTCGCGCCACGGTAGGTCTGGCTGGTGGGGTTGGGTGACGAACCCTCGTCGTCGTAGCCCCACTTGTAGGGGAAGTTGCGGTTGAGGTCGACGCCGTCGCCGGTGCCGATGGCGCCGTCGCCGTTGACGTCGCGGAGGTTCTTGCGCCACAGGCGGTTGGCGTCGTCGGCGAAGGTGTAGTCGTAGCCGTCGGGGTTGGCCGACAGGACGAACCACAGCTCGGTGGAGTCGACGATCTTCTTGATGCGCTTGTCCGTGCGGTACGTGTCCAGGTAGTGGTGCATCAGCCGCCGGGCCATCTCCGGGGTGATCCACTCACGCGCGTGCTGGTTGGCCATGTAGAGGACGGCGGGCTTGGAGCCGTCGCGGGTGGTGCGGGCCCGCTTGGTGAGCTTCAGGGCGAGGATGTCCTGGCCCCTGACCGTCTTGCCGATGGAGACGACCTTGGTGAGGTCGCGGTGGCGCTGTGCGGTGCGGAGGATCTCCTCCTTGAGACCGCCCTTGCCGCTGTACGGGCGGAACACGCCCTCGGCGGCCTTCTCCACGCGGTCGGCCGCGCGGGCCGAGAGCCGGTGCTCGGTGAGCCGCACACCCTGCTTCTCGAGCTTCTCGGCCTGTCCGGTGGTGAGGTAGACCTCGACGGTGGCGGTGCCCCGGTCGGGGACCTGCTCACCGAGTTCGTGGCCGTCCTGGCCCGCGGCCAGGAGCAGCGGCACCTGCTTGCTGGTGACGGCGGCGCGGAAGACCCGGACCTCGTCCTGGTCGCCGGCCGGCGGGCCGGCCGGTCGTGCCTGGGCGGCCGGTGCGAAGCCGGCGCCGCCGATGAGGAGCGCGCCGGCAGCGAGGATCGATCCCGCTCTTCGTCTCATGAACCCCCCTGGGGTGGGTCCGCCACAGCAGCGAACGCTTGCCAGGCTCATGACACTCGAAGATCGAGTCAAGAGCGCCGATTCGACACGCACAGCCGGCGCCGTTCACTCGATCGAGCGATGGCACCGGCTGTTTGACGGAGCGTCAGCAGCAGGGGGCAGGAACGGCCGGCGCCGGCCGGAACACCGCGCGAGCCGGCCGGCGGCAGCCGAAAGCGCTGAGCGCGCCCCCCGGCGTCAGCCGACGAGGTTCTCGGTCAGCTCCTCGGTGAGGTTGGCCTCCGTGCCCGGGATGCCGAGGTCGGCGGCGCGCTTGTCGGCCATGGCGAGCAGCCGGCGGATGCGGCCGGCGACGGCGTCCTTGGTGAGCGGCGGGTCGGCGAGCGCGCCCAGCTCCTCCAGGGAGGCCTGCTTGTGCTCCATGCGCAGCCGGCCGGCCGCCGCGAGGTGCTCGGGGACGTCGTCGCCGAGGATCTCCAGGGCGCGCTGCACCCGGGCCCCGGCGGCGACGGCCGCGCGGGCGGAACGCCGCAGATTGGCGTCGTCGAAGTTGGCGAGGCGGTTGGCCGTGGCCCGCACCTCGCGGCGCATCCGGCGCTCCTCCCAGGCCAGCACCGACTCGTGCGCACCGAGCCGCGTCAGCAGCGCGCCGATCGCATCACCGTCACGGACGACGACGCGGTCCACGCCGCGCACCTCGCGCGCCTTGGCGGCGATCGACAGCCGGCGGGCGGCCCCGACCAGCGCCAGCGCCGCCTCCGGTCCGGGGCAAGTCACCTCCAGGGAGGAGGAACGGCCCGGCTCGGTGAGCGAACCGTGCGCCAGGAAGGCGCCGCGCCAGGCGGCCTCGGCGTCACAGGTGGCTCCCGAGACCACCTGCGGGGGCAGACCCCGGATCGGGCGGCCCCGGCCGTCGACCAGGCCGGTCTGGCGGGCCAGCTGGTCGCCGCCCGCCACCACGCGGACCACGTAGCGCGAGCCGCGGCGCAGCCCGCCGGGAGCCATCACGATCAGCTCGGAGCTGTGGCCGAAGATCTCCAGAACGTCCCGCTTGAGGCGGCGGGCCGCCATGGCGGTGTCCAGCTCCGCCTCGATCACGATGCGCCCGCTCACCAGGTGGAGGCCGCCGGCGAACCGCAGAATGGCGGAGACCTCCGCCTTCCTGCAGCAGGTCCGGGTGACGGGAAGCCGGGAGATCTCGTCCTTCACCGCTGCCGTCATCGCCATGGGCCGATCCTTCCATGCATCCGAAAAATACGGTCGTACGCGGCGGCCAGCAGCTCCGGGTCGTGCCGGGGGCTTCCGTCGGGCCGGGCCACCGGCGCCAGCTCGACCGCGGCGCCGAACCGCTTGGCGGCATCGGTGAGCGATTCGCGGTCGGGCACAGCGGCCTCGTCGGCCAGCACCACGTCCAGGGCGAGTTTAGGGGCGTGTCGTCCCAAAACCTCCAAATGACGCTGCGGGGAGAAGCCCTCGGTTTCTCCGGGCTGCGGGGCGAGGTTCAGGGAGAGTACCCGCCGGGCCTTGGTCTCGATCAGGGCGTCGCGCAGCTCGGGCACCAGGAGGTGCGGGATGACCGAGGAGAACCAGGAGCCCGGTCCGAGGACCACCCAGTCGGCGTCGAGCACCGCCTCGACGGCCTCGGGCACGGCCGGCGGGTCGTTCGGCACCAGGTGCACGGACTGCACCTCGCCGGGGGTGAGGGCTACCGTGGCCTGCCCGCGCACCGTCTCCACCTCGTCCGGGTGCTGCGGGTCGTGCCCCTTGACCAGGGCCTGCAGCTCCAGCGGGACCGCGGACATGGGCAGCACCCGCCCGTGCGCGCCCAGCAGCCGGCCCACCAGGTCCAGGGCCGCCACATGGTCGCCGAGCTGCTCCCACAGGGCCACGATCAGCAGATTGCCCACCGCGTGGTCGTGCAGGTCGCCCTGGGACTGGAAACGGTGCTGGATCACCCGGGCCCAGGTCTGGCCCCACTCGTCGTCGCCGCACAGCGCGGCCAGCGCCTTGCGCAGGTCGCCGGGCGGCAGCACGCCCAGCTCGTCGCGCAGGCGGCCGCTGGAGCCGCCGTCGTCGGCGACGGTGACCACGGCGGTGAGGTCGCCGGTGATCCGGCGCAGCGCGGCGAGCGAGGCGGACAGGCCCATGCCGCCGCCGAGGGCGACCACCTTGGGCTGGGCGCCGCGGCGGCGCGGACGGGCACCGCGGGTCTCGACCGGACGGCCCGCGCGCCCCTCGGGGACCGCCCTGCGCAGCCGGCTCAGCCGGGGAGTACGTCGTGTCATTCGCGTCCCATGTCCCGGTGGACGACCACCGTCTCCACGCCCTCGGCGGCGAGCCGCGCGGCGAGTTTCTCCGACATGGCGACCGAACGGTGCTTGCCGCCGGTGCACCCGACCGCGATGGTCACATAGCGCTTGCCCTCACGGCGGTAGCCGGCGGCGACCAGCCGCAGCAGCTCCGCGTAGCGGTCGAGGAACTCCTTGGCGCCGGGCTGGTTGAAGACGTACGACGCCACCTCCTCGTTGAGGCCGGTGTAGGGGCGCAGCTCCGGCACCCAGTGCGGGTTGGGCAGGAAGCGCATGTCCACGACCAGGTCGGCATCGACCGGCAGGCCGTACTTGAAGCCGAAGGACATCACGGTGGCCCGCAGCTCGGGCTCCTCCTCGCCGGCGAACTGGGCGTCCATCTTGGCGCGCAGCTCGTGCACGTTGAGGCTGGAGGTGTCGATCACCAGGTCGGCGTCGCCGCGCAGCTCGCGCAGCAGCTCCCGCTCGGCGGCGATGCCGTCGACGATGCGGCCGTCGCCCTGCAGGGGGTGCGGGCGGCGCACCGATTCGAAGCGGCGCACCAGGGCCTCGTCGGAGGACTCCAGGAAGACGATCCGCCGGGTGACGCCGCGCGCGTCGAGGTCGGCGAGGGACTCGCGGAGGTTGTCGAAGAAGCGCCGGCCGCGGACGTCGACGACCACGGCGATCCGGGCCACATTGCCCTGGGAGCGGGCGCCGAGCTCGACCATGGTGGGGATCAGCGCGGGCGGCAGGTTGTCGACGACGAACCAGCCGAGGTCCTCCAGACACTTCGCGGCCGTGGAGCGGCCGGCCCCGGACATGCCGGAGATGATCACCAGCTCGGGGATGGCCGCCTCGGCGGCCGGCCCGGCCTTGTCGTTGCCCGTCTTCACCTGTGCTCCGTTGTCGTGGCCTGTGTCCCGGCGGGTGACGCCCGCGCCGGGTGGCTGCTGGACCCGGTCCGCTCCGGGTCCTGTCTCGTGCTCGGTCATCTCTCCTGCCCCCGTCGTTCGTCCGGGGCTCCCGCGGACACGGGTTCCCCGGGAGAACCCGCGGCCTGTCCGGGTTCTTCCCTGTCGTCGTCATCCATGATCTCGCCCGTGGCCGTGTTCACAGCGGGCGCGGAGGGTGTCGCCCTGGCAAGGGCCGCGGCGACCGTCTCGGCGGTCTTGCGGCCTATGCCCGGAACCTCGCAGATCTGGTCGATCGTCGCCGACCGCAACCGCTTCACCGAACCGAAGTGCTTGATCAGCGCCTGCTTGCGGGTCTCGCCGAGTCCGGGCACGTCGTCCAGCGGGCCGGCCCGGAAGCGCTTGGCGCGCTTGGTGCGCTGATAGGTGATGGCGAAGCGGTGGGCCTCGTCCCGCACCCGCTGGAGCAGATACAGGCCCTCGCTGGTGCGGGGCAGCACCACCGGGTCGTCCTCGCCCGGCAGCCAGACCTCCTCGAGGCGCTTGGCGAGGCCGCACACGGCGATGTCGTCGATGCCGAGCTCGTCCAGGGCCCGCTGGGCGGCCGCGACCTGCGGGGCACCGCCGTCGACCACCACGAGCTGGGGCGGGTAGGCGAACCGCCTGGGGCGGCCGTCGTCCTCGGTGAGGGTGCTCACCGGCGGCTCGGGAAGGCCGTCCGGGGCGGTGCCGTCGGCGCCGTTGCCGCCTTCGGTCCACTCCCCCGTGCGCTCCTTCTCGGCGAGGTAGCGCCGGAAGCGGCGGGTGATCACCTCGTGCATGGACCGGACGTCGTCCTGCCCGGCGAAGCCCTTGATCTGGAAGCGGCGGTACTCGCTCTTGCGGGCCAGCCCGTCCTCGAAGACCACCATGGAGGCCACCACGTCGTCGCCCTGGAGGTGGGAGACGTCGTAGCACTCGATGCGCAGCGGGGCGCTGTCCAGGCCGAGCGCCTCGGCGATCTCCTCAAGGGCGCGGGAGCGGGTGGTCAGGTCGGAGGCGCGCTTGGTCTTGTGCAGCGCCAGCGCCTGCTGGGCGTTGCGCTGCACCGTCTCCATCAGCGCCTTCTTGTCGCCGCGCTGCGGCACGCGCAGGGACACGTTCGCGCCGCGCCGGCCGGTGAGCCACTCCTGGACCGGCTCCACCGGGTCGGGCAGGGCCGGGACCAGGACCTCCCGGGGGACGGCGTCGCCGGTCTCCTCGCCGTACAGCTGCTGCAGGGCGTGCTCGACCAGGGCGCCGGTGGTGATCTCCTCCACCTTGTCGGTGACCCAGCCGCGCTGGCCGCGCACCCGTCCGCCGCGCACATGGAAGATCTGGACGGCCGCCTCCAGCTCGTCCTCGGCGACCGCGATCAGGTCGGCGTCGGTCGCGTCGGCGAGCACGACCGCGTTCTTCTCCATGGCCTTCTTCAGCGCCCCGATGTCGTCCCGCAGGCGGGCCGCCCGCTCGTACTCCATCTCCTCGGCCGCCTCGGCCATCTGGCGCTCCAGCCGCCGGATGTAGGTGCCCGTGCGGCCGGCCATGAAGTCGCAGAACTCCTCGGCCAGTTCCCGGTGCTCCTCGGCGGAGATCCGGCCGACGCAGGGCGCCGAGCACTTGCCGATGTAACCGAGCAGGCAGGGACGGCCGGTGCGGGCGGCGTTCTTGAACACCCCGGCGGAGCAGGTGCGCACCGGGAACACCCGCAGCAGCAGGTCCACCGTGTCGCGGATCGCCCAGGCGTGCGCGTAGGGGCCGAAGTACCGCACGCCCTTCTTCTTGTGACCGCGCATCACCTGCACGCGCGGGAACTCCTCGTTCATCGTCACCGCGAGGTACGGATAGCTCTTGTCGTCGCGGTACTTGACGTTGAAGCGGGGGTCGTAGGCCTTGATCCAGGAGTACTCCAGCTGGAGCGCCTCGACCTCCGTGGAGACCACCGTCCATTCCACGGACGCGGCCGTGGTCACCATCGTGCGGGTGCGCGGGTGCAGCCCGGCGAGGTCCTGGAAGTAGTTCGCCAGGCGCTGCCGCAGGCTTTTCGCCTTTCCGACGTAGATCACCCGGCCGTGCTCGTCACGGAACCGGTAGACCCCCGGCGAGTCGGGGATCTCACCCGGCTTGGGGCGGTAGCTGGAGGGGTCGGCCATGCATCACACCCTACTGGCGGGGGCCGACACTCAGGCGGGCCTGTGGACAGCCGGCGCGAGGTGCCGCGACCTGCCGGCCGGGGCTGTGGAGGACCGCCTCACCGGGCACCGTCACGGGCCCCCGCGTATGCCCCCGCCGAGCCGCCCGCACGGCGTACGACGTGCCCGAAAAGCCCTTCGAAGGTTATGAGCGGCGGTGAGCGGGAAGGTGGGGGGTCCGTCCGTCGGTGAGCGCCGGACGGAGACGAGGCGGAGGGCGATCGGATGCGACGCACGCGGATCGAGAAGCCACGACGACGGGCCGGAGCGCGCCGGTACCAGGACGCGACGCCCGCCCGCGGCTCGGCGCAGCAGACCTGTGGACTGCGGGCTTCGCTCGATCCGCGCGACCCCGACGTCGTGCGCGCCAAGCGCCTCGCGCGGCAGAGCGACCGGGAGGACGGGCAGAGCGCCCGGCCCTGACCCGACAGGGGGCAGAAGTCCACGGCGGCGAAGCGCAGGGGTGCACGGCGGCCCGGTGCGCACGGCGGCCCGCGCAGGTGTTGTCGCGGCCAGGTCAACACGCTTCAATGCGTGGAAGCTCGGGGACCTGAACGGCCGCGTACGGATGTGAAGATCCGCCGCGCGCCCACGGGAGGGCCCGGGGTACCCCGCGCGCACGGTCTGACCAGCCGTTTGTGGACTTCACAGAAAGGCCCCTGCATGCCGCACGCCACATCGCACGCGGACATCGCCTCCGTGGAACTGGACTCCGCCCTGCGCGGCGGCCCCTTCCATGTCGCCCTGCGGGCCGCGATCGCCGCACGCGGACTGCCGTTGCAGCGCGTACAGCACCATCTCTCGCGCCACGGCGTGAAGGTGGGCGTCACCAGTCTGAGCTACTGGCAGCAGGGGGCCCGGCGCCCCCAGCGTCCGGAGTCGCTGCGCGCGGTGCGGGCGCTGGAGGAGATACTGCAGCTGCCCGAGGAGTCCCTGATCCGGCTGCTCGACGATTCCGGCGGCACCCCGGCCGGCCGGCGCTCGGCGGGCCGCTCGTACCGGAACCTCGTCGAGGCCGCCGGCGCGGCCGAGG
Source organism: Streptomyces composti (assembly GCF_012034205.1). Lineage (GTDB taxonomy): Bacteria > Actinomycetota > Actinomycetes > Streptomycetales > Streptomycetaceae > Streptomyces > Streptomyces composti. The sequence goes on from NZ_JAATEM010000004.1 coordinate 169,012, forward strand.
AGCTGCTGGCCGAGCTCGGCGTGCCGCGGGACAGCGGCCTGCACACCCTGAATCACTACGAGCGCGTCCGCATCGGGGCGCGCCGCGAGCTGGCCGAGCGAGAGTCGCACCACATCGTGCGCGCGCACCGCGACGGCGTGGACCGCTTCGTGGCCGTCCACCACGGCGACCCGGGCTGTGCGCCCGAGCGGATGACCGTGCACGCCCTGGAGAACTGCCTGGTCGGCCGGGTGCGGCGGCACCCGGAGAGCGGCGTGCTCGCCGCCGAACTGCTCTTCGGCCTCCGCCTGCGCGCCGGGGACACCTTCCTCTTCCGCTACGTCGTCGAGGACGGCACGGCCGGTGTCTCGCACGAGTACGTGCACCGGTCCGACGCGCACGGCGGCCAGTACGCCCTGCAGGTGTGCTTCGACGCCGGGGCGCTTCCGGTGAGCTGCCACCGGTTCACCCAGCACTCGGCGGCCGCCCCGCGCGCGGGCCGGCAGGAGCTGGCGCTGAACGGACGGCACCACTCGGTGCACCTGGTGGAGCCGCGCGTGCGGTCGGGGTACGTGGGGATCGCCTGGGACTGGGAGTGACCGGCCGTTTCGTCCGGCGGACAAAGCGGCGCGCCGAGGGCCGGCTCCGGGGTGGCGGGACGAGGGGGACGGAGTGACGGGCACGAAACGGGCGCCGGCGGGTGGCATCCGGGCAGGGTCACTGCCCCGGTCCGCTCAGGCTTCCGGCCCGGCGACGATCGTGCCGTTCTCGACCTCGACGGCGAGCCTGGTCAGCGGCGCCACGGCCGGTTCCCGCAGCACCTTGCCGCTGGTGGCGTCGAACTCGCTGCCGTGGCAGGGGCAGATCAGCCTGGTGCCCTCGAGCTTGCTGATGGCGCACCGCGCGTGGGTGCAGATGGTGCTGTACGCCGCGAGTGTGCCGTCCTCGCCCCGGCTGACCACCACGTTGTGGTCCCGGTACAGCTTCGCACCGCCCCGGGCGACCTCCTTCTCGGCGCCCAGCTCGACCGGTCCGGTCGGCACGGCGGGCTTGCTCTCGCCGCCGGCGCAGGCGGTGAGGCCGAGTCCGGCCACGGGGGTGAGGGCGACGCCTCGCAGGACGGTTCGGCGGCTCGCGGCGGGTCGGCCAGGCATGGTCTCTCCAGGGTCGGGGGTCGGACATCGGGACGATACCGGGCGCTGATCAGGGGGTGTGCGGGCAGGTGGCACCTCGGGCGTGCCTGCCTATCCTTGAGCACCCTCTCGTACGTCCGGGAAAGGAACTCCTCGTGATCGTCGTAGCCGGTGAGGCCCTGATCGATCTGGTCCCGCAGGGGACGGGAGCGCTCGCGTCGCTCACTCCGGCGCTCGGCGGCGGGCCCTTCAACACCGCGGTGGCCCTGGGCCGCCTGGGCAGCCGGACCGCCTTCTGCTCCCGGATCTCCCGCGACGCCTTCGGCCAGGCCCTGCTCGACCGGCTGCGCACCACCGGGGTGGACGTCTCCGCGGTGCAGCGCGGCGACGAGCCGACCACCCTGGCCGTGGCCACGGTCGGTGCGGACGGGTCGGCCGCGTACACCTTCTATGTGGAGGGCACCGCGGACCGGCTGTTCAGGGTGCCCGACGCGCTGCTGCCCGGCACCCGGGCGGTGTCGTTCGGGACCTGCTCGCTGGTGCTCGAGCCGGGCGCGACCGCGTACGAGCAGCTGATGCGCCAGGCGTCGGCGCAGGGTGTGTTCACGGCGCTGGACCCGAACATCCGGCCGGGGCTGATCGCCGACCCGGACGCCTACCGGGCGCGGTTCCGCGGGTGGCTGCCGTCGGTGTCGCTGGTGAAGCTGTCCGCGGAGGACGCCGAGTGGCTGGGCGGAGATCCGCGGGAGTGGCTGGCGGCCGGTCCGTCGGCGGTGGTGATCACGCGCGGCGGTGAGGGACTGACCGCGTACACCCGCGACGGGGGCGTGTACGCGGTGCCCGGGGAGCGGGTCACGGTGGTGGACACCATCGGCGCCGGCGACACGGTGAACGCGGCGCTGCTGCACGGGCTGGCGGTGCGGGACGCACTCAGCGCGGAGAAGCTGGCCGCTCTCGGGGAGACCGGCTGGCGGGAGCTGCTCGGCTTCGCGGCCCGCGCGGCGGCGATCACCTGCTCGCGTGCGGGCGCGGAACCGCCGTACGCGCACGAGATGGGCGACGTCTGAGGCGTCCCCGCAGGCGGCCGGGCGTGCGAGCGCGCCCCGCGGATCCTGGATCCGCGGGGCGCGCTCGGTGCGGTGACGGGCAGGTCAGCCCTTGGTCGCGCGCGTGCTCTTCTTCGCGGCGGCCTTGGCGGTCTTCGTCGCCTTGGCCGTCTTGGCCGTCCTGCTCGCCTTGGCCGTGCTGTCGACCTTCTTGGTGGCGGTCTTCCGCGCGCTGGTCCTGGCGGCGACCGTCTTCTTCGCCGCGGCACCGCGCGGGGCACTCACCTGGGCGTCGCTGATCCGGTCGGCGCCGAGAATCTCCCGCAGGAACTTGCCGGTGTGGCTGGCCGGGACCGCGGCGACCTGCTCGGGCGTGCCCTCGGCGACCACGAGGCCGCCGCCGGCGCCGCCCTCAGGGCCCATGTCGACGATCCAGTCGGCCGTCTTGATCACGTCGAGGTTGTGCTCGATGACGATGACCGTGTTGCCCTTGTCGACCAGGCCGGACAGGACCTTGAGCAGTTTGCTGATGTCCTCGAAGTGCAGTCCGGTGGTCGGCTCGTCCAGCACGTAGACCGTGCGGCCGGTGGAGCGCTTCTGCAGCTCGCTGGCGAGCTTGACGCGCTGCGCCTCACCGCCGGACAGGGTGGTCGCGGACTGGCCGAGCCGGACATAGCCCAGGCCGACGTCGTTGAGCGTCTTGAGGTGACGCGAGATCGCCGGGACCGCCTCGAAGAAGTGCATGGCCTCTTCGATCGGCATGTTGAGCACGTCCGCGATGGACTTGCCCTTGTAGTGGACCTCCAGGGTCTCCCGGTTGTAGCGGGCGCCGTGGCAGACCTCGCACGGGACGTAGACGTCCGGGAGGAAATTCATCTCGATCTTGATGGTGCCGTCGCCCGCGCAGTTCTCGCAGCGGCCGCCCTTGACGTTGAAGGAGAAGCGTCCGGGCTGGTAGCCGCGGACCTTCGCCTCGGTGGTCTCGGCGAACAGTCTGCGGACGTGGTCGAAGACGCCGGTGTAGGTGGCCGGGTTGGAGCGCGGGGTGCGGCCGATGGGCGACTGGTCGACGTGGACCACCTTGTCGACGAGGTCGTCGCCCTCCACCCGGGTGTGCCGTCCGGGGACGGAGCGGGCACCGTTCAGCTCGCGGGCCAGGTGCGTGTAGAGGATGTCGTTGACCAGCGTGGACTTGCCGGATCCCGAGACGCCGGTGACGGCGGTGAACACGCCCAGCGGGAACGAGACGTCGATGTCCCTGAGGTTGTTCTCGCGAGCGCCGTGCACCGTGAGCCGCCGCGTCGGGTCGACCGGGCGCCGGATCTCGGGCAGCGGAATGGACTTCTTGCCGGACAGGTACTGCCCGGTCTGCGACTCGGCGTTGGCGAGCAGCTCCTTCAGGGAGCCGCTGTGCACCACCTTGCCGCCGTGCTCACCGGCGCCCGGTCCGATGTCGACGATCCAGTCGGCGGTCTTGATGGTGTCCTCGTCGTGCTCCACGACGATCAGGGTGTTGCCCATGTCGCGGAGCCGGACGAGGGTCTCGATCAGCCGGTGGTTGTCCCGCTGGTGCAGGCCGATGGACGGCTCGTCGAGGACGTAGAGCACGCCGACGAGTCCGGAGCCGATCTGCGTGGCCAGGCGGATGCGCTGGGCCTCGCCGCCGGAGAGGGTGCCTGCGGCTCGGTTGAGCGAGAGGTAGTCCAGGCCGACGTCGACCAGGAAGCGCAGCCGCTCGTTGACCTCTTTCAGCACCCGCTCGGCGATCTTCTTGTCGCGGGCGGACAGCTTGAGCTCGCCCAGGAAATCCGCGCAGTCGCTGATGGACATGGCGGAGACCTCGGCGATCGACTTGCCCATGATCGTGACGGCGAGGACGACCGGCTTCAGGCGCGTGCCCTCACAGGCGGGGCAGGGCACCTCGCGCATATAGCCCTCGAAGCGCTCCCGGCTGGCGTCGCTCTCGGCCTCGCTGTGCCGGCGTTTGACGAAGGGGACGGCCCCCTCGAAGGCCGTGGTGTAGCGGCGCTCGCGGCCGTAGCGGTTGCGGTAGCGGACCTCGATCTGGGTCTTGTGCCCGTACAGCAGGGCCTTCTTGGCGCGCTGCGGCAGCCCGGCGAACGGGATGTCGGTGCGGAAGCCGAGCGCGTCGGCGAGGGCGCCGATGAGACGGCCGAAGTAGTCCTTGGTGTGGCCGTGCGACCAGGGGTGGATGGCGCCCTCGTCGAGGGTCTTCTCCTGGTCCGGGACGATCAGCTCCGGGTCGACCTCCATGCGCGTGCCGATGCCGGTGCACTCGGGGCAGGCGCCGAAGGGCGAGTTGAACGAGAAGGAGCGCGGCTCCAGCTCCTCGAAGGACAGGTCGTCGTACGGGCAGTACAGGTGCTCGGAGTACATCCGCTCGCGCTCGGGGTCGTCCTCGGGGAGGTCGACGAAGTCGAGCACGACCATGCCGCCGGACAGGCCGAGGGCGGTCTCCACGGAGTCGGTGAGGCGGCGCTTGGCGGAGTCCTTCACCGTGAGGCGGTCGACGACCACCTCGATGGTGTGCTTCTCCTGCTTCTTCAGCGCGGGCGGGTTGGCGAGCTGGACCGTCTCGCCGTCCACCCGGGCACGGGAGTAGCCCTTGGCCTGGAGGTCGGCGAACAGGTCGACGAACTCGCCCTTGCGCTCGCGCACCAGCGGCGACAGCACCTGGAAGCGGCTCCCTTCCGGAAGCTCCAGGACCTTGTCGACGATGGCCTGCGGCGACTGGCGCGAGATGGGCCGGCCGCACTCGGGGCAGTGCGGCTTGCCGATGCGCGCGAAGAGCAGGCGGAGATAGTCGTAGACCTCGGTGATGGTGCCCACCGTGGAGCGCGGGTTGCGCGAGGTCGACTTCTGGTCGATGGAGACCGCCGGGGACAGGCCCTCGATGAAGTCGACGTCCGGCTTGTCCATCTGCCCGAGGAACTGCCGGGCGTAGGAGGAGAGCGACTCCACGTAGCGCCGCTGCCCCTCGGCGAAGATCGTGTCGAAGGCCAGCGAGGACTTGCCCGACCCCGACAAACCCGTGAAGACGATGAGCGAGTCGCGCGGGAGGTCGAGCGAGACATTCTTCAGGTTGTGCTCGCGCGCGCCACGGACGATGAGACGGTCGGCCACGCCGGTCCGCACCTTTCTTGAGAGAAGTGACAGGGGCGGGGCCCCCGTGCTTTCTCAGACTAGGGGGAGCCACTGACAACGCCGGTCGGATTCACCGGTTGACAACAAACCCCGGCCATCCAGCATGCCCGACGCCACCCACGACCATATAGCACGTGCATTCGATTTATGGTGCGGCTTCACCGCCTTCCCCCGAAGGTGTGGCGCGACTAGGGTCAGCAGCATGATTGATCACGCTCATGACCTGGAGCTTGTACAAGCCGCGACCGACCGGCTGCTCACCGCCGTCGGCGCCCTGGACGACGCGGCTGTGACCCAGTCGTCACGACTTCCCGGCTGGACCCGCGGCCACGTCCTGGCCCATCTGTCCCGGAACGCCGACGCCCTGGTGAACGTCCTCGAGGGCCGGCCCATGTACATCTCCGGTCAGGCGCGCGAGGCCGACATCGAAGCCGGCGCCCCGCGCCCGCTCGACGAGCAGCTCGCCGATCTGCGCGGGAGCGCGGAGCGCTTCCGGCGGGCCGCCGCCGCTCCGCAGGACTGGTCGCGGACCGTGGAGCTGCGCAACGGGGTCACGGACCAGGCGGCCCGGGTGCCGTTCCGGCGCTGGATCGAGGTGGAGCTGCACCACGTGGACCTCGGCATCGGCTACGAGCTCGAGGACCTGCCCGCCGAGTTCGTGGAGCGGGAGATCGACTTCCTGGCCCGGCGGTTCGCCGGGCACGAGAACGTGCCGGGGACGACGGTCACCGCCGAGGACGGACGGTCCTGGACCACCGGGGGCGGCGCGGAGGGCGGCCCGGTGCTGGTGGAGGGTCCGGCCACCGAGCTGCTCGGCTGGCTCGCCGGACGGCGGGACGGCTCGGCGCTGCGGGTGAAGGGCGGCGCCCTGCCCGCTCTGCCGCCACTCTAGACAGGTCCCGACGGGTCCGGACGGTTCCGACGGGTCCGGACGGGCGCAGTCCGGCACAGCCCAGCACCGCGGTGCCGGCGGCAATCGCACGGCGGCGCGGTTGCCGCTATAGGCTGACGACCATGACGTACAGCGGTCGGGTGACGGTCGGCGGCCCCGCCGACGTGCACGAACTCAAGGATCTGATGATCACCAAGATCGCGGTCGGCCCCATGGACAACAACGCCTATCTGCTGCGTTGCCGGGCCACCGACGAGCAGTTGCTGATCGACGCGGCCAATGACGCGGACACGCTGCTGGGCACCATCGGAGACGACGGTCTCGCGTCCGTCGTCACCACCCACCGGCACCCCGACCACTGGCAGGCGCTCGCCGCGGTGGTGGAGGCCACCGGGGCCCGCACCTACGCGGGCCGCGAGGACGCCGAGGGCATCCCGGTGCCCACCGACGTGCTCGTGGACGACGGCGATGTGATCCGCGTGGGCCAGGTCGAACTCACCGCCCGCCATCTGGTGGGGCACACTCCGGGGTCGATCGCCCTGATCTACGACGACCCGCACGGACATCCTCATGTGTTCACCGGGGACTGCCTCTTCCCTGGTGGCGTGGGCAACACCCACAAGGACCCCAAGGCCTTCGCCAGCCTGATGCACGACGTGGAGACCAAGATCTTCGACGTGCTGCCCGACGAGACCTGGGTCTACCCCGGGCACGGCGACGACACCACGCTGGGCGCGGAGCGCCCCCACCTGCCGGAGTGGCGCGCCCGCGGCTGGTGACCGGCCGGGTGCGGGCCCGGTGACCGCACCGCACCGGTGGCGCGGTCCGGGGCGGCCGCCCAGTGGCGCGCCCGCGGCGGGCTGCCGGCTCGGGCGGCGGGGCCGCGCGGCGTTCTACGCCTCCGCCAGCCCCGCGCCGGCCAGCTTCGCGATCCGCTCCACCGCGAACACATAGCCCTGGACGCCGCACCCCGCGATCACGCCGTCGGCGCGCAGCGAGACGTACGAGTGGTGCCGGAACTCCTCACGCCGGTGGATGTTGGAGATGTGCACCTCGATCACGGGCAGATCGTCGCAGGCGTTGAGCGCGTCCAGGATGGCGACCGAGGTGTGCGAGTAGGCGCCCGGGTTGATCACCACTCCGCAGTGGTCGAGCCGCGCTTCCTGGATCCAGTCGACCAGCTGCCCCTCGTGGTTGGACTGCCGGAAGTCCACCGTGCCGCCGTGGGCCGCCGCGGCCTTGACGCACATCGCCTCGACGTCGGCGAGCGTGTCGGACCCGTAGATCTCCGGCTGCCGCTGCCCGAGGAGGTTCAGATTGGGTCCGTTGAGGATCATGATCGGGGCGCTGGCCAGGCTGCGGGGCACGGTGAGGCTCCTCCGGTCCGTACGGGGCGGGGTGCGGTGACGGCACGCCACCGCTGCACACGGTTTATCACGATGCGCCGGCCGCACGACCCCTCCGGCCTGCCGGGATGACGCGGGCAGCCCTCCTTCCCCGGGCGAGCGATGGCCCGTGGCGCAGCGCCGCGGTGCGTCACGGGTTGATCGCCAGTTCCAGGTAGGCCGCGAGCAGGACCAGGTGGACTCCGCCCTGGAGCGGGGTGGCGCGGCCGGGGACGATGGTGAGGGCGCCCACCACCACGGTCAGGGCGAGCAGCACCATGTGGGTGTTGCCGAGGCCGAGGACGAGGGGGCCGGAGAGCCAGAGCGAGGCGAGGGCGACCGCGGGGATGGTCAGGCCGATGCTGGCCATCGCCGAGCCGAGCGCCAGGTTGAGGCTGGTCTGCACGCGGTCGCGGCGTGCGGCGCGCACCGCGGCGATCGTCTCCGGGAGCAGCACCATCAGCGCGATGATCACACCGACGACGGCGTGCGGCAGACCTGCGGCGTCCACGCCGGACTCGATGGTGGGCGAGACACCCTTGGCGAGGCCGACCACGCCGACCAGGGCCAGGGTCAGCAGTCCCAGGCTCATCAGGGCCGTGCGGGTGGAGGGGGGATCGGCGTGCACCTCGGCGGTGATGGGATCGCCCTGCCTGGTGATCGGCAGGAAGTAGTCGCGGTGCCGCACGGTCTGGGTCGCCACGAACAGGCCGTAGAGAATCAGCGAGGAGACCGCGGCGAAGGTGAGCTGGACCGAGGTGAACTCCGGGCCGGGCTTGGTCGTCGTGAAAGTGGGCAGCACCAGGCTGAGCGTGGCCAGGGTGGCGACGGTGGAGAGCGCGGCGCCGGTGCCCTCCGAGTTGAAGATGGCGGTTCCGTGCCGCAGGGAGGCGACCAGCAGGCTCAGTCCGACCACGCCGTTGCAGGTGATCATCACCGCGGCGAACACGGTGTCCCGGGCGAGGGTGGCGCTCTTGCCGCCGCCGTCGGCCATCAGCGTGACGATCAGCGCCACCTCGATGACCGTGACGGCGACGGCGAGGACCAGTGAGCCGAAGGGTTCGCCGACCCGGAGGGCCACGACCTCGGCATGGTGCACCGCCGCCAGCACGGCGCAGGCGAGGATCAGCGTCGCCAGTGCCACGACCACGCCGGGCAGATCGCGGCCCCAGGTGAGGATCAGCAGGACTGCGGCGAGCACCGGTGCCAGAAGAGTCCACTGTGCCAGGAGTGGCCTGAGCCGCTCGATCATGAGGCGATCGTCCCAGAGGTCCAAGGGCCCCGCACCTGGTCGTACGGGGTCCGTGCGGTCTGCTCAGGCGGCATGCGGTCAGGCATCGACACTCTTCTTCCCGGGGCTCTCGGCACCGCCGCCCGCCGCCTCGGCCGCCGACTGCTTCCGCGAGGCGCGCAGGCTGGTGAGGGTGGTGACGATCAGGACGGAACAGATCACGCCGAGCGAGACGGGGATGCCGATCTCGGGAACGTGGACCCCCGACTCGTGCAGCGCGTGCAGCACCAGCTTCACTCCGATGAAGCCCAGGATGACGGACAGCCCGTAGGAGAGGTGGACCAGCCTTTTCAGCAGTCCGCCGATCAGGAAGTACAGCTGCCTGAGCCCCATCAGGGCGAACGCGTTGGCCGTGAACACGATGTACGGATCCTGGGTGAGGCCGAAGATCGCGGGGATGGAGTCCAGCGCGAACAGCACGTCGGTGGTGCCGATGGCGAGCATCACGACCAGCATCGGGGTCATGACCCGCTTGCCGTTCTCGCGGATCCACAGCTTGGTGCCGTGGTAGCGGTCGGCCACGCCGAAGCGGCGTTCGGCGGCCTGGAGCAGCTTGTTCTCCTCATACTGCTCGTCCTGCTCCTCGGCCCGCGCCTCCTGGATGAGCTTCCAGGCGGTCCAGATGAGGAAGGCGCCGAAGATGTAGAACACCCAGGCGAAGCTGGCGATGATCGCCGCGCCCGCGGCGATGAAGACGGCCCGCAGCACCAGGGCTATGAGCACACCGACCAGCAGCACCCGCTGCTGGTACTGCGACGGCACCGCGAACTTCGCCATGATCAGGACGAAGACGAAGAGGTTGTCGACGCTCAGCGATTTCTCGGTGATGAAGCCGGCGAAGAACTCGCCGGCGGGTGCGCCTCCGGCGAAGACCAGCAGGCCGATCCCGAAGAGCGCGGCCAGGGCGATCCAGACGACGGTCCAGATCCCGGCTTCCCTGACGGAGACGTCATGCGGCGTGCGGCCGATGAAGAAGTCGACGGCGATCAGCAGGCAGAGCCCCGCGATCGTCAGGCCCCACAGGGTCGGGGAAACATCCACTGCGCCTCCGGCAGATTCGTCACTGGGCAATAGTCGGCGTCTTCGCTGCCGGAGGTCTCTTCCGCCCGGATTCGCGCGATGACAGCGCGGTACTGAACCTCGGGCCGACGCCCCGGGATCTGGTCCGATCCGTATTGACGGGGTCGCCGCACAGACAGGGAGTACTCCCCTCCGTGCCACGAACCATACCCGCTTCACCAAGGACTGGTAAAGGGATGGGTAAAAGAAGGGACAAGTGCGCAGGTCAGCCTGGCTTTACCAATCCTTGATCGCGGAGCCGGGGGAGCCCGGCTGCATCCGGCCGCCGCCCGGGGCCGTCAGCGGTTCCAGGCGCGGCGGGCCTCGGCGACCTTGGTGAGCACCTGGTGGAGCACCTGGCTGCCCGCCGGCACGAGCGTGGGCTCGTACGTCCAGGCGTGCCCGACCCAGGGGTCGGCCAGGTGGTTGTCGGCGACCGGCGTGAGCCGGAGCAGCGACCGCCACAGCGGATCGAGCAGCGGGCCGAACCCGGCGGACTCCTGGCGGTCCGCGACCATCATCAGGTGCACCCCGACCGCGGGGCCCTCGTCGGCGAGGTAGCGCAGCTGGTTGACGGCCCGGTCGTCGAAGCCGTGCGGGAAGTCGTTGACGATCAGCAGCTGCTGGGACATGTCGAAACCGGGCGGCAGGGCGTCCGGGGCGCCGCCGCGCAGCGCCATCTGTACCAGGTCGACCCGCTGGGTGAGCCGGCCGAGCGTCTCCGACACGCCCGCCGCGCCCTGGGCGGGCGGGAACGTGAGCACCCCGGTCTGGGTCAGCGGCGCCAGCGCCTGGGCGCCCGACCCGGCCGGGTCGATGACGTGCACGGTGAACTCGCCGGCCGGGTAGACGGCGAGCAGCCGGGCCGCGTGCGCCACCGCGGTGTCCATGGCGAGGCGGCGCATCTCGTGCGCGTCGTGGAAGGAGCCGTCGAGGGACTCGGCCCGCCCGCTGTCGATCCACAGGCCCCGCTCCAGCGGCAGCCGGAGCAGCATCGGGATGCGCAGCCGCTCGGCCTCCGGCAGACGCAGATCGCCCAGGCGCAGCGCCATGGGTATCTCCATCGGCACCTTGTAGGCGTGCCAGACGGGGTTGTCCCAGCGGGCGAAGGCCGGCGGCAGCGCCGGCTCGACCACCTCGGACTCGGCGACCAGCTGGGCGATGTCCCGGTCGAGCGCCTCGCGGGCCCGGTCGACGAGCTGGGCGTGCCGGGCGCGGGCGGCCTCACGCGCGGCGTCGGCCTGACCGCCGATCCGGCTGCGCGGGTCGGACAGGACCTGCTCCAGCTCCTTGTCCATGCGGGACTCGGCGAAGTCGACCGCACTGCGGTAGGCGGCGGTGGTGCGGGCCAGGTCCTCGAACATGCCCCAGACCTGGTTGTAGAGCCGCTCCTCCATGGACCAGCCGGTGGCGTCCCCCGCGACGGGCTGGGCCGGGCGGCCGGGTTCGGCCGGGGGCGCGGCGGCCGGGTTCGGCCGGGGGCGCGGTGGGCGGGGGCGGCGGCGGGGCGGCGGTCTGCCGGCCGGGGTGGCGGTAGTTGACGGGGCTGCCGGTGGGCGCCGGGTTCGGCTCGGGTGTGCCGGAACCGGGGTGGGGCGGCTGGCCGCCGCCCTGGCCGGGCACGCCGGCCAGCTGCCCGCCGTACGTCGGTGCCGGTGCGCCCTGGGGTGCGGTGGCGCCCTGGTCCGGGCCGACCGCCGGGGCGGCGGCGTGACGGGAGCGGTCGCCCTCGGGGGTGCGTGGCGGGGGTGCCTGCACGGAGCGGGCGAGCCCCTGGGCCACGGCCTCGTGGATGCTGCCGGCGAGCTGCTGCGCCTGGTCCAGGCCCTGGTCGCTGAAGAGGGCGGCCAGGCCGCCGGCGTATCCCTGGCCGACGGCGCGCACCTTCCAGGCGCCCTGGCGCCGGTAGAGCTCCAGCGCGATGACGGCCGACTCGGCCTCCAGGCCGGTGATGGTGTAGCTGGCGACCTCGGTGCCGTCCAGGCCGGTGACGGCGACGAAGGGGGCCGCGACGGAGCCGAAGCGGGCGGGGCCTGTGCCGCCGCCGGAGGCGGGCAGGGCGAGCAGCACGCTGACCCGGTGCACCGCCTCGGTCATGGCGTCCAGGTCCACCGCGAGGCGGTGCTGGGCGGCTGCCTGCCGTGAGACCTCCAGGCCGTGCTGGGTGGGCGCTCCCGGATGGGCCACCCATTCCACCCCGTTGATCCGCCCGGCCTCGTCCCCGAGTGCTGCCGCGGCCACGATCGGAGTGCCGGCCGAGATCCGGATCTCCAGACGGGACTGGGAGAGCGGGTGGTTCTGTCCCCGCACCAGCTCGGCCGTCATCGCCTTGTCCCCCTGTGTCGCGTGGTCGCGTGTGCAGTGTCGTGTGCCGCCGCCGGGCGGTCCGCCCCGTCCGTCGGACGACCCGCCGTGTGCGGCCGGGGCGGCCGGTGCGGCTGCCGGGTCCGCGAGGACGGACCGGGCCGCCGCGGGGCCCGGGCGGCGCCTTCGCGACCTGTTCGGCGCCGCCCGGCCCGCTCGGTACCCGGGGCTGCGGGCCCGTGATGTGCGTGATTACAGAAGCGGCAGGATCGCCGGCATCAGGTCCTGGAAGGTGCGGCCGTTGGCCGGGGTGCCGAGGGCCGTCATGGTCCAGCCGGTGCCCGCGCGGTGCACCTTGGCCATGATCTGGGCGGTGTAGGCGCCGCCGCCGGCCAGGGTGTAGCGGGCCAGCTCCTGGCCGTTGGTCTCGTCGACCAGGCGGCAGAAGGCGTTCTGCACCTCCTGGAAGGTCTGGCCCGTGAACGAGTTCACGGTGAAGACGATCTGGTCGATGTGGACCGGGACGCGGGACAGGTCGACCAGGATGGCCTCGTCGTCGCCGCCCTGGCCGGCACCGCCGACCAGGTTGTCGCCGGTGTGGCGGACCGAGCCGTCGTCGCTCACCAGGTGGCGGAAGAAGACGACGTCGACCGGCTGCTTGTCGGCGAAGAGGACGGCCGAGGCGTCCAGGTCGATCTCCCGGGTACGCGAGCCGAACAGGCCGCGGCGAGGGGCCGCCTGCCAGCCGAGACCCATACGGACCGCGGTCAGGCTGCCGCCGTCGTTCTTCTGCAGACTGATGGCCTGACCCTTGGTCATGTTGACGGTCACGCGCTGATTCCCCTCTCGAGCTTTCCCCTGTTGCCGCACAACCGCGGTTGCCGAGAACCCTACGCAGGGGCACTGACAGTGATGTACCCAGGTCCGCACTTTGTGTCGGTCTTGCAACACAGTCCGTGCGGACCGGGGTTGCTGTGCGCTTCTGAGGCGCCCGGTCAGGACAGACCGGCCTCCTGCATCTGGCGCAGCTCCTTCTTCATCTCGGCGACCTCGTCGCGCAGCCGGGCCGCGATCTCGAACTGCAGATCCGCGGCGGCGGCCCGCATGCGTGCGGTGAGTTCCTCGATCTGTTCGGCGAGCTCGGCCGCGGGGCGGTCGGTCGGCACCGTCTCGGCCGCCTTGCCCTTGGCGCCCCTGGCTTGCTTGGCGGCCTTCGCGTTCCTGGCCGGCTCGGCGGTGCTGGCCCCCCTCCCCAGGGAGGGCACGGGGGTCTTGGTACCGCCGCCGTCCTTGCGCGCCTTGCGGTAGCCCGAGCCGAGCAGCTGCTCGGTGTCGATGTCCTCGCGGGCGATCTGCGCCACGATGTCGTTGATCTTCTTGCGCAGCGGCTGCGGGTCGATGCCGTTCGCCCGGTTGTACGCGATCTGCTTCTCCCGGCGGCGGTTGGTCTCCTCGATCGCCTTCGCCATCGCCGGGGTGATCTTGTCGGCGTACATGTGGACCTGGCCGGAGACATTGCGCGCCGCCCGGCCGATGGTCTGGATCAGCGACGTGCCGGAGCGCAGGAAGCCCTCCTTGTCGGCGTCCAGGATGGCCACCAGGGACACCTCGGGCAGGTCCAGGCCCTCGCGCAGCAGGTTGATGCCGACCAGTACGTCGTACTCGCCGCTGCGCAGCTCGCGCAGCAGCTCCACCCGGCGCAGGGTGTCGACGTCGCTGTGCAGGTAGCGCACCTGGATGCCGAGTTCCAGGAAGTAGTCGGTCAGGTCCTCGGCCATCTTCTTGGTGAGCGTGGTGACCAGGACCCGTTCGTCGTTCTCGACCCGCTTGCGGATCTCGTGCACCAGGTCGTCGATCTGGCCCTCGGTCGGTTTGACGACCACCTCGGGGTCGACCAGACCGGTCGGGCGGATGATCTGCTCCACGACGCCCTTGGAGCGGGAGATCTCGTAATTGCCGGGTGTGGCGGACAGGTAGACGGTCTGCCCGATGCGCTCCTGGAACTCCTCCCACTTCAGCGGGCGGTTGTCGAGCGCGGAGGGGAGCCGGAAGCCGTGCTCGACGAGGGTGCGCTTGCGGGAGGCGTCGCCCTCGTACATGGCGCCGATCTGCGGGACCGTGACATGCGACTCGTCGATGACGAGCAGGAAGTCCTCCGGGAAGTAGTCCAGCAGGGTGTTCGGCGGTGAGCCGGGCTCGCGGCCGTCGAAGTGCATCGAGTAGTTCTCCACGCCGGAGCAGGTGCCGATCTGGCGGAGCATCTCGATGTCGTAGGTGGTGCGCATGCGCAGCCGCTGCGCCTCCAGGAGCTTGCCCTGCTTCTCCAGCTCGGCGAGGCGTTCGGCCAGCTCCTTCTCGATGTCGTTGATCGCCCGCTCCATGCGCTCGGGGCCGGCGACGTAGTGGGAGGCGGGGAAGACGTACAGCTGCTGCTCGTCGCTGACGATCTCGCCGGTCACCGGGTGGAGCGTGGTGAGCGCCTCGATCTCGTCGCCGAACATCTCGATGCGGACGGCGAGCTCCTCGTAGACCGGGAAGATCTCGATGGTGTCGCCGCGGACCCGGAAGGTGCCGCGGGTGAAGGCCATGTCGTTGCGCGTGTACTGGATGTCGACGAAGCGGCGCAGCAGCTCGTCCCGGTCGATCTCCTGGCCGACGCGCAGCGGCACCATGCGGTCCACGTACTCCTGCGGCGTGCCCAGGCCGTAGATGCAGGAGACGGAGGCGACGACCACCACGTCGCGCCGGGTGAGCAGCGAGTTGGTGGCGGAGTGGCGCAGCCGCTCGACCTCCTCGTTGATCGAGGAGTCCTTCTCGATGTAGGTGTCCGACTGCGGGACGTACGCCTCGGGCTGGTAGTAGTCGTAGTAGGAGACGAAGTACTCGACCGCGTTGTTCGGCAGCAGCTCCCGGAACTCGTTGGCCAGCTGGGCGGCCAGGGTCTTGTTCGGAGCCATCACGAGCGTGGGGCGCTGGACCTTCTCGATCATCCACGCGGTGGTGGCGGATTTGCCGGTACCGGTGGCGCCGAGCAGGACGATGTCCTTCTCGCCGGCTTCGATGCGCCGGGCGAGTTCCTCGATGGCCGCCGGCTGGTCGCCGCTCGGCTGGTAGGGGCTGACGACCTCGAAGGGCGCCACCGTGCGTTCGATCTGGGAAACGGGCCGCATGCGTTCCACGGTACGACCCGCCACTGACAACGGGCCGGGATCGCCGGGCAGCGGGCCCGGCTCACCGGGCTGCGGGCCACGGGCGGGGCGCCTGCCTGCGGTACCGGAGCGCCCGGTCAGTGCTTCTGCGGGGTGCGGGTGCGGCGCTCCACCGGCCCCCGGTGGCGCAGGCGGCGCCTGGTCGGCGTGGGGTGGGGCGCGGAGTGAGCCGTGGTGCGGGCGGGGACGCCGGGCCGTCGGCCGGCCGGGGTGACGGTCGTGCGTCCCGAGATCATCATCGGGTCGAGGATCACCACGACGCCGGCCAGGACCAGCAGGGCCAGCGGGCCGATCAGCATCGGCGCGAGCAGGGCGGCGGCGGACTCGCCGGTGGCGGGGGCGGCCGTGCCGTGGACGTGGACGGTGAGGGCGGCCATGCCCGTGTAGTGCATGCCGGTGACCGCGAGCCCCATGACGAGGCTCGCTCCGACGCTCCACAGGAAGCCCTTGACCTGTCCGGCCGCCCACAGCGCCGCGGTCGCGGCGGCCATGGCGATGACGACGGAGACGGCGACGGTGAGGGTGTTGTACTCCAGCTCCCCGTCGAGGCTGATGCTGGCCATGCCCAGGTAGTGCATCGAGGCGATGCCGAGACCGGTGAGGGTGCCGCCGGTGAACAGGGCGGCGCCGGAGGCACCCCGGTAGCCGACGATGAAGATCCCGACGCCCGCCATGGCGATGGCGATGGCCAGGCTCGCGAAGGTCATCGCCCGGTCGTAGTGGAGCGTCGTGCCCTCCACGGTGAAGCCCGTCATCGCGATGAAGTGCATGGTCCATATGCCCGAGCCGATGGCGGCCGAGCCCAGCGCGAGCAGACCGGGGCGCCAGGCGCCGGTGACGGCCATGGACCGGGTGGTGCAGCGCAGGCCGAGGGCGCCGCCGAGGCAGGCCATGAGGTACGCCACCAGCGGTGTGACCAGACCGTAGCTGAATCCGTCGACCGTGCCTTGCATGCGCGGCTGCCCTTCCGCCCTTTGCGTCCCGGAAATTCCCGATGGAAGCACCCTCCCAGGACCGCGCGGGCGGTCGGGGTTGACGCAGAGAGTATGGCCCCCACCGGAAGAGTCGAACGACTTTCCGGCAAAGAAACACGCCCTTGCCTCACATGTGCGCCACCAGTGTGCGGAGTGCGGCGACAGCCGTTCAATGTCTGGCCATCCTGCGCCTGCTTGTCGTTGACCCTCTGCTGTCACTGTTGGTCCGTCCGTGACATCGGATCGTCCGACACGCGAGGAGTACGCATGCACCTGCGCGCTGTAACCGCCTCGGCCACCGCGCTCCTGAGCATCACCGCCCTGCTGCTGTCCGCCTCCCCCGCCGGCGCCACGGGCGAGGGACGGTGGCGTCCCGAGGTCGTCGCGCACCGCGGTGCCTCCGCCTACGCACCCGAGAACACCCTTCAGGCCGTGGACAAGGCGGCCGAGCTGGGGATCGACTGGGTGGAGAACGACGTCCAGCGCACCAAGGACGGGGAACTGGTGGTGATGCACGACGACAATCTGCAGCGCACCACCAATGCCGAGGAGGTCTTCCCCGACCGGGCTCCGTGGAGGGTGAAGGACTTCACCGCCGCGGAGATCGCCCGGCTGGACGCGGGCAGCTGGTTCGGCCCCGAGTACGCGGGCGCCCGGGTGCCGACGCTCGAGCAGTACCTGCACCGGGTGGAGCGGCACCATCAGAAGCTGCTGCTGGAGATCAAGAATCCTGAGCTGTACCCCGGCATCGAGCGCGACACCCTCAAGGTCCTCAGCAACGAGGGCTGGCTCGACCGCTGGCACACCCGGGGGCGGCTGATCGTGCAGAGCTTCAGCGCGGACAGCGTGCGTACCGTGCACGAGCTGAAGCCGGCCGTCAAGACGGGCTTCCTGGGCACGCCGCCGGTCGCCGACCTGCCCGCGTACGCGCGCTTCACCGACCAGATCAATCCCCCGCACGGCTCGCTCACCGCGAGCTATGTCACGGCCGTCCAGGCCTTCCGGGGCGCGCACGGCAGGCGGATGGAGGTCTTCACCTGGACCGTGGACGACCCGGCCGCGGCCCGCCGGGTGGCCGGCCTCGGCGTGGACGGCATCATCAGCAACGCGCCGGACGTGGTGCGGGACGCGGTGGGCGGCTGAGCGCCGCGTCGTGATGCCGGTGGCCGTCGGCCGCGTCCGGCCGGGCGGGCGGCTGGTGGACGCCGGCCGCCGCGCCCGCGCGGGGCCGCGGCTCCGGGCCGCTGACCGACGCGTTGTCAGTGGCGGGCCGTACGGTGGGCCGCATGGACAGCCATGGGCAGGACGAGCAGCGGGTCGTGTGGGCCGTCGTGGACACCGGCATCGGCCCGCTGCTGCTGGCGGCGACCGGCAAGGGCCTGGTCAACGTCGTCTTCCACGCGACCGGGACGGTGCGCGACGCGGCCCTGCGGCGGCTCGCGTCGCGGTTCGGCGGTGAGCCGGTCGAGGATCCCGGCTCGCCGCTGCTGGCCGAGGCGATACGCCAGGTCCGGGCCTACTTCGCCGGTGAACGCACCGAGTTCGAACTGCCGCTGGACTGGTCGCTGATCTCCGGCTTCAACCGTGAGGTGCTGCAGCAACTGGCCTCCGGCGTCCCGTACGGCACGGTGGTCGGCTACGGCGACCTGGCCGGGCGGGTGGGCCAGCCCGGTGCCGCGCAGGCGGTGGGCATGGCGATGGGAGCCAATCCGCTGCCGGTGGTGGTGCCCTGCCACCGGGTGGTGGAGAGCGACGGCGGCATCGGTGGGTTCGGGGGCGGTCTGGAGACCAAGCGGCGGCTGCTGGCGCTCGAAGGGGTGCTGCCCGAGCCGCTGTTCTGAGGGCCGGGCAGAGCGTCAGGGCGCGTCGGACGCATCCGGCGTGTCAGCCGCCGGCCGCCGGTCAGGCGCGTCCGTTCGCCGGTCGGCTAGTCGTAATGGCGTGCCTCGAAGACGTTTCCGTCGGGGTCGCGGAAGTAGAAGCTGCGCCGGGCCAGGCCGCGGGCGCCGAAGGAGTCGTGGCCGATGTCCGTCATCGGTACGTCCTGTTCCGCCAGGCGGGTGCGCAGTGTGTCGAAGGCGGCGGCCGTCAGGGACAGGCAGACGTGGTTGACGGGGTGGCCGGCGCTCTCGGCCGCGCCGGGCAGCATCGTCATCCGCTCCGCCTTGGCCACCGGCATCAGGTCGAGGATGGTCTCCTCGTTGACCCGTACCGACGGGAAGGGCGCCTCACCCACGGAGTAGTCGGAGAGCCGGACGGGCTCCAGGCCGACCGCCTTCTCGTAGAAGCCGGCCGCGGCGACGGGGTCGCGCACCCAGAGCACGATGTGGTCGAGGCGTGCCGGGTGCGCTGCGTCCGTCGTGTGATCGTCCGTGGTGTTTTCGCTCATACGTCCAGAATCCGTGATCTTCGTGACGCCGCGCAAGGGGTTTGATCACGGTCCCGGCCCGCCAGAGATGAGGGAAGGGCGACAGACGGGAGGCAGACCAGTGGTGCTCACGGTGTCCGAAGAGGTGCGGGAGGCGCTCGCGTCCGGCCGGCCGGTGGTGGCCCTGGAGTCGACGATCATCGCGCACGGGCTGCCCCGGCCGCGCAATCTGCAGGTGGCGTCGGAGCTGGAGGACACAGTCCGCCAGGAGGGTGCCGTGCCGGCGACGATCGCCGTGCTGGACGGTTCGCCGCACATCGGCCTGGACAAGGACCAGCTGGAGCGGATCGCGAACGAGGACGGGATACGCAAGCTGGGCCACCGGGACCTGCCGCTCGCGATGGCCTCGGGGGCCAGCGGGGCCACCACCGTGTCGGCGACCGCACTGCTCGCCGCCCGGGCGGGCGTGCGGGTGTTCGCGACCGGCGGCCTGGGCGGGGTGCACCGGGAGTGGACGGTGACACAGGACGAGTCGGCCGATCTGTCGCTGCTGGCGCACACGCGGATCACGGTGGTGTGCGCGGGCGTGAAGTCGATTCTGGACGTGCCGGCGACGCTGCAGCGGCTGGAGACCCTCGGCGTCGCGGTCGCCGGATACGGCACGGACCGCTTCCCCGGCTTCTATCTGTCGGACTCCGGGCATCCGGTGGACTGGCGGCTGGACACCCCCGGGCAGGTGGCCGGGGTCATGCGGGCACAGGACGCGCTCGGCGCACCCGAGTCGGCGCTGATCGTGGCGCATCCCGTGCCGGAGGACGAGCAGCTGGACCCGGCGCTGCACGACCGGGTGCTCGCGGAGGCGCTGCACGCCTGCGAGCGGGAAGGCGTCACAGGCCAGGCGGTCACGCCCTTCCTGCTGGACTACCTGGTGCGGCACACCGACGGTGCCTCCCTCGCCGCGAATCTCGCGGCGGTGCGGGGCAATGTGCGCCTGGCGGCACGGATCGCGGCGGCCTGGAACGCCGGGGAGTGACGGTGGGCCGCGCGGGAGCACTGCTGGTCGCCGGCGACGTGATCACGGATGTCGTCGCACGGCACCGGGGCCCGCTGGCCCCCGGCACGGACACCACGGCCTCCGTCCGGCGGGTACCGGGCGGGGCGGGCGCCAATGTGGCCTGCTGGGCGGCACGTTGGGGTGGTGCGGAGGTACGGCTGCTGGGGCGGGTCGGCGCGGACGAGGCGGAGTGGCACGAGCGGGAGCTGACGGCGTGCGGGGTGCGCCCCGTTCTCGTCGTCGATGAGGAGACGCCCACCGGCACGGTGATCTGCCTGGTCGACGAGGACGCCCGGGCCGAGCGGACGTTCCTCACCGACAGCGGTGCCTCGCTGCGTCTCGAACCGGCCGACTGGTCCGACGCGTTGCTGGACGGAGTGGCCCGGCTGCATCTGTCGGGCTACCTGCTGTTCAGCGAGAGCGGCCGGGAGTTCGTGACGGTGGCCATGAAGGCCGCACGCGAACGGGACGTGCCGGTGAGCCTGGATCCGGCCTCGGCCGGGTTCATCAGGCGGCTGGGCGCCGAGCGGTGCCTCGCGCGAGTCGGCGGTGTGGACGTGCTGCTGCCCAGCCGCGACGAGGCATGCCTGCTCACCGGGCTGTCCGACGTTGCGGAGGCGACGGCCCGGCTCAGCCGGAGCGTCCCGCTGGTGGTGACCAAACAGGGAGCGCGCGGCGCGCTGCTGGCACGTTCGGGAGCGGTGTACGCCCGTGTCCCCGCCGGGCCGGCGGTGCCGCGGGACACCACGGGTGCGGGCGACGCCTTCACCGGTGCCTTCCTCGCGGCCCTGCTGGAGGGCGCGGAGCCCCAGGAGGCGGCGGCACGGGGCTGCGCGGCGGGCGCACGGGCGGTGGCACACGTGGGTGGCCGGCCTCCGGCACGGGTCTGAGGGCCTGCTGCAGCACGGTTCCGGTGTCGGCCGCGGGCGGCTGGCTGTCGTCCGCGAGACCCCCGGCGCGGTCTCGGGAGGTCGCGGCCGTGAACCGGGCGGGATGCCGGGCTCACCCCGGCGCCGGATCCGGCCTCAGCCCGGCTCGAGTCGCCTCCACACCCGCCGGACCCTGCTCGGCCCGGCTTCCTCGGCCTGACCAGGCCCGGTCCCGGCCCGGCTTCCTCGGCCTGACCAGACCCGGCCTCAGCCCGGCCCGGCCCGCCTCGGAACCCGCCGGACCGGGCCTTCGGGCCGGCTTGATCTCAGGCGCGGGCCGGCGGGGCCGTCTCGGCACACCTGGAGTCCGAGCGCTCGTCACCGAACCTTGGACGCCTGCGACTTGCGTCCCCGTGCCGAGATCAGCGGCGCGGCCGACAGGGCCAGCTCGCCGGTGGCCAGGTTGCCGAGATGTTCCTCGATGTCCCCCGCGGTGGCCAGCCCCGCCACGAGGAGCCGGTCGCCGAGCAGCCGGACGGTGGCGGACTCCAGCCTGGCGCAGGCCGGATCGGCGTACGGGATGTACGCGTCGGCCGTCACCTCGGTGAGGCCGGCCTGCCGCAGCAGGCGGGGCAGGACGCGGCCCTGGGCATGGCTCTGGGCGTGGCTCTGGCCGCGTGCGGTGCGGAGCTCGTGGATGCCGCGCCGCAGCCGGTTGGCGAGCCGCTCCCCGGGGCCGTGCTCGTCGGGGCAGGCGAGCGGCTGGAGTTCGGGGTCGGTGTCCTCGATCAGCAGATGACCGCCGGGGCGCAGGGCGGCGGCCATGGCGCGGACCGCCCGTTCACGGTCGGCCGCCTCGACGAACGGGAGCCGGGCGTGCACCAGGTCGAAGCCCCCGGCGGGCGGTTCGCCGGACGCGATGTCGTGGTTCAGGATCTCCACCGGCGGTCGGGCGGCGGGGGCGGACCAGGTGGTGTCAACCGGCGTGGCCAGCACCCGGCCCGTCGGACCGACCCGTTTGGCCAGCCAGGACACCAGGGAAGTGCTGCCGATCCCCCAGCAGCGCCAGCCGGGGCGGACCCCGACGGCCTCGAGATGCCGGATCGTCGTGGGGTCGTACAGGGCGGCGAAGGCGTCATGGCCCTCCGCCGCCTCGGCCTGCCGGTGGTGGAGCACGTTCCCGTCGGTTCGCATCATGATGCGATCATCCCATTTGCCCGGCTTGTCCCCGGTGGGCGACGCGGCGGGAACGCGGCCCGGCGTGGTTCGTCCACAGCCGGGAACAAAGCGGAACGAGCCCTTTCCACAGGCCCGCACGCGGATCTGGCCGTGCTGGCAGACTGATCGCCAAGGCGCGGAGCGCGGAAGCTGCGCGGGGGAACCACGCGAGGAGAGCCTGATGTCGAGGGCAGCACAACTGCGGAGGGTCACCGGTCTCGGCAGGGTCGCCGGACTGCGCAGAGTCGCCCGGCTGACCCGGCGCCGGGCCCGTGTGGACCTGAGCCACCCGGCCCGCTCGCCGCTCGGCTCCTCGGTGGTCAACTGCGTGACCTACCGGGACGGTGTGCGCACGGCGGCCAGCGGCGATCCGGTGGAGGCCGTGCGGCAGGTGCGCAGGAGCGGCGAGGGTTTCGTCTGGCTGGGGCTGCACGAGCCGGCGGACGAGGAGTTCACGGGCGTCGCCGAGCTGTTCGACCTGCATCCGCTGGCGGTCGAGGACGCGGTCGAGGCCCACCAGCGCCCCAAGCTGGAGCGGTACGGGGAGACGCTGTTCGCGGTGTTCAAGACAGTCTGCTATGCCGAGCACGAGGAGCTCACCGCCACCAGCGAGGTGGTGGACACCGGCGAGATCATGGTGTTCCTCGGCCCGGACTTCGTGGTCACGGTGCGGCACGGCCGGCACGGCTCGCTCGGTCCGGTGCGTGAGGACCTGGAGTCCGACCGGCAGCAGCTCGCCCTGGGGCCGTCCGCGGTGCTGCACGCGATCGCGGACCACGTGGTGGACGACTATCTGCGGGTCATCGACGCGGTGCAGCTGGACATCGACCATGTCGAGAGCGACGTCTTCGCCGAGCACGGCGCCCGGGTCGATCCGGGCCGCATCTACCAGCTCAAGCGTGAACTCCTCGAGCTGAAGCGGGCCGTGGTGCCGCTCGACCGCCCGCTGGAGGAGCTCGCCACCCGTCCGGCCCGGGTGATCGCCCCGGACATACAGGCCTACTTCCGCGACGTGGCCGACCATCTGCAGCGGGCGAAGGAGCAGATAGCCTCCTTCGACGAGCTGATCAACTCGATCCTGCAGGCGCACCTGGCGCAGGTCACGGTCGCGCAGAACGAGGACATGCGGAAGATCACCGCCTGGGCCGCGATCGTGGCGGTGCCGACGATGGTCTGCGGCGTCTACGGGATGAACTTCGACCACATGCCGGAGCTGCGCTGGCGGTACGGCTACGGCTTGGTCCTGGGCGTCATATCGGTGGCGTGCCTGCTGCTGTACCGGGCGTTCCGCCGCAGCCGCTGGCTCTGAGCGGCCCGCGGTCCGGGCCCGCCGGGGCCGGACCCGGACCGCGGCACGGGGCCGGACCGCGGCACGGGGCCGGTGTCCGTCAGGCGGTCGTCCTGGCGTACACGCTCTCTGCCCAGGAGGCCATCTGGTCGTCGGCCAGGTGCTGGGCCAGGTCGGATTCGCTGATCATGCCGACCAGCCGCTTGTCCTCGACCACGGGGAGCCGGCGGATGCGATGGGTCTGCATCTCGCTGAGCACCTCGCTGACGTCGGCGCCGGCGTCGATCCAGCGGGGTGTGCCCTTGGCCAGGTCGCCCGCGGTGACCCGGGAGGGGTCCTGCCCCCTGGCGACACAGTCGACGACGATGTCGCGGTCGGTGAGGATGCCGCACAGCCGCTCGTTCTCGTCGCTGATGGGCAGAGCACCGACGTTCAGTTCACGCATCAGCTGAGCGGCGCGGTCGAGCGTTTCGTGGGCGGGGATCCACTGGGCGCCACGGTGCATGATGTCTCCGGCGGTGGTCATCAAATACCTCCCGATGCCGGACGGCCGGCGCAGCGCGGGACACGCCGCGAGTCCCGGCGCCTCTCATTGTCCCGGCTCCCTCCGCACGCGGCACCCGGAGAGCGGGGCCGCACGCGCCACCTGCGGGCGCGTCCCGTACGGGTCCGCTCAGCCGCGCCAGGCCGGGCGGCGCGGATCGTCGGCACGGATCAGCACGTCGGCGGTCTCCGCCGGATCGGTCTCCCGCTCGTAGCGCTCGAAGGCCGGCAGGGTCCACTGCTCCTGCTCCGGTGTCCGGCGGCGCAGCGCGCCCGGGGAGAGCAGGAGGTGGACGCTCAGATCGAAGGGGAACCAGTGACGCAGCAGGAAAGGTCCGTGCAGCAACAGCACGCCGCCCGGCGGGAGTTCGACATAGCCGCTGCGGGTGGAACGGTCCGTCACCGGGTCACGCAGGTCGGGCAGGACGCGGCCGCTGCCACCGGGTTCGAGGGGGCCGAACACCTCCCGCCACAGCGCACCGGTGTCGTACCAGCCCTCGTAGTAGGAGTCCACGTCCCGGTGGCCGTGCTCGAGGCGGAGCGAGGCGGGCCGCCAGAATCCGTCCGTGCCGACGACCAGCGAGGGGCGGCCGCGCACCCGCAGCGCCTCGGCGACGCGTTCCGCGAGATCGCCGGGCCGGGCGGCCGGTGCCCCGTCGAAGGCGACCCGCAGCCAGGGGCCGCCGTCGGCCGCCCGCAGCTCGAGCAGGCGCTCGGAGAGAAGGTCGCCGAGCCGGTCCCAGGTGATCGCTTCGAGTCGCACACGCCCCATGATGCTCCGCCCCCGGCGCGCGCTGCGCGGTGTACCGGGCGCGGCTCATGGGACGGACCGCACAGCCGGTGGAACGTGGGACCACCCCCCTGCCGAAGGGAAGGAGAAGAGCATGGCCTCCCGCACAACTCACCCTCCCCCTCCCGGACTTGTGGTGCATCAGCCGCTCGGCCGGCGGCACTGTTCGGCCTGCCGTCGCGGCCCGCTGCCGCTGCTCGTCATGGAGAACGGGGTGCCGCGCTGCCTGGACTGCTCCGACCTGGGCCATCTGGTCTTCCTGCCGCGCGGGGACACGGCGCTCACCCGCAGGGCGCGGGAGGAGAGCACACTGTCGGCGGTGGTCGTGCGGTTCAACCGGCGCAAGGGCCGGTACGAGCGGCAGGGGGTCCTGGTCGAGGAGGATGCACTGGCCCGGGCCGAGCAGCGGTGTCTGGCGGACGCCGAGGCCCGCCGCAGACGGCGGGCGCGGGACGCGCGGCGGCGGGCGGCCGAGGACGCGCGCTTCACCGCGGCCTTCGCGGCGCAGATCCGGCGGCTGTATCCCGGCTGTCCCGAGGAGCGGGCCCGGGCCATCGCCGAGCACGCCTCGGTGCGGGGCAGCGGCCGGGTGGGCCGGAGCGCGGCAGGACGGGCCCTGTCGGAGAGAGCGGTGATCTCGGCGGTCGTGGCGTCCGTGCGCCATGCGGACACCCCGTACGACCGGCTGCTGATGAGCGGCGTACCCCGCCACGAGGCGCGCCGCAGGATCGCCGCGGCCGTGGACACGGTGCTGCGCGGCTGGCAGGGGGCGGGCCTCGGCTCCACCGGGTGAGGAGGGAGGCGAGCAAGCACGCGTGGACGCACGCGTATGCGCCCGCGACGGCCGGCCATGGTCCGGCGGGGCTGCGAGGACTTGACTGGCGGCGACGGGGATGTCCGGGATGCGGGCGCGGCTGACGACGGGGAGATGACGACGTGATCGACGGACCCTACTTCGTGCTGACGGTGCTCGGCGTGCTGGGCACCGGACTGGTGGCGGGTGTCTTCTACGCCTTCTCGGGCTTCGTGATGAAGGGGCTCGCCGCGCTGCCCCCGGCGCAGGGAGTGTCGGCGATGCAGGCGATCAACGTGGCGGCGGTGACGGCGGCCTTCATGGCGTTGTTCACCGGCTCGGCGGTGCTGTGCGCGGTGATAGCCGTGGTGACGTTCGTGCTGTGGCCGGACGGCGGCACGGTCGAGCTGCTGGTCGGCAGCGCGCTGTACCTGTTCGGTTCGTTCGGGGTCACCGTCGCCGCGAACGTGCCGCGCAACGACGCACTGGCCAGGCTGGAGCCGGGCACCCGGGAGGCGGCATCCTTCTGGCCGGGCTATGTGCGCGGGTGGACGGCGTGGAACCACGTCCGTACGGTCGCCTCGGCCGGTGCGGCGCTGTCCTATCTCCTGGCCCTGACCTGATCGAGGCGAGCCCCGGCCGCACCGGACGACCGCCCCGGCCCCGCAGCCGCCGGGCCCGGCGCGCGAGGCGGCCGGGCGCTGCACCGCCCGGCTCCCCGGTACCGGGCGCATCGCCGCACGAAAGCGCTGTCGCGCGCGCTGCGGGCGCGCGGGAGGCGACGTATCGTGTCGGGAGGAGAGCCGCCCGACGACGCACGGCCCGTCACCCTCGCACGCAAGGAAGACGGCCATGGCCGATCCCAAGGGTTTCCTCACCACTCCCCGCCAGGACTGGCCGCGCCGGCCCGTCGAGGAGCGGGTCCGGGACTGGGACGAGGTCTACGTCCCGGGAGCGCTGCTGCCGATCATCAGCAAGCAGGCCGACCGCTGCATGGACTGCGGGATCCCGTTCTGTCACGACGCCTGTCCGCTGGGCAATCTGATCCCGGAGTGGAACGATCTGGTCTCGCGCGAGGACTGGCGGGCGGCGGCGGAACGCCTGCACGCCACGAACAACTTCCCGGAGTTCACCGGACGGCTCTGCCCGGCGCCCTGCGAGGCGGGGTGCGTGCTCGCCATCAACCAGCCCGCGGTCACCATCAAGAACGTCGAGTGCGCCATCGCCGACCGTGCCTGGGAGGAGGGCTTCGCGCAACCCGCTCCCCCGGACCGGCTGTCGGGGCGCACGGTCGCGGTGATCGGCTCGGGTCCGACCGGTCTGGCCGCGGCCCAGCAGCTGACCCGGGCGGGGCACACGGTCGCCGTCTACGAGCGGGACGACCGCATCGGCGGGCTGATGCGGTACGGCATCCCCGCGTTCAAGATGGAGAAGCGGCATCTGGAGCGCCGGATCGAGCAGATGACGGCCGAGGGGACGAAGTTCCGTACGGCCACGGCGGTCGGGCGGGATGTGGACGCGGCCGAGCTGCGGACGCGCTACGACGCGGTGATCATCGCCACGGGCGCCACGGCGTGGCGTGAACTTCCCGTGCCCGGACGGGAGCTGACCGGCATTCACCAGGCGATGGAGTATCTGCCGCTGGCCAACCGGGTGTGCGAGGGCGATCTGGAGACCTCGCCGCTGTCGGCGGCCGGCAAGCACGTGGTCATCGTCGGCGGCGGCGACACCGGCGCGGACTGCCTGGGCACGGCGGTGCGGGAGGGCGCCGCGTCCGTCACGCAGCTCGACATCTACCCCCAGCCCGGCACCGAGCGCGACGAGGAGCGCGACCCCTGGCCGACCTACCCGAAGGTCTACCGGGTGTCCCCCGCGCACGAGGAGGCCCGCGACCTGCGGACCGCTCCGCTGGCGGACGCGGACGCACGGCTGTTCGCGGCGTCGACGCTGCGGTTCTCCGGCGACGAGGACGGCCGTGTGCGGTGGCTGCACCTGGTGGAGGTGGACGAGCAGCGCCGTCCCGTGCCCGGCACCGAACGGGCCCTGCCGGCCGACCTCGTCCTGCTGGCCCTCGGCTTCTCCGGCCCCGACCGGAGCGACGGCCTGATCGACCAGCTGGGCCTGGCCATGACCCCGGCCGGCACGATCGCCCGCGACCGGGACTTCGCCACCAACGTGCCGGGCGTGTTCGCGGCCGGCGACGCGGCTCGCGGACAGTCTCTGATCGTCTGGGCCATCGCCGAGGGCCGCGCGGTCGCGGCGGCAGTCGACCGTCACCTCACCGGCGGCGACACCCGCCTTCCGGCCCCCATCGGCCCGTTCGACCGCCCCATGCGGGTCTGAGCCGGCGAGCCGCGGCGGCATCGCACAACGCGCCGCGCGGACGAAACGGAGGGAATCCCTGTGCACCGCGCGACCGGACGGCAGGACTCCCCGCGCACCGCGCGGACCGGCGACGCCGGCGCGGACGCCGTGCCGGGCGGATGTGCGCCCAGGCGCCGCGTCGGACCGTGTGCGTTCCCGCCGGGAGCGGGAGGCCGGGTCCCGGCCTTCGCGCGGGGAACGCCACGCGCGGCCGCCCGCAGAGGCCCAGGCCCACACCCCGGGGAGACGCGCCGCAGGCACCGCGCCGGGAGAACCAGGTGTCTGCCCGCGCACGAGGGTCCGATCACGCAGGACCCCGCACGCGCCGGACTCCCGCACACGGCATGCTCCGCAGTCCCCCGGCGACCGCGCCGCCGGGCAGCCGGACACCAGTGGCCCGAACCGGGACCACCGGGCGAAGCCCCGGAACACCCGCGGCGGCCCGCCCCACGCGGGGGCGGGCCGCCGGCAGGGGCGGGCGGTGCCGGAACTCAGGGCTGGGCCCCACCGCCCGGTCCGGTGAGGGCGGCAGGGATCACGGCTTGCGGCCCACCGCCCCGTAGCCGGGGATCACCCCGTCGTCCTGGCCGGGGACCGGGTCGCCCAGCTCGGGGTGCCAGCGGTGGGGCACCTCGATGCCGGGGTCGACCAGCTCGAGCCCCGTGAAGAAACGGGCGAACTCCTCGCGGGAGCGCAGCGCCAGGGTGACTCCGGCGGACTTCATCTTGTCGGTGGCCTCCCGGGACTCCTCCGGCGTGAAGTCGGCGGTCGCGTGGCTGACCACCAGGTAGCTGCCGGAAGGCAGTGCGGAGACCAGCCGGGCGACCAGCTCGTGCGCGCCGTCCTCGTCGGGGACAAAGTGCAGCAGCGCGATGAGCGACAGGGCGATCGGCCGCTCGAAGTCGAGGATCTTGCGTGCCCCGGCCAGGATGGTGTCCGGATCGCGCACGTCGGCCTGCAGATATTCGGTCGCGCCCTCGTCCGTGCCGCGCAGCAGTGCCGCCGCGTGGGCGAGGACGATGGGGTCGTTGTCGCAGTAGACGACACGCGACTCGGGGGCGATCCGCTGGGCGACCTGGTGGAGGTTGGGCTCGGTCGGGATGCCGGTGCCGATGTCGAGGAACTGGCGTATCCCCTCGCGGGCCAGCCAGGTGGTGGCCCGGTGCATGAACGCCCGGTTCACCCGCGCCATCACTGGAACCCGCGGTTCCAGCTCCAGCATCTGCCGGCCCATGGCCTCGTCGACCGGATAATTGTCCTTGCCGCCGAGATACCAGTCGTACATCCGCGCAGGGTGCGGTTTGCTCGTGTCGATCTCGACGGGGTTCTGCCCGGTCATGAAGGACTCCGTAACTCTCTGCAACTGTTAATGATCAATTCCGTGGTGCTCTGTGGCGCCCTGTGGGGCTCTGCGAAGGAGAAGAGGAAGAGGAAGAACACAAGGAAGGCAAGACAAAGACAGCAGAAGTGAAGGAAGGCAGAGCAGTCGGACACTCCACCCTCAGGAGATCAGAAAGTCCGCCTCCCCCGCCTTGGCTCCTTCGATGAAGGCGTTCATCTCGTCCGCGGTGTAGATCAGCGCCGGCCCGTCCGGGTCGGTGGACTGCCGCACGGCGACCCGGCCGTCGGCCAGCTTCATCGCCTCCAGGCAGTTGCCGCCGTTGCCGCCGCTCCACGGCTTGTGCCAGCCCTCGCTGCCCAGCTCACGCGCGGGCATGCCGTTGTAGATCCGCTGGGGACGGATCCGTGGCTGGGGGCGGGGTTTGGTGCGTTTCATTCACAGCTCCTTGCGGAGATCGCGGAGGATCTCCTTCGTGCGATGTGCCGTGGCGGCCTGTGCCGCCATGCGGTCCATGACTTCGAGGTAGGTCGCCACCTCGGCGCGCGCGTCCAGGTAGACGGCGCCCGTCAGGTACTCGCTGTAGACCATGTCCGGCAGCTCGGGCACGGCGAACCGGAACAGCACGAACGGCCCGTACGTCCCCGGATGCGGGCCGCTCGCGAACGGGGCGACCTGCAGCGTGACGTTGGGCAGTTTCGTGGCCTCGAGCAGTTTGTCGATCTGCGCACGCATCACCTCCGGGCCGCCCACCGGGCGGCGCAGGACGGTCTCGTCCATCACGACCCACAGCCGGGGCGCGTCCTCGCGGGTGAGCAGTTCCTGCCGCTGCATGCGCAGCGCCACATGCCGCTCGATGTCCTCGGGCTGCGTCTGGCCGATGGCCCCCGAGCGCAGCACTCCGCGGGCGTACTCCTCGGTCTGCAGCAGGCCGGGCACGAAGTGCGGCTCGTAGCTGCGGATCAGGGAGGCCGCCCCCTCCAGGCTGACGTACATCGAGAACCAGCCGGGCAGGATGTCGTGGAAGCGCTGCCACCAGCCGGGTTTGTTGGCCTCCTCGGCCAGCTGCACGAAGGCGTCGGCCTCCTCGTCGGAGACGCCGTAGGCCTTCAGCAGAAGCTGAAGGTACGGGATCTTGAGGGCGACCTCGGCCATCTCCATGCGGCGCACGGTGGCCGGGGCGACCCGCAGGATACGAGCCGCCTCCTCACGTTTGAGCCCGGCGCGTTCCCGCAGGTCCAGCAGGCGCCGACCGAGGACGACCTGCCCGACCGTCGGCGCGGACCGCGGTTCGCTCACGCTCCACCTCCACGAAAGATCCTTACAGCCCGGCGGCGCCATGCGAGACCGCCGAACCGAACACCCGCCCCCGGAAACCCCAGGAAACAGGCGTTCGACGGTCTCAACAGGCGCCGCGCGAGATGCTGTTGCGAGCAGTGTGCCACGCCCGTCCGGACCGTCACAGAGCACTCTGCAATTTTCAGAGTGACACTTGCCAAGTGTTCTCGCCGGGGCGATAGTGGCAAGCGTGATTCCGTCCGTGCCCTTAGGAACAGAAGCCGCCGCGGGCCGCTCCGCCCTCGGCGCCTCCTCGGCAGTCGGCCCCGCCGGGGCGGCCGCCGAGCGACGGTTCCGTTTCGAGCTGGCCGCCCATCCGGGTTCTCCCGCGCAGGCCAGACGTCTGACCAGGGCCCGGCTGAGCGGCTGGTCGGTGTGCGAGGACACCTGCGACACCGCCGCTCTGGTCATCTCCGAACTGGTCACCAACGCCATCGTGCACACGGCGAGCAGCCACATAGTGTGCGAGCTGCTCGACGGCGACGAGCGCGTGCGCATAGCCGTGCGGGACGAGGGCTGCGCGCCGGGGCTGCCGCAGGCGAACGACCACTCGGACCCGGACGACGAGAACGGGCGCGGGCTGCTGCTCGTCGACGCACTGTGTCACGCCTGGGGCACGCACGAGCACGGCCCCGGACTGCTGGTCTGGGCCGAGCTGCCGCGCCGGGGCGACGCCCCGCGCGAGACCGGCGAGCCGCGCGACGACCTCGGCTGGGGCGCCCGCCCGAAGCCCGGTCCGGCGGGCGGCTCGGAGGGGGAGGACGAGACCGAGGGACGCCGCCGGGAGAACGGGACGAGGCCCGCATCTCCGCAGCAGCGCCGGGAAGGGGGGCACGTGTGACGGGCGCCCGGGTACTGAGCCTGGACACGCTGGTCCGCCTGCAGCGCGACCTCTGCGCCGCCGGCCCGCAGCCGGCCGGAACGCCCCGCCGTCTGCCCGTCCCCGACGGGATGACGACCCCGATGGGCTGCGACGCGGTGGCGGTGCCCGCCCGCTTCGGTCCGCTGGTCCTGCCCCGCCTGCCCCGCGTGGGGTGCGTCTACGCCGATGAGGCGCACTGGTGGTGGCTGGTCCCGTCGGACTCGGACTACGCGATGGAGTGGCCGGCCCCGGCCCGCTACACCACCGGCGCGGTCCTCCCGGACACCCCCGGCGTCCCCGGCCTCATCCACCGCCCCGACGGCACACTCCCCTACACGCCGCCGATCCCTCTCTATCTGGCCCTGTGCCGCCTGACGGACACGGAGCCGGCGTGGTCCCGGCCGATACCCGCCCAGCCCTGACGGACGCCGCCCGGCCCTCCCCCCGGGGACGGCGCCCGGCGCACCGCGCCGCCACCCCACGGCTCTGCGAAGGGCCTCACGCAGCGGCATCACCCTTGCCGTCGTCGCCGCTGCGGACGATCACCAGGAACATGTCGGATGCGAGGTCCATGACAACCTCGGCGGGCAGGCCCTCCAGGCGCCTCGCATGCGCGAACTCCTCCGCCGGCCAGGACCCACGCGGCCCACCTGCGGGAAAGCGTTCGAGCACCGTTCGCCCGTTCACCCTGCCACCTCCATGTAGCGCTGTACTCGTAGAGTTAAACGCCAACCATGGGGCGGATGCCTCGTCCGGTGACGGTACTGAGACGTAGTTGACACCCGTTCACCGCTACGTGTGATCCACGTCTCAGCCTTTCGGGTTAAACGCTCACCTTCCGCATCAGTCGTCGTACTCGTCGTGATAGCGGATCCGCGAGCTTCCGGCCGGAGCGCCGAGCGCCGATGCGCGCCCCCTGGGCTCCTCCCACTCCTCCTGGCGGCCCAGCGCGGTGAGGTCCAGCAGGCTCGTGGTGGAGCCCAGCCCGTCCAGGCCGCGCTCGTGGGTCGAGTAGGTGTGGAAGACGCGGCTGCCGTCGCGCAGGAAGCAGCTCAGCCCCGGCCGCTCGACCAGCTCGCCCTCGTGCTCCAGGGTGACCTCGAAGTCCTCGTTGAAGTCGCCGGGGTACGACGAGTACCAGGGGATCGCCCAGCCCATCCGCGCCTTGAACGGCAGGATCTTCACGAACGGCGCCCGGGAGACCACCGCGAAGGTGGTGCCGCGGGCGTGCAGATGAGCGAGATGCCCGATCTGGTCGAGAAAGGCCGAGCAGCTGCGGCATCCGGCGTCCCACTCCGGGGCGAACATGAAGTGGTAGACGACGAGCTGCTGCCGCCCCTCGAACAGGTCGAGCAGGCCGGCCTTGCCCTCACCGCCCTCGAACACGTACTCCCGGTCGACCTCGACCATGGGCAGCCGGCGGCGCTCTGCGTTGAGCGCGTCCCGGGCGCGGGTGACGGCCTTCTCCTTGACCAGCAGACGCTCGCGCGCCGCGCGCCACTCGGCACGCGAGACGATCTCCGGAAGCGGCATGGTTCCTCCTGGGCAACGGTCCCGTTGCAGAAGGTGACCGGGGTGCGTGCCGGAACTCATCGCTCGCCCGGAGAGAATTTCCGGCTCTCAGGTGTCGTAGTCCTGGATGCGCCGCCCGTGACCGCGCTCGACGAGCGCCGGCAGCCGTTCCCCCAGCTCCCGCACCACCGCCGGGACGTCGATGGTGAGCAGCTCCCGGTCCCGCATCAGCACCCGCCCGTCCACGATCGTGGTGCGCACGTCCGAGGCCCGGGCGCTGTGCACCAGGGTCGCGGCGAGGTCGTGGACGGGCTGGGTGTGCGGCCCGGTGAGATCGACCAGGACGATGTCGGCGCGCCGCCCGGGCGCGATGCTGCCGATGCTGTCGCCGAGCCCGACCGCCTCGGCGCTCTGCAGGGTGGCGTGGTGCAGCGCCTGCCGGGAGGTGAGCCACCGGGGGTCGCCCTCGGCGGACTTCTGCACGAGCGAGGTGAGCGCCATCGACTCCCAGACGTCGAGGGAGTTGTTCGAGGCGGCCCCGTCCGTGGCCAGCCCGACGGGGATGCCCAGCTCCCGCAGGGCACGGACGGGTGTGGTGCCGGGCCAGGCGAACTTCATGTAGCCGCGGGGCGCGCTCGCCACGGCGACCCGGCCGCCCGCCCGCTCGAGTACCGGCAGGTCGCGCTCGACGATGCCGGTGCCGTGGGCGATCAGCACCTCGGTGTCCAGGATGCCGGTGCGCTCCAGGACCTCGACGGGCGTGACGCCGTGCCGGGCGAGGCTGGTCTCCGTCTGGTCGCGGTTCTCGGCGGCGTGCAGATGCACCGGCAGACCGTGCTCGCGGGCCAGACCCGCGGTGGCGGCGAGGTCGCCGTCGTCCACGGTGTACGGCGCGTGCGGGGCGAGGCAGGTGGTGATCCGCCCGCCCGCACCCCCGTGATGCCGCAGCGCGAACTCCAGCGAGCGCTCCCGCCCCTGGGGTCCCTGCGAGGAGAAGAACGCCTCGCCCAGCAACGCCCGCATCCCGCACTCGGCGACCACCCGGGCCACCGCGTCCATGGCGAAGTAGTGGTCGGCGAAGCAGGTGACCCCGCCCCGGATCATCTCCGCACACGCCAGCCGCGCCCCCAGCTCGACGTCCTTCTCGCTCAGGTTGGACTCGACCGGCCAGACGACGTCGTTGAACCACTCCTCGATCGGCAGGTCCTCGGCGAGCCCGCGCAGGGCGACCATCGGGGCGTGGGTGTGACAGTTGATCAGCCCGGGCAGCGCCACCTGCCCCCGCCCGTCGATCCACTCCCCCGCCACCCGCCCCGCGACCGCCTCGGCCCGCGTCACCTCGGCCACCGTCCCGTCCCGCACGACGACAGCCGCGTCCTCCTCGAACCCGACCGCTCCCTGATCGTCGTGCACCAGCACCGTGCACCCGCTGATGACCAGCTCCCCCGGCCTCTGCACACCGGCCCCGTCCACGTCAGTAGGCGTCATTCCGCCACCGTACGGTCAACGGCCCGCACCAGTTGCCCAGCAGGTCGCTCTGGCTGAGCCCGGCCCCGGTGTTGTTGATCGACTCGAAGATGCGGCAGACGTTGTCGCCCTTCTCGGCCGTGGTGGCCACGATGGAGAGCAGGTTGTTCAGCACCGTCTCGACCGCACCACCGGCTGGTCGCTCCCGGGGGTCGCCTCCTCGCCTTCGGCGAGCACGCCCGGGAAGAAGCGGTAGGCCGCTCCCAGGTTGCCCGGGCCGCCCGCCCTGGGCGAGCTGTCGAGCGGGGCGGGGCGTTGCGGCGCAGCGCGGGGGGATAGCCGTCCGGGCGGGGAAGTTCGCCGCGCCGCACGCGGTTGGCGGCCAGTCCGGCCACCAGCGGGTACGTGGGGATGCCCGCGAGGTGGAAGAGGAGGGGTTCGACGCGGAAGCGTCCCCGCTCGGCCTCGGCGAGTCGGTGCTCGACGACGTCGAGGTCCCGGTAGTGGACGTCGACCCGGCGTCCGTCGACGGTGAGCCAGGCGCCGCCGTTGAAGACGCCGCAGCCCCAGTCGCCGATCCCGGAGACCTCGCCTTCCCAGCCCACGGCGCCCAGGGCGTCGGGGTCGAAGGAGCCCCGGTGGTAGACGGCCAGGCCCCAGTCGCCGTCGGGGCGTTCGGTGCCCTGGGCCCGTGAGCCGCCGAGGGTCACGGCGCGGACGCCGGGGAGGTCGGCGAGGCGGTCGGCGGTGGCGTCGAGGAAGACGTCGCGGTGTGTTGCGTGACGGGTCATCGGTGCACCTTGGTCGCGGTGCCGGGGCTCGTTCACGCGGTCGTGCCGGTGGCCGGCAGGCCGGCCGCCTCCGCCGCCGAGCGCAGCATCCGCCGGAGCATGGGCGGGGTCAGGCGGCCGGTGAAGGTGTTGCGCTGGCTGACGTGGAAGCAGCCGAAGAGGTGCAGGTCCGGGCCGTGGGGGGCGGGCAGGACGGTGTGGGCGGCGTGGGCGAAGGCGGGGCGGGGGCGGGGGATGGTCCAGCCGGCCTCGGCCAGCGCCGGGAGGGTCGCCTGCCAGCCGAAGGCGCCGAGCACCAGCGCGGCGCGCAGGGTGGGGCGCAGCAGGCGGAGTTCCTGGACGAGCCAGGGGCGGCAGGTGTCGCGCTCCTGCGGGGTGGGCCGGTTCGCGGGCGGCGCGCAGTGGACGGGGGCGGTCACGCGTACCCCGTACAGCTCCAGCCCGTCGTCCGCGTGCACGGACGTCGGCTGGGAGGCCAGCCCGACGTCGTGCAGCGCCTGGTAGAGCACGTCCCCGGAGCGGTCGCCGGTGAACATCCGGCCGGTGCGGTTGCCGCCGTGGGCGGCGGGGGCCAGGCCGATGATCACGAGCCGGGCGTCGGGCGGGCCGAAGCCGGGGACGGGGCGGCCCCAGTAGGTCCAGTCGGCGAAGGCGGCCCGCTTGGTGCGGGCGACCTCCTCCCGCCAGGCGACGAGCCGGGGGCAGGCCCGGCAACCGGTGATGCGGCGGTCCAGGTGGTGCAGGCCGCGGGCGCGGGCCGCGGCGGCCGCGGGGTTCAGGGTGGTGTTCCTGTTCCTGAGGCCTTCCGGTGCCGGCTCGCCGCTGGTGGTCATGAGTCCACGGTAGGGCGGTGGGCTCGTCGGCGTGCCGGGTCATGAGTCCACCGTGGGCCGGTCGGCCGGGCAGGCGGACCGGGGCGCCGCCTCGGGGACGGGGGTGCCCGGTGTCCCGCCGCGGCGCAGCCACAGCAGGGTGCCGGTCAGAAGGATGCCCGCGGTGAGCAGCCAGGGCCACGGGCCGGGGGCCATCGCTCCCACGATCACGCCGGTCAGCGCGCCGGCCGACTGCTGGGCGAGGGACTGGACGGAGAGTGCGGTGGCCCGGCCGCCGCCGGTGACGCGGTGGTGCAGCAGGGTGTTCTCGTTCGGGCCGGCCGCGCCGAGGCCGAGGTAGACCAGGCCGAAGCCGGCGGCGACACCGGTCAGGCCGAGCGCGGCCGGCCGGGGGAAGGCGGCGGTGGCACCGAGCAGCACAAGGCCTGCGGTGGAGACGCCGAGGGCGGCGAGCACCGCCCGTTCACCGCTGCCGGCGCGCCGGGCCAGGAGCGGGGCCAGCTGGCTGCCCAGGCCCGAGCAGACGAAGCCGCCGCAGGCGAGCCCGGCGAAGAGCATCGCGCCCGGCCCCGAGGCGCCGGTCAGGCTGACCGCCCGGCCCGGCATGAGCAGTTCGATCGCGGCCAGGGCGCTGCCCGCCGCGGCCGTGCTGAGCAGGACGCGGCGGATCAGCGCGTCCCGGACGGCCGGCCGCGCCCCGTTCAGGACGGCGCGGGGGATGCCGCGCAGCACCGAGCGCACGGTCACGGGCGGCCGGGGCGGTTCGCGGAGGACGGCGAGCACGTAGGCGACGAAGACGGTCTCCACCACCGCGCCGAGCAGGACCGGGACGGACAGGGGCAGGACGAGCCCGGAGGTCGACTCGGCGAGCCGGGCGCCGAGGCCGGGACCCAGGCCGAGCAGCCAGGGCAGTGCGCCGCCCAGCAGGATCCCGGCCGCGAGCGCGGCGGAGGTGGCGCTGCTGCCGCGGGCCAGGCCGGTGCGCAGTTCGGCGCCGGGCCCGGCGGCGGCCTGGACGCTGTCCACGTACCAGGCCTCGGCCGGTCCGCTGGCCAGCGCGCGGCCCGCGCCCATCAGCACCATGCCGAGGGTGAGCACGGCGGCGGTGGTGCCCAGGGCGTGCAGCAGCAGGGCCCCGGCGTTGAGGAGGCCGGCGACGGGCGAGGACCGGGCGGCGGCCGATCGCGTCGGAGAGGCCTCCGGTGGGGAGTTCCAGCGCCGCGACGGTGAGGGAGTGGGCGACGTAGAAGCCGGCGATGGCGGCGAGAGCCATGCCGCGCTCGGTGAACAGCAGCACCAGCGGGGCCATGGCCAGGCCGGGCGGCAGCCAGGAGAGGGCGCAGAGGGTGACGTAGCGGCGGCGGGCCGTCCGGACCGCAGGCAGTTCGGTCACGGCGTCTCCCCGGCCGGGGAGGACGGTGGGGCGAGGGGCAGTCCGGCGGTGAACAGGACCACCTGGCGGGCGCGGGGGTCGTCCGCGTCCCGGGCGGTGAGCTGTTCGAGGGTGCGGGAGACGACCTCCCACAGCTCGGTGAGCGACTCCGGGGTCAGGCGGGGCATCAGGTCGCTGATGCCGGACGGCTCGACCCACTCCTTGTCGAGCCGCCCCTCGGCGAGGTCCGCCTCGTGCCGGTCCAGGGACGCCACCAGGTGCTCGATCTGCCGCCGCCGCGCCATGCCGATGTACGCCCGGCCCGCCGCCGAGGCCTCCATCGCCTCGTTGCTCCAGGAGGTCACCGAGTGCACGGCCCGCCAGCGGCGCTCGCGTCCGTCGCGGTGCTCGGCCTCGGTGATGAAGGCGTACTTGGCCAGCACCCGGAGGTGGTAGCTGGTGGACGCGGACGACTCCCCCGTCCGCTCGGCCAGTTCGCTGGCGGTGGCCGGGCCGTCCTGCCGCAGCAGTCCGAGCAGCCGGATGCGCAGCGGGTGGGTGAGTGCTTTCAGGGCGTCGGTGTCCCGCTCGGGGTCCAGGACGCGCCGGCGGTCGGTCTCGGGTTCGTCACTGGGCATACGGCGAGGCTAGGGCCGACGGGACCGATCACAAAAGAGTTTTTGCAAAAAATATTTGGGGAAAGTCCTGGCGCCGGCCGCTAAGGTCGGGGCATGGCTTCCGAGGGAGTGCAGCAGGACGGGACGGATCCCAAGATCGCCGCTGCCGTGGCGGCCGCCGAGGCCGCCGGGCCGAAACCGGGCGAGAACGTCCGCATCGACAGCTGGATCTGGGCCGTACGTCTGATCAAGACGCGATCACTGGGTGCCGCAGCCTGCCGGGGCGGGCATGTGCGGGTGAACGGCGAGCGGGTCAAGCCCGCCCACAGCGTCCGCGTCGGCGACGAGGTGCGGCTGCGGCACGAGGGCCGCGAGCGGGTGGTGGTCGTCAAGCGGCTGATCCGCAAGCGGGTGGGCGCGCCGGTGGCCGCCCAGTGCTACATCGACAACTCCCCGCCGCCCCCGCCCCGCGAGGCCGTCGCCCCGGCCGGCATCCGCGACCGCGGCGCGGGCCGTCCGACCAAGCGGGACCGCCGCGAGCTGGAACGCCTGCGGGGTCTCGGCGCGCCGGGCGGCCTCGGGGCGGCAGGCGGGCGGGGCCGCAGGCCCCGGCCCTGAGCATGCCGAACGGCGCCCAGGAGGCCGAGGCCTCCTGGGCGCCGTTCGTTCAGCGGCTCGGATGCCGTCCGTCCACCAGCCGCCGCCGTCCACCGGGCCGGGCGGCATCCGCCAGAGGGCAGCGCGCCGGCGGGCGGCCCGCGGCGGTACCGCTCTTCACCCTCACGCCCGGCCGCGCCCCAGCAGCCGCAGCAGCCGCGCGTTGCTGTCGCGCCGCACCCAGGCGATCAGGACGAGCGGCACCAGGAGGATCAGCGGAGTCGCCGCGTTCTCCCCGTCGAACACCGTCAGCTGCACCACGAAGGCGCCCACCATCAGCGCGCTCAGGCCGGCCGCGGCCGCCGACTGCAGCACCGGCACCAGCAGCCCGACCGCTCCGGCCAGTTCGAGCAGCCCCACGGCGTACATCCCCGCCTGCCCCCAGCCCATCTCCGCGAACGGCTCGGAGGCGGAGGTGTGCGCGATCAGCTTGGGCAGTGCGCCGGCGACGGCGAAGAAGAGGGCGAGCAGCACCTGCAGACCGCGCAGTGCGATCCGGCCGCGCCGCCGGGACGCGGTGGCGGCGGGGGCGCCTGAGGCGGTGGTCGCGGTGGTCGCGGTGGTCTCGGACATGGCGGTCTCCTGAAGGCATCGGTGTCGCTGCCGGGATCCACCGCCGTTGTCGTGGCCGACGGCGCGCAGCGTTGTCGCAGTGGTGGACCGGGGCGGAGCCGGGAACTCATCGCTGGTGCGCGTCCGCGCCGGGGAGTACGTTGCGAACAGGAGTGGTGACCGTGATGCGTACCGGCAGTGAGCCGAGGACCGCGCGCAGTCCGCTGCGGATGCGGTTCTGGCTGAGCCTCTGGGGCATTCTGTGGACCGGCTTCGGCACCGTGGCCTTCGTGATCACGGACCGTCCGGGCTGGGCGACCGCCTGCGGAGCCCTCCTGCTGATCACCCTGATCGACATGGTGGTGATCATCCGCCACATCCGTCAGGGCCCGCACTGGCAGCCGGGCAAGGACGTGCCGCCCTACCAGCCGCCGGACGACCGGCCCTGACACCGGCGGCGGCTCTCACCGGTCGAAGCGTGCCGCTTCCAGATACTCCGGCTTCGGGTCCAGGGCGGCCGCAAGCCGGAAGTGGCGCTGCGCCGGATGGGCCCGGCCCTGCCGCTGATAGGTGCGGGCGAGGGCGAAGTGGGCGTAGGCGTTGTCCGGCTCGCGCTCCAGGACGAGGGAGAACTCCAGCTCGGCGGAGCGCAGCCGGGCGGCCGCGAAGAAGGCACGGGCGCGCAGCAGTCGCGCCGCGGTGTTCTCCGGGTGCGCCTCGATGACGCGGTCGAGCAGCTTCACCGCACCCTGCGGGTCCCGCGCCGCGAGCAGCTGCTCGGCGGCACGGAAGTCGATGACATGGGTCTCCGGCGTCCGTCCGTGGGAACCGCTGGTCTCGGGCACGAGCCATCCCTCCCTCGCTCCGGGGGTTCAACGCCCGGGCGGCACGGCCCTATTCCTTCGCCCCCTGCTCCTTGGCCTCGCGTGCCCGGCGCACCAGATCCGCCCAGACCTCCTTGACCCGCCGCTCCAGCTCGGGCAGCGGCACGTCGTTGTCGATGACGATGTCCGCGATCTCCCGCCGCTGCTCACGCGTCGCCTGGGCGGCCATGCGGGCGCGGGCGTCCGCCTCGCTCATGCCGCGCAGCCGGACCAGCCGGTCGAGCTGGGTCTCGGGGCTCGCGTCGACGACGATCACCACGTCGTACAGGGGGGCGAGCCCGTTCTCGGTGAGGAGGGGCACGTCGTGCACCACCACGGCGTCGTCGTCGGCGGCCTCCTCCAGCTCGCGGGAGCGCTCACCGACCAGGGGGTGCACGATCGAGTTGAGGACGGCCAGCTTCTCCGGGTCGGAGAAGACGATCGAGCCGAGCTTGGGCCGGTCCAGGGAGCCGTCGGGAGCGAGCACCTCCTCGCCGAAGGCCTCCACGACCGCCGCGAGGCCCGGTGTGCCGGGGGCGACCACCTCGCGCGCGATGCGGTCCGCGTCGATGAGCACGGCCCCGCACTCCACGAGCAGCCGCGACACCTCGCTCTTGCCGGCGCCGATCCCGCCGGTCAGGCCCACCTTCAGCATGAGCGGCAGCTTAGGCCCTGCCTCCGGCGGCCGCCCCGGCGGGTCTCGGCGGGAGGCGGCACCCGACGGCTCCTCGACGACTCCTCGACGGCCCCTGACACTCTCCCACCCCCCCCCGAGGCGACGGGCCCGGCCGGCCTCAGTTGTCCCCTTCGCGCTCCGCCAGGAAGCGCTCGAACTCCCGGCCGATCTCGTCCGCCGAGGGGATCTCCACCGGCTCGGCGAGCATGTTGCCGCGGGTCTCGGCGCCCGCCGCCGCGTCGTACTGGTGCTCGAGGCCCTGGACGAGGGCGGTGAGCTCCTCGTCGCCCTCCTGGATCTGGCGGTCGATCTCGGTCTGGGTGCGCCGGGCGTCCGTGCGCAGTGAGTGCGCCACGCCGGGCAGGACCAGGCCGGTCGCCGCGGTGATGGCCTCCAGGACGGTGAGCGCGGCGTCCGGGTACGGGGAGCGGGCGATGTAGTGCGGCACGTGCGCGGCGACCCCGAGGACGTCGTGCCCGGCCTGCATCAGCCGGTATTCGACGAGCGCTTCGGCGCTGCCCGGTACCTGGGCCTCCTGGAAGGGGCTGCTGTGCCCGGGGACCAGGTCGGTGCGATTGCCGTGCGGGGTGATGCCGACCGGCCGGGTGTGCGGGACGCCCATGGGGATGCCGTGGAAGTTGACGGCCAGGCGGACGCCGAGCCGCTCCACGATCTGCCGGACGGCCGCGGCGAAGCGCTCCCACTCCACGTCCGGTTCGGGGCCGGACAGCAGCAGGAAGGGCGCACCGGTGGCGTCCTGGACGATCTTGACCTCCAGGGCGGGCACGTCGTAGTCGGTCCACCGGTCGCGGGTGAAGGTGAGCAAGGGGCGCCGGGCGCGGTAGTCCACGAGCCGGTCGTGGTCGAAGCGGGCGACGACCTGGTGGGGCAGCAGGTCGAGCAGCCGGTCGACGATCAGGTCGCCGGTCTCCCCCGCGTCGATGTATCCGTCGAAGTGGTAGAGCATGACAAGGCCGGCCGATTCCTGGGCGAGCGCCATGTCGACGACGGCCAGGCCCTTCGGCTCCCACGCGTACAAACCCTGCGGATCAAGCACGGACCGCTCCTCCTCGTGTTCATACACCACAACGTGTGACGGGGCAGTGTCATTCCCGATGCCTGCGCCGGGACATGCGGAGCCGCACGGCCGGCCGTGGAGCGGCCGCCGCGGTGGGTCGGGACGGGTGCCCCCGCAAACTCCGAGGACCCGCACCTGTGAAAGGTGCGGGCCCTCGGATCAGAGAGAGCTACTGCTCAGGAAGAGCCTTGCTCAGTGGGCGTTCAGCTCTGACCACCGGCGAGCTTCTCGCGGAGCGCGGCCAGGGCCTCGTCCGAAGCCAGCGCACCGGACTGGTCGCCGCCCTCGGAGGAGTACGAACCGCCACCGGAGGCGGCCGGAGCGGCGGCCTCGCCACCCTCGGCGGCAGCCGCGGCGTCCGCCTCGCGGGACTTGATGACCTGCGCCTGGTGCTGCTCGAAGCGGGCCTGCGCCTCGGCGTACTGGCGCTCCCACTCCTCGCGCTGCTTCTCGTAGCCCGGCAGCCAGTCGTTGGTCTCCGGGTCGAAGCCCTCGGGGTAGATGTAGTTGCCCTGGTCGTCGTAGGACGCGGCCATGCCGTACAGGGTCGGGTCGAACTCGACCGCCGTCGGGTCGGCACCGAAGGCCTCGTTGGCCTGCTTCAGCGACAGGCTGATGCGACGGCGCTCGAGGTCGATGTCGATGACCTTGACGAAGATCTCGTCGTTGACCTGGACGACCTGCTCCGGGATCTCCACGTGGCGCTCGGCCAGCTCGGAGATGTGGACCAGGCCCTCGATGCCCTCGTCGACGCGGACGAACGCACCGAACGGAACCAGCTTCGTGACCTTGCCGGGCACGACCTGGCCGATCTGGTGGGTGCGGGCGAACTGCTGCCACGGGTCTTCCTGGGTCGCCTTCAGCGACAGCGAGACACGCTCGCGGTCCATGTCGACGTCCAGGACCTCGACCGTGACCTCCTGGCCGACCTCGACGACCTCGGACGGGTGGTCGATGTGCTTCCAGGAGAGCTCCGAGACGTGGACCAGACCGTCGACGCCGCCCAGGTCCACGAAGGCACCGAAGTTGACGATCGAGGAGACGACGCCGGAACGGACCTGACCCTTCTGCAGCGTGGTGAGGAACGTCTGGCGGACCTCGGACTGGGTCTGCTCCAGCCAGGCACGGCGGGAGAGGACCACGTTGTTGCGGTTCTTGTCCAGCTCGATGATCTTGGCCTCGAGCTCCTTGCCCACGTAGGGCTGGAGGTCGCGGACGCGGCGCATCTCGACCAGCGAGGCGGGAAGGAAGCCGCGGAGGCCGATGTCGAGGATGAGACCACCCTTGACGACCTCGATGACGGTACCGGTGACGATGCCGTCCTCTTCCTTGATCTTCTCGATGGTGCCCCAGGCACGCTCGTACTGGGCGCGCTTCTTCGAGAGGATCAGGCGGCCTTCCTTGTCCTCCTTCTGGAGAACCAGGGCCTCGATCTCGTCGCCGACCGCGACGACCTCGTTGGGGTCGACGTCGTGCTTGATCGAGAGCTCGCGGCTCGGGATGA
The DNA here is from genome assembly GCF_012034205.1 of Streptomyces composti. Taxonomy (GTDB): domain Bacteria; phylum Actinomycetota; class Actinomycetes; order Streptomycetales; family Streptomycetaceae; genus Streptomyces; species Streptomyces composti. Next base: position 212,197 of record NZ_JAATEM010000004.1, read on the forward strand.
CACCTTCGGTCTTGTAGCCGATGTCGAGCAGGACCTCGTCCCGGTCGACCTTCACGATGACGCCGTCGACGATGTCGCCGTCGTTGAAGTACTTGATCGTCTCGTCGATCGCTGCGAGGAAGGCTTCCTCGTTACCGATGTCGTTGACCGCTACCTGCGGAGTGGTGGCGGTGGTCTCGGTGCTGCTCGTCATGTGGGAAAGGGCTCCGGTACGGACATTGAAGTCGTAGGTACTGCTACGCCGGAGCCCTTTTCGCTCTGCAGAAGCCGGACAGCCAAGGAAGCGCCCCACCAGAGACTGGTGATGGCGCCTCGACAACCGAGGGGACATACAACAGATGCGAGCGCAGCCTGCTCTGTCTGAGGTGCGCAGGCCCGCAGCGCAACTTGTAGCATACGGGGGCCGCCGGACATGGTCAATGCGCGAAGCCGCCCACCCGGGGAGCATCGCCGCATAACCGGCACAATTCTCGTCACCCGAGGCCACGCGGGGGCCGGTTCCTGCCCCCTCGCGACACGCCGCGGGTGCGGGTTGGACGGAAGAGTACGACGAGGGAGCCGATCATCCAAGAGGCCGACGCACCCCAGGTTCACGAGGCCGAGGCGGCCGAGCCGGAGGCGACCCGGCGGGAGGCCGGGGTCACGGAGAGCTCCCGCGCCAACCGGGGCTGGTGGGACCGCAACGCCGACGAGTACCAGTCGGAGCACGGCACCTTTCTCGGCGACGACCGCTTCGTCTGGGGCCCGGAGGGGCTGGACGAGGTGGAGGCGGAGCTGCTCGGCCCCGCGGAGGAGCTGAAGGGCAAGGACGTCCTGGAGCTCGGCGCCGGCGCGGCCCAGTGCTCGCGCTGGCTGGCCGGGCAGGGGGCGCGGCCGGTCGCCCTGGACATCTCGCACCGCCAGCTGCAGCACGCGCTGCGGATCGGCGCCTCCTTCCCGCTGGTGTGCGCCGACGCGGTGGCGCTGCCCTTCGCGGACGCCTCCTTCGACCTGGCCTGCTCGGCGTACGGGGCACTCCCCTTCGTCGCCGACCCGCGGCTCGTGCTGCGCGAGGTGCACCGGGTGCTGCGGCCCGGCGGGCGGCTGGTGTTCTCGGTGACCCATCCGATCCGGTGGGCGTTCCCCGACGAGCCGGGCCCCGAGGGGCTCAGCGTCTCCGCCTCCTATTTCGACCGCACCCCATATGTGGAGCAGGACGAGCAGGGCCGCGCCGTCTATGTGGAACATCACCGCACGCTGGGTGACCGGGTGCGCGACGTGGTCGCCTCGGGTTTCCGGCTGGTGGACCTGGTGGAACCGGAATGGCCGTCCTGGAACACGGGCGAGTGGGGCGGCTGGTCCCCGCTGCGCGGGAGCCTGATCCCGGGCACGGCGATCTTCGTGTGCGTACGAGACTGAGGGTGTGATCCGTTACGACGCCCTTCAGTCCCTGCCCGTACGCGAGGCGCTGCCCGGCCTGACCGGCGCCCTGGACGAGCGCGGCACCGCCGTGCTGGTCGCGCCGCCCGGCACCGGCAAGACGACGCTGGTGCCGCTGGCGCTGGCCGGGCTGCTCGGCGAGGGGCCCCGGCGGCGGGTGGTGGTGGCCGAGCCGCGGCGGATCGCGGCCCGCGCGGCGGCCCGGCGGATGGCCTGGCTGCTGGGCGAGAAGCCGGGCGGCTCGGTCGGTTTCACGGTGCGCGGGGAGCGGGTCGCGGGGCCGCACACGCGGGTGGAGGTCGTCACCACCGGTGTGCTGCTGCAGCGGGTGCAGCGCGACCAGGAGCTGTCCGGGGTGGACGTGGTGGTGCTCGACGAGTGCCACGAGCGGCATCTGGACGCGGACACCACGGCGGCGTTCCTGTGGGACGTGCGCGAGACGCTCCGCCCCGACCTGCGGCTCGTGGCCGCGTCGGCGACCACGGACGCGGACGGCTGGGCCCGGCTGCTGGGCGGCGCGCCGGTGGTGGAGGCGCGCGGCGCCGCGCATCCGGTGGAGGTGGTGTGGGCGCCGCCGCCGCGCGCGGTCCGGCCGCCGCACGGGATGCGGGTGGATCCGGCGCTGCTGGCCCATGTGGCCTCGGTGGTGCGGCGGGCGCTGGCCGAGCGGGACGGGGACGTGCTGGTGTTCCTGCCGGGTGTGGGCGAGATCGCGCGGGTGGCCGGCCTGCTGGGCGATCTCGGCGGGGCCGAGGTGCTGCGGGTGCACGGCAGGGCCCCGGCCGCCGTGCAGGACGCGGTGCTGTCGCCCGGTGAGCGGCGGCGTGTGGTGCTGGCCACCTCGGTCGCCGAGTCGTCGCTGACCGTGCCCGGGGTGCGGGTGGTGGTGGACTCGGGGCTGGCGCGGGAGCCGCGGGTGGACCACGCCCGGGGGCTGAGCGCGCTGACGACGGTACGGGCCTCGCAGGCGGCGGCCCGGCAGCGGGCCGGGCGGGCCGGGCGCGAGGCTCCGGGGGCGGTCTACCGGTGCTGGGCGGAGGCGGAGGACGGGCGGCTGCCGCGCTTCCCCTCGCCGGAGATCAAGGTGGCCGATCTGACCGGGTTCGCCTTGCAGACGGCGTGCTGGGGCGACCCGGACGCGTCCGGGCTCGCGCTGCTGGACGCGCCGCCGGCGGGGGCGATGGCGGCGGCCCGGGAGGCGCTGGTGGCGGTCGGGGCGGTGGATCCGTCCGGGCAGGCCACGGAGCGCGGGCGGTCGCTGGTGCGGCTGGGGGTCCATCCCCGGCTGGGGCGGGCGCTGATGGACACCGGGGGTGCCGGGGCCGAGGTGGTGGCCCTGCTGTCGGAGGAGGTGCCGCGGGAGTACGGGGACGACCTCGCCGGGGCGCTGCGCGCGGCGAGGCGCGGGGGCGACGGCTACGGCTCGCGATGGCGTACGGAGGTCCGGCGGCTGCGGGCCCTGGCGGCCGAGGAGGGGGCCGGCCCGCGGGCCGGTGTGTCCGGGCCGGCCGGCGGTGTCCGGGCCGGCGACGGCGACGACCGGGTGGCCGGGTTCGTGGCCGCGCTGGCCTTTCCCGAGCGGGTGGCCAGGTGGGACGGCGGGTCGTACCTGATGGCGTCCGGGACCCGGGCCGAGGTGGGCGACGGCTCCGCCCTGCGCGGGGCGCCCTGGATCGTGGTGGCCGCCGCCGACCGGCCCGTGGGGAGCCGGCACGCCCGGGTGCGGCTCGGCGCGGTGATCGACGAGGACGTGGCACGGACGGCCGCCGGGGCCCTGCTCGAGCAGGGCGAGGAGGTGCGCTGGGCCGACGGGGACGTGGTGGCGCGGCGGGTCGAGCGGCTCGGTTCGATCGAGCTGGCCGTGCGGCCGTACGACGACGCCGGTCCGGCGCTGGTGCGCGAGGCGCTGCTCGACGGGCTGCGCCGGGAGGGGTTCGGCCTGCTGCGGTGGTCACGCGAGGCGGAGGTGCTGCGGCAGCGGCTGGCGTTCCTGCACCGCCGGGTGGGCGCTCCCTGGCCCGACGTCTCCGACGAGGCGCTGCACGCCCGGGTGGCCGAGTGGCTGGAGCCGGAGCTGAGCCGGGCGCGGCGGCGGGCCGATCTGGAGCGGATCGACGCCGGGCAGGCGCTGGCGCGGCTGCTGCCCTGGGCGACCGGGGAGGCGGCCCGGCTGGACGAGCTGGCGCCCGAGCGGATCACCGTGCCCAGCGGTTCGTCGGTGCGGATCGACTACTCGGACCCGGAGCAGCCGGTGCTGGCGGTGAAGCTCCAGGAGATGTTCGGGCTGCACGAGTCGCCGCGGGTGGCCGGTGTGCCGCTCCTGGTGCATCTGCTCTCCCCGGCGGGGCGGCCGGCCGCGGTGACCGCCGATCTGGCCTCGTTCTGGCGGGACGGGTACAAGGGCGTACGGGCCGAGCTGCGCGGCCGCTACCCGAAGCACCCGTGGCCCGAGGACCCGGCCGGCGCCGAGCCCACGCGGCACACCAACGCGCGGCTCAGGCGCTGATCTGCTGCGGTGCCGGATCCCGGTCCCCGGGACCGGAGGGCGAGGCGCGGCGGGCGCGGGCCGCCATGGACAGGGAGAGGGCCGGCAGCGCGGCGGCCGGGGCGAGCAGACCCCGGGGCGGGCAGGAGGTCAGCAGCAGGATCGGGGTGCGGTGGGCGGCTTCGGGGAGGTCTCCCCGGCCGGGGAGCCGAGCGCGGTCAGCGCCGGCACCTGCGCGAGGGCGGCGGCGAGACCGACGGCGGCGGCTGCGAGGGCGCGCATGGGTGCCTCCTCCCGGCGGGCGGCTGCTCCCGCGCGCAGGTGAACTGACGGCGCGTCAGGTCAACTGGCCGGGCACCGTAGCAACGGGGGCGTGAGAGGAGAACAGGTCGCGCACGGGCCGAGGGCGTGCTCCCGGTGCTGGGAACGCGCCCTCGGATCAGGCGTGCGGTGTGCGGTGATGTGCTCAGGCGCTGGGCGAGGGGCTCGGCGAGGACGACTCGGCCGCCGCCACGGTCAGTTCGACGGTGAGGGTGGCGCCGCCCGCGGTGGTGATGCGGAGCAGGAAGGTGCCGGTGGTGTCGTCCGCGTACAGCTGAGGCAGCTTCAGCAGGCCGTCCTCGTCGGTCTTCAGGCCGTCGAGGGTGCGCACCGCCTTGCCGTCGGCGTCCTTGAAGTACGGGCCCTTCTCCGCGGGCGCCGGTTCGTCGCCGGAGGTGAGGACGGCAGCCGTGGCCGCGACCTTGCCGGCGGCGGAGCCCTGGTAGGTGGCCTTCACGACGACCGGCTCGGCGAACTCTCCGCCGGGGACGCAGGTCAGCTCGGTGTCATCGGTGCGCTCCAGCTCGTCGGCGGCGCGTTCGGTGACGGTGGCCTTGAAGTCGAGGCCGGGCACCGGCCGGCCGACGACGGTGGCGCGGACGGTGACGGTGCCCGTCCTCTCACCCGCGACCAGCGCGGGCGCGACCGCCACGCCGGAGCTGTCGGTGGCCACGGTGGCCACGCTCTCCCCGCCGGCGAAGGTGGTGTCGGTGTCGCCGAGCACGGTGAAGCGGATGCGCACCTTGGCCACGGACGTGCCGGCCTCGGTCTCCGCACGGGCGCTGATCCGCTCGCCGAAGGTGCGGCCGGCCATAGCGGTGAGCTTTCCGGTGCCCGCGTTCTCCAGGTGGTCCACCGTGTCGGTGGGGGTCTGCGGGGCCTCCGGCGGGGTCGAGGGCGAGGTGGGCGGCTTGCTCGGGGTGCCGCCGGGCGAGGTGGGCGGCTTGCTCGGGGTGCCGCCGGGCGAGGTGGGCGGCTCGGTGCCGGGGGCGCTGCCGGAGGGCTTGTCCGGCTCGGGCTTCTTGCCGCCGGGCTCGGTGCCGGGCGTGGACGGGCTCGAGGTCGCGCCGGGGCGCGCCTTGCCGCCGTCGCTGCGGTCCGAGGGGAGCGGGCCGGTGCCGTCGGGGATCTCGTGGGTGCCCTTGCGGTAGAACTCCAGCCACCTGAGAACGGTGTTGAGGTAGTCCCTGGAGTTGTTGTAGCTGAGGATGGCCCGCTCCAGGTCGCCCTGGTCGGAGAGGTCCCAGCCGTTGCGGCACAGGTAGTGGCCGGCGGCGAGCGCGGCGTCGTAGACGTTGTCGGGGTCCTTGCGGCCGTCGCCGTTGCCGTCGCGGCCCGCCCAGGCCCAGGTGGAGGGGATGAACTGCATGGGGCCGACGGCGTTGTCGTAGCGGCTGTTGCCGTCGTAGACGCCGTTGTCGGTGTCCTTGATGAGCGCGAAGCCGTTGCCGTCGAGCTGGGGGCCGATGATCGGGCTCAGCGTGGTGCCGTCGGCGTCGACGCGTCCGCCGCGGGCATGGCCGGACTCCACCCGGCCGATGGCGGCGAGGAGTTGCCAGGGCAGATTGCAGGCGGGCTTCTTCTCCCGCAGCGCCGCCTCGGCCTTCTTGTAGGCGTCGAGCACGGTCGCCGGTATGCCGGCCTCGGTGGCGCCGGGCGGGGTGCCCGGGCCGGCGCTCGCGGACGGCGAGGGGCTCGGGCTGTTGAGCGGCGGCAGGTCGGTGTAGTACGGCGAGTTGCCGGTGGCGCTGTCGGCCGCCGCGTCGGGTGAGGGGGTGGCGTCCGCGCTGGTCTGTCTGCCGTGCTCGTCGACGGTCACGCCCGGAGCCTGGGACGCGGACAGGGCCGCCACCGCCGCCGCGGCCACCGCGGTGGTTGCCGCTCCCCTGCGCAGCCTCCTGCCGAAATGCGCCGCCATAGAGTGAACCCCTCCCGTGGACGCCGGAGCGTCCGTCAACGTCTGTTGTGTTCGCCCTGTTCTGACGATCGACCCGTCCCGCCGGTTGCCCCTTCATGGCGCAGACCCTCGCGACCCTACGACAACTTCCTTTGCGCGAACACCGGTTCCTGACCGTTATTCACCGGTTGGTCATGTTCGGAGTTGAGCGGTCCTGCGCCGTGGCGTCGCGCATACTGGGTGCCTCACACAGCGGGAGACCACATTGCCCTTCACCCTCAGCCACGCGGCGGCGGTGCTGCCCGCCGTCCGCGGCGACGGCAGCGGACGGGGCGCCCTGGTGCCGGCCGTGCTGGTGGCCGGGAGCTTCGCTCCCGACATGACCTACTACGCGGCGAGTCTCCTCTCCGGCGCGATGGAGTTCGGGGACGTCACGCACGCGTTCTGGGGCGTGTTCACCGTGGACGTGGTCATCGCCTGGGCACTGGTGGGGCTGTGGCTGCTGATCCGCGAGCCGCTGGTGGCCCTGCTGCCGGCGGGCCGGCAGGCCCGGACGGCGGCGCTGCTGCGCTGCGGAGAGCCGCGGGACCGGCCGCGGCCGTCGCTGGTGGCGCGCTGGTACGCGTCGGCCGTGCTGGGGGCGCTGACGCATGTGGTGTGGGACGCGTTCACCCATCTCGACCAGTGGGGGGTACGGGTCTTCCCGGTCCTGGGCCGGGAGATCGCGGGCTCACCGCTCTACTGGTACCTGCAGTACGGGGGCTCGGCGGTGGCGGCGCTGGTGATCGCCCTGTTCCTGGCCCGCGCCCTGCGGCGGACGGATGCACGACAGGCGCCGGGCGTCCCCCTGCTCTCCGCCGCGGACCGCTGGGCGGCGCTGGCCCTGCTCATGGGCTGCGCGCTGGTGGCGGCGGTGCACCGGGCCACGCGCTGGTGGGCCCACTGGGGACCGGTCGCCAAGCCCTGGGAGCTGATCCCGGCGGTGTGCTTCGGGGCGGGCGCCGGCCTGGCCCTGGCGCTGCCGCTGTACGCGGCGGCCGTCAGGATGCGGCGTCCGGCCGCCCCGGCCACGACGAGCCGCCCGGCAGACGGGGGTACCCGGCCGCCGAGCCGTACGGCCGCACGCTGAGCGTCTCCCCGGCCGCCACGAACACGGTGACGGTACGCACGGGGCGGGGCCGGGGCAGCAGCGTGAGCGCGAGAGCGACATAGCTGCGGGCCAGCTCGGCCCACAGCCGCCAGGGAAGGGCGGGAAGGCCCGCCCGTGCGCCGTCCGCCCGGCCGGGCAGCCACTGCCGGCCGGTGACGGCACTGCGCAGCACGGTGGTGAAGGGGGTGGGGAACCGGGCGGTGCTTGCGGCGGCCGCGAAGACCGGAACGGAACAGGACGCCTCGGGCCGCGGCCCGTCGGCGCCACTCCGCGGGGGTGCCGCTCTGCGGTGAAGCATGCGTATACCCATGCCCCGCATCCTGACCGCGCCCGCGGACGGGGGCGTTTCTACGGGGGCCAGCCGGGTGAGGTCCGCACACCCCCTCGAGGCGGCCCTGTTGACCGCTTCGCCCAGGCAGGGTCCGGGCCGGACACGTCCTCAGCGAGCTGCCGCCCGGCCGGCCCGGGTCGCGGGCCGGCTCCGGTCCGAGTTCCGCGACATCGCCCGGACCCCTGCCCCCTGGCGGGCAGGGCCCGCGGGAGAACCGGCCCGCCGACGGCGACGTGCGCCGACCGCACGAGCCGCGGGGCAAGTCCGTGCGCACACCGGGCGGACGGCGCCCGGCGGTGCGACCGGCGCCCCGAGGCAGGCACCGGCGCCACGCGCCCGAGCATCGGCCGCGCGTTCCGGCCCCACGCCGGCCGCGGGATCCGGACGGCACGCCCCGGCAGCACGTCCGGACCGGACCCGGCCGGCCGGCGTCGCGGCGGCCGGCCGCACCGGTCCGGTCCGCTCGCCCGAACGAGCACATCGCGGCATGTGCATCACGCCCGAAGGTGTGGCGTCCCTCGGTGCGATCGCCCCGTCCGGGCGGCAGGCAGCAACCGTCCGCCGGGGCGGACCCTCCGGTCCCGCCCCGGCAGGAGGACGGTGTGAAGCCGCCCCGGGAGGGTCAGTGGGCCGCTGACTCCCAGTCCGGGCCCCACCCGATGGAGACGCCGAGCGGGACGCGGAGCTCGACCGCGCTGGACATCTGGTCGCGGACCAGCGTCTCGACGGCGGGACGTTCGCCGGGGGCGATCTCGAGGACGATCTCGTCGTGGACCTGGAGGAGCATGCGGGACTTCAGGTTCGCCTCGCGCAGGGCGCGGTCCACCCGGAGCATGGCGATCTTGACGATGTCGGCTGCCGTGCCCTGGATCGGTGCGTTCAGCGCCATCCGTTCCGCTGCCTCGCGGCGCTGGCGGTTGTCGCTGTTGAGGTCGGGCAGATAGCGGCGGCGGCCGAACAGCGTCGCCGTGTAGCCGGTGGCCCGGGCCTCGGCGACGACCCGCTGCAGATAGTCCCGCACGCCGCCGAAGCGCTCGAAGTAGGCGTCCATCAGGGCGCGGGCCTCCGCCGCCTCGATGTTCAGCTGCTGGGAGAGGCCGAAGGCCGAGAGGCCGTAGGCCAGGCCGTACGACATCGCCTTGATCTTGCGGCGCATCTCCGCGTCCACCGCGGACGGTTCGACGGAGAACACTTGCGCGGCGGCCGTGGTGTGCAGGTCCTCGCCGGAGGTGAACGCCTCGATCAGGCCCGCGTCCTCGGAGAGGTGGGCCATCACGCGCAGCTCGATCTGGCTGTAGTCGGCGGTCAGCAGGGACTCGTAGCCCTCGCCGACCACGAAGCCGCGGCGGATGGCGCGGCCCTCGTCCGTGCGGACGGGGATGTTCTGCAGATTGGGGTCGGTCGAGGAGAGGCGGCCGGTGGCGGCGACCGTCTGGTTGAAGGTCGTGTGGATCCGGCCGTCCGCGGCGATCGTCTTGATCAGGCCCTCGACGGTGACCCGGAGCTTGGCCTGCTCCCGGTGCCGGAGCATGATCACCGGCAGTTCGTTGTCGGTCTGGGTCGCCAGCCAGGCCAGCGCGTCCGCGTCCGTGGTGTAACCGGTCTTGGTCTTCTTGGTCTTCGGCAGGCCCAGCTCGCCGAAGAGGACCTCCTGCAGCTGCTTGGGCGAGCCCAGGTTGAACTCGTGGCCCGCCGCCGCGTGCGCCTCCTTCACCGCCTGCTGCACGGCACCGGCGAACATCTGCTCCATGGCCTGCAGATGCTCCCGGTCCGCCGCGATGCCGTGCCGTTCCATCCGGGCCAGCAGCTCGGACACCGGCAGCTCCACGTCCCGCAGCAGATCTGCCGCGCCCACCTGCTCGAGCCGGCCCTCGAAGGCCTCGCCCAGGTCGAGGATGGTGCGGGCCTGCAGCATCAGCGCCTCCGCCTCGGCCCCGTCGTCGGCGCCGAACGCCAGCTGGCCGTCCGCCGCCGCCGGGGGCGCCAGCTCACGGTGCAGATACTCCAGGGACAGCGCGTCCAGGTCGAAGGAGCGGCGGCCCGGCTTGACCAGGTAGGCGGCGAGCGCGGTGTCCATGCGCACGCCCTCGATGCGCCAGCCGTGCTCGGCGAAGACCCGCATCGCGCCCTTGACGTCGTGGAACACCTTGGGCGCGTCCGGGTCGGCGAGCCAGGCGGCGAAGGCCTGCTCGTCGGCCTCGTCCAGCTCGGCCGGTTCGAACCAGGCGGCCGGCCCCTCGGCGGTGGCCAGCGCGATCTCGGCCACCGAACCGGTGCCCAGCGCCCAGGTGCCGACGGTGGCGACCCCGAGCGGGCCGGTGGCGTGCTCGCGGAGCCAGCCGGCCAGCTCACCGGTACGCAGCACGGTGCCGTCGAGCTCCAGGCCGTCCGCGACGACCGGGGTGGCCTCGGCCGCCTGGGCGCCGGGGTCGACGGCGAACAGCCGCTCGCGCAGCGAGGGGTTCCTGATCTCCAGGGTGTCCAGGATCATGGCCACGGCCTTGCGGTCGTAGGCGGTGCGCTCCAGGTCGGCGACGCTCTTGGGCAGCGGCACCTGGCGGTCCAGCTCGGTGAGCCGGCGGTTGAGCTTGACCGCCTCCAGGTGCTCGCGGAGGTTCTGACCGGCCTTGCCCTTGACCTCGTCGACGCGCTCGACCAGCTCCGCGAAGGAACCGAACTGGTTGATCCACTTCGCGGCGGTCTTCTCGCCGACGCCGGGGATGCCGGGCAGATTGTCGGAGGGGTCGCCGCGCAGGGCCGCGAAGTCCGGGTACTGGGCGGGGGTCAGGCCGTACTTCTCGTAGACCTTCTCCGGGGTGAACCGGGTCAGCTCGGAGACGCCCCTCGTCGGGTAGAGCACGGTGACGTGGTCGGAGACCAGCTGGAAGGAGTCGCGGTCGCCGGTGACGATCAGCACGTCGAAGCCCTCGGCCTCGGCCTGGGTGGCGAGGGTGGCGATGATGTCGTCCGCCTCGTACCCCTCGACGGCGAAGCGCTCGGCGTGCATCGCGTCGAGCAGCTCGCCGATCAGCTCGACCTGCCCGCGGAACTCGTCGGGGGTCTTGGAGCGGTTCGCCTTGTACTCGGTGAACTCCTCGGCCCGCCAGGTCTTGCGGGACACGTCGAAGGCGACCGCGAAGTGCGTGGGCGCCTCGTCGCGCAGCGTGTTGGCCAGCATCGACGCGAAGCCGTAGATCGCGTTCGTCGGCTGGCCCGTCGCGGTGGTGAAGTTCTCGGCGGGCAGCGCGAAGAACGCGCGGTAGGCCAGCGAGTGCCCGTCCATGAGCATCAGGCGCGGGCGGCCGCCGTCGGGGGTGTTCTCGGTCTTCTTCGATGCTGTCTCTGCCACGCCCCCGATCCTGCCACGGACCACTGACAGCGGACCGCCATCGGGGGTGCGGGACCGCCCCCGCCGCCCCGTCCGCCACCGGGGGGCTGAGCCGTGCCGGTGGTGCGTGCGAGGATCGGAGACGTACCTCACACGTGTACCCGAAGGAGAGTGCGCGATGGCCGCCAAGCCGCCGAAGGCCGATCCGGTGCAGGACGCGCCGCAGGTCGCCGAGCCGAAGCACGCGGCCGCGGGGCTGACGGCGATCAGCCACACCCTGCGCGCCGCCCAGCGGCAGATGGGCGTGAAGCGCACGGCGCTGACGCTGCTCAGCGTGAACCAGCACAGCGGCTTCGACTGCCCCGGCTGCGCCTGGCCGGAGCCGGACCGGCCGCACCGGGCGGAGTTCTGCGAGAACGGCGCCAAGGCGGTGGCCGAGGAGGCCACCCTGCGCCGGGTGACGCCCGAGTTCTTCGCCGAGCACCCGGTCGCCGAGCTGGCCGGGCGCAGCGGCTACTGGCTGGGGCAGCAGGGCAGGCTCACCCACCCCATGTATCTGCCGGAGGGCGGCACCCACTACGAGCCGGTCACCTGGGAGCGCGCCTTCGACATCGTCGCCGAGGAGATCGCCGGGCTCGGCTCCCCCGACGAGGCCGTCTTCTACACCTCGGGCCGCACCAGCAACGAGGCGGCGTTCCTCTACCAGCTCTTCGCCCGGGAGCTGGGCACCAACAATCTGCCCGACTGCTCCAACCTGTGCCACGAGTCCTCCGGCTCGGCGCTGACCGAGACGCTCGGCGTCGGCAAGGGCAGCGTGCTGCTGGACGACCTCTACAAGGCGGATCTGATCATCGTGGCCGGGCAGAACCCGGGCACGAACCATCCGCGGATGCTCTCCGCGCTGGAGAAGGCCAAGGCGAACGGCGCCCGGATCATCAGCGTCAACCCGCTGCCGGAGGCGGGCCTGGAGCGCTTCAAGAACCCGCAGACCCCGAAGGGCCTGACCGCCGGCGCCGCGCTGACCGACCTGTTCCTGCAGATCCGCATCGGCGGCGACCAGGCGCTGTTCCGCCTCCTCAACAAGCTGATCCTGGAGACGGAGGGCGCCGTCGACGAGGAGTTCGTGCGGGAGCACACGCACGGCTTCGAGGAGTTCGCCGAGGCGGCCCGGGCCGCGGACTGGGACGAGACGCTCGCCGCGACCGGGCTCACCCGCGAGGCGATCGAGCGCTGCCTGCGGATGGTCCTCGGCTCGGAGCGCACCATCGTCTGCTGGGCGATGGGCCTCACCCAGCACAAGCACGCGGTGCCGACCATCAAGGAGATCGTCAACTTCCTGCTGCTGCGCGGCGACATCGGCCGCCCCGGCGCGGGTGTGTGCCCGGTGCGCGGCCACTCCAATGTGCAGGGCGACCGGACCATGGGCATCTTCGAGCGGCCCTCGGCGGCCTTCCTGGACGCGCTGGAGAGGGAGTTCGGCTTCGCTCCGCCCCGCGAACACGGCTACGACGTGGTCCGGGCGATCCGGGCGCTGCGCGACGGCGAGGCCAAGGTCTTCTTCGCCATGGGCGGCAACTTCGTCTCCGCCTCCCCCGACACGGAGGTCACCGAGGCGGCGATGCGGCGGGCCCGGCTCACGGTGCATGTGTCGACCAAGCTGAACCGCTCGCACACGGTCACCGGTGCGCGGGCGCTGATCCTGCCGACGCTGGGGCGCACCGAGCGCGATGTGCAGGCGGGCGGGGAGCAGTTCGTCACGGTCGAGGACTCCATGGGCATGGTGCACGCCTCCCGCGGGCGGCTGGAGCCGGCCAGCCCCTGGCTGCTGTCGGAGCCGGCGATCGTGTGCCGTCTTGCCCGGCGGGTGCTCGGCGCGGACAGCAAGGTGCCGTGGGAGGAGTTCGAGCGGGACTACGGGGCGATCCGGGACCGCATCGCGCGGGTGGTGCCCGGCTTCGAGGACTTCAACGCCAAGGTGGCCCGCCCCGGAGGGTTCGCGCTCCCGCACGCCCCGCGCGACGAGCGCCGCTTCCCGACCGCCACCGGGAAGGCCAACTTCACGGCGGCGCCCGTGGAGTACCCGAGGGTGCCCGAGGGCCGGCTGCTGCTGCAGACGCTGCGCTCGCACGACCAGTACAACACCACGATCTACGGCCTGGACGACCGCTACCGGGGCATCAGCAACGGGCGCCGGGTGGTGCTGGTCAACCCCGAGGACGCGCGGGAGCTGCGGGTCGCGGACGGCTCGTACGTGGATCTGGTGAGCGAGTGGAAGGACGGGGTGGAGCGCCGGGCGCCGGGCTTCCGGGTGGTGCACTACCCGACGGCCCGCGGCTGCGCCGCGGCGTACTACCCGGAGACCAATGTGCTGGTGCCGCTGGATGCCACGGCGGACGTCAGCAACACCCCGGCCAGCAAGTCCGTGGTGGTCCGTCTGGAACAATCGGCGACCGACTGAGCGTTTGCTCAGCCGAGCAGCTGCGGCGGAGCGCCGCACAGCGCCGCAAGTGATCACGACGAAACGGAGCCGGACCCATGGGCGAGCAGCAGCAGGTGAAGTTCCCGCAGGAGGTCATCGACGAGTACGCCGCGCTCGGCGTCGACCTCCAGGCGCTGTTCTCGGCGGGCCATCTGGGCACGCGCATGGGCGTGCAGATCCTGGAGGCCTCGGCGGAGCGGGTCGTCGGGACGATGCCGGTGGAGGGCAACACCCAGCCGTACGGGCTGCTGCACGGCGGAGCCTCGGCGGTGCTGGCGGAGACGCTCGGCTCGGTGGGCTCGATGCTGCACGGCGGCAGCTCCAAGATCGCTGTCGGTGTCGACCTGAACTGCACCCACCACCGGGGCGTCCGCTCCGGCCTGGTCACCGGCGTGGCCACGCCCGTGCACCGGGGGCGCTCCACGGCGACGTACGAGATCGTCATCACCGACGAGGAGGACAAGCGGGTCTGCACCGCCCGTCTGACCTGCCTCCTGCGCGACGTCACCCCGAAGGACGCGGAGCGGGTGAACGCCCGCGGATGACCACGAGCGGCCGGATCACCGCCGCGGACGGGGCGGCCCGCCGCCTCCGCACCGGCGACCGGCCCGCACCCGCCCGCGGCTCGGCCACCTCCTGACACGGAACCGCCCGCGCCCCGGCCCTCACCGGGCCCCGGACGCGGGCGGTACCCGTCGCCGTGGCGGGTGCCCCCGCTGTGCCGGGCCCTCGCACACCCGCACCGCGGCACGGGGCGGCCCTCCGCAGGTGCCGCCACCCGGGCGAGATGATCCGCAGTCCCGGCACACGTCTTGAACTCCCCCGCGAAGCTCGCGAGACTCGGCGCGTGAGACCGCCCCACGGCATATGCGTCCTCGCCGCGCTGATCCTCTCCTGCGCCCTGGCGGCCGGCTGCGGTACGTCCGGGCCCGGCACGGCCTCCGCATCCACCCCGTCCGGCCCCCGGGCCGCCTCCGCCTCCGCCTCCTCCCCCTCGCCGTCACCGAGCGCCACCTCCCCCGAGGCGGTCTGCGTCAAGCTGGTGACGCACTGGGCGCACGAGGTGCTCGCCGGCACCGCGTACGGCGACTACCAGTCGATGGGGCTGTCCAACGGGCAGTACGAGATCCTGCGCGACGCCGTGGCGACCGCCCGGCCGGTGAGGGACAGTCAGGGGCCCGAGGCTGCACGAAGAGTGATCATCCGTCAGGTGCGGGAGGGGTGCGCCGAGCGCTATGAGGACGGCGGGCCGAGCGAAGGTCCGTGGCAGTGAGCGGTGTCGGCCCGGTGGAGCCGGGACCGGGCACCCGGGCCTGGGACCGCACCCGGCCGTCGGCCCGTCAGCACCCTCAACTCGAGCCGCTGACCAGGGCGTTCACCCGCCACCGGAGGGCGGCTCTCGCCTCGCTCACCGCCGCGGGCGTCCTGGCCGGCGCCGGCTACCTGCACGCCACCCGGCCCGAGCGGCCCGCGTCCGCGCCGCCGCCGTACCCGTCCCGGGTCACCGCCCTCATCTATCTGAATCCGCAGGTCAGAACCCCTCAGACAGAGAAACGGAGCTTCCGTTTCGATGCTCTGATCAGCGTAGAATCGGGGCCTCCGGTCACCGTGATCCGGATTTCCCAGCCGTACGCGGGCCTTTCCGTGATCTCCACCCCACCCACGCCTTTCCGGACAAAGGCAGGTTCCCCCCGCAAGATCACGATCACCCTCCGGGTGACCGAATGCGGGAAAGTCCCCCAGAGTGCCGGACTGCCTTTCCTGGATGTAACTCTACGTAATGCGCGCGCAATACAGACACACAGCTTCATCCTCGGCGCCCGCTACGCACAGGACCTCTCCGGGGTCCTGCAGGTAGCCTGCAGCAACGAATCCCGGTAATCACCAAAAGCGCCGAGACGCCTGATGGACCTCCGCGAGTCCTGCAGTTTCTCAGCATGCGGACAGGGCAAATCGGCGAGAATTCCTCCGTTCCCCCCACTCAGTACCGCTCTGCAATACGTCGTGTCATAACAAGAGCGTCACAGCATTGGCCAGACTCTCCTCCACGTTCCCCACACACGCTTAGAGTCACGGCCAGTCACCGCGGAGCCCGATTGTCACTTCGGCCCGGCGCTCGACTCGGCCGTTTCCACCGGGAAGCGGCTGTCAGGGGAAAGGACTGGATCGTGCGTCAACGTTCGCTCATCGCCATCACCGCCGCGCTGGCGGCGGGAGCTCTCACCCTTACCGCCTGCGGTTCGCGCGACGACGACGGCGGCTCGGACAAGGGCAACGGTGGCACCACCGTGGTCATCGGCGTGGACGCGCCGCTGACCGGCGACCTGTCCGCGCTGGGCCTCGGGATCAAGAACTCCGCGGACCTCGCAACCAAGATCGCCAACAAGGAGAAGTTCGTCGAGGGCGTCACCTTCAAGATCGACGCCCGTGACGACCAGGCCCAGCCCTCCTCCGGACAGGCCAACGCCACCACCTTCGTGGCCAACAAGGACGTCCTGGGTGTCGTCGGCCCGCTGAACTCCTCCGTCGCCGAGTCCATGCAGAAGGTCTTCGACGACGCCAAGCTCGTCCAGGTGTCGCCGGCCAACACCAACCCGGCGCTCACCCAGGGCACCGACTGGCAGAAGTCCAAGAAGCGCCCGTACAAGGCGTACTTCCGCACCGCGACCACGGACGCCGTCCAGGGTCCGTTCGCCGCGCAGTACCTCTACAACGAGTCCAAGAAGCGCAAGGTCTTCGTCATCGACGACAAGAAGACCTACGGCGCCGGTCTCGCCGCCACGTTCACCGAGGAGTTCAAGAAGCTCGGCGGCAAGGTCGTGGGCACCGACCACATCGACCCGGACACCAAGGACTTCTCCGCGGTCGCCACCAAGGTCAAGAACTCGGGCGCCGACGTCGTCTACTACGGCGGCGAGTACCCGCAGGCCGGCCCGCTCAGCAAGCAGATCAAGGCCGCCGGCGCCAAGATCCCGCTGGTCGGCGGTGACGGCATCTACAGCGCCGACTTCATCAAGCTGGCCGGCCCGAGCGGCTCCGGCGACCTGGCCACCTCGGTCGGCGCCCCGGTGGAGGAGCTGCCCTCCGCCAAGGAGTTCATCGCCAACTACAAGGACGCCGGCTACAAGGAGGCCTACGAGGCCTACGGCGGCTACTCCTACGACTCGACCTGGGCGATCATCGAGGCCGTGAAGAAGGTCGTCGAGGACAACGACGGCAAGCTGCCCGACGACGCCCGCGAGAAGGTCACCGAGGCCATGCAGAACGTCTCCTTCGACGGAGTCACCGGCAAGGTCTCGTTCGACGAGTTCGGTGACGCCACCAACAAGCAGCTCACCGTCTACGCCGTGGAGAAGGGTGAGTGGAAGGCCGTCAAGTCCGGTACCTACACCGGCTGACCTCCTCCCGCACCGACTAGAGGCCGCGCGGGGCGCTGCACCACTGGCGCCCCGCGCGGACTCGCATCCGGCCCCCATCCGTCGAACTTGTTCCGAACGTCTCGGAGGACATGCGGTGAACGAACTGCCGCAGCAGCTGGTCAACGGCCTGCTACTGGGATCCATGTACGGGCTGGTCGCCATCGGCTACACAATGGTCTACGGCATCATCCAGCTCATCAACTTCGCCCACGGCGAGATATTCATGGTGGGTGGCTTCGGCGCCCTCACCGTCTACCTCTACGTGCTGCCCGACGGTACGTCGATGTGGGTTGCACTGCCCCTGATGCTCCTCGCGGGCATCCTCGTCTCCGTCCTGGTCGCCGTGGGAGCGGAACGGTTCGCCTACCGCCCCCTGCGGGGCGCCCCGCGGCTGGCCCCGCTCATCACGGCCATCGGTCTCTCGCTCGCCCTGCAGCAGGCCGTGTGGGCCTGGTACCCCGGCGGTGAGGACTCCCTGAACTTCCCGCAGATCGAGGGCGGCCCCTTCGAGATCGGCAGCGTCACCATCCAGACCGGCGACATCTTCCTGTTCGTCGTGGCCCCCCTGAGCATGGCCGTCCTGGCCTGGTTCGTGATGAGGACGCGCACCGGCCGCGGCATGCAGGCCACCGCCCAGGACCCGGACACCGCCAAGCTCATGGGCATCAACACCGACCGCATCATCGTGATCGCGTTCGCCCTCGGTGCCGTGTTCGCCGCCGTCGGCGCCGTCGCCTACGGTCTGAAGTACGGTCAGGTCCAGTTCCGCATGGGCTTCATCCTCGGTCTGAAGGCCTTCACCGCCGCGGTCCTCGGAGGCATCGGCAACGTCTACGGAGCGATGCTCGGCGGACTGGTGCTCGGTGTCGCCGAGGCGCTGTCCACGGCCTACATCGCCGACATCCCCGGCATGGCACAGTTCGGCAGCCAGTCCTGGGCGAACGTCTGGGCCTTCGTTCTCCTCATCCTCGTGCTCCTGTTCAGGCCTCAGGGTCTGCTCGGTGAGCGAGTCGCGGACAGGGCGTGACACCGATGACCACACAGACCACAGCAGCCACAACCCCCGACACCCCCACCGCCGAAGCGCCCCGGGGTCTGGTCGGCCTCCCCGAGAGCACCGGCCGCGCCCTGGCCACCGCCGGCGGCGTGCTCTCCGTCATCTCCACCTTCCTCGCCTGGACCTGGACCGCCGAGTTCCCGGGTGACCTCACCGTCTACGGCTACCCGGGCGGACTGCAGGTCCTGGTCCTGGTCGGCGGCGCCCTCACCGCGCTGTTCGGCCTCGCCTCCTACGGCATCAAGGGACTGCGCTGGCTCGTCCCGGCCGGCGCCGACAGCGCGCTGAAGCTGGCCGCGCTGGGCACCTTCGTCACCGCCTGGTACACGGTCATCGCGATCAGCGTGCAGCTCGGCGGCGTGGTGAACCTGGAGCCCGGCGGCTTCGTCGTGGCCGCCGCCACCCTGCTCACCCTGCTCGGCGCCCTCGCCCTGCCGTTCGAGCGCCCGGAGCCGGATCCGTTCGACCCGGATGACACCGGCTGGGAGCAGTTCCGCCACAAGGCGCGCCACCAGGCCGCCGTCATCAAGGCGGCGTTCGCGACCGGTCCGGTCAAGGCGCCCGCCCGCAAGCTCCCCGGCTTCGCCGAGATCCTGGTGATCGTGGCCGCCATGGCCATCGGCCTGCTGGTCTTCACCTACGGCATCGGCACCGAGTACGACGAGCTGTTCATCGGCTTCCTGATCACCGCGGGATTCGGCTTCGCCGCCCTGTTCAAGGCCGGTCTGATCAGCCGGCTCTCCGTGATCACCGGCAAGCACCGCAACGTCACCCTGATCGGTGCCTTCGTCGCGGCGGCCGCGTTCCCCTTCACCCAGTCCGACGACCAGTACGCGACGATCGGCGTCTACATCCTGATCTTCGCCACGGTCGCCCTCGGCCTGAACATCGTGGTCGGTCTGGCGGGTCTGCTCGACCTCGGTTACGTCGCCTTCCTCGGTGTCGGCGCCTACGCCGCCGCCATGGTCTCCGGCAGCCCTTCCAGCCCGTTCGACTTCCAGGTGCCGTTCTGGGCGAGCGCGCTGATCGGCGCGGCGGTCGCCATGGTGTTCGGCGTGATCATCGGTGCGCCGACGCTGCGACTGCGCGGCGACTACCTGGCCATCGTGACCCTCGGCTTCGGTGAGATCTTCCGGATCGCCGTCCTCAACATGGACGGCACCTCCGGGCCGGACATCACCAACGGCTCCAACGGCATCTCCTCGATCCCGAACCTCAACATCCTCGGGTTCGACTTCGGCCAGGAGCACACCATCGCCGGGTTCACCATCGCCCGCTTCGCCAACTACTTCCTGCTGATGCTGCTCATCACGCTGGTCGTGGTGGTCGTCTTCCGGCGCAGCAGCGACTCCCGCATCGGCCGCGCCTGGGTGGCGATCCGCGAGGACGAGACCGCCGCGCTCGCCATGGGCATCAACGGCTTCCGCGTGAAGCTGATCGCCTTCGCCCTCGGCGCCACGCTCGCCGGCCTGGCGGGCACCGTCCAGGCGCACGTCACCTACACGGTGACGCCGGAGCAGTACCAGTTCGCCCACGTGGTCCCGCCCAACAGCGCCTTCCTGCTCGCCGCGGTCGTCCTCGGCGGCATGGGCACCATCAGCGGACCGCTGGTCGGCGCGTCCCTGCTCTACCTGATCCCGGCCAAGCTCCAGTTCCTCGGCGACTACCAGCTCTTCGCCTTCGGCCTCGCGCTCGTGCTGCTGATGCGCTACCGACCGGAGGGCCTCATCCCGAACCGGCGCCGCCAGCTCGAGTTCCACGAAGAGACAGAAGCGCCGACAGTCCTCAGCAAGGCAGGGGCCTGACCACGATGACCACCGACACCACCACCAAGAGCGCGCCCACCGGCGCCACCCCCGGCGAGCCCGTCCTCGACGCCCGCGGTGTGACCATGCGCTTCGGCGGCCTCACCGCCGTCAGCGACGTCGACCTCACCGTGAACGCCGGCGAGATCGTCGGCCTCATCGGACCCAACGGCGCCGGCAAGACGACCTTCTTCAACTGCCTGACCGGCCTGTACGTCCCCACCGAGGGCGAGGTCCGGTACAAGGGCCAGATCCTGCCGCCCAAGTCGTTCAAGGTCACCGCCGCCGGCATCGCGCGCACCTTCCAGAACATCCGTCTGTTCGCCAACATGACGGTCCTGGAGAACGTGCTCGTCGGCCGCCACACCCGCACCAAGGAGGGCCTGTGGTCGGCGCTGCTGCGCGGCCCCGGCTTCCACAAGGCCGAGGCGGCCAGCCGCGCCCGGGCCATGGAGCTGCTGGAGTTCGTGGGCCTGGCGGGCAAGGCGGACCACCTGGCCCGCAACCTCCCCTACGGCGAGCAGCGCAAGCTGGAGATCGCGCGTGCGCTGGCCAGCGAGCCGGGTCTGCTGCTCCTCGACGAGCCCACGGCCGGCATGAACCCGCAGGAGACGCGGGCGGCCGAGGAGCTGATCTTCGCCATCCGCGACAAGGGCATCGCCGTCCTCGTCATCGAGCACGACATGCGGTTCATCATGAACCTCTGTGACCGCGTGGCCGTTCTCGTCCAGGGCAAGAAGCTGATCGAGGGCGACGCCGCCACCGTGCAGAGCGACGAGCGGGTGATCGCCGCCTACCTGGGAGAACCCCTCGCGAACGACCCCGGCGCCGCGGAAGCTGCCGAGGTCGAGGCCGCCGAGGCCGCGGCCGAGGCCGCTGCTCAGACCGCGCCCGCCAAGGAGAACGACCGATGACCGCACTTCTCGAAGTCGAGGACCTCCGGGTCGCCTACGGCAAGATCGAAGCCGTCAAGGGGATCTCGTTCAAGGTCGAGGCCGGTGAAGTGGTCACCCTCATCGGCACCAACGGCGCCGGCAAGACGACGACCCTGCGCACCCTGTCGGGTCTGCTCAAGCCGGTCGGCGGCCAGATCAAGTTCAACGGCAAGTCGCTGAAGAAGGTGCCCGCCCACGAGATCGTCTCCCGCGGTCTCGCCCACTCCCCGGAGGGGCGGCACATCTTCCCGCGCATGACCATCGAGGACAACCTGCGCCTCGGTGCCTTCCTGCGCAACGACAAGGCGGGCATCGAGAAGGACATCCAGCGCGCCTACGACCTGTTCCCCATCCTCGGGGAGCGCCGCAAGCAGGCCGCGGGCACCCTCTCCGGCGGTGAGCAGCAGATGCTCGCCATGGGCAGGGCGCTGATGTCCCAGCCGAAGCTGCTGATGCTCGACGAGCCCTCGATGGGTCTCTCGCCGATCATGATGCAGAAGATCATGGCGACCATCGCCGAGCTGAAGTCGCGGGGCACGACCATCCTGCTGGTCGAGCAGAACGCCCAGGCCGCGCTGTCCCTCGCGGACCACGGCCATGTGATGGAGGTCGGCAAGATCGTCCTGACCGGCTCCGGCCAGGACCTGCTCCACGACGAGTCGGTGCGCAAGGCGTACCTCGGCGAGGACTGAGGCAGGCGGCAGCCGCACATGCGAGCGGCCCGCGTCCCCCAGGGGGCGCGGGCCGCTTCGCGTCGGCGCCGGGTCCGGGCCCTCGCCGCTCGCGGGCGTTCAGCCCTTCTGTGCCTTCTTCTCCTCGGCGTCGTCGATGACCGCCTGCGCCACCTGCTGCATGGACATCCGCCGGTCCATGGACGTCTTCTGGATCCAGCGGAACGCGGCCGGCTCGGTCAGCCCGTACTGCGTCTGCAGCACCGACTTGGCGCGGTCCACCAGCTTGCGGGTCTCCAGCCGCTGGTTCAGGTCCGCGACCTCGCGCTCCAGCTCCTTCAGCTCCGTGAACCGCGAGACGGCCATCTCGATCGCGGGCACCACGTCGCTCTTGCTGAACGGCTTGACCAGGTACGCCATCGCACCGGCGTCGCGGGCCCGCTCCACGAGGTCGCGCTGGGAGAACGCGGTCAGCATCAGCACCGGGGCGATCCGCTCCTCGGCGATCTTCTCGGCCGCGGAGATGCCGTCCAGCTTGGGCATCTTCACATCGAGGATCACCAGGTCGGGCCGGTGCTCACGGGCCAGTTCGATGGCCTGCTCGCCGTCGCCCGCCTCACCGACGACGGTGTAGCCCTCCTCCTCCAGCATCTCTTTGAGGTCGAGCCGGATCAGCGCCTCGTCCTCGGCGATGACGACGCGGGTCGTCATGGGAGGCACGTGCGACTTGTCGTCTTCGGGCACGTCCACGGGCTGGGGCGACTCGGGGGCACTCACGTGAGCTCCTTGGTGCGGGGCAGGCAGATACTGCTGACAAGAGCGTACCCAGCTGCGATAAGGTAGGGGCACGGCGGGTGACCGTCGGCCTTCATTTCCAAGGGAGCCCCGGTAGCCCAGCGGTAGAGGCAATGGTCTCAAACACCATACAGCGTCGGTTCGAATCCGACCCGGGGTACTTTTCCTCCGGTTCCAAGGTCGCCGCTCAGGGGTTGTCGTCGCCGATCCGGTGAACGCGGACCATGTTGGTGGAACCCGTCACGCCCGGCGGTGAGCCCGCCGTGATGATCACCACGTCCCCGCGGTCGCAGCGCCCGTACCGGGTGAGCAGCTCGTCCACCTGGTCGACCATGGCGTCCGTCGAGTCCACGTGCGGGCCGAGGAACGTCTCCACTCCCCACGACAGGCTCAGCTGCGAGCGGGTGGCCGGCTCCGGGGTGAAGGCCAGCAGCGGGATGGGCGAGCGGTAGCGGGACAACCGGCGGGCCGTGTCGCCGGACTGGGTGAAGGCGACCAGGAACCGCGCCCCCAGGAAGTCGCCGATCTCCGCCGCCGCGCGGGCCACCGCCCCGCCCTGGGTGCGGGGCTTGTTGCGCTCGGTCAGCGGCGGCAGGCCCCCCGCGAGGATGTCCTCCTCGGCTGCGGCCACGATCTTCGCCATGGTGCGGACCGTCTCCGCCGGGTGCTTGCCGACGCTGGTCTCGCCGGAGAGCATCACCGCGTCCGTGCCGTCGATGACCGCGTTGGCCACGTCGGAGGCCTCGGCGCGGGTGGGGCGGGCGCTGTCGATCATCGAGTCCAGCATCTGGGTGGCGACGATCACCGGCTTGGCGTTGCGCCTGGCCAGCTTGATCGCGCGCTTCTGCACGATGGGCACCTGCTCCAGCGGCATCTCCACGCCGAGGTCCCCGCGGGCGACCATCAGGCCGTCGAAGGCGGCCACGATCTCCTCGATGTTCTCCACCGCCTGCGGCTTCTCGAGCTTGGCGACGACGGGCAGGCGCCGGCCCTCCTCGTCCATGATCCGGTGGACGTCCTTCACGTCCCGGCCGGAGCGGACGAAGGACAGGGCGACCAGGTCGAAGCCGGTGGCCAGCGCCCAGCGCAGATCCTCCTCGTCCTTCTTGGACAGCGCGGGGACGGACAGCGCGACGCCGGGCAGGTTGAGCCCCTTGTGGTCGGAGATCACGCCGCCCTCGAGCACGGTGGTGCGCACCCGGGGGCCGTCGATCTCGGTGACCTGGAGCGCGACCTTGCCGTCGTCGACCAGGATGCGCTCACCGGGAGTGACGTCATCGGCGAGCCCCGCATAGGTGGTGCCGCAGAGGTGGCGGTCGCCCTCCACGCCGTCCTCGACGGTGATGGTGAAGGTGTCGCCGCGTTCAAGCAGTACCGGCCCTTCGGCGAACCGGCCGAGGCGGATCTTCGGGCCCTGAAGGTCGGCGAGGACGCCGACGCTGCGGCCGGTCTCGTCGGACGCCTTGCGGACGTGGCGGTACCGCGTCTCGTGCTCGGCGTGCGTGCCGTGGCTGAGGTTGAAGCGGGCGACGTCCATCCCCGCCTCGACCAGCGCTCTGATCCGGTCGTAGGAGTCGGTGGCGGGCCCCAGTGTGCAGACGATTTTCGCTCGGCGCATGGGCCGAGCCTATGGCTTACCGATGGGTAGTCCGGGTGTTGCGCGTGACCGGCCAACGGACGGGCGATGAAGGCTTGTTGACAGGTAGTGAATTCGAAAGACGGTTCTAGGGGGCGTCCGCGCCGGGCGCCAGGTCGCCCGGTCGCCCGGAGGCAGCCGCCAGGGGCTCACAGCTCCGGCGGGCGCATGGTGAAGCGGGCGGTGACCTCGGCGTGCAGGTGCTGGCGCTGGGGTTCGAGGTCGAGCGGCGGGGGTGCGGCCTCCCCGGCGAACGCGGCCGGCTCCATGCCGCGGGCGGCGAAGGCGGGCGGGCGGGGCAGTTCCGCGCCGGTGTCGGACAGTTCGATGAGCGCGGCCAGGGAGGTGCCGAGCGCCTCGGCGTAGGCGCGGGCGCGCCGCACGGCGTCGTGCACCGCCCTCCTGCGGGCCTCGGTGTGCGCCGGGGAGCCGGGGCGCAGCGCCCACCACGGGCCGTCGACGCGGGTGAGCTCCAGGTCGAAGAGGCGGGTGACGAGTTCTCCGAGGGCGGCGAAGTCGCCGAGGTCGGCGGTGAGACGGACGGTGCCGTGGTAAGTGCGGACGCGTTCGCCGCGGCCGTGCCGGGTGAGTTCGGGGGCGACCGTGAGCGAGCCGGTCTCCAGATGTTCCACGGCCTCCCCGTAGCTCTTGACCAGCTCGAGGACCTCGGCGTTGCGGCGGGTGAGGTCGTCCAGGACGCCGCGGCGGTCGCGGCCCCGGGCGGTGAGGGTGATGCCGATGCCGGCGGTCTCGGGGGCCACGTCGAGGTCGGCCTCGCCGCGCACGGTGAGGTGGGGGGTCTCGGGGGTGCCGTAGGGGGTGGCCGTCATGGGGCCAGTGTGCCGGTCACCGGATCGCAATGTGTGGGGACTGTTGCGGATGGGCGTGTTCAGGTCAGAATCTGCGGACGCGTCTACGCGCGTTGCGACGTGGACCGTCCGAGTGACCGCTGCACGAGGGGAAGCTGACATGCCGTTGAACCGCCGGAAATTCCTGGAGACGTCCGCCGTGACGGGAGCGGGGGTGGCGCTGGCGGCGGCCGTGCAGGCCTCCCCGGCGGCGGCCGCAGAGGCGGGGCACGGCAGGAAGCGGCCCAAGCGGTACGCGCTGACCGTGATGGGCACCACCGACCTGCACGGGCACGTCTTCAACTGGGACTACTACAAGGACGGGGAGTACACCGACGAGGACGGCAACGCCCAGGGCCTGGCCCGGATCTCCACGCTGGTCGACCAGGTCCGTGAGGAGAAGGGCCGCGGCAACACGCTGCTGCTGGACGCGGGCGACACCATCCAGGGCACCCCGCTGACCTACTACTACGCCAAGGTCGACCCGATCACCGCCGAGGGCGGCCCGGTGCATCCGATGGCGCAGGCGATGAACGCCATCGGGTACGACGCGGTGGCGCTCGGCAACCACGAGTTCAACTACGGCATCGACACCCTGCGCAAGTTCGAGGAGCAGTGCGACTTCCCGCTCCTCGGGGCGAACGCGCTGGACGCGAAGACGCTGCGGCCCGCGTTCCCGCCGTACTTCATCAAGACCTTCCGGGTGAAGGGCGCGCCGCCGGTGAAGGTGGCGGTGCTGGGCCTGACGAACCCGGGCATCGCCATCTGGGACAAGGCCTATGTGCAGGGCAGACTGACCTTCCCCGGCCTGGAGGAGCAGGCGGCCACGTGGGTGCCGAAGCTGCGGTCGATGGGCGCGGACGTGGTGGTGGTGTCGGCGCACTCCGGGACGTCGGGCACCTCCTCCTACGGGGACCAGCTGCCGCACGTGGAGAACGCGGCGGCGAACGTGGCCCGGCAGGTGCCCGGCATCGACGCGATCCTGGTCGGGCACGCGCACACCGAGATCCCCGAGATGCGGGTGGTGAACGAGAAGACCGGCAAGGAGGTCGTGCTCTCGGAGCCGCTGTGCTTCGCCGAGCGGCTCACCCTCTTCGACTTCGAGCTGGTCTTCGAGCGGGGCCGCTGGCAGGTGGAGTCGGTGAAGGCCTCACTGCGGGACTCCCGCACGGTCGAGGACGACCCGCGGATCACCAGACTGCTCACCGACGAGCACCGCAAGGTCGTCGAGTACGTCAACCAGGTGGTCGGCACCGCGACCGAGACGCTGACCACGGTCGAGGCCCGCTACAAGGACGCGCCGATCGTCGACCTGATCACCAAGGTGCAGGAGGACGTGGTCCGGGCCGCGCTGGCCGGCACCGAGCACGCCTCGCTGCCGGTGCTCTCGCAGGCGTCGCCGTTCTCGCGCACCTCCGAGATCCCCGCAGGCGAGGTGACGATCCGGGACCTGTCGAGCCTGTACGTCTACGACAACACCCTGGTCGCCAAGCTGATGACCGGCGCGCAGGTACGGGCGTACCTGGAGTACTCCGCCGAGTACTTCGTGCAGACGGCGCCCGGCACCCCGGTGGACGTGGACAAGCTGACCAACGCGAACGGCCGCCCGGACTACAACTACGACTACGTCTCCGGGCTGACCTACGACATCGACATCGCCCAGCCGGCCGGCTCGCGGATCAAGAACCTCTCCTACGACGGTGCCCCGCTGGACGACGAGCAGCAGTTCGTGTTCGCGGTGAACAACTACCGGGCCAACGGCGGCGGCGACTTCCCGCACGTGGCCTCGGCTCCCGAGGTGTGGTCGGAGTCGACCGAGATCCGCACCCGGATCGCGGAGTGGGTGACGGACAAGGGCGTCCTCGACCCGAAGGACTTCGCCTCGGCGGACTGGCGGCTGACCCGGGACGGCACGCCGGTCTTCTGACGTCCGCGCCGGGTCGCCGTCCTCAGGTCCCGTCCGCCAGCGGGGTGAGCCGCACGGCCTCGCCCCGGGCGGGCGGGACCTGCCGCTTCTCCGGCGCCAGCCCGAAGGTGGTGAAGGCGGTGCGGGCCGGCAGCGGGTAGGCCTCCCTGCCGGTCAGGGAGTTGAGGATGACGGCGCTGCGCCAGGCGGCGAGGGAGAGGTCGGGGGCGCCGACACCGTGGGTGTGCATCTCGGCGTTCTGGACGTGGACGGAGCCGGTGACGGGCGGGTCCAGCACCAGGCGGAAGCTTTCGTCGACGCACGGGCGGCCGCTGCCGTCGCGGCGCAGATACGGGTCGAGGCCGGCCAGCAGGCGGTCCAGGGAGCGCGGCCGGTGTCCGGTGGCGAGCACCACGGCGTCGGTGGTCAGGCGTGAGCGGGTGCCCTGCTGGACGTGCTCCAGGTGGAGTTCGATCTGCGCGGTACCGAGGCGTCCCGCGGTGCGCACCAGGACGCCGGGGGTGAGGACGGTGTCGGGCCAGCCGCCGCCGAGGGTGCGCCGGTAGAGCTCGTCGTGGATGGCGGCGATGGTGCCCGCGTCGATCGCCTTGTGCAGCTGCCACTGGGCGGGCACCAGCCGCTCTCTGACCTCCTCGGGCAGCGCGTGGAAGTAGCGGGTGTGGTCCGGGGTGAAGTGCTCCAGGCCCAGCTTGGAGTACTCCATGGGCGCGAACGCCCCGGTGCGGCCGATCCAGTGCAGCCGTTCCCGGCCGACGGGGCGGCTGCGCAGCAGGTCCTGGAAGACCTCGGCGCCGGACTGCCCGGTGCCGACGACGGTGACATGGCCCGCGGCGAGCAGGGCGTCGCGGTGGGCGAGGTAGTCGTCGGAGTGGATCACCAGCACGCCGGGGGCGTCCACCAGGGGCCTGAGCGGATCGGGCACATGGGGTTCGGTGCCGACCCCGAGGACGACGTTGCGGGTGTGGGTGCGGCCCAGGGCCTCGGCCTCGCCGTCGGCGTCGAGCTGGGTGAAGTCCACCTCGAACAGCCGGCGTTCGGCGTTCCACCGCACCGCGTCGACCTGGTGGCCGAAGCGCAGCGCGGGCAGCCGCCCGGCGACCCAGCGGCAGTAGGCGTCGTACTCGGTGCGGCGGATGTGGAACGTCTCGGCGAAGTAGAACGGGTAGAGGCGTTCGCGGTCCCTGAGGTGGTTGAGGAAGCTGAAGGGGCTGGTGGGGTCGGCGAGGGTGACCAGGTCGGCGAGGAACGGCACCTGGATCGTGGCGTCGTCGAGCAGCAGGCCGGGGTGCCAGGCGAACTCGGGGCGCTGGTCGTAGAAGACGGCGTCGAACCCGGTCAGCGGGTGGGCGAGGGCGGCGAGGGAGAGGTTGAAGGGGCCGATACCGATGCCGACGAGGTCGCGGGGTGGCGTGGTCAACGGGGGTTCCTAAT
>NZ_JAATEM010000040.1 GCF_012034205.1 Streptomyces composti
GTGGGGCCGGCCGCTGCGCGCCCGGCTGGCCGCGCGATGCGCGGCCGGGCCGCTCGACTCCTGACGGTGCAGCTAGTCGGGCCTCCAGTACGGGAGTTGGGGGAGCGCGGGGCGCTCCCGGCGGGTCCGCTGCGCTCCCCCGCCTGACGGTCCTTCCGGCTGCGCCTCCAGAACCGTTGGGGCCCGCTGGCGCGGGCCGGGCTGGCTACGAGGGGAGGGGGGTCGCTCGTTCGTGTCGGGTTCCAGTGTACCGCGTGCATCAGGTTGATGCAGCATGTACCGTTGGCGGAAACACGAGACACCCCCCCAACCACCCGGGTAGGGCGCGGCTTTTGATAGCTCGTCACCAGCCCTATTTGACCCGCCCATTGGGTGAGGAATTACGACTTGGGAAGCTGCGAACCTGAGCCACAGAACGGTACCTCGGATATGGGAAAGTTCGAATTCCGACCTACGGAGGTACCGGAGCCGCCCGGCCCCCAGGGCCGGGCGGCGGAACCCATAACGAAGGCCGCCCCCGTCTTCTGGTGCTTGTTCGTCACGGTCGACACCACCCGAGACTCAGAGCCGTTGGTGCCGTCCACGACCGGTACTGGGCCGCTGACCCGCACGCGAAGCCGCCTGAGCCACGATGGGGTCCGACGGTCCGTCGGACGCAGACCTCAGCCACTGATATATACGGAGATCAAAAAACCGCAGGTCAGAGCGTTGCCGATCGCGAGATCCGTACCGGCTCAGGGGACATAACGCGGCCGATGTGTACCGACTGAGGGGGCAGATCGACACCTCAATGTCAACTGGAGGCGACACGTTTTCGCGCCACGTGTCAAGTAGAGGTGACATCAGAAGGCGAATGTGTCGCGCGTGGGGACCGTCGGGCGGGGAGGGGGGAGATCTGTCCCCCCTGGGGGGACACAACTCGTGCGGCATGTCGTGTCGAAGCGACATCAGTGTCAAGCGCAGGTGACATACTGCTGCGCGTCCGTAGATCAACAGCTGGGAGAGCAGCCTCGTGTCGACAGAGCCGCAGCGTCGCCGTACGAGCGCCCCGGGGGCGCCGCAGCCGAAGCTGCCGCTGGATGATCCGGCCGACGCCTGGGATCGGCCGCTACGGCCCGTCAAGGACCTGGACGACGTCGCCCGCGCCTACCCCGGCCGCAAGCTCACGCTGGACAGCGAGCGCAAGCCGCTGGAGTTCTACGGGCCGCCGGACGAGCCGAACGCCTTCTCCATGGACAGCCTGGAGTTCTTCCTCGTCATCGCGCAGTTCTTCCGCGAGGCGTTGCCGCTGCGGCTGATCCTGCTGATGATCGCCTGCCAGAAGGCCGGCGGGCGGATCCCTCTGACCCAGGATGAGATGGCGCACGTCCTGGACGTCGCGCGCACCAAGGTGAACGAGGCGCTGCAGGAGGTCATGTCCCACGGGATCGTGTTCCGAGTGAAGCGCGGCGTCTACCAGTTCAACCCGCCGTACTCCTATCGGGTCGCTGAGTTCATCCCGGGCACGGAGACCATGGACGCGCAGTACATCCGGGTCGACCAGCACGAGACCATTGCCAAGATCCGGTCGGACGAGAGCTTGCCCGACCTGGTGCGCTTCCCCTCGCTGGAGCGGATGCGCCAGGAGATCGAGCGGCTGCGCGAGGAACGGGCGAAGATGCGTGCTGAGCGCCGCCGGACGCGGGTACAGCAGAAGCAGAAGGAGGCCGAACAGTGAGCGGTCTGCATTTCGCCGCAGTCAACGCGGAAGGCATCGTCGCCGACCTGGACCTGCTGCCCGCGGCCTACCGCGTGCTGCTGAAGATGCGCGCCCACAGCGAGCCGGGCGGGCGGATCGAGGTCGACCAGGTCACCCTCGCGCAGATGCTCGGCCTGAGCCGGGCCGCCGTCAACGCGGCGCTCCGTGACCTGGACCTGGCGCAGCTGGTGAAGAAGAAGCGGGCCGGCGTCTACCAGATCAACCCCATGCTCGCCGCCTACCTCTCCCCCGAGGACGCCGTCGCAGCCGTCAAGGCGATGCCGAAGAACGAGCGCCTGAACTCGCCCGGATTCGTGGAGCGCTACCGCATGGCCGTCGCCGCCTACCAGGACCAGCTCGCCGAGAAGCGCCGACGCCGTGAGGACACCAAGCGACGCCAGAACCTCAAAGCCGTGTCCTGACCCGACCATCCACTCCGACAGGACGGCGCTGCACCCACCGGTGCAGCGCCGTCCGCGTGGGGCGCGATCTTTCACCTCCAGAAAAAAACCGCAGTTCAACGGCTCACGACGCTGACTATCGGTAGCACCAGGTAAACCGGTTTGTTCTAGTTCTCCAGAACAACGCGGCGGTTCGATCGCGGGTTGCTGCATGCAGCAGCCGTGCATACATCGCGCGTGCAACACCGCAGACCTGCGGTGTTATGCAGCAGGCGCAGCACCCCCTGCCGTTGCCGGGCAGCAGGCGCCTGCTGCGAGCAGCACGCCTTCGAACAACGGGCAGCTGCTGCATGCCGGAGCCCGCCTGCTACACGAGCAGCACCCATGTGCCGCCTGGCGGGACGCTGCTGCACGCCGGCCCGCGCTGCGGGATGCAGCAGACGGCCTTGCACCCTTCACCACCAGGAGCAGCAGCCGGTGCAGCAGCGGTTGCTGCACCGTGCAGGCCGCCGAAGGTGCAAGGCGTGCTGCTGCCTGTTGCAGGCGTGCGCGTAGCAACGGTTGCACCGGGGCCCCTGAGCCGTCGTGCGAATGCTGCGCTGGGAGACGTCTTGCACCCCAATAGGGGTTAGTACAGGTAGTACCTATGTGCGGGTTGTTCTTCCTTCCCCCTGAGAGCACAGCTCGGTCCGGGAACGGATGGGGAGACCTGTGGAGACGAGGACTTGGCGGTGGCCTGCCGGGACCGGCTCCCCTTGGGGCGACGACACCAAAGGGCGCGCGAGGCGCTGTACGCCGCTGTGAGCGCCTGGGAGGCCCTTGATCGCCGCTCGGGAGCCGCAAGGGCGTCAGAACGCCGCAGACGGCCGCACAGCGCCGGGAAGGATCATGCGCGCGGCACGGCGACCAGGGGCGTCGGCTCAGGTGAGAGACAGATGGCGGGTGCCCGCGCGCGAGCTGTTGCTCTCAGGGGGAAGGAAGAACAACCCGCACATAGGTACTACCTGTACTAACCCCTATTGGGGTGCAAGGCCGTGCTGGTTGCTCCGGGCCGGGGCGCGGGCACGGGCCTGCAACGCGGGGTGCAACACGCCCCGGGCCTGGCTGTGGGTGCGTGTTGCCGCAGGTCAGTGCTGCAACGCGGCCTTTGTTGCACCTGGATGTTGCAGTGGGTGTTGCGGGGGCCAGGCCGTCGGTTGCGAGCTCCAGGGCGACTGACCCGCGGTGATGGGTGCAAGGGTGCAAGGCCGGTGCGTCGCACCGGCCTGGTCGGGCTAGACCTCGATGTAGGCGACGACCACGACGGTGCGCAGCGCGGTGACGAAGTACAGGACGCGGACCTGTTCGACGTCGTCGGTGTACTGGCGCAGCTGGGGGCCGGCGGTGTCGCCGGGGATCGGCTCGCCGACGTCGGGGTCGACGGAGACGACGACCAGGGCGCGGTCCAAGGCGTGGATCTCCGCCTCGCTGGTGATGTTCTCCAGCTGCTTGGCGGCGGAGTCGGAGAAGGCGATCCGGGCGCGGCGCGGGCCGTGCTGCGGGGCCATCAGGCCACGGCCGGGCGCTGCGAGGCGAGCCGGGCAAGGTGGGCCTCGCGCAGCTCCTCCCATGGCGTGCAGTCCTCCACCGACGGCAGGCCGTTGGTGGCGATGTCCTCCAGGACGGCGGCGAGCTGGTCGGCGTTCTCGCGGGTCTTGGCCGCGTATGCGCGGACCGCGTCGGCGGCCGCGGGCTCCAGCTGCTGCCGGGCGTGGTCGGCGGGTGCCGGCTGTTCGCTCATCGAGGGCTCCGTGGGGCGCGGAACGGGCGTGTCTCACCACGGTATCGGCCGCCCCGGGTGCTGGGGACCACTCCGGACGAACCGGCCTGTGCGAGCGGGTGGGACCCAGGTGGACCCAGCTACGATCCCCGTTCGCGTCTACCAGGGAAACACCGGTCTCGGGACCCAGGGACCCAGGTTCTGGGGCGGCTGCTAGATCCACCTGGGTCCCGGTTGGCGATGACACAGATCAGCTGATCAGTGACACAGGCAGGCGTGTCCACCTGGGAAAACAGGGAGTTGATGACACAGGTCGTCCGGACTGTTCAGGAGCGGACGGTAACCGGACCCGAGCCGTGTCATGCTGATCAGGCAAGAGGCCCGGATCGGGGTCCGGGCCCGTGTTTCCGGGCCGAACCGGCCGCGTGACACCCCGCCGTGACAGCCGGACGGCGTGCGTGACACCCCCTGGGCGTGACAGCGTGACAGTCACCTTCCGTGATCGTCACGGGCTGCACCTCCCAGGTACGTCACAGGGTCACAGGTCATCTCCCAGGAACGCGTCTGCCAGGGAAAACGGCCTCCCAACCTCTCAGGCATCACAGGCATATCGGGCATTTCCGGCTCCCAGGCTCCCAGACCTGTCACAGGTCTCACAGGGGGATCTGGGAGCCTGGGAGGTTGCAGAGGGTGAGATCACAGGAGGGCCGGGCGGGGGCAGCGGCACTGCTCGCAGTCGGCGCAGCCGGCGCACTCCATGCAGAACGCGCGGGGTGTCCGCGGGCAGTGGCAGATCGGGTTGAAGTTGGGGTCGTCCTCGCCGGGGTAGTACGTCTCGCCGACCGGCGGCTCGGTCCACGCGTAGACGGTGCCGTCGGCGAGCAGCTCCTCGAAGCGGCGGCCGATGGGGCTGGACTCGCGCCTGACGGCGACCACCTCGGGCTCCTGGTCGTGGGTCATGCCGGGCCCCCGTCGGTGCCGGCCGGCTCGGTGGCGGCGTTCAGGAGCGCGGCGAGGTCGGCGGTGGCCTCGGGTTCGGCGGTGGCGAGCCGGGCCGCGAGCGCCAGCTCGCCGGGCGCGGCGGCCGGAACCAGGCGGGCGAGCGCGGACAGCAGCGCGGCGTGCGCGAGGACGGGCTGCGGCAGGAGGCCGGCGGCGGCCTCGCGGGCGGCCGGGTCGGCGTAGTGCCCGCGGTGCGCGGCCAGGGCGCGGGCGAGCCAGGCGTCGACGTCGGCCTGGACGTACGCCCCGGCGCGGCGGGTGAGCTCGTCACGGGCGGCTTCGTCGCCCTCGCGGGGCTCGGCCTGCTCCAGCGTCCCGAGTTCGCGCAGCGCCTGGAGCTCATCGGCGCGGGCGGCGATCCGGGCGGCTTCGCGCAGCTCGGCCTCCCGCGCGGCGGCGGCCGCGGCTTCGGCGGCGAGCTCGGCCTGGACGACGTCGTCGGTGTCCGGGTCGTAGACGGTGCCCGGCGGCGCGGCGGCGAGCAGCTGGTCGATGCGCTCCCACTCCGCGAGCTCCGCCGGGCCGCGGACGTCGTCGGCCAGGTCCTCGTGCCGCGCGTTCTGCCGTGCGTCGAACCGGGCGTCCTCGAGGGCCGCCGCCACGGTGACGGCGTCCACGCCCTTCGCCCGGCGCCGGACGACGCGGCGGCCGATGCGGGCCGGGTCGACCGGCTCGCGGGGCGCGGCGACGCGCGGGGCGAGCGGACTGCGGCCGGTGCGCCGGGGCGGCCAGGGCGTGGTCATCATCGGCCTCGCATTCGTGGTGTGGATTCGGGAGCGGGCCGCCGCCAGAGCGCTGTACGGCGACCCGCCGGATTGCTTTATAGCAGGCCCGTAATTCGACCGCGTCAGAATAGGAACTCGATGGCCTGCACGTGCGTAAAATCCGCGCGCAGGCCATCGGCTCGGGTGCCCCATTCCGTGAAATACGACTCGGTGATGGCCTCCGCGACGATCGGATGCAGGTCCTCCTCCGTCGCTCCGGCCTCCTGTAGCTCCAGGATCTGCTTCGCGTAGGTGGGTGAGATCGGGGTGGTGATGGTGCGTATCCGGCCGTCGTCCGAGCTGCCCGTGCACGTGAATCCGAAGTACGCGGTCACCTCCACCATCATCCCGCTGGAGGTGGACGCCCGTTCGCGCGCCTGTGCCCTGACCTGCGGTTGCCACTCGGATTCGGTCTCCTCCACCAGGGCGGCCTGGAGGCGCTTCTGCGGGGTCGTCAGCTTCCCGGCGCGGTAGCGCTCCACCGTGCGCCGCGAGACGCCCAGGCGCTCCGCCAGGGCCTTGGTCGACCCCTTCGCCCGCGTGAGGAGGAATTTCACCTGAGCCTTCGCGGATTTCGGCGCGGGCCGGGTGAACACCTTCCGCTCCGCCCGTACGAGGGCGTCCAGGACCTTCCCGCGACGCGGCGTCGGCTGCTGCGAGTCGTGCTGATCATCCATGGGAGAAGCGTCCGTCAGGTCACCTGTGGACAGATGACGGCGAGCGCACCCCCGCGTCGTACGGACGGCGCTGTCGAAGGGTCGAACTACTGTTGGGCCGTGACGACGTACGCCTATCCCGACGATCTCCTCAAGGCGCAGCAGGCCCTGAATGAGGTGCGCGCCAGCCTCAAAGCCCTGGTCAAGACGCTGCCGTACTCGGTGGAACCCATGGAGGCGTGGGAACGCCCCGACGGCTACTGGCTCGCCACGTCCCGCGCGTACCCGGACTCGCCAGGCTGGTCGGAGCAGGAGAAGAAGGAAGTCGCCGCGCTGCGGGAGAAGGAACGCGACCTGACTTCCGTGATCCTCACACACCCGTTCTGGAGCGAGGTCGACGCACCCGCGCGGCCCGATGCCCGGTCCCAGCTCAAGCACGCCCTCGAACGCGAGGACGGCGAGGGCCAGGAGGCGGCGTAACCGTGGCGGACACGCCGCACGAGCCCCGCCCATCACCGTGGTCCTTCCCGATGGCCAGGAGGTCACCGGCCGCCTCCAGGAGCGCCAGCAGGTCCCGGACACCTGGCTGTACAAGGTGGCCGTCCCGGCATGGCAGAACACGCCTGAAGGCCGGGTGGAGCCCGCCTGGTACGTGGTGTGGGTCAAGGCCCCCGACCACGTGAAGCCCGTGCCCGGCGTCTCCTACGAGGACGTCCCCACCACCCGGCTGTCCCCGCCGCCGGCAGAACGCGAGATCCTCGGGCCACGGCGTCCGTCCGGCTGGGTAATGGCGAAGGCCGGCGGCCGTGGGTCCGGCCGGGGCGGTGTTGTGCACGCCGTTGACTGCGACGAGGCGCCGGCCGGGGCGCCGGTGCTGACGCTGGAGCGGGCCTTGGACGCAGCCGAGCAGCCGGGAGTGCGGCTGTGCTCGCTGTGCGGCGCCGCCGCAGAGCTGGATCCCGTTCTTCAGGGCTTCGACCGCGGTTTCGAAGAGACCTGAGCGGCAGGTCAGCGGCGGGCGACGGTGTAACCGGCGTCGTTGACAGCGCGGGTCCACACGTCGCGGTCGAACCACTTGGTGATGTTGGGCTGCAGCTCGGTGATGGTGCGCATCCTGGCTTCCCAGTCGTGTCCGGCCGGGCCGCGGCTGCCGTCGCAGCCGGTGCAGCCGTCTTCGCCGTGGATGTGGCCAGCCATCCAGGCGTTGACGGCGACGTTGATGATGACCGCGTACAGGTCGCCACCTGTCTGGGCCAGGGAGTCCGGCACCCCGGCGAGGACCAGGGCGAGCTCGGGGTTGTCGATCGGCGGCATCGGGGCCTGCCCGACGCCCTTCTCGCTGCTGCTCTCCTCGTAGGAGGACTGGCTCTGCGCGAGGCGGTCGGCGAGGGCGGCGGCGTCGAAGTACCGCCAGGCGGAGCGCGTCTGGATCCCGAGCCGTTCGGCCACGGTGCTGATGTTCTTCTCGATCACGTCCTCAACCGTCGCCGGCGCGAGCGTCACCCCTCGGTGGGCCAGCTCCGTCAGCGTCTGGGCAACGGCTTCCTTGAACGCCTTCGTGTTCCGCACGACTGCATCGTAGGCGCGCTGGAGCAGCCGCCGGACGGCTTCACTCGCATCGGCCCCGCAGGAACGCGCAGCGCAGGGCGAGTTGTCAGTGGCCGCTGCCACCATCCGGTCATGCCTCTCGTCACCCGGGAGCGAGCGCGCTCCCTCTTCGCGGACCTGACGCACACCGCCGCGGTCCCGCTGGATCCCGACGTGCTCCTTCACATGCCACGCCTGCGGCAGCACGGCCACGTCTTCTTCGGTGACATAGCGGTGCGCTGCTATAAGCACAAGGCGCGCTGGATGTACGACGAGCGGGACGTCCGTGCCGCCGGCCAGGCGCTGGCGGACCTGCACGTGGACCTGGGCGACGTCGTCGACGTGCAGCTGCCCGCGTACCGCGACATCCCGGAGCGCGACCCGGAGGAGTGGCACCGGCCCGACTGGCGGCGCACGCTGATGTCGTGGATGGTCGAGCGGGCCCGCTTCAAGCTGGTGCAGGAAAACCGTCCATATGAGGAGTGGGGTGACTGGAGGGCCATCGGTGACAACGGGCTGCCCGGAGGCCTGACGTGGGAGGAGTTCGTCGCCTACAGCAGCCAGGCCCGGCACCTGCAGAACATCGCCGGCACCCGGCCCCTCCAGCTGCTGGCCTGGAACGGTGAGACCTGGCTCCTGCCGCGGGCCTACACCGAGCTCCTGGACCGCTGGGAGCAGCGGGAGGGCGAACTGGTCGACCAGGCCCGGCTGTGCCGCTGCGGAGCCCAGGGACCGTACTCGGGAGACTGGAGGAAGAACACCCGCACCGGGTACGTCACTCTGTGCCCACCGTGTGCCGGGGAGTCCAGCCAGCTGTACACCGGCCACCTGCGGGGCGTGCTCTACGACGCTCACCGCCGGCGCGGCACCCGGGCAGACGACTACCTGTGCCGGCTGTGCAAACAGAGCCCGGCCGCGGCGTGGGACCACTGCCACGAGCACGGATACGTCCGCGGCCCGCTGTGCGGCAGCTGCAACACCCGCGAAGGAACAGGGCTCCCCTACCTCTTCCTCCGCCTCGAAGGTGCGGCGCTGCATCTCCTGGAATGCCGCGGCTGCCTCGAACAGCGGACCTTGCCGCGCCGATTCCACACCGCCGTCGTCCGCGCGCACCTGGAGCAGACCGAGCGTCACGGGCGCTGCCCGCGCGAGCCGTACACCCGTGAGGTGGAGCACGACCACGGTGTGCGCCGGTTCGAGCTGGAATGCAGCGGATGGCACGCCAGCCGGTGGACAAAAGACGTGACAGCGCCCGAGATGGCCGCGCTCGTGCGGGCCTTCGTCGACGCGGCCCTCGCCGCACGGGAAGGCCAGCCTTCTCCCGGTCCGGCCACGGGCACGGGGTGACCGGCACCCGGCAGCGTCGTTGAACACGGCATCGCGTGCATCACCATCCGACCCCCCGCGGATACGCGAGCGAGCCCCAGACCAACTCGGTCCGGGGCTCGCGGGCTGTTCGGGGCGCGGCCTTCTACAGGTCGAACTCGAGGTGCTCGATGTCCGTGAACCGGACCTCCTCGAGCTGGCCGGCGCGGCGGCCGTTGTCCTGGAAGTACACCTCCTTGAGCCCTTCGGCTGCGATCTCCCGCAGCTGCTGCTCGGTGGCGCCCTGCTCCTGGGCCTCGAAGAGCCGGGCGGCGTAGCGGGGCGGCAGTGCCACCGTGAGGTGGCGGAGGCGGTCTTCGTCGGTGGAGCCGATCGGCGCGGTGTAGCCGATCCGGGCGCGGGTGTCGACGACGATGCCGCCGGTGGTCGCCGCCCTCTGCCGGGCCTTGGCGCGGATCTGCGGCTGCCACCGCTTCTTCACCTCGCGCTCCAGGCGCGCGGCGAGGTCGGGGCGGGGCTTTTTGATCTGGTCCTTCACGTACCGCTCGACGGTGCGCTGGGAGATGCGCAGCATCTGGGCGACCGCCTTCGTGCCCTTGAGCTGCTTGACCAGGTACCGCATCTGCGCACCCGCGCTCTTGGGTGCGGGGCGGGTGAACGCCTTCTGCACCGCGGCTTCCAGGCCGTCCCCGAACAGGCTCATCGTCGCCCTCTCCTACTCTCCGTTGTCGACGTCGGTGACGGTGCCGTCCTTGATGTACCGGGCGAGGTTGAGCTCCGGCGCGTTGAACCGCTCGCGGACTTCCTCGCCCCACAGGACGGTCTGGGTGCCCTCGTGCTTGACCAGGCCGGGGTTGATGCCGAGCTTGAAGCCGCCGGGCAGCGGCTTGCCGTCCCGGTAGGGCAGGAAGTCCAGCGGCGACGTGCCGTCGGCGGCGTAGACGACGCAGTCGGACAGGATCGCGACGGGGTACTGGCCGGTGAACGCGGCGTGCTTGACGATCTTGCGGTGCAGGTTGATCCGGGTGCGGGAGATGACCGCCGCGCGGATGTCCGGCCGCCACGTCGGGCGGGACAGGGCGCGCCACGGCTCGCCCGGCCGCCAGCCCTCGCCGCGCGGGCGCTCGCGGAGCTTGCCCAGGCCGCCCTTGACCGTCGCCTTGATCGCCGAGACGACGATCGCCAGGTCCGGGTCGCGGTCCTTGTAGCCGTCCATCGCGGCGAGGAAGTCGGCCGGCTCCATGTCCGCGTGGACGCCGAGGTCGGCCATCGTGGCGAGGTAGGCGTCACGGAGCCGGTTGTACCAGCCGTCCAGGTAGCGGCCGTTGTCGTACCGGACCCACGCCTCGATCGGCCGCACCTCGTAGCCGAGCTCCGCCGCGTACGCGACGGTGGGCGTCGCGTACCAGGCCGGCCCTTCCGGGCGCTCACCCTTCGGCGTGAACGGAGAGGGCAGCAGCGAGCCGTCCAGCTCCACCCACTCCTTGCCGACCTTCACCCGCGACAGGTCGACGTGGGACAGGTCCACCAGCCACGAGCCGGGCAGCTTCGGGTCGAACGCGGGGGCCTTGACGTGCGTCGCCTCACCGAGACCGACGTTCAGACCGTTCGCGCCGGCGGCGAAGGCCATGTTCACGTCGATGCCGACCAGGTGCCGCAGGGTGCACTCGGCATCCGTCATCGGCCGCGCCCAGTCGTACGCCTCCTCGAACAGCTTCTCGCCGGGGCCGCGCACGTGGAAACGGGGCAGGTCCTTGAGGACCGGGTGACCGTCGGGGACCTCGCACGGCGGCCAGTTCATCGGGTCGATGGCGTCCTTGCCCAGCGAGCCGGGGTTGTGCTCGGAGTGCCGCTTCCCCGTCGCGTCCGGCTCGGAGGCGCGCGTCGGCGGGTGCAGCGCGGTCATCAGCTCCAGGCCGGTCACGGCCGTGGAGCCGCGCGGCGTCATCACCCGCGAGGCGTACACGCCCAGGACGCGGGCGAGCTCCGCCGGCGGCAGCTGCCCGGCCTCGCCCCAGTGCCGGGAGTCGAGCGCGTTCCAGGAGGGGATGCAGAGCTGGACGCAGGCCCGCTCCGAGCCGGTGGCGGGGCGATAGATCCTCGCCCACGGGCCGAAACCCCTCTTCGTCAGCTTCCACTCCGCGCGGGCCAACTGCTTGACGACCTTGTGGCCCTCCGGGATCCGCCCAGCGTGCTTCTCCTCGTCAGTGAGGGTGACGGGCAGGCCGTAGCGCTCAAGGGCGGCCTCGGTGAGCACGAGCAGCGGGTCGGCGTCCTTGCCCGGCCCGGACAGCTTCGGCTGCCCGAGCTTCGCCTCCTTGAGCGTCCACTCCACCAGGGACGGCAGGGACTTGGCGGGCACGTCCAGGACCAGGCCGCCGGTGCAGTACGCCAGCACCTGCCCGTCCTCGACGTCGACGACCGCCAGAGGCCCGTTCTCGAACCGCGGGTCGGCGCCGCCCGCCGGGGATCCGGCCGGAGCCGCCTTCTTGGCACCCGGGCGGCGCGACGTCGACGACGGCCTGGTGGTGCGCGCCGGACGTGGCGCGGCCGCCGGAGCAGCGGTGACAGGGGCAGGGGTCTGGATGTTCTCGGTTGCAGTCATGGCCGCAGCCTCGGACCCCTCCCCTGTGGACAGAGTCCGCGCTCCCGCCGGGTCGGCGCGCCCCGCCCGGCGGGGCGCGCCGGGAGTGGGATAGAGGGAGTTGACGATCTCTTCGATCGCAGCGTCCGGAACCTCTGGCATTTCGCCTGCCGGGTCGGGCGCGCCGGTGAACGTGGCGGGCACCGGGGCAGCCGGCTCTTGCGGCGTTGCAGGTGCCGGGTAGAGCTCCGCGAGCTGCCGCAGCAGCCGGGCGTACGCCTCACGCTCCGGGCCGCGCGGCTCGGTCGGCTTCTTGACCGACTCCCAGCCGGACACCGTGGCCCGGCGCACCTTCAGCGCAGCGGCGACTTCATCCAGCGTCAGGCCGTGCGCGACCCGCAACCGCTTGCGCTCCTCCGCTGGCGGCAGCGGCGAGCGGGACGCGACCAGTGCGTCGACCGCGTCGAACAACTCGGACATGGAACACCTCCTGACCGACATCCTACCCCAAGAACCGTACGCATGGCGCACATCCTCCGTACGAATGGCGTACGAACGGCGTGCGGAAGGGGTGAGGATGGTCCTGGCCAGGGAAGGGCTGGAAACCGTCGCGTCACCCCAGGCCCCGGTGGGGAGATATGGGCGGTCGCATGCTCGGAGTAATCAGGGGGTCACGTGGGGTGGAAAGACGCGTTCGGCGACGCCATGAAGGAACTGGAGGCGATACGACAACAACTCGCACGTCTCGATCGCCTCGATGACCCGACGGTCGGGCTGACCGCACTGCACGGTGACGTCACGCAGAGCCGCCTGAAGATCCTGGAACAGCTCCAGGCGGGCGTCACCGGATTGCGTGAGGAGAACCGGGAGGTCCGCCGCCGGCAGGACCGGATGATCAGCGACCTGAACGAGACGCGAGGGGAGCTCCGGCAACTCCTGGACCTTGTCGACGTTCTGCGTCCCTTCGCGCCGCCCGAAGGGGCAGGTGACACGTCCGGCCAGGGCACGCAGACCCATCCCGAGGGGACTGCGCAGCCGCCCG
Source organism: Streptomyces composti (assembly GCF_012034205.1). Classification (GTDB taxonomy): domain Bacteria; phylum Actinomycetota; class Actinomycetes; order Streptomycetales; family Streptomycetaceae; genus Streptomyces; species Streptomyces composti. Next base: position 12,860 of record NZ_JAATEM010000040.1, read on the forward strand.
AACCCGAGGCCGGCCACGGCTCGACCGCCGGCGCCGAAGGTCATCCGTCCGTCTCAACCGACACCAACTCCCAGGGGGGAACCATGGAGAACACCGGGCACCGGCCGCAGCCCGAGTCCAGCGAGGACCAGGACCTCGCGCTGAAGCGCGCCATCGAGGCCGCCTACCAGGGCACCGGCACCTCCGCCGACCAGCCCTCTGCCGCCACGCCGCAGGCCGCCGACGCGGAGGATCCGCGGGTCGCCCACGGCGTCCTGCTGCTGAAGGCCGCCGGTGTGGCCTCCGCCGAACTGATCGCGCACCGCGACACCTGGGAGTGGCTCGCCGCCCTGGCCGTCGACCACAGCCACTTCCGCACCCCGCCCTCGGTAGAGGACATCAAGGAGGGCCGCGTCCAGACCGTCCTGTCCGGACGCTCCCTCATCGCCCTGCTCATCGAGCTGTGGAACACCCGCTCCACCGCCACCCCGCTGCAGGGCGACTGGGCACTGGCCATGACCACCTACAACCGCATCGCGGCCGAACTCACCGACGTCACCGGACAAGGCGAGACCATCCGCATCGTCCTGGACGACGGTCTCCCCCACGAGGCCGGCGACTGACCGGCATCTCACCGAGAAGCAGACGACGGCCGCCCAGGTCGGTCCGGGCGGCCGTCGTCACGGGCTGGAAAGCGCGAGGGCCGCACGGTCAAACCGTGCGGCCCTCGACTGACGTCTGAACCCTGGGGGTATGGCCTGCCTTCTTTCGAGGGCTACCAGGGACGATTCCAGGGTCTTCGTCGCCCAGTGTACCTACGATTGCCCCACCATGCACAGCACGCCGCCCACCAGCATCGAGCCGCCCGACGACAAGGCCGTCATCGAGCTGATCAGCCCCGACCGGCTGAACCCCTACCTGACCGCCTGCGCCGGTGACTCCACCGCCGCGCTCGCGCTGTACCAGTGGAACAGCGACCTCGCCGCGGCGTTCTTCGAACCGCTCGGGCACCTGGAGATCATGCTGCGCAACGCGCTGGACGCACGGCTCGTTGCCCGCCAGCAGCGCCGGGGCCGGACCACCGAGTGGTACATCGACAGGCAGGTCCCCCTCAGCGGCAAGGCCCGCGGCGACATCGCCCAGGCCCAAGAGCGCGCTGGGCGGGGCGGTGCTGCGACCACGCCGCGCGGGAAGGTCATCGCAGAGCTGAGCTTCGGCTTCTGGCGCTTCCTGCTGGCCCGCCAGTACAAGACCAACCTGTGGCCCGACCTCGCGGGCGCCTTCCCCTACGCCCCCAACCGTGCCCTGACCACGGTGGAAGACCCGGTCAAACGGCTGCACAAGTTCCGCAACCGCATCGCTTACCACGAGGGGATCTGGCACCTGGCCCTCGAAGCCCGCCGGGACGACATCCAGACCGTGCTCGGCTTCATAGCGCCAGCCGCCGCAACGTGGGTCGCCGACGCCTCCCGCATCGACGACGTCCTCGCCCGCCGCCCCTGACGCCTCGAGCTCACGCGGTCCTGCCCAGCGTCGTCGGCTGCGGGACCGCGGCCGCCATCCCGGCCTCCCTCGCCGCGCGCTCCGCACGGGCCCGGCGCAGGGCTGCGGCGTGGGAGACGTCGGCCTGGCGGCGGCGCTCGATGCGGGCCTGCTCGATCGGGGCCGGCTGGTCATCGGCCACCGGCTCCGGCTCCGGGAAGGCCCGGAGGCTGAGCGCCCGCATCGCCGCGGTCTGCCGCTCCACCGCCTCCGCGATCGAGGGGTCGATACGGCTGGGAGGCGCGACGGCCTGGTGCGCGGCGAGGGCCTGGTGGAAGCCCGGCGAGGCCATCTCGCGCGTCTTCACCGGGGCCGGAGGAGCGTCCGGTGCGGTGACCGGAGTCGGTGCGGCGGGCCGGGAGCCCGGGGCGGCGCCGACGGCCAGGACCCGGACACTGCGCACGGCGTCGGTGCCGGCCGACTCGTTGGCCGCAGCGACGATCCGGGCGCTGATCAGGCGGAGCTGGGTGGCGTAGGCCGGGGAGTCGGGGCGCAGGTCCAGCTGGCCGGTCTCCGGGTGGAAGGCGACGGCCTGGACGTGGTCGGGAAGCTGCGGGGCGATGGCGGCCGCGATATCGGGCCAGCGGTCCAGGACGGTGCCGCCGGCGGCCGGGACGTCCCAGGCCCGGTCGGCCATCAGGCCCTGGAGTACTGCGGCGACCCCGGCCGGCTCCCGGCCGTCGCGCTGCACGACCCGGGTCCGGCGGCGGCGCGGGGCGCGGGCCTCGCTCTCGCCGCGCTTCCTGGCGGCCTCGCGAGCGGCGTGCAGCGCAACCCGGGCGAGGTCGACGCCGGACAGCTCCGGGCCGTCGGCGGCGGGCTGCTCGATGGGGGTGATCGTCTCGGTCATCTCGGCCTCCTACCGGCGTCCGTACGTCATCAGCGAGCTGCGGGCGCCGCTCGCCAGCTGCAGAGCGCGGCGCACCAGGTCGGCGCCGTAGAGCTGCTCCGCGGTCTCGCGGCCCATGGCGTCGACCGCCACGGTGATCAGCGAGGTGTCGCCGACCATCAGCCGCTGCCGGGCCTCCGCACGGGCCTCGGCCACCACGTCGTCCTCGAGGCCGCCCACGCCGGACACCTCGGGCAGGGCCTCCGTGTCGGGCGCGGCAGCCCGGGGCTTGGGCCGGAACGAGGCGGCGAACGCCTCGTTGACCTGCCGCTGGACGGCGCGGCTGGTCGGGGCGTCCCAGTCGCCCTCGTAGCGCTCGGTGCGGGCGCGGACCTGCTGGATGCGGTGGCGGCGGGCGGCTTCCTGGGCACCGCGCCACTGCTCGACGGCGTCGGCCCGCTTGGCCGGGGTGTCCAGGACCGTCTCCGCACCGGCCAGCAGCACGGCAAGCAGACCCGAGCCACGGCGGACCCGGGCCGCCTCGCCGCGCAGGTGCAGCCAGCCCTTCACGTCGGTCACGGTCCATCCGGCATCAGCCACGCCCCGGGCCACCCAGGCGATCCGGGCCACCGAGCAGCCGCGCAGCCAGTCCAGCTCCTGGGTGAGCTCACGGGCCAGCTGGAAGCGGCGCCCGACGACGTTCAGCTTCCGGCGGCCGCCGGCCTTCGCCTTCGACTTCTTCGGGGTGGGGGACTTGGCATCCCCGCTTGCGAGCTTGCTCTCAGGGGGGAAGGAAGTACCACCCGCAGAAGAAACAGTTGAGGTACCGACCTGCATTGGGGTGCAACGGGCCTCATCCGAAACAGCCGTCACAACCCCCTGCTCGGCACCCTTCCGGGCACCCCTCGCCGGGGCCTTCGACGACGTCTTCGAGCGCGGCTTGCGCACCTTCCGCGACGCCTTCTTCGCCAGTTTCGCCATCAGCTCCCGGCCGGACTCCGCGATCCCGGACGCCGCCCGCGTGTACGCCGGAGCGTCCTCGTCCCGCTGCACCGTACGGATGCCGAGCGCGACATCGAACTCCACCGGGATCATCCGCGCGAACTCGCTGGCCTGCGCCGGGCCGCCGGACACCCGCGTCCCCTTGACGATCCACGCGAGCAGCCCGGCCTCCCGCAGCATGCCCAGGTGGTACTCCACCGACCGCTCGGACAGGCCGGTGCGCCGCACCAGGTACTCGATCCCCGGACGGCACGGGAACAGCTCCGCGAGCTCCTGGGCGACGCGCACGGTCGTCGTCCCGAAGGAACGCGGGCCGTGCGACCGGTGCCGCCGCGGCTTGTAGAGCCCGGACCCGGCGACCCAATGGACCGCCTGCATCCAGGAGTAGCCGTCCGACGCGATCCGTCCCGACGACGTCGACAGCCACTGGCTCGCCTCCGGCACGTACAGGCCAGGCAGCACGGAGACGTCGTCGTCGACCGACGGACGCGGAGCGGGCAGCGTCACGGCGGCCGGTGCCGCCACGACGCTCATCGGCCCGCCTGGAGGAGCGAGTAAGAGATCATCTCGGCAGCCATGCGCAGGTTGCCTGTGGATGGCTGCCGAGCAGCGGTGAGACCCCTGATCTCTCCGGCCTGGCGGGCAACAACTTCGGATCGCGTCCCGCCCCACGGGACGCAGCCCCGGAGCACCGCGGCGGCTGGCGCCGCCAGGTGGACAGGGGACCCCCTCTCGGTGAAGGCGTCGGGGACCGGGGACGGTGTGACACTCCACTCCGAAGAATCTTCGTGACTAATGCCCTGAGCAGGGCAAACAGGGCGTGCGAATCCCGTCACGCGGGAAGCGCGGGAGGCTCGAACCGGTGTGAATCGGGCACAGTCGAGCTGACAGGGGACACCGATCTCGTGCACTATGGCGGGGACACCAACCTTCATATAGATCGCCCCGACCGCGACCAGGCCCCCGCCAAGGGACCCGACCACGGTCGAGCGTTCTGTACGGACGGAGCCCCGAGCACCGAACGGCCTGCCAAAGCCGTCGGAACCCGGGGTGACGCTGGTGGCTCAACAGAGGCCCCCTGCCAAAGGGGCTCCTGGAGAGCCGGGGTAGCCCGCTTGCCAAAGCGGACCGGGTGGAACAAACCGCCTGCCAAGGCGGGGTGTTACGAGGAATGAAGACCCAGCTCGATGAGCTGGAGCCCAGAACCGGCGCCAACCGGGGACTGGGCGGCCGACCTGATGGTCGGCGAGACGGGCCGCGCGGGCCACAGTGGATTGCAGTCCACCTCATTCGCACGCGCGGCCGATGACCTAGGTCATCCCGACCCCCTTTCGGAGGTCGGCGTCGTGCTGCCTGCATCCAGCTCAGCAACGTCGGGGAAGCGCTCCGCGAGCCCTTTGAGCAAGTGGATGTAGACCGCGCGATGGGGTCGCCGGGGGTGGGTCTGGCCTAGCTCCCAGCGGGCTACGGCCAGGCGTTTCACGCCCACAGCGTCCGCGACTTCCTGCTGGGTGAGTCCCGCAGCGAGGCGCAGCTTCTGACGCACGTGCGGCGACGGTAGGACGTCGTCAAGGAGAGCGTTGACCCGCTGCATGGGATCCGCGTCGGACATGCCCCAACCTCTCATGATCACTGGATCCGTGAAAGATACACCACGGGATCGATCTTGGCTAGCGTGCAGTGATACGCCGATAGGGCGGTGGGCGTCAAGCTTCAGCATGGCTTTAGGACTGAGGCGTAGTAGGACGCGAGCACAGCTTCCGCCCCAGAGCCCTGCGCCGTCGTGACGCGTTGGAACTGGGCCGACCTCAAGTCGCCGGCGACCCGGATCCGCGGGTGCTGTTTGTCGGGAGGGCAGTAGCCGTCCTCGCTCGAGGCGAGGCCGTCCAAACCTGCTGGCGTGTTACCGAGGTTGTTCAACACCGTCTTGGCGACGTAGGACTTGCGCTCCCCCTGTCGGTCCTTGACCTGCAAGCTCCACTCGTCTCCGTGGGCCATCTGCGACAGGACAACGTGAGAGACGGGCACGATGCGCACGCGCTCGACCCCCGCGACCTCTGCGATCTTGTAGTCATCCGCCGGCGGACAAAGGACATGAAGCATCGTTGAGGAGTGCGGGTGAGTGCGGAGCCATGTCCCGAGGGGACGGTCTCCTCCGAGAACATAGGTCCGGCCCGTTAGGTCTGCAGGCTCGGTGCGCCACAGCGGAGGCACCGACACACCTGTGGAAGCGCTGATCCAGTCGGCGTCGGGCGGAGCCAGGGCGGCCACGCCGGTGGCGACCACGATCAGTTGTGCACTCAGCGCGCGTCCGTCCTCGAGTACGAGCTCCGCCCGGTCGTCGTAGCCGGTGACGCTGACCGCACGGCCCTGCACGACGGAGCATCGGCCAGCCCGCTGTAGGCGGTCCAGGTCGGCGGCAAGGGCTTCAGCAAGTTGCGGGCCGCTCGACCAGTTGCCGGGGACGTTCTCCAGTGCCCCGATGACATGCAGCTTGCCTCCTACTGAGTCAGCCTCCACGACCACCGTTCGAAGGTTCAGGCTGGCCGCCATCACCGCGGCCGCCACGCCTGACGGGCCGGCACCGATCACCAGGACATCTGTCTCGTGCGGTGTGCTCATGCGTGGGCTCCCTGCGTTCCGCTGATTCGGGACAAGACAACCTCGCTCGTGACCAGTTGCTCAGCGCCGATGTTCCGGGCGGCGAGTAGGAGAGCGGCGTCGTGGTAGCGAGCGCCGCCGGTAGAGGCACAAGCGTCGGTGACAATCCATGGCCGGTATCCGGCCTGATAGGCGGCAACAGCGGAGTCGTATACGCACGCATCCGTGTCGATGCCGCACAGCACCAGATCGGTCCAGCCCGCCTCGTGGATGGTCCGGGCGCCCTCGGGGGTGAACACTGACGCCTGGGGCTTGTCGATGACCGCGGCGGCGGTGGCAGCGAAGGGGGCCAGGTCAGCAACGAGGGCTTGTTCCTCGGGAGTACGCAATCGCGTCCATCCCGTGATCGTCTCGTACGGCGATCCAGGCTCGTTGTGGAACCGCGACAGTACAACGGGAGCGCCAGCTGCTTGCCAGCCCTCCACCAGCCGAATAACCGCAGGGATGACTCCACGGCTGTGCTGGTTGACAAAGCCCTGCTGCACATCGATGACCAGCAGCGCTGTCGATCGAGGGTCCACCCACTCCGCCTTCCACATGGCCGTCACGGATTGCTCTCTCGGAGAGCGTCCTGGGCGGCGCGCAGCCGATCAGGAAGTTCGCTGGTGGCCAGGATGGCCTCGCGCATCACCCGGTGTTGGGCGGTCTCAGTGGGGCGTGCGGTAGTGAGCCGGAAGTATGCGCTGCGCAGAAAGCGCCACCCGTAGGCCGTCGGCATCACTGGGTCCTGGCCGTCTTCGATTATGTGCAGGATGTGCGACGAGAGGGCCCAGAGGGCCTGTACGTCGAGCTCAAGGGCCACGATCTGGCTCATGGTCAAAGCCCGCTCGTCCGACTGCGGGTGATAGGCAACCCCCGACCAGCCGACGACGCCGCGGGAGACTCCACCGTCGAATGTCACGGCCTCCGGGTGAGCCCAGCCCTCACGGAACTTGGCTTCCTCTACCCCCGGCCCGAGCGGTACCACATCTGCTGGATTCTGCCGATTGACCAGCACCGATGGCGTAGCGAGCAGCTGGAGAGCCGTATCCAGGCCAGCATTTGACCAGGAATGCGTGCGGAGCTCGTAGGCCGAAAGCACGTACTGCGGAACGAGCGACTGGGCAGGCTGGTCCTTGTCGTCGCTGTGGCGGGCCAGCAGGTGGGCCATCCACTCCCCTACCCAGCCCGGCTCCTTCAGGTAGGTGCGGTAACGCCACAACGCCAACTCGGTCAACGACTCGAGGCGGTGGTGCTCCTCGAGATGCACCACCGCGACACCGCAGGCGTATATGTGCACCGTCGACGACTGCGCGGAGTGGTGGTCAGCCGGCAGGACTCGCTGCTCCAAGCCGCCGGGTCCAGGCTCGCTTGGCGAACCCGCAGCGTAGAGGGGCGCACTGCACTCACCGAGGTACACCGGCAAGAACTTGTGGGAGACGACCGTGCACGGTGCCGGACGCGCTGCCGACTCTGCGTTGAGGGGGGCTGCCGTTCCACGCAGCGCTGCCAGACGGAGGCTGAACGCCTCCTGCTCAGCCGGGGTGCACTGGAGGAGCGCCGTGTCCAGGATCTGCGCCATCTGGGGACGGCAGACGCTCGTCTTGTTCCGCTGCCAGTTCGAGACGGTTCGAGGACTGATGCCGAGGCGACCGGCGAACTCGCGCACAGACGCTCGCATCACCGACCGCAACAGCAGCGCCTCCTCACCTGTCCACCTGTCCACAGCGATCACTACACACCCCCTTGGCGGTCACCTTCCAGGTATCAACGGCCCAATTGCCACGCTGTTGCTACACCACTTCCACGGCCGGACATCTCGCTCAAGGTCCCAGGTGCGGATGCTGTTTCTTGTTGATCCACACCCGCAACTCCGGCCGGAGGAACCATGGCGAGTCCGGGCACACCCCAGTGCCGCGCCCGCGTCGAGTCCTGCGTGCCGTCAGGCATCGAACTCGTAGTCCAGGACGTACGAGGCGGAGTCGAGGGTCATCTCATTGACCTCAACAACTCGCTGATGGGCGTCGAAGGCTGTCCGGCACATCTTCAGAACAGGGCGCTCAGGGGACATGCCCAGCATGGCCGCTTCCTCAGCAGTGGGCAGCCGTCCGCGGATCTCCTCCCGGAAGCGAACCGGTCCATGCCCAAGGTCAGCGAGGCGAGCGTAGGTTCCTCCCGGCCCGGTGTCAGCCTGGGTGATCGCCGAACCTTCCACCAGAGCGTAGGGCAGGTACGAGGTGGCGAGCATGACCGGCCGGCCATCCAGGACGAAGCGCCTGGACCTGGCACAGGCGGTCTCGCCAGCGTCCAGGGCAAGCATCTCGGCAATGTGTGTTGGCGGAACGACCTCCTGCACGGACACCTGGTCGACTGTCAGGGGCCGGTCTTCGTCAGCCGACCAGATCGACTTCCCCGCGCCCCACTGGTCCTGTGCCAGACGCTGAATGCCGCGCCGCCGGATGGGGCGGAAAGCCTGAACGAACACCCCCGCGCCCTTCCGGGACTCCGCGAGTCCTTCGTTGGTGAGCGCGCGCAGTGCTCGCCGAGCCGTCATCACGGCGACGCCGTACTGCGGCGCAAGGGCGTTCTCCCCGGGCAGTCGATCACCGGGTCGGTAGTCCCCACGCTCGATCGCAGCCTTCAGCTCGTCAGCGATCTGGAGGTATCTGGGCTGCTCAGAGCCCTTTCCGCCTGCCATGTGTCTCCTAACTTCGCTAGCGATCCTAAGGGCTTCGATGCTCAACGTCAGCTACGGCTCGCGACTTACATAGCGAGGGAATTTCTCTATCGAAGTACTTGACATCGATAGCGAGGTCGCGCACCATCGTACTGCAACTTCGATATCGAAGTTGTCCAGGTAGTCGTCCGCCCTCCAGGGCGGCCGGGGTTGAGAGCACCACCGAACTCCCCCGGAGCCTGACGGCCGCGACGAACTGTGTGCACGTCGCAGCGCTGTGCGCTGTCTGTCCTGCGGGACGCCGGCCTTGTGCCGTGCGGCCCGGAGGGCGGAGAGAGCATCGCGACCCGCGTCCCCGCCACTCTGTTCTGTCCGTGAGGAGTTCAGATGTCTGCTTCAACCCTTGAGCGCACCGCTCGTCCCCGCCGCAGCCGGACCCGCTCCCGCACCGTCAACGCCCGCCCGGCGCTGGCTCTCTCCACCCTCCGGCCCCACCAGTACGACCTGCGTCCCGCCTGCGCGTCGCTGGTCTGCCCCGACTGCGAGACGTGGGTGCCGATCACCGGCCTTCAGACCAAGAAGCCCAAGGTCGTGCCGCACGACACCGGCCGCGCGGGCAAGGACGCGGCCGTCCGGTGCCGTCTGGGCAGCAACCGCCTCCTCCTCGTCGACGTCACGGTCCGGAAGTGGGAGGAGCACCTGACGGACGGCAACTCGGAGACCGTGCACCGCCGCCGGACCACCGTGCGGCGCAAGCCCAAGGTCGCGGTCGCCCCGGCCGTCAGCCAGATCGCCGCGCAGAAGCAGATGCCGGCGGCCGACGAGCCCGGCGATGGCCGGCCCCTGTGGCTGCTGCGCAAGGAACAGTGGGCAGCGACCGAGTCCGCGGTCCGCGACGCCGACACCCGCCGCGCGCAGCTGCCCGCCGGTGAAGCGCCGCTGGGTGCGCCGCAGGTGCCGCTCACGACGCTGCACCCCGAGGGCCGCTAGCTGACCCGCTCCGGACGAACGATCACGGTCCCGGCCACCCCTCTGCGGGATGGCCGGGGCCGTGAGCGCTCGTAGCGCCCTTTCCCCTGCTGGCCTGACTTCTTGGGAGGACTTCATGCCCGTGCCGACCGATCCCCGGACCCCGCAGCAGCGCATCGCTGACCAGCTGGCTGCCGCCCAGCGACAGCTGACGCAAGAGGGTCTGTCCCGGTCGCAGCGCCGTGAGATCGCCGACCGTATCCACAACCTGAACGAGCAGGCACGCCGCTTCGGTGCCTGATGCAGCCTGCGCTGCCCGTCGGCCACCACGCTCTCCGGGGTGGTGGCCGGTGGAGTGCGCAGGACGCACTCACGCGACGAACCCCCAGGGATTGGCCCCCTGGGGGTTCGTCTTGCCGCAGGTCACTCTGATGGAAGGACTCGACCTACATGACCAGCATGACACTCCCAGCGCGTGCGGAGACCCGCCCGCCGCTGCCGATACGTCCGACCCCGCACGAGCGGGACGGCCGCCAGGGCGGCGCGGGCACGGGACGTCCACATCCGCAGCGGCACATGACAGCGGGCAGCAGCGCCGCCGACCTGGCACGTGTGGAGAAGGAGATCGGCCCCCGCCTCCCTGGCGCGATCTACCAGAACGTGGACGGGCGTTTCGAGGTCCTGGCTCTGGTCACCGACCCCGCCGACGCCGCGCAGCTGCTGCGCCGCGACAGTGCCCGGTGGGCGGTCGTCGTCCGCGACACCCTGCGCCCGGACGGCCAGCCGTTCGCCATCGGCTCGGTGTGGACGACGTCGGACTACCTGATCCGCCCCGCCAGGACCGCATACGCGCCTGCGGTCTGACGGCTCGCCACGGTCCCCCTCCCACCTCACCAGAGCGTTAGAGGTGGGAGCGGGGCCGTGGCTGGCCGTCCGGCCAGCCACGGTGACAGCCCCGGAAGGTCAGAGCTCCGGGGCTGTCCGGTCAACGGACCTGAACAGGAGATCCCCTTGACCACAGCGATCATGACACGACCTGCGGCCCGCACGACAGAGACCGCGGCCAACCCGGAATACGCCTGCGACCAGTGCGGCACCTTCCACACCGGCCCCTGCGCCACGGCGGCCCACCGCCAGCTCGGTGACCTCCTGGCCCGCATGGTCCGCGAGACCGATGCCCGCGTCCCGGCCGAGCGCCGGGCGCGGCGCACGCTGCAGGAGATGATGCCCGGCTACGAGCGGCAGCCTGTGCTCACTCTGCACCGGCCGGCGATGGCCGATGACGCCTGTCCGCTGTGCGGGCGGTGGAGCTGCACGGGCAGCGACTGCCCGCCCGGTGTGGCACCCGCGCCGAGCACCACGGTCGGGGACGGGCGTAAGGCGGTGACCGCATGATCACCCGCCTCACCGAAGAAGAGCAGAAGAAGCTCTCCGAGAAGGTCCGCGAGGTCAACAAGCAGTCGCAGCAGCGGCCCCGCTGACGAAACGGACCGGATGCCTCACCTCATACACGCGGCCCGAGCGGCGCAGCACCGCGCTGCCCGGGCCGCCCTCGCTCTCGGCCCCGGCCATCCCCTCGCCCGTCTGCTCCTGTCTGCCGCTGCCGTGACTGCCGCAGCGGCATGGGAGGCGGGATACCGCGTGGCCGACCTCCACCCCACCCGCCGGCACCACGAGAGACGGACAACGCGTGCCTGACGACCTGTACCAGCGCTACCAGGCAGCCGCCCGCGCCCACCAGGCGCACACCACCAGCTGCCCCCACTGCACCGGCACCGCCCGCTGCTCCGACGGCGAGCGGCTGTGGTCGGCGTTCGAGCGGCTGCAAGACGCCTACCTCGACCGCCAGCGCACCAAGCGCACCCGCTGAGCCATCCCCGCTCAAATCGCCCCCTCTGCGGAGAGCGTCGGGAGCTCACCCCTGCTCCGGCCATCCGGCCGCCACCACGTGAACAGCCCCGGGGATTGCGGCCCCGAGGCTGTCGTACGGACCTTCTGGGAGGCCCTGAATGAACCGCTCCATCGTACGCACCAGCTACGCCCCCGACGCCGACCTGCCCGTCAACACCAACTGGCGCGAGGACGGCGCCTGCACGCGGGAGGACCCCGAGCTGTTCTTCCCCATCGGCAACACCGGCCCGGCGCTCCTGCAGATCGAGGAGGCCAAGTCGGTGTGCCGCAGGTGCCCTGTGCTGGAGCGCTGCGCCTCCTGGGCGCTGGAGATGGGCGAGGCCCACGGCGTGTGGGGCGGCATGAGCGAGGACGACCGCCGCCGCATCAAGCGCCGCGCCGCCCGCACCCGCTCCAAGGCCGCCGATCCGGTCTGACGGCTGCCTGATCCGCCTGCACCGACCGCTGCACCACGGCGGCCGGGACGGGCGGTGAAGGGGAGCCGGACAGCCCGGACCGACAGCCAAGGGAGGACCCTATGGCCACGACGATGACCCCGCTCCAGCCCGGCACGGAAGCCGCCGCCCAGGCCGCCGCCTTCGCGATCTTCGGCAGCGACATCCCGCCGATCGACCCCGAGGACTACGACGGCAGCTGGCGCACCACCCTCCACGTCATCGCGGAGGAGTGGGTGGGCGAGGGCCGCTTCGAGCGGCATGCCGCCCGCACCGCGGCCGCGCTCAACGAGCTGTTCGCCACGCAGCGGCTGTACGGCGTCGGCTCGCCCGAGGCGCGCGCCGACGCCGCCAGGATCCAGCCGCTGATCGACCGGTGCCGCCACTTCGGCATCACCACCGCCGACCTTCGCCGGCACGGCGCGCAGTTCCCCGAGAGCTGACTTCGCGCCCGCCCGGCGGGAGCCGCACCCAGTTTCGAGCCCGCCCCCGTGACGCTTCGCGATACCGGCCGCCCACCCCTGTGCCGCCGACCTTTCCGTGCGCCCGGAGCGGGCAGAACCGGTGCCAGTTTCGCGATCAACCGACTGCACCGACCACGGCTTCGGGAACGCGCCGTCGCGTTTCGGGAGCAGCCGCCGCTGTTTCGCGCACACCCTGAACGACCCCCTCCGGAGGCCCCCCATGACGATCACCGACTGGCCGCACACCGCGGCTGACCCCGACCCCGAGACGGAAGCACCGGCCGCCGTTTCGGGAACGCCCACGCCGGTTTCGCAGACGCCCGGCACCGTTTCGGAGACGACGGCGTTCGTTTCGGAGACGGAAAGCGGAACCGGAACGAAGCCCTCCCCGGCGAAGCTGACCGGCACCCAGAAGTGGACGACCGGAGCGATCGTCATCGCCGCGCTCGCCCTCGCCGGCATCGGCCTGTACCTGTCCTTCGAACACGTCGCGGCCTTCGCCTTCAAGGAGCTCCGCTTCGGATCGCTGGGCAAGGGCCAGTTGTTCGCGGTCGGCGTCGACGTCGGCATCATGGTGATGATCGCGGTCGACCTGCTGATGGCCTGGCTCAAGCGCCCCATCAGCTGGATCCGCTACCCGGTGTGGCTGCTGACCGGCGCGACCGTCGTTCTTAACGCCGCGTCCGGCGCCCCGGAGGGCTCCTGGAAGCTGCTCGACTACGTCGCGGCCGGCGCCCACGGCGTCGTGCCGGTGCTCTTCATCACCGTGGTGGAGCTGGGCCGTGATGCCATCGACCGCGTTGTTCGCCCTGAGCAGGCCGAACGGGACTCCATCCCGTGGATGCGCTGGGTGCTCGCCCCCGTCGCAACCGCCCGGATCTTCCGCCGGATGCGGCTGTGGGGCGTCACCTCCTACCCGGAGATGATCCGCCGCGACCAGCAGCTCATCGCGTACGAGCAGTGGCTCAAGCGCAAGTACGACGGTGACATCACCAAGGCCAGCGAGGACGAGCTGCTGCCGATGAAGATGGCCCCCTACGGCTACACCGTCGACCAGGCCCTGGCCATGCCCGACGAGCAGGAGCAAGCAGCTCAGGAGCGTGCGGAGGAGGCCGAGCGCCGGCGCCTGGACGCGGAGACGCGCAGCGAGGTCGCCAAGGCGGAGTCCGAAGCCGAGCGGCTGCGCGCCAAGGGCAGGGTGGAGCTGGTCCAGGCGGAGATCGAAGGCCAGACCGGTCAGGCCCGCGCTCACGCTCGTGCCCAGGTCAGCGCCGCAGAGCGGGCCGCTGAGCTGGAGCAGCAGGCCCTCGACAGCGCTGTGATCGCCGAAGCCCGCGCCCGTGAGGCCGAGGCGGAGCGCAAGGAGGCCCAGGAGCGCAAGGCGGCGGCCGCCGCCGACCTGGAGAAGGCCGAGCTCGAGCGGAAGGCCGCTGAGCAGCGCAAGGCGGCGGCCGAGGCCGACAAGGTCGCGGCCGCGGAGGCCGGCGCGATCGAGACCGAGCGGATCGCGCAGGCACGCCGGGCGGCGGCCGCGGCGGACCTGGAGGCAGCCGAGCTGGAGCGCCAGGCGGCCCAGAAGCGGAAGGAAGCGGCGGAGGCCGACAAGGTCGCCGCGGCGGAGGCACAGGCGATCGAGACCCAGACCATCGCCGAAGCCCGCCAGGCCGCTGCCGAAGCCGACCGGCGTGCTGCCGAAACGGAGAAGGCCGCTGCCGAAGCGCGGCGCGCTGCTGCCGAAGCGGACCGCAAGAAGGCGGAGGAGGACCGCCGCCGGGAGGCCGCTCTCGCCGACATCGCGCGCGCCAAGAAGGAGGCCGCCGAAGCCGAGCGGGCCGCTGCCGAAACGCGGCGCGCCGCTGCCGAAATCGAGCGGCGCGCGGTCGAAGCCGAGGACGCCGCGAAGCTCAAGCCGCGCGAGCGCGCGGTCCGCAAGGTCGCCCGGATGATCCTCGCCGTCGGCGGCGACGCCGACCAGCTGCCGCTGGCCGACATCCAGCGCGAGCTGGCGGTCACCTCGCCCGGCACCGCCTCCGAGTACCGCCAGGAGGCCGTCGCGCTCCTCGCCGACGGCTACCGACCCCAGCAGTGACCTGCGTATTCACCGAAGTGAGGAGTTCGAGATGAGCACCCCGATGTACGCGGTCGGCGTGGTCTTCGCCCTGGTGGCCCTGGCCACCGTGCTGGCCACGCCGTTCCTGATCGTCCACTCCCGCAGTCCGTACGACCACGGCCCCGACTGCTGGTGGTGCCACCCTCGCCTGCTGCCGCGCAAGCGGCGCTGACCTGCACGAACTGCGGTTTCGACGGTTCCACCGGCCCCCGAGACGAAGCCAGCGCCTCGGGAGCGCGGTGAAGGCGCCGAAACGCCACCACAAAGCCTCCCAGATCGCCCCCGCCCCGAGAAGGAGAACCCACCTGATGGATATCAACGCCCTGTTCACGGATGAGGGTCTGCGGGCCTTCACCGCCACCGTCCGCGACCAGCACGTCCGTGACGCCCAGCAGTACGGGCAGATCGCGGACATCGTGCGCCGGCGCCTGGAACAGACGCCGATCGAGGGCGACCGCTGGATGGCCAAGAAGATCCGTGCCTGGAAGGTGTCGCGGCAGCTCAAGGCCATGCAGAAGGCGTCCGGCGAGGCCGCGAGCAAGGCGGAGGCCCTGTACGCGACCTACAAGAACGAGGTCCTGGAGCTCCCCCAGCGCAGGGCGGCGGCGGAGGCCCGGAAGCTGCAGCGCAAGCAGGGCAGGCAGGCCGCCCTGGGCGCTGCCGTCGCCAAGTCCCTGGACAAGACGGTGACCGCGCTCAATACCCCCACCGAGCAGGCCCCGGGCGCGGTCCCGCAGGCGCGGCCGGCGGAGTTCGTGACCCCGGACAACCCCTGGAACCAGTGGCCGATGGCGGCCGGTGGTGAGCGGCCGACCAGCACGATCAACGACTACTTCCCGAGGGGAGAAGGGCAGTGACGACGCCTCGGCAGGTGCAAAACCGCGCGAAGTTCTGGAACGCGCGGGTCGCGGAGGCCCAGAGCGACCAGGAGCGGGCCGGGGTCTGGTACGACGCGTGCCGGACCCTGGCCCGCCAGGCCGAACGCGACGGCAAGCCGAACCTGTGGGCGGCGCTCACCAAGACGCTGCACGACTTCTACAAGAACCACGGAGGGTGACGAAGTTCTTCTTCATCACCGCCTCCTCCTCGCCGCCTGGAGCACCCCAAGGCGCGCGCGTGTCGTGCGCGCGCGAGGGTGCCCCAGGCGGTGACCGTCTGTCAAGTTCGAGAGGGAGACGTCATGGCCGACGATGACGGCCCGAACAACCTGATCCACTTCCCCCGCGTGGGGTACACCGCCCCGGCCGAACCCCCCGCGGAACCCCCTGCTTCGGTCCCGGACGACGTACCGTTCGCCGCTCCCGCAGACGCCTCCCCGGCCACGCCCGAAGCGTTTGCACCCGCGACGCGAACCGATCCGATGGGTGTCATCGCGACCCTGCCCGAGCCCGGTCTCGGGACCCCGTTCGCCGCCGACTCGGAGCCCGCCGCAGCCCCCGCTGCTGCGCTCGCGACGGCGAGCACGACGGTTCCGGCGACCTTCCGTTCGGAGGGGGCGCAGCCCGCCGCGCCGCGCCTGGGGTCGCTGTCCCTGGCGGCGATCCTCGCGGTGTCCCTGGCAGCCATGCGCGGCATCCACTCCGCTGTCGCGGCGGGCCGGGCGAACCGGGAGCAGCGCGAAGCGGTCGCGAAGACCGCGAGCACCGCCAAGGACGGCTCCGGCGGGGGCGGTTCGAAGAAGCAGGTGCAGCCCAGCCACGAGTACGGCCGCAAGACGCTCCAGCGTGGTCCTGGCGGCCTGGGAGGCCGCTCCGGCGGCTCGGGTCCGGGCAGGTCCGGACGAGGCGGCAGCGGGCCGTACAGCGGCTCGGGTGGCCGGGGGCGCGGCGGGTCGACGACCAGGTCGCCCAGCGGCTCCGGCGGTGGTGGTGGCGGTCGCGGACGCGGTCCGGGCTCCGGCTCAGGTGGCGGCGGTCGCACTCGCTCGCCCAACAAGAACAGCTCCGGGATCACCCCGCTCAAGCGCACCTCGCAGGGCGGCGGCGTGAACCTGAAGAAGAACCGCGGTCCCGGATCGTCCGGCGGCTCGGGCGGCTCCGGCGGTGGCAAGGGACCGGGCAACAGCGGCGGCGGAGGCGGAAGGAAGCACCGCGGCCCCGGCAGCGGCGGCGGCTCCGGCTCCTCCGGCGGTGGTTCCACCACCAACCGCAAGCGCGGGCCCGGCAGCACCGGGTCCGGGGCCGGCGGTTCGTCCGGCGGTCTGAGCAAGAAGCGCGGACCGGGTTCCGGGACGGGGACCGGCAAGGGAACGGGGACTGGCCCCAAGAGCGGCACGAAGAAGTCGCCGCGCGGTACGACCGGCCCGTCCGGGATCCTGCGCAAGAAGCCCGGCACCACCACCTCCGGCACCGGTCCGAAGACCATGCCGAAGGGGAAGGGCAGCAGCGGCGCGGGCACCACGGCGCCTGGCAGCAAGCGCGGCGGGAAGAAGAGCAAGACCCGCCCCGGCAAGGGCGGGACGATCCCGGCTCCGGTGCCCACGGCGCCGGGCGGGAAGTCCCGCAAGGGCAAGAAGGTCAAGCTCACGCCGGGGATCGCGCACGGCACGATGGCGGCGTCGGACACGTATGGCTGCCGCTGCCGCAAGTGCCGCCGCTTCGACCGCGAGTACGGCAAGAAGATGGACGCGGCCCGTAAGGCCGCCGCACGGGGCCGGACCACCTTCGGCGAGGCCGTGCACGAGACCGCGAGTAAGCGGCTCAAGCGCCGCCGCAAGAAGATGAGCGCTCCCGTCATCACCAAGGTCAAGGTCAAGAAGCCGAAGAAGACCGGGCCGAAGACCAAGACGACCAAGCCCGCCGGTCCCGCCGTGAAGGCGCCGGTCGGTCCGGCCGCGAAGGCACCGGTCCGCCGCACGCCCTGGTCCACGGCCAAGGACCGGGCCCGCAAGCGCGCCCGGATGCGTACCACCACAGTTCCTGGGCCCCGCCCGGCACCGCCGACCGGTACGGCCACACCGCCCCTGCCGCCGGCGTCCGCACCGGGCCCGGCCGCTTCGGTCGCCGGGGTCACCACCGCTCCGGCCCCGCCGGGCGGCGGCACAGTGCCCGGCACCGGTACGCCGCGCCTGTCGCCGTTCGAGGCGATGGGCATGGCGACGGCGGTGTCCGCTCCGGCTGGTCCGGTCACGGTCGAGCGGGCCGACTCCCCCGGGTCCGGCCCGGCCATGTCCGGCGCAGGTCTTCCCGCCGGCACCTCGAGCACGAGCACGAAGGAGAACAGCGTGAGTGACGCCTGGCTGACGAAGTGGGGCAGCGGCAGCATCGCGGACATGGACGCCCAGCACGAGACCGAGGTCACCCTCGACGACACGCTCGACGTCCTGGAGGAGCTCACCGAGCAGTCGTTCAAGGCGCACGAGACCTGCCGCAAGCTCTCCGAGAAGGCGCGGCAGATCCGGCACGAGCTGGACGACCTCGCCGCCGACCTGCGCTCCACGCACAACGTCATCGGCCGCATGACCGGCGCGGCGATGGCCAAGCTCGCGGAGTCCATGGAGCTGCTGGCCCGCAAGGCCGACGAGATGTCCACCAAGTCCCTGGCGGCGGCGGAGCTCTCCGAGAGCGCGGAGAACGCGATGTTCGACGCCTACCGGCCCCTGCAGCAGGCCACCGAGGACGCGGGCCTGGCCGTGCCCGCCGCCCGCATCCACAACGAGAACTGAGAGGAGATCACGTGAGCGACAACCTCCCCGCCATCCCGGGCATGAACACCGGCGGCGCCAGCACCGGCAACGGCTTCCTCGCCCTGGCCGGCCGGACTGCCCAGCTCGCGGCCTCCGCCCTCTTCCTCAAGGAGGGCATGCACCTGCTCCGCTCCCACATGCAGGCCAACGCCACCGCGGCCATGCGGCTGTCGGAGATGTGCGGCCAGGCCGAAGTCGAACCCCGGTTCACCTCGATGATCGAGGACACCTCCGCCGCCCTCACCGCTGTCGCGGAGGCGTCCGGGGAAATGGTGAACGCCGCCGACGCCGTCGACACCGACGCCCGCGGCTTCAACCAGGCCCACGAGAGGGAGTACCGCCCCGGCTACGAAGCCTCCAACGGCTCCGGCGTGCGCCAGGCCAAGCCCGGCTTCTACCGGCGTACCGGCCGCCGCTGACCAACCCCACTCCGCAGCAGCAGGGGCCCGGGCCCGCACACCGGGCTCGGGCCCCCGCTGCTCCCTGTCCCTGAACGGAGGCTGTGTTGAGCACCATCGACCAGGCGGCGCCGGCCGCCGACACCCTCAAGCGCGTCCCGGGCCACGTCATCTACCGGCGCGTCCTGGCCGAACGCACTTCCTACGCCCTCGCGGCGGCCGGGATGGCCATCGGCCCGCAGCTGGACGACAGCGCCTGGTCCTACCTCGCCTCCGGCGGGCTCGGCCTGGGCACGCTCGCCTGGCTGTACGCCAAGACCAAGGACCCCGACCAGGGCCTGAGCCTCCTCACTCGGGCGCAGCGGGCGATCCCGTTCCTGACGGCCGCCGGCACCTACGTGGCGAACCTGATCACCCCCGGCTTCAACTGGTGGGAGGTCGTCGCCCCGGCCGCGTGGGCGTCCCTGATGGGCTGGATGGCGCCGCTCACCCGCAGCGCCGGCCTGGTCCTGGAGCTCACCGAGCACCAGGCGCCGCACGGCGCCGGTCCCGGTGAGCCGCTGACCTACACCGAGTTCCTCGCAGCGAAGTGGCAGCAGGCCACCGGCGACGCCACCCGGCTGGTGTCCATCACCCCGTACCGAGCCGACCGGCCCGACTTCGAGGCCGTCGTCGTCGCCCAGGCCGGGAAGGCGGTGCCCACCTTCACCGAAGTACAGCTCGCCGCCGCGTTCGACTTCCCGGTCGGCACCGTGAAGATCCGCCCGATCCAGGGCTCCGGTCCCGGCCGGATGCGGCTGATCGCCCGCCCCACCACCGAGGACACCGAGGCCACCGCCGAAGGCCTGCGCGGCCTGTGGGAGTCGGCCGTGTCCGCGCCCGGCGGCGCCGCCCCGGGCGTCGACCTGCTCGACTACCGGATCGAGGACCACCGCATCGTGCTGCTGGTCGCCTCCCCGCCGGGCAAGGAGATCCGCCTGCCGCACACGGCGATCTGCTCCGCCTTCGGCATCGACGACCCATCCCGGCTGGTCATCGAGACCGACGGCATCCGGCAGGGCGTCGTCTCCGTCTACAAGACGAACCCGCTGATGAAGGTCCGCAAGGCCACCGTCGACGACCTGGTGATGGACGCCAAGGGCCGCATCACCATCGGCGTCTGCCACGACGGCAAGCCCGCCCGGATGCGGCTGTGGGACCCGGGCCAGGGCGCGCTGCGCGGCATCACCGCCGGCGTCACCGGCGCGGGCAAGAGTGTGCTGCAGAACCTGATCCTCGCCGCGGAGAAGCGCTCCGGCGTCGTCTCCTGGGTCGGCGACGTCCAGGGCGGCATGTCCCTGCCGGAGGCGGAGGGCCGGGTCGACTGGTTCGCCAAGGGCCCGGTGGAGACGCTGCTGATGCTCACGGCCGCGCACGCGGTCATGAAGTACCGCGAGCGGATCTCCAACGAGATGAAGCGCGGCGACTTCGCCCTGAACCGGCCGTGGCCGCTGCTCAACATCACGCTGGATGAGATCAACCGCCTGCTGTCCCACCCGGACGAAGCGATGCGCAAGGCCACCGCCTACCTCATCGCCGACATCCAGAAGACGGGCCGCAAGGTCGGCATCGGCATCCGGCTCGCCGTCCAGTCCCTGCACCTCAAAGACCTGGGCGACGACGACGCGATCCGCCAGCAGGGCAAGGTTGGCGCGCTGTTCCTCATGCGCACCGCCTCCTCCTCCACCAAGGAGATGGGCCTGGACGGCATCGCCCCGGCCGGTTTCCAGATGGAGAACATCCCCGCCCGGATCTACGAGAACGGGCAGATCGAGGCGCTGTTCTCCGGCAAGGACGACGAGGACGGCGAGTCCACCGCGGGCATGGCGTACATGTTCCTCGACGGGCGGGCGAAGTTCATGCGCACGTTCTTCGCGGAGAAGAAGGACGGCGTCTATCCCGACCTGATCGCCCTGTACGGCGAGGACCCGCCCACCGGCCTCACCGCGGGCGAGGCCAAAGCCGCGGAGGCCGGCGCCGCCCTCTACGCCGTGCGGCACACCAACCCGTACGCCGACTGCGACACCCTCGCCCAGGCGATGGCCCGCACCCCCGACGGTGAGCCGATGGCCGCACCGTCGGCCCCGGACGGCGCTCCCGGCAGCGGCGGTGAGGCGCCCGCCCCGGCCGCCGCGACCGAGGCGCCGTTCGGCATCCCGTTCGGCGACAGCGCCGATCCCGGCGAGGAGCCCGGCCTCCAGGACCAGATCTACGAGCTGCTCGCCGACGGACCCAAGAGCCTCAAGGAGCTGCGCGAGGCGCTGCCCGGCTTCCAGCCCTCCAGCGTCAGCAACGCCTGCTCCCAGCTCAAGGCGAAGGGCCTGGCCAAGACGATCAAGCGCGGCGTCTGGCAGCGCACCGACGCCTGACCCACCCACCCATCCATCACGCTCACCGAAGGACACCGATACCTGTGGCCCTGTCGATCTCCCTGGTGCTGCTGCTCGGCATCATCGTCGTCATCCTCGTGCGAACCGGCTACCAGCGGATCATGCCGGGCATCGCTGTGCTGCTGTTCGGCTTCTTCCTCGCCAACACCGGCATCGCTCCGACGATCACCGGCGCTGTTTCCTCCCTCACGGGATGGATCAGCTCCCTGTGACCACCCCTGGCTCCAACCCGCCCAGCGAAACGGAGAACCTGACGATGACCCAGCGCCCCCTGGCCCTCGTGGTCGACGACGCCGCCGACGTTCTCGCGGCCAGCCCCGAGGCCCGCGCCCTGGTGCACGAGCTGCTGCTCATCGGCCGCCGCAACGGCGTCCGGGTCTCCTTCGAGTCCCGCCGGCCGCTGCCGTTCTGGCAGTACCCGACCGTTGAGGCCCTCGAGGAAGCCACCCGCCCGCCGCAGTAACCGGCCTCCGCCCCCCGCCCCTTGCGCCCTCCCCGCCACCACGGCGGGGAGGGCGCTCCCGCATCTGCCCGAACGGAGAACACCGTGGAGTTCGAGAACACCACCCGCCCCCCGCTGTCCGAGTCCGAAGCCGCTGCCGAAGCCAAGCGGATCATCCAAGAGGCGTACCGGCCCGAGACGCCCGTGCGGCACATCCCGACGTCGTTCCGCGACGACACCCCGCTGCCCGCGTACGGCGACACCCCGCCCGTCCATCAGGACGACAAGCGGATCGTGCCCGCCTGGGCGGCCGGGATCGCCGTGGCCTCCATCGGCGTCGGCGCCGGCATCACCGGCATCGGCTGCGGAGCCTGGCTCGTGCTCCAGGGCCTGGCCTCCGTCACGCTCTACGGCGTGCTGATGGTGACCCTCCCCTTCGCGGGCGTCGCCATGGTCGCCACCGCGATCGGCGGCGCGATCAACAAGGCCCGCAACGCCGTCACCAAGAACGTGTACGAGGGCCCGGTCGTCCAGAACACGCAGATCAACAACACCAGCAACCAGCGCGGGATGTTCTCCCGCACCCGCAACGACGTCCGCTGACTCCGGGCGCCCTGCCTCGTATCCGATTCCTCGCCCTCGGGCCGGGGCTTCGGGTGCGGGACAGGCCGTCCGGCCTGGCGGTCACTCGTAGTCGATCCAGATGCGGCCGTGCTCATCGACCTCGGCACCTCGGATCTGCCCGTCCACGATCGCGCCGTTGATGACCACCTCGACGTCGTAGTCCACGTCGATCCACAGCACGCCGTCGTCGTCCGTAAACGCGGGCCAGATCTGCCCGTCCGTGTCCACGACCTCATCGAAGACGACTTCCTCCGGCTCATCGCGGGTGAACCACCCCATCGCAGCCGCCTCCCTTCTCTCCAGGCCCCGTCGCTCACAGCTTGGCCCACTCGCACGCTCCGTGAACACCGCATCGACAACAAGGAGTTGCCCCGTGCAGCCCAACGACAACACCGGCAAGAACCGCCAGGAGCTCACCTACCTGCCCGTGCCCTTCCCGAAGGCGCCGCCCAAGGAGCCGCGGTTCGCCGCGCTGCGCACGTGGTGGAACCAGGCGTGGGAAGAGGGCGGCGTCCTGAACGCGATGTGGGAGGACATCCTCAGCGCCCCCGAGGACGGCCTGCGGTACATGGCCCCCTGGATCCGTGCGGTCCTCACGGTGGCCGGCCTCTCCTTCGTCTTGCTGATGGCCCAGGCCGCTGGCGAAGTCATCCTCCAGACGCTCCGCCAGCTGCTCACCGCCGTGCCGAAGGTGCAGGTCGGTGTCGACACCTCCAGCGGCGTGTTCGCCGTCGTCGACCAGCCGGTGCGCACATACATCGCGCAGCACGCCGTCGGCCTTCCCGTCGCGGCCTCCACCGTCTACACGCTGTGGCTGCTCACCGGCATCGTCGGCCTGGTCCTCGGCTTCCTGTCGCGGAACAACGGTGTGCGCGCGATGTGGGCCGGGCACGGCGCGGCCACCGTGTGGATGGTCTGGACGGCCACCCCGGACACCAGCCGCCCCGTCACCGCCGCGCTGACCGTCCTCGCCTGGACGTTCCTGTCCGCGTTCGCGATGCGCGGCCTGACCCTGCGCCGCCGCGTCGTCGGGCGCCCGGCGAAGGTCACCGTCAAGCCCGAGATCCACGTCCCGGTGCAGCCCCCGGCCCCGGCCGCTGAGCAGCACCCGCACAGCAGCTGCCCGTTCCGGGACTGACTTCCGGTCGCTCCGCCTGGTCCTCGCCCACCCCGACGCGGGTGGGCGAGGGCTGGACAGGCCGACCGGCCGCCTCGCAGCGCGCCCGCCGACGAACCACTGGCGGGCGCGCTGCTTGCTGTCCACCGACATCTGGAGGAACCGCTCGTGCTCATCCCCCGCCCGCGCCGCCGGATCGGCCGGCCCCGCCCGCAGCGACCCGGCCCCCGCTACCCGCACCGCCCCCAGCAGCTGCCCGGCGCCTGGAGCAGGTGATGCCCCGCCCCCGGAAGAGGCGCCGCCGCGAGGTGAAGCGGGTGCCGCGCAGCACCGCGACCTTGCCGGAGTACGACCGCAGCGCCGTTCCCGAGGGCCTGGTCACGCGCAGGCAGTTACGGGCGCTGAACCTCAGCCCCGGCGGGCACGGGCCGGTGGCGGTGCTGCGCTGCAAGGCGTGCGCCTACCGGCCCGACCAGGCGTGCATCCATCCCACCCGGGCCTGGCTCTACAGCGTGGAACTGGCCCGGCCGAAGCGGACACCGACGCTCGCGCAGGAATGGGCGCTGGACCGGGCGATGGCGGCGAGGTCCACCTGTCCCCGGTGCAAGCGCCGGTACTACTTCTGCCTCCCGCTGCGCACCCAGGGCTGCTGCGACCCGTGCCACAAGGGCTATGAGCCCAGCCCCGACACCTACATGGCCTCCCCGGCCCCGGCCGGCCACCGGCTGGCCGCCTGATCAACGACCCTCCCGAAGGAGAAGCCACCTCATGGCACTGAGTCTGTTCACCCGCCGCCCCGCCGTACAGGACCCGGCGACCTGGACGCCGCCGGGCACGATCGTCGTCCAGCGCTACCGCAACATCGTCGGCCCGGCCGAAGGCGCAGTCGTCCTCGTCTACACCGCCGACAACGACCGCCACAGTGCGTACTTCGCCACTGCCTGCCTCGGCTGCACCTACCGCGCCGCCAGCAGCGACCGGCTGTCGCGGCTGACGGAGAAGGCCGCCGCCGACCTCGCCAACGCTCATGCGGCCAGCTGCCGTGCGATGAACTGCGGCGTCCCGGCCGCACCCGACGACACCGAGGCCGCTCAGATGGTGCGCTCCCGGCTGTGGAGCCTGCGCCCGCACCGCACCACCAGCCGCCACTACGTCCACCTCACCGACTTCCACGCGGACCGCGTCGACCTCCAGCGCGACGACGACTTCATCAAGCAGACGATGGTCCAGCTCACCCAGAGCGAGCCGCACTTCCTCACGTCCCAGCCCAACTCAAGCGGCACCGGGACCGAGTTCCTGGTCCAGCCGCACCCGCCCCGGAAGTGACGTGGTGCGCGCCCGAACCGCCCTGCTGCTCGCGGCCGCCGTACCGCTCACGGTCACGGCGGTCGCCGTCGCACTCAAGGCCGGCGCCTGGGAGCTGACCGCATCCCGGCACGCCATCCGGCTCTCCCCCAAGCCCCGTCCGGGCTGCCCGGACTGCAAGGGAGAGGGCGGCTGGTGGTCCGAGGGCCCCTGCCCGGGCGGCGAGATGTGCTGGTGCTGGGACCGCCCCGTGCGGACCCTCCGACTCCTGCCCGTCCGTGACCGCTGGCCGGACGAACCGCCTTTCTGATCTCCGATGCACCGAAGTCACCCCGGGCGGCCCACACATCGCGCGGGCCGCCCCTTCATGTTCAGCAAGGAGAACCCCGCTCATGACGACCGTCACGGTCCCCGCCTCTACCGTCGACAAGAACCTGGACAGCGCCTGCTCATCCGTCGTCAACGAGATCGGACGCACGGACAGCAAGTCCTCCTTACTGCTTGCCTTCAACGGCGCTGTGCTCGCTGGCCTCGCGTCCGTCGCCGACAAGAACCTGCCGACCGCGACGAAGGTCTTCGGCGCCCTCGCCGTCCTCGCCCTGGGCGCGGCCGCCGTGCTGCTGCTTCTGGTCGTGAGGCCCCGACTGCGCGGCGACGACAAGGCGTCCTTCCCGTACTGGGCACGCCTGGACGAAGACGAGATCCGCGGCTGCATGGACGGCGACACCCGAGCCGCCCGCATCCGGGTCCTATCCACCCTCGCCGTACGGAAGTTCACCCACCTGCGGCGCGCGGTCGACCTGTCGCTCGCCGCCCTGGTCCTGCTCGCGCTGGCCGCCGCCGGACTCGCGCTGTGACGGCGGCCGTGACCCGCACGCGCCTGGAGCGCGTCCGCGCCTCGGTCGGCATCGCCTCACTGGCTCTCCAGCAGATCGAGGACGACCTCAGCGCCGACGACGTCGACCAGGCGGAACTTGCCGCGATCCTGCGCGAGCTCATCGAGGACACCGACCCGCCCGGCGGCTTCATCCCGGCCCTGGCGCAGCTGGTCACCACCGCCGCGAAGCGAGCCGAGCAGATCGAGCCCGACCGCGACGGTGACGCTTCCTGCCCCCTGCACGAAGCCGCCGACCTGATCACCGACAACGCCGGGCAACGCCTCATCTGGGCTGCCCGAGCCCTCCACCCACAAGGAGACACCTGAGATGGCGAGCACGAAGGCAATGAACCCGCCCCGGGGGCAGTGCAAGCAGTGCTGGTACCACGCGTACGCCAGCCGTGAGGCGCACGCCGGGCTCGGTCCGCGTGAGGACTGCCCGCAGTGCGTGGACCACATGGTCAACGGCCACCCCGATCACATGATCGTCCGCTGACGCCCGCTGAGCGAAGCCGCCGACCTGCTCACCGACAACGCCGGGCAGCCCTCATCTGGGCTGCCCGCGCCCCTCAAACCGCAAGGAGAATCCACATGACCGCGCTGATCTACCCGCAGATGCCCGAGCACAGCCTGGTGGTCCTCATCGGCCCCGCCGGCGCCGGGAAGTCCACACTCGCGAGCACCTGGCCCGCCTCTCAGGTCCTGTCCCTGGACGCGCTGCGTGAGGTGGTCAGTGACGACGCGGGCGACCAGGACGCGACCGGAGACGCGGTCGCCGCCCTGCACCTGCTCATGGAGGCCCGGATGCGCAGGCGCCTGTTCACGGTCGTCGACGCAACCAACGTCACCAGGGAAGCCAGGGAGCCGCTGGTCGCCACCGCCAAGCGGCACAACATGCTCCCCATCGCGGTCATGGTCGCCACGCCCGGCACGACGTGCGTGGAGCGGCAGGGCTCGCGGCCGGCCAACCGTGCGGTGCCGGAGGACACGGTCATCCAGCAGCGCAAGGACATGGTCAACTCGCACCGGACCCTCAAGGCTGAGGGCTTCCTCGAGGTCGTCTTCTCCGACAGCCTCTACCGGCTGCTGCCGTACCTGGAGCGCCTGAGCGGGACCCGGCAAGCCGACCTCGGGCTGGACGACAGTGACGGCCTCGGTGATCTGCTGCTCGTACGCCGCACCTTCGGCCCGGAGATCCTGCCGTTGTGGCAGTGGAAGCCCGGCTCGAACGTCGCCGGCGGCGACCGCGTTGCGGAGATCCGCCTCGGTCAGCAGTACCTCACGCTCGCCCTGCGCACAGACGTCGACGGCGAGGGCGACATCGGGTTCGACGTCATGGTGCCGTGCCCGTACGACGACGAGTGCACCGGCTACGCCTGGGCGCCCGCCGACAGCGTCACCGGCCTGTACCGGGCGCTGAACGGCGACCTGGACGACAGCGAGGACATCGTCTGCACCGTCCACGGCGGCCCCGACGACGTCGACCAGGAGGCCGACGACCAGGACGACGACCCCGAGGGCCGCGCGGACCTTCAAGCGCAGTACGCGGACGCGGTCCGCGCGTGAGTCGTGCCGCCGACGCTTCGCCGAACAACCAGAACCCGCCGCGACCCGGCCGCACCGGGCGCCCGCAGTTACCCGGGAAGGACACCCACGCATGAGCATCACGATCACGAACACGTACGGCGCCCCGCACAACGTCAGCGAGACCAACCCGGCCCACGTCACGAGCTGCGACTACTACCGGCTGCCCCTCGTCGGCACCATCGCCCCCGGAAACCCCGGCTACGAGGACATGGTCGAGATGCTGCGGGACAACGGCCACAACACCCGCCCCGAGGGGTACGGGCTGATCTTCCTGGAGTCCGAGGAGTTCAGCGCGACGTACTTTGGATCGATCGAGCAGATCGAGCAGTACAAGCGCGAGAACGTCGACGGCAAGGCGACCTTCGACGCCTCGCAGGGCGTCCTGTACGCCCAGTGGCCCCACGGCAAGGGCTGGGACGACTTCATCCCCCGCGTCTTCTGGAACCAGGCACAGCGCGGCGCGATCGCGGACGGCGTCGGCCTGGTCACCGCCTTCGCGCACACCGAGATCCCGGGCGCTGAGGTCATCGTCTTCGAGTTCGAAGGCACGTGGAGTCCCGGCGGCAAGTCGGAGCAGCTGGTCACCTACCACTGCACCGGCTGCCACATGGACACGTTCCACGACTGCGGGCACGTCCACGAGAACACCGGCCCCGACAGCCGCCGCTGGGCCGCCCGCCAGGCCCGCCAGCACATCATCAGCGCCCACCGGCACGGCGTCGGCGACACCAACAGCGCCTGCCGCCCCAACAACGGCGAGATGCTGCGCGTCGTGAACGCGGTCGCCCGCGAAATGTGGGGCACCACGGGCAACGCCCTTCCGGAAACCGACGACGCGTACTGCGCCACCAAGGGCCCCTGCTCGATCATCCGCGAGCTCCGTGCCGGAGTCCGCCCGCCCGTCTACCGCGCCTGACGGACGCTCCGTGCCGCCCCGGTCTCCCTGTTCGACGGAGGCCGGGGCGGTCGCGGTGGTCCCTCACCACCGAGTAGACGAGAGGAGCTGGACGTCATGCGCCTGCGGATGTACGAGGTCGACGTCCCCATACACGACAGCACCGACCCGGACCGGCACGGCGTGCACGTCTTCACCGGCGTCGCCGACTCGCCGGCCGCGGCCCTGCGCCGCGCGCATGAGGTGTACGACGCCGCCCTCGCCGCGCACAGGGCCGGACTCGAGATCCCCAGCAGGCAGCCGGACAGCTGGACGGCGCGCGGGCTTCGGCCCGGCTGGCAGATGGAGTGGCCCGCCGCGAAGGCCGGCCTCTGGCACAACCCCGTCAGCTGGACCAGCCGCAGCGACTTCGCGCTGTAGCTACGCCCCGGGACGGACGACAAGGCGTCCAAACCAACCGTCCGTCCCGGGCCCATCCCATCCCGCACAAGACGAGAGGGAGATCCTCAGTATGGACTTCGTCCTACGCGTTCAGGGCCGGATCGGCCAGCGCACCCTCCTTTTGACCAACGGCTGGCGGGCTGGCCGCCCGGGCACGGCGGTGTGGGGGCGAGCCGCATGAGCCTGGCCACCCTGCCCGAAGGCGACTGGATCCGCGGCATCACGATCCGCCAGCCCTGGGCGACCTGCATCCTCGCCGGGAAGAACCCGGAGAACAGGCCCGTGCACTGGCCGTGGCAAGGCTGCGTCCTCATCCACGCCGGAAAGAAGAAGCCGGAGCCCGCCGTGCTGCGCGACCCGCTGGTCGCCACCGCGATCCGCGGCCGCGAACTGCACCTCGGTGCGGTCATCGGCGTCGCCCGCCTCACCGGCTGTCACCTGGACCAGGGCCCCGAGAAGTGCACCAGCCCCTGGGCGGAGCGCGGCGCGCACCACCTGGTCCTCGCCGACGTCCAGGAGCTCGCCCTGCCCGTGCCCGCCACGGGCGCGCTTCCGGCCTGGAAGCCGAAGCCGGACCTGCTGACGCAGGTGTTCCAGCAGCTGCCCGACTTCCGGCCGTGACCCGCCCGCGAGGCAAGCGGCCCCTGTTCGAGCCGGGCCTGGTCCCGACTCCCGGCGCTCTCCTCGAATGGCGCGACAGTCAGCACTTCGACCGCTGGCAGGACCGCCCCTGCGTGCTGTGCGACAAGCCCACGCCCATGCGCTCCCACTACGGGGAGCCCGTGCACAAGGCGTGCGCTGAGGACTGGATCGCCGCGAACCCCGTTGAGGCCCGCCTCGGCAGGTTCGCCTCCGACGTCCAGTCCAAACGCCGGCGCGACGACGACCACGCCTGACCCCTCCACCTGGAGGCCCCCTTGAGCAGCACCAATCGCGACGTCGACCACGCCCTCGCCTACCCCGAGCCGCCCGCTCATCCGCTGTGGCACCGCCACGGCGCGAAGGCCCGGCCGCTCACGCCCGCCCAGCAGAAGCGCAACCGCGAGCTGCTGGACATCGCGCAGCGCAAGCCCCGCACCAGGGCCGCGTAGGAGGGCGCCGGTCATGTTCACCGACATGAAAGAGGCCCTCGCAGCCGAGGACCTCGAACTCACCGCACTGGACAGCGCCCAGAACGCTGCCGCGGCCCTGGTGGTCGCCCACCACGCCCGCGACAAGGACGACCTCGCCGACCTGCTGGGCGCGCTCGGTCTGCCCTGCAACGAGGACGACCTCGTCACTCTGCTCCCCCACTTCACCACCCCCGACACCCCGACGACCGGAGAGACGATGCCCGCCGAAACCGTCAACGCCTTCACCGCCACCGCCGTCTCCATGCTGAACAACGGCGACAGCCCCGAACATGTTCGCAGCACGCTCGGTCTGTCGGAGGACGAACTCGCCGACGCCCTCCAGCACGCCAAAATCGCCGAAGCCGCCCAGAACGCCGGACTGCCCGCCACCGACGCGGACACGGAGGACAACACCGGCACCCCGGAGACGGCCGCCGCGGCGCCCGACAGCACGATGGACGCCGACGGGATCGAGGCCCTGCTCGCGTGGGCGGAGAGCCATCCCGCCGCCAGCATCCGCAACCGGGCCGCCCGCGTTCGCAGTGATCTCACCGAGCTGACCGAGCGCCGCGCCACCGACGCCGCCCAGCGGGAGGCAGAGCAGCGCGTCGCGAAGGCCAAGGCCGAACTCGAGGCCGCGCAGGCGCAGCTGCGTGCGGTGAAGGCCGGCGGCCGTCCCGCTACGGCCGCCCAGGACGTCACGCCCCTGGCTCCCGCCCCGGCCCCAGCGGGCCAGACCGGCAAGCGCAGCAAGGAGGAGCTGGCCGCGATCCGCACGTGGGCGCGCGCCAACGGCTACCAGGTCGCTGACAAGGGCAACCCGGCCAAGGCCGTCCTGGACGCCTACGACGCCGCCCACCGCACCAACGCTCTGGCGGAGGCGAGCTGATGGACGCCATACCGCTCGCGCTGGACGGCTACCTGGCCGCCGAACCCGAACCCGGCGACCGTGAAGGCACCGTCTCCTGGCGGCTGAACTGCTCCGCCGGTACCGACCACCTGATGGAAGAAGCGGTCATTCCCTGCACCACCATGGAGCCGGAAATCGCACACGCCATGCTCACCGAGCGGCAGCCCGGCGACCTGCTACGCGTCATCGGCCACCTCACGCTCCCGGACACCGCCGACGGGGTCATCCGGCTGCACGCCGAAAGCCTTGAAGTGCTCTGGGAAGCGCCGCTGCTGGACGCGGATGGGGATGACGCAGACACCGCGACCGCAACAGACGCGGACCGCAACAGTGCCATCGCGGCTCTCGCCGAAGCCCTCACCGGCTTCGGACAGGCCGCCCCCGGCCCCGGGCAGAGCATCCGCATCCACATCAGCCCGACCGAGGCCCTCGGTTCGGGCCTGGAGCACTGCCACAGCTTCGACATCACCCCGGACATAGCCCACCGGCTCGCCGACTACATCGACGCCATGAGCTGCTACCTGGACAGCGAACGCCCCGACGGCGTCGTCCTGGACCCGGAGACCATCGCGGACCTGACCGAGCTGTTCGAGGACATCGACCTGATCGGCCTCACCAACGCGGTCCTCAACGCGACCCGGCCCGAGCACCGGCCCGCCGTCACCCGCGCGATGGACGACATGTTCGGCGATGTCCCCGCGCCCGAGGACACCGACCCGTGACCGCCAGCCACATCCGAAGGGAAGCGACCTTGAAGCCCACCAAGCCCCAGCGCACCGTCCTCGAGCGGTTCCCCGCCGGAGGCCCCCGCGGCTCCTGGCCGGCGGAAGAATACGCCGCCGCCCAGCGCGCCCAGGGCACGGACGCCCAGGTCGTGATGGACCTGGCAACGGACCAGTTCCTCGTGGTCACCGACGCCCCCTAACCACCTCAACCCCGAGCGCCGTGCCCCGCCCCACCAGCAGGGCACGGCGCTCCCTGCGTCCCCACAGGAGAGCCATGGCCAGCATCACCATCCACGTGGAACCCCGGCACGCCGACAACACCACCTGCGACCACAAGGTGAAGCCCTCGGGCAAGCCGCGCGACCCCGCCTCCGGCTGCACCGGCCGCACCGCGTACGCCGTCGTCTGCTCCGAGCACGGCGACGTCGGCACGCCCCACCACGTCAAGCAGCTCGCCGAGCCCGCGGCCACCGAGCACCGCCAGGAGCACCGCGCCGCCCTCGCCACGCGCTGACCCCGTGCCCGGCCCGGCCGGGACGCCCCTCATGCCTGCGGGGCGGCCGTCGACACCGACTCCGGCCGCCCCGCCGACACCAACCGCACAAAGGAGCACCCCTCTTCATGACCGGCACCACTCACCTCACCCGCCTGCGCACCCGGATGCTCGCCACCGCGTACAGCAACGCGGACTTCTGGGCTCGCCGCTGGGCTTTCCTCACCGACCAGGCGGTGGGCGCGCTCGCCCGCCGCGACCCCGCCGCAGCCGAAACCCTCGCCGCGTCGCTGTTAGCGCCGGAGTTCCTCCACGACACCCAGATCCTGGGCGCGGCCGTGGAGGCCGGCATCGACACCAGCCACTGGGAAGAGCGCCGCGAGAAGGCACGCGCCTACGCCCGTGAGGCCCATGAGCTGCCCCCGCGGTTCGACCCGGACACTGAGGCACGCAGGATCTGGGCGTCGCTGTTCGAGCACTACAAGCCGATCGCGGCCGCCTTGGCCGGCTACCTGCGTGAACTGCCGCCCACTTGGCAGGAGGACCTGTTCACCCCCAGCCCCGACTCTCCCGTCGGCCGCCGGCCGGACCCGGAGCGGCCGGGGCCGGAGACCGCGCCGTACGACGTGTCTTGGGAAGACTGCCCGGCCTGCCTCGAGGCCCAGGACCAGTGCCGCTACCACGCAGGTGTCCTCGCTGGCATGGAGTACCAGCGCGACCTGATCACCACGGCCCTGACCGACCACACCGCCATCGACCAACTCCAGCAGCGCCACGCCGAACGCGAAGCCAGCGCAGCCCAGACGGCAGCCGCCGACACCAGCATCCCCGCCACCGCATGACGCCCGGGGCGGGCGTCGACTCCCCGGTCCGGCCGCCCCGGCGCCCCAACCCTCCGTTGAACCCGCCAACAGGGCACCCTGACGCATACGACTGAGCACGACGAAGGCCCGTACCTCCCGCGGAACGCGCAAGGGTACGGGCCTTTTGTGGTTTTTAGGGGTCTTCGGCGGTGACTCCGAGTCGCCCCTGCATGTTGGGGTGCTTACGCCGTAAGCACCCCAACATGCAGGAACTAACGTCAAGACGAGTGAAAGACGTGATCTGCCTGACATATTTCAATCACCGGCGGCAGTATGCTGCCGCGCATGGCATCTCCAACATCAGGAGGTGAGCGGGAGAAGCTCGTATCAAAGCTGCCCGCCTCCCTCCGACAAGCCCTCAAAGTCCGGGCAGCGCAGCTCAGTACCGACCTCCAGGACGCCGTCACCGACGGCATCCAGGCATGGCGCGCCCATCAGGAGCCGCTCCCCGCAGTCGACACGTCAGGAGCCGAGTCGTTCGGAACCTGGCTACCAGAAGGCCTCTACGACGCCTTCAAGGGGGACTGCGTCACCCGCGGCGTCTCCTACATCCAAGGCCTCGCCCAAGCCGTTGCTCTATGGCTTGAGCAGAACCCTGCAGACGACGAGACCGCGCCGACGCGGCGCATCATCGTCTGCAACCAGAAAGGCGGGGTCGGGAAGACCGCCGTCGCCGCCGGCCTCGCCCAGGCGCTCGCGGAAGACCCCCACGCGCTGCCGGGCAAGACGAACGATGCCGCTGAGCTCGCCCAAGCCGCCGCACGGCTCGGACTTCGCGTCCTCATGGTCGACTACGACCCCCAAGGGCACCTCTCCCATCAACTGGGTCTCAAGGCCATTCCCGCCGGTGCGGAAAGCCTCATCACCCACATGCTCAACAGGGAACAGGCACGTACGCCTCTGATCGACCTCACCGTCGTCATAGACGAAGCACGTTTCGGCGACCGGCTGCGCATCCTGCCCGCAGCATTCGACGCCTTCCTGCTCGACTCCGGCCTCACCATGTTCCGCGGCCCCCGGCATGCAGCGCTCGAACGGGCTTTGGCACCACTGGAAGAGCACTTCGACGCCATCGTCATCGACTCGCCGCCCAGCCTCGGACTGGCCATGGACGCCGCCATCTACTACGGCCGACGCCGCGACGGTGAAAAGCCCGGCTCCTCCGGTCTGGTCATCCCTGTCGAAGCCGAGGACACCTCCGCCCAGGCCTACGGCATGCTCATCAGCCAAGTCGTATCCCTCACCGGCGATTACGACATCGAGGTCGATCAGCTCGGTCTCGTGGTCAACAAGTACGACTCGCGCCGCGGCTTCATCGCTACCTCCTCCCTGGACAAGTGGAAGAGCCTCGGCACACCCCCTGTCCTCGCAGTCATCGGCGACCTGAAGGAACAACGCGAAGCCGTGCGGCTCCAGAGAGCACTGCTCGCCTACGCCCCCGACTCCGACCAGGCCCACCACATGCGCGAGATCGCCCGGAGACTGACATGAGCAAAGCCGACGCTCTCGGCGGATCTGCCACCTTCGACGCCGTAGCCCAGCCCATGAGCAGCCGCGCCGCCAGCTTCGCCGCCTTCGCTGGCCAAGCCCCGGCGCCGCCTGCAGGCCCTACCGCAGCCCACAACGAAACCCCGCGTGTTCCCGTCGACCAGCTGGCCCCCAACCCGTACAACCCGCGGGCCACCCTCGCAGCCATAGAGGAAATGGCGGACAGCCTCACAGGCAAAGGCATCATCCAGCCCCTCACCGTCGTCACCCGGGACGCCTTCCTTGCAGCCCATCCCGAGCACGCCTCCGACCTCACGACGGCGCACTACGTCGTAGTCGACGGCAACCGTCGCCTCGCCGGCGCCAAGCTCGCAGGCCTTGATGACGTCCCAGTCCACATCGACGACTCCCTCGCCGGAGACGCCGACACCCTTCTGGAGACCGCGCTCACCGCGGCCGTCCAACACGAGGACCTCGAGCCCCTCGACGAAGCACGAGCCTTGCAGCGCCTGGTCGAAGTGCACGGCTCTCAGCGGGCGGTCGCCCGATCGCTCGGCAAGTCCAGCGGATGGGTCACCCAGAGACTTGCCCTTCTCAACCTGACCCCCGAGCTCAAGCAGGCCGTCTCCGAGAAGACGATTCCCCTGGATGTTGCCCGCACAGTCGGACAACTGCCTGAACAGCAGCAGCACAGCGCCGCCGAAGAGGCGATGAACCAGCGCGCTGCCAAGAAGCGGGAGCGGACGAAGAAGACCGAGCTCCCCCCGCCGCCCCGCACAAACGGCCCAGCTCGGCAGACCGCTGAAACGGCAAAGGAGCAGCCCGCACAAGCCACGGTCGATTCAGACAGCGAACTGCAGGCCCTGGCGCAAGATCTCCGCAGCCGCCTGACGCCGCAGCAGGTGGAGAAACTGATCGAGCTGCTCAAGGGGTGATCCTCGCGGGTGCTTACGCCGTAAGCACCCGCGATGGGCCGGCGGCCCGACACCCAGAACCGAAGGGGGGTGCTTACGTCGTAAGCACCCCCCCTTCGCTCAGTACGCACAAACTGCGCCACCTTCGGGAGAACGCTCTCCGCCGTGCTGGCCTCGGGGTTAGCATCCGCAGGTTCTGCACTCGGGGGAAGGGTGGGCGGATGCTGCGGCTACAGGCCTGGGTGGAGTTATGGGGGGCGAGGGCGCTCGACTTCCTGAGCGGGAGTGACAAGGACGGCATCTACCACCGGTGCGTGCTGGCCGCGCTTGACGATCCCGAGACGGCGCGGCTTCTCGACAAACGGGAAGGTGTGACCCGGGACGCTGTTCTGGAGCGGATGAGGACGGTCACCTACCACCGCTACGCCACCATCCGCTGCCCGTCTCTCCCCTTTGACGAAGCGGTCGAGAAACTGGATGAAATCCAGGACGAGCACGAGAGGGCAGCGCGCGAGACGCAGTGGAACTGGCGGGTGGTCTGTTCCCTGATCGTGCTCGGGGCCCTGGCAGTGCTGATCTTCGGCGGACCGTTCGCTCTGCTCATAGCGGTTCTGGCAGCTGCAGCCGTGATGTTCACGCTGTTCTGGCGCGGCTCGACGGCGTGGTTCAACCTCAGACAGTGCCTGGTCGCTGCCGCGCTGGGCGTCGCCTGGCTGGTACAGCGCTTCGAGGTAGGGGTGTGCGCCGCCCGCTGGGGTGAAGACCTGCAGGAACGAGGCACCGGCCCGGTGGTTGCCGATCTGGTCCGCCACCTGCTGGGTGACGACCCCGACTCCCTCTTCATCCCGGATGACTACGAGTGGGGCCTGCGCGCGCCCCGAGCACCGGGCTACGTCGTTGAGAACGGGGCCCGGCGGCAACTGGAGCGCAAACTCACGCATCTCGAGGACGGCACCATCGCGGTCTGCGGTCCGCGGGGTGCGGGTAAGACGACGCTGCTGGAGCAGTGCGTCAAGAAGGCCGGCTTCGGTGTGATCGTCCAGGCGCCGGCCACCTATACCCCGCACGACTTCCTGCTGTCGCTGTCCGTGCAGCTGTGCGAGAAGTACATGCGCGACCAGGGGTATGACCCGCCCGAGTTCGCGCAGTTGTCACCCGTGCGCAAGCTGTTGCGGCGTGTGAGGTTCCAGGCCAAGCGGCTGGGACGGTGGAGTTCCTTCGCGGTGCCCGCCGCCGCCCTGCTGGTGCTGGGCCTGTCTGCCTCGGTGCGCTCCCTGTATGAGCAGTACGCCACGTCCGTCTCCGACTTCGTGCGCACGCACACCGATGCGATCCGCGACGACGTAATCGCGATCTGGCAGGGCCACGCAGTCGTCGCGAGCGTAACCATCACCTTCGGCGGGATCGCCTGGTGGCAGGCGCGGCACGCTGCCTGGCTGCCGCGCATGCTGGGACGGCTGTGGATGCGTGGCATCAGGCGCATCGGGCTGCTCCTAGCCTGGGCATCCGCCGCCACAGTGCTCCTGGACGAACAGATCCGCCAGCAGGCCCTGCACCTCCACCGCACCCAGCCCGAGGCCCTGTACCAGACCGTCGCCTACACCGGGGCGCTGATGGCCGTGTGGTGGCTCTTGCGCCTGGCTCGCGATTCCGGTGTCGAGTTCCCCCTCGGGAGGTGGCACGTCTCCCTGGAGAAAATCTTCCGCCCCTTGGCCGCCGCTGCAGGGACGTACCTGCTGCTATATCTCATCGACAACCCGCAGACGCACACCCTTCTGGCGGACCCCGAGAACCCGCTGCGGCTCGCAGGCATCATCGCCGGAGTTCTGGTGTCGAAGGCAGGAGACTGGCACCCGCAGCCGGAAGAACCCGAACTGGTCACCCGGTGCCGCACCCACCTCTACCGCCTCCAGACGATCCAGCAGGCCACCCACGGCCTGACCACCGGCGGCGCTGCCCAGATCCTGAGCCTGGGCACCAACCACACCACGTCCGTCTCCACAGTCCCCCCGAACTACCCGGAACTGGTGGAAGAGTTCCGCGAACTGCTCAAGTACATCGCCGCTGAGAAAGTCGGAGACGGAAAGACCGTCTTGATCGCCATCGACGAAGTGGACCGCCTTGGTGCGGATACCGAAGCCCTGGCGTTCCTCCGAGAGATAAAGGCGATCCTCGGAGTTCCCTTGGTCCACTACCTGATCTCGGTGGCCGAAGACGTAGGGGCCGCCTTTGTCCGCCGGGGCCTGCCACACCGAGACGTCACCGACAGCTCCCTGGACGACGTCATCCACGTTCAGCCCAGCACCCTCAAAGAATCACGCGCCATCCTCGCCAAGCGCTCCCAAAGGCTGAAAGGCCCGCACGTCATGCTCGCCCACGCCCTGTCGGGCGGCGTCCTGCGCGACCTGCTCCGCTACGGGCTGCAGCTCCGCGAGATACAGGACAAGACGCAGTCGTACGAGCTCACTCACATCTCCCGCCACCTCATCCTGGAAGAACTCGCCGAAACGTTCGCTGGCTTCAGGACCCTGCTGAGTAAACAGCAGTGGACCCACGACACCAGCAGCGTCCTCGCTTCCTTCCGCACCCTCTGCGGCTATCTGCGCGACCCCTGCCCGTGCGTAGAAGCCGACATGCTGCAGACTCTCGAGCAGTTCGCCTTCTACAGCGAAGGCCCCCGATCACGCCCCGTGGACGCCGGCGACCCACCGCATGTGCCAGCCGATCCGGACCTCAGCAGTGAGGCACGCCAGCTCATCGATGAGGCCTCCACGTACGCCTACTTCTCGCTCACCCTGCTCGACATCTTCAGCACCGAAGGACTTGAGCGCCGCACACAACTGGCGGCTGAGCAGGGCCCGGACGGCGACCCTGAACGACTGGCCGACGCACGTCAGGAACTCGGCATATCGCCCTACAGCGCCCGACCTCTGATCGACACCGTCCGCAAGGCATGGTCGTTGCCCCTCGGACCGACCCCCGGCGGTCGCGTTCCGCCACAAGCCGTGGATTGCCCCCGCCACAGACGCCCGGTCATCGAATGAGCTCGGATACGTTCGACGCTGCGCGCGCAGTATTCGCACGGCACCGTCACGCGTCGCCGTAGAGGCTCCGCATCGCCTCCGTCCACTGCTCGGGCCGCGTCGTCTGGCAGCTGGGGCATCGGTGCCCGGTGACGCGCTCGGCGGTGGGGAAGTCGGACTGCGCGGAGCGCACCTGGAGCACGTCCAGGAGTAGCGGCGTGCGGCAGAGGGGACAGGGCTCTCCGTACCTGGTGATAGTCATGGGCGGGAGAGTGCACACACCGGCGGCTTACCGTCTCGGGCTGAGCAGACGGACCGCCTGGCGGGCGCTCCGGTAAAGACTTGGTGATGGCCTCCCGCCCGGCGGGAAGCACCCCGGATCACGCTTTTACGCAGGTCAGGGCCGGGGTTCCATGGGCCGATGATCAGCATGTCGCCAGTTCGCCCGGGGAACGGGTGGCGCTACCTCTTCCGTG
The DNA here is from genome assembly GCF_012034205.1 of Streptomyces composti. Classification (GTDB taxonomy): domain Bacteria; phylum Actinomycetota; class Actinomycetes; order Streptomycetales; family Streptomycetaceae; genus Streptomyces; species Streptomyces composti. Next base: position 51,221 of record NZ_JAATEM010000040.1, read on the forward strand.
GCGTGATGGTCGGCGACGGCCACCGCCCTGCGGGCACGCCGCTGCGCGCCGCCCAGGACGAAGCCGGTGTCCCGCCCGGCGTGTGGAAGGGCCGGGGCCTGGCCGCGCTCGGCCTGACGGCTGGGGACGTGGTGACCGAGCGGCAGGCCGAACTCCTCCTGGGGGAGGGCCGGCACCCGGACGCCGACCGGATCGAGCGCAAGCTCCTGGCGCAGGGCAAGAGCCCGGAGCAGGCCCGGCGGGCGACCGTGCTCGGCAGGCCCATCGAGCACAACCGCTCACCGAAGACCGACAAGGCCAAGGAGCGCACCCCCTGGCTCGCCTTCGACCTGACGTTCCGGCCCCCGCCGACGGCCCACCTCGCGTGGGCCCTGATGGACGACCGGCACCGCCTGGTGCTGGAGCTGTGCGACGACATCGCCCGCGACAAGACCCTGGCGTGGCTGGAGGAGTCGGTCGCGGAGATCCGCTGGAAGGCCGGCGGCAAGCAGCGGGCCCGGGTCAAGGATGGGCTGATCGTCGCGGTCTTCCGGCACTACGAGTCCAGGGCCACGGAATCGAGGCCGCTGCTCCACGCGCACGCAGTCGTGTCGATCCGCGCTCGGCGGCCGCACGACGGGAAGTGGGGGAACCTGTCGGCGGACTCGCTGATGACCCACATCGTCGCGGCCGACACCCTCTACCTCCTGTACTTCATGGAGGAGGTGTCCGCGCGGCTCGGGTGGGCGTGGGAGCCCCGTGTGGTGACGCCCGGCCGTCGGCCAGTCATGGAGATCGCGGGCATCGACCAGCGGCTCATCGGCTGGCAGTCGACCCGCCGCCAGCAGATCGAGGATGCGCTGCCCGTCCTCACCGCCAAGTACGAGGAACGGCAGGGGCACCCGCCGGGGGAGCAGGCCTCCTACGCGCTGGCCTGCCAGGCCGCCGACCAGACGCGCCCGCCCAAGCGCACGGAGCTGCTGTCGCTGACCGAGCTGCGCAAGCGATGGCGGGCCTCAGCGATCCGGGCCTACGGCGCCGACACCGTCGACCGGCTGGCGGAGCGGGCGCGGGCGGCGGCCGCGGCGGTGTGGGCGCGGGTGCGGCCGGTGGTCGACATCGCGCTGGCCGCCGTCGACGTCGTCGCCGTGGTGTACGTGATGCGCGGCGCCTTCAAGCGCCACCACCTGCTCGCCGAAGCCCGCCGCCACCTCTCCTACGTCCTGCGCGGCCGACCCCACCAGCCGGGCCTGGACGAACAGATCGTGCAGACGGTCGTCGACGACTACACCCGCCCGGCGAGCCGGCGGATGATGACCGCCGACCTGCGCGCCCTGTACCCGTACGACACCGAGGACCAGGCCGTGCTGCGTCCACTGACCCGCAACCGGTCCGCGCCCCCGTACGAGCGGGCCCGCCTCGCCGCCGGCGCGCTGACCGCCCGGGTCCAAGCGGTACGCCGCGCGGACCGCCTGGGCTCCCGGGCCCGGCCGCACACCGTCGCCGTGCCCGCCGCCCCGAAGTCCCGCCCGCGGCTGGTCCGCCCGGACCGGAAGGCCGGCCACGTCCCGGAGCAGAAGACCGACATCGCCACGATGGAGCAGACCCGCCGGACGCTCGAGGCCGCCGTCGCCAAGCTCCAGGACGGTATGCGGGAGCGCGCCGTCACCCACGGCCCCCGACCGCAGCCCGCCCCGACGGCGGCACCGTCGCACACTCAGCAGCCCGGCACTCAGCACGCACCGGGCCGGACCACAGGAGGAGTCGGGTGAGTACCCCGGAAGAACAGCCCAGCCTCGAGGACGCCCTCGCTCGCGCCCGCGCAGCCTCTCAGAAGATGGCCGCCGTCCTCGATGGGCCCCCGGCGTGGGAGCCGATCTGGAAGCGGCCCCGGAAACCGAAGTCGAAGGCGGAGAAAAAGCGGGAGCTGCGCAAGCAACGGCGGCGCCTCCAGGACGCCGGACGCCGCCGCCTCGCCGCCGGGCAGTCCCGCCGGCCCCGCGCCCGGCAAGGCCGGATCGGCAACGCGGCCGCGCGCCGCGACGCCCGCGCGCTATCCCGGTTGCGGCACTCCACCGCCTGGCTGTGGTGACGGTGCTGTGCATCGTCCACCGAGTGGAACCCCAGACGTCCTGCACTCAGTGGCGGTGCACGACATCGGTGTGGAGTCCACCCGATGGACTCCACACCGACTAGCCCCCGCGCCTTCGAGGACCGATCTTGGGCACTCTCGTTCTCGTCTCCGCAAGCACCCCTTGGACCGCACCACCAGGAGGAACCAGTGTCATACCCGCAACTGCTCACCCCCGAGGAGAAGCTCGCCGACGCGAAGAAGCTGTTGAGCCTCCCGCATATCGTCGTGATCTGCGGCTCCACCCGCTTCATGACCGAGATGAACGAGGCCGATCTGCGGGAGACCAAAGCCGGAAAGATTGTCGTCAAACCGGGCATTGACATGAAGTCGCCGCACGAACTTTGGTCCGGTCCTGTCGAGGCCGAGGCGCTAAAGGTTCGACTCGCCGGTCTGCACCGGGCGAAGATCCGGCTCGCTGATGAGGTGCTCGTAGTCGGCGACTACATCGGAGACAGCACCCGAGCCGAAATCGCCTACGCCCGGTCGCTGGGCAAGCCCGTGCGGTTCACGCACCCCGAAGTCGCCCCTGACGCCTGACCGCCCGTTGCCACCTCGACAACGAGGGCCAGCAGCCCGCCGCACCGACCGTTTCGCGGTGGCTTCGGCCACCGCCCATCCCACACCATCCGCAGGCATCCCCTGGAATTGATCATCTAGCTTCCGAACAGCACGTGCGCATGGACGTGCTGGAACACACCGATAGCGTCTGGGAAATCGTGTACGGGCCGTCGTACACCCGCGCGCCGCAGCCACGGCCGGCGGAGCCCGATCTGACCCGGGGCGGGCCGCATCCGTTCTGGGCGCCCGGCTGGGAGAAGCACAGCACCTGGGGCTACGAGAGCGAACCGAGCGGGCAGACCCACCTGTACGCGCAGTTGATTCCCAATCAGGACGGCCCGGACGCCGAGCCGCGTATCTGGATCACTCCGCCCCGGCACGTGGTGCAGAACGTCGATGAGCTGGCGGATGCCATCGCCGCGGCCATCGCGCCGTACGAGCCGGTCGCACCCCCGGCGGTAGTGGTCAAGCGGTGGCTGACCGTTCGGCCCATGTCCTGGGGATGAGGGCCTTGCCAGCCGAGTGACACAGCTGACGGGACATCCCAGCTGACCTGCTCGCCCGCCGACAGCAAAAGACTCCGGAGGACTGTTCTCCGGAGTCTCTCTGCTTCCGAGTGTCCGGCCGGTACTGAGGGGCTGCCGCAGCGGGCCAATCGGCACGCGTCACGCAAGGCGATGTGTACCGCACTGTGCGAAACCGGTACGGTCACCGCATGTCTGGGGAGCACAACACACAGGGCGCTGCACGCAGGGGAGTTGGCGCGGGCGTGGTCAGCGCCGAACTGCCGGCGCAGAGCGGACCGCCGCTGACGGAGTTCGAGCTCTCGGTCGGCGAGCGCAAGATCCTCCAGTTCAAGAGGAAGCCTCAGATCACGGCCGTCGCCGAACTGGTGTGGAACGCTCTGGACGCTAACGCCACCGAGGTCGACGTCGAACTGCGCCGCTCCAGCATGAAGGCGATCACCGACGTCGTCGTGACCGACAACGGTCACGGCATGACGCCAGAACGAGCACGCAACGCCTTCCAGGCATACGGCACCACCTGGAAGACCAGCAGGACGCACACAGAGGGTGGTGAACGCATCCTGCACGGCCGCAACGGCGAAGGCCGCCTCTACGCCTTCGCCCTGGGCGACCGGCTTACTTGGGAGTCGACGGCCGTGGTCGACGACGCCCTGGTCGGGGTCCAGATCCGCGGCAACGCCGACCACGCCACCATCTGGCAGGTTGAGGAAACAGAGCCGACCCGGGACAAGCCCGGCACGACGGTCCGCATTTCTGTTCCCCAGGGCAAGCCCCTGAGCCGCCTCGAGCGCGACGACGCCGCCGCGAACCTCACCGCCAAGCTGGCGTTCTACCTCCGTGCCTACCCGCACGTGCGCGTCACGTTCGACGGCAAACAGCTCGACCCCAGCGACATCATCGTCGGCGAACCCATCGACCTGGAACTGGATCTCCCGGAGGAGTACGCCGGCGAGGACCCGCCCCCAGTCGTCACCTTTGTCGAGTGGAACAAGCGGATGGGCGACCGCAAGATGCTCCTCTGCAACGCCGACGGCATCGCCCTGGGCGAGTACGGCAGCGACTGGTCCGACGGCATCATCAGCTTCACCCCCTACCTGCGTGCCAACCTGTTCAACGGCCTGTCCGTCGACGACCTCCACGGGCTGACCATGTCCCACTCCGGGCTCCTGGACGCGGCCGTCAAGGCCGTTCAGCAGCACCTGGCCGTCCGCGGAGCCCAGATTTCAGCAGAGGTCGTGCGACAGCTGAAGACCGAAGGCATCTACCCCTACGACGACCAGCCGGTGACCGGCGCGCTCGCCATAGAGCGCCAGACCTTCGACGTCGTCGTCACCGCTGCCCGCCACGCACTTCCCGCCAAAGGGGCGGCCCGCAGCCTCTCCGTCAACCTCATCCGCACCGCGCTGGAGAGCAGCCCCGGCGACCTCCACGCCATCCTCGAGAAGGTCCTGGCGCTCAGCGACGACGACCGCCGGCACCTGAAGAACCTCCTGGACAGCACCGACCTGACTCACGTCATCGGCGCGGCCACCACGGTCACCAACCGCCTGAACTTCATCCAGGCCCTGCGCAAGATCCTTGCCGACGAACACCTCCGCAAGAACCTGCGCGAGGTCGACCAGCTCCATCCCATGGTCAACAAGAACCTGTGGCTGTTCGGCGAGGACTGGCACATGACCAGGAGCGAGCTGGGACTCACCAACGTCCTCCAGGCCCACCTGGAAGACCACCTCGGTGAAGACGTCGTCCTGGAGCACGAACTCGAAGCCGTAACCCAACCGGACGGGCGCAGCGGCCGGGTCGACATCCTGATGTTCCGCAGCCGCCGGGACGACCACTCCACCGAGCGCCTCGTCATCGAGCTCAAGCGACCGACCGTGAAGGTCGGCCCGAAGGAACTCACCCAGATCAAGAACTACGCCCGAGCCATCATCGACGACCCCCAGTACAGCGGGGTGGGCTGCAAGTGGCGCTTCTACCTCGTCACCTACGAATACTCGGACAAGATCCTCCGCGACATCCGGCAGAAGGACCGGCCCGCCGGCCTCGCCGACGTACAGGACGACTACGAAGTCTGGGTCAAGAGCTGGGGCGAGATCCTCGACGCCGGGGAGAGAAAGCTGCGGTTCTTCCAGGAGCAGCTGAACTACGAGGCGACCGACGACCGCGTAACCCGGCACCTACGCGAGAGCTACTCACACTTCATTCCCGACGCCTTGGCACAACCGCAAGACGGGTCCGAAGAGACTGAGCCGACGGCCACCCCGGAACAGGAACAGTGAAAAGCGAGGCCCCGAGCTCATGTCCCGGGGCCTCGCGCGGTCCGACTCAACGGCCAGACGATATCGGCGTCATGCCCACTCCACGCCCAGCTCCCGCAGCGCCTCCAGCTGCTCCTGGGCGAGCTTGTCGCGCCTCGATTTGGTGTTCGATACCCACACACCTAGTTTGACGAGCACAGGCTCCGTCTCGCCGTCGACCACGATCTCTTCGCTGTGGCCCCGCGGTACAGGCCGGTGGGCGCCTTCCCGTTCAACCCACTGCGCGAGGGCCGTCAGACCCCGCTGGAACGCCTGCTGCGCTTTGCTCAGGCCCTTCGCCGCGCCCTTGGCGGCCGGGGCCGGAGACGGCGCCTCAGCGGGCTTGATGCCCAGCTGGGACAGCCGCTCCTGCTGCTCGGGCAGGAGCCGCGCCCAGACGGCCGGCTGCTTCTGCTGCTGGAGCCACTTGCCGATGTCGTCGCCGTCCATCAGCACGCCGGGTGCGATGTCGGGCAGGCTGCCGTCGGCTTCGACCAGGTCCGCGAGGACGCGGTAGTGCCGCTGCCAGTCCAGCGGCCACGGGCAGTCCCAGTCCGGGTCGATCGCGGCCAGCTGCGCCGCACGCTGCTCCGCCCGCTTCGGATCCTTGCCCAGGCCGTTCTTCGCGCCCTTCCGCCGCAGGTTGGCCATGTGCTGCCCGACCGGCACCATCGCCTCACCCTCACCCCACACGGCGTCCTGCCGGGGCGCGAGGTGCCCGGTGGCCCGCCGGTACGACCGGAGCGCGGCGAGCTTGGCCTCCCAGGCTTCCTCGCCGGGCTCCCACACCATCCCGGCCTCGGGCGCGTCCAGCAGCTCCTTGCGGTGCGGATCGAGTTCGCCGGCGCGCAGCGTCTTGCGCTGCTGGTGCACCCACCGCCCCAGCGGGAAAGCTTTGGTGACTCCGACCTCGACCTCGGTGTCGTACGGAACGGCGTATAGGCCGGTGATGTCGTTCTCCCTGCGCCAGCGCAGGAGGGCCTCGTAGCCTTCCAGCCAGGCCAGGGACTCCGGTCGGTACACCCGCGTACGCAGGAACGCGGCGATCGTGGCGGCGTCGCGCGGGCTGGAGAAGTGCAGCAGCGCGGACTCGGCAGCGGCATCGGCGCCGTCCTGCTCCTGCTCCTCACTGTCACCCCGGCCCCCGGCCCCGACGATCCGTCCGTCCTCGTCGCGCCGGACGTGGACCTTGCGCTTGCCGCTGGTGAGGGCGCGGGAGGCGAGCTGCTCGACCAGGCGTTCATCGTGTGAGCGCAGGCCCTGGAGCACGGCTACGAGGGGGCGGTAGGAGGCGGAGGCCACCATGTCCTGCGGGTCTTCGCCGGGCTGGAGGAAGACGGGCACGATGATGCGGGCGACCTTGGTGGTGCCGTCGCGGTTGGGCCGGAGCGCGCGGCCGATGTTCTGCACGATCTCGACCTGGGAGCCGCGGGTGTCGGCGAAGCAGATGGCCTCCACGCCCCGCTCGCCGGTGATGTCCACGCCCTCCCCGAGCACGCGAACGCTGGCGAGGAACGCACGGTGCACCCGCCGCCCGGCCGCGTCGATGCCGTTGGCGAACTGGCGCAGCACCTCGCGCCGCTCGGACACGAGGTGGTCGCCGCACAGCCACGCCGACCAGACGCGGTCCGGCGGGACGTGGCGGCCGGCCTCCAGCTCGTAGAACTCCGCGTCGATCGAGGACTTCGGCAGCTTGTCGGCGGCGGCCAGGTCCTCGTCGGTCGCGTCATTGACGTACAGCGCGGCCGCCGTCTCCGGCAGCTTCTCCGCGAACGCCGCGGCCTCCTCCACCTTCTGGTGGAACGTCATGACCGTACGCAGGTTGTACGCGGCGGCGTGCTCCAGGAGCGCGGTCTGCAGCAGCGCCAGACGCCGGCCGCGCCGCGCCTCCTCCGACTCCCCGAGAACGGGGGAGGGGTCGCGGATCTCCAGCACGTCGATCTCGAATCCGGCAAGGATCTCCCGCTCGATCGCCTCCGACAGGCCCAGCTCGGCGATCCACGCGCCGTAGGTCCCGTTCGGGTCGTCGGCCATGGTCGCGATCTCCGCCTCCTGGCCGCCGGTGCCCTTCTGTGGGCGGGGAGCGGCGAGGATGCGCGGGGTCGCGGTCAGGTAGAGCCGGAAGTCCGCCGGGATCCGCTGGTTGTCGTGGATCGCCGCCCACGGGCGACCAAGATCACCGGCGGTTCCGTGGGCCTCATCCACGATCGCGAGGTCGAAGCCGTCCATGCGCTGGCCGTAGAGCCGCTCCCCGCCCGCCAGAGCGGCCTCCAGCGGCCCGCGAACCTTCCGCTGACCCGTTGGGTCCTCCGGGTCCTCGCGGTCCACGAGAGAGGCGTAGGTGGCGAACACGACCACGGGGCCGTGCCCGGCCCACAGGGCGAGCTGGATCGCGTTGGTGGTGGTCCGCACGCCCAGCTCGTTGAGGACCGGGTCGTTCTCCAGCGAGCACACCGCGACCATCGGGGCCCGGTGGCCCACCGCGCGCCACGCCTGGGCGGTCTGCACGAGCAGGTCCAGGGTCGGCACGGTCACGAGGATCCGGCCGTCCGCGAACGACTCCAGCGCGCACGCGGCGGCCATGATCGTCTTGCCCGAGCCGGTCGCTGACACGATCGTGGCACGGGCACCCTGCGGGGGCACAGATGACCTTGCAGGGAATCCCACCCACCTGCGAAACGCGGCGCGCTGGTCTACCTGGTGTTCCTTGAGCGGAATCTCTGACATTTCCTTGCCTCCCCTATGCCTGACTTTTCCGTGGTTTCAGATGGCCGCGTGCGGAATGCAGGTCGTGCCCTAGTCTTTCCAGATCGACGCATCCGCCTTGTGCCAGCCGCCCAGCTTCCCGTCCTTGAAAGGCGGTTTGTCGTCCGGGTCGTAGTGCCCGGCATCGCGCGTGCAGACGATGACGTCCCCGTCACCGTTCACTGTTCGCGCGGTGCACAGACCGCCGGCTTCGCCCAGCGCTTCCAGCACCCGCCGCCGCGCCGTGGTGTACGGGTGGGTGCGGCAGCACGGTCTTCCAGACGTACGCCTCCAGGCGCATCAGGTCGGCCCGCTCACGCTGCCTCACGTCCGCGATGTGTACGGCCAGATCAGCGGCCCGGGCCGACCGGCCGCCGCGCCGGGACCACTCCCGGTCCGCGATGCCCACCAAAGCCTCGCTCACGGCCCTCACGCCGTCATCCCAGCCGTCCGCGAACAGCGGGCCCCGAGAGGCCGGCGCGATGCCGTCCAGCTCCACCACCTGGCACTGCGCCCCGGCGACCGCCCCAGCCTCCAGCGCGGCCACCAGGTCGTCCGCCTCACTCGCGGGCACTCCCTGAGCCTCCAGGAGCGCGAACAGCCTCAACCGGGCGTTCACACCCGCAGTCTGGTACTGCATCACCCGGCGCACAGAATCGCTGCTCAGTGCGGGATCGGGTCCGGTAGATTCGTGATGACCGGTCATCTACGGTCGTTCCTCTCGGAATTCCAGGGAGGTTCCCGGGCGGTTGGGGGGGTGTCCCGTGTTTCCGCCAACGGTACATGCTGCATCAGCCTGATGCGGCCACTACACTGGAACCCACGCGAACGAGCGACCCCCACCCTCGTAGCCAGCCCGGCCCGCGTCAGCGGGCCCCACGGTTCTGGAGGCGCAGCCGGAAGGACCGTCAGGCGGGGGAGCGCAGCGGACCCGCCCGGGAGTGCGGAGCACTCCCCAACTCCTCCACTCCAACCCCCACTAGCCGCACCGTCAGACCCCAGCCGCCCGGCCGCGCATCGCGCGGCCCGCCGGGCGCGCAGCGGCCGGCCCCACACCGTCCCGAAGCGCAGCGAAGGGACGGGCCCGCGCATCGCGCGGGCCAGCGGGAGCGCAGCGACCGCCCCGCTTGCTCCGGGCGCAGCCCGGAG
>NZ_JAATEM010000041.1 GCF_012034205.1 Streptomyces composti
GAGTTTGGTCCCGCTGTAGTCGCCCCATACCTTCTCGCACTCCTTGATGGAGCGCTTGCGGTTCTCCTTCTGCTTCTCCTTGTTGACGAGCCGGTGCAGGGGCTCCTTCGCTCCCGGCACGCTCTTGCCGGGCCATGAGGGGAAGGTTCGCTCAGGTCGGTTCAGGGCGTCGTAGATGTGCAGGGCACTTTCGTTGACTGCGGGGTCCTTCTGGCTCATCACGAGTTCCACGCGGGCCTGCGTGAAGACGGTGCCCTTGTGCTTGCCCGCGATCTTTCCGGCGTAGTCGTAGCGGACGCTGGAGCTGTAGACGTTTCCGCCTCCAGTGAAGGGGGCGGCGTTGGGGGAGCTGGCGCTCAGGTCCATGGACACGGTGGAGAACACGCGCTGCTGGTTGCCCTGGTCGAACAAGGCGCCTTTGTCCGGTGAGGTGTAGGAGAGAGTCCACTGAGGCGTGCGGTCCCACCCTCCGAGTAGTTCGTCACGCTCCTGGGTCTGCGGTGCGGTCACCTTGGGATCGGGATCGCTCTTGGACGCGTTGATGTTGTGGCGGAAGTGCTGGCCGAGGCGCCACTTCGTGGCATCTTCGGTGGGTATCGGCTGGACGCGTATGTTCTCGATGCTGGCGACGTAGTCGACGCGCCGGCTGCCGTCGTACGCGAAGCCGAGGACCCACTGGTCGAACCAGAGGCGGCCGAGCGTGGTGGTGCCTTTCACATCACGCAGGACCAGGTCGAAGGGGCGCTTCTGGCAACTCTCGAAGCGGGACTTGATCCAGCCGGTGGCGGCCTTGGCCTGCGCCGCGTGGCTGGCGCACTGCTGCCGCAGGTCCTTTTCGTCGCCAGGCTCGGCGCCGGCTGAACCCTGCCGCGCTGCGGTCTTTGGCGTGTGAGATCCGGCGTATTCGGCGTAGGGGATGGGCTGGTCGAGGCCGCGCAGCTCGTCGTCGGGAAGCGACGCCGCGTCGACGAACACCGTGCCGTCGACCGCCGGGTCGTTCGCGGTAGGGGCGGCCTGGGCGACAGTGGTGGTGCCCGCTGTGAGCAGTGCCAGGACCGCAGTGGTGGTGGCGGTGCCGCGGGCGAGACGTATGAGTGCGGTGCGTATGTTCACCGATGGACTCCTTGGGGGCGTGTGGAAGCGACGGAACAGCGACGGTTCGTGGCGATCACGAGACGTCGCAGAGGTCGCCCCAGCACGCCTCCAGCAGTGCGCCGGTGCGTGCGGAGTAGTGGGCGGTGAATCCGTCGAAGCGGCGGTCGGTGTGCTGCAAGCCGCGGGTGGGACTGGTGGAGGTGACCGTCCATGAGGCTTCGGCGCTGTCAGCGGCTGCGTGGGAGCGGGCCTTCAGCGCTCCTGCCGGTGAAGCGGGCGGCTTGATGGTCAGTGAGTCACCTGGGACGTCGAATGCGGCTGCCGCGCGCTCCCGGACATCGCCGGCCGATACGCCCGCATCGGTTTCGGTGTCCGTTGAAGGCTCACCGGACGGCAGAGCGGCGGCGTTGCAGACCCGTACGGTGACCACGCACTCCGACAGGCCGGGCACGGTGGCCAGGCAGCTGTCGGGGTCGGTCTCCATGCAGGACTGCAGAGCCTGCTGGTCCACTCCGTTGAATGTGGCGGGCAGGCCGCCGACCCGGGTAGCGGCCGGACTGGCCGCAGGGGCCGCCGTCAGGGTGGTCGGCGAGCTCACGGCGGCGGCTTGCCGACGGGGCTTGCTCACGGTCCACTGGGTGAACTTGCTGTTGTCGGTCAGCTTGGTGGTGAAGCAGGTCGGCGGCTTGTGGCTCGCGCCGCACGCGGGCAGAGTGACGGACCTGGCCACGTTGGCGGTCGCCACCTGCTGCCACACCTTGTTCCCCGTCATGAACTGCATGCGGTTCGCGATGGAGGGGACGTCCACGTACTTCGGTCCGGTCACCTCAAGGCCGACGTCGATGCGGTTGGTGCTGCCCCCGATCACCTTGAGCTGTTTGGTGGTGGAGCCGACCTTGTTGAAGTCGTAGAGCACATCCCACTGGTTGCCGCTGGCCTGGCGGACGGTCATGTAGGTGTGGTTGCGCTTGTCCGGCTTGGTGGGGTTGACCCCGGCCTTGATGGCCTGAGTGCGGCCACCGCTGGTGGTCAGCTCCGACCAGCGGGGACCGTAGGTGGAGGTGGTTTTTCCTGTTTTCTCCGCGTACAGGCCGATCTCGATGTTGGGGGCGAGTGGCCCGCTCGACGTGTTCGGGCTGACGCGCAGATAGTTGGCTGCCTGGACGGTCGCCGAACCTGTATCACTTTGATCGAAGGTGATCGGTATGTTTCGCCACGTGGCGAAGCCGCCGATCATCGGCTCGCCCGGCTGGCTGCACGTCATCGCCCAGAAGGTGATGCGGGCGTTGTAGAGGCCGGTGCAGGCTTCCTTGGGTGCGGCGGCGCTCGCCGACGGAGCGGTGCCGAGAACGGTAAGTGCGGTGACTCCGGCGCAGACCGAAGCCAAGAATCTCGCGCGCGAACGCGACAAGTTTCCCCCTGGGACGATCAAGAATGGTCACAGGGGAACCTACAGCGGCACCTTTCCTGATGTGTCTGCTAATAAGATGAGTTGACTTGATCTCGCTGCATGATCCGTGTCACGTCGTCGGAGCGCACGCGCAGGAGCCTGCAGTCTCCGGCATCCCGTCCGGTCGCCTCCCCGGGCACTTGGCGTAGGGGCACAATCGCGACTGGCGCGAACACTGCTGCAGAAGCAGACGAGACCACCGATGCCTTGCGACGACGGCCTTTGAGAAACGGAGGGCTGCCTCTCGCTACCGCCAACCGTCAAGCGAGACCTGCGGCCCGCCGCAGAGGTAGCGGTGGAGCGCGCTGGCGGTGGTCTCGACGAAGTCCTCGGGGATGGCGTCGGCGTCGACCCAGCGGACCTGTGCGTGTTTGCGCGGTTCGCGGTTCTCGGGCTCGCCGGACCACTCGTGGGCGGCGAAGACGACCGTGAGGAAGCCGTTGGGGGCCTCTACGCCCCAGGCGCCGTGGATGATGTGGGCGACCTTGAGCGCTTCCGGCTTCACGGTCAGGCCGGTCTCTTCGTACAGCTCACGGACGGCCGTCTCGGTGATCGGCTCGCCGGGGTCGCTCTTGCCGACGGGTAGGTCCCACTTGCCCTTGGCGAATTTGGCCTGGTCGCTGCGCTGCAGGAGGACGACACGGTTGGCGGCCTTGTCGTGGACGATGACGGCGGCGACCAGCAGGGTCATGGATTCCAGGGCAGGCTTGAGCGCCTTGGGCTGGTCATCGGTTGTCGGCTGAGCCACGGGGGTCCCTTCGTCGGCCCGGTTGGTGGGCATGTTAGGCGAGCGCCTCTCGGGCGCGACGGGCGAGTTCGGCGGCACCGGGCACTTTGCGCCGCTGGTAGACCGCCAGGGTTGATCGGATGGAGGTGATCGCCTTGCGGGTGCGGTCGGAGGTCATGCCGTCCATCAGCGTGAGGGCCTGGTTCCAGGCGGCGACTGCCTCATCAGCGCGGGCCTGGGCGGCGAGGCTGTCGCCGAGGTCGGCGTATGTGAGGGCGTGGACGCGCTTGTACTTCACGGGGTCCCAGCGGACGAGCGCATCGCGGTGCTGTTGCTCGGTTCCGACGTGATCGGCGAGGTCGGTGAGGGTGCGGGCCGTGTGGCTGGCGACGGTGCCGGCGGCGGGTCCGCTGACGAGGGAGAAGCTGGGTTGTGGGCCGTCGTCACGGAGTAGGGCGTCCTCGGCTGCCAGCAGCGCCCGGGCTGCCGCGGGTTTCTCGCCAACTGCGGCAAAGGCACGGGCGTGGGCGATGTGGAGCAGCGCTTCGGTCTGGCCGTCGACGTGGCCGAGTCCGCGGCTGAGGGCTCCTTCGACGAGGTCGACGCAGTGGTGGGGCTGCTTGAGGCTGAGGGCCTGGTGGGCGAGGGCGCGCATCATCCAGGCGGCGTGGCCGTGTGGGTCGGCTTCGCAGGCGAGCTGGTAGCCGACCTGGTAATAGCGCTGGGCGGCGCCTTCCTGACCGAGGTCGTGGTGTTTCCATCCCGCGAGGTATGCCAGCTCGGCGACGGCGCCGAAGGCGGAGCGGCGTAGGGCGTCGGAGGGGAAGCGGGCGCGGAGAATGGGGGCGGCGGTGTCGGCGAGGTAGGCAGTGACCGTGGTCAGCCCGTGGCCGCCGCCCAGGCGTTCGTCGGCCGCACTGAATGCGGCGGTGATCTGCCGGACCACCTCGACGTCCTCCGCCCCGACCAGGGTCCTGCCGGTGCGGGCGCGGAGCATGCGGGATGCGGCCTCGTGGTCGTAGACCAAGGGCATGGCGACGCCTGCGGTGGTGAAGGCGGCCAGGGCCAGGAAACGGCGTCGTTCGACGTCGGCGCGGCCCAGCTCGGTCGCCGTGATGACGGGATCGGGGTCGTCAGGTACGGCCACGTCGGGATCGCGCAGGCCGATTTCGGTGAGGGTGATGGTGCGGCCGGCCCTGCGGGAGAGAGCCTCCGCGAGATAGTGGCCGGTCTGACCTGTTGGCTGCCGCGTGCCGTTGGCCCAGTGGGAGATCGCCGACTTGTTGGTGTGGATGATCTCGCCATTCTCCGCGGCGATTCTGCGCACGTCCTTGGCCAGCGCGTCGTAGGTGCAGCCGACCGTGCCGATGACCTCGCGTAAACGGACATTGGGTCTGTTGGGTGCCGCCATGACCTCCTCCGTCCTGGGGCTGTAAACCGCGTATACCGCTTGGCCTCGCCCTCACCGTACCCACTGTGCGTGACGGCAGGTTCACTTAGTCGCAGCCGCCCGGAACTGCCCGACCGCAATCCCCTGGTCCCGGGCGGCTCCCCGAAGTTCCGTACGCCCGATCCGGGTTCGGGCATTCCTGTGCCCGCCCCCGGCCGATCAGAGACGGAGACACGGTGACCACCATCGACACCACGGCCATCACGGTCGAGCTGCCGCAGGCGTTCGACGAGCGCTGGAGCCGCCTGCCGGGCATCCAGGTCGACGGCCGGCGCATCACGATCGACCCGGCCGAGTACTTCTTCCGCTTCGAGTCGAACACCTGGCTCGTCGCCGACTGGGAGCTGGTCAAGTCCCAGCTCCTGGACGTGCAGGAGACCACCGAGAGCGCGGTCGAGCAGCTCGCGCTGGACTTCATCAAGGCCCATGGCGAGTCCACCTCGGACGCCGCCCGCGTGCTGTCCACCGCGTACGAGGTGTACGCCTACCTGTTCCGCGACGAGCACCTCGACGGGCTCGGCCTGCCGCAGATCAACGCCGAGCACCTGCGGATGCTGCGCGAGGCCGCCACGCTGATGGCGCTCAACAAGGTCGAGGTGGACGGACACATCTCCAACGTCGGCCCCTGCTGGTTCTTCCCCGCCGCCACCTCGGTCGTCTTCGACCTGGACGACGAGATGGGAGGGATGCTGGACGAGGTCTACCACGGCGGTTGGTTCAACGAGCACCGCCGCATCGAGTCCATCAAGGCCCACGCCGCCCTCGGCGGACGGCTCGTGCACGGCTGCCAGTCCGTGCCGGACCAGTCCGGCGGCGTCGTCGCGCCCTACGGTGCGTCGATGGCGAACTTCCGTGACGACCTGGCCGCCTTCAAGGCCGGCTGGATCGAGCAGGTCTACGCCCACCGCGTGACACCCGCCGCGTAACACCCAGCAGGGCTCCGGGGCGGGCAGGCACGCTCGCCCGCCCCGGACGCCACCACAACGCAACGGAGACCCTGTGAACGACAACCTCACCGCCGACCTCCTCACCAACCTGTGCACCCTTGTCGACCAGCCCGCCCCCAAGCGTGAGGAGGTACGGGTGTGGTCGATGTCCGGCGTCGAACGCGTGACCTTCCCGGACGGCGGTACCCGGATCTTCAAGTACGCGAAGAGGCCCTTCGACAGCGAGGACCAGGCCCTCCGGCTGGCTGACACCCTCGGAATCCCCGCCGCGAAGGTCCACACCTCGGTTCACGTCGAGGGCTGGCTCGGCATGCTCCTGGAGGACCTCGGCACCCCCATCCGGGAAGCGGACGACCTCGACGGGGCCGCAGCGGCCGTGGTCCTCCACCGCACCCGCACCGCCGGCGCGCTGCCCGTACTGCACGAGGAAGGGCTGCGGGCCTTGCCCAGCCGCGCCCTGGACCACCTCGACCAGCTCCGCAAGGCCGACCGATGGCAGGACACCGACGACGTCGAGCACGCCCTCGATCAGATCGCCCAGGCCGCCGAGACCCGCGCGCAGGGAACCACCCTTGCCCCGTTCGGCTGGGTGCACTCCGAGTTCCACCCCACCAGCCTCCACATCGGCCAGCGCGGCTGGCGCCTGCTGGACTTCGCCCGCGCCTTCACCGGGCCGGGCCTGCTCGACCTCGCCAGCTGGCACGGCACCATCGACGACCCCGACCCCGTGCGCCTGCGCGTCTTCCTGGAGTCCTACGTCACCGAGGGCGGCACCCCCGACGCCCTCGCCGAGCGCGGCGGCCTGCCAGCGGAAAAGTGGGCGTTGGGATGGCACCGCGTTTGGGCCGTCGAGTGGTTCATGGAGCAGGCCATCCGCTGGATCAACGACCCTGCCACTGACCCCACCTACATCAAGGTCGTCCGCCGGCACCTCACCGACGCCCTCCAGCTCCTGGAGGTGTAGGTGCTCGCCCAAGCCTCTCCCTGGCACGCCCACGCCCTCCAACGCACGGCCGCCGGTCCGGCCGAGCCGCTCGCCCCACCCGCACGGATGGAGTGGACCACGCGGCCGGGCATCGGCCCCGGAGCCGAAATCCTCGGCTCCGACCTGCGCCGCAAGCGAGTGGTGGAACTCGGCTGCGGCCCCGGACACAATGCCGCCTACCTCGCCACCCGGCACGCGGCCCACGTCACCGGCGTCGACCTGGTCGGCCTGCAGGTACGCCGCGCCCGCTCGCACTACGGACGGCTGAACAACCTCACCTTCGTGGCCGGCCACGCCCTGCACTACCTGCACGCCTCCGACGAGCAGTTCGACTCCATCTACTCGGTCTTCGGCGCCGTCGGGCTTGTCGCGCCCGAACTCCTGCTCCCGGCCATCGCCCACCGCCTCAAGCCCGGCTGCACCCTCGCCTTCTCCGTCCCCCACCCCCAGCGCGTCGGCAGGACTCCTCCTGCCGACGACCGGCCCCGCCGCGACCACGTCACGCTGCCCGACCGCACCCGCCTGCCCGTCGCGCGCTGGGACTTCGACGCCGCCCGCTGGGAGAAGCACCTCGACCGCGCGGGCCTGTGGCTCGCCTCGGCCCAGGAGTTTCACGACCCCCGACAGGGCCGCTGGCCCACCACCCTGCTGATCACCGCGCGCAAGCTCTGACCCCCGGCTCCCCGTGGAGGAATCGATGCGCCCGCCCTACCTGCTTCTCGACATCGACGGCGTCCTCATACCCTTCCCCGACGCGGACGGCTCGACCCCGGACCCCCACGCCCGCCACGACGTCGTCCCCACCGGCCGCAGCGAAGACGACCCGGTCACCATCTGGCTCAACCCCGCCCACGGCCCCATGCTCATGGGCGTGATCCGTACGGGCCTGGTCACACCGGTCTGGTGCACGAGCTGGCGGCAGGACGCCACCACGCTGATCGGCCCACTCCTCGGCCTCCCTCCCCTGCCGCATGTCGACCTGCCGCGCCCTCAGATCACCACCAGCCACCCCAGCGGCTACCTGTGGAAGCGCGACCACGTCGATGCCTGGCTGGGGGACGCGCCGGCTGTCTGGATCGACGACGACTTCACCCGCCTGGACCACGCGTGGGCTGCGGAACGCACAGCCAGTGGTGCCCCGACCCTCCTTGTGCAGCCGAATCCCCACGTCGGGCTGCGGGCTGAACATCTGGCCGAGGCCCAATCGTGGGCCAGTCGGCTGCTCGATACGCGGACTGCCGGGCCCGCCGCTCCGAGCGAAACCGAAGCAGCCTGATGCGACCTGGGCGAAAAGTCGATGCCCTCGCCACGGCGCGTGACGAGGGCATCTGACCGGCGTCAGCGGTGCGGACGGTGATCTTCGGGCCTCATGGCCACCGGTGCGGCCGGAGGGTGTGGCCTGGGAGGCATGGGCGACGCGCCGCTGACGGTGCTGCGCCTCCGAGCCGCTTGAGCCCGCCTGTTCGGTTGCGCGGTGATGCGCCAGTTGAGCACCTCGGCGGGGCGCTCGGCGCTGTCGAGTTCTCGCTGGGCGCCGACTGTGGCCAGGAGGCGCCGGGTGTTGTGGCCAGCGGTCTCGGCGCGGGCGAGGGTTGTGGTGAGGGCGGTCCAGGCGGGGTCGGCGAGGACGCGGTCGGCGTGGCCGGGGAGGGCCGCGCGAAGGTCCTGCTCGTAGCGGCTGGCGGTTGTGGCGCGTGGGGCGCGGCGGGCGAGGTCCGCCAAGGCCGGTTTGGCGGCCTGCTGGTACCCCGCCTGGAGGTGGCGGAAGGCTTCCTCAGCTGCTGCCGCCTGTTGCGCGTGGCCGCGTTGTTCGTGCCACTTGGCGGCTGCGCGGGCCACGTGCATGGCCGCGAAAAGCACGGCTATCGCGAGCCCACCCGGCTCGCTGGAGGCATATACGAGTTCCTTGGCGGCCCGTCGCAGCGCGGTAGCGGCCTGGTGGTCGGCCCGGATCATTGAGCGGCGGGCGCGGTTGAAGGCCCTGGCCGCCGCCACCAATTCGTGCCGGTGCGGGCCAGGCGTGGCGCGAGTCACGTTGTGCAGGGCGTCGCCGAAGGCATCCAGGTGGCCCTGGGCCGCGGCGTCGTCGTCTGAGCCGAGGACGCCACTCGCCGTGTTGAGGGCGCTCTCGAAGTGCCACCATGGCGCGTTGGGGTCCGCCACGTGCTCGGGGCGGTCGGCTACTTCCTGGGTGTCGAGCCGTTCGCGCAGGCGGTTGATGGACAGGTCGGGGGCGAGTTTGGAGCCGCCGTACCAGACCGGTTCGCCGACCGCGTTGGTGTCGCCGGGGGCGGCGATGCTGTAGCCGATCACGTCGCCGGTCTCGGGGCCGAGGCGGGTCTTGACCTGGATGCCCAAGGACTGGAGCACGGTGAAGTAGTCGTCCACCGTGCGTACGGCTGCGGCCACGGCGTATGCCCGCTCGCGCAGCCACTGGCGGGCGGTGACCTGCTGGCCTTGGCGCTGGGCCTTGGCGCGCTCGGCTCCGGTGGGCGTGGGCGGGGCGGTGAGGTCGCCGGACTTCAGGCGCCGCAGCCCGAACTCGGCTTCGATCTTGCGGCATTCGGCTTGGGCACGCTGTCCGTCGCGGTGGGTGCGGGGTCGGCGTCCGTCGGCGCGGACGGTTGCGGCCATGATGTGGATGTGGTCGTCGGCGTGGCGCACCGCGATCCACCGGCATGCCTTTTCGTCGCCCTCGGGGGCGATGCCCGTGGCCGCGACGACACGGCGGGCGACTTCGGCCCACTCGGCGTCGGTGAGGTAGCGGTCGCCGGGCGCGGTGCGGACCGGGCAGTGCCACACGTGCTGCGGGGGCTTCTTGCCGCCCAGCTCGCGGGTGCGCAGGTCGACGTGGTGGTCGAGGCGCTTGGCGAGCTGGGTGTAGGTGGCTTCAGGGTCGCGTCCGGGGTCGGGGGCGCCGGCCATGTCCCAGGCGGCGACGATGTGCGGGTCGGTGTGCTCGTCGCGGCGGCCGGGACCGAAGAGGTAGACGATCAGGCCGCGTGTGTCGGAGCCGGTGGAGACGTCAGGCACCATGCGCGACACCCTCCGCCACGAGCTGGTCCATCAGCCGGTAGCTGCGCTGGACCGCTTGGTCGACATGCTCGAGCACGGCGTGGGCGTGCTCGGGGACCGTGCTCCGGTGGATTGCCCCGGTGATCTGGTTGAGGTTGTGGCCGATGCGGTTCAGCGCCTTGATGTGTCCCTCGATGGCCTCGATCAGCGGGCGGATCGGATCGTCCTCCGGGCTACCGGCCATGCCCGCCTTGCCGAGGGCTACGGCGAGCGCGGCGTCGCCGACGAACCCGGCGAACTTCTGGCCGCGCCGCTCGGCCTCCCTGGCGATGATGCGGATCGCGGTCGGGGTGAAGCGGATGGTCTTTTCGTGGTCGCGCTTCTCGGTGGTGCGCTTGCGGTTCATCAGCGCGGGCAGCACGGGAGCGTCGGGCTCGCGCCACGAAGGCTGCTCGACGGGCGGCTCGGCGTGTGCGGCGGCGGATTCGGCAACAGGCACGGTGCTGGGCTCGGCCGCCACCTCCCCAGGCTCGGGCGCCCCCTGGCGCGCGGCCGCCTCCTTCGCCACCCCTGGGGCGGGGGCAAGCGCGGACGAAGCCTCATTAGAGGCTCGTTCGCTCCAGCTTGCTGCTGGTCGACGGGCCACGCCGAACCATCCTCGACGGCGCGAGGAGGCCGGGTTGTTGTCGTTGTCAGTGTGCATGGTGATGCTCCGGGCAGTGGGGTGGCAGCGGTGTCGCCTCCGTCGCATGCGTCGCACGCCTGGTCAGCACAGGTACGGAGATGAGACCAGGTACGGAGGACTGCGTCCCGGCGAGAGAGTCCGTCCCCGCGCTGACCTGCACGGGGACGGACGCGACGCAGTGCTACGGACTACGCCCTTTGTGGGATCAGAGCCTTCGTGGCGGCCCGGCGGGGCCGCCGGGCGGGCCGACGGGCAGCGATCCCGCCGGGGCGGCGGGCGGCTTGCCCTGGACCGGGCGCGCGGGCGCAGCCTGTTGTTTGGGCTCGGTTGCCGCCTCGACGAGGTCCGGGCAGTTGCGCGCCCGGGCGTCCACGAACCGGTTGCGCATGTACGCCTTGGCCTGCCTCCCCTTCTCGAACCGGTAGTTGGCCGAGCTGATGTTGAAGTCCCGCAGCAGATTGCCCAGGTGGTAGGCGTTCAGGCCCTTGGTGCCGTACTCCGCCCACGGAGCGTCGGCGTCCTGGACCAGGGCGGCGACCAGGTCTTGGGTGGACAGGGCCTCGGGGTTGTCGTTCGCCTCGAAGATGCGGTGGATGTCGCGCAGTAGTCGCGTCTTCAGGCTGCTCTGTTCATCCTGGGCGGCCTCGTGCCGGGTCATGGCCACACACGCGGCGCGGGCGCGGGCGGGCCAGCGGCCGCCGGCCAGGTCGGCGATGATGACCAGCGGCTCCCAGGTGTCCGCCGCCCGGTCTTCCACCGGCATCGGGGGAACCATCCGGGAAGCCTGTCCGCGCAGCGGGCCCAGCCAGGCGGTCAGCTTGTCGCGCAGCGCGTTGAGCTCGGGCACTGAATACCGCAACCGGAACGAGGCGACCTTCTCACCCGTCTTGCGCTTCTGCATCCGCAGCACCACCGCCCGATCCATGATCGTGTCCGGCAGGTCGCCGATGCCCGCGAGCGCGGCCATGGCGAAGGTCGGGTACGGGGTGGGCTTGTGCTCCGGTCCGGAGATGCGCCAGGCGGGCCGGTTGCGCTGATGACCCGCGTTCAGTAGGCCGCGCAGATCCTCCTTGTCGCCTGCCTTGGGGCCGAAGATGGTGTCGGCCTCGTCCACCAGCAAGGTGGGCGGGTTCTTGCCGATGACGCGGTAGATGACCGCCGGTGAGGTGTTCACCGTGATCATCGGTTGGTGCGCGGTCTCGTGCACCACGTCCAGGACGCGGGACTTGCCGCAGCCCTTGGTCGGGCTCACCACCGCCAGACGCGGCGCGTACTGCAGTGCGGTCTGGATGTGCGTGGCTGCCACCCACAAGGTGAGCGCGGTCAGCGCCTCCTCGCTGGGCAGCACCACGTACTTGCCGACCGCTGACCGCAACTCGTCCAGCAGCGCAGCTCCGTCACCGGAAGTCGGCTCCGCTTGGTCCGCCGGTCCGGACGGCTCGCCCGGACCGGTCCGCGGGCCCTGGTCCGGTCCGCCGGCCTTGTCCGGCGACGGGACGTTGGTCCGCTCGTCGGCCGGGGCGCCGGTCCGCTCCCGGTCGTGCGGACCAGGACCCGCTGGCTGGTCCGCTCCGCCGCGGACCACCGGACCAGTGTGAGCGGACCGCTGCATGACGTGCGGACCGTCTTGGTCCGCGGCGACCGGTCCGGTCCGCCCGCCGCTGACCTGCGGTTTCTCTGCAGGTGGGGATATTCGGTCCGGTGACGAGAGTGCGGTCGGCATGGCTGCGGCGGATCGGTCCGCGACTGCCGCACGCAGCGGACCAGTCTGCGGACCAGAGCCACCGGGCGCGTATGGTCCGGCGAACCGGCCGTCGGTGTGGTCCGCCTCGCGCGGACCAACGCTTTGGCCGAGCACCGCCACCGGTGGCCAAACCACCTTGGGCTCGGTCCCCTCGGCGGAGGAGGCGGGGGATGCACTCGAAGTACCCGAGGACGTAGAGTCCTCCATAGACTTTCCTCTCTGGTGAGAGGCAGGACGGGCAAAGTCCCGCCCCTCACCGGTTCGTTCGTTCGTTCAGGGATGGGCGACGTGCAGAGGAATCTCCGGCCCTCGGCGTAGGCACGCCGAGGGCCGTTGCCGTGTCAGGACCTGCTCATGAGGCCAGGCCCCACTCGTCTTGGCCGTCGATCAGCGTGCGCTCGTAGCGCAGCAGCTCGGCTTCGGGGTACAGCACTCGCTTGCCGACCTTGATGCCACGCGGCCCCTTCTTGATCTGGCGCCAGTAGCGGACGGTGCTTTCGGCGGTGCGGTAGCGCTCGGCGACCTCGGCGGTGGTCAGGTATCGCATTCATTCCTATCCGGGTAGGGGCTGATTCGATCTGCATAAGGTTGTACTCGACGATCACCAGTTAGGCAAACCGGGAAGCGTATGTTTCAATCTGAATAGCGATGGACGGGATGGAGGTTCCGATGGCAGGTGACAAGCCCGAAGGCGGCGAGGTGCCGCTGCTCTACAGCGAAGGGAACGTGGCTGCGCGCGTGGCCCTGGAACGCGAGGTCAGAGGGTGGAGCACCACCGAGCTGGCGGAACGGGTGACGAGGGCCGGCGTCAAGATGAACCAGACGGCGGTCTGGCGCATCGAAAACGGCACCCCGCGCCGCCGGATCAATCTCGACGAGGCACTCGCCTTCGCCCGCGTCTTCGAACTCCCGCTGGAAGAGCTGATGTCCCCACCTCTGGAAGGGCTCGATGTCAACGGTCGGCGGCTCGTGCAGGAGGCCGTCGAGGCTTTCTACGAGACGCGTGAGGCGCAGGACCGCCTGCACCGAGCCGTGACCGCCATCGCGGAACACATCCAGGCCCACCCGACCAGCTCACGGGCCATTCACGAGCAGTGCCGTCGCCTCATGGGTGACGAACGCGACGCCCGCACCCTCGCCGAGGACATCGAGGGTGGCGGCTACTACCGATAACCAACCGAAGGGAGAAGCCACTTGGCCAACATCCAGAAGCGCCCCAACGGCAAATGGCGGGCCCGCTACCGCGACCTCGACGGCAAAGAGCACGCCCGCCACTTCGAGCGCAAGCTCGACGCCCAGCGCTGGCTCGACGAGGTCACCGCCAGCATCGTCACCGGCCAGTACGTCGACCCCCGCGCCGGACGGATCTCGTTCGAGAAGTATGCGGGGAGGTGGGAGGAATCGCTCATCGCAGGCGAGGCAGCCGAGCGCATCACCGACAACGCCCTCCGGCTGCACCTCGTGCCGGCGCTCGGCTCCCGCGCCATGGCCGCGATACGTCGCAATGACATACAGGTGCTGTTCAAGGGACTGTCCGAACAGCTCGGCCCCGGCAGCGTGCGCAACGTCTACGACGTCCTCGTGCGCGTCATGACCGCTGCTGTCGAGGACAAGGTCATCGCGTCCAGCCCGTGCCGCCGGATCACCCTTCCGCCCATGCCGGACGAGGAGGTCACCCCGCCCACGGTCGCGCAGGTAGAGGCCATGGCCCGCGTCATGCCGCCGTACACCCGGGCGGCCATCGTCACGCTCGCCGGATCGGGCTTGCGCATAGGCGAGCTGCTCGGCCTCAAGGTGTCGGACGTCGACTTCAAGGCCGGCACCATCCGCGTCGAGCGGCAGCGCCTTCAGTCGGGGAAGATCGGCCCGCCGAAGACCGCGAAGTCCCGGCGTACGGTGCCGGTCGGCGAGGTCGTCACCGACGCTCTCCTCGCGCACCTCGCCGCACGCCCCTCCAATGAGTGGCTGTTCACGATGGAGGAGGGCGAGCCCCTCAACTACCGCCGCTGGAAGACGGAGTGGAACTGCGCCCGCAGGGCGCTCCAGGCGGAGGAGAACAAGGCGGCCGAGCGCGAGGGTCGTAAACCCGTCGAGCTGCCGCACATGGTGACCCACGACCTGCGGCACTTCTACGCCTCCGCCCTCATCGCCGGCGGGGCGAGCGTCAAGCAGGTCCAGCTGGTCCTCGGCCACGCGTCCGCCGTGATCACGCTGCGGATCTACGCCCACCTGTGGCCGGGTGAAGAAGACCGCACCCGGTCCGTCATGGACGCCGTGCTCGGCGGACTGCGGACCGGGTGCGGACTGCAAGACCAGGCGATCAAGGAAACCGCAGGTCAGAGGGCATGACCGAAGATCAAGCCTTCTTCGTCTCCCAGAAGATCTTGTCGATCTGGGCGATGTAGTCCAGCGCCTTCTGACCGGTGGCCGGGTCCGTCGACGCCTTGGCGGCCGACAGGGCCTTCAGCGTGTCGTTCACCAGCTGGTGCAGCTCGGGGTACTTCTCGAAGTGCGGCGGCTTGAAGTAGTCGCTCCACAGCACGGAGACGTGGTGCTTCGCGAGCTCCGCGCGCTGCTCCTTGATGTGAGCGGCACGAGCCCGGAAGTGCGGGTCGTCGTTGCCGGCCATCTTCTCCTGGATGGCCTTCACCGACTCCGCCTCGATGCGGGCCTGGGCCGGGTCGTACACGCCGCAGGGCAGGTCGCAGTGCGCGCTGACCGTGACCTTGGGCGCAAACAGGCGGGAAAGCATGAAGCATTCCTCCCTCGTGATCGTCTTCTCAGGGGGGACATTACTCCCTGCGTGACCCCTTTTCGCGGGTGCCCCCGCAGGCTTAGGACAAAAGTCCGGGGTCACACTGAGACTGGTGGAGGAAAGACCGGGGAGGTGCCGGGTGATGCCGGAGTTGTCGGACGCCGAGCGGACGAGGTCGACCCTGCCCTTCGGGGTGGCCGAGGTGACGGGGCCGTCCATGGTGCCGACGCTGTATCACGGGGACCGGCTCCTGGTGCACTACGGAGCCCGCGTCCGGGTGGGTGACGTCGTGGTCTTGCGCCACCCCTTCCAGCAGGACCTGCTCGTCGTCAAGCGGATCGCCGAGCGGCGCGACGGCGGCTGGTGGGTGCTGGGGGACAACGGCTACGCGGGCGGCGACAGCACCGACTACGGGGTGGTGCCCGACGAGCTGGTGCTGGGCAAGGTGCGCTTTCGCTACCGGCCCCGCAAGCCCGCTCAGCGCTCGCCGCTGGCGCTGCTCGCCTGGGCGCTCTCCGCGGCCCGGCCGGTGTTCTCCTCCGAGCGGTCGGCCTCCAGGCGCTTGCGGGCGCGGTAGGCGGCCACATTGGCGCGGGTGGCGCAGCGGTCGGAGCAGTAGCGGCGCGACCGGTTGGTCGAGGTGTCCAGGTAGGCGTTGCGGCAGGGCGGCGCCTGGCACAGGCCCAGGCGGTCCACTCCGTACTCGGTGAGGTGGAAGGCCAGGCCCATCGCGGCGATCGCGGCGTAGCCGGCGGTGGCGTTGGACGGGTGGTCGGCCAGGTGCATGTGCCACAGCGGACGGCCGTCGTCGTCGCGGAAGTCGTGGCCGGAGATCTGCGGGCTGACCGGGAACTCGAGCAGCAGCGAGTTCAGCAGGTCCACCGCCAGGGTCTCGTCGCCGGAGTCGGCCGCCTCGAAGACGGCGCGCAGCCGGGCCCGGACCGAGCGGAACCGGGTGACATCGGCCTCCGTGGCGCGGCGGGCGGCCGACTGATTGGCGCCGAACAGATCGCGTACCGCCTCGACAGAGGTCAGCGTGTCCTTCCCCCGCGCCGGTTCCTCGGTGTTGACGAGGCGGACGGCGTAGTCGGAGTAATAGGCCAGTTCCACTTGTAGTCCTTACGCGTGGGCTCTATGGTCGTGCATGCGGTCAGGTAACAGACGATCGTGCATTCAGGGTATTACGTGACGAGTGCGAGGGAGCGCGGCTCGATGACGGGCACCGACAGGAGCACGGAAACGCACACCGGAGCGGCCGGCGAGGCCGGCAACCCGGCCGCCGACGGCACCACGGACACCTTCGGCACCGACTGGCGGGCCTGGCAGGAGAGCTGGGACCGCCAGCAGGAGTGGTACCTGCCCGACCGGGAGGAACGGTTCCGGGTGATGCTCGACATGGTCGAGGCGCTGGTCGGCACCGCACCCCGGGTGCTCGACCTGGCCTGCGGCACCGGCAGCATCACCGCCCGGCTGCTCGCCCGGTTCCCGGACGCCACCAGCACCGGGGTGGACCTGGACCCGGCGCTGCTCGCGATCGCCGAGGGCACCTTCGCGGGCGACGAACGCGTCACCCTCGTCACCGCGGACCTCAAGGACCCCGACTGGGTGTCGAGGCTGCCCCACGACTCCTACGACGCCGTACTGACCGCGACGGCCCTGCACTGGCTGCACCGGGAACCCCTCGCGGATCTCTACGGCCGGATCGCGGGACTGGTCCGCGACGGCGGTGTCTTCATGAACGCGGACCACATGATCGACGAGACGACGCCACGGATCAACGCGGCCGAGCGCGCGCAGCGCGAGGCCCGCATGGATCAGGCCAGGCGCGACGGGGCGCTCGACTGGGCTCAGTGGTGGCAGCTCGCTGCCAGGGACCCGGTGCTGGCCGGGCCGACCGCGCGGCGCTTCGAGATCTACGGCGATCACGCGGACGGCGACATGCCGTCCGCGGCCTGGCACGCACGGGTGCTGCGCGAGGCGGGCTTCGCGGAGGCCCGGCCGGTGTGGTGCTCACCGGCGGACACGCTGCTGCTGGCCCTGAAGTAGGCCGGGGCCGGCGGCCGGAGGGGAACACGGAGGGGCGGTACGGGTGACCGTACCGCCCCTCCGTGTGGCGCTCCGTGTGGCGCTCCGTGTGGCGCTCCGTGTGGCGCTCAGTGAGCGGGCAGGCCGTGCAGGCCATGCGAACCATGCGGGCCGCACGGGCCACGGCGACCGCGACCGCCGTGGCCGCCGTGGATCACAGCACCTTGGACAGGAACGCCTTGGTGCGCTCGTGCTGCGGGTCGGTCAGGACGTCGCGCGGGTTGCCCGACTCGACCACCACACCGCCGTCCATGAAGACCAGGCTGTCGCCGACCTCGCGGGCGAAGCCCATCTCGTGGGTGACGACGACCATCGTCATGCCCGACTGCGCCAGGTCCCGCATGACGTCCAGGACGTCGCCGACCAGCTCCGGGTCGAGGGCCGAGGTCGGCTCGTCGAAGAGCATCAGCTTGGGTTCCATGGCCAGCGCCCGGGCGATGGCCACGCGCTGCTGCTGGCCGCCGGAGAGCTGCGAGGGGTAGTTCGCGGCCTTGTCGGCCAGGCCCACGCGCTCCAGGAGCTGCATGGCGCGCTCCTTGGCCTGCGCCTTGTTCTGTCCCTTGACCTGCACCGGCGCCTCGATGATGTTCTCCAGCGCGGTCATGTGCGGGAACAGGTTGAAGCGCTGGAAGACCATGCCGATGTCGCGGCGCTTCAGGGCGACCTCGGTGTCCTTCAGCTCGTAGAGCTTGTCGCCCTTCTGGCGGTAGCCCACGAGCTCGCCGTCCACGTAGAGACGGCCGGCGTTGATCTTCTCCAGGTGGTTGATGCACCGCAGGAAGGTCGACTTGCCGGAGCCGGAGGGGCCGATGAGGCAGAAGACCTCGCCCTGCTTGACCTCCAGGTCGATGCCCTTGAGGACCTCCACCTGACCGAAGGACTTGTGGACGCCCTCCGCCTTCACCATGGGGACGGTGGTGTCCTTGGCCGGCGTGTCCTTCTTGGCGAGCTTGTCGGTCATGCGGTGCCTCCGTTCGGGCGACCGAGGGAGAGCAGGTTCGCCTTGATCTTCTGGAGCGGCGTCGGCGGCAGCTGGCGGGTCGAGCCCTTCGCGTAGTACCGCTCGAGGTAGTACTGGCCGACGCTGAAGACCGAGGTCAGCAGCAGGTACCAGGCCGCGGCAAGGAACAGCATCTCGGCCGGGGCGCCGGAGGTCTGGCCGATGTCCTGAGCGGCACGGAGCAGCTCGGGGTACTGGACGACCGAGACCAGCGAGGTCGTCTTCAGCATGTTGATGACCTCGTTGCCCGTCGGCGGCACGATCACGCGCATCGCCTGCGGGATGACGATCCGGCGCAGCGTCTTGGCGTGGCTCATGCCGAGCGCGTGCGAGGCCTCGGTCTGGCCCTCGTCGACCGAGAGCAGACCGGCACGGCAGATCTCCGCCATGTAGGCGGCCTCATTGAGGCCCAGACCCAGCAGCGCCGTCAGGAACGGGGTCATGAAGTCCGACCACTCGTCCTTGTAGAACGGCCCGAGGTTGATGTACTCGAAGACCAGGCCCAGGTTGAACCAGACGATCAGCTGGACCAGCACCGGGGTGCCCCGGAAGAACCAGATGTAGAACCACGCGATCGACGAGGTGACCGGGTTCTTCGACAGGCGCATGACGGCGAGCAGGATGCCGCCGACGATGCCGATCGCCATCGCGAGGACGGTGAGCAGCAGTGTCTTGCCGACACCGTCGAGGATGCGGTCGTCGAAGAAGTAGTTGGGGATCGCGTCCCACTCGATCTTGCCCTGGGAGAACGCGTAGACGACTCCGCCCAGCAGGGCGAGAGCGATCACTGCGGAGACGTACCGGCCGTAGTGGCGGACCGGGATGGCCTTGATGGCCTCCGGGCCGGCCGGGGGAGTGCCGGCCGGGCCCGTCGTCTTGTCGGTGTCGACTGTCACGGATGTTGCCTTTCAGTGCCGCTCGCGCGCGGTCACTTGCCGCCGTTGATCGTGGCTTCCTTGACGGCGCCCTCGGCGACGCCCCACTTGTCGAGGATCTTCTCGTACTCGCCGTTCTCGATGATCGCGTCGAGCGCGGCCTTCAGCGCGTCGCGCAGCTGGGTGTTGTTCTTGGCGACCGCGATGCCGTACGGAGCCGCTTCGACCTGCTCGCCGACCAGCTGGAAGTCCTTGCCGCCGCCGGAGGTCTTCACGGCGTACGCGGCGACCGGGAAGTCGGAGGAGCCGGCGTCGGCGCCGCCCGCGCGCAGGCGGGTCTGGGCCTGCTGGTCGTTGTCGAAGGCCTCGATGGCGATCTTCTTGCCGGCCGGGCACTTCTTGTTCTCGGCCTTGGCGAGGTCCTCGGAGACCGTGCCGCGCTGCAGCACGATCTTCTTGCCGCACAGGTCGGACCAGGTCTTGATGCCCTGGTCGTCGCCCTTCTTGGTGTAGATCGACACACCGGCGGTGAAGTAGTCGACGAAGTCGACGCCCTCACCGACCTTCTTGCCGGTCTCGGAGTCGATGCCCTCCTGGCGGTCCTTGGTGTCCGTCATCGCGGACATGGCGATGTCGTAGCGCTTGGAGCGCAGACCGGTGATCAGCGTGTCGAAGGTGCCGTTCTCGAATTCGAAGGTGACGCCGAGCTGCTTGCCCATGGCCGCCGCGAGGTCGGGGTCGATGCCGACCGTCTTGCCGGAGTCGTCCTTGAACTCGACCGGGGCGTATGCGATGTCCGAGCCGACCTTGATGACGCCCTTGTCGCGGATCGCCTTGGGCAGCTTGTCCGCGAGCGGAGCCGCCGACGTGGCGGTGTCCGTGTTGCTCGAGCCGTTGTCCTGGGTCTGGTCACCGCAGCCGGTGAGAAGCAGTGCGCCTGCGACCGCGATCGCGCCGACCGCTGCAATCTTCGAGCGTGCGGCGGTGGTACGACGGGTGGTGCTTGCGGTCATGGTGGGTTCCTCCGGCGGATGGGTGGAGATGCCGATGGGGCCGGCGACTGCTGTTACCAGGGAGTAAAGCAGCGCCATGGGTCGACGAGAGCACACGCCTTCGAGTGTCGCGACCTCGTGTGATTACCGCATCTTGCCATTCGGACTGCGCTATTCAGGGGGTGACCAATGTCAAAAATGGATAACGGGTGGCCGATGATGCGGCCCACCTGGCCGTGAACAGGCCGGATGGGTTGCGGGAAACTTCGGTTTAGGCCGGAAGATCTCCGGCGGAACGGGGTCGGGCGAGGATTCGGCCGTCACGTTTGCCGGGCCGCGAGCGCTTGCCGAGCGTTTGTCCAGGTCTTGTCCTGAAATTGGACGATGAGTCCCGGCCTCGGCATGTGACCTTCGCGTTATGGACTCGTCGTCGGCGGCGTCGGTCCGGTATGAAGGTTCTTTACACCCCTCATCCGGGGCTCAGGGCGCGTGTGCGGCGCGCCCGTCGCGTTTGGCCCGTACGCATCAACCCACCGGGCTCTGCGCGGTCCCGCCCACTTCTCACCTGAAGTGGTTAAACCCTCAAACCATGAACACTTAAGGGGTAAAACCTAGTGGCAGCGGAGATTGTGAATCCTCGCAGCGACAGTGAGGCCGGGAGCGACAGCGAGCAGGACGGGGCGGAGCCCCTCACGTCCCTCGACTCCTTCGACCCGGCGTTCGCGCTGCATCGCGGCGGCAAAATGGCTGTGCAGGCCACCGTGCCGGTCCGTGACAAGGACGATCTGTCCCTGGCGTACACGCCCGGCGTCGCGAAGGTGTGCAGCGCGATCGCCGAGCAGCCGGAACTCGTCCATGACTACACGTGGAAGTCGTCGGTCGTCGCCGTCGTGACGGACGGTACGGCCGTACTGGGCCTCGGTGACATCGGGGCCGAGGCGTCCCTCCCGGTGATGGAGGGCAAGGCGATCCTGTTCAAGCAGTTCGGTGGGGTGGACGCGGTTCCGCTCGCGCTGAGCTGCACGGACGTGGACGAGATCGTCGAGACGGTGGTGCGGCTGGCGCCGTCCTTCGGGGGCATCAACCTGGAGGACATCTCGGCGCCGCGGTGCTTCGAGGTCGAGCGGAAGCTGCAGGAACGGCTGGACATCCCGGTCTTCCACGACGACCAGCACGGCACGGCGGTCGTGACGCTGGCGGCGCTGCGGAACGCCGCGCGGCTCAGCGGGCGGGCGCTCAGCGAGCTGCGGGCGGTGATCTCCGGTGCGGGTGCGGCGGGGGTCGCCATCGCGAAGATGCTGGTCGAGGCCGGTATCGGGGACGTGGCGCTGGCGGACCGCAAGGGTGTCGTGTCGCGGGACCGGGATGATCTGACGCCGATCAAGGCGGAAGTCGCCTCGTTCACGAACAAGTCGGGCCTCTCGGGGTCGCTCGAGGCCGCGCTGGAGGGGGCCGATGTGTTCATCGGCGTCTCCGGCGGGACGGTGTCGGAGGCGGCGGTGGCGTCGATGGCGGAGGGGGCGTTCGTCTTCGCCATGGCCAACCCGAACCCGGAGGTGCATCCGGAGGTCGCGCACAAGTACGCGGCGGTTGTGGCGACCGGGCGGTCGGACTTCCCGAACCAGATCAACAACGTGCTGGCGTTTCCGGGGATCTTCGCGGGGGCGCTGCAGGTGCGGGCCTCCCGGATCACGGAGGGCATGAAGCTGGCGGCTGCGGAGGCGTTGGCGTCGGTGGTCGGGGACGATCTGGCCGCTGACTACGTCATCCCGTCGCCGTTCGACGAGCGGGTCGCTCCGGCGGTGACGGCGGCGGTGGCCGCGGCAGCGCGGGCCGAGGGCGTCGCGCGCCGCTAGGTTCGCCGCCCGGCTGCGGTGTCGTCTCGCCCGGCGTTCTCGTTCGGCCCCGTCCCCGGTTGGGGGCGGGGCCGAGCCGTGTGTATGCGCGCGTGCGGGTACACCCGTCCGGGTGAGCGGGGCGGTGCGCGTCCGACCGTGCCGGCGGTGCGGCTGCGGCACCACGCCAGGCTGGTGAGTGCCGGCCACCGCCGGCCGGCACCGGTGTCGGGTGCGCGGGCGGAGCGGGGCGGGGGCAGCCGGATGGTGAACGGAATGTGCAAGAGGGTGTGTGTCACAGACCCCGTTGGTTCCTCAAGCGGGGGCGGGAACCTATCGTCGACCCCATGTTCGCTGTCTACGCTGCCCGAATCGACCGTGACCAGCCCCTCACCGGTCTGGAGTTGGGAGAGCGGCCGGCTCCCGAGGCCCGCCCCGGCTGGAGCACCGTCACGGTGAAAGCCGCCTCGCTCAACCACCACGACCTCTGGTCCCTGCGGGGCGTGGGCCTCTCCGAGGACAAGCTGCCGATGATCCTCGGCTGCGACGCCGCCGGCGTCGACGAGGACGGCAACGAGGTGGTCCTGCATTCCGTCATCGGGCAGACCGGGCACGGGGTGGGGCCCCGTGAGCCGCGGTCCATCCTGACGGAGCGTTACCAGGGGACGTTCGCTGAGAAGGTGGCCGTGCCCACGTGGAATCTGCTGCCCAAGCCGAAGGAGCTGTCCTTCGAGGAGGCCGCCTGTCTGCCCACGGCCTGGCTGACCGCCTACCGGATGCTGTTCACCAACGCCGGTGTGCGGCCCGGTGACTCGGTGCTGGTGCAGGGCGCGGGCGGTGGGGTGGCCACCGCTGCGATCGTGCTCGGCAAGGCCGCGGGGCTCAGGGTGTACGCCACCAGTCGTGACGAGGCGAAGCGGAAGCGGGCGCTGGAGCTCGGCGCGGTGGAGGCGGTGGAGTCGGGGGCGCGGCTGCCGGAGCGGGTGGACGCGGTGATCGAGACCGTGGGCGCCGCCACCTGGTCGCACTCGGTGAAGTCGCTGAAGCCGGGCGGCACGCTGGTGATCTCCGGGGCGACGAGTGGTGACCGGCCCTCGCATGCGGAGCTGACGCGGATCTTCTTCCTGGAGCTGAAGGTCGTGGGGTCCACGATGGGGACCAAGGAGGAGCTGGAGGATCTGCTCGCGTTCTGTGCGGCGACGGGGGTGCGGCCCGTGATCGACGAGGTGCTGCCGATGGACCGGGCCCGGGAGGGCTTCGAGAAGATGGCGTCGGGCGAGCTGTTCGGGAAGGTCGTGCTGACGAACGGCTGAGTGACGCACGGTGCGGCGGCCGGTCCGGGGTTCGGGCCGGCCGTTTCGTTTGTCAACCGGGGTTGACGCGAAAGGGGGGGGCAACGTAGGTTGACAGGGTGAGTGAGGCAACCGATCTGGCCGAGCGGGCCGGGGACCGGGATCCGAGGGTCGGCCTGCGGGCCGTCGCCGCGCTGCGGAGGCTGCTGGAGCAGCTCGAGGCGGTGCAGGTGCGCAGCGCGCGCAATCAGGGATGGTCCTGGCAGGAGATCGCCAACGAACTCGGCGTGAGCCGGCAGGCCGTGCACAAGAAGTACGGGAGGCATTGATGTTCGAGCGGTTCACCAAGGACGCCCGTGCGGTGGTCAAGGGAGCGGTCGCGCAGGCGGCGTCGGTGGGGGCGGCGTCGGTGACGCCCGAGCATCTGCTGCTGGGGCTGCTGGAGAGCGAGGGGAGCCGGGGCTCGTTCGCGCTGGCCGCGCTCGGGGGCGGGGAGTGGAAGGACGCGGTGCGGGGGGAGTTGGAGGCTGCTCGGAGGCGGGGTGGGCTGACGCAGGCCGAGGCGGAGGCGCTGGCCGGGCTGGGGATCGATGTGGACGAGGTCGTGGCCCGGGTGGAGGACGTGCACGGGGTCGGTGCCTTGTCGGGAGGCCAGCGGGGGCGGCGGGGGCATGTGCCGTTCGGGAAGGGGGCGAAGGACGTGCTGCAGCGGACGCTGCGCATCGCCCTCGCCCAGCGGGAACGGCGCATCGGCGACGAGCACATCCTGCTCGCCCTCACCGGCCGGCCCGGTGTCCCCGCCGAGGTGCTCGCCGGTCACGGGGTGACCTATGAGTCCGTGAGCCGGGTGCTCTACGGGAGCGGCGAGGCCAAGGCGGGGTGACGGGCGTCAGCCGGTCTTCTCCCTGTGGAGCAGGGCGGCGATGTGGGCCGCGGCCGTGGACAGGTGGCGGCGTGCGTCGCGGAGCTGCTCCTCGGTGACGCCGTGGTCGCGGGCCGCGTCGCGGATGTCGTCGCGGAAGCGGTCGAGCAGGCGGTCCAGGTCGCGGGCCGGGTCCCCGGTGGAGTCCGTCGCCCCCTCGTGCGCCCACTCGGGGACATAGGCGGCGGGGAAGTCCTCCGGTGTCTGGGAGTACTCGGGCGCGGACGCCGGGTCCTTGGCGGCCCAGCCGTTCTTGCCGAAGTCGCCCACTTCCTTGATGAGTTCGCTCAGCCCCTCGCGCAGGCCCGTCGGCCAGTCGCCCCGGGCGAAGTGGTCCTGCACGTGCTCCTGGACCCGCCGGGCGATGCGCTGCACCTCCTCCCGCGCCCGGTCCTGGGCCTCCTTGGCCTGGAGGCGGGCGCGCTGGGCCTCCTCGCGGGAGCGGCGGCTCTCGTCCTTGGCGCGGCGGGCCTGCTCCTTCCATTCCTGCTTGGCCCGGCGCATCTCCTCCTTGGCGGCGCGCCAGGCCTCGCGGTCGGTGAGGCCGGTGAAGTCGCCGGAGAAGACGTCGTCGTCGGTGTGCGTGCCGGTGGTACGAGCCTTGCTGGCCGCGGCGCGCATCTCGCGGCGCAGGTCGCCCGCCGCCCCGCGGACGTCCGCCTTGATCTCGGCCGCCAGTTCGGCGACCGACTCGCGGATCTCCATTTCCAGGTCGGCCAGTTCGCCACTGCGGCCGGCCAGCTCGGCGCGGCCCGCGTCGGTGATGGAGTACACCTTGCGGCCGCCCTCCATGGTGTGGGTGACCAGGCCCTCCGCCTCCAGCTTGGCCAGCCGGGGGTAGACCGTGCCCGCGGAGGGGGCGTACAGGCCCTGGAAGCGCTCCTCCAGGAGGCGGATCACCTCGTAGCCGTGGCGCGGGGCCTCGTCCAGCAGCTTGAGCAGGTAGAGGCGGAGGCGTCCGTGGGCGAAGACGGGGGGCATGTCAGAGCACCTTCTTGTCGGTCGGGCCGTCGGCCTGGGTGTCCGTGGTGCCGGCGGGGGGAGCGTCCCACGGCTCGTCCTCGCGTGGTGGCCTGCGCAGCAGGGCGATGGAGCCGGAGACGGTGGTCGCCCGCAGCTTGCCGGTTCCGGCGCCCAGTCGGCCGGTGATCTTGTGGGCGCCCCACTGGCCGTGCACCCGGAGGTCGTCGAAGGCGTTGGAGACGGCGCCGCTGGCCGTGTTGGCCTCGACCTCCGTGTCGGCCGGGTAGGGCAGACGGATCGCTATCTCACCGGAGACGCTGGTCAGCCGGACGTCCGTCGGGCCGTCGGGGTCGAGGTCGACGATCATCGAGCCGCTGACCGAGTCGGCCTTGACCGAGGAGCCGGACCCGTCGAGCACGGTGAGGTCGCCGGAGACCGAGTTGAAGCGGAGGTCGCCGGTGACCGACTGGGCCTCCAGACTGCCGGACACCGTGTCCGCGCGGACCGGACCGGAGAGGGAGACCAGGGTGGTGTCGCCGGTGACGCCCTTGATCACGGAGGGGCCCCGCAGGCCGGAGACGACGGCCGAGGCGCCGACCACGCCGACCTCGACGCGCGTGGCGGCCGGGACGGCGAGGGAGACGACGGCGCTGCGGCGCCAGCCCTTGCGGTCCAGCCACTTGAGGAAGCCCTTCCAGGGCAGGTCCTCGTAGGCCACGCTGAGAGTGCCGCCCTTCTGGGTGACGATCAGAGGTGGCCCCTCCACCTCCGAGACCTCGAGGCGCGCGGAACTCTCCTCCGTGCCCACGACGTTCACCGTGCCGTTGACGATGCGCACATGGAGTTCGGTCACGGGCTCGTCGAAAGTGAGCTTCGTGGGCTCCGTGACGGACCACTCGGGCATGGTGGGACCTCCTAGACACGCGCCATATCGCGTATTACGTGATTCACGATATATCGCGGGGAGGGAAAGTCAAGGCACTCGTGTGGGTGGCGGTGGGTGGCCTTCGTTGACGCGGGCAGGACGGCAGGAGACCACGGCAGGACTGCGCCCGTGGGAGGGCGCCCCTGACCTGCGCGGGGAAGGGGGCTCCTGCGAGAGGGCGCCCCGGGCACCGGAGGGAGCGCCCCGGACACCAGAGGAAACGCGGGGGCGCCGGCGGCGGGCCGTGCGCCGGCCGGCGCGGAGACCCGTGGCAGGCCGCGAGAACCCCGACGGGCTCCCGCGGGCCTACTCGTCGTCCTCGTCGTCCAGCCGGGCCAGCCAGGTCGCCAGACGCTCGACCGGGACCTCGAAGTCGGGGTTCAGATCCACGAACGTGCGCAGCTGCTCGGCGAGCCACTCGAAGGTGATCTCCTCCTCGCCGCGCCGCTTCTCCAGTTCCTCGATGCCACGGTCGGTGAAGTACATGCCGTCCAGGATAAGTGGCCGCAAAGGGGCGGGCCGCACCCCCTGAGCAGGGGATGCGGCCCGGAGGAACCCCGCGGGGCGCGGGACCGTGAGGCGCGGGCTCAGGCCTCGAAGACCTCGCGGACCAGCTGCTCCTGCTCGGCCTGGTGGCGCTTGGCCGAGCCGACCGCCGGGGACGAGCTGTGCGGCCGCGAGATGCGGCGCAGACGCTCGGCGGGCGGGAGGTCGGCGCCGACCGCCAGGTCCAGGTGGTCGATCAGGTTGAGCGCGATGAACGGCCAGGCACCCTGGTTCGCCGGCTCCTCCTGGGCCCACAGGTACTTCTCGGCGTTCGGGTACTTCTTGATCTCCGCCTGGAGTTCGGCACCCGGCAGCGGGTACAGGCGCTCGATGCGGATGATCGCGGTGTCCGTCGCGCCGCGCTTCTGACGCTCGGCGTCCAGGTCGTAGTAGACCTTGCCGGCGCAGAAGACGACCTTCTTGACCGCGGCCGGGTCGACCGAGTTGTCGCCGATGACCGGCTGGAACTGCCCGGAGGTGAACTCCTCCGCCTTCGACGCGGCGGCCTTCAGGCGCAGCATCGACTTCGGGGTGAAGACGATCAGCGGCTTGTGGTGCGGGTTGTGCACCTGCCACCGCAGGAGGTGGAAGTAGTTCGCCGGCGAGGTCGGCATGGCGACCGTCATGTTGTTCTGGGCGCACAGCTGCAGGAACCGCTCCGGGCGGGCCGAGGAGTGGTCCGGGCCCTGGCCCTCGTAGCCGTGCGGCAGGAGCAGGACCACACCGGAGGTCTGGGCCCACTTCTGCTCGGCGGAGGAGATGAACTCGTCCACGACCGTCTGGGCGCCGTTGGCGAAGTCGCCGAACTGCGCCTCCCACAGCACGAGCGCGTCGGGGCGGGCCAGCGAGTAGCCGTACTCGAAGCCCATCGCCGCGTACTCGGACAGCAGGGAGTTGTAGACGTTCAGCCGCGCCTGGTCCTCGGAGAGGTACTGCAGCGGCGTGTACTCCTCGCCGGTGTTGCGGTCGATGATCACCGCGTGGCGCTGGCCGAAGGTGCCGCGCTGGGAGTCCTGGCCCGCGAGGCGGACCGGCACGCCCTCCAGCAGCAGGGAGCCGAAGGCGAGGGTCTCGCCCATGCCCCAGTCGATGGTGCCGTCCTCGACCATGGTCGCCCGGCGCTGCAGCTGGGGCAGCAGGCGCGGGTGGACCGTGATGTGGTCGGGGATGTTGACCTGGGACTCGGCGATCCGCTTGACGACCTCGCTGGTCACCGCGGTGTTCACGGCGACCGGGAACTCCGCCTGCGGGTCGGACGGCTCCACCGACGCCGGCTGCGAGGTGGCCTCGCGGACCTCGGTGAAGACCTTCTCCAGCTGGCCCTGGTAGTCCTGCAGGGCCTGCTCGGCCTCCTCCAGGGTGATGTCGCCGCGACCGATCAGCGACTCGGTGTACAGCTTGCGCACCGAGCGCTTCTTGTCGATCAGGTCGTACATCAGCGG
Organism: Streptomyces composti; assembly: GCF_012034205.1. Taxonomy (GTDB): domain Bacteria; phylum Actinomycetota; class Actinomycetes; order Streptomycetales; family Streptomycetaceae; genus Streptomyces; species Streptomyces composti. The sequence goes on from NZ_JAATEM010000041.1 coordinate 27,731, forward strand.
CTGGGTGAAGGCCGGGTTGTCCGACTCGTTGTGACCGCGGCGGCGGTAGCAGATGAGGTCGATGACCACGTCCTTGTTGAACGCCTGGCGGAACTCGAAGGCCAGCCGGGCGACGCGGACGCAGGCCTCCGGGTCGTCGCCGTTGACGTGGAAGATCGGGGCCTCGATCATCCGCGCCACGTCGGTGGCGTACATCGACGAGCGGGACGACTCCGGGGCGGCGGTGAAGCCGACCTGGTTGTTGATGACGATGTGGACCGTGCCGCCGGTGCGGTAGCCGCGCAGCTGCGACATGTTCAGGGTCTCGGCCACCACGCCCTGGCCCGCGAAGGCCGCGTCGCCGTGGATCGCCACCGGGAGCACGGTGAAGTCCGTGCCGCCCTTGCCGATGATGTCCTGCTTGGCGCGGGCGACGCCCTCCAGGACCGGGTCGACCGCCTCCAGGTGGGAGGGGTTGGCGACCAGCGAGACCTTGATCTGCTCGCCGTCCAGGCCGGTGAAGGTGCCCTCGGCGCCCAGGTGGTACTTCACGTCGCCGGAGCCGTGCATCGACTTCGGGTCGAGGTTGCCCTCGAACTCGCGGAAGATCTGCGCGTACGACTTGCCGACGATGTTGGCGAGAACGTTCAGCCGGCCGCGGTGGGCCATGCCGATGACGACCTCGTCCAGGCGGGACTCGGCGGCCGAGTCGAGCACCGCGTCGAGCAGCGGGATGACGGACTCGCCGCCCTCCAGCGAGAAGCGCTTCTGGCCGACGTACTTGGTCTGCAGGAACGTCTCGAAGGCCTCGGCGGCGTTCAGCCGGCGCAGGATGCGCAGCTGCTCCTCGCGCTCCGGCTTGGAGTGCGGGCGCTCCACCCGGTCCTGGATCCACTTGCGCTGCTTGGGGTCCTGGATGTGCATGAACTCGATGCCGGTGGTGCGGCAGTACGAGTCGCGGAGCACGCCGAGGATGTCGCGCAGCTTCATCATCGACTTGCCGGCGAAGCCGCCGACGGCGAACTCGCGCTCCAGGTCCCACAGCGTCAGCCCGTGCTCGACGATGTCGAGGTCGGGGTGCTTGCGCTGCTTGTACTCCAGCGGGTCGGTGTCGGCCATCACATGGCCGCGGACCCGGTAGGCGTGGATCAGGTCGAAGACCCGGGCGGCCTTGGTGACGTCGTCGTCGTGGCTGGCGTCGATGTCCTTGAGCCAGCGGACCGGCTCGTAGGGGATGCGCAGCGCCTCGAAGATGTCGTCGTAGAAGTTGTTCTCGCCGAGCAGCAGGTTGGCGACGGTGCGCAGGAACTCACCGGAGGCGGCGCCCTGGATCACCCGGTGGTCGTAGGTCGACGTGAGCGTCATGACCTTCGAGATGCCGAGCTTGTTCAGGGTGTCCTGGCTGGTGCCCTGGAACTCGGCCGGGTAGTCCATGGAGCCGACGCCCATGATCAGCGACTGGCCGGGCATCAGGCGCGGCACCGAGTGGACGGTGCCCAGGCCACCGGGGTTGGTCAGGGAGACCGTCACACCGGTGAAGTCGTCCATCGTGAGCTTGTTGTCGCGAGCACGACGGACGATGTCCTCGTAGGCCTGCCAGAACTCGAAGAAGTTCATGGTCTCGGCCTTCTTGATCGCCGCGACGACCAGCTGGCGCTCGCCGTTGGGCTTGACCAGGTCGATGGCGAGACCGAGGTTGATGTGCTCCGGCTTGACCAGGGTGGGCTTGCCGTCCACCTTCGCGTAGGACCAGTTCATCGACGGCATCGCCTTGATCGCCTGGACCATGGCGTAGCCGATGATGTGCGTGAAGGAGATCTTCCCGCCCCGGGCCCGCTTGAGGTGGTTGTTGATGACGATCCGGTTGTCGAACAGCAGCTTCACCGGAACGGCGCGCACGGAGGTGGCCGTCGGCAGCTCCAGGGAGGCGTCCATGTTCTTGGCCACCGCGGCGGCCGGACCGCGCAGGGTCACCTTCTCGGGACCGCTCGGGGCCTCACCGTCGGCCTTCGCCGGAGCCTTCGCCTGAGCCTTCGGCTGGGCGGCGGCGGGCTTGGCGGCCGGGGCCGCGGCCTTCGCCGGAGCCTGTGCCTGGGCCGGCTTCGCGGCGGGCTGCGCCGGAGCGGCGGGCGCCTGCTGCGCGGCGGGCTTGGCCGGGGCGGCCTGCGCCTGCTGCTGTGCGGGGGCCTCGGCGGTGGGCTGAGCGGTGGGGGAGGTGCCCGCGGCCCCCGTGGCCGCGGTACCCGCCGGAGCCGAGGCGGAGGGCGCCCCTGGCTTGTAGTCGGCGAAGAAGTCCCACCAGGCTCGGTCCACCGAGTTCGGGTCCTGGAGGTACTGCTGATAGATCTCGTCGACGAGCCACTCGTTCGCACCGAACGCGGCCGCGGGGTTCTTGCCCGCTTGGTCGGTGTCGGTCGAGATGCTCGAGTTACTGGGGGACTGTGGCGACACGGCGGCAACCGCCCTCTTCCGCTTCACAAGGTGATGGACAGCGGAAATAAAGGCTACGCCCCCAGGCGCGAGAAGGTCAGGCCGGGCCCGTTCAACGTCGTGCAAGTCACATTGATCAGCGTGTTTCGGCGCTGGAAATGGCGGGAAACAAGCGAGGTTTTGCTTCTTCCGGCCGTATCAGGGATGCGTCGGCCGAGGCCCGTCGCGCGGCGCGCGCGGGTCCGTGGCTGATCACACGTGTCCGTCAGCGTGGACGCCTGTGGATCTTGAGGCTCAGGTTCGAACTTTACGTCAACTTTGCCGAGGCGGGCTGCCCGGAAGAGTGACAAGGATTCGGCAACCGCGCTCCGATTCGGCCACGCCGATCTTGCCGCCGTGCAGATCGACGGCCCAGCGGGCGATCGCCAGGCCCAGACCGGTGCCGCCGTCGCTGCCCGGGCCGTGCGGCCGGTTGACGCTGCCGCGGTTGAAGCGTTCGAAGACGCGGTGCCACTCGGCGCGCGGGATGCCCGGCCCCTCGTCGAGGACCTCCAGCTCCAGCGACTCCGGCTGCGGGCCGCGCCGCGCCTTGACCGTCACCCGGCCGTGCGGCGGGCTGTGCTTGACCGCGTTGTCGATCAGGTTGGCGACCACCTGGTGGATGCGCTCGGGGTCGGCGTGCGCGGTGAGCTCCGGCGGGGAGACGTCGAGGTGCAGATGGACGTCGGTGCGGGTGTGGCTGCCCGAGTCGCTGGCGATGCCGGCGCGGGCGGAGGCGACCAGGTTGGCCTCCTTGAGCACGCCCGACAGATACGGCCACACCTCGAAGCGCCGCTGCTTGAGCGGGACCACGCCGTTGTCCAGGCGGGACAGGTCCAGCAGGGTCTCCACCAGGCGGCCGAGGCGCTCGGACTGCTTCAGCGCCGTGCGCATGGTCTCCGGGTCGGCCTCGGTGACCCCGTCGACGATGTTCTCCAGCACCGCGCGCAGGCCCGCGATCGGGGTGCGCAGCTCGTGCGAGACATTGGCCACGAGCTCCTTGCGGCGCCGGTCCTGGGCCTCCAGCTCGTCGGCCATGACATTGATCGTCTGTGCCAGGTCGCCCAGCTCGTCCTTGCGGTTCACCTGGACGCGGCGGGTGTAGTCGCCCTGCGAGATCGAGCGGGCCACCGCGTTCATGTCGTCCAGCGGCGCGGTCAGCGAGTGCGCCACGAACTGGGTGATCAGCAGCGTGGCGATCATGGAGAAGACCATGATGAACCGCAGCTCGGTCTTGGTGTGCACCGCGATCATGGACAGACCGGTGGTGATCAGCACCGAGACGACCACCAGGGCGGCCAGCTTGGTCTTGATCGAGAACGGGCTGACCCCGGCCCAGGACCTGGGCACCCCGGCACTCCTGCGCGCGGCCGGCCCGTCGCTCATGGCGTCGGCGTCTCCAGGGCGTAGCCCACGCCGTGCACGGTACGGATGCGCTCGGCGCCGATCTTCCGGCGCAGCGCCTTGATGTGGCTGTCGACGGTCCGGGTGCCGGAGGCGTCCGCCCAGTCCCACACCTCGGCCAGCAGCTGCTCGCGGGAGAGCACCGCGCGCGGCGTGTTGGCCAGGCAGACCAGCAGGTCGAACTCGGTGGGCGTCAGGTGGACGTCCTCGCTGCGCACGCGCACCCGGCGCTGGGCGTGGTCGATCTCCAGCTCGCCCAGGCGCAGGATGCCGCTGCGCGGGGTGGTGGCCGCGAGCGCGGCCCGCTCCATGCGGCGCAGCAGCACGTGCACCCGCGCCGCCAGCTCGCGCATGGAGAACGGCTTGGTCATGTAGTCGTCGGCGCCGACGCCGAGGCCCACCAGCATGTCGGTCTCGTCGTCACGCGCGGTGAGCATCAGCACCGGAACCGGCCGCTGCGCCTGCACCCGCCGGCAGACTTCCAGGCCGTCGAAGCCCGGCAGCATGACGTCGAGGATCAGCAGGTCGGGCTGCCAGGCCTCCGCGGTGTCCACCGCGGACGGGCCGTCGCCCGCCGTCTGCACCAGGAAACCCTCGGCGCGCAGGCGGGTCGCGATGGCGTCCACGATCGTCGCGTCGTCCTCGACCACCAGGATCCGGCGCTGCGCGCCGGGTGTGGTCGCCGCCGTGCCGTTGTGGGAGGTGTGTGTCTGCTCCATCGCCCGCCCCTGAGGTGTGCTTTCCGGAATCCGTGGGGTGATCCGTGATCAGCGCAGGACTGCGCTTGACGCTTGAATGATCTGCGTCAGTGCAGCAGCGTACGGGGAGTCGCGGCGCCTTAGCTATCCAGGGCGTACGCCGAGGTGCACGACGTCCGGAACGCCCCGGGCAACGGGGATCTCTTCGGTACGCACCTGACGGAATCCGGCATTCCGCAAGGTTTCTTCGAAATCCGGGGAGGGCTGCGCCGACCACACCGCGAGCACGCCGCGTGACCTCAACGCCCGCGCGCACGCCGACAGTCCGGCCGGTGAGTAGAGCCCCTCGTTGTCCTCGGTGACGGTCCAGTCGGGGCCGTTGTCGATGTCGAGACACAGGGCGTCGAACGTGGCGTATGTCTCATTGACGTAGGTGATCAGGTCCGCCTCGACGATCTCGGTGCGCGGGTCGGCGAGCGCCTCGGCGCTCAGCGTGCCGAGCGGTCCCGTGCGGTGCCAGTCGATGACCGCGGGCTCGCGTTCCACCACGGTGATCCGGCCCCAGCGCGGGTCCGCGGCGGCGTGTGCGAGCGAGAAGCCCACACCCAGCCCGCCGATCAGCACGTGCGGCGCCGGGCGCGGCTCGTCCCCGGCGCGCCGGTCGGCGGCGTCCAGCTCGGCCAGGGCGGCGTCGACGAGACGCCGCTCCGAGCGGCCGTCGGAGGTGTCCATCAGGAAGCATCCGTTGGCGATGATCTGCAGCAGGCCGCCGTGCCTGCGCAGCACGACCTCGCCGTACGGGCCCTCGCGGCGGTCCAGGGCTTCGGGTGCATCGGGAATGTCGTACGGGGTGGACATCCGTTCATCTTGGCAGGCGCCGCCGTCCGTCCGGGGCGGGCGCTTCCCTCGCTCGGGTGATGGTCCGGTGCCCCGGGTTGATCGCCGGCCGGCGCCGGAGCGAGCGCCGCGCCGCCCGGCGTCGATCGCTCTGAGCGAACAAAGCTTGGGGAACATTCTGAGGCTCACGAGCATTGAGTCGGTGTAGCTCAACTTGACTGCCGAAGGGACGATCATGGCTGCTGAGTCCACACCGCTCGCCCTGCCCGTGCTGCCGCTCGACGACGAGGTCGTGCTGCCCGGGATGGTGGTCCCGCTGGACCTGAGCGACTCCGAGGTGCGCGCGGCTGTGGAGGCCGCGCAGGCCGCAGCCCGCAACGAGGGGGGCAAGCCGAAGGTGCTCCTGGTCCCCCGTATCGACGGCACCTACGCCGGCACCGGCGTCCTGGGCACCGTCGAGCAGGTCGGCAGGCTCGCCGACGGCGATCCCGGCGCCCTCATCCGCGCCAGGACCCGCATCCGGATCGGCGCGGGCACCACCGGGCCCGGGGCGGCGCTGTGGGTGGAGGGCACCCCGATCGAGGAGCACGTGCCCGACCCGCTGCCCGGCCAGGTCACCGAGCTGGTCAAGGAGTACAAGGCGCTCGCCACCTCCTGGCTGCGCAAGCGCGGCGCCTGGCAGGTGGTCGACCGGGTGCAGGCGATCGACGACGTCGCGGCGCTCGCCGACAACTCCGGCTACTCACCGTTCCTGACCACCGAGCAGAAGGTGGCGCTGCTGGAGACCACCGACCCGGTGGCCCGGCTGAAGCTGGCCACTCAGCAGCTGCGCGACCACCTCGCCGAGCAGGACGTGGCCGAGTCCATCGCCAAGGACGTCCAGGAGGGCGTCGACAAGCAGCAGCGCGAATTCCTGCTGCGCCGCCAGCTGGAGGCCGTGCGCAAGGAGCTGCGCGAGCTCAACGGCGAGGCCGAGGGCGAGGAGTCCGACGACTACCGCGCCCGCGTCGAGGCCGCGGACCTGCCGGAGAAGGTGCGCGAGGCCGCGCTCAAGGAGGTCGACAAGCTGGAGCGCGCCTCCGACCAGTCCCCGGAGGGCGCCTGGATCCGCACCTGGCTCGACACCGTCCTCGAGATGCCGTGGAACGAGCGCACCGAGGACTCCTACGACATCCGCGCCGCCCAGGAGGTGCTGGACGCGGAGCACTCCGGCCTGGAGGACGTCAAGGAACGGATCATCGAGTACCTGGCGGTGCGCAAGCGGCGGGCCGAGCGGGGCCTCGGTGTGGTCGGCGGCCGGCGCGGCGGTGCCGTGCTCGCCCTGGTCGGGCCGCCCGGCGTCGGCAAGACCTCGCTCGGCGAGTCCGTCGCCCACGCGATGGGCCGCACGTTCGTGCGCGTGGCCCTCGGCGGCGTCCGCGACGAGGCCGAGATCCGCGGACACCGGCGCACCTATGTGGGCGCCATGCCCGGCCGGATCGTGCGGGCCATCAAGGAGGCCGGGTCGATGAACCCGGTGGTGCTGCTCGACGAGATCGACAAGGTGGGCTCGGACTTCCGGGGCGACCCGGCAGCCGCCCTGCTCGAGGTGCTCGACCCGGCGCAGAACCACACCTTCCGCGACCACTACCTGGAGGTCGAGCTCGACCTGTCCGACGTGGTCTTCCTGGCCACCGCCAACGTCCTGGAGGCCATCCCGGAGGCGCTGGCGGACCGTATGGAGATCGTCCGCCTGGACGGCTACACCGAGGACGAGAAGATCGTCATCGCCCGCGAGCACCTGCTGCCGCGGCAGCTGGAGCGGGCCGGGCTCGCCCCGGACGAGGTCACCATCGAGGAGGCCGCGCTGCGCAAGCTGGCCGGCGAGTACACGCGCGAGGCCGGCGTGCGCAATCTGGAGCGCTCCATCGCACGGCTGCTGCGCAAGGTGGCCGCCCAGCACGAGCTGGGCGAGCGGGAGCTGCCGTTCACCATCACCGAGGCCGACCTGCGTCCGCTGATCGGCCGCCCGCACCACGTGCCCGAGTCCGCCCAGGACCCGGCCGAGCGCCGCACCTCCGTCCCCGGTGTCGCCACCGGGCTCGCGGTGACCGGCGCCGGCGGCGACGTGCTCTACGTGGAGGCGTCGCTGGCGGACCCGGAGACCGGCGCGGCCGGCCTGACGCTGACCGGGCAGCTGGGCGACGTGATGAAGGAGTCCGCGCAGATCGCGCTGAGCTTCCTGCGCAGCCACGGCGCCGAGCTGGAGCTGCCGGTGAGCGACCTGAAGGACCGGGGCGTGCACATCCACTTCCCGGCGGGCGCGGTCCCCAAGGACGGCCCCAGCGCCGGCATCACCATGACCACGGCCCTCGCCTCGCTCCTGTCGGGCCGGCTGGTCCGCAACGACGTGGCGATGACCGGCGAGGTGTCGCTGACCGGGCGGGTGCTGCCCATCGGCGGGGTGAAGCAGAAGCTGCTCGCCGCCCACCGGGCGGGCATCAAGACCGTGATCATCCCCAAGCGCAACGAGCCCGACCTGGACGACGTGCCCGACGAGGTGCTGGACAAGCTCGACGTCCGCACCGTCACCGACGTCCGCCAGGTCCTCGAGCTGGCGCTGTCGCCGGCCACCGACGGCGCGGCGCCCGAGGTTCCGGTCGCCGCGTGACGGGGGCGACCGGATGAGGGGAGGCCCGGGTCCCGTGAGGGAGGCCCGGGCCTTCACCCTGAGTGCGCCCCCGGCCGGACGACCGGGGGCGGCACGTGCCGTGCAGGCGCTTCTCAGCTGCCCAGGGCCAGCTTGCGCAGCTGGTCGAGGGTGCCGTTGAAGCGGTCGTGGTCGCCGACCGTGGGACCGGTCGAGGTGTACTGCCACATCGTGTAGTAGCTCCAGCCGGCCGGCAGCTCGCCCGCGGTGGAGGCGTACCGGGCGATCCACAGCGGGGTGGTGGCGGCGAAGCCGGAGTAGTTGCCGGTGCACAGCTTCCACCAGCTGGTCGAGGTGTAGAGCACCGGGTAGCGGCCGGTGCGGGCCCGGTACTGGTTCATGAAGTCACGGATCCAGCTCACCATCGAACTGGCGGACTTGCCGTAGCAGTCGTCCCCGTACGGGTTCCACTCCATGTCCAGCGCGCCCGGCAGGGTACGGCCGTCGGCGGACCAGCCGCCGCCGTGGTCGACGAAGTAGTCCGCCTGGGTGGCGCCGCTGGAGGTGTCGGGGGTGGCGAAGTGGTACGCGCCGCGGATCATCCCGACGTCGTACGAACCGCCGTACTGCTGCGCGTAGTAGGGATTCCGGTAGTACGTGCCCTCCGTCGCCTTGGCGTAGGCCCAGCGGACGCCGCTGTTCCAGAGGGTCGGCCAGGCCACATTGCCCTGGTGGCTGGAGACGTCCACGCCTTCGGTCTGCGCCGCGCGCTCGACCGGCAGACCGCCCTGGCCGTCGTGGGCTACGACGCCCATGCCCATGTAGGCGGAGCCGCGGGGCGGGACGGCGGGCGGGGACTCGGCCGCGGTGGCCGGCCGGGGCAGCCAGAGGACGGCGAGCAGGGCCGCGACCCCGGCCGTGAACGCCCTCAACCCGGGCAGACCGGATATGCGTCCGGGCATGAAGTACCTCCGTCGGTGGGGTGAGCCGGGCGCTGACACGTGTCAGCCGCCGCCCGTGCGGCGGGCATGACACATCCGCGCCTGGTGAAGGGAAAAGCTGCGCACGCAGACCGTGCAGCGGGAAGGGGGTCCGGGCGCTGCCGCTGGTCTACGCCTGCGAAATACTTACCGGACGGCATTGATGTCGCCACTTGGCGCAAACGTTCACGACCGGGAAACCTAGGCAGGGGCTGACGTGCAGGAAGACGGAAACGGCAGCGCGGGGCGCGACGCGTCCCCGGCGCCCGGAGAGGGCGCGGACCGGCCCGGGTTCCTCGCGCTGGAACGGGAGTTGACCGTCCTGTTGCGGCGCGCCCGGGCCAACCAGGGGGAGATGGCCAGGGAGGTCCACCCGGACCTGGAGTCCTCCGCGTACGGGCTGCTCGTCCGCTTGGATGAATGCGGCCGGCAGCGGGCCACCGAACTCGCCGCCTACATCGGCGTCGGCAAGGCCACCATGTCCCGCCAGCTGCGCGCGCTGGAGGAGCTGGGGCTGGTCGCCCGCGAGCCCGACCCGGCCGACGGCCGCGCCTGGCTGGTCGCGCTCACCCAGGAGGGGCAGGACCGGGTCCGCAGGGTCCGCGAGGCGCGCCGCGCCCGTTACGCCGGACGGCTGGCGGACTGGGACCCGCGGGAGGTGGCGGAGCTGGCGCGGCTGCTGGGGGAGCTGAACAGGAGCATGGAGAAGTAGCCGGCCCCCGGCCGGCCCCGTGGCTCCGGTGCCGCCCGCCGGTCCGGTTCCCCGGGTGCTTCCGGCCGGCCCGGTTCCGGGCGCCTTCGGCCGGTTGCGTTGCTCGTTTCCCGGGTGCTTCCGGTCGGCTCCGTTGCTCAGGCACCTTCGGGCGGCTCCGCTGCCCGGGTGCTTCCGCCCCGCTCCATAGCGCGGGTGCCTCCGCCGGGAGCCGGCCGTGCGCCGCTCCCTGCGTGCCGCCGTCTCACAGCTCCACGTGGACCGCCGTCGCGTCGTCGTGGCGCTTGCCGCGGCCGGCGGCGGTGCCCTCGGCCGCCGCCCGCTCCAGCTCCCGCACCCGGTCCACCAGGGCCTGCGTGCCCTCCTTGCGGACCAGGGCCAGGCAGTCGGACCAGTCGCCCTGGCCGAAGCGCTCCACCCAGCGGGCGGCGCCGTCCGTCAGGGCGAGCAGGGCCCGCACCTGCCCGCGCGGCAGCGAACCGGTGACCGCGCGCGCCGCCACCGACGGGTCGGCCGCGGCGGTGAAGAAGCCGCCCTCCTTGTTGCGCAGCGTGGCGTCCACCAGGGCGTCCGTGGCCAGCGCCGAGCGGGGCAGCAGGGACAACCGTTCGTCCAGCAGCGGGATGACCTCACCGGCCGGCGACTCGGCCAGCAGGACCGAGTCGGACAGGACGAGCCAGTCCACCGAGGCCAGTGACCAGCGGGCCAGAACGACCGTCGCCTGGGGCGTACGGGGGTGAGAAAGGTCACAGTTGTCGGCGTGGCCGCGGGCCGTCCTGGAGATGGCCTCGGCCAGCACCTCGGTCAGCGGCACATCCGGGAGCGAAACGGTCAGTTCCGTCAGTGCTCCGCCCAGCCGGGCCGTGAACCACGGGACCGAATGCAGACACCCCGTCCCGGTCCTCGGCGGCGTCACCCCGTCGAGCACGACGAGCGCGCCGCCCTGTCCGGAGGCCGGAAGTCCGACGCTCGCGAAGTCCTCGTTGGGGCGGTCCGGATCCCCGGGTTCCGAAACAAGCTCCGTACGCATCCGGCCAGTCTGCACGACCCCTTCACAACGGGCGCAACGGGCTGGCAACGTCCGCCGGATCCTCGCTCTTGTGCAGGTCAGCCGCCCACTTTGGGGCGGAATGCTGTGCTCCGGGAAGACGTGACGGCGAATCCTGCCACCGCCCGGCCCGGACGTCCAACCGGCGTGCCGCGCAAGGCCGCTGCATCGGACAGCGGAACTTGCCCCCCAACTCACGTCCGATGTTCACTCCTTCGAGTGGCGGGTCAGGTGATGCGCATCCACTGCCCACTGGCACTGCAAGGGTCGGGGAGCGATGGGGGCGCCTCGCGGCCCGGACACGGTCGACGGCTCGGGGCAGGCGTCCGCGCCCGTTGACGGAGCGTCACCCGGGCCCACGGGTACACGAGTCAGGAATGCGAGCACCGGTGCAGAAGACGCGGCCTCGTGGCACAGGCAAGCAGACGACCCCCACAGGGGACACGGAGCAGAAGCCCACCGTCGGCAGGGGCCGCCCCACACACGTACGCAACCGGCTCGTCGTCGCCGTGGCCGTGGTGGCCGCCGCGATCGCCGGTGCGGGTACTCCCTCGCTGCTCACCGCCTCCGGGCAACTCAGCGACTCCCAGGAGCTGGTGACGCTCTCCGAGCAGACCCAGAACGCCCTGACCCTCGCCCACTCCCTCGCCGACGAGCGGGACGAGGTCACCTCCTTCATCGCCGCGGGACGCCCCCGGTCCAAGGCGCCGTCCGAGCAGCACAGCGCCCGCGTCGACCGGCAGGTCGACGAACTCCGCGCGGACAGCGACACCTCCGACGAACTCCGCGACGACCTCGACGCCATCGCCGCCGTCCGCCGCGCCGCGCTGACCGGCAAGAGCAGCGCCCTCGAGGCCCACCAGGCGTACTCGACCGCGATCAACGAACTGCACCGCCTGGCCGAGCGGCTCGCGGAGAAGACCCCGCCGCGCGCCGGCTCCGGCGCCCACGCCCTGGCCGAGCTGGACTCCGCCGTCCAGCAGGCCGCCGCCGCCCGCGGTCTGCTGCTGGCCGCGCTCAGCGTGCCGCGCAGCACCAGGACCGTGATCGACCCGGTCACCGGACTGCCCACCACGTCCACCGGCTCCAGCGCCGCCGACACCAGGCGGCGCGACGCGCTCACCGCCGCCGCGGTCCAGGCCCGGCTGCGCTCCGACGCCGCGCTCGCCGACTTCCGCGAGACCGCGCCCAGGTCCGCCCGCAGCTCGTACGACTCCACCGTCACCGGGCCCGAGGTCAACTCCGCCGAGAAGTACCTGGCCCGGCTCACCGACCAGCCGGCGCTCTCCGAGTCCGAACTCGGCACCGACCCCAAGAAGCTGCGGGCCGCGCTCACCGCGCGCATCGACATGATGCGCGGCGTGGAGTCCGCGCTCTACGAGCAGCGCAGCAAGGAACTCGCGCAGCTCAGGGACGACGACGTCACCGCGCTGGAGATCCGCGTGGCCGTCCTGGGCGCGCTGATGCTGCTGGCCGTCGGCATCGCCACCGCCCTGGCCCGCACCCTGACCCGCCCCCTGTCGGTGCTGCGGCGCGGCACCGCCCGCCTCGCCGAGGCCGAGGACCCGGCGAGCCAGGAGCCCATCGCCTTCACCGGCCGCAACGACGAGTTCGCGCAGGTCGTCCGCTCCGTGAACGCGCTGCACGCGCACGCCGCCCGGCTCGCCGAGCGGATCGCCACGCTGGAGACCGACCGCAAACACCTGGTCGGCCAGCGGCAGAAGATGGCAGACGCCCGCGAGGAGCTGCGGGCCGAACTCGCCGACGCCACCGCCAGGCTGGAGCGGCACCGGGCGGCCATCGGCGGCACCTTCGTCAACCTGGCGCTGCGCACCCTCGGCCTGGTCGAGCGTCAGCTGAGCGTCATCGAGGGCCTGGAGGAGCGCGAGCAGGACCCGGACCGGCTCGCCACCCTGTTCAAGCTCGACCACTTCGCCACGGTGATGCGCCGGCACAGCGAGAACCTGCTGGTCCTGGCCGGCGCCGAGCACGGCCAGCAGACCGCGGGCCCGGTCCCGCTGGTGGACGTGGCGCGGGCCGCGGTGAGCGAGATCGAGCGCTACGAGCGGGTCAGGATCGCGGCCCTGCCGCCGCACGTGCACATCGTCGGGTTCGCCGCGGACGACCTGTCCCACCTGCTCGCCGAACTCCTGGAGAACGCCACCTCCTTCTCCCCGCCGGACCTGCCCGTGGAGATCTCCGGCTGGCTGATGGAGAACGGCGAGGTCATGCTCTCCGTCCAGGACGAGGGCATCGGCATGACCGCCGAGCGGCTGGAGCGGCTCAACGCCCGCCTGTCCGAGTTCGACCCGGAGGCCGGCTACGACTCGGAGGGCGAGGACGGTCTCGGCCTCGGCCTGTACGTGGTGGCCCGGCTCGCCCAGCGGCACGGGGTGCGGGTGCAGCTGCGGGCGCAGAAGCAGGGCGGCGTGGCCGCGGTCGTGGTGCTGCCCAAGGCGCTGCTCGCCGACGACAAGGCGGCGGTCCCCAGCTCCGCCCCCGTCAAGGGGCCCCATCACGGCTTCTCCCTCCCCGGCGCCGACGCCGAGGCCAACTCCAACGTCCTGCACGGCCGTACGGAGCAGGGCGACCGCGTGGTCGCCCTGGCCGAGGAGGCGGTGCGCCGCCAGGAGGCGGAGGAGCGGCCGGAGGAGGCCGACGCCACCGCCGGGCCGGTGGCGGACACCACGGAACGAGCGGACACCACGGAACGAGCGGCGGCGGACGCGACCGCGGCCGAGGTCGGCGAGTCCACCCCGGCACAGGCGTCCGCACGGTCCGGTGAGGCGGCCGGAGACGGCCGGTCCGGGCAAGCGCGGGAGCCGTCGTCCGCGCAGGACGGCGACCGCTCGACGGAGCCCGCGCAGGACGCCGGGGAGTCCGCTGCCGAGTCCGCCGGCTCCGAGTCCCCGCAGCCCGGCGGCGAGTTCGAGCGCCTCTGGCCCAAGGACGCCGACCGGTACCGGCCCGGAAAGCCCGGCGACGACGAGCCGGAGCCCGCGGAGCACGGCCGGGACGCCGACGGCGAGGACCGCGGCCAGGACGGCACCGAGCCCCCCTCCGACGCGGCCGACGAGCCGGCCGGTGAGCACGGCGGACCCGCCGGCGACGAGCGCGCGGCGAGCACCCCACGGAGCGGGAGCGAGGCGGCCGAGAGCGCCGCGAAGACCTCGGCGGGCGCGCCCGAGCGGCCCGCCGAGACCACGATGGAGCTGCTGCTTCCCCTGACGGACCGCCCCGCCGAAGCGCCCGCGGAGCAGGACGCGCAGCAGGACGAGCGCACGGCGGCGGCCGAGGAGGCCGGTCCCGCCGGCCCCACCCGGACCGGCACCGGCGACTGGACCCTCCCCGGCGAGTCCGCCGAGCCCTCCGGCGGGCGGACCCCCGACGGCGGCACCACCTCCACCACCGGTACCTGGACCGCGCACGACGACACCGCGCGCACCGGGCAGCGGGCCCGGCCCGACGAGTCCGGCGAGGCCGAGGAGCCGCCCTCCGAGGGCGGCCGGGACGAGCAGGCGACCCGCGCCGGCCTCCCGACGCGCCCGGTGCCCGGCTCCGGCGCGTCCGGCCGGGCGGCCGGCTCCGGGCTGCCCAGGCGGCCCGTCGCCGACGGCCCCGAGGACGAGCACGCCCGGGTGCCCGACGGCTCCGGCGAGGAGGAGGCCGTCACCGCCAAGGGCCTGCCCAAGCGCACCCCGAAGATCACCCCTCCCGCCTCCGTGCCGCGGCCGCGCACCGGCGGCGTGGACGCGGAGGCGCTGCGCAGGAGGCTCGGCGGCTTCCGGCGCGGCGCGGAGGCCGGACGCCGGGACGTCGAGGCGGAGCTCGCGGAGGAGACCGGCCGCCATCAGCGGCCCGACCAGACCACTTCCACTTCAGGCACATCCGAGGAAGCCACGGGGGGCACCGTCGAGGAGGCAAGCAGTTGACCGCGCCCAGTACCTTCGGACTGAGCAGTGAGGCCCGCAATCTGCACTGGCTGCTGACCAACCTGGTCGAGGAGGTGCCCGGCATCCTCTCCGTCGCGGTGGTCTCCTCGGACGGCCTGCTGCTCCTCTCCTCCGACTCCGCGCACGTCGCCGAGGCCCGTGAGGCCCGCACCCGGCAGCGCACCGGTCCCCGGGGCTCCGCCGCCGACCTGGCCACCGTCGTCTCCGGCATCGGCAGCCTCACCGTGGGCGCCGCCCGGCTGATGGACTACGGGCCGGTCAAGCACACCATGGTCGCCATGGACGAGGGCAGCCTGTTCGTGATGTCCATCAGCGACGGCTCCCTGCTCGGTGTGCACGGCTCCGCGGAGTGCGACATGAGCGTCGTGGCCTACCACATGGCCCTGTTCGTCGGCCGCGCCGGCCATGTGCTCACCCCCGAGCTCCGCAGCGAACTGCGCAAGTCCCTGGAGAACGAGTCCACCGGGAGTCCCCGATGAGCAGCACGTCCAGGAAGCACCTCCCGAAGCGGGGTGCCGACCGCAAACCCGCCCGGGTACGCCCGTACTCGCTCACCGGCGGCCGTACCCGCTTCGGGCACGTGCTGCTCGTCGAGACCTTCGTCGGCGCCACCGCCGCGGCGACGGCCGGCGGCGGCACGGCTGCCCTGGACGCCGCCGACGAGCGGCGGGAACTGACGAGTGGTTCGCTGGCGTCGATCATGCCGGAGATGCGGGCCATCGTCGAACTGTGCCGCCGGATGCGAACGGTGGCCGAGATCGCCGCGCTGCTGAAGATGCCGCTCGGCGTGGTCCGCGTGCTGCTCAGCGACCTCGCGGACCAGGGAAAGATCCGTGTGTACGGCACCGGTACGGGCCACGGCACGGGCCGTCCGGACCGCGCTCTGCTGGAAAGGGTGCTCAGTGGACTCCGCCGTCTCTGACGTCTCCGACGCCACCCGAGGCGTCTCCGACTCCCCGCTCGTCGCCGCGCCCGAGGAGCCGATGCAGCCCTGGCAGGCGGACCGCACCCGCGCACCGATCGCGACCAAGATCGTGGTGGCGGGCGGTTTCGGCGTCGGCAAGACCACGCTGGTCAGTTCCGTCTCGGAGATCACGCCGCTGCAGACCGAGGCGCTGATGACCGAGGCGAGCGAGGAGACCGACGACCTCACCGGCACGCCGGACAAGCGCACCACCACCGTGGCCATGGACTTCGGCCGCATCACGCTCGACGACGACCTGGTGCTGTACCTCTTCGGCACCCCGGGCCAGCAGCGCTTCTGGTTCATGTGGGACGACATCGTGCGCGGTGCGATAGGCGCCGTCGTCATGGCCGACACCCGGCGCCTGAAGGACTGCTTCCCGGCGCTCGACTACTTCGAGAGCTGCGGACTGCCGTACGTCGTCGCGGTGAACCACTTCGACGGCAGCGAGCTGTACGAACCGGAGGACGTGCGGGAGGCGCTCACGATCCCCGCGCACATACCTGTCATGATCATGGATGCGCGCCGCCGGATCTCGGTCATCGAGACCCTTCTGTCCCTCGTGGGCCACGCGCTCGACGAAACCCCCGAGTAGGAGACACCCCACCCATGCGGAAGATACTCGTCGTCGGAGCCGGGCAGTCCGGTCTCCAGATCGCCCTCGGCCTCCAGTCACACGGGTACGAGGTCACCCTGATGTCCAACCGGACCGCGGACGAGATCCGTACCGGCAGGGTGATGTCGACGCAGTGCATGTTCCACACCGCCCTCCAGCACGAGCGCGACCTGCAGCTGAACTTCTGGGAGTCCCAGGCCCCGAAGATCGAGGGTCTCGGTGTCTCGGTGGCCGCACCCGGTTCGTGGGAGCCCGGTCCGACCCAGCGGGCGGTCGACTGGCTCGGCAGGTTCGCCGACGGCTATGCGCAGTCGGTCGACCAGCGGGTGAAGATGGCCGGATGGATGGAGACCTTCGCCCAGCGCGGCGGCCAGCTCGTCATCCACGGCGCGGCCGTGGGCGACCTCGACTACTTCTCCCGCACCTACGACCTGGTGCTGGTCGCGGCGGGCAAGGGCGAGCTGGTGCAGATGTTCGCCCGGGACCCGGAGCGCTCCCCCTACAGCGAGCCGCAGCGCGCCCTCGCCGTCGCCTATGTGCACGGCCTCGGCCCGCGCCCGGAGCACCCGGACACCGAGGCGGTCCGCTGCAACCTGGTGCCCGGCGTCGGCGAGATGTTCATCATGCCGACGCTCACCACCTCGGGCCGCGCCGACATCCTGTTCTGGGAGGGCATACCCGGCGGCCCGCTGGACGTCTTCAAGGACGTCAAGGACCCCTCGGAGCACCTCTCCCTGACCCTGGAACTCATGGAGAAGTACCTCCCCTGGGAGTACGCGCGGGCCACCAAGGTCGAACTGACCGACGCGGGCGGCACCCTGGCCGGCCGGTACGCGCCGACCGTGCGCAAGCCCATCGGCCGGCTGCCCAGCGGCGGTCTGGTCCTGGGCGTCGCCGACGTGGTCGTCGCCAACGACCCGATCACCGGCCAGGGCTCCAACTCGGCGTCCAAGTGCGCCGCCGCCTACCTGGCGTCCATCCTCGAGCACGGCGACAAGCCGTTCGACGAGGAGTGGATGCAGCGCACCTTCGACCGCTACTGGGAGACGGCCCAGTACGTCACCAAGTGGACCAACGCGATGCTGGCCCCGCCGCCCGAGCACGTGCTGAACCTGATCGGCGCCGCCGGCCAGTTCCAGCCGGTCGCCGACCGCTTCGCCACCGCCTTCAACGACCCGTCGGACTTCGAGAACTTCTTCTTCGAGCCGGAGAAGACCGAGGCCTACCTCAAGGAGGTCGCCGAGGCCGCCGGCGCCTGAGCCCGGCCCGCGTCCGGGCCGGCCATCGCGCGCCCGGGAAGCTCCGGCGGCTGGTAGTGCCGCAGGGGCTTCCCGGCCGGGTCGGGGCGTACGGCGCCCAGGACGGGGCCGGGCCCGGCGACGGGGGAGACCTTGATCCGCGCGCCCGGCCGGGGTGCCTGGACCACCTTGCCGTCGCCGACGTAGAGGGCGACATGGGTGGCGTCCGGGAAGTACACCACCAGGTCGCCCGGGCGCAGCCGTTTCAGCGGGATCCGCTCCAGCCGGGCCCACTGCTCCTGGCTGGTCCGGGGGACGGGCGTGCCGGCCGCCTCCCAGGCCTGCGAGGTCAGCCCCGAGCAGTCGTAGGTGCCCGGGCCCTCCGCTCCCCACTGGTAGGGCTTGCCCACCTGCCGCACGGCGTAGCTCACCGCTTGGGCACCGGCCGCGGTGGGTGCCGGGGCCGTGCCGGGGACGGGCAGGGCGCCGGAGGTGACCAGCCGCTGCTGCTCCGCGTCCGCCTCGGCGCGCTCCAGCTTCTCCACCGCCGCCACCTCCTCCGGGGAGAGGGAGGCGATCAGCTCCTCCACCTCGCGCAGCCGCTCGCGGACCTGGTCGCGCTGCTTGCGGCTCCGCTCGGTGAGGGCGCGCTGCGTGTCGAGCGCCTTGCGGGCCCTGCGCGCCAGTTCGGTGGCCTTCTGCGCCTCGCCGGTCAGCCGGCCCACCGCCCGGGCCCGCTGCCGGGCCAGCCGGCCGATCACCTGCCCCTGGTCGAGGACTCCTTGGGCGTCCCGGGCGAGCAGCAGCCGCAGATAGGGGGAGAGGTCGCTGCGGTTCTGGTACTGCTGCCGGGCCAGCCGCCCCGCGGCGCTGCGGCTGTCGTGCAGGGAGTTCCGGGTGCGGGCCAGGGCGGCCTGCAGCCGCTCGGCCAGCGCGCGCTGCCTTTCCAGCCGTTCCTCGGTGGCGTTGTACGCCTCGGTGGCCCGCTCCGCCTCCCGGTACAGCCGCTGAAGCTCCGTCAGCAGCCCTGCCGCGCCGCGCTCAGAGGCCGCGGGCGGATCCGGGGCGGCCGCCGCCGGCATCGGCGCCAGCGCGGTCCCGGCCGCCACCGCCGCCGAACACACCAGACGCAGAAGCACTCCTGACACGACGTCACCTCCGATGCGGGGCGGCACCTCCGTCCCGCATCGCGAGCATCAGCCGACCTGTCGTACCGCGCTCGCCGAGTGTGCGCGGTTCGGCGCAACCGGGTCACCCGTCCGCGTCGTCCGGCTTGCCCTTCGGCGTGGCGTCTGGATCGGGGGCCTGCGGCGCCGCCGGGGGCCGCGACCAGGGCCATCTCGGGCGGCGGGACGGGGCGCCCTCGGGGGCGTAGACGTACTTCCACCCCCGGCTCAGGCCGGTCCGCCCGCCGCTGCCGCGCGGTGTCCGCACGTACACCAGCACCGTGGGCGGACCGCCGTCCGGCGCCGGCACGGGGATGCGGTAGATCTTGGGCGGGTGCCCGGTGATGCCCAGCAGGACGGGCAGGACGCGGCCGTCCATGGGCCCGCCCTCGAAGGGGGTGTCTTCGCTCTTCACGCCACCAGTGTCCCGCCCCGCGCTCAGAGGTCCGCGACCAGCGCCCGGACCAGGGCCTTCGTCTGCCCGTCCCGCCGGGCCGTGACCTCGAGGGCGGCCACGAACTGCTCCACCAGCCAGTCCCGCAGCTCGTCCGCGGGCGGCTGCTTGCCCTCGTCCAGCCAGATCAGCGAGGCCGCCTCCACCGCGGTGATCCACATGCGGATGGTCATGCGCAGCCGGGGCCCGGGGTGGGGCACCTCCAGGTGGCTGAGGATGTGGTCGGCGGCGGCCCGCCGCACCCCGTCCACGATCGCCGTCGTCCGGGAGGTCTCGACGACGCTGCCGCCCTGCAGCAGGGCGCTGAAGCCGGTGCCGTGCTCGTCGACGAAGGCGAGATAGCGGTCCAGGGCGCGGGACAGACGGGGGAGCAGGGGGCCCTCGTGGGGCTCGTCGAAGCAGTGCTGCAGCTCGTCGGCGGCGGAGCGCAGCGCGGCCTCGTAGAGCTGCTGCTTGCCGCCGGGGAAGTAGCGGTAGACCAGCGGGCGGGACACTCCGGCCGCTTCGGCCACGTCGTCGAGGGAGACCTCCTCCGGCGGGTGATGCGCGAAGAGGCCGAGCGCGGCGGTCAGCAGCTGGCTGCGGCGCTCCTCGACGCTGAGTCGCCGGTAGGCGGGGGCGGCGGTCATGAGGTGCAGGGTAATCGCCGCGGGCCGCTCCGGTCGCGCCCGGCGAGGACCGCGCGGTGCCGTCCCCGCCCGCGCGACGTGTACGCGCCTGAGCCCGGGAGTCCCGTGCGCCCCCGGGCCCGGCAGATCAGGAGACGGCGGGCTTCAGGCCAGCAGGCCCGACGACTTCCACAGCCGCCGGCCCACCCCGCGCAGCACGCCGATGTCGTCCAGGAAGTCCGTCAGGCGCTTGGCGCCGGTCTGCATCACCTCGCGGCGGTGGGCGCTCGCCTTGACCTGCGCCATCGCCTCGCGCTTGTCCAGGCCCACGTTCGTGTAGACCTCGGGGTTGACGAAGGCGACGGAGAAGACGCGGGCGAACTCGCCGGAGGTGAGCCGGGTGAACTCCTGGGACCACCTGGGGGCGGTCACCATCTGCCGGCGCAGCTCCTCGCGGGCGTAGCGGACGTGCCGGGACTCCTCCACCACATGGATCCGGGTGACGCCCCTGATCAGCGGCTGGACCCGCTCGTCGGGGAAGGTGAGCCGCTGCATCCAGTCCAGGACCTCCTCGCCGAGCAGGGTGGCGGTGAAGGAACCGGGCGTGGTGGAGACCGTCTTGAACAGGCGGCCCAGGCTGTGGTGGATCCGGCTCACCGGGTACCAGGGCGTGTCACCGCGGCTGATCACCCGGGCGAACATCTTCGAGTGCCGGCACTCGTCCTCGATCTCGGTGAGCGCGTACCGCACATGCGCGCTGGTCGCCGCCTTGTCGTAGATGTGCCGCACCAGCAGCTGCATCAGGATCAGCTCGAACCAGATGCCGAGCGAGGCCAGCGCCGCCGCCTCGTGCTGGGAGAGCAGGATGCGCTGCTCCTCGCTCATCCGCTTCCACAGCGGCGTGCCGTACAGCGAGACCAGCTCCGGTGGCCAGAACCACTTGCCCTCCTCGAAGGGCGCGTCCCAGTCCAGCTCCTTGTCCGGGTCGAAGGAGTGCCGGGCGGACGCCTCGAGCAGCCGCCGGGCCACCTGCTCCCGGTCCTTGAGCAGCCCGAGTGCGTCGCGCATGCCGTCGAGCGCGTCGGCGTCCGTGAGGGTCGTCATGACTGTCCCACCTCGTCGTACCGGAACGGCGGGTGCCCGGCGTGACTCACCCGTCCTCTGTGCCTCGTCCTGCCTGACTCGGTCTTATGAGACTGCCCGTCAGCAAGCCCGTCAATCCCCCGTGCAGTACTTGTTGACCCCGCGTCTACTCCGTGTGAGCCTGCGAGACATGCCCACCTTCGACCGTTACGCCACCGATCCGGGTGATTCCCACTGGCAGGTGCCCGCCACCGGCTCGGCCCGCTTCAGCTGGGGGTACGACGACGGCCGGGACCGGCTGCTCGCCCTCTACCAGAAGGGCAAGGACAAGCAGTGGGACGGCCAGAAGCGGATCGACTGGGACCTTCAGGTCGATCCGTACGACCCGCTCGGCACCCCGGACGAGGCCATGAGCCTGTACGGCACCAGACACTGGGACAAGCTCAGCGGCAAGGACCGGGGCGAGCTGCGCCGGCACTACGCCTCCTGGCAGTTCAGCCAGTTCCTGCACGGCGAGCAGGGCGCCATGGTGTGCGCCGCCCGGATCGTGGAGTCGGTGCCCGACCTGGACGCCAAGTTCTACTCGGCGACCCAGGTGATGGACGAGGCCCGGCACGCCGAGATCTACGGCCGCTTCCTGCACGAGAAGATCGGGCTGCTCTACCCGATCAACGACAATCTGCAGTCCCTGCTGGGCGACACCCTGCGCGACTCCCGCTGGGACATGCCCTACCTCGGCATGCAGGTGCTGATCGAGGGCCTGGCGCTGGCCGCCTTCGGCATGATCCGGGACACCACCGACAAGCCGCTGCCGAAGCAGATCCTCGCCTACGTCATGCAGGACGAGGCCCGCCATGTCGCCTTCGGCCGGATGGCCCTGCGTGACTACTACAAGCAGCTCACCGACGCCGAACTGCGCGAGCGCGAGGAGTTCGTGATCGAGGGCTGCTACCTGATGCGGGACCGGCTGCGCGGCGTCGAGGTGCTGCAGAACTTCGGCGTGCCGAAGGCCGAGGCGGAGGAGTACAGCGAGCGCTCGGAGTTCCTCGCCCTCTTCCGCAAGCTGCTGTTCAGCCGCATCGTGCCCTGCGTCCGGGACATCGGCCTGTGGGGCAGGCGGCTCCAGCAGGCGTATGTCGACATGGGCGTGCTGGAGATGGGCGACGCCAACCTGGACCAGCTGATGCGCCAGGACGAGGAGATCGCCGAGAGGCTGGACGCGGAGCGCTTCGCGGCGGAGGAGCGGGAGCGGGTCGCCGAGGTCGAGGCGGCGATCGAGGCGGGCGGCCGCTAGGTCACCGTTCGCACACGGCATTGCGCGGCCGGGAGCCTTCGGCGGGCCGGGATCGCACAAGCCGTGTCCCGGGAGCGGGACCGCACAGCCGGGTCCGAGGGCTCAGGGATCGAGCACCGCCTCCATCACCGACCGGGCGATCGGGGCCGCCGTGCCGCCGCCGCTGATCTCCCGGCGGTTGGCCGCCGCGTCCTCGACCACCACCGCCACCGCCACCCTCGGCTGGATGTCGTTGCGGTCCTGCGCCCAGCCCACGAACCAGGCGTACGGCGTACCGGAGTTGCCCAGACCGTGCTGGGCGGTGCCGGTCTTGCCGCCGACCACGGCGCCCGGGATCGCGGCCCGTTCCCCGGTGCCCTTCTCCACCACCCCCCGCATCAGCTGCTGCAGCCGCAGGGCCGTGCCCGGCTGCATCGCCCGCCGGACCGGGCGGGAGCCGCCCGAGGACACCGTGCCGCCGTTCGCCCGGGTGGTGCGCTCCACCAGATACGGCTCGCGCAGCTGCCCGCCGCTCGCCACGGCCGCCGCCACCATCGCCATCTGCAGCGGCGTGGCCCGCGTGTTGTACTGCCCGATCGAGGCCAGCGCCAGCTGCGCCCGGTCCACCGTGGTGTCGAAGGTGCTGCGGGCCACCGGGAACGGAATGCGCAGGTCCTCGTCGTTGAAGCCGAAGGCACGGGCTGTCGCCGCCATGTCCCGCACACCCGTGCGCACCCCCAGCTCGGCGAACACCGTGTTGCAGGAGAGGGTGAACGCCTCCCGCAGCGAGGCGTCCTCGCAGCCGGGCGTCCCGTTGGTCAGCCGGGTCGTGGTCCCCGGCAGCACGTACGGGTCGGGCGAGCCGGCCGGCTCGTCCAGGTCGCGGACCACCCCCGCCTCCAGCGCCGCCGCCGCGGTGACCACCTTGAAGGTCGACCCCGGCGGATAGGTCTGCCGCACCGCCCGGTTCAGCAGCGGCTTGTCCGGGTCGGCGTTCAGCCGCTGCCAGGCCGTCCGTGCCGTCTCCCCGTTGCCCGAGAGCAGTTCCGGGTCGTAGGAGGGCAGGGACACCAGGGCCAGGACCCGCCCGGTGGCGGGCTCCACCGCGGCCACCGCGCCCTTGCGGGAGCGCAGCCCCTCGTACGCCGCCCGCTGCGCCGCCGGGTGGATCGTGGTCTCCACGTCGCCGCCCGCGCTGCGGGAGCGCGTGAACTCGTTCCACAGCGGCAGCGGCGCCAGCACCGGGTCCGTGCCGGACAGCACCGCGTCCTCGGTGTGCTCGAGCAGCGTCGTGCCGTACTCCTGCGAGGCGAAGCCGGTCACCGGCGCGTACAAAGGGCCGTCCCGGTAGGTCCGTTCGTAACGCAGATGCTCCTCGGTGTCCCGGGAGCCGGTGACCGGGCGGCCGGCCACCAGGATGTCGCCGCGCGGCTGGTGGTAGCGGGCGATGGTGTCGCGGCGGTTGGCGGGGTTGTCCCGGTAGCTCTCGGCCCGCAGCAGCTGCACCCGCGCCGCGTTCACCAGCAGCGCCACCAGCAGCAGGGCGCAGAACGCGGCCGCGTGCCGGATGTAGCGGGTCACCCGCGCCCACCCCCGGACGTCCGGCGGCGCGCCGAGTGGCTCAGCCGGACCAGCAGCGCCACGATCGCCCAGTTGGTGACCACCGAGGAGCCGCCCTGCGCCAGGAACGGCATCGCCATCCCGGTCAGCGGGATGAGACCGGTCACCCCGCCCGCGATCACGAACACCTGCAGCGCCACGATCGAGGAGAGGCCGACCGCGAGCAGCTGCCCGAACGGGTCCCGCAGCGCGAGGCCCGCCCGGTAGCCGCGGTCCACCAGCAGCCCGTAGAGCAGGAAGATCGCGCACAGCCCGGCCAGGCCCAGCTCCTCGCCCGCGGTGGCCAGGATGAAGTCGGACTTGACGGCGAACCCGATGAGCACCGAGTGCCCCAGGCCGAGCCCCGTGCCGAGCAGCCCGCCCTCGGCGAAGGCGAACAGCGACTGGGCGAGCTGGTTCGGTCCCTCGCCGGCCTCGATCGAGGCGAACGGGTGCAGCCAGGTCTCGATCCGGCCGTGCACATGCGGCTCCAGCCGGCCCACCGCCACCGCCCCCAGCGAGGCCAGCAGCAGACCGACGGCGATCCAGCCCGCCTTGCCGGTGGCGACGTAGAGCAGGACCACGAACAGCCCGAAGAACAGCAGCGAGGTGCCGAGGTCCCGCTCGAGGGCGAGCACGCCCACGCTCACCAGCCAGACGGCGACGATCGGGCCCAGCACCCGGCCGGTGGGCAGCTGCAGCCGCCAGACGCGGCGGCCGGAGTACGTCAGCGCCTTGCGGTTCTCGGCCAGGTAGGCGGCGAAGAACACCGCGAGCAGCACCTTGGCGAACTCGCCCGGCTGGATGGAGAAGCCGGCCACCCGGATCCAGATGCGGGCCCCGTTCACCGCGGGGAAGAGGATCGGCACGGTGAGCAGGATCAGCGCGGCGGTCACGCACAGCCGGGTGCAGCGTTGCAGCACCCGGTGGTCGCGCAGCACCAGGATCACCACGATGAACAGCGCCACGCCCAGCGTGGACCACACCAGCTGGGTGGGGGCCGCCCGGTTGTGCGGCGTCTCCAGGTCCAGCCGGTAGATCAGCACCAGGCCCAGCCCGTTGAGCAGCACGGCGATGGGCAGCAGCAGCGGATCGGCCCACGGGGCGCGGAAACGTACCGCCAGGTGGGCGACCAGCGCGAGCACGCCGAGCCCGGCGCCGTAGCCGGCGGCGCCGGGCGGGACGGAGCCGTTCTTGGCGAGTCCGACGGCGCAGTAGCCGTAGACCGACAGCAGGACGGCCAGGAGGATCAGGGCCAGTTCGATGCCACGGCGCCGGGGGAGACGGACGGGGGGCGCGGACGTCTCCGCCGTCGCCAGGGTGATTCCGGCCTTGCTCATGTCCGGAACCTACCCAAGTGCCATGAGTTGCGAGCTTTGCCGGTCAGCACCAGCGTGGCGCCGGCCCGATGTTCTCGATGTAGCGGGCCGCACCCCAGGCCCAGGTGCCGTCGGTGAGCAGGTACCACAGCGGGTTGCCGTCCACCCGGTCGCCGGGGACCTTGCAGAAGATGTGGACCACCTCGCCGCGGTGGGCGTAGCGGATGATCTGCGAACCCCGGTTCGGGGCGGTGCGCAGCGCCAGCCGGTCCGCCGTGACGCGGCCCTTGTACTCGCCCTGGTTGCCGTGGTGGCCGCCGGACTGGTTGGACTGGTTGCCCCAGTCGCCGCCACCACCGCTCTGGGCGTTGCCGTTGCCGCCGCCGGGCTGGTTGCCCCCCTGCTGGTTCCCGCTCTGCTGCTGGCCGTTCTGCTGGTTGCCGTTCTGCTGGTTGCCGCCGGTGTTGCCGCTCTGCTGCTGGCTCCAGTGGTTGCTGTTGCTGCTGCTGGCGTTGCCGCCACCGCCGTCGTCTCCGCCGTCGCTGGCGACGGCGGGAGTGACGGCGGCCGCGACCGCCAGCGCGCCGGCGGCGAGCGCTATGGGCAGGCGGCGGGGGGAGCGCAGGGACATGGCAGTACCTCCCTATGAGGGACGAACGTGTCGAAGGTGACTTGTCACCACATGTCGTCACACTAGGAGCGCCCACAGCGGTACCGCCCGCCGTACTGCGCCATCGGAGAACCCGTCAGACCACACCGTCGGCGGTTGCGTCCCCGCTCTGAGGGAGCGTCAGCGTGGTCACGGCACCGCCGTCCGGGGCGTTGGCGAAGTCCAGCCGGGCACCGAGCACCTCCGCCTGGCCCAGGGCGATGGTCAGCCCGAGCCCGTGCCCCTTCTTCCCGCTCTCCGTGCGGAACCGCTGAGGCCCGTGCGCGAGCAGGTACTCCGGGAAGCCGTCCCCGTGGTCCCGCACGGTGACCACCGGCCCGTCCACCGTGAGCGTCACCGGCGTCCGACCGTGCCGGTGCGCGTTGGCCACCAGATTGCCCAGCACCCGCTCGAGCCGCCGCCGGTCGGTCTCCACGGTGACGTCCCGTACGACCTCGACCTCCGTGTCGGTCCCCGAGGCGCGCACCACGCGCCGGGCCAGCGCCCCGAGCTCCACGGTGTCCAGGTCCAGCCGCTCGCGCCGGGCGTCCAGCCGGGAGATCTCCAGCAGGTCCTCGGTGAGCGTGCGCAGCGCCGCCACCCGGTCGCGCACCAGTTCGGTCGGCCGGCCCGGCGGCAGCTGCTCGGCCGCCGCGTGCAGCCCGGTCAGCGGGGTGCGCAGCTCGTGCGCCACGTCCGCGGTGAACCGCTGCTCCGCCAGCAGCTTCCCCTGCAGCGAGGCCGCCATGGAGTCCAGCGCGGCGGCCACCGCGGCCACCTCGTCCTGCGGACGCGTCCGGTCCCGGGCCCGCGGGTCGTTCACCCGCGCGTCGAGGTCGCCCGCGCTGATCCGCCGGGCCACCCGCGCGGTGGCGTGCAGCCGCCGGGTCACCCGGGTCACCGCGAAGGCCCCGACCAGCAGCGTGGCCCCGATCGCCAGCGCCGAGGAGGCCACGATCGCCCGGTCGAGCCCCTCGATGGTCCGCTCGCCCTGCGAGTAGTCGACCCGCACGGCCAGCGCCCGCCCGCCGTCCACGGGGCCGGCCGCCCACATGGCCGGCCGGCCCTGGTGGCGCGCCAGCATCGTGCCGCGCCGGCCGGAGACGGCCAGCTCACGCAGCTCGGCCGGCAGCCCCGGCGGGTCCACCGCGACCCCGCCGCGCGGCGCGTCGCCCGCCTCGTAGGCGCGGGTCGCCTCGGTCAGCCGCCGCAGCGCGGCGTCCCGCGCCTGGCCGACGGTCTGATCGGTCACCTGGACGTGCACCAGCACACCGAGCAGCGCGGCGAGCGCACAGCACATCACGGTGATGAACACGGCGGCCCGCACCGCGAGCGGCCCTGTCCAGCGGGGCAGCCCGAGCCTCACGGGACGCCCGCCGGCGACGGCTGCACGGACGACGACCGCGCTGACGGCGACTGCGCCGACGGCGACCGCGTCAACGCCTGCGACTGCTGCGCCTGCTGCGACGACTGCGCCGACGGCGACCGCGAGGGCGCGGGCCCGGACGAGGAGCCGGCACTCGGTGAGTGCTGGGGCGAGGGCCGCTTGCGGCCGGTCGGGAGCATCTCGTCGTGCGTCAGCAGCATCGCCCGCTGCCGCGGATCCCAGGTCCACTGCAGCCGGTACTCGTACCCGGCGACCTCCGACGGCGAGCGGATGATCACCGAACGCCCGGCCAGCTCCACCCCGCTCAGGGCGTCGTCGTACGCCATGACCTGCACCAGCCGGTGCTTGTGCACCGTGTAGACGCGCACGCCGGTCAGGTCCTCCGGCATCAGCCGCACGCCCAGCGTGAGCTCGGCCCGCCCGTCACCGGTCAGGTCCCGGTAGTACGGCCTGAGCACCGGGCAACCGGGGCGCCGCCACCCCCGCTCGCCCCGGCCGCACTTGTCCATCGCCCCCGCGGTGTCCCGGTACGGCGCCTCGGCGCCCTCGTACTCGTCCGCGTGCGCGGCGATCTCGGCCCGTACCACCGTGACCGGATCCACCCGGCGGATGTCGTCGCCGGGCACGGCGACTCCCTCGACCACCTCGGTGTCCACCTCGCCCAGCTCGTACGCCGGACTCGACGCCGGCGTCAGCTCGGGCCACAGCCGCGCCGGGCTGATCGCGGTCGGTGTCTCCCCCGCCGCCCGCAGCCCGCCGCTGTCGCCGCAGCCCGCGGCCGCCGACAGCACCATGGCGACGACGGCGGCACGGCCAAGGGCGCGCATGCGGCGGCTGACGGGCACGGGACTCCTGATAAACGTTCGTGAACCACTTCGGTTGCGCACACCCTATTCGCGCAGCCGCCGCCCCCGCGTCCAGGGTGACGCCGCCGGGGGATCCGGACGGGCGGTGTCTATTCGGCCAGCTCCTCGAGCAGCCGCACCGTCGGCAGGCCCGTCCGCAGATAGTCGACGAAAAGGTCGTTGTGCAGGGCCCACGGGGAGCGGCGGGCCCGGATCAGCCGGATCGCGGAGTCCGCGGACTCGCCCCCGCGCATCAGCGCGTGCGCCACCACCAGACCCGAACGGTTGTACCCGTGGTAGCAGCGCACCAGGACCGTGCGGCCCCGCTCCAGCGCCTCGCACACCGCCTCCGCCAGCCGGATCACCCCGGCCAGCTGCGTCCCGTCCAGCGGCCCGTCCGGGATCGGCCACACCTGGTGCTCGACCTCCGGGTCCGGCCCGTACCCCGGCATCCGCAGCAGCGTCTGCACCAGATCGAACTCGCGCCGCACCACCGCGAACTGCAGCCGCCCGGAACGGCCTCTGAACTCGTGTCCACCCATCCACAGACCGGGCACGATCTCGTCCCACGGACGGTCCGGAGCCGGTACGTCGGGTCGCTCTCGGCGGGTTCGCAACGGCGCCTCCCCACGATCCCCAACTCCTACCCAAGGTAGCCGGGTTCTTGCCCCTGCAGCACCCCGCCTGTTCCCATGGACTGGGGTGATGGTGCATGAACGGACTGCGCGTCATACCGACCTGGCAGGCCGGCCGCGAACGGTTCTTCGTCCGCGACCCGGACGGCAGGAACCTCGCCTGGTACGACCGGGAGGCGGCCCGCGTCAACCTGCTCCGCCAGGACCGCCAGGAGGACGTGCTGCAAGCGCTCGCCCCCTACCTCACCGGATCCGTCTCCGTCGGCCCGCCCCCCGTCCCCACCCCCGCCGAGCTGGCACGACTGTCCCTGCACCCCGACGACGACCTCGCCCCCAACCGTCCCGGCGAGGCCCTGCTGATCGCCCTCGACCGCGACCCGGGCCCCGCCCGTCTCCTACGCCCCGACCCGCGCCGCAGGGCGCTCACCGCGGAGCAGACGGTGGGCGAGGCGCTGGACCGCATGGACGGCGCCGGCTGGCGCGCCCTGCACTCCGTGCCGCTGCCCGGCGGTGACCGCATCCACCACCTGCTGATCGGCCCCGGTGGCCTGTACGCCGTGCACAGCCACTACGCCCACAAACAGCGGGTGACGGTCACCGGCACCCACGTCACGCTGGGCCGGCGCAGACCGGAACCGCTGCTCCGGCTGGTCCGCGCCTGCGCCGACCGCGCCTGCCACGCCCTGACCGCCGAGGTGCGCCCGGTGCTGGTCCTCACGGGTGCCTCCCGGGTGGACGTGGCGGCGACACCGCGCGAGGTGCGGGTGCTGACGGACGCGGACGTACCGGCGCTGGCCCGGCAGGGCGGCGTCCTCAAGCCGGCCGATGTGGAGGCGCTGTACGCGATGGCCCGGGACCGGAACACGTGGACCCGGGTGTGAGGGGAGCGCTGCCGC
>NZ_JAATEM010000042.1 GCF_012034205.1 Streptomyces composti
GAGCCGGCGGCGGCCGAGGGCGGCGAATCCGTGCCCGGAGGAGGTGTGCCGGTCGCCGCGGTGCACGATGTCGATGTCCTCCCAGCGGACGAACTCCTCGCGCAGTGCCTCGTGGACGACGGGGTCGGCGTGCTCGATGCCGCCGAGGGTCTCGTCGGAGAGGACGACGCCGAAGCCGAAGGTGTCGTCGGGGGCGTTGCGCTCCCAGAGGGTCACGTGGCGGGTGGGGTCGAGGCGTTTGAGCAGGGCGGCGGCGTAGAGGCCGCCGGGGCCGCCGCCGGCGATCGCGATGTGCTGGGTGGAGGGCATCGCTACCTCCCCTGCCACTTCGGGGGCCGCTTCTCGGTGAAGGCTGCGTGGAACTCGGCGTAGTCCTCACCGTTCATCAGCAGGGCCTGGGTGGAGGCGTCGAGTTCGACGGAGGCCGCCAGGGGCATGTCCAGCTCCGCGGTGAGCAGCGCCTTGGTCTGGGCGTGGGCCAGGGCGGGGCCGTCGGCCAGGCGGCGGGCCAGTGCCCGGGCGGCCGGGTCGGCGCCGCCGTCCTCCGCCATCTCGCTGATCAGGCCGATGCGTTCGGCCTCGGGGGCGCGGACCGGTTCGCCGAGCATCAGCAGGCGGGTGGCGTGGCCGAGGCCGACCACGCGGGGCAGCAGATAGGCCGCTCCCATGTCGCCGCCGGACAGGCCGACGCGGGTGAAGAGGAAGGCGAACCGGGCGGTCGGGTCGGCCACCCGGAAGTCGCTGGCCAGGGCGAGGACCGCGCCGGCGCCGGCCGCCACCCCGTGGACGGCGGCGATCACCGGGAAGGGGCATTCCCGGATGGCGCGGACCACCTGGCCGGTCATCCGGTTGAAGTCGAGCAGCTGAGCGGTGTCCATGGCGAGGGTGGCGCCGATGATCTCGTCGACGTCGCCGCCGGAGCAGAAGCCCCGCCCCTCGCCGGCCAGCACCAGGGCGCGTACGGCGCGCTCCCGGGACAGTTCGGCGAGCAGGTCGCGCAGGTCGGCGTAGGCGCCGAAGGTGAGCGCGTTGAGCTTGTCGGGGCGGGCGAGGGTGACGGTGGCGACGCCGTCGTCGATGCCGACACGCACATGCTCCCAGCGGGCGGTGCGGGCAGCGGAGCCGGTGAAGGGACTCATCAGGGCGGCCTCCTCGAAGCGGGCGCGGCACGGCTCGCTGAGCTCTACCACCCGAAGCTATCACTCATTCGTGACTGTCGTCAGGTAGGCGCAATACGACATGCGAGACGACCGCCGCGTTCGTCACGGCTCGCCCACAGGGAGGTAACGGAGCCGGCCGGGAGGGGAGGCCGCGGAGCGCGCTGGGTAGGCCGTCCGGTGCCGGGATCACCCGGCCGTACCATTGAGTAATTGAAAGCAGGACGGCCTGCTGCCATGAACGGACCCGCCTTGTACGAACGCTCCTCCGCCCCCGCCTCCTGGCGCGTGGCGCTGCCGCACAGCACCGCCGCGGTGCCCGTGGCCCGTGCGCTGGTCCGTACGGCCCTGACCGAGCAGGACCACTCCGCCGACCGCGACACGGCGGAGCTGCTGACCGCCGAACTGGTGGCCAACGCCGTCGAGCACACCTGCGCGGGCACGCCGATAGAGCTGGTGGTGCGGCTGCTGCCCAGCGGCTGCCGGGTCGAGGTGCACGACGGCGACCCGGAGCCGCCCGGCAATCTGACCCGGCCGTCCTCCGGCGAGCCCGACCCCTGGCAGGAGCACGGGCGCGGTCTGCTGCTGCTGCGCGCCCTGAGCTCGTCCTGCGGGCACCGCCCGACCGAGTCCGGCAAGGCGGTGTGGTTCCACCTCTCCCCGGTCCCCCGGCAGCGCCGGGGGACCGCGTAGCGCCTCGCGGGTCAGCCCAGGGTCGCGACCAGCAGCGCCTTGATGGTGTGCATCCGGTTCTCCGCCTCGTCGAAGACCACCGAGTGGGCCGACTCGAAGACCTCGTCGGTCACCTCCAGCGAGTCCAGGCCGTGAGCCTCGTGCACCTCACGGGCGACCGCGGTGCCGAGGTCGTGGAAGGCGGGCAGGCAGTGCAGGAACTTCACCTCGGGGTTCCCGGTGGCGCGCAGCACGTCCATGGTCACCGCGTAGGGGGCGAGGGCCGCGATCCGCTCGGCCCAGACCTCCTTGGGCTCGCCCATGGACACCCAGACGTCGGTGGCCACGAAGTCCACGCCGGCCACGCCCTCGGCGACCTCCTCGGTGAGCGTGATCCGGGCCCCGCTGGCGGCGGCCAGCTCGCGGGCGCGGTCCACGATCTCCTCGGCCGGCCAGTACGCCTTCGGCGCGACGATCCGCACGTCCATGCCCAGCAGGGCCGCGGTGACCAGGTAGGAGTTGCCCATGTTGAAGCGGGCGTCGCCCAGGTAGGCGAAGGCGATACCGGTGAGCGGCTTGGCGCAGTGCTCGGTCATGGTGAGCACGTCGGCGAGCATCTGGGTGGGGTGCCAGTCGTCGGTGAGCCCGTTGTAGACGGGCACCCCGGCGTACCGGGCCAGCTCCTCCACCTTGGCCTGGCTGTCCCCGCGGTACTCGATGGCGTCGTACATCCGGCCCAGCACCCGGGCGGTGTCCCTCACCGACTCCTTGTGCCCGATCTGTGAGCCGGTCGGGTCCAGGTAGGTGGTGTGGGCGCCCTGGTCGGCGGCGGCGACCTCGAAGGCGCAGCGGGTGCGGGTCGAGGTCTTCTCGAAGATCAGCGCGATGTTGCGGCCGCGCAGCCGCTGGGTCTCGGTGCCCGCCTTCTTGGCGGCCTTGAGCTCCGCGGCGAGGGCGAGGAGATGCCGGAGCTCCTCGCCGGTGAAGTCGAGCTCCTTCAGGAAGTGGCGGCCGCCGAGGTCTGTCGCCATGCGAGCTCCCGGATCCTTGATGACTATACGAACGAATGCATCACTATACAGACTCGCCTCTCAGTCCAGTGCCCGGGTCAGCAGCTCCTGCAGCCGCAGGCCGCGGGCCGCGTCCAGCCCGCCGGACCTGCCGGCGCGCACGGCCGCCGCGAACTCCCGGCGCAGCACCGGCCAGCACTCCTCATGGTCGATCCCCGCGGTGTCGTACACCAGCTCGTTCCCGGTCCCGAACAGCTCGACGCGGGTGCGCACCCCCGGCAGCCGCACCGCGCCCGACAGAGAGGCCTGGCTGACCGCCCCGTCGGCATGCTCGCAGGTCAGCTCGATCCAGCGGCGCGGGTCGCCGGTGCCGCGGATCGAGACGACCGGGCCCACGGCCTCGTCCAGCAGGTCGATCAGATGCGGGCCGAGGTCCAGCAGCGCCCCGTGCTCCAGGCGCCAGGCGGTGGCCGGCTCACCGCCGAGGAACCCGCCGTGCAGATAGCAGGAGCGGGCGCCGCGCACCTCGCCCAGGGCGGCGGCGCGGCGCAGGAAGTCACGGGTGGCCGGGTGATAGCGCTTGGTCAGCACCAGCTGGGAGACCACTCCGCACTCGGCGACCGCCTCGGCCACCGCGCGTGCGCCGGCCAGGTCCGGGCCGAGCGGCTTCTCGAGGAGCAGCGCCTTGCCCGCCCTGGCCGCGCGCACGGCGAGATCCGCCTGCACGGCGGGGGGCACGGCGAAGTCCACCGCCTCACAGGTGTCGAGGAGTTCCTCGAAGGACGCGGCGACCGGGGCACCGTAGGGGGCGGCCACCTCGGCGGCGGCCTCCGGGCGGCGGGCCCAGACACCGGCGAGGCTGGTCTCGGGACCGGCCGCGAGCATCCGGGCGTGCATGGTGCGGGCCCAGGGCCCGGCACCGACCAGACCGACGCGGACGGGGGTGACTGTCATCGAGGGGCTCCGGTTCGTGATCTGCTCTGGTCCGTCGGCGTCGTTCGCTCGCCGCGACGTGGATCCCGGCTCGGCCCTACGCCGCGATGTCCGCGAGCCGGGCGGTGGCCACATCGGGGGCGTAGAGGTGCTCCACCACCATCGCCGCGGCGCCCGCGAGGCCCGCCTGCTCGCCGAGGCGTGAGGTGACCACCTCGAGGTGGGCGGTGGTGCGCGGCATGGCCCGCTGGTACAGCACCTCCCGCACCCCGGTGACGAACGGCGTCCCGGCGAGATCGCCGGCGATCATCAGCACCCCGGGGTTGAGCAGGGTGACGACGGTGGCCAGCACCTCGCCGACCCGCATGCCCGCCTGCCGGGCGAGCCGCACCGCGTCGGGCTGCCCGGCGGCCAGCAGGGCCCGCACGTCGGAGCCGGAGGCGGCGGGCACGCCCAGTTCGGTGAGCCGGCGGGCCATGGCGCCGCCGCTGGCCACCGCCGCCAGGCAGCCGTAGGAGCCGCAGGCGCACAGCGCCTCGGCGCTGTCGTGCAGCCGGACGTGGCCGATGTCGCCCGCGCCGCCGTCGATGCCCCGGTAGATCCGCCCGCCGACCACCACGCCCGCGCCGATGCCGGTGGAGGCCTTGACCAGGACGAAGGCCCCGCAGTCGGGGTGGCCGGCCCGCTGCTCGGCGTAGGCCATCAGGTTGGCGTCGTTGTCGACCAGCACGGGGATGTCGCCGGCGGCGCCCGGCTCGCGGGAGCGGAACGCCTCGCGCAGCCGTTCGCGGACCGGGAAGCGGTCCCAGCCGGGCATGATCGGCGGCTGCACGATCCGCCCGGACTCCCATTCCACGGGGCCGGGGACGGACAGGCCGATGCCGCACACCTCCGCGGCGTCCCGGCCCGACTCCGCGACCAGGCCGGCGAACCAGCCGCCCAGCTCGTCCAGCACCGGTTCGGGCCCGTCGGTGATGCGCAGCGGTCCGGTCCGTTCGGCCAGCACCTGCCCGGCGAGGTCGAGCACGGCCGCGCGGGCGTGCCGGGTGCCGAGGTCGGCGGCCAGCACCACGGCGTGACCGGCGTCGAACTCGAGGTGCACCGAGGGACGGCCGCCGGTGGACGGTCCGGTGCTGGTCTCGCGGATCCACCCGGCGGCGAACAGCTGGTCGAGGCGGTGCCCGACCGTGGACCGGGACAGGCCGGTCGCCTGCTGCAGCTCGCCGCGGGTGACCGCGGCCCCGGTCCTGATGAGCGCGAGCAGATGACCCGCGCTCGACTGTGCTCCCGACACCACCACGGTTCCCCTCCCCTGGGCTCAGCCCTTGTCCGCGCCGCTGGTCAGCCCCTCGGTCAGGAGCTTCTCGGCGGCGAAGAACAGGAGTACCACGGGGACGGTGAGGATGACCGAGCCCGCCATCAGCACGGTCTTGGACACCTCGACGCCGTCCGCCAGCTGGGCCAGGCCCAGCGACACCGTCCACGTGTCCGGGTCGGCGGCCAGGAACAGCAGCGCGAACAGGAACTCGTTCCAGGCGATCATGAAGACGTACAGGCCGGTCGCCATCAGCGAGGGCAGGGCCAGCGGCAGCACCACCTTGCGCACGGTCTGCAGCCGCGAGCAGCCGTCGAGCGCCGCCGCCTCCTCCACCGAGGCGGGGATGGTGACCAGGTAGTTCTTCAGCATATAGATGGAGACGGGCACGGTCTGCGCCACATAGACGATGGCCAGGCCCGGGAGATTCCCGGCCAGTCCCATCTTGGCGAACATCACGAACAGCGGCACCGCCAGCAGCGTCGCCGGGAACAGGTACACGGCGAGGAACAGCGCGCTGACCTGCCGGCCGCCGAAGAACCTCAGCCGGCTGATGGCGTAGGCACCGGGGACGGCCGCCGCGAGGGTCAGGGCCACGGTGCCGAGGGAGACCAGCGCCGAGTTCAGCATCAGCCGCAGGAAGCCCTGACCGCCGTCGTCGGTGGACTTCAGCACGTCCCGGTAGGTGGTGAGGGTGAACTCCTCGGCGGACACCCACAGCGAGCCGGGGTCGACGAGCAGCGCGTCGATCGGCTTCAGGGACAGCATCACCATGTAGGAGAAGGGCACCAGGGTGATCGCCGCGAGGAAGGCGATGACCACCCAGCGCGCGATCCGGAAGAACCGGTCCTCGAACTGTGCGCGGGTCATCAGGCCTCCTCCTGCACCTTCCGGGCGAAGAACTTGAAGTAGATGCCGAGCAGCACCATCAGGACGACGGCGAGCACCAGGGCCTGCGCCGCCGCGGCACCGACGTCGTAGCGGGAGGTGAGGAAGTCGTACACGCGCACCGCCGCGACATCCGTGCCGGAGCCGCCGCCGGTGAGCAGGTAGACGTCGTCGAACTTGTTGAACGTCATGATGAAGCGCAGCACGCACAGCAGCGCGATCACCGGCATCAGCTGCGGCAGCAGGATGTGCCGGAAGCGCTGGGTGACGGTCGCACCGTCCACCGTCGCGGCCTCCTCGAGACCGTCGGGCACTGCCTGGAGGCGGGCGAGCAGGAAGAGGAAGGCGAAGGGGAAGTAGCGCCAGATCTCGAAGGCGATCACCGTCAGCAGGGCCAGCGGGATGTCGAACTCCAGGCCCAGCAGGCTCACTCGGTACTCGCGGGTGGAGAGGAAGGCGATGGGGTCGTCCCAG
This sequence comes from Streptomyces composti, assembly GCF_012034205.1. GTDB lineage: Bacteria > Actinomycetota > Actinomycetes > Streptomycetales > Streptomycetaceae > Streptomyces > Streptomyces composti. The sequence continues at coordinate 6,450 of NZ_JAATEM010000042.1, forward strand.
CCGAGCAGCGCGGCGCCCCAGTCGTTGACGATGCCGTACTGCGGGCTGAGCGCCACCTCCCAGACGAAGGCGACGGCGACGACGGGGGCGACGTACGGCAGCAGCATCGAGCCGCGCAGCAGGCCCCGGCCGCGGAAGGGTTTGCGCAGGGCGAGCGCGGCGATCAGGCCGAGCACGATGGACCCGGCGGTGGCGCCGACGGTGTAGATCAGCGTGGTGGCGAGGCTGGACCAGAAGCCGGCCGAGCCGAGGACGTCGCGGAAGTTGTCCAGGGTCCAGTTGCCGAAGACGCCCATGCCCTGGATGTCCACCAGGCCCGCGTGCTGGAAGGCCAGCAGCACCGTCCACAGGATCGGGATGAGCACGACGACCAGCACCACCAGGAAGGTGGGGGTGACGAAGGCCAGGCCGGCCCGGTTCTCCCGGCGGCTCGCGGTCAGCGGCGGACGGCCGCGGGTCTTCCGCCCGCCGCCTGCGGGGGCGGAGCCGGGTGACGCGGTCCGGCTGTGGGTTGTGGTCATGGGTTGCGTACCTCGGTGAGGGGGACGGGCCGGGGATCGGTGGCGGTCACTCGAGCGACTGCCGCAGCGCCTCGACCTCTTCCTGGGCTTGCCGGGCGGCCTCGGCGGGCCCGGTCTGTCCGCTGGTCATGGCCCCGATGGACTTGGCCACCGGGAGCTCTCCGTTGGTGGCGCCGACCAGGGGGCCCGCGCCCTGCTCGATGCCCCAGCGCTTCATGTGGCCGATGCCGTCGGCCAGCTGGTCGAGCAGCTCGGGCGGGAAGATCTCGTCCATCGGCTTGCGGGTGTCGACGCCCATCTCGCTGGAGCGCCAGGCGTCCAGGTAGCGCCGGGGCTCCTGGGCGGTGCCGGCGCGGACCGGGATCTTGCCCTCGGGGGCCATGCCGAACCAGTCCTCGTAGCCGGCGCCCATCATGTACTCGATGAACTTGCGGGAGGCCTCGGTCTCGGCGGTCCTGGTGGTGAGCCAGGAGGTGATCTCGCCGTACTGGGCAGGCTCGGCGCCGTCGGGGCCCTTGAGCGAGGTGACGATGCCGCTGCTCCTGGCCAGGTGCTCCGGGTCGCCCGTGCACTGCGCGCAGCTGGGCAGGGCGTCCTTGCGCAGTCCGGCCAGCTCGTCCAGCAGGAACGAGGACCAGATGATCATGGAGGAGCGGCCGGCGAAGTAGGTGGCGCGGGTGGAGTCCACGGTCTGGGTGCCCGGGGCGCCGTGCTCGCGGGCCAGCCGGTCGTAGGCGGCGAAGGCCCGCTCGCAGGCCGGTGAGTCGAGGTCGGCCCCGCCGTCGGCGCCGACCAGTTCGCAGCCGTTGGCCAGGGCCAGGTTCTCGAAGCTCTGCTGGGTGAAGACGTCGCCCGGGTCGGTGGCCGCCGAGATGCCGTAGCGGCCCCTGGTGTCCAGCGTGTCCGCGGCCTCGAGCACCTTCTCGTAGGTGTCGGGGGCGGGCAGTCCCGCCCGGTCGAAGAGGTCCTTGCGGTAGACGAGCAACTGGAGCCAGGCGTCGGAGGGCACGCCGAGCCGGGTGCCGCCGTCCCGGGTGAGCTTCAGCGCGTTGGCGTCGAAGGTGTCCTCGCCGAGCCCGTCGACCACCTGTTCGGGGATCTCGGTGTTGAGCAGCCCGTTGCTGTACATCTGCCAGGCCTGGCCCAGGGGGACGGCGCCGATCACGTCGGGGAGGTTGCCGGAGGCGGCGGCGGACATGATCAGCTGCGGGAGCTGGTTCTCGGCCACGCCGACCAGCTCGACCTCGATGCCGGTCTCCTTCTCGAACCGGGCGATCACCTTCTCGGTCGCCGCGATCCGGGGCGTGAGGTTCTCCTCGGACCACACCGTGATCTTGTTGTCGGGCTTGTCCGGGCCGCTGGCGGACGAGCACCCGGCCAGCACGCCCGCGGCGAGGGACGCCGCGAGAAGGGCCACGGTCGTCCTCGACCGCCGGAACCGCTTGAGCATGTGGTGATCCTTACCGCGCTTCGACGGGGGCGGGACCGCCCGGAGAGGGCCGGCCGTCACGCACCTTAAGCCTTGCCGCGATGCATCACACCATCACTTTTGCTGGTTGACAAGACATAAGTCTGACGTATCTTCGACACAAGCCGTTAACGCCCGCGGACACCAGCCCGCCCCAGCCGCCCCTCCCCCGGAGCATCACGTGGAACGCGTCGTCCAGTTCACCGGCCCCCGCCAGGTCGAGGTCGCCGAGCACCGGAGCCAGCCGCTGCCCGACGGGCACCTGCGGGTGCGCACCCGCTTCTCGGGCATCTCCGCCGGCACCGAGCTCACCGCCTACCGCGGCACCAACCCGTACCTGACCCGCACCTGGGACCCCGGGGCACGGCTGTTCCGCGAGGGTGCGGCGGGCATGGAGTACCCGGTCGCGGGCTGGGGCTACTCCGAGGTCGGCGAGGTCACCGAGGTCGCCCCCGACGTCGACGGCAGCCCCGGCGTGCCGTCCGCGGGCGATCTGGTGTGGGGCATCTGGGGCCACCGCAGCGAGGGCGTCGTCCCGGCCGAGCGGCTGACCGGTCACACCCTCCCCGACGGCCTGGAGGCCCTGGCCGGGTCCTTCGCCCGGGTCGGCGCCATCGCATACAACGCGGTCCTCGCCGCCGGCATCCACCTCGGCGAGGAGGTCGCCGTCTTCGGGCAGGGCGTCATCGGGCTGCTCACCACCCGCCTCGCCCAGCTCAGCGGCGCCACCGTCACCGCCGTCGACGCGCTCGACGGCCGCCTCGAGTGGGCCCGCAAGTACGGCGCCGACCGCACCCTCAACGCCCGCACCGACGCGGTCGCCGAGACCATCCGCGCGGCCACCGGCGGGCGCGGCGCCGACACCGCCATCGAGATCAGCGGCGTCCACCCGGCCCTGCACACCGCGCTGCGGTCCGTGACCGTGGACGGCACGGTGGTCGCCTCCGGCTTCTACCAGGGCGACGGCATCGGGCTCAGGCTCGGCGACGAGTTCCACCACAACCGGGTGCGGCTGATCTGCTCGCAGATCGGGGGAGTGCCGCCGCACCTCGCCGGGCGCTGGACCGTGGAGCGGCTGCAGCAGACCTTCCTCTCCCTGGTCGCGGCCGGCCGTGTCGACGTCACCTCGCTGGTCAGCCATGTCGTACCGGTCGAGAACGCCGCCGAGGCGTACGCGCTGCTCGACGAGCGGCCGGGCGACGCGCTCCAGGTCGTGCTCTCGTTCTGAGCCCGCCCCGCAGTCCCGGCCCCCGCGGCCCCCGGGAAGAGTCGCGGTCTGCCCGCCGTGTCGCCGTTCCCCCCACCAGCTAGGCGCCCCGGACCTGACACCGGGGCGCCGGTCAGGCCCTCTGAAGCACATGAAGCCCGTGCGGAAGCACCCGGCGCCCACCCCAGGAAGGCACCCCGAGACACCATGAAGCCCCTGAAGACCGCGGCCCAGGAGCAGTTGCTCCCCGGCGAGACCCTCCAGGAGAAGTGGGAGTTCGCGCAGGCCGCCGGCTACGACGGCATCGAGCTGCGCGCCCAGGGCGACTTCCGCTTCCGCGAGCGGCTGCCCGAGCTGAAGCAGGCGCTCGCCGACGGCGTGGTGATGCCGACCGTCTGCGTGGACATGCTGCACTTCTTCGGCGCCTTCGACGCCGGGCTGCGCCGCGACGCCGTCGAGCAGATGAAGTCGCAGCTGTCGGTGATCGCCGAGATCGGCGGCCTCGGCGCGCAGACCCCCGCCTCGTACGGGATGTTCTCGCGCCGGCTGCCGCCCTTCGAGCCGCCGCGCAGCGAGGAGGAGGACCGCGAGGTGCTGCTCGCCGGGCTCACCGAACTGGGCGAGCACGCCCGCCGGGAGGGCGTGACCCTCTTCCTCGAGCCGCTCAACCGCTACGAGGACCACATGGTCAACCGTCTCGAGCAGGCCGCCGGGCTGATCCGCGAGACCGGACTGGACTCGGTGCGGATCGGCATCGACAGCTACCACATGAACATCGAGGAGGCCGACCCGGCCGCCGCGATCCTGGCCCACGCGGAGTGGATCGGACACGCGCAGGTCTCCGACTCCAACCGCTTCCAGCCCGGCGCGGGGCACCTCGACTGGCAGTCGTGGATCGGAGCGCTGCGGGCCGCCGGATACGACGGCTGGCTGGCAGCCGAGTGCCGGCTGACCGGCGACCCGGTCGAGGCGGTCCGGTCCGTTCCGGCGACGCTGCGGAGGTACGGGGCGTGACCGTGCTCCTGGACACCGCTCCCCCGTCCGTGTACGCCTCCGCGGCGGCGGTGCTGGTGCGCAACTGGACCGGCTCCTCCACCGTGCCCTCCCGCACCCTGTATCCGCACCAGTGGAGCTGGGACTCGGCGTTCATCGCGATCGGCCTGCGCCATCTGTCGGTGCGCCGGGCGCAGCGCGAACTGGAGTCGCTGCTCGGCGCCCAGTGGGGCGACGGGCGCGTCCCGCACATCGTGTTCAACCCCTCGGTGCCGCACACCGCGTACTTCCCGAGCCCCGACTTCTGGCGCAGCAGCGCCGCGGGCGCCGCGAGCGGGGCGCCGGCCGGCACCGAGACCTCCGGTCTGGTGCAGCCGCCGGTGCACGCGCTCGCCGCATGGCTGGTGCACCGGGCCGACCCGGCCGCCTCCGAGCGGCGCGGCTTCCTGCAGCGGGTGTATCCGCGGCTGGTGGCCTGGCACTCCTACCTCACCGGCCGCCGCGACCTCGGCGGCGCCGGCCTGACGGCGAACGTGCACCCGTGGGAGCCGGGCATGGACAACAGCCCGGTGTGGGACGGCCCGCTGTCCCGGATCGAGCCGGTGCCGGCCGGCTCGTACCGGCGCGCCGACCTCGACCACGGCGACCCGGCGGACCGGCCCACCGACCTGGACTACGGCCGCTATGTGCGGCTCGCCGCCGACTACCGAGACCGGGGCTACGCCGACGACGCCCACGCCTTCGCCGTGGAGGACCCGGGCGCCAACGCGCTGCTGATCGCCTCCGAGCACGCCCTCGCCGGGATCGCCGCCGAGGTGGGCGCGGACCCCGCGCCGCACCGGGAGCGGGCGGCTCGCCTGACCGGCGCGCTGCTGGAGCGGCTGTGGGACGCCAGGGACGGGATCTTCCGCTGCCGGGACGTGATCTCCGGCGAACCGATCGACGAGCGCGGAGTCGCGGGGCTGATGCCGCTGCTGGTGCCCGGTCTGCCCGCCGAGGTCGTCGGGGCCCTGCACGCCACCCTCACCGGCCCGCACTTCCGGCTCGGCGAGCTGCCGTTGGTGCCCTCGTACGACCTGAAGGGACCGGCGTTCGACCCCTCGCGGTACTGGCGCGGGCCGGCCTGGTTCAACACCGCGTGGGTGATCGAGCGCGGGCTGCGGCAGTACGGGCTGCTCGGCGACGCGGACGCGCTGCGCTCCGCGGTGGTCTCGGGCGCGGTGGAGTCCCGGTTCGCCGAGTACGTCGACCCGTTCACCGGTGAGGGGCACGGCACGCGCGGCTTCGCGTGGACGGCGGCGCTGGCGCTGGACCTGGCGATGACGACGGTGACGGCGGTGACGACATGAGGAGAGACCAGGTGCTTCTGGTGAGGGACGGCACGTTCGCGGCGCTGAGCCCGTCCGGCGGGATCACCGGGCGCCGGGGCACGGCCCCCGACGGCCTGTTCCGCTGCGACGCGCGGCATCTGAGCCGCTGGCGGCTCACCGTGGACGGCGCGGAGCCGTCGGTGCTGTCGCCGGCGGCGGACGGCGCGGTGCCCGCGGTGTCGGTGCTGATGCCGCGGGGCGTGCGGGACGAGCCCGCCGCGTACACCGTCTTCCGTGAGCAGGCGGTCGCCTCCGGAGTGCTGCTGGAGCGGCTGCGCCTGGTCGGCAACCGGCCGGTGGGGACGACGGTCCGTCTGGAGCTGGTGGCCGACGCCGACTTCGCGGACCAGTTCGAGCTGCGGTCGGACGGGCGGGAGTACGACAAGGGCGACGGCCGGCGGTCGGTCGAGGTGCTGCCCGACGGCGCCGAGTTCGGCTACCGCCGGGGCGAGGACTGGTCGGCGTCCACCACGGTGCGCGGCACCCCGGCCCCGGACTCGGTCCGGGACACCGGGGAGGGTGTGCTGCTCGGCTGGACACTGACGCTGCCGCCGCACGGCGAGGCGGAGCTGACGGTGCGGGCCGAGGCCCGCACGCCCGGCGGGCGGGCGGTGTCCGAGGTGGCGTCCCCAGCCCGGGCGGCGGCCGAACTGGCGGCGGACATCGAGGAGTTCGCCCTGCCCTGGGTGGTGGAGGGCACGGACCGGCTGGCCCGCGCCTGCGCCCAGGGGCTCGCCGACCTCGCCCTGCTGCGGGTGCCGGCCACCGGACCCGACGGCGAGGAGCTGCGCGTGCCCGGCGCCGGAATCCCCTGGTTCCTCACCCTGTTCGGGCGGGACTCGCTGCTCACCTCGCTGTTCGCGCTGCCCTACCGTCCCGCGCTGGCCGAGCACACCCTGCTGGCGCTCGCCGCGACCCAGGGCACCGGGTACGACGTTCTCCGCAACGAGCAGCCGGGGCGCATCGTGCACGAGGTGCGCAGCGGGGAGCTGGCGCACTTCCGGCAGGTCCCGTTCGGGCGCTACTACGGGGCGGTCGACTCCACACCGCTGTTCCTGGTGCTGCTGCACGCCCACCGGGAGCTGGCCGCCCGGCTGGAGCGCCACGCGCGGGCCGCCGTCGACTGGATGCTCGGCGACGGCGGGCTGACCGAGCACGGCTGGCTGGTCTACACGCCCGACCCGAACGGTCTGGTCACCCAGAACTGGAAGGACTCCGCGGGCGCGATCTGCTTCGCCGACGGCACCGAGGCGACCGGCCCGGTCGCGGTCGCCGAGGTCCAGGGCTACGCCTACGACGCGCTGGTGCGGACCGCCGAGCTGGCCCGCGAGGTGTGGGACGACCCGGACTACGCCCACCGTCTCGAGTCGGTGGCGGCGGATCTGCGGGCCCGCTTCCACCGCGACTTCTGGCTGCCGGAGCAGGACTTCCCGGCCCTCGCCCTGGACGGCGAGGGGCGCCGGGCGGACGCGCTCGCCTCCGACGCCGGGCATCTGCTGTGGTCGGGCATCCTGGACGCGGAGCGGGCGGCGCGGGTCGGACGGCGGCTGCTGGAGCCGGACTTCTTCTCCGGCTGGGCGGTGCGCACCCTCGCCTCCGGGCAGGCCCCGTACCACCCGCTCTCCTACCACCGGGGCAGCTGCTGGCCGCACGACAACGCGGTGATCGCCCTCGGCCTGGCCCGTCACGGCCTGACCGAGGAGCTGCGCACCCTGGCCGACGGGCTCCTGGCAGCGGCGGAGCAGCACGGCTGGCGCCTCCCCGAGGTGATGGCCGGCTACTCCACCACCGACCACCCGGCCCCGGTCCCCTACCCGCACTCCTGCTCCCCGCAGGCCTGGGCGGCGGCGACTCCGCTGGCCCTGCTCACGGCCCTGCGGGGCGGCCACTGAGACGGAGGGCGTCGGCGGCCGTTCGGCGTGGCCTCCCGGCGGGCCGTGGGTGCGGCTCCGGGACGCCCGCCGGGCGGTCCGGCTCACGCCGCGCCGGGACTCAGCCGACCGGGTCGCGCTCCACCGGGCAGCTCATGCAGCGGGGGCCGCCGCGGCCGCGGCCCAGTTCGCTGCCGGGGATCTCGATGACCTCGATGCCCTGCTTGCGCAGATGCGTGTTGGTGGTGGAGTTCCGTTCGTAGGCGACGACCACGCCCGGCTCCACCGCCAGGACGTTGCAGCCGTCGTCCCACTGCTCGCGCTCCGCCGAGTGCACGTCCTGGGTGGCGGTCAGCACCCGGATCTCACTGAGCCCCAGGGCGGCGGCGATGGCGCGGTGCATGTGCTCCGGCGGATGGTCGGTGACCTTCAGCTCCTTCTCGCCGGCGCCCGGTTCGATGGTGTACGAGCGCAGCATGCCCAGACCCGCGTACTGGGTGAAGGTGTCACCGTCGATCATCGTCATCACGGTGTCGAGGTGCATGAAGGCGCGTCTCTTCGGCATGTCCAGGGCCACGATGGTCTGCGCCGAACCGGCCGCGAACAGCTTGTGCGCCAGCATCTCCACCGCCTGCGGGGTGGTCCGCTCGCTCATCCCGATCAGCACCGCGCCGTTGCCGATGACCAGCACGTCGCCGCCCTCGATGGTGGACGGGTAGTCGGCCTGCCCCTCGGACCAGACGTTGAAGCGCTCCCGGGTGAACAGCGGATGGTGCCGGTAGATCGCCTCGAAGTGCACCGTCTCGCGCTGCCGCGCCGGCCAGCGCATGGCGTTGATGGCGACCCCGTCGTAGATCCAGGCGGAGGTGTCCCGGGTGAAGAGGTGGTTGGGCAGCGGGTCGAGCAGGAAGTCGTCCAGCTCCATGGCGTGGAAGCGCACCGAGACCGGCTCGGCGTGGGCGTCCAGGAACTCCCGCTTGGTCATGCCGCCGACCAGCGCCGAGGCCAGTTCCGCCGCGGGAAGGGTCTCGAAGGCGGCCCGCAGATGGTCGGTGGCCAGCGGTCCGTACTCCTTCTCGTCGAAGACCCGGTCCAGGACGAGTGCCCGCGCGGCCGGGATCTCCAGCGTCTCGGTGAGCAGATCGCCGAAGAGGTGCACGGTGACGCCCCGGTCCCGCAGCACGTCCGCGAAGCCGTCGTGCTCGGCACGTGCCCGGCGCACCCAGAGCACGTCGTCGAAGAGCAGCGCGTCCTTGTTGCTCGGCGTCAGCCGTTTCAGCTCGAGGTCGGGCCGGTGCAGGATGACGCGGCGCAGTCGCCCGGCCTCGGAGTCGACGTGGTAGGTCATGCCTCCATCCTGACCACTCGAGCGCCTGTTCACCCCCCTGTTGCGCAGACTCGTCGGTGCCCCGGCAGCCGCGGGCCCGTCAGCCGCCCGGGCCTCCCCGCGGACCCACTGCCTGGCGTGTCGTGTCCTCAACCGGCTCAGGGGCCGTCGTGCCGCCGGGGCGGTGTGGGTGTCCCTCCCGGGCGGAGCCGAGCGTGGGGAGGTGGGCGACGCCGACGGCCCGGATGGCCGACCTGGTGCGGCGGGACTCCCTGTCCGCCGGCCTCCGGCGTTCCCGGCCGGCGGCGCCCGGCGGGGGCGGTGAGGTGGGCGCAGCGGCACCCTGCCGGGCGCGGGCCGGCGGGTCACCCCGCGAGCCGGGCCGGCAGCAGTTCGGGGCGGGCCAGCATGCGCCGGGCGGCGGAGCCCGGCTCCAGCGCGGCCCGGGCGACGATCCAGCCGGCGAGCAGATGCGGGTCGCCGGGCTCGCGGGCCAGTTCCTTGGCGTAGCCCTCGAGGGCGGCGGCCGGGTCGCCGGCGGCGAGGTGTTCGTCGGGGGTGCGCGGCTGCTCGGGCGCGGTGGCGAAGGCGTGCGTGCGGTGGTCGGGCCAGGGAGCGCGGTCGGGGCGCAGCGGCGGGGTGCCGGGCGGTGCGTCACCGGCGAGCGGGGCGCCCTGCGTCCCGGCCGGGCGGGCCACGTTGCGCAGGCGCCACTCGGTGCGGTGCAGGGCGGCGGCGGTGCGGGCCCGGGTGAGGGCGGCCGGGTCGACGGGCTCGCGCAGCCAGCCGTCGAGGGTGCGGGCGAGGGCCGTGACGAGGGCGTGCCCGGCGGGGGTGAGCCGGCCGCTGGTGAGCAGGGTGCGCACCACGAGCCGGCTCTGGGTGCGGCGCAGCGCGAAGTGGTAGGCGGCGGTCCCGGCGTGCTCGGGCTCGGCCAGACGGTCGCGCCAGAATCCGGCGACGCCGGTGAAGGCGTAGGCGCCGTGCAGCAGGCCGGTGAGGTGGCGCGGGTCGTGGCGCCAGGGGGCGTAGTAGTGCTCGGCCCGGTCGTCGTCGAGCAGTGGGAAGAGGTGGATGAGGGCGGCGAGCTTGCTGTGCTGGAACTCGTGGACCAGCGCCTCGGCGAGCGCGGTCGCCGAGGCGGGCCGGGCGATGACCATGGCGCCGTAGGAGTCGCCGCTGGAGGCGGACACCCGGACGTCGGGCGGCGGCTCGGGCAGCAGGCTGGTCCGCTCCCAGGGCACGATGGTCCGGATCACGGCGGGGTCGAGCCGTCCGGGCGGGCCCGCGTCGCCCGCCGCGGCGAGGATGCCGGCGGCCTCGTCGAACAGCCGCTGCCAGGCCCGGGCCTCGTCGGCGTCCAGGCGGGCGGGCGGCACGGGGCCGTCGAGGTCGCGGTAGGGGTCCAGGTCCTCCAGCTGGACGGCGGCGTCGCCGGCGGGCGTGGTGAGCGTGCGCAGCGGCAGCCAGTGCAGCGTCTCGGTGCGGGCGGCGTCGCCGACGGGCACCGGTCGCGGACGGCATCTCAGGGAGGCGGGACGCCCGGCCCGGTCGGGCCCGGTGAGCGTGAGTTCTCCCGCGCGGGTCCTGGCCCGGCCGGCCGTCAGCCCTCCGGCGCCCTCCGGAAGGCACGCGGTGCCAAGCCCCGGCAGGGACAGGGCTCCGTCGACCAGCGGCACCAGCAGGTCGGTGTCGGTGCCGGCGTGCAGGGCCGCGGCGACGGTGAGCGCGTTGAGCCGCCCCGCTTCGGCCCACAGCGGCGGTCCGGTCGCGGTGCCGTGCACCCGGCGCAGCAGGTGGGCGATCCAGCCGCCCGTGGTCGGTGCGAGCAGCAGCCGGTCCACCGGCTCGGGCGCGCGCTCGGCCGCCTCCTTCAGCAGCCGCCAGGCCTCGGCGGCCGGGGTGAGCGGTGTGGGCAGGTCCTGAAGGTGGTCCAGGACGGTGCGCAGCAGCAGCAACCGGCGGGCGCGCTCGGCCCGTTCGAGGAAGGCCAGGGCCTCGGCGGAGCCTCCGCCGGCGGCCAGTTCCGCGAACAGGTGCTCGGGCATGCGGAACGGGGTGGGGCGCTGCTCGGCGGTCGTCACCGGTGACCTCCGGTCGGTGGGCGGGCATGCGAAAGCGCTGCGGGGCGCTTTCCCGCAGCGGCGAGGTGTTACTCGGCGCGGCCCGTCTCGCCCCCGCCCTTCATGCCGCCCCGGGATCGCAGGACTTCGGTGAGAAGGCGGGTGCCGGGCCGGAGCGGAGCGAGCCGGTCCACGGCGGTGAGGGGCAGAGCCGCGAGGTCCGCCAGGTCCGACTCCACGACGGCAGCCCCGGCCGCGATGCCGGGCTCTCGGGCGGCGGCAACGGCGTTGCGCTGAGCGGGCGGCTGATGCAAGGTGCGTCCCCCTTCTCGCACGGTGGCACGCGATGCCCCGTGTCCCTATCCATCATGGCCACTGATGCCCGCATCGAAAACCATACGATCACGCCACCCGATCATCATGCATCGTGCGTAGGTACGGATGAGGCGCCCAACTCCCTTGACAGGGCACCTGTTTCGCGTCTCGCGCGGCAACTGGGCCGCGGCGGCGGCCGGTTCCGCGTACACCTCCGCGCATCGCGCGCTGTCCGCCGGACGTTGCCGGTGGGCCCGCAGTGACCCACGGGCCGGGCACGCCGTGACAGGGCGGGCCAGTGGTGCCGCGGGGACGGGGTGCGGGACGGCCCGGCGCGGCCCGGCACGCGGCGCCATCAGCGGCGATGCAGCGGGTACGGCGGGCATCCGGGCGGGCGGCGGGCGGGTGCGGCCCGGACGGCCGGGCCCGGCGGAGGCCGGTCTTCCGGCGCCCCGGCGCCGGACCGGCCCGAGACCGGGGTACGGCAGAGCACGACCCGCTCCTGTGAGGGGCGCGAGGCGTGCCCATACGGCCGGAAACCATCCCTCCGCATCGGGAGGCCCGCCCCGCGCCGGATGCGTACGCAAACCGGCGGGGCGTCCGGAGCCCGTGCCCAACGGGCGCATGAGGAGCGCATGACGGCACGCGCGGTCGCCCGGACCGCCGGACGAGGCACGAGGGGCGCACACCCCGCCCGTCCGTGTCGCCACCGCGTCCGCCCCCGGCGGCCGGACGGCGGACGCCCGCCCCGCGAACGGCGCAGCGCTCCCGCGCGCCGTCGGCGATCACCGGCGCCTGCTTCCGGTGATCCACCACTGGGCGTGTACGACCGCCGATGCGCCGTCAGCAGGCCGGTACGGTGCGACGGCTGTGGATCACACACCCCGGCCTGCGGCGACCGGCCGAGGGACCGGACCTGCTGGAAGAGAGAGGGGGACACATGAGCGGACCCATGAGCCCCGACGCGCTGATCACCCACCTCGTGGGGGCCTCGGCGCTGATCCTGGTGGCCGCGCACGCCGGGGGCTGGGCCGCCCGGCGCCTGGGCCAGCCGTACATCACAGGCCAGCTGGTGGCGGGCATGGCGCTCGGTCCCTCGCTGCTCGGCGGCGTGGCCCCCGGCGTGTACGCGCGGCTGTTCCCCAAGGAGATCGACCCTGCGCTGACCGGGTTCGCCCAGTTCGCCCTGGTGGTCTTCCTGTTCGCGGTGGGCTACGAGCTGGATCTGAAGGTGCTGGGCGACAGGGCGCGGACGACGGTGACGGTGGCGCTCGCCTCGTTCGCGGTGCCCATGGCGGCGGGCACCGGCGGGGCGCTGCTCTTCCGTGAGCAGCTCAGCGGGCTCGGCATGCCGCGTGACCCGTCCCCCGCCGTGCTGGTGTTCGCGGGGCTCGCGCTGTCGATAACGGCGGTGCCGGTGCTGACCGCGATCGTGCGGGAGAACGGCCTCGCACCGACGGTGCCCGGCGTGGTCGCCGTCTCGGCGGCCGGACTGCTCGACGTGGTGTGCTGGGCGGTCCTGGCCGTGACCCTGCTGGACAGCGGCGACGGCCACGCGCTCACCTGGCCCTGGCGCCTGCTGCTCGCCGCCGGATTCGTGGTCCTGATGCTGCTCGCGGCGAGGCCGGTGCTGCGCCGGCTGCTGTGGCGCCCGGGGACCTCCCCGGCGCTGCGGTCGGCGCTGCTCATCGGCTTCGCCCTCGCCTCGGCCGGGGTGTCGCACGCCGTGGGCCTGCATGTGATCTTCGGTGCGCTGCTGGCGGGAGTGGTCACCCCACGCGAGCCGGACGGCACCCTGGACCCGGATCTGCTGCGTCCGCTGAACGACGTCGGCTCGCTGCTGCTGCCGTTCTTCTTCGTGCTCTCCGGCCGGGCCGTCACGCTGAACACCATGGGCACCGCGGGCTGGATCGCCCTGCTCGCGGTGACGGTCCTGGCGGTGCTCACCAAGGTGGGCAGCGGGGCGGCGGCCGCCCGGCTCGGCGGTCTCGGCCGTCAGGACGCCCGCACCGTGGGCGTCCTGCTGAGCGCCCGTGGCCTGACCGAGCTGATCGCCCTCGACGCGGGGCTGCGCGCCGGCCTGCTCGGCCCCGGCCTGTACACCGTCCTGGTCTTCATGGCCCTGGCCACCACGCTGCTGACCCAGCCGCTGCTGCGCCTGACCCGCCTCCCGGCCGGACGGGAGCGCAGCAGACCGCCGTACGACGCCGGCCCGCCCCGGCACCTGACGCCCGGGCAGGACGGCACCCGCACGGCCCCGGTCGCCGACCTGAGCTGACAGGGACACCCCGAGCACCTGTCCACACTCGAAGAACCCGCCGAGGATCGCCGGAGCCTCCCGGAGACACCCAAAGATCCCCGGAGTCCCCCGAGGCTCCCGGGAGAGACCCCCGGGGGGGCACCCGGCGGCATCGGGCACGACGACGGGCGGGGCGGCACAGAGGTGCCGCCCCGCCCGTCGCTGCTCGTCGCCCCTACAGCGGCATCGGCGCCAGGTCGACGTCGATCCGGCGGCGGTGACGGGCCGCCACCAGCCACGGGTGGTCCGGCCGCACCATCCGGGTGAAGCCCTCCACCGCCGTGCGCTGCTCCTCGTCCGCCTCGTCGCCGCGGCCGAGCCCGCGCAGATCCATCGAGAGGTTCGCCCGGCAGGCGAAGGTCAGCGGGTGCTCCTCCCCTGCGACCTCCTCGAGCCTCGGCAGGTTCGCCTTGTCGAGCGCGTGCGCCCGGTCGAAGTCCAGCTGGGCGTACGCCGTGCTGGCCTGGCCGAGAGCCACCGTGAGCGTGGTCACATGCTCGGCGCCCAGGGTGTCGCTGAGCCGGCCGGCCGCCGCCTCCTCCATCTCGTGGGCCTGGTCGAGGCGGCCCAGCGCCCGCAGCGTGGCCGCCACGTTCGCCTGCGCCATCAGCGTGTACGCGTGGTCGTCGCCGAAGAGGGTGGCGTAGCGCCGGGCCGTGTCCTCGCCCTGTTCCAGCGACCGCTCCAGATCACCGGCGAGCCGGCGGTCCACGGAGAGGTTCAGCGCCGAGGCCAGCGAGTCGGCGTGCAGCGGGCCGTAGCGGGACAGGAAACGCCGCAGGGTCTCCTCGGAGAGCTTCACCGCCTCGTCCAGCGCCCCGTCGCGGCGCAGGCAGACGGCGAGGTTGCGGGCCACCCGCAGGGTGAGCGGGTGTTCCTCGCCCATGGCGCTGCGGGCGCGCCGGTGGACGTCCTCCTGGAACTCGCGGGCTCCCGGGAAGTCACCGCTCTCCCGCATGTCGATGGAGAGGCCGTTGAGCGTGTTGAGGGTGAAGAAGCTGGCCGGGCCGTACATCAGCTCCCGCAGCCGGGCGTTCTCCTGGTCCAGCTCCAGTGCCTCCCGGAACTGCCCGCACAGGCGCAGGTCGACGGCCCAGCTGTGGGTGGCGCGCAGCGTCATCGGGTCGTCCGGGCCCATCAGTGAGCGGGCCAGCTCCGTGGCCTCCTTGCCCAGGTCCCGCGCCTCGGCGAATCGGCCCTGGTAGCGGCGGGCGTCGGCCATCTCGCACAGCGAGTCGATGAGGTCCTCGGCGTCGACGTCGTCGCTGCGCCGGGAGACCTCGAGGGCCTTCTCGGTGAGCGGGATCGCCTCGGCGATCTGCCCGACCTGGCGCAGGGTGAAGGCCAGGCTCTTGGCGATGCGGATGACGTGGATGTCCTCCTCGCCGGAGGCGGCGAGCCAGGCGTTGTACGCCTGCCGGGCGAGGTCCACCGCGCCCTCGTGGTCGCCCCAGTAGTACAGGAACAGCGCGGTGTCGTAGACCAGCTCGCGCACATAGGTGTCGGTGCTGGTCACCGCCTGGGAGGCCAGGATGTGCGGCAGCAGCAGCTGGTAGGAGCGCCATTCCAGCGACGAGGCGTAGTTGCCGGGCTTGGCCGCCGACAGCAGCTGGTGGGCGGCGTCGCGCATGCGCTCGTGCTGCTCGCGGTCGAGTTTGGCGAGGAGCACCGTCTGCAGCAGACGGTGCATCTGCAGCGTGTCGGACCTGGGGTCGACCTTCACCAGGGAGAACTGGCTCAGGTCGCGCACCGCGCGGTTCAGCTTGATGGACTCGCGCAGCAGGGGGTCGACCTCGGGCGTGATGTTGACGCCCCGGCTGCCGCGCAGCATGGACCGCGGGATGGGCTCGGGCGCCATGGCGGCGCAGATGTCCAGCAGCTGCCGGGCACCGGGGTTGCGCTCCTTGATGCGCTCCAGGGAGATGTCCCAGGCGGCGGCGACCGAGACCGGGTAGTCGGGGGCGGGATCGAGCTCCAGGATCTCCGGGCTGCGCTGGGCGAGCAGATCGAGGTACTCGTCGACCAGCATGCCGGTGACGGCGCGCCAGGCGCCCGCCTGCTCGATGGCCAGCGGCAGGTCGCCGAGGGCCTCGGCCAGCCGGTCGGCGTCCTCGGTGCTCAGGTCGGGCGAGCGCTTCTGCAGCAGCTCGATCGACTCCTCGCGGTCGAAGACGTTCACCGGAAGCGGGGTGGCGACACGCTCCCAGGCGCGGTTCCGGGAGGTCACGATGACCTTGCCGGGCCCGTTGGCCGGGAAGTAGCGGCGCACCGTGTCGATCTCCTCGGCGTTGTCGAAGACCAGCAGCCAGTTGCGGTACGGGCTGCCGGAGCGCAGCGCCTCCAGGACGGCCGGCACGGCGGCGTTGGCGGCGGGGGCGCCGCCCGCGGAGTCGTGGCCGGCGGGGGCGACACCGAGCGCGTCGGCGAGGTGGGCCAGAGCGGCCAGGATGAGGCTCTCCCGCTCGGCGGGGATCCAGCAGATGACGCTGTACTCGTGCTGGTGGGTGTAGATGTACTCGAGGGCGAGCTGGGACTTGCCGACGCCGCCGAGCCCGTGCAGGGCGTGCGGCAGGACGGCCGCCGTGTCCTGGGCGCCGAGCTGCTCCTCCACGGCCCGCAGCAGTGCCTGCCGGCCGACGAACGAGGTGTTCCGCAGCGGAACGTTCACCAGAAGGGCCGGCGTTGCGGTCGTGGTGCTCTGCATGAGCTGCTCAGCCTCCGGGGCTTCGGGGTGGGTCTCGGTCACCGGGGTCGGCAAGGGATCTCCAGAGGAGTCGGGGTGGTCGGATGCTGGATGACTCCCTGCCTGATCATCTCGGGAGTCGACACCTTCTGGATTATTCATCCCTTGGGGGGTACTTGCGGGCAAATCGGGCGACCGTTCAGTCCCGCCTCCGGGCGTGCGCCTCAGGGGGTCGGGGTGGATGCGGTTCGCTCGATCGGAGTAGGGCCCGGACAGGGCGCGCATCACGGCGAGTTCACTGCGCACCCAGCCGGCCTCGGCGGGGTCGGGCAGCGTGGTGCCGACCGGGTCGCGCAGGGCGGCGCGCAGCGCCATGCCCCGTTCGCCGGCGGCCGGCAGGTCGCCCACCACGCTGACGGTGCGGGCGAGCTGGGTGCGGGTGGTGGCGGCGAGCAGCGCCTCGCGCACTCCGTCCGCGAACTCGGGGCGCCCTTCGCCCGCGCCGTTCCAGTCGATGAGCCCGCCCATGAGGATCTCGGCGACGTGGTCCGGCCCGGTGTCGGGCATGAGCTTGCGCCGCAGCTGCTCGACCAGTTCGAACTCGAAGGGAACGGCGGCCAGTTGGGTGGCCAGCCGACGGGCCTTCGGGGTGGCGAGGGTGAAGAAGCGGCGCACGGCAGCGGCGGCGGCGCGCGGGAAGCGGGGGGCGCGCAGTCCGGGGGCGGGTGCGCCCTTGGTGAGGTTGCCGGCGAGGACGACGGGAAGCGATCGGCGCACTCCGCGGTCGCCGGTGACGAGGTCGGCCCAGGCGGCGATCGAGGCGGGCTTCAGGGAGAGCACCGGGACGGGCAGCGAGTCGTCGCCGGCCTCGGGCAGGGGGCGCATGGGGTCGGGGCCGCCGGGCGGAGCCCAGTGCCCCAAGGCGTCGTTGGCCGCGCCGAATCCGCCCGCCTCCAGGACCGCCGGGTGGGGGTAGAGGGAGCTGCGGTGGCGCAGATGGGGCGGGAGCAGATGGACCAGGGCGGTGGGTCCCGCGTGGGCGAGGCGGCCGAGCAGGGTGTCGGCGGCGGGGGCGGCCCAGCCGTGGCCGAGCCCGTCGGTGACGACGAGGAAGACCCGTCCGCCGCGGCCGTCGATCAGCTCGGCCGGGTCGGCGACGGCGCCGCCGCTGGTCCAGTGCAGCGTGGGCGATCCGGTGCGCGGGACGACGACCCGGACGGTGCGCACGCTGCGGAAGGCGCCGCTGTGCTCGGCGGCCTCGGCGAGCCGGGCCACCGTCTCCTCCCAGATGCGCATGGTGGGCGCGTCGTCGGCGAGCAGCACCAGGTCGAAGGCGGTGGTGCGGGCGGGCCGCAGGAACGGCAGCCACAGCCCGTCGGCGATGCCCTGTTCGGCGGTGGCCTCCTCGTCGAGCTCGTGGGCGTCGCGGGAGGACACGCGGCGCTGCAGCTGGTGCAGGGCGCGGGCCAGCTGGGCGGTGCGTCGTCCCGGACCGTGCTGCGGCTCGTTGGCGTCCTCGGCGAGCAGCGGTGGGGCGAGATGCAGGGTGACGGAACCCTCGGGGTCCGGTAACAGGCCTCCGCCGGGGGGCTCGGGGGCGTGGTCCGGCAGCACGTCCAGGGGATCGGGCACGTACGGGCCGTCGGCCAGGTCGCCGGACGGCCGCCCGTCTCGCTCACCGGCCGGGACGGGAGCCCTCGGGCCGGCGGAGGAAGGAGCGCCGTCCGCCTCCTGGTCCGTCGACGCGGCGTCCCGCGGTTCGCGTGTGCACTCGGCTTCCCCGGTGTCCGTCCGCCCGGCCTCCCCGGTGTCCGTGGGCCCGGACTCCCCGGTGGCGGCACTCTCGGCTTCCGCGGTGCTCCTGGTCCCGGCCTTCCCTGCGCTTCCGGGGCGCCCGGCGGCGGAGCCCCCGTCATCGCGCTGCCCGGCTCCCTGGACGCCGACGGCGGGGCCGCCGTGGCGGTCCCAGTAGGCGGCGAGCCACACCGCGTCCGCGACCTCCTGCCAGCGCGGCACCTCGTCCTGGGCGGCGGCCGTGTGCGGGGCAGGGAGAAGGAGGCTCTGGGAGTCGCTCGCGTACCCGTCGGATTCGGGGAACGCCGAAGGAGGCGACGACCCCGACACTGGTCCGCCACCGGATCCGGATGCGCGCTCCCTGGGAAAGCCGTTGTCCATTCAGCGGCCCTTCGCGAGGTCGCGGAGGAGCATTTCCACGAGCTTACGCCCGTTTCCGCCGACCTGGAAACCACCCAGGGTAGTGATCTGGACAGCGTTGAGTAGCTGATCCAGGGAGTGCGTACCGCCGGCCTGGACCCGCTGCAGGAACAGGTCCACCAGCTCCTCGGTGCCCTCGGGGTGCTCACCCAGATGCCGCTTCACCATGGCGAGCAGCCGCTCGCGGGTGGGCGTGCGCAGTTCGAGCGGCAGACAACGCCTGCGGAAGGCGGCCGGAAACTCCCGTTCGCCGTTGCTGGTGATCACCACGACCGGGAACTCCCGGCACTCGACCCGCCCTTGGCGCACCTCGGCGCGGACCCCGGGGTCGCTGGTGTGGACGCTCGCGGTCTCGGCGGCGTCGCGGACCAGCTCCGGGACGTCATAGCTTCCGTTCTCCAGCACGTGCAACAGGTCGTTCGGCAGGTCGATGTCGCTCTTGTCGAGCTCGTCGACAAGAAGCACCCGCGGACGATCGTAGGGCAGAAGCGCGGTGCCGAGTGGCCCGAGGGTGATGAAATCCCCGAGGAGTGGCGGAAGTTGACGTTCATTCAATACGACGCCGGGCTCGGGCTGCTCGGACAGGTCTGCGAAGGCGGCACCTCCCGGGCCGCCGCGCAGCCCCGCCTGCCAGGCGGCGATGGCCTGGGCGCGCCCCATGGCATCGTGGTTGTAGAGGCCGTCCTTCAGCGTCGTACGGCTGACGATGTTCCACTCCAGAACCCGGCCGAGCCCCAGTTCCCGGGCGATCACATGGGCCAGGGTGGACTTGCCGACGCCTGGCGGTCCGGTGATCAGCAGCGGGCGGCGCAGCAGCAGTGCGGCGTTGACGACGTCGATCTCGTCGGAGCCGAGCTGCGGGGTGAGCTCGTCGGGGCCGATGCGGCGCAGCGCGGCCTCGGGGTCGTCGGGCGGCGGGGGCAGGGCCGGGCCGCCCCGGAAGCGGCGCCAGGGCGGGGCCGGCGGCAGGACCGGCGGGGTCCGCGGGGCCATGCCGGTGGCGTGGAAGACCCGCCAGCCGTCGGGGGCCGGGGCGGGGGACACGGTCGCCTGCTCCTCCTGCGCGGTCATGCCGGTGTCTCCTCGCTGGCGAGATCGCCGTCGTCGGTGTGGATGTCGACCAGTCGTGTGGGATCGTCCCAGAAGAAGGCGATATGACGGCCGAGCAGCTCCGGGCTCTGCTCCTCGCCGACCGCCTTCCGGCGCAGCCGGTGGATGGCCATGGGGATCTGCGCGGCGAACGGGACGGAGGCGAACACCGCGGTGACCACCTCGCGCCGCTCCTCCTTGAAGACTCCCCGGCGGTCCCAGACGGCGAGCGCTATGCCCTCGGCGATCGCGGCCTTCAGCGCCTCGAGCGCGGGCGTGTCGTCGGGCGCGTCGAGCACCACGGCGGTGTGCCCGGTGTCCTCCGCGAGGGCGGTCTGCCAGGCGTCCAGCCGGTGGGCGTCGGCGGCGGTCCAGCGGTGCACCGCCACCCCGTGCCGGCGCAGCCGCTGCCACCGTTCCTGCCACTGGCGGCGGACCAGCACGTCGTCGGTGCGCATCCGTTCCAGGCTGCGCAGATGGACCGCGTAGCGCAGGCCGAGCGGCAGCGCGCGTCCGTGGCCTACCTGGAAGGTCAGGCTCGCCACGTCGTGGTTGAGCAGGTCGTAGGGGAGCACGAACTCCACGAAGGTGGGCTGGTCGCCGCCGGGCTGACGGGGACCTGCCGGGGCGGTCCACAGGCGGGAGCCCTGCCGCAGCGCGCGTTCCACCGCCTGGCCGAGGCCGGGCAGGGTGGTGACGGTGGGCTCACCCGGCTGCGGGTCCCAGTAGCCGGGGACGGTGTTGAGCCAGGTGCGCACCACGTACTCGCCGGAGCCGTCGCGGGCGGGCTCCACGGCGACGATCAGGCAGCAGGGGATGTCCGGGTCGGCGGTGGTTCTCGCCCGCTCGGTGCGCCGCTCGGCCACGGCGGCCGTCAGCCCGGCGCGCTGGGCCCAGCCGTCGACCCATTTGACCAGCGGGGCGCCCTGTCCGGGCGTGGACATCAGCTGGGCGGTGACGTCGAGCAGGATCACCGCGGGCGGCAGTCCGTCCGGCTGGGCGTTCCACTCCAGAACGTGCGCGAACAGCTGCTCGGGGGTGAGGCCGCCGGGCAGCTGAAGGCCGCCGAGCTCCGCGGCGAGCCGCTCCCGTAACCGGGCCGGGCGCACCTCCCGTTCGGCGTCGACGAGCAGGGCGCGGGCCGAGCGGACGTCGTGACCGTTGAGAGGCCCGGGCAGAGTGGCCGCCGGGGGCGGCGCGGCGGGGGCGATCAGCCGGCCCAGCTCCTCGGCCGGCGCGGTCCCCTCGTAGAGCTCGACCACTCTCACCAGTACGCGTTCGCCGCCCGGGACGTTCAGCGCGGCGCGCACCATGGCCACCGCATCCTCACGGAGTCTCAGGCCCCGCACGTCGATGGTGCGACCCAGCTGTTCGCCGAGCACGGCGGCGAACTGGGCGCGGCTCTGCGCGTCAGCCATGCAGACGAGCTCGCACAGGGCGTTGGTGAGATGTAACGCCAGTTCCAGACCTCGCCCGCGCGACGCCCCGCCCCCGGGTCCGCCGAGCCCCTCGCCGTTCTCCACCGACTGTCCCCCATGAGTCGGTTCGCCTGCCTGACCGACCTGCGAAGTTAGCACGGCAACTGACGGTTAACCAGGGACGGGTGAGGCCCCGGGGCGGATGTCCGGCCGAAGTCCCCCGCCCGGGCGACTCGGCCGGAATCATGCGCCCGTTGTGCTACAGGCGCGGGTCGACGGGCTCGGACTCCAGTGCGAGCACACCGAACACCGCTTCGTGCACGCGCCACAGCGGCTCGCCCTCGGCGAGGCGGTCCAGCGCCTCCAGGCCGAGCGCGTACTCGCGGACGGCAAGGGACCGCTTGTGGTTCAGGAAGCGGCCGCGCAGCCGGGCGAGGTTCTCCGGGCGGGTGTACTCGGGGCCGTAGATGATCCGCAGGTACTCGCGGCCCCGGCACTTGATGCCGGGCTGCACCAGCCGGCCCTCGGCGCTGCGCACCAGCGCGCCGACCGGCTTGACGACCATGCCCTCGCCGCCGCGCCCGGTGATCTCCAGCCACCAGTCGGTGCCGGCCCGCACCGACTCCGGGTCACCGGTGTCCACATACAGCCGCCGGGTGGTCTGCAGCAGCCCGGAGTTGTCGTGCTCGACCAGCCGGTCGAGCAGCGCCAGCTGCTCGTCGTGCGGCAGCGCGGCCAGACTGCGGCCCTGGACGGCGAGCAGCTGGAACGGGGCGAGCCGCACCCCGTCCAGACCGTCGGTGGTCCAGCAGTAGCGGCGGTAGGTCTCGGTGAACGCGGAGGCGGCCGAGGCCCGCTCCCGCTGGCGGGTGAGCAGCTCCCCGACGTCCACGCCCCGCGCCGCTGCCGCCTCCAGGGCGGCCAGCGCGGGCGGGAGGGCGGCGCCGGACGCGGCGCCCACCGCCGCGTACTGGGAGCGCAGCAGACCGCTCGCCTTCAGCGACCACGGCATCAGCTCGGCGTCCAGCAGCAGCCACCCGGTGCCGAGTTCCTCCCACAGGCCCGCCTCGGTGACGGCGGTGCGCAGCCGGCCGAGGATCTCCTCGGTGACGGCCGGGGTGTCGAAGAACGGGCGGCCGGTGCGCGTGTACAGCGAACCGGTCACGCCGTCCGCCCCGAACCGCTCCCTGGCGGTCTCCGCGTCCCGGCACACCAGGGCCACCGCGCGCGAGCCCATGTGCTTCTCCTCGCACACCACCCGTGCCACGCCGTCCGCCGCGTACTGGGCGAACGCCTCGGCCGGGTGCTCCAGGTAGCCCTCCAGCTGCGAGGTGGCCACGGGCGCCATGGTGGGCGGCAGGTACGGCAGCAGACGCGGGTCGACGGCGAAGCGGCTCATCACCTCGAGCGCGGCGGCCGCGTTCTCCTCGCGGATCGTGATGCGGCCCTGGTGCCGGGTCTCGACGACCCGGCGACCGTGCACGTCGGCGAGGTCCAGCGGGCGTCCCTCGCGGCCGCCGGGCGCCTCGGTGCGCAGCGGCTTCGCCGGCTCGTACCAGACGCGCTCGGCCGGCACGTCGACGAGCTCCCGCTCCGGCCAGCGCAGCGCGGTGAGCTTGCCGCCGAAGACGGCGCCGGTGTCCAGGCAGATGGTGTTGTTCAGCCAGGTCGCCTCCGGCACCGGGGTGTGCCCGTAGACGACGGCGGCACGGCCGCGGTAGTCCTCCGCCCACGGGTAGCGCACCGGCAGGCCGAACTCGTCGGTCTCGCCGGTGGTGTCGCCGTACAGGGCGTGGCTGCGCACCCGGCCCGAGGTGCGCCCGTGGTACTTCTCCGGCAGACCGGCGTGGCAGACCACGAGGCGCCCGCCGTCGAGGACGTAGTGGCTGACCAGGCCGTCGATGAACTCCCGTACCTCCTGCTTGAACTCCTCGCTCTCGCCCTCCATCTGCTCGACGGTCTCGGCGAGGCCATGGGTCAGCTGGACGTTGCGGCCCCGCAGATAGCGGCCGAACTTGTTCTCGTGGTTGCCCGGCACGCACAGCGCGTTGCCGGACTTGACCATGCCCATCACCCGGCGCAGCACACCGGGGCTGTCCGGGCCGCGGTCGACCAGGTCGCCCACGAAGACCGCGGTGCGGCCCTCGGGGTGCACTCCGTCGGCATAGCCCAGCTTGCCGAGCAGCGCCTCCAGTTCGCCGGAGCAGCCGTGGATGTCGCCGATGATGTCGAACGGCCCGGTGAGGTGGGTGAGGTCGTTGTACCGCTTCTCGGTGACGACGGTGGC
This sequence comes from Streptomyces composti, assembly GCF_012034205.1. Classification (GTDB taxonomy): domain Bacteria; phylum Actinomycetota; class Actinomycetes; order Streptomycetales; family Streptomycetaceae; genus Streptomyces; species Streptomyces composti. Next base: position 29,575 of record NZ_JAATEM010000042.1, read on the forward strand.
GTTCTCGATCTCCTCCACGCCGCGCAGCACATGCACCTTGCGGAAGCCCTCCCGCTCCAGGTGCCGCAGCGAGCGCCGCAGTTCGCGGGTGTGGCGGCGGATCACCCGGCGGGGCATGTCGGCCCGGTCGGTGCGGGCGGCGTTGCGCTCGGCGCACACCTCCTCGGGCACGTCGAGCACGATGGCTATCGGCAGTACGTCGTGCTCCCGCGCCAGCTCGATCAGCTTGCCGCGCGCCTCGGACTGGACGCTGGTGGCGTCGACGACGGTGCGGCGTCCTGCGGCCAGGCGCTTGCCCGCGATGTAGTGCAGGACGTCGAAGGCGTCCCGGGAGGCGCTCTGATCGTTCTCGTCGTCGGCGACCAGGCCCCGGCAGAAGTCGGAGGAGATGACCTCGGTGGGCTTGAAGTGGCGCCGGGCGAACGTGGACTTGCCGGAGCCGGAGGCGCCGACCAGCACCACCAGCGACAGATCGGTGACGGACAGGGTGCGGCCCTGCGCCCGGGTCCCGGTGGTCATGCGGCCTTCGCCTCCTTCTCGTTCGTCCCGGAGTTCTTCTCGGTGTCCGTGCCGGAGTCGTTCTCGGTGGTCGTGCCCGAGTTGTTCCCGGTGGTCTTGCCGGAGCCGTTCTCGGTGGTCCTGCCGTCCGGCACGGTCCCGGCGGTGAACACGGCCATCTGGGTGGGCGGCCCGACCTCCGGGTCGTCCGGCCCCACGGGCCGGAACTCCACGCCGTAGCCGTGCCGTTCCGCCACCTCCCCCGCCCAGGCGCGGAACTGCGCACGGTCCCACTCGAAGCGGTGGTCGCGGTGCCGGACGTGTCCGGCCGGCAGGCTCTCCCAGCGCACGTTGTACTCGACGTTCGGCGTGGTCACGACGACGGTGCGGGGACGCGCCGCGCCGAACACGGCGTACTCGAGCGCGGGCAGCCGGGGCGGGTCGACGTGCTCGATCACCTCGCTGAGCACGGCCGCGTCATAGCCCGCGAGCCGGCGGTCGGTGTAGGCCAGGGAGCCCTGCAGCAGCCTGACCCGGGAGGCCTGCCGCTCGCCCATGCGGTCCAGCTTCAGCCGCCGGGAGGCGATGGCGAGCGCACGGGTCGACACATCGACACCGACGATCTCGGTGAACGCCGGGTCGCGCAGCAGCTCGCGCACCAACTGGCCCTCGCCGCAGCCCAGATCGAGCACCCGGGAGGCGCCGGCGGCCCGCAGCGCGGCCGTGATGGCGTCCCGGCGCTGCACCGCCAGCGGTGTCGGCTTCTCCTCCGACTCGCTCTCCGCCTTCACCGCGTTGTCGATCTCGTCGACCTCGCTGTCGTCCGCCTCGGCGAGCCGCACCAGCTCGAGCCGCTGACGCGCCTGCCGGGTCAGCGACCAGCGCCGGGAGAGGTAGCGGCTGGTGATCAGCTGCTGCTCCGGGTGGGCGGGCAGCCAGCCCTCACCGGCCCGCAGCAGCTTGTCCACCTCGTCGGCGGAGACCCAGTAGTGCTTGGCGTCGTCCAGGACCGGAAGCAGCACATACAGGTGGCGCAGCGCCTCGGCGACGGTGAGGCTGTCCGCCTGAAGCACCAGCCGCACATACCGCGAGTCGCCCCACTCGGGGAACCGTTCGTCCAGCGGGACGGGTTCGGCGTCCACCGCCCAGCCGAGCGGCTCGAACAGCCGGCGCACCAGGTCCGGGCCGCCGCGGGCGGGCAGCGCGGGAACCTCGATGCGCAGCGGGCGCGGCTGCCCGGGCAGCTCCGGGCGGGCGGCGCACACCCCGCGCATCGCGCTGGAGAACACCGTGCTCAGGGCGACCGCCAGCAGCGAGGAGGCCGCGTACGGGCGGTCGTTGACGTACTGCGCGAGCGCGGCGTCGGGTGCGCCGCCGCGGCCCTTGCCCTTGCCGCGCCGGATCAGTGCCACCGGGTCCACCTCGAGCAGCAGCGCCGCTGTGCAGCGCTCGGCGTCCGCCTCCGGGTAGAGGATGTGCGCTCTGCCGTAGGAGGTCGAGCGCGACTGCGCCTTCTCGGGGTGCTTGTGCAGCAGGAAGCCGAGATCGGTCGCGGGGCGCTCGGGGACGCCGGTGGTACTGATCGAAAGGAACACGGTGGTTACACCTCGAAACACCTTCTGAACTGCTGAGACACGCGGGGATCCAACGCGTCCGATCACCGTACCGGCCCGGCGGCCGGGTCTCTTCGGGATTTTCTGGGTGCTTCGCCGGTGCTTCTCCGCCGGTGCTTCCGGGCGCCCGGGGCGGCGGACCCGCCCCGGGCAGGCCGGGGCGGGGGCCGCTACGACAGCTGGGACTGGACCTCGGAGGCGATCAGTTCCAGGTGATCGAGGTCGCTGAGGTCCAGCACCTGGAGGTAGATCCGGCGGGAGCCGGCCTCCTGGTAGCGGCCGATCTTGTCGACGACCTCGGCCGGGGTGCCCGCCAGGCCGTTGGCCCGCAGCTCACCGACCTCGCGGCCGATGGCGTCGGCCCGCCGGGCGAGTTCGTGCTCGTCCTTGCCTACGCAGACCACCAGGAGGTTGGAGCAGAGGATCTCGTCCGGGTCCCGGCCCTCCTGCTGGGCGGCCTCCCGCACCCGGCCGAACTGCGCGGCGCTCTCCTCGGGCGAGAAGAAGGAGGCGTTGTACTCGTCGGCGTACCGGGCGGCGATCCGCGGGGTGCGGCGGGGGCCCCTGCCGCCGACGAGGATGGGCAGCCTGGCCTGGGCGGGCTTGGGGAGCGCGGGGCAGCCGGTGAGCTCGTAGTAGGTGCCGTGGAAGTCGTAGGTGCTGCCGGTCTCGGTGGCCCACAACCCGGTGATGATCTCCAGCTGCTCCTCGAGCCGGGCGAGCCTCTCCTTGGGGAAGGGAATGCCGTACGCCCTGTGCTCCTCCTCGAACCATCCCGCGCCCAGGCCGAGTTCGATCCGCCCGCCGGACATCTGGTCGACCTGCGCGACCTGCACGGCGAGGACGCCGGGAAGGCGGAACGTGGCGGCGGTCATTAGGGTGCCGAGCCGGATGCGGCGGGTCTCCCTGGCGAGCCCGGCGAGTGTGATCCAGGCGTCGGTGGGGCCGGGCAGGCCGTCGACGGAGCCCATCTTCAGGTAGTGGTCGGAGCGGAAGAAGCCGTCGAATCCGAGGGTTTCGGTGGCCTTGGCGACAGTCAGGAGCGTGTCGTACGTGGCGCCCTGCTGAGGCTCGGTGAAGATGCGCAGATCCATGCCTCCATCCTGCACGGTCGGTCGGGTGAGCCGATCACGGCCGGTCGGGTGAGCCGATTGGTATGACCGCGGCAGTGACCGAGGCGGGAGGAAGATCGTTGCCCGCACGGAGCCGGAACGCCCGGCACCCGCGCCGGCGGACGACGCCGGGGCGTCACTGTGCCGGCCCGACGGGGCCGGGGCCGAGGAGGCCGATATGCCGGAGGAGACCGGACCGCTGGCGGACGGAGGCCCGCTGCGGGACGAGAGGTCGCTGCGGGGCAAAGGCCCGCTGCAGGACGGGGGGCCGCTGCCGGCCGCTGGTGGTTTGTCGCAGCCGAAGGGCCTGCTGCAGCAGATGGAGGAGTTGATGGCCGCGCTGAACGCGGACCTGTCGGCGCTGAACGCTGATCTGCGGACGGCGGCCGTGGGCCGCCGCGGCGGCGCCGAGGAGGGCGGCGCGGGGCCGACGGGCGGCACCGGGCCATCGCGCTGAAGAGACGCAGGGGCGGGCCTGGGAGCCCGGGGGCCTGGTGGCCTGGGCCCGGGAGACCTGAAGGTTGTGAGCCGAGCAAGTGGAGGACCGGGCCCGGGAGCCTGCCCCGGAGCTTCCGGATCTCAGGGCCTTCTCTCAGGGCCTTCTCTCAGGGTCTTCTGCCTCGACTGGCCGATGTGCGGCGGCCGTCGCCGTGCGGGGGGGCGGCCGGTGGATCCGGTGAGCGGTGGTCGGCGGGCCTCCCGGCCAGGGATAGGGAGTCACCCCGCCTCCCGCTCCGGTAAGGACTCGTCGCGGTCGGAGAGTTTGCGCAGCATCTCCAGGACGCGGTCGCGGGACTCGTCCGCCGCGTCGATGGCCTCCATGCACTGCCAGTAGGTCGCCTCGTCGTCCGCCGCGCAGGCGAGGCCGACCAGGGCCATGCCGACCTCGCCGAGCAGTCCGCCCAGGTCGGTCAGGGACTGGCGGGCGTCGCCCAGCTCGGTGAGCTGCGCCGCCCTCAGCTCCCCGGGGGCTATCACGGGGGTGTTCAGGACCCCGCAGCCGCGGCCCGCAAGCTCGGTCAGCCCCAGCGCCTCGCCGCGCAGTTCGGGTGGTCCGGCGACGGCGAGGCGGCTGCCCACCGCCTGCGCGAGCGCCTGCGCCTGCCACACCTCGGTCAGCAACTCCGGAGCGCCGCCGCTCGCGGCCAGCGCTCTCCTGCTCCTCACGATGAGCCGCACAGCATCCATGCGCTGCCCCCGACTGTCCGACGCGCTGCCCACGCGTCCACCCGAACTCCCTTGTCCACTACCCAGAGTGAGGTCACCTGAGACAAAAAGCCAGAGGAAGACGGAAATGAGCGGACAACAATTCGAACTCAGCGCTTGATTCCACTACGGAGTGTACAAGCGGAGTGCTCAACTCCCCACGCTCGAGGGGTGGCTACGGCGCCGGACGGGCGACTGGCGACGACTACGGCGCAGGAAACCGGTGCTCGTTCCGCTCGATCTTCGCCGCCAGCGCGGCCAGCGGATCGATGCCGAGGACCTCGCACAGCTGGAGGAGGTACGCCAGCACATCGGCGACCTCGTCGGTGACCCGGTGCGCGGTGTCCGGGTCGTCCATCACCCGGGCCGACTCCTCGGGCGTCGACCACTGGAAGATCTCCAGGAGTTCGGCGGCCTCCACACTGAGGGCGGAGACCAGGTTCTTCGGCGTGTGGTAGGGCTCCCAGCGCCGCGCGGCGGCGAACTCGGCGAGGCGCTGCTGGAGTTCGGCGAGGCCGGGCACCGGGCCGCCCCCGGACGCGCGGTCCGCGGGTGCCGTAGGTGCAGTGGATGGTTCCGCTGGTGCCGTGGATTCCGTGGGGCCCGTAGGAGTGCCCGAGGGGGCCCCGGAGTTCGCGGGGTCCTCGGAGTTCGTGGGGTCGCGGTGATCAGTCACGGTCCAGGTGTACCACCGTCACGCCCTCCGCCCCCGCCGCCCAGGAGGCATCGCTGACCGCGCCGACGAGCCGGATGTGCCCGCGGACGCACATCCGCACCGCAAGGCCCAGCAGGGCGGCGCGCTGGGCGCGGTCCAGGCCGCGGTCGAAGTCGTCCGCCAGCACGGTCAGGGTCTGCAGCGCGTCCGGGACCTCACCGGCCGCGTCCACCTCCAGCACACCGGGGCCGGTCAGCAGCACCAGGGCGAGGGCGAGATGCCGCAGCTCGCCGTCACCGAGCCGCTCGATGCCGGTGCGGATGCCGTTGCCGCGGTCGAGCAGGGCGCGGACCCGTCCGTCTCCGCAGGGCTCGGCGAGCAGATCGGCGACCGGCCCCGCGCACCCCTCCCGGAGGGCCTCGACGAGCAGCCCGTGCCGCCGCCCGCACTCCACACGGGTACGGGCCAGCACGGCGGCGAGGTTCTCACAGCCGCCCAGGAGACGGCCGGTGCCGAGGGGCACGGGCCCGCCCATGCGGTCGGGGCGGGGATCGCAGGCGAAGACGGAGCGCAGCGCCACCAGCATCTGCTCGGCGGCGGCCAGCACCCTGCGCTGCCCCGGCGTCGTCCCGGCGACCCGCAGCGGCAGCAGCGCGGTGCCCAGCCGGTCGTCGGGCAGCAGGCCCCGGGTGACCTCCGCACCCGCCGTGTGCCAGGCCGCCTGCACGACCCGGCGACGCGGGTCGCGCAGCGCGGAACCCAGCAGGACGAGCCCTCCGGCGGTGAGCCGCTCCCCCACGATGCGCAGCTCGGGCTCGGCCTGCACGGCCACCTCCAGCCGCACCGGCCCCTCGGGCCCGTCGGCCGCACACCCGATCCTGAACCCCCGCCGCCCCTGGGCATCCGGCCGCGCCCCCTCGGGCACCAAGGCCTCCGGCTCGCGGAACACCTCCCCCAGCTCGGCGCCTCCCGCGAGCCGCGCCAGCGCCTCGTACGCCCGCAGCGCGCTGCTCTTCCCGCTCCCGCTGCGTCCGGCGAGCAGTGTCAGCGCCCCGAGCCGCAGCCCGGTCCTCCGGTGCCGGGTGAACGCGGTCAGCACCAGCTCGCTCACATACGGCCGCAGCGGCCGCGTCACGGGCGTCGCTCGAGCGGGGACGGAGGTGGCGGGCGCGTCAGGAGCGGGAACGGAGTCTGCGGCAGCACCCGGGGCCGCCGGGTCCGCGACCGGCCCGCCGGACGTGGCGGACGGACGGCAGGGACCAGGAACGGAAGGGGACGAAGACACGGTCATGGCGGGACGCTAGACCGCCGCCCGCCGGGCGAACCGTTCCGCTCACGCACGCTTCCTACGAACGGGCGGGCGGCCCGCTCACCCGCTCGCGCCCCCCGCTCCCGCGCACGCCCGCTCCGGGCTCCCGGGGCGGCCCGGATCCGCTACGCCCCCGGGACCTCGACCCCCTCCATCAGCCCGGTGACCTCCGTGCCCGCCGGGGTCAGCAGGAAGACGTTCCGGTCGACCCGGTGCATCCCGCTCGCCAGGCCGAAGACGACCCCCGTGCTGAAGTCCAGGACGCGCTTGGCGACCTCGGTCTCCGCGCCGGTCAGATCGAGCAGGACGGGGACGCCGGCCATCAGCGTCTCGGCGACGTCGCGGGCGTCCGCGAACACATTCACACGCAGAACGACGAAGCGGCGCCGCGCCTCCGTCTCGGCCTCCGGAACGGACCGGTGGTCGACCGCGGACGGCCAGGCGTCCCGGCCCCGCAGCGGAACGACCTGGGCGAGCCCCTCCCACTGTTCGTCGGTGACATCGTGCCTGTTCACCGGCATGCTCCGTCCTCGGTCGTCCTGAGTGTCTGCATCGGGCAATTCTTACGCATGGTCACCCGTTCGGCCCAACACCGACACGCTCCGCCAACGGGGCGGGACACCGTGCCAGGAAGGATCGGCGAAGCGTTGACCCGGCCCCGTCGATCGGCTTCGCTGACGGGCATGACGGGTGGAACGAACGACGCGAGTGACCCGGGTGCACCGGGTGAAGCGGGTGAACCGGTCCTGGCCTTCGCCACGCGGGAGGACTGGGAGAAGTGGCTGGAGGAGCACCACGCCGGGGCCCGCGGGGTGTGGGTGAAGATCCCGCGCAAGGGCGCGGGAGGCACCGGCATCGACTACGCCACGGCGCTGGAATCGGCCCTGTGCTTCGGATGGATCGACGGCCGGAAGAAGAAGCTGGACGAGACGCACTGGGTGCAGCGGTTCACTCCGCGCCGGCCGCGCAGCAAGTGGTCGCAGATCAATGTGAAGAAGGCGACCGCGTTGATCGAGGCGGGCCGGATGCGGGAGGCCGGACTCCGTGAGGTGGAGCGCGCCAAGGCGGACGGGCGCTGGGAGGCGGCGTACGCGAGCCCGAGCAGGGCGACGGTTCCCGACGACCTGCGCGCCGCCCTGGACGCGGCACCGCAGTCCGCCCGGGACTTCTTCGACTCCCTGGACAGCCGCAACCGCTACGCCATCCTCCACCGCGTCCAGGACGCCAAGCGCCCGGCCACCCGGGCGGCCCGCATCGAGAAGTTCGTGGCGATGCTGACGGCGGGAGAGAAGCTCCACCCCTGATCGTGACAGGGATCGGGGCCGGGCGGAACGGTCGCCGATCGGCGAAGCCGGTCCGGACGGCCGAGCCTCCGTCCGGACCGGCTTCGCCGGTCAGCCCCCGGTGAGCCTGTCTGCCGGCAGGTCAACCGGCGACGATCGCATCCGCCGCGGCGACACCGCAGACGCGGGCCGCGCCGTGGGTGGTGATGTGCAGGGCGCCGCGCGGGGCGGACTGGGGGATGCCCATCTCGACGACAACGGTGTCCGGGGCGGCGCCCAGTAGCGTGTCGAGGGCCCTGCCCATCCAGCCGTGGCGGTGTTCGTCGCGGACCACGGCGACGATCCGGCGGCCCGCGGCGGCCTTGAGGGCCTCGGCGCCGGCGTCGGGGCCGGAGAAGCGGCCGACCTCGGTGCCGGGGAGGCGCCGTTGGAGTTCCGCGCCGACCCCCCAGGGGGTCTCGTCGCCGACGGCGATGTTCGCGGCCGGGGTGAAGGTGGCCACGAAGACGGGCGCGGTCAGCGGGGCCGTGGGCCTGGTGCGGGTCACGGTGACGGCGCGGCGGGCCGCGGTGAGGCCGATGTCCGGGCGGGGCTCGAGGGGCGGGGCGGCCGGGGACCGGCGGGCGTCGGCCGTCCAGGCGGCCAGGGCGCGGACCCGGGCGGCGGCGTCGGCCAGCCGTTCCTCGGCCAGTTCGCCGGAGCGTACGGCGCCGACCAGGGCGTCCCGCAGGCTGAGCACCGTGTTCTCGTCGCACAGCCCGCCGCCCACGCAGATGGCGTCGGCACCCGCGGCGATGGCGAGGACGACGCCGTGCTCGAGCCCGTAGGTGCCGGAGATGGCCTGCATCTCCATGCCGTCGGTGACGATGAGCCCGTCGTAGCCGAGTTCACCGCGCAGCAGGCCGGTGAGGATGCGGCGGGAGAGCGTGGCCGGGCGGTCGGGGTCGAGGACGGGCACCCGGATGTGGGCGCTCATCACGGCCCGGGTGCCGGCCTCGATCGCCGCCCGGAACGGCCTGAGTTCGCGCTCGTGCAGCGTGGTGGTGTCGAGGTCGATCTGCGGGAGCGCGTGGTGGGAGTCGACGCTGGTGTCGCCGTGCCCGGGGAAGTGCTTGGTGCAGGCGGCGACCCCGGCCGCCTGCATGCCCTCGACGTAGGCGGCGGTGTGCCGGGCGACCAGGTCGGTGTCGGCGCCGAAGGAGCGTACGCCGATGACCGGGTTGTCGGGGTTGGCGTTGACGTCGGCGGAGGGCGCCCAGTTGAGGCTGACCCCGCAGGCGGCGAGCCGGCGGCCCAGCTCGGCGGCCACGTCCCGGGTCAGCGTCACGTCGTCGACCGCGCCGAGGGCGTGGGCGCCGGGGAACGAGGAGCCGGTGCGCACCTCCAGACGGGTGACGTCGCCGCCCTCCTCGTCGATGGCGACCAGCAGTTCGTCCCGCTCGGCCCGCAGCGCGGCGGTCAGCGCGGCGACCTGCTCCGCGTCGACGATGTTGCGGCCGAACAGGGCGACGGAGACGAGTCCCTCGCCGAGCCTGCGGCGCACCCAGTCGGGCGGTGTGGTGCCGGTGAAGCCCGGCTGCAGTACGGCCAGGGCGTCCCGCGTGAGAGTGTCGGTGCCGGTGGTGGTGGCTGTCATCGGGTGGCGTTATCCCTTCACGGCGCCCGCGGTCAGGCCGCTGACGGCCCTGCGCTGCAGGAAGACGAAGAGGATCAGGATCGGGACGGCGAACAGCGACGAGGCTGCCATGGTCGCTCCCCAGTCGTCACCGAACTGGGTCTGGAAGCTGGACAGCCACAGCGGGAGCGTCTTGGCCTCGGCCTCCTTGTTGAGCACCAGCACGAGCGCGAACTCGTTCCAGGCGGTGATGAATCCGAACAGCGAGGTGGACATCAGGCCGGGGGCGAGCAGCGGCAGGATGATCCGGCGGAACGCCTGGACCCGGGTGCAGCCGTCGACCATCGCCGACTCCTCCAGCTCCTTGGGCACGGCGGCGACGAAGCCGCGCAGCGTCAGGATGGTGAAGGGCAGGATCATCATCGTGTAGAAGAGCGTGAGCGGCACCAGGCTGTTCAGCATCGAGGCGTCCCGCACGATCATGTACATAGCGATGATCATGACTTCCCAGGGCGCCATCTGGGCCAGCATGAAGCCGATGATGAATCCGCGTCGCCCCTTGAACCGCATCCGGGCCAGGGCGAAGGAGCCGGCCAGCGCGATGATCAGGGAGAAGGCGACGGCCAGGACGGTGACGGTCAGCGAGTTGGTCACGTACGTCCAGAAGTGTTCGACCTCGGTGGCCGTGCGGAAGTGCTCGAAGGTGACGTCCACCGGGATCCAGACCGGGTTCTCCGCGATGATGTCGCCGGTCGGTTTGAAGGCCGTGGCGAACATCCAGTAGACGGGGAAGACGCAGCCGATGAACAGGACGACGGCCGTGACATTGGGCCACAGGCGGCCGAAGAGCGAGCGCTTCACAGCTCGTCCTCCTCTTGCTTGAGCACGATCCGCAGGTAGTAGGCCGTCAGGCCGAGCAGGATCAGGATGGTGAGCACGGCGATGGCCGCGCCCATGCCGTAGTGCTGGTTGCCGACGCCCTCGATGTAGGCGTAGACGGGCAGGATCTCGGTGAGCCGGTCGGGGCCGCCCTGGTTGAAGGTGTACACCTGCACGAACGCCTTGAAGATCCAGATGATCTCCAGGAACGTCGTGGCGTAGAGGAACGGCCGCAGGAACGGCAGGGTGACGGTGGTGAAGCTGCGCCAGCTCCCGGCCCCGTCGAGGGCGGCGGCCTCGTACAGCTCGCTGGGGATGGTGGTGGTCGCCGCGTAGAGGTTGATCGCGACGAACGGGACGGACATCCACACGATCAGCACGGTGACCACGAAGAAGGTCGACATCTGGCTGCTGGTCCAGCTGTAGTCGGCCATGGAGTGCCAGCCGAGCTTGTCCAGGGTCCAGTTGACGACGCCGAAGCGCTGCGCGAACAGCCACTGGTAGACGGTGGTGGCGGCGACCACCGGCATGGCCCAGGCCAGGACCAGGCCCATCATCAGGGTGAAGCGCATCCGCCTGCCGAGCCGGGCGAGCAGCAGACCGACCAGGGCGCCCAGGACCATCGTCAGGGCGACGTTGACGGCGGTGAACAGGATCGAGCGGAGGGTGACCCGCCAGAAGTCCTCCCCGGTGAGGACCTCCTTGTAGTTGTCGATGCCGTTCCACTCGGTGACGTGCTGGATCAGCTGCGCCATGTTGAGGTTCTGGAACGACAGCAGCACGTCCTTCAGCAGCGGCCAGCCGAGCAGCAGCACGGTGGCCACGCAGGCGGGCAGCAGCAACAGGTACGGGACGAGCGCGCCGGCGCGCGACGCGGCTCGCGGGGTGGGCCTGCCGGGCCCCTCGTCGTCCGTCTTGCGGACGTCCACCGGGCCGGAGGGCGGCCGTTCGGTCTGCACGGTCATGCTCGCGATCTCTCTTCTCGACGTACTCGGCGGCGCACGCGGCACGCCGCGCGGCGGCGTACGCGGCCCACGCGGCAGCGCACCCGGCACGGACGGCTGCGGCGGCGTCCGGCCGCCCGGCGACCCCGCACCGGGACCGGCGGCGCCGCTCGCCTCCGCGACCGCCGATCCCCTGTCCGGGGTCGCCGGGCGGGCCGTGTCACGCGACGCGGGCGGGGGCCGTCCGGTGGCGGCCCCCGCCCGGCCGGAGCTGCTGCGCTGCTACTGCTGCTGCGCCAGCCGCTTGTTGAACTCGTCCTCGACCTGCTTGGCGGCCTCGGCCGGGGACTTGCCGTTCAGCACGGCGGTCATGTACGTCTTGACCGGGTTGGGCTCGTTCTCGACCGCGGCCCACTCCGGGATCAGCGGCGTGGTGCCGCCCACGGCGGCGGCCGGCGCGGCGGCCTCGGCGGGGGCGTTGCCCTCGAGGTTGCTCTGCAGCGACTCCTTGTTGGGAATGACGCCGTTGAGCTTGGCGAGCCGGCCCTCGAACTTGTCGGACAGGGCGAGCTTCAGGAACTCCTTGGCCAGCTCCTGCTTCTTGCTGCCCGCGGCGACCGCGAGGTTGGAGCCGCCGAGGAAGACACCCTCGGGCTTGTCGGCCGTGGCGCCCGGGATCGTGAAGTAGCCGATCTCCTTCTCGATCTTCGGGTTGGCCTTGGTGGCGATGCCGGCCTCCCAGCCCATGCCGATGAACGCGCCGGTCTTGCCCTTGGCGAAGACCTCACCCTGCTGCGGGGTGGCCTCGTCCTTGTCCTTGGGCGCCTTGGACAGCGCCTGGAACTTCTTGTACGTCTCCATGGCGGCGGCGACCTTCGGGTCGTCGAGGTTGGAGACGTACTTGTCGCCCTCCTTCTTGACCAGTTCGCCGCCCTCGCCGATCACCAGGCCGACGAAGTGGTACCAGTTCTGGCCGGGCAGGTAGATGGGCTCGGCGTCGGTCTTCTCACCGATGGTCTTCAGGGCCTTGTAGAACTCGTCGCGGGTCTTGGGGGTCTCCTTGATGCCCGCGTCGGCCCAGATCTTCTTGTTGTAGAGGACCACGCGGTTGGCGAAGTACCAGGGAGCCGCGTACTGCTTGCCCTCGTAGACGGACGACTCGTTGAGCGACTCGGTCCAGTCTGCGCCGATCTCCTTCTTGAGGTCGCCGAGGTCGGCGAGGCCACCGGTCTTGGCGTAGGCCGGGGTCTGGGTGTTGCCGATCTCGAAGACGTCCGGCGGGTTCTCCTCGGACAGCGCGGTGGTCAGCTTCTGCTGGATGCCGTTCCACTGCTGGACCTCGAACTTGACCTTCGCCTTGGTCTTCTTCTCGAACTCGGCGGCCAGGTCCTTCTGCCACTGGTCCGGCGAGGAGCCGTCCATCACCCAGACCGTGAGCGTCTCGCCGGCCCAGCCGTCCGCCCCGGCCTTCTTGTCGTCGCCGCTGTCGCCGCCGCACGCCGCGATGGAGACCATCATGCCCGCGATACCGATCGCGGCTATCAGCTTGCGCTTCACGCGCCACCCCTCCCTGAAGGAATGCCTAGAACACCCACGCGCTCGGCGGGCTGGGACCCGGCTTCCTCGAAATGGTTTAGACCAGCAAGGGGAGCTTGGCCTAGACCTATGGCTCTGTCAAGGGTCGCCACATCACCAGTGAGTGACGGCTGGAACACGCGATCCGGAGGGTCGAACTCCGCCCAGACACGGGCATAATGACCTGCCCAGCGAGGGTTGGACTAGACCAACTGGCGAGGCACGGTTATAACGGGACCGCCGAGCGTGCGGCGCCGAACCCGGTCGTCCGCCGACGTGCACCGCGGCTGGCCCCTGCCGTCCGCGCGCCGGACACACCAGCCGGAAGGCAGGTCATGACCACGGACGTCAGCACCGGGAGAACCGAGGCCGTCAGCAGCGGTGAACCCGAACGGGAGGCGCCCGGCGACACCGGCCGCGTCCCGAAGTACTACCGCATCAAACAGCGGTTGCTGCGGATGACCGAGGCCCGCCTACCGGGCACGGCGATGCCCGCCGAACGGCTCCTCGCGGCGGAGTTCCGCACCTCCCGCACCACCCTCCGCAAGGCCCTGCAGGAACTGGTCAGCGAGGGCCGCCTGGACCGCATCCAGGGCAAGGGCACCTTCATCGCCCGCCCCAAGGTCTACCGGACGCTGCAACTCACCTCGTACACCGAGGACATGCGCGCCCAGGGGCTGAGCCCTTCCTCCCAGGTGCTGGACATCGGCCACGTCCCGGCCGACGACCAGCTGGCCGCACTCCTCGAGGTGGAACCGGGCGCCAAGGTGCTGCGCATCGAACGTCTCCGCATGGCCGGCGGCGAGCCCATGGCCATCGAGACCACCCACCTCTCCGACGCCCGCTTCCCCGGCCTGCGCCGCAACCTCAGCCGCCACACCTCCCTCTACACCACCCTCGCGGAGGTGTACGGGGTCCGCCTGGCCGAGGCCGACGAGACCATCGAGACGTGCCCGGCGACCCCCAGGGAGGCCGCCCTCCTCTCCACCGACGTGGGCCTGCCGATGCTCCTGCTGTCCCGCCACTCCCGGGACTGCGCGGGCACGCCGGTGGAGTGGGTCCACTCGGTGTACCGGGGGTCGAGGTACCGGTTCACCGCGGTGCTCCGGCGGCCGGGGTCCTGAGCATCCGGGGGCGGGCAGACCATGCGGCCCGCGCGCTCGGCGGACTCTCAGCCGGAGAGTGCGGCGCGGTTTCAGGCAGAGGGTGCGGGGGGTCAGGCGGGGAGTGCCGCGGGGTTTCAGGCGGAGAACCTGGCGACATACGCGTCGAAGGGCTCGATGCCGGCCTCCGCGCGGCGTTCGTCCATCTTCTCGGGCTCCACACAGGGCCACGGAACGGGCACCCCGTCCTCCCCCACCCCGGCGATCTGGGTGCCGCAGATCTGCTCACGGCCCTCGTTGACCAGCGTGCGGTCGCGCAGGAAGGCCAGCTCACGCGGGCCGGCCGCGCCCCGGGCCACCGCCTGCTCCAGCAGCCGCAGGGCGCGGCGCTGCACATCGAGCTGCCGGTCGGCGTGCTGGGCGATCAGCCAGGCCGCGCGTGCGGCCTCCTCGCCGACGCGTTCCGCCGTGGGCCAGCCGTACTCGTCCATGATCTCGTTCAGCCGGTCGCCGTGCCGTGCGGTGAGCCTGCGCCAGGCCAGCTGCTCGGCGGGGTCGTCGCTGTTCGCCCCGGCCGCCGCACGGTGGTCGGCCGCGGCCATCTCGGCCAGTTCCACGGCGAGCGCGTCGAGGTCATGTGCCATTGCGGCTTCAACTCCCTTGCTCTGTCCGGCAGTTTTCCGGTTCGCCAGTCCGCTGTCCGTCAGCGCGGCGGCGATCAGCCTAGGGGGCAAAACCGGCGTAAAGATCATTCCGGAGAAGGGTGACAGGCGCCCCTGCGTGCGGGGAGAATGGATCTACCCCCTCCGCACCGGGCCGTCCCCCTCGTCCGGGTGCCACCGGGCGACGGTTTCCACCGATGAGTTCCACCGGGACCGGCGGTCCGTACTGAAAACGGACGCCATCCGAACACCCCGGAGGACACCATGGCCGCCACCTACACCTTCGACGTCTTCTCCAGTCTCGACGGCTTCGGGGCCGCCGGTGGCGACTGGACCGGGTACTGGGGGAAGCAGGGCCCCGAGCTGCTGGAACACCGGCTCGGTCTGTACGAGCAGCAGCAGCGGATGATCTTCGGCGCCAAGACCTACCGGATGTTCGCGCAGATGGTGGCCACCGCCGGCGAGGACTCCGAGTTGTTCGACCCCTGGGTGACCCGGATGCGGAACATGCCGGCCACGGTGATCTCGAACACCCTGGACGGCCCCCTTGACTGGCCGGACGCGACCGTGGTGAAGGGTGACGCCGTCGATGTCGTGGCGAGGCTGAAGAAGGAATCGGATGTGCCGCTGCGCTCGCACGGCAGTCTGTCGGTGAACCGGGCGCTGATGGCCGCCGGCCTGGTCGACCGGGTCCAGGTGACGCTCTTCCCGGCGATCACCGGCCGGACCGGCTTCGAACCGATCTTCCAGGGCGCCGAGGACTTCGACCTGGAGCTGATCGAGCACCGAACGCTCGACGGCCGCACCCAGGAGCTGGTCTACCGGCCGACGCTGCACGGCTGAGCCGGGAGCCCGTGCACCGGATCACTCTCCAGGGCTGGATCCGCGCAGGTCAGCTGCCGGCCGCGGCCTCCTTGCGGCGCACCGTCTCCTCGATCCAGACCGGGGCGTACGGGGAGGTGCAGCCGGGGGACGTCGGGTAGTCCTTGAGCACCTCCAGGCGCTCACCGATGGCGACAGCACGGGCCCGATGATCCGGGTGCTCGATGCCGATCCGTGCCAGGCAGTGGTTCATCGCCCACTGGAGGCGGTCCGGGGCGTCCTTCATCCCGGCCTCGATGACGTCGAGCAGCCCGTCCAGGCCGAGCCCCTCGGGCTTCTTCGCCACGCGTTCCGTGGTCAGCGCCCAGCCGGCGCTCGCCACCACCGGGTCCGGGTCGGCGAGCCAGGCCACGCGCAGGTCCTCGGCGTGCGGGCTCTTCTTCACCACGTAGTTCACGAGCCAGTCGTGCACCTTGGGGGTGCGCGCCGCGCGCAGCATGACGTCCAGCTCGTTCCGTTCGAACGCCCTCGGCCGGCAGATGAGCAGCGCGAGCAGCCTTGCCGCGGTGTCGCCCGTGGCCCACAGCTCACGGGCGAGCTCCTGCTGGGTCTTGAGCCGCTTGGCCAGGGCGCGCAGGGCGGTCAGGTTCACCCCGTGGTCGTCGCCGTGCCGCTCGTTCACCGCCCGCGCCCTCGGATCCTCCAGCGCGGCCAGCTCGGCCATCACCTCGGCCACCGTCGTCCCGGCCATGGCTCGCCTCCGTCCACCTCTGTGCGGGGCTCAGCCTACGCAGGGGAGCGGCCGGGCCCGGCAGGGATACGGATCGCCCCGACCCGGCAGGGGTGCGGATCGGCCTGA
Source organism: Streptomyces composti (assembly GCF_012034205.1). Taxonomy (GTDB): domain Bacteria; phylum Actinomycetota; class Actinomycetes; order Streptomycetales; family Streptomycetaceae; genus Streptomyces; species Streptomyces composti. Next base: position 45,710 of record NZ_JAATEM010000042.1, read on the forward strand.
CCCGGTAGGCGTGCGGATCGGCCCGCGTGTCATCCGTCGTGCCGGGTACTCCCCCGGCGTCCGGGACCGGTCCGCCGGGTGACCTTCCTGTGGGGGGTGGGGCGCCCGGCGGACCTTCGACCTGCGACTATCTTGTACATGTGCGCCGCCGCCGGGCTGCCGCGAGTGGAGATCCACCGGGCGGCCGGCACCCCGCCGGAGACGCACATTCCGATCGGGACGGGCGCCCCGGGGCGGCCGGCCATGACGGTCGAACGGCACGCCTGTCCCGCTGCGCCGCGCCAAGTGCTTCCTCACCCGCCGCTCCTACCGCGTGGACACCGGCCCCGACGAGCGGGGCGTGCGGCACCGCTCGATCCCTTCCGGCGACGAGACCGGCCGACTGCTGCGCGACGGCCGGCGGCTCGCCGGGTTCACCTCCACCGGCGACGGCAACGTCACCGTGGAGTGGCGGCCCGACGCCGTACCCGAGCCCCCCGACGCCACCCCGGGGTACGCCCTCGCGGCGCGTTCGGCACGGGGGCCGAGCCGACGTGGCGCATGGCGCTGGACGCGGTGCCGGAGCCGTGGCCGTGGCGTTCGGGGGACTTCGGCGGGCCCGTATCGTCCGGCCCTCACCCGTCCGGGTGCCGGTTCCCTCGGATGCCCGCGAGGCCATGCGGCCCGTCGGGCCCGGCCAGAGGCTGGGCCCATGCGAACCAGACCTGCGATATCCACTGCTGCCCTGCTCACCTCGTGCGTCCTGCTCTCCGCCTCCCTGGCCGCCTGCGGCGGCCGGGCCGGTGACGGCGCCACGCCCCGGGGTGGCGGAAGCGACGACGGCAGCGGACGGGTGTGGGGGCAGTCCCTGGACTGGAGGAACTGCTCCGCCCCGTCCGCCCTCCAGGGCGGCGGGGACGCCCCCCAGCCGCTGCCCGACGGCACCCGCTGGCAGTGCGCCACCATGAAAGCCCCGCTGGACTGGGACAAGCCCGAGGGCGAGACGATCGACATCGCCCTGATCCGCGCCCGCACCACCGCGTCCGCCGAGAACCGGATCGGCTCCCTGCTGTTCAACTTCGGTGGCCCGGGCGAGTCCGGAGTCGCCACCCTGCCCGCGCTCGCCGACAGTTACGAGAGCCTCCGCAGCCGCTACGACCTGGTCAGCTTCGACCCGCGCGGCGTCGGCAACAGCAACGGCGTCACGTGCCTGGACGCCGAGGCGATGCAGGAGCTGATGCAGCAGGACGACACCCCGGACGACGGCGACGACGAGATCGCCGCGCTGCTGAAGAGCAAGCGGGAGTACGCGGCGGCCTGCCAACGCGAGTCGGGCCGGATCCTGCCGCACGTGGGCACCGAGGACGCCGCCCGCGACATGGACCTGCTGCGGCACCTGCTCGGCGACCGGAAGCTGCACTACTTCGGCATCTCCTACGGCACCGAACTCGGCGGCGTCTACGCCCACTTGTTCCCCCGGCACGTCGGCCGGGCCGTCCTCGACGGCGTCGTCGACCCCACACAGAACCAGCTCGAGGAGGCTTTGGCGCAGGCCGAGGGCTTCCAGCTCGCCTTCGAGCACTTCGCCCAGTGGTGCGCCGGCAAGGGCTGCCCGCTGGGCGACAGCGTCGAGGAGATCGAGGCGCTGGTCATGGAATTCGAGGAGGAACTCGACGACGAGCCCCTGCCCCTCGGTGACGACCTGGCCCTCACCGGGTCGATGCTGCTCGACGCCGTCGTCCAGAGTCTCTACCTGGAGACCGCCTGGCCCGCCCTGGAGGTCGGCCTGCAGCAGCTCGCCGAGGGCAACGGCGACACCCTGTTCAACCTCGCCGAGGCCCTGGGCGCCGGCAACGGCGACGGCACCTGGAGCGACCAGCAGGACGCGCAGACCGCCATCACCTGCGCCGACCGCAGCGACCGCTACACCCCCGACCAGCTTCTGGAGCACGCAGCCGAGTTCGAGGAGGCTTCGCCGGTCTTCGGCGCCTCGATGCTGTGGGGTGCCATGGAGTGCACCGACTGGCCGGTCCCCGGCAAGGCCGAGCACCCCGACGTCCGCGCCCCGGGCGCGCCGCCCATCCTGCTCGTCGGCAACACCGGCGACCCGGCCACTCCCTACGAGGGCGCCGCACGCATGGCCGAGCAGCTCGGCAAGGGCGTCGGCGTCGAACTCACCTACAAGGGTGAGGGTCACGGCGCCTACAACTCCGGCAACTCCTGCGTCCAGCGCAACGTCGACGCCTACCTCCTGAAGGGCGAACTCCCCGCCCCGGGAACCGTGTGCGAACACGAGTCCCCGCTGGGCAAGTAGCCCTGCCCCAACCCGCCCTCGGCCCACGGCCGGTGGACGAACACCGCTGCGGAAACTGCCGCCCCTGACGCTCACCCCCCTCGGCTGTGCCGGGGAGCGTCAGGGGCGGGGCACGATCTGGAGGCCGAAGACGAGCGTTCCGGGGCCGGCCACGGCCGACGGCCGACGGCCGACCGCATCGCCGCCGAGCGCACCGAAAAGATCGGGTAAACCCGACCATCAGGTCTCGACCTGGCTGTCATGACCTGCGAGAACGCTCCGGATGCAAGGGACGCGTGCTGACTCTTCGGGCTCGATCCCCCTTCGGGGAACGGTGGTTGTGGTGTGCCGGATGCCTGGTCGCGGCCGTGTGGGCCGCTGTCTTCTCGTTGATCCCGGCGCCGCAGCCGCACCGGGTGTGGGGAGAGAGTGCCTGTGCGGGGTATCTCGGCGCGGCGGTGGCCGCGGCCTGGCGGTCGTCGAGGCGGCGTGGGCCGGCTGTCCCGGTCTGGTTCGCCGTCATCGGCTCCGTGGTCGCACCGCTCGTCCTGTCGCTGCTCACCGGCTCCGCACAGAGCGAGGTCGGCGTGATGGAGCGGGCCGGACTGCTGACTGTGCGTCAGGCGACGCCGTATCTTCCGGATCCCGGCTCGGTGGCCGAGGTGACTCCGCGCAGCTCCAGCGCCGCCCTGAGCCCTTCGTCGCGGAAGCCGGGCGGCATCCGGACGTCGGTGACTACCACGTCCGGGCGGTCGGCGTCCACGGCGCGCACCAGTTCGCCGGCGGTTCCGTCGGCGGCCGTCACCTGGTGTCCGGCGCGGGACAGCAACTCCGCGAGTCCGGCGCGCAGCAGGACCGCGTCCTCGGCGAGCACTACCCGGAGCACGGCACCTCCAGACGCAGTTGCGCGGGTCCGCCGGCGGGACTTGTCACGACGAGTCTTCCTTCCAGAAGGGCCACGCGGTCGGCGAGTCCCTGCAGTCCGGCCCCGGCGGCCGGGTCCGCACCGCCGCGCCCGTTGTCGGTGATGAGCAGGGTCAGGGTGTCGTCGTGCAGGCGGCCGACGACGGTGATCCGGTCCGCACCGCTGTGCTTGGTGGCGTTCGTCAGAGCTTCGGTGACGGTGAAGCATGCGGTGGCCTCGACGGCCGCCGGCAGCCTGCGCGGCAGGTCGATGTCAACGGTGACCGGGACCGGGTTGCGCAGGGCGAGTCCGGCGACGGCGGCGGGCAGACCGTGGTCGGTGAGGACCTGAGGGTGGAAGCCGCGCACCAGGGAGCGCAGCTGATCGAGGGCCTGGCGGGCTTCGTCACGGGCACGGGAGACGAGGGGTGCGGCCGGGGAGTCCTGGCCCCGCAGCTCCGTCTCGGCCAGGCCCAGGGTCATGGTGAGCGCCAGGAGCTGCTGCTGGGCGCCGTCGTGCAGATCGCGTTCGATGCGCCGCCGCTCCGCCTCGAAGACGTCGATCAACCGGGCCCGGGAGCGGGTCGGTTCGATGACGCGCGAGCGCAGGTCCTCGTCGCGCGCCGGCAGCGGGGCCCGGGCGACCCGCACCTGCGCGCCGGTGAGCGCTCCGCCCAGGTAGGCGGAGAGGAGCAGCCCGAACAGGCCCGCGGCGGTGCCCGGCAGGGCGGCCACGGGCTCCGCCATGGGACTGCCGGGCACCGGCATGACCGTGTCGGGCGCGATCGCCCACACGATCACCGGTGTCGCCGTGAGGATCGCCGGCAGGGCGAGCAGGGCGGCCGAACCGGTCCCCGTGGCGGTGAAGACGACGCCGAGGGTGAGGGCGTAGCCGGGTTCCCGCCAGGTGGCCCGCTCGCGCAGCCGGGTGCGCAGCCGGGGCCAGGCCCCGGTGCCGGGCAGGGAGCCGTGGGGATCGAGCAGGGGTTCCGGCTGGACCAGCCGGAACCGGCGCCGCTCCAGGGCGGCCACGGGAATACCGGAGACCGCGAATGTCATCAATACGAACAGGCCGACTCCGAGCACGGACAGGCCGACGCCCAGCAGGAGCAGCGCCGCGAGCACCAGAAGGACGGCGAAGCCCAGGACGGTGCCGCTCAGCAGGAAGGCCCAGCAGCGCAGGGGCCAGAGCGAGAAGGCGAAACGGAGAGGATGCCGCCGCATGGCTTCCCAGAAGGCGACGGTCATAGGTGTGCGTCCTCCGGATCGTGCGCCCGCGGGTGGTCGTGGTCCACCGATCACCCTGTCCGGGCGCCGACCGGCGGTCGGGCCGGACAACGGGCAGAGACGGCACGCCGGGTGAGCGCTCGAACACTCTCGGTTCAGATCATGGGCTTCGAGAGCCGGCCGGCGGCCGGTGCCCGACCGCGGTCCTGCCTGCTCCTGCATCATGGGCAGTGCGGAGGACACTGCGACGACGACTGTGACTTCGGAGAGGTTGGCATGTCCGACAAAGGCAGTGTGGCCGCTGCGCGTAGCGCCTACGGCCCGCCGGGCTCGTGTGTGCTGCTCAAGCACGGCGAGATCTTCCTCAAGGGCCGTAACCGCCACCGGTTCACCGAGCAGCTGCACGACAATCTGCGGTACGCGCTGCGCGGGATCGGCGGCTCGACATGGATCAAGAAGGCGGGGAACGTGACCGTCATCGGCGGGCAGGTGCCCCAGGAGGCTCTGGTGGAGCGGGCCCGCAGGGTGATCGGCTTCAGTTCGGTGGAGCCGGCCGTGCGGGTGCCCAGTGATCTGGACGCCATCACGGCGGCGGCTGTCGACGTGCTGCGCGGGTCCCGCGAGGGCACCACCTTCGCCGTGCGGACCAAGCGGCGGAACAAGCGGTTCCCGCTGAGCTCGTTCGAGGTCGACGCCCGCCTCGGGGCCGCACTGCTCGAGCAGGTTCCGGGGCTCCGGGTGGACCTCGACCGGCCGGACGTCACGCTGGCCGTGGAGATCGACCGCAAGGAGACCTACCTGTCCTGGCGGCGGATCCCGGGCCTGCGCGGCCTGCCCGTCGGCTCCAGCGGCCGCGCGCTGGTGCTGCTGTCCGGGGGCTACGACTCCCCCGTGGCCGCGCACCGGGCCATGCGGCGGGGCCTGGCCTGCGACTTCGTGCACTTCACGGGCGCGCCGTACACCAACCCCTCCTCCATGTACAAGGCATACGCCCTGGCCCGTGAGCTGAACCGCTACCAGCAGCCCGGGAACCTGTACGTGATCGCTCTCGGCAAGGCGCAGAAGCAGCTCGCCGTGGCCGGGGCCGGACGGCTGCAGGTGGTGGCCCAGCGGCGGCTGATGGTGCGCACCGCCTCCGCGCTGGCCGCCCGTACCGGTGCCGAGGCACTGGTGACGGGCGACAGCCTGGGGCAGGTGGCGAGCCAGACGCTGGCCAACATGGTGGCCGTGGAGGAGGCGTCGGACCTGCCGGTGCTGCGGCCGCTGATCAGCTGGGACAAGCAGGAGATCATCGACGAGGCGACCACCATCGGCACCGCGGGGATCTCGGTCCTGCCGGACGAGGACTGCTGCAGCCTGCTGACCCCGCCCCGGGTCAGCACCCGTGCCCGCCTCTCCCAGCTGCACTCCGTGGAGAAGCGGCTCGACCTGGAGGAAGCCGTCGAGGCGATGGTGGAATCCGCCCAGGTGTTCACGCCGGTGGCCGAGGAGGCGGCCGCGGAGACGGAGGAGCGGAGCCCGGCTCCGGTGTGATCCGGGAGCTTCTCCTCTGCGGTGCCGCACCGTCCGGCCCTGCGGCGGCCCCGCGGGGCGGCACGGTCTGCCCCGCGGAGGCGGCACGCCTGCCCCGCGGAGGCGGCACGGGCCGCCCCGCGGGTGCTCAACCGCTCGCGCACGGTATCCGGACGGATCGCGGTCTCGGCTCCCCGTACCGCCTGACCCGGGCAGGTCGCGGCCCTCAGCTGCCCGTGCTGCGGCGCGGCGGCGTGAAGGCGTACGGGTCGAGGATCTCGGGGCAGGGCGCCACGCCGGGACCGCCCGCCCGTACCCAGGCGGCGATGTCCTCCGTGGCGTCCGCGTCGTTGACCAGCCCCAGCCACACCGGCCGGGCGCCGGCCGCCCGCCCCGCGGAGGACGGCTGCACGACCACGACATTGGCCTGATCGCACACGTCCAGGCAGGCCGAGACGCGCACCGGCGCCTCGCCGCGCAGGCGTGCGGTCTGGGCCGCGTGGTCGACACCGGTCACCTTGGCGGTGCCGCAGCAGCAGTCCCGGCACACCACGATCCGGCACGGCACACCGAAGTCCCCTGGCCCGTCCGCCCCTGCCCCTGCTCCTGCCCCTGCTGTCGAGGCCTCGTCCGCTCCGGACGCCTGGTCGCCCCTGGTCCCGGGCACGCCGGACCACCACCCTCTCCCCGGGGAGATCCGCCCCGGTGTCCACGGAGGTGGCGACGACGTGAGTCTCCTGGCTCTCGGGTCACGGCTCACCCCGGCCTTCCCGCCCTCGGTGGGAGCGGTGGCGCGAAGACCGCGCGAGGTGCACACGTCTCGGACGGCCCCATCAGTCGCCCCCCGGTGCCGGGCCGCCGGCAGGCGGAGGGTGAAGACCGAGCCGGCGCCGGGTCGGCCGCTCGCCTCGGCGGTGCCGCCGTGCGCGGCCGGCAGGTGGCGGACGACGGGCAGGCCGAGGCCACTGCCGCCGCCGGGAGGGATCATCCGGCCGGCCCGGCGGTGCTCGCGGGCCGGCCTGCGTGTGCGCAGGTGACGAGGTGTTTCCCGTTTCCCGGCCGCAGAGGCGACAGACACGGCTTGACCGGCCTGCCACGGGCGGCGAAGCCTGTCGGTGAACGCGCTGCGCAACTGATCGGCAGCATTGAGTGATCGGCGGAGCCGGCAGCCGTCGGCGTCCGGGCAGGAGGAAGCGCACCATGGGTCCTTGTCACGTTCCGCCCACCCACGACCCGGAGGTCATCAAGACCGTCTACGCGGTCGGCCGCCGGCTCGGCGTGTCCGACAAGGTGATGCTGGCCGGGTTCGAGGCCGGCTGGGTCGAGTCACACATGAACAACCTTCCGTGCGGCGACCGCGACTCGCTCGGCGTCTTCCAGCAGCGGCCCAGCCAGGGGTGGGGCACGCCCGAGCAGATCATGAACGTCTCGTACGCCGCGGAGCAGTTCTTCGTCCGGGCGGTGCGCGTGGAGCAGCAGTTCCCCGGGCTCACCGCCGGGCAGACGGCGCAGAAGGTCCAGCGGTCGGCGTTCCCCGAGCGCTACGACCGGGCGGAGGCCAAGGCCAGAGCCCTGCTGGAGGAGGCGGCGCGGGCCGTGGGTCCCGGCCGGTCT
>NZ_JAATEM010000043.1 GCF_012034205.1 Streptomyces composti
ACCCGGCAGGGTGCTGTTCCTGCTGGACAGCTCCTGGTCGATGGCCGGTCCGTGGGACGGGCCGAGCGGCGGGCCCGGGCTGCTGCGGCAGTCGCTGGGCGGGCTCGGCGGCGCGGACGAGTACGGCGTGTGGTCGGTGGCCGGCCTCGGCGAACGCAACCACGAGACGCTGCTGCCGTTCACCTCGCACCGGCGGGCCGACGCCGAGCACACCATCCGCACCCAGGCCCGGGTCAAGGACGCCGAGGCGGACCCGGGCGCCGCGCTGCTCGACGCGTTCGACGAGATGAAGCGGCGCGGGGACGACGGCAGGCCGCGGCTGATCGTGCACATCACCGACGGCGAGGACAACAACCGGCTGACCGGCAAACGGCTGGAGCAGGTGCGGGACGCGGCGCGCGCGAGCGGGGTGCCGGTGACCGTGGTGTCGCTGGCGAGCGGCGCCTGCGACGAGGACCGCCCGGACCGGGTGATCGCCGACGCCAGCGGCGGGCGCTGCCTGGACAACCGCGACGACCTGGGGGCGGCCCTGTACGACGAGGTCGCCAGGACCGGAACGGGGGAGGAGTGAAGGACCGCAGCGGGGGAGGAGCGATGATCAGGCGGTCGGCCGGAGTGCTGGCGCTGCTGCTGCTCGCCGCCTGCACCGGCGGCGCGGACGACGGGCGGGCGGGTCCTGCGGCGACCTCCGCCAAGGACGAGCAGGGCGTCATCATCGTCGCCAGCGGGCGGGACGTCACCGGCAAGAACGGCGTCCGCCAGCAGCTCATCGACGAGTGGAACGCCCGGCACCGGCAGAGCGGTTTCAGCGCCCGCCTGGTGGAGCTGCCCGGCAGCGCCGACGAGCAGCGCAGCCAGCTGCTGGGCGCCCTGCAGTCCGGCAGCGCCGCCTACGACGTGGTCAACCTGGACGTGACCTGGGTGCCGGAGTTCGCCGCCGCCGGGCTGATCCGGCCGCTGCCCGAGAAGCTGGTCGACGACGACGTCATCCCGTCCGTGGCCCAGACGGCGTGGTGGGACGGCACGGTGTACGCGGCGCCGTTCAACAGCGACGTCGGCCTGCTCTACTACCGGCACGACTACCTCAAGAAGGCCCGCGTCCGCCCCGCCGAGCTGGGCGAGAACACCACCTGGCAGGACCTGCGGGACATCATCGACACCCTGGACAGCCGGCTCGACGACGAGAACGACGAGGGCGACGAGAACGGCGGGAAGGGCGAGAAGGACGCCGGGGACGCCAAGGACGGCCTGAACGGCCAGAACGGGAAGGGCGGCGGCAAGAACGCGAAGAAGACCGGCTACGAGAAGGGCTGGACGACGCAGCTCGACGCCTACGAGGGCCGCACGGTCAACGCGATGGAGGCGTTCGCCACGGCCGTTCCCGACCTCGCCCTCGTCGACGAGGACGGCAGCTACACGGGCACCGTGGACGGTCTGACCGAGGGGATCGCGGAGCTGCGCCGGCGCACCGACCGGCCGTACACCCTCAAGGACGCCTACGAGTCCGACGAGGCGGCCTCGCTGGGCGACTTCGTCGAGGGCCGCACCGCCTTCCTGCGGCACTGGCCGTACGTGTACCCGACGCTGCTGCGCACCTTCGACGACGGGCAGCTCAGGGTGGCCCCGCTGCCCGGGCGGGCGGTGCTCGGCGGGCAGAACCTGGCGGTGACCCAGGGCTCGCAGCGGGCGCGGAAGGCGACCGAGCTGATCGAGTTCCTCACCAGCAGGGAGAGTGAGAGGTGCCTGCTCGACGCGGGGTTCGCGGCGACGCGCACCTCGGTGTACGAGAAACAGGTGCGGTGCGTCACGGACCGCGGGAGGCCGTCCGCCTCCCCCACCAGCGAGGGCGACGACGACCAGGGGCGGCTCAGCCAGAAGGAGCGCGACCACTACCGGCGGAACATCCTGCTGCCCGCCCTGGAGCGGGCCGTGCACCGTCCGAGGACCCCGCTCTACGGGGCGTTCACCCAGACCTTCATGGCCGAGCTGGGGCCGCTGTTCGGCAGCGGCAGGCCCACCGACGAGGCCCTGGCCAGGCGCCTGCACGCGGCCCTGGGCAAGGCGCTGCCCCGCTGATGGTCACGGTGATCGCCGCCGCAGCCGCTACCGTGCCGCCGTTCTCACCGCGTCCGCCGCCGGGGCGGTGGCCTGACGCTGCACGTCCGGGCGGCTGTCGGTGCGGGTCTCGGCGGGGCCCGCGTAGGCGGCCAGGACCAGCGCGGCGACCGCGGTCACGGCCGCGGCAGCGCTGCGGGTGTAGCGCTCGGCGATGCGTATGCGGTCCAGCACGGCGACCTCGCAACAGCGATGGGTTAAGCACGTTTAATTAGCCGTTTAACGTAGGGGCCTCGGGACTCGGACGGCAAGAGGCACAAGGGGGGCTGGCGGTGGGAGAACGTGACGATCCGGAGACCATCGGACGCAGGGTGCAGCAGCTGCGGGTGGAGCGCGGCCTGACCCAGAGACAGCTGGCGGAGCCCGAGTACACGCCCGCCTACATCTCCACGCTGGAGGCCGGCCGGGTGCGGCCCTCCGACGAGGCGCTGCGCCATCTGGCCGTGCGGCTCGGGGTCGCCTTCGACGAACTGGCCACCGGACGCCCCGCCCGGCTCGTCACCGAGCTGCGGCTGCGGCTGACCGAGGCGCAGCGCGCCCTCGCCGCCGGTGAGGCGGAGGCGGCGGTGGAGCAGTACACGGCGCTGCTGGCGGAGGCGGAGACGCACGGGCTGGCCGAGGAGCAGGCGGCGGCACTGCTCGGCCTGGGCGAATGCGCCCTGGAGACCGGAGAACTCCGCGCCGGCCGCGAGTACTTCGAGCGGGCCGAGCGGCACCTCGCCGACGCGCCGCTGCCCGCACGGGTCCCCGCCCTGCGCGGCCGGGCGGTGGCCCACTACCTCGCCGGTGAACTCCGCTACGCCGTCTACCTGCTGGAGTCCGCCCTCGACGAGCTCAACCGCGGCGGACTGCACGACCCGGACGCGCTGCTCCTGCTCTACGCGAGCGTCATCGGGCCCTACATGGACATGGGCGCGCACGCCCGCGCCGCCCAGGCGGCGGAGTACGCCCTGGCGCTCGCCCCGCAGTCCGGCGACCCGGCGCTGGTGGCCCGCATGCACCGGTCGGTGGCGCGCACCCTGCTCGCCGAGGGACGCCTCGCCGAGGCGGACGCCTCCCTGGCGAAGGCGGCCGAGCTGTACCGGGGCCTGCACCTGCGCACCGAACTCGCCAACTGCCACTGGATGCGCGGCTACGTCCACGCCCAGAACGGCGAACTCGAGCGCGCCGAGGCGGAGCTGCGCGAGGCGCTGACCATGCTCTCCGCACGCCGCGCCGCCCTCTACAGCAGCCAGGTCACCGTGGAACTCGCGGACGTGCTGCACCGGCGCGGCGCCTCGGCGGAGGCGGCGGAACTGCTGCGCGACGTCCTCGGCAAGCTCTCCCCCGAGCGGGGCGCGGTCCACGCCGCCGCCGCGCACCGCCTGCTCGGCATCATCGCCGAGGACGCCCGCGACACCGAGGGCGCCGAGGAGCACTACGTCCGCGCCATGAGCCTCCTGGAACGCGCCGGCGCGGCCGGCGACCTGGCCGACCTGTGCCGCCTCCTCGGCGACCTGCTGCGCCGCACCGGCCGCACCGAAGCGGCCCTCGACGCCTACCGCACCGGCCTCGGCCACCGCACCACCCCGGGCACCACCACCCTGGGTCCGGCCCCCGCCCAGCCGCCGGTGTGAACGGGCGGGGTGGCGGCCGGCAGGGCACCACTGACGGGCGGGCGGTGCATGTGCTGCCGTCGGCAGCGGAGCCGAGCAGTCGGCGGGGACGCGTATTCCGCGTTCGGCGGCGGTAGGTTGTCGATCATGGATATAGCAGCGCTCGCCATCGCCCTCGTCCTGCTCTTCGCCGTCCTGTCCGTGCAGAGCGGTCTCACCCGCGCCGAGCGCCGGGTCGCCCGGCTGGAGCGGAAGTTGGATCTCCTGCTCGGCCACCTCGGTGTGCGGCAGGAGACGCCGAGGCGGGAGGAGATCGCCGGACTGCTGCGGGAGGGCAAGAAGGTGCAGGCGATCAAGGTGTACCGGGAGGCCACCGGGGCGGGACTCGTCGAGGCGAAGGAGGCCGTGGAGGAGCTGGAGCGGCAGGGCTGAGGGACAGCGGCGGAAGGCGCGGCGGTCAGACCTCCAGGCGGCCCTGGCGGCGGATCTCGGCCAGGCGGTCCGCGCCGAGTTCCACCACTCCCCGCGTGACCTCGGGCGCGACCTCGCCGTAGCCGCCGTTGGTGAGGGTGACGGTGTCCTCGCCGACCCGCAGGGCGGCGAGGTCCACGGTGAGGTACGTGGGTTCCCCGTCGGCCGTCTCACCGGTCATGGTGACCCGGACCGCCGCCCGCGCGTCCCCGGCCTCCGGCAGCTCCAGCTCCTCGACCTCGACGCCCTGCGTCCCGGCCCGTGCCGTGCGCGCGGCGAACTCCCCGCACGCCTCCGGCATGGTGCGCAGCCACTGCAGCGTGCGGTCCACGTCCCCGGGACGGAAGGCGGCCACCTGGTAGCGCAGCTGGCTGCCGTTGTAGGCGTCGTCGAGGGTGGTCACCGCGCTCGTACCTGCCGGGGCGCCGAACAGCTCCTCGGTGTAGAGCACGTCCATCAGCTTCTGGCAATGCGCGGCGTCCTCCTCGACCTGTGCCCTGAGCAGCCCGTCCCGCCAGGTCGCCACGCCCCGCGTCGGCACCCACGGCTCCCCCAGGTCCAGCTCGGTGATCAGCGCCGCCCGCGCCTGCGCCTCGTTCAGACCGGCGGGCGGCGCGGCGGAGGGCTGCTTGCCCGCGGGGGCGGCGGAGCGGGAGGCGGTGGCCGTCGTCTCGTCCGGCACGCCGGCCGGGAGTCCTGCCCTGTGGGTCTCGGCGGTGCAGGCGGCGATGGTCAGCAGCGTGGTGAGCGACAGCGCGGAGGCGGCGAGGGCGCGGGCAGCGGCCGGGGCAGGGGTCATCGCGGTGCCTCCTGGGGCTCACGATCAGGTGTTTGCTCCCACGGCACCACCGGTACGGGCGTCCCACCAGCGCGGCGGTCCGAGTGGGTGAGGCGGGGACCGGCGCACGGTGTTCACCTCGAGGGCGGCGGACAGGCCGGATGCCCGCGGTGCCAGCGGGGACGGCGGGGACGGCGCGTAAGGTCGACGCAGTCAGTGGCCCACGGCAGCGCGAGGGAGCCCGAGGTGACGCACGGTCAGCCCATCCCGGTCATCATCGACTGCGACACCGGCGTCGACGACGCCCTGGCCCTGCTGTTCGCCGTGCGGCACCCGGCGATCGACCTGCGCGCGGTGACCTGCGTGGCCGGGAACACCGACGTGGACGGCGTCGTCCGCAACACGCTCACCGTGCTGGAGCAGGCCGGCGCGCCCGAGATCCCGGTCGCCCGCGGCGCCGAACGGCCGCTGATCGAGCCACCGCGCTCCGCCCGGCACGTACACGGTCACGACGGCATGGGTGATCTCGGGCTGCCCGCCCCGCGGCGCACCCCGGCCGGTGTGGACGCGGTGACGCTGCTGCGCCGGGAGATCCTCGCCTCACCCCGCCCGGTCACCCTGGTGCCGACCGCCCCGCTCACCAACATCGCGCTGCTGCTGCGCACCCACCCGGAGGTCACCCGCAACATCGAGCGGATCGTGTTCATGGGCGGTGCGGCGGGCGCCGGGAACGCCTCGCCGGTGGCGGAGTTCAACGTCTGGCACGACCCGGAGGCGGCGGCGATCCTGCTCACCGCCGGTGTGCCGATCACCATGTACGGCCTGGACGTGTTCACCCGGGTCGTCGTGCCGGGGGCCGATGTGCGCCGGCTGCGCGCCGCCGAGGAACCGGGCGCCCGGCTGGCCGGCGAGCTGCTCGCCCACCGCCCGGCGGCACCGGGCAGCCGCCCGGACGACCCCGAGGAGGACGCCGGCGGCCTCGGCGACGCGGGCGCGGTGTGCGCCGTGGTCGACCCGGAGGGGCTGGTGACGCACCGGCTGCCGGTCGAGGTGTCCCTGGCGCCCGGCCCCACCCGCGGCCAGACCGTCGTCGACCGCAGGGCCCGCATCGGCGAGGCCGAACTGCACGAGGGCAGGCGGGAGCAGCCGCTGGTGGACGTGGCGCTGGACGTCGATGTGGAGCGGTACGTGAAGCTCTACCTGGGGGCGGTGGAAGGCACGGGAGCGGCCTCCCGCACCGGGTGACCGGGCCGCAGGGGGCGGTCCCGCACGCCGGGTGACCGGACCGCAGGGGGCGAGCGGCCCCGTACGCGGGGTGACCGGGTTGCGGGGGTGGGTCCGGGGTGGCTGGTGACCGGCAGGGGTGCGGTCTGGCGTGTCGGGTGGTCGGTGGTGGTGTGTCTCTGCGTGTCCGTGCGCCGGGAGACCGGCGGAGGTACGGCTCCTGCGCCGGGAGACCGGCCGAGGTGCCGCTCCGCACGCTGGAAGCTCCGCACGCTGGACGAGTGCGGCGGGGGTGGGGTCCGGCCGCCGGGGGTCACCGGCGGCGGCAAGCGCGCCGGCCGACGGTCAGGGGCGCGTGCAGACGGGCCGAGCGACGGCCGGAGGGCGCAGGCGGATGCACCCGGTGTCGGGCAGGGGGCGCAGACGTGCGCGGCCGGTGTCTGCCGGGCCGTCGCGAGCCCGCGCGTCGGGGGACGTCAGGCCCGCCCCGTCACGCATACCGGAAGCGACATCCCCGTATGCGGACGTATCCGACACCGGGCGGGAATGGGGATGCTCGGGCGGTGTGTTCACCTTTACTGCGGTGTGGACAGATTTCCGGCTGTCACCCGCACGCACCCAGAGGAGACCGCGTGACCGATCGCACCGTCACTTCCGGCCCCCGGCCGCACCACCCCGCACCAGACGCCACGCCCGACCTCTCCTCCCGTGACCCGAACTGGTGGCGGCAGGCCGTGATCTACCAGGTCTACCCCCGCAGCTTCGCCGACGCCGACGGCGACGGCCTGGGCGACCTGCGCGGCATCACCCGGCGTCTGACGCATCTCGCGGCGCTGGGCGTGGACGCCCTGTGGCTCAGCCCGTTCTACCCGTCCGAGCTGGCCGACGGCGGCTACGACGTCATCGACCCGCGCGAGGTGGACCCCCGCCTCGGCACCCTGGACGACTTCGACGCCCTGGTCCGCGAGGCGCACCGCCTCGGCCTGAAGGTGATCGTCGACATCGTCCCCAATCACACCTCCCACCAGCACGTCTGGTTCCAGGAGGCGCTGCGCTCAGGGCCCGGCTCCCCGGCCCGCGACCGCTATGTCTTCCGCGACGGCCGCGGCGCGCACGGCGAGCTGCCGCCCACCGACTGGCAGTCGGTCTTCGGTGGCAGCGCCTGGCAGCGGGTGCCCGACGGGCAGTGGTACCTGCATCTGTTCGCCGCCGAGCAGCCCGACCTCAACTGGGCCAACCCGGAGGTGCGCGCCGACTTCCGCACCACCCTGCGCTTCTGGGCCGACCGCGGGGTGGACGGTTTCCGCATCGATGTCGCCCACGCCCTCGCCAAGGATCTCGACGAGCCGCTGCGCGACCTCGGGAGCCCCGAGCTGAGCAGCGAGACCGCCCTCGCCGAGTTCCCGCCCGGCACCCACCCCTTCTACGACCGGGACGAGGTGCACGAGATCTACCGCGACTGGCGCAAGATCCTCGACGCGTACTCCCCGCCCCGCATGGCGGTCGCCGAGGCCTGGGTGCCGGGCGCCCGCCGCGCCCTGTACGCCCGCCCGGACGAGCTGGGCCAGGCCTTCAACTTCGAGTACCTCCAGACGCCGTGGGACGCGCAGGCGCTGCGCCGGGTGATCACCGAGTCGCTCGAGACGGCGAACGCGGTCGGGGCCTCGGCGACCTGGGTGCTGTCCAACCACGACGTGGTGCGGCACACCTCCCGGCTGATGCTGCCGCCGGGCACCGACGAGAACGCCTGGCTGCTGTCCGGCGGTCACGCCCCCGCCGTCGACCCGGACGCCGGGCTGCGCCGCGCCCGTGCGGCCACCTTGCTGATGCTGGCCCTGCCCGGTTCGTCGTACGTCTACCAGGGCGAGGAGCTGGGCCTGCCCGAGGTCGCCGATCTGCCCACCGAGGTGCTGCAGGACCCGATCTGGGAGCAGACCGGCCGGGTCCGCAAGGGCCGCGACGGCTGCCGGGTGCCGCTGCCGTGGACCACCACGGGCCCGTCGTACGGCTTCGGCCCGTCCGGGGCCTGGCTGCCGCAGCCGCCGTCCTTCGCCGGGTACTCCGTGGAGGCGCAGGACGGTGTGGAGGGCTCCACCCTGGAGCTCTACCGCACGGCCCTGCGGCTGCGCCGCAAGCTGCTGCAGGACGAGACGCTGTGCTGGGCGGAGGAGACGCCGCCGGGTGTGCTGCAGTTCGACCGGGGCGACGGCTGGCGCTGTGTGGCCAACCTGTCCGGCGAGCCCGTCAGCCTCCCGGCCGGGGAGGTTCTGCTGACCAGCGCGCCCCTGGAGGACGGCCGCCTGGGCCCGGACACCACGGCCTGGCTGGGCCGCTGAACGGCCGGGCCCGGCCGCTGAGGGGTTGAGCACGGCTCGCTCGTGCGGGGCGAGCAGGGGTTTTCAACGGGCCGGCTCCTGGGCGGGCTGCCGGGCCTACGCGGATCCGGGCAGGCGACGGCCCGGGGCCCCGGGATCAGTGGGCCGGGATCAGGCGTCCTCGCACACGGCCCGGCCGTAGGGGCTTGTGCACAGGCGCTGTGGTCACACGTGTCCCGGGCCTCCGCTGCCGAAGCCGCCGCTGGAGCCGGGCGCCCAGCGCTTGCGGCTCTGGTCCTTGCCGGTCCTGGTGCCGGCCTGATGGATCTCGTAGGGCATCAGTCGCCGCCCGTCCTCGGCGACCACCTCGTCCGGTTCGCGGACCTCGAGTTCCTCGCGGACCGGGCCGCCCTCCGGCATCTTGGGCTGTTCCTCGGGGGAGGGGTGGTGCACGTCCTTGTCCATGACCCGCATGCCGACCCGGACGGCCCAGATCAGCGCGAGGGCCACGACCAGCCCGCCGAGGAAGGCGGCGAACACGTTCAGCTGATGCTGGGTTATCGCCAGTACGTCATACGTTGCCGTGCTCATGTCTTCATTATCGCCGAGAACATGCACGAAAGCGCCCGGAATGTCCGGGATGAATCGGGCGAAGTGCGTCGTCCGAGGTGGGGGCTTGATCGCGGCTCGATCGGCCGGCCCGCCCCCGTTCGGATGCGTCCGGCGCGCGCCGCGGCCCACGGAGTGACAGATTGCGGCCAGAGGGAAGGCCGGGACGGGCCGTCGCGTCCCCACGTGTGCAGCTCGGGGCCCGGCCCCGGCCTTCCCGCGTTTCGCGTCTCAGCCCGTTGCCTGCCGCGCCCGCAGGCCGTCCACCGCGAGCCGGGCCGCGGTGCCGATGACCGCGTCCGCCGCCGGGAGGGCCGCGGCGGGGTTGGCGGTGCGGGTGAAGACCGCCACCGCGTAGCGGCCGCCGTCCGGGTACTCGACGACGCCCACCTCGTTGCGCACGGTCGGCAGGGTGCCGGTCTTGCCCGCCACGTGGACGTCGTCGAAGGGGAAGCCGGAGGCCAGCCGGTGCGGCCAGACCTGGAGGGCGAGCAGGCGCCGCATCGCCGCGCAGTGCTCGGCGGTGCCGGCCTCGTCCCGCCACACGGCGGCGAGCAGGCGGGTCATCTCGCGCGGGGTGCTGCGATTGGTGCGGGCCGGGTCGAGGGCGCGGAGCCGGGCGATGACATGCGGGTCGGTGAGCGCGCCCGCGCCGCCGGGTCCGGCGTCCTCCTTGAGGGTGGCGAGCATCTCGCCGAAGGTGTGCACGGCCCGTGTCCGGGTCAGGCCCAGCCGGTCCGTGGCGGCGTTGACGGTGTCCAGCCCGACCCGGCCGAGCAGCAGGTCGGCGGCGGCGTTGTCGCTGACGGCGATCATCAGATAGGCCAGGTCGCGCAGGGACAGCCGGGCGGAGTCGAGCATGACGGCGAGACCCGTGGGGCCCTTGGTGCGGGCGTCCGGGGGGCAGTCGACCCGCTCGGTGAGGTCCAGGCGCCCGGCGGCCGCCTCCCGGTGCAGGGCGACGAGGAGGCACAGCTTGTGCACGCTCGCCGTGCACACCGGCTGGTCGGCTCCCTCGTCCAGCTGGGCACCGGTGTCGATGTCGAGCGCGTGCAGCCGGCCGGTGACGCCGGCGTCGGCGAAGGCGGCCCGGATGCGGGTGAGGGCGTCGGTCACAGCCAGAACTCCGAGGCCGGGCGCAGATGCAGCGGGCGGGCCGGGACGTCGGGCACGGCACCGGCGGTGGTGCGCAGCGCGTGCGCCGCGGCGTCCGCGAACGCCTGCACGGCCGCGTCCCCGCGCCCCTCGGGCCAGGCCGCGGAGTGCCGCCAGGCCGGCGGGTCACCGGCGACCGGCCGCCAGACGACGTCCGCGGAGCCGGGGTGCCGCCCGGGGCCGGGGCGCCCGGACTCGGCGGCGTCCGGGCGGGCGGACCGGGGAGCGTCCGGGGGGTCCCGGCGGGCGGTGTCGCGCGGGGCCAGGGCGACCGCGCGGGCGGAGAGCACCAGGCCCCGTACGAAGCTGGTGCCCTGGCCGTGGCGGACGGAGGCCGGGGTGTAGCCGCCGCGGGCGCAGGCGGTCAGCAGGTCGTCGTAGAGGGCGGGGGCGGACTCACGCGGGAAGAGGATCAGGTCGTAGCCGCTGAGGGAGCGCAGCGGCACCGCGTCGAGGCGGGCCTGGGGAGCGTCGGCCGGCAGCAGTACGCCGAGTTCGCGGCGCAGCACCGGGCCCAGCTCCAGGCCGGTGACGTCGCAGGGGTGGTGGACGACGCCGATGTCCAGTTCGTGCGCGGCGAGCCGGGTGAGCTGCTCGGTCGTGGACAGCTCGTGCAGCTCCAGTTCGAGGTCAGCGTGGCGGCGCCGGAAGCCGTCGAGCAGGGCGGCGACGGTCTCGCCGGGCAGATCGGGGGGCAGCGCGGCCCGCAGCAGTCCCTTCTCGCCGTCCCGGACCCGGCGGGCCGCGGCCAGGAAGGACTCGGAGCGGGCGAGGAGTTCGCGTGCCTCGGCGAGCAGCAGGCGTCCCGCCGCGGTGATGGTGACCTGCCGGCTGGTCCGCTCGAACAGCCGCACACCCAGCTCTCTCTCCAGCCGCTGGATGCGCTGGGACAGCGGCGGCTGGGCCATGCCGAGGCGGGCGGCGGCACGGCCGAAGTGTGACTCTTCTGCAACAGCCACGAAGCACTCCAGGTGCCGCACCAGGTCCACGACCAGTCATCATATCGAGTGTTTATCGATCCATGATTCATATGTGTCTTGGACGGGTGGTCGTTCGTCCTGCTGTTCTCGGCGCATGGACACCCAAGTCGACTTCATCCGGACCTCTCCCGGCCGCCGCCGCCCGCGCCGGGTGGTGATGGCGTTCACCGCCGTCGCGGTGGTCGCCGCCCTCGGGGTGGGCGGCACCTACGCGGCCGGCATCGGACCCTTCGCGGACGACGGGCCCGACCCGAAGGCCGAGGCCCAGGCGCGCGCGTTCCTCGCCGACTGGTCGGCGGGCCGGCTGCCGGACGCCGCCGCCCGCACCACCAGCCCCGGCCGCGCCCGGCAGGTCCTGGGCAGCTTCACCTCCGGCCTCGACATCGAGAAGCCGGGGTTCACCGCGAAGGCGCCGAAGGAGAACGACGACGGCACCGTCACCGTCCCCTTCACCGCCCGCATGCCGATCACCGGACTCGGCACCTGGACCTACACCTCGGCGCTGCCGCTGCGCGAGCAGAAGGACGGCGACTGGAAGGTGGACTGGAGGCTGTCGCTGGTGCACCCGAGGCTCAGCGACACCGAGAAGTTCCGCCTGGAACGCGAGGAGAGCGAGCCCGTCGAGGCCACCGACCGCGACGGCGAGACCCTCTCCGGCGAGACCCACCCCTCCCTCGGGCCGGTCCTCGCCCAGCTCGCCGCACGCTCGGGCGGCGGCCCCCGCGGCGCGGTGCTGCTCGTCGACCGCACCACCGGCGACACCGTGCGCACCGAGGCCGCCTTCGGCAAGAAGCCCGCCGTCACGTCCGAACGTCCCCTGCGCACCACCCTGGACGCCCGCTGGCAGTCCGCCGCCGAGCGCGCGCTGGCCGAGGCCGGCGGCAAGAACGCCGCACTGGTCGCGCTGCGCATCGACAACGGCGAGATCCTCGCCGTGGCCAACTCCCCCGCCGCCGGCTTCAACCGCGCCGTCTCCGGCACCTACGCCCCCGGCTCCACCTGGAAGATCGTCACCAGCAGCGCCCTGCTGCTGAAGGGCGCGGTCGCCCCGGACGAGGTGGTGGACTGCCCCAAGTACCTGACCGTGGGCAAGAAGTGGCAGAACGTGGAGACCTCCGAGCACCCCGGCGCCACCTTCCGCAAGGACTTCACCGAGTCCTGCAACACCGCCTTCATCAGCCTGCGCGGCAAGCTCGGCGACGGCGAACTCGGGAACGTGGCGAAGAAGTACTTCGGGGTCGGTCAGACCTGGCACGTGGGCGTGCCGTCCTACGACGGCTCCGTACCCGCCCCGCGCGACGAGACCGAGAAGGCCGCCTCGATGATCGGGCAGGGGCGCATCCAGGCCAACCCGCTGATCATGGCCTCGGTCACGGCGACGGCCGTGTCCGGCACCTTCCACCAGCCCTCGCTGGTACCCGGGACGAAGGACACGACCGCCACCACCGCGCTGCCGCGCTCGGTGGTCTCCCAGCTGCGCACGCTGCTGCGGGCCACCGTCACCGACGGCACCGCGAGCATCCTGGCCGACCTGCCCGGCGAGATCGGCGGCAAGACCGGCACCGCGGAGGTCTCCGACGCCCAGGACAACAACGGCTGGATGGTCGCCCACCGGGGCGATGTCGCCGTCGCCTGTGTGGTCGAGGAGGGCGTCACGGGCAGCGGCTCGGCCGGGCCGGTGCTGCACAGCCTGCTGTCCGCCGTCCCCGAGTCCTGAACCCGGTGGCCGGGAACCCCCGCCCCGCCACCCGCGGAGCCTGTGCCGGCCTGCTCCGCTGACGCCTTCGCCACCAGGCCGCGCCGGCCTCTCGCAGGGTGCTGGTGCCGCAGTGCACCTCACCCATGCCGAGGTGGAGGTGGCAGGTGTGCCAGTCGTCGACGTACGACACCTTCAGCCCCGCCCGCCGGTGCGCGGCGCGCATGCCCGTACGGGTCCGCACGGCGCATCCCTCCTCAGGTGGGGGGCGGTTGTGTCGCCGTGCAAGAGGAGGGGCTGGAGCCGCCCGTTCCGGATGAGGCGCGGATCATATCCCGCCGCGGACAGGACAACTGACGGTGCGTCGGGCCGGTGGCCGCCGGCGGGTCAGCCGACGCAGAGGACCAGCAGGCAGAGCCGGCCCGGCGAGGTCGGGTCGTTCGCGGGGTCGGTGGGCGACGAGGGCGACGAGGGCGACGACGGGGATGACGGCGACGACGGGGAGGTGCCGGACTGGTCCGAGCCGCCGGTCCCGCTGCCGCCGCCGGATCCGTTCGACCCGCCCGGGCTGCCGTCGCCCGACGCCGACGGGGGTGCCGTCGCGGTGCCCGAGCCGGACGAGGCCTTGCCGGATCCCGCCGCCGAGCCCGCGGCTTCGCGGGAGGCGGAGGCAGGCGGAGTGGCCGGCTGCGCGGCGACCGGCGTGCGTGAGGTGGCCGCGTCCGCGGTGCGGGTGCCGGACGGCGTGGCGGGCGCGGCGGACGGGGCGCCGGCCGTGGCACGCCGCTCGCTGCCGCTGCCGCTGCCGTCGGACGGCGACTTGGACGCGCGGTCGGTGCCGGCCGGGGGCGTGGGCATCGAGTCGCGGCCGAAGGGGGCGGTGGGCCCCTCGTCGCCGCCCATGCCGGAGTGCTCGGGCGCCGTCGCGGCCTGGGCACGGTCACCCGTGCCCCGCTCCATGGAGGCGACGGTCAGCCCGCCGCCGACCAGCGCGACGGCCGTGGCGACCAGGGCGCGCCGCTGCGCCTTCTTCCACCGGACCCGCTGCCGCCGCCGCGCGGCCCGCCCGGTCGGCGTGGACATCGCGGCACCGGTGCCGGAAGCCGGCGCCTCCTCCGACTGCGCGGACTCCCGGGCCGGCCGCGCCTTCGGGGCGGGCTCGAACGCGTTGAACGAGTCGGACGCGTCGGAGGACGTGGCCGAGAGGGCCGCCGACACCTTCGGCGCTATGTCGGGGGCGTAGGCACCGCAGCCCGGGCACACCAGGGCGCCGTTCAGATGCCTGCGGCAGGTGGTGCAGTAGTCCATCGGTGTCTTCCTGAGTCGGCGTGCCGACGCGGGCGCGAGTGGTCGCCGGCGGGACGCCACGGTAACGACAGCGATGAACCTGGGTGTGCAGTCCTTGTGCCGCTCCTGCGCACATTCTCGGAATCCTGAACACCCCTCAACTTTCGCGGGTCACCGCTCAGGCGGAAGGGCCGCACTCGCCCCGTTCGCCTGTGCGGCGGCGCATCAGTGCTTCCGTGCTTCTGCCTTGCCGTGCTTCCGCGCGGCAGTGCGCCGGTTCCGCGTGGGTGCTGCCGCGGGCCTACTCGTCGGAGTAGCCGATCGCCCCCACGCTCCAGGCGCTCACCTCGGCGATCGCCACCCGGTACATGCCGCCGGTGTCGGGGATGCCGTAGCTGCCCTGGAGGATGCGGGCGAGATGGAAGTGCAGGTGGGTGGGGCGGGCGCCCGGTTCGCCCGTCACGGAGAAGGCGGAGGCGAAGCGGCGCAGCGAGGCCGAGTCCCCCAGCACCTCCGCGACACGCTCTCTCCACATGGCCTCGGGTGCCAGCCGCCCGGTGATGACGGCCCCGGGGACCACCACGGTGAGCGACATCTGGCTGTCCTGCTCGGCCTCCACCATCGCGGCGATGTTCACGAGCAGACCATCAGGGTGCGACATGCTCAGAGAGTATCCGACGTCACCCTGAACCACGGCGACGTCAACGCACCCTCCCGGCGCGCCTGACGCGGCCGGCGGTCCGGCACCGGGCGCCCGCCGACGCGGTCACGGGCCGCGTGTCCTGGTCGCCCAGCGGCCCCGCTGCCGCCGTGCCGCACGGCTCGGTCCGGCGCTCGCGCTTCCGGTGCCCTCGGCCGTGCGGCCCGTTCCGCGGACGCGTCCCCGTACGGCGTGCTGCTCGCCGGTCTCGGGTGCTCATCGCTTCCGGCCCCCGGCCTCGGGGCCGCCCTGGCCCGGATCCGCGCTCGCGCCGTGTGCGTCGTGTGCGTCGCTCACGATGTCACTCCCGGTGATCGAGGTGCGCCCTTCTGTGACATTTCGTCCCATTGCAGCACCGCGCGGAAGCGCTCGCACCTCGTGCCGCGTCCTCACGCCTCGCACGGAAGCCCTCGCACGTCGCGCTGGAGTCTTCGCACCTTGCGCCGGGGTCTTCGCACCTCGCGCCGGGGTCTTCGCACCTCGCGCTGGAGTCCTCGCACCGCGTCCCGGAGTCCTCGCGCCCCTCTCCGGTGCGCTGCCCTCTGCCGCGGCGGACCCATCCCCGGGCCGGGCCGGGCCACATACGCGCTGCGGCCGGGCCGCCGTGGCCCCGGTGGCGCCCCTCGCGGCAGCCGAGGGCGGCGAACATCACCATGCCTCCGAAGACCAGCGCGAACAGGTTGGACACGAACGGCACCAGTACGCCCAGTGCCGGCCAGCCCGACGGCCGTCCCCGACAGACGCCGGTCACCACCAGGGGCGGCACCGGGGAGATGGCGATCGCGACACCGGGGAGCACGGCGGCGACGTCCCGCCGCGCCGGCGCGACGGCCCCGGCGAGACCGGTCGCCAGGGCCGCCACCAGATCCATGAGGTCCGGTGAGGTACGGGAGGAGACCTGACTGCCGGACAGCAGGTCGTGCTCGGCGGGCCTCCCGGGAGAACAGCGCCCCGAGCCCCTCGACCCGCACGACCGCGGCCAGGACGATCAGCACCGACCCCGTCCGCCGGCGCCGGACCGGGTGTCCCCGGTGGACACCAGATCCTCCGTCAGTTCCTCCGGCGAACGCCGCCGGGACGCGGACAGGGCGAAGGGCGCGCTCTGCGCTGAGCATCCCCCGGACAACTGCGTGAGCATCCCTCGGACAATGACGAAGGTGCGATCCCGGCTCAGGACACGGAGCCGGCGGACGTAAGGGTTTCGTCATCCGCTGCCCGGCCCCTGACTGTCGTCCCGCCCGTTGAATGGAGGGGGAAGCGGGGAGCGGGCGAGGGACGCGCGAGGAGGCGGACGGCATGGGGCGATTGCGCAGGGCACTGGTCAGGCCGTGGGCGGCCGGGCTGCCGGCGGTGGCGGTCGCCGGGGCGGGGTTCGGGCTGTACTGGTTCCAGCCGTGGACGTTGTGGCAGGACGAGACGGTGCAGGAGGCGCTGCCCGCGCCGAGCGCACCGGCCCCGGCCGCCCCCGACCCGGACACCCCCGGTTCGTCCGCGCCGGCCTCCCCGGCGATCGTCGCCCGCGGTGAGCTGATCAGCCACGAGCACGCCACCTCCGGCACCGTGAAGCTGCTGCGTCTCGGCGACGGCAGCCATGTCGTACGCCTAGCGCGGCTCGACACCAGCAACGGCCCCGACCTGCGCGTCTGGCTGACGGACGCACCGGTGAAGGAGGGCCGCGCCGGCTGGCACGTCTTCGACGACGGCCGGTACGTCAGCCTCGGCAAGCTCAAGGGCAACAAGGGCAGCCAGAACTACACCGTGCCGGAAGACGTCGATCCGGCGAGCTTCCGCAGCCTCACCATCTGGTGCGACCGCTTCGACGTCTCCTTCGGCGCGGCGGAGCTGACCCCTACGTGAGTGGTGGGAAAGGGCGGGGACTGTAGGGAATCTGATGCACCGTCACGGATCCGCAACCGCCCCTCGGCGTCCCGCCGCCCGGCCGGATGCCACCCGCTCCTGACGAGCGCCGGATCGGTCCAGCCGCATGTGCCGGCGAGGATGCCACCCATGGGGTGCGCCTGTCCTCGCTCCCTTACGTCAGGCGGACTGACGGACACCTGGCAGGTGGACGGCCGACGTCCGTCAGACGGACGGAGACCGGCCCCCGCCCGTCAGGCCCCCGCCCGTCAGGCGTCCCCGTGCCCGTCCGGACGCCCGGCCCGTCCGGACGTCTCCAGGGCGCCGGTCTACGATCGATGCATGGCACTGACCGTGCACGACGTGGACCGGTTCGAGGCAGCGAGGCCGAGGCTGGAGGCGATCGCCTACCGGCTGCTCGGCTCGGCGAGCGAGGCCGAGGACGCCGTGCAGGAGACGTTCCTGCGCTGGCAGGCCGCCGACACCGAGCGCATCGAGGTCCCGGTGGCCTGGCTGACCAAGGTGCTCACCAACCTGTGCCTGAACCAGCTCACCTCGGCCCGCGCCCGGCGGGAGACCTACGTCGGTCAGTGGCTGCCGGAGCCGGTGCTCGCCGGCGACCCGATGCTCGGCCCCGCCGACACCGCCGAACAGCGCGAGTCGGTGTCGTACGCGGTCCTGGTCCTGCTGGAACGGCTCTCCCCGAAGGAGCGCGCGGTCTACGTGCTGCGCGAGGCCTTCGACTACCCGCACCGGGAGATCGCCGAGATCCTCGACATCTCCGAGGCCGCCAGCCAGCAGCTCCACCACCGCGCGAAGAAACACGTCGCGGCCGGCAAGGCCCGCCGTGAGATCGACGAATCGGCCGCCCGGCGGATCATCGACGAGTTCCTGGCGGCCGCCACCAGCGGCCGGACGGAGCCGCTGATCAAGCTGCTCACCGAGGACGCCCTTGCGGTCGGCGACGGCGGCGGCAAGGTCCCGGCCCGTGCCAAGGCCTACGAGGGCGCCCTCGCGGTGGCGAAGTTCCTGCGCGGCCTGTTCAAGCCCGGCCCGGCCAAGCGCAAGCTGCTCGGCGGCCCGGCCGACCTCTACGCCACCTACGCCAACGGCGAGCCCGCGGTCGTGGTGGTCGTCGACGGCTCGGTCATCGGCATCATGTGCCTGGAGGTCACCGAGGAGGGCATCGCGGCGGTCCGCAGCCAGGTCAACCCCGACAAGCTGGATCGCGCCGCCCGCCTGTGGGCTGCGACGGACCACGGCGAACCGGTCGTCACCGTCTTCTGAGCCCCGGCCCGCACCGCCCCGAGGCTCATGTGACGCGCATCACATTCATCTTCTGTCAGGAAACACGGCGCTGCCCGGTTCAAGGGGCGAATCCCACCGTGAACCGTCCGGAACCGTCCAGACAGGAGCTCCACCATGCAGACGCAGCACCGCATCATCGTCCTGGGAGCCGGCTATGCCGGAGCCAGTGCCGCCGGACGCCTCGCGAAGCGGCTGCACCCCGACGACGTGGACATCACGCTGGTCAACGCCGAGCCCGACTTCGTCGAGCGCGTCCGCAACCACCAGCTCGCCACCGGCCAGGACCTCAAGCCCCGCCCGCTGAGCGAGATGTTCGCCGGCACCGGTGTCGACTTCCGGCTCGCCCGGGTCACCGCGGTGGACGCCGACCGCAGGACGGTCACGATCAGCCGCGACGAGGGTGCCGCCCGGAAGGGCACGGAGCAGCAGGGCACCGAGCGGCAGGGCACGGAGGAGCTGGCCTACGACACCCTCGTCTACGCCCTCGGCAGCGCCTCCGACGACCACGGCGTCCCCGGTGTCGCCGAGCACGCCCACGAGGTCGCCAGCCACTCCGGTTCCCTCCGGCTGCGCAGCCGTCTGGCCGAGCTGGCCGCCGGATCCGCGGTCACCGTGGTCGGCGGCGGCCTCACCGGGCTGGAGGCGGCGACCGAGATCGCGGAGTCCCGCCCGGACCTCGACGTCTCCCTGGTGACACAGGGCGGCCTCGGCGACTGGCTCTCCGAGAAGGGTCGCGGCCACCTGCGGAAGGTGTTCGGCCGGCTCGGCATCACCGTGCACGAGCACGCCGCCGTCACCGCCGTCGGGGCCGACCGGGTCACCACCGCCGACGGCCGCACCGTGCCGGCCGAGGTCACCGTGTGGACCGCGGGCTTCGCCGTCCACCCGGTCGCCCGGGCGACCACGCTGGAGGTCACCGAGCGGGGCCAGATCGTCGTGGACCGCACCATGCGCTCGGTCTCCCACCCCGACGTCTACGCCGTCGGCGACGCGGCCCACGCCATGGGCCCCGGCGACAAGCCGCTGCGCATGTCGTGCGCCACCGGCGTCCCCACCGCCTGGCAGGCCGCCGACGCCATCGCGGCCCGCCTCACCGGCCGCAAGATCCCGAAGATCCCGATGCGCTACTTCAACCAGTGCATCTCGCTCGGCCGCAAGGACGGCCTGATCCAGTTCGTCACCGCGGACGACCGCGCCACCGGCAACGCCTTCACCGGCCGCTTCGCCGCCCGCTACAAGGAGCTGATCTGCAAGGGTGCGGCCTGGGGTGTCGCCAACCCGACGCTGGGCACCCCGGCACGCCGCCGGCACGTCGTCCACACGGACGCCCACGACCCGGCCCGCCGGCCGGCGTCCTCCACCTCGCCGGCCGCGTCGGAGTCGGCGGCCTGACCGGACGCCGCCGGAGTCCTCACCGCACCGCTTCCGGCTCCCCGGGGCCCGGGTCGCACCTCCCACCGCGACCCGGGCCCTTGGCCTGCCCCCGGCCCTGATGCCGCAGTCCCGGTGTCCCTGACACGCCCCCACACCCCTCCCCGACCCGACCCTGAGACATCCCCGATGTCACCCGGAGATGTGTCAGGAATCTTTGACAGGTCTCCGAGGGGGCTGTCAGCCTCTTCTGACAGGTACGACGGAAAGGGGCCGCAATGCCCGAGGTCGCCGACGACAACGGCGTACCGCCGCCGGCACCGACGGGCGACGAGCTGCTGAAGGTGCTCTCCGCGCTCGGCAACCCGCACCGCATGCGGATCGTCGCGGCGCTGATGGAGGGCAGAACCTACGTCAGTGCCCTGGCCCGCCAGATCGGCATGGGCCGGCCGCTGCTGCACATGCACCTCCAGCGGCTGGAGGCCGCCGGACTGGTCGTCGGCACGCTGGAACTCGCGGAGGACGGCAAGGCGATGAAGTACTTCGACGTCGCACCCTTCTTCTACGAGTTGTCACCGCACGTCATCGCCCGAGCGGCAGCGACGATCACCGAGACCGCTGACCGGACCGCGAAAGAGGAAGCGAAGTGAACGGAGAACTGGTGACGCTCGCCGCCGGAGCGGACGAGTGGGGGGTCCTGGTCGGCGCCGTCGGCGCGGCCGGGTTCTTCACCCTGCTGATCGTGATCGTCTGGCAGGTCGCCGCCACCTGGCGGGCCCGGATGCTGGCCGCGCGCGAGGAGCAGTACAAGGAACTGGCCACCAAGTACGCCCGGCTCCTCGAGGACACCGTGGAGCTGCAGCGCCGGGCCGTCGAGGAGCAGCGGCAGACCCTGGACGAGCTGACGCAGACCCGGCGGGCCGTCGGCTCGATGGAGAAGATGATGCGCGAGATCGAATAGCCGCCCGTGCCACCGGAATTCCGCCCCTGCGCGGGCGCAGGGAATTCCGCCCCGTGCGCGGGCGCAGGGCATTCCGCCCCTGCGCGGGTGTACGGCCGGGAGCGCCCACTCCCGGCCGTACCGGAGAGCACACCCGAGGACACATCCATCCCGGACGCCACGGCAGGTCGTCACACCTCAAGCGCCGTGGTGCCGGTCCCGTGCGCCCTGCACCGGCCGCCTCGGCGGCCGGCAGCGGCGGCGCGCTTCCCACGAAGGAGACTACTCATGCAAGCGCTGCTGAAACGCGCCGCCCGCACACCCGGCGGGCGGCGCGGCTGGGCGAACCCCATGCTGGGCAGGATCGTCCTGCTGGCCTGGCTGATCGCGGCCGTCGCCCTCGGACCGCTCGCCGGAAAGCTCGGCGAGGTCGAGGACACCAGCGCCAACGCCTTCCTGCCGCGCGGCGCCGAGTCCGCGCAGGTCAACACCGAGCTGGAGAAGTTCCGCACGGACACGGTCATGCCCGCCGTGGTCGTCTACACCGGCGAGGGCGCCGAGCAGAAGGCCGCCGCCGACCGGCGCGCCTTCGCCCCCTACGTGGCGGACGGCGAGCAGGTCTCGCCGCCGATGCCGTCCGACGACGGCAAGGCCCTGATGACCGTGGTGCCGCTGGACACCGAGGACGAGGTCACCGACACCATCGACGAGCTGCGCGACATCGCGGGCGCCAACGCCCCGCCGGGCGTGGAGGTCGCCGTCGGCGGTCCGGCCGGCTCCCTCACCGACTCCGTCGCCGTCTTCGACGGCCTCGACGCCACACTGCTGCTGGCCACCGCCGCGGTGGTGACCGTGCTGCTGCTGATCACCTACCGCAGCCCGTTCCTGTGGCTGCTGCCCCTGCTGTCGGTCGGCTTCGCCGCCGTCCTCACCCAGGCCGCCACCTACCTGCTCGCCAAGCACACCGGCCTGCCGGTCGACCCGCAGAGCGCCGGCGTGCTGATGGTGCTGGTCTTCGGCGTCGGCACCGACTACGCGCTGCTGCTCATCGCCCGCTACCGCGAGGAGCTGCACCGCCACGAGAACCGGCACGAGGCCATGCGGATCGCGGTGTCCCGCTCCGGCCCGGCGATCCTCGCCTCCGCCTCCACCATCGCCGTCGGCCTGGCCTGCCTGGCCTTCGCCGACATCAACTCCTCGCGCTCGCTGGGCCTGGTCGGCGCGATCGGCGTCGTCTGCGGCTACCTGGCGATGATCACCGCGCTTCCGGCGCTGCTCAGCATCACCGGCCGCTGGGTGTTCTGGCCGTTCGTGCCGCGCGCCGGCACCCCGGCCCGCAAGGAGCGCACCGTCTGGTCCCGCATCGCCACGGCCGTGGCCCGCCAGCCCCGCTGGTCCTGGCTGTCGACCGTCGCCGTCACCGGCGTCCTGGCCCTGAGCACCGCGGGCATCTCCATGGGACTGACCCAGGCGGAGCTGTTCCAGGACAAGCCCGAGTCGGTCGTCGCCCAGGAGCGCATCTCCGCCCACTACCCGTCCGGCGCCTCCGACCCGGCCCAGATCATCACCACCACCGACCGCGCCGACGAGGTCCGCGAGGCGGCTGCGGCCGTCGACGGCGTGGCCCGGGTCGAGGAGCAGGCGGACCGCACCCCCGACGGTGAGCTCACCATGCTCTCCGTCGTCCTGTCGGACGCCCCCGACAGCCAGGCGGCGAAGGACACCGTCGACGACCTGCGCAAGGCAGTCGACCGGGTGGACGGCGCGGACGCCCTGGTCGGCGGCACCACCGCCGAGAGCCTCGACACCCAGCGGGCCGCCGACCGCGACCTGACCACGGTCATCCCGATCATGCTGCTGGTCGTCCTGGCCGTCCTGATCTGGCTGCTGCGCGCCCTGGTCGCCCCGCTCCTGCTGCTGGCCACCGTGGTCCTGTCCTACGTCGCCGCCCTCGGCGCCTCGAACCTGATCTTCGAGAACGTCCTGGACCACGCCGGCGTCGACTGGTCGATCCCGCTCATGGGCTTCGTCTTCCTGGTCGCCCTGGGCATCGACTACAACATCTTCCTCATGCACCGCGTGAAGGAGGAGACGGCTCGCCTCGGCCACGTCCGGGGCGTCCAGGAGGGCCTGACCAGCACCGGCGGCGTCATCACCTCCGCCGGCATCGTCCTCGCCGCCACCTTCGCGGTCTTCGCGGGCCTGCCGCTGGTCACCATGGCCCAGATGGGCGTGCTCGTCGGCATCGGCGTCCTCCTGGACACCTTCCTGGTCCGCACGGTCCTGGTCCCGGCCCTGGCCCTGGACCTCGGCCGCCACTTCTGGTGGCCGGGCCCCCTGTCCCGCCGCCCGCAGCCACCCGCGCCGGAGCCCGCCCACCGCCCTGCGGAGCAGCACGAACCGGCGTGACGGATCGTCACATCCTGTCGCGTGGGGCCCCGCATCTCCTCCGGCGGTGCGGGGCCGCCGCGCTTCAGAGCCGACGCCGGTGAAGGTCCACGGTCACGGGATGATCGAGTATGTTCCGTCGGCTGCTCGGGCGATGAGCTGAGACGGGCCCCCGGACGGCGCGAACCTGAACTCAGGATTCTTGCCGTTCACCTTGACGGTGATCTCGCCCGTCTCTCCGTCCGCAGCCACGTGATACGTCAGGGGAGGGACCACTTGCATCCCCGCTCCGAGGCGACAGAGATGTTCAGGAACGCGGGCTCGAGGTCGCCGCGCAGCGAGACAGCCTTCACCCGCAGGTATGGCTCCCCGGTGGCATCGTCCGCGGCCTCCACCGTGTCTCCCGGGTTCCTGGCCCGGGTGAAGTCGAAGATCAGTCCGTCCCTGTTCGAGACGCCTCCGGTGGGCGCGGGGACGAGAGCGGCTCTGGCGGTGGATTCCCCGCACTCGATCGTTTTTGCGTAGATGCGCTGGATCGTGATCAACCCCGCGCGCTGTGTGAGGTATCGGTCGAACTCCCAGTAGTCATCTTCGGCGGCACGCATGTCGCCGGCCGGGATGTAGGACAGATGTGCGTCGACCGCGGGCTTGGACTCGTCCAGCTTGTCGGCCGCTTTGTCGGCTACTTCGGCCGCATCGTCGGCCAGTATGTGCGTAGAGAGGTAGGTTGAAGCGAGACCTGCGAAGAAGACAGTGAGGGCCACGATCAGCTTCTTGGCTGAAATCCTCCGAAGGCTCTGCCTGTTCTGCGCGGCGTCCGGGTCCAGCGTTTCGGCTAAGAAGTCCCGCGCTGCGCTTGTCGTGTATCTGCCGGTACGGGGATTTCCCGCGATGCGGTCACTGGTGCCGGGCTCTCCCGTGGCGTCGCCGCCGTCTGCGGAATCTCCCCCTGAGGTGCTCATTTCCCCCCTGTTCGACTGCCGCCAACGGTCGGAAATCCCATGGCACAGGCAGTCATTCAGCAAGGCGCACATCATGACGGGAGGCGAGCCGTCCAGGCAACCCCGGCCATGCATTACACGCTGCGTGACCGGCGGTACGCCGGGTCACCAAGCCGGCGGGTAGTAGTTCTGCACGTCTCTCCGTATGCGTTCGAGAACCAGAATCCGGTACCGGATGGCGCCGGATGCGTCAGGGCGTAGTTCGGAGAGTTCCCGGCAGGCGTCGATTGCGCGTGTGAGGGCGGCGACTGCCTCCTCCTTCCGGCCCGACATCATCTGGCCTGATATGTGACCGAGTAGTGAATCGACCAGAGCGGTAAGGTAGGTCTCGGGGTGTCGTTCGGACAGGGTTCGGAAGATGTCGGCGGCTTCGGCAGAGGCGGTGAGCGATTCACTCACGCGCCGGGTCAGCTGCAGATACCGGGACTGGCGGTTCAGTGAACTGGCCAGGCTCGGAAGGTAAGTATCAGGCTGCTGTTCGGCCAGCACCCGGTACGTCTCGACGGCGCGTGTGACGGTTGTGAGAGCCTTTTCCCGGGGTCCTAGTTCTGAGTAGCAGGCGAACAGGTTGTCCAGCGACTTGGCGAATTGCGGCAGGAAGGCATCACCCCGTTGTTCGACCAGTCGTTCGTAGAGGCTGACGGCGCGCGTGCTGACGCTGAGGGCTTCTTCTCTGCGTCCCAGAATTCCCAGGCAGCCGAACTGGTTCAACAGCGAAGCTGCAAGATCGGGCAGGAACTCGTCGGGCTGCCGTGCGGCGAGATCCTCGCGAATGTGAACGGCTCGAGTCACAGCGGTGAGGGCGTCTTCTTTACGTCCCAGGGCTACCAGGCGCGCGGACTGGCTGATGAGCGAGTCGGCGAGGTGGGGCAGGAACGATTCGGGTCGTTGTTCCGCCACGGTCTGAAGGATGCCGACAGCGCGAGTGATCGCCGTGAGGGCGTCCTCCGCCCGCCCCGAGGCCGTGAGACATGCGCACTGGGTGACGAGCGAGAGGGCGAGGTCGGGCAGGAAGACCTGGGGCCGTTGTCCGGCCAGCTTCTCGCGGATGTGTACGGCGCGGTCGATCGCGCTGAGGGCTTCCTCGTGATGGCGCAGGTCTGCCAGACACACGGCCTGGTTGTGCAGCGAAGAAGCCAGGTCGGGCAGGAAGGTCCGAGGCTGCTGTTCGGCCAGGCGCTCGCGGATGTGTACGGCGTGGGTGACGGCGTCGAGTGCTTCGTCTCCGCGTCCCAGTTGTGCCAGGCAGTTCGACTGGTTGTTCAGTGACGAGGCGAGGTCGGGCAGGAAGGCATCGGGCCGTTTGTCGGCGAGGGTTCGATAGATGCCGACGGCGCGGCTGCTGGCCACCAGAGCCTCTTCGTACCGTCCCAGATCTGCCAGATGTGCGGACTGATTGGTCAAGGACTGGGCGAGACGCGGCAGGAAAGCGTGCGGTCGCTGTTCAGCCAGCTCTTCCCGGATCTCGATGGCGCGGGTAATGGCGCTGAGGGCTTCTTCCTTGCGCCCCAGTTCCGCGAGGCAGCTGGCGCGGTTGTTCAACGCGTTGGCGAGCGGGTGAAGGAAAGCGACGGGACTCCGCTCGGCCAGGACCTGGTAGATGTCGATGGCGCGGGTGACAGCGCTGAGCGCTTCCTCCGTGCGTCCCAGTTCAGCGAGACAGTTCGACTGGTTGATCAGGGAGGAAGCGAGATCGGGCAGGAGAGCGGGCTGTTGCTCAGCCAGATCTACGCGAATCCGGACTGCGCGACTGCCGGCGACCAGGGCTTCTTCGTGGCGTCCCAGGGCTGCCAGACAGGCGGCCTGGTTGTTCAACGAGGCGGCAAGCAGCGGCAGATCCGGCTCGCTCATGTCGTGATGTTCGACCAGTCTGGTGGTCAGGTCAGCAGCCCATTCGCTGAGGGCCAGGGTATTGGCCGGCAATTGGTTGCTGAGGTGGTGCAGCAGCACGACGTCCTCAGTGGTGCGGCTGAGATGGGCCAGGGCGTTGATCAGAAGTTCGGGGTGGGGGGTGCGTGTCGCGGTGGTGAGGGCAGCCGTCGCCAGCTCGGCGGGGGCACTGCTGACCGCGTCGCGCAGGACGTCGCCGATCACCTCACGGTGCGGCGGGTGTTGACCCGCGCGGGCCAGAATCGTCAGGGCCTGCGCGGCTTGGTTGTCGTCGAGTGTCGTCAGGATGCGGGTGAAGAGAGCTCGTTCACGGCTGACCTGTGTACCGATGTGGTACTCGGCAACCCGGTCGGGTTGCAGGCTGCCCCAGCCGGAGCCTGCCGGAGCCGGGTAGAGGTCTGCCAGCCAGGTGGCCAGTGCCCCGCGTACGGCGGCCGCACTCTCGTCGGCCAGACCCGGGAGCTGGGCCAGTTGTGCTCTGGCCTGATCGCGGTCGGCGACCGGAACCAGACAGGCCAGAGCGACGGCGAGCGCACGGATCTCGGTTCCGCTCCGCCCCCCGCGCAGGCCCCGTTCGGGACTGTCGGCCGTCGCGTCCCAGTACTTGCGCTCATGCCCCAGCAGTCGGCCCTCGAGCGTGGCAGATGCGCTGGGAGCCCTGGGGCGGCCGGTGGCATCGAGGAGGGCGAGCAGGGCAGCCATCTGGACCGACAGCGGTGTGTCGAAGTCCTCGTCGGTCAGGGAGGGAATGGCTTCCGCAGCGGTGAGAGAGGGCAGCAGGGTGGCCCAGTCGGTGGCAGGGGAGATCAGGCGCAGTCCGATACTGAAGTCGCGGAGTGCCTGGCGGTAGGCATGGACACGGTCCTCGCGGGTGTGGTGAAGAGCGGGGACGGGCGTGACGCCGGCGGTGGCCAGTGCCTGGCTGTGCGGATACTCGGTGGCCCTGACCCACCAGTCGCCTGCGGCGCGGGCGAGAGCCAGTACGCGTACGGGACTGGTGACCTGGTCGTGGTCGACTGCTTCCAGCAGAGCATGCAACTGCGGAACGCGGGTCTCGGCGTAGTCGACAACGATCAGTAGTGGTTTGCGTACGTTCGACAGGGCGTCCAGCGGGACCGTCGTGTCCGGGGTCAGCCTGACCGTGGTCCAGCCACGTGTCGCCATTCGCACCGCGAGTTCGGACGCGAGCCGGGTCTTGCCCGCACCACCCGCCCCGGTGAGCAGATGAGCCTGCACCGGGCTGTGCTCCCAGGCCCACTGACCGACCGGCCCGCTGCCGGGGTCCGGCGGCGTTCGGGCCGTCGGGGGTTCGCACCAGCGGGTCAGTTGCTCCAGCATGTCCTCGCGCCCCATGAAGGACACGGTTGCCTGCTCCGGGCGCAGCAGATCCGCCGGCGAACGCGGCGTCCGGGGGACGTGGGCGCGGTCGGCGAGATGCTGCAGATCTGCGGGCTCCAGCAGCATCGGCCGTCCGGTGTGCTCCCGGACCAGCTCTCGGACGTCCGGCTCCGACGCCAGCACGTAGGCGGGCAGGGCCTCCAGCCGAGCGTGGTTCCAGCCTGGCGGATCTCCCACAACCACCCCGGTCAGCAGGGGCACCGTCCCGGGCTTGCTGCCACACCACAAGGCGGCCCCGGACATGCCGTCCCACGGTGAGGCGTCGCCGTGGGGCTCTGCCGACGAGCCGACCAGGACATATCGATCCCTGTCCCGCCCGCTCTCCGGCAGCACTTGTCCACTCGAGGTCGTGATCGACACCGTGTCGGTGCCCGCCTGTCCCACCACCGGATAGCCCACGGCCTTCGCGGGGCACGCCTCCAGGGTGACCAGTCGCCCCCACCGAACAGGCGGCAAGGGCCCGTCCGACAGATCCTCCTGCGCCACCAGCAGCGCAGCGTCCCACCCCCGCGGTCCCTCATCGAACCGCCACCACGCCACCTCGCACGTCACCCGCCCGGCAGGACCCGGAACCTGAACCGAGACCTGCTCGCGGCTGCCGAAAACATGAGCGGCCGTGAGCACCAGCCGCCGGCCGAGTACGTAACCCGACCCCCGGACAGACCCCCCGGCCCGCACCACGGCCACTCGTGCAATGTCCATCCTGCTTCACCACCCCTAGGTGTGCTGTCCGGCCAGGTGGGTGACGCGGCCGGCCGTGGGTACGGGCTGGCTACTCGCCGAATCGCGACCCCAGGAAGTCGCCCGTCGAGTCGGGGCGGGTGGCGTTCACGTGATAGGGGTCGCCGTGCGGGGTCTCCGGCGTGAGCACGAGCTTCACCCGGTGCACCGAAGCCTTCGACGCAGAGGCCTCTGCGTCGGCCGACACCACCCAGGCCTTCACTCCGGTCCCGCCCTTGCCCTCCCTGCGCATCTCCACGGAGAACTCAAGCTCCACCGGCCCGACCTTGAAGCTCGGGCCGTTGCCGTCTGAAGCCGCAGCAGCCAGCAACTCCGCCCGCAGGTGCTCCACAGCCTCGGCGATACCGATGTCTTCGGCCACGTCAGGCCCCCTCCTTCATCTGGACGAGCGTCCCCCGCGGGGAAGGACGGCGCACCCGTAGGGACGTCACTGCCACATCATGATTCCCACGGCCTCCGACCATGAAGATCTGACGGGAAAGGGCCGACAATCTGTCTCGAAACCGATCGACATCTGATCGAAGTGGCTTCCGCATCCGTGCCCACCTCCCACCCGGCATCAACCCTCTTGCGGCAACGACGCCCTTCCTCTCCTCATCCGCGGATCGAAGGCATCGTCCACGTGATGCGCCTCGCTGCACGACGGCTGGAACGGTCTCCCGGGTGCTGCGCGCCCCCTGTGCCCCCTGAGGGGGGCTCTCTGAATGAGCTCAGCCTCTCCTGCATGCGCAACGCGGGGGAGTTGACCGGCCGTGACCGGCCGCGACCGGACGGACCGGCGGGGGAGCGATGGCGATCAAGTTGGTGTCTGTCACGCCGGCGCAGGACGCGCTGATCGACAAGGCCACAGCCCTGGGCGAGCGCTACACCAGGACGGTGGGTCTCCAGATGCCCAGGGGTATCACAGCTCGCACGGTCGGGAACCGTTCATGGTCGATGCCGTGGCCGCCTCCTGGCACTCCGGGCCGAGCCCCTTCGCCGGGAACGGCCGCCTCCTTCGTGGTGGCCGACACCTGGCCGGCTCGACTCGAGCCCGGCCTCCCGTGATGATCACGGCGACAGCAGAAAAGCCCAGGTCTCTGACCCGGGCCTTCTTCGCAGAGCGGGTGACGAGAATCGAACTCGCGCTCTCAGCTTGGGAAGCGAGGGCGCTTCACGGGTGAGACCACCTCTCACCTGCGGCTACGTATTCTGGAGCGGGCTTTCGGCTACCTGTTCCGCGCCGCTGTTTACCGTTGTTGTCCGGTCGTATGGGCACGCTGTGGGCACGAGGCTGGTCGGCGCTGCTTCGCGGAGGGCCGCTGGGCACTTGGCGATGAGGAATGCCTGGCGGGGGAGCACTGCTGCCACGGTGACTTGCGTGTGCACACTCCTAACCGAGGATGCCAAGATCACAAAAAGCGTCTCTTTGGGTACAGACTTCGATCTTCGCCGCAGGCAGCCTGGGGTTCTGGGCGAGGAGGCGGCCGATGTGGTGGATCGGGATGGGGCTCGGAAGCGTCGCGGGTGTTGTGGTCCTGCGCGTTCTGCTCCGGCAGGTCCGGGGGCTGTTGCTGGACATCGGTGACTTGGTGTGTGCGTGGACCGAGGTTTTGTCGAGTATCGGCAGCAAGGCGGGCCGAGGGGGTGGATGCTGCGCTGCCCGCTATCGGTGTTCCGGCGTCGCAGAGGCTCCGAGGCGCTTGCGTAGGCTCAGGTAGACGATCAGCGTGATGCCATGGTCGGTCTGAGCGGCCCCGTCTTCGCGTGGTGGACGGTACCGGTGTGACGGTCGACGACGAAGATCGCGCTCCGACCTCGCCCACGACACCGAACTGACCTGGGTGACCCAGCGTCCGCCCCGGTACCTTGCCGACGACATCGACGGCCGCGCCCTGTTCGACGCGGCCACCGCCCGACGCCGTGCCCTCGGCGAGGGCCGCACCGACACGGGAGGCGTCGCCTCGCTGGGGGACATCGTCGCCGTACCGCCGGTGCGCGAGGCCCGGGAGGCCGGGCGGCTCAAAGCGTCGCCCATGTTCGCCCGCATCGACCGTGACGGCGTCGCCTGGGCCGACGGCACGCGCGCGCCCGCCGACGCCGTAATTTGGTGCACCGGTTACCGGCCTGCCCTCTCGCACTTGCCACCCCTGGGTCTGCGCGGCACGCGCGGTTGCCGCCTTCGGCGCGGGGCTGCGGTCCGCGGTTGGTCAGCGCGTTCCTTGCGGTGGGGGGAGTACGTCGTGGTGGCGGGCGTTGGTATTGCGCCGACGCAGGTAGCGGTGCAGTGCCTGGGTTTGTCGCGGGGCGGCTGCGGTGGTGGTGGGTGGGGGAGGAAGCACAGCTCGACCTTGTTCTTCTACGCGTATGCGGCGGTGACGGTGAGTGCCCCGGTGATCGTGGAATCCCGGCCGTCGTCGGCCGAGGAGTACCGTGAAACCAGGAGACTTTCGGTTTGCCGTCCCCGGTAGGCAGGCGAGTGCGATGTCCGACCCCGACCCCCCGCGGGTGAGCAGGCTCCTGCCCGACGCTGTGCATCAGGCGGTTTCGCGACCTGGAACCGCGGTGGTGCGGCTTGAGACGACGCATGACCGGAAGGGTGCGCTCGACGGGGCGTGGTGGCCCCGCTCCCGCGACATCGCCGGTGAACTGCCCGGCCTCGTCTCCGCGCTGTCCGAGTACCTCGGGCCGATCACACGTGTCGGTCTGGACACCGACGCCTGGGACGAGCTGCCGACGCGGCTGACGATCGACGGTCGTGTCGTCCGCATCGACTCCTTCCCGGTCGGAGACGACACCGTTCTCATCACCCGGGGCAGCAATGATCTCTTTTCGCTGCTGGTGGTTCCGCCGCACACCGCGGCCGACGCGGCCCGCGCGGCCATGGCCGCGGCCGTGCGCGCCGGCAGTCAGACGTCGGCGGAACAGATCCTCATCGACACCGGCACGGAGCGTGTGGGTCCGGGGCACGCACCCACCGCTGCGCTACGCCACGGCCGCCATGAGCCGGGCCGCTGACGACGCGCTCGTCGGGGGCGGCACCACGAGGAGATCCCAGCAGCCCGCGGTGTAGGACTGCAGCAGGATCCTGTGCGGGTTGAGCACCTCGGTGAATCGGTCGACCGCCACCTCGTAGCCGTTGACGACGACCAGGCCGTGCGGGAGAGGCTGCCAGTGGCGGGGATTGACGGCCACGTGGGTGAGCCGGCCCCACAGCGGATCGATCACGTCGGCCAGTTCGCCGAGTTCTCGTGCCAGGTCGCGGGTCCGTGGCCACCAAGCGCCGTCCGGACGGCCGAAACGGCTGGCGGATCCGAGGACGAGGCGCGCGGCACGTGAGCGGAACGGTGCCGCGTGCGGACGCAGCTGAGTGGAGTTCATGATCATGAGGAAGAAGCCTGACTGCGGGCCTGCGCTGGCTGACGGAGCGCCCGGTGGTTGGGTGACCGAGGACGGGACCGGCGGCGCCGGTGCACGAAAGCCCTCGAAGTCCTCAGGCTACTCCTCGACGAGCCCCGACGAGAGGCTTCGGCCTCATCGGGTGGGCTGCTCCCGGCGTACGGCCTGCTCGGGCGCCGCGAAGAGTAGGCTGGAGGTACCGGGAACACTCCGCGCACGGACATTTCGCGTCTGTGCCGTTTTCGGTGATCGAATACGCCGGGTCGGCTCAGGCCCGCCCGGGGCAGGGTTCGCGTCATGACTGCGACCGTCTCCCCTCCGACGACGTCCGAAGACCGGCGTCCCATGTCCCCCGTACGCCTCTCGCTCGCTCCCGCCGGTTCGGCACCGCTTCTGCTGGACGGCGCCTGGTGGCCACGCTCGCGTGATCTCGCCGCCGAACTGCCTGCCCTGGCGTCCGTTCTCGATCCGCTGTGGGGGCGGGTCACCCGGGTCACGGTGAACCCCGCCCAGTGGCCGGTCGTCCCGCGCAAGGTGCCTGTCGCCGGGCACGTGGTGAAGGTGGGCTGGTTCCGCTTCGAGCAGGACGAGCACGAGTTGCTGCTGCTCTCCTACCACGTGGGCCGCTGGAACCTGCTGGTCGTTCCCCCGCAGACGCCTCCGGCCGCGGCCGCCTGGCTGATGGCCGCTGCGAGCGACCCGCGCCGGATAGCGACCGCGAGCAGCCTGCTGGCGGATGCCGCGCGTCTGACGGTGACCGCCGAGGCCGACCGCACCAGGGAAGCGGTGTGGGAGTCCGAAGGAGGACATGGAGCCGGTGCTTCCGTCACTTCTCCATGGCTTCGAGTCGCCGTCGCCACACCGGAGGACCGGCCGGAAAGGGTGTGAGGGCCATGGACATCCTGGTGACGGTGTTCGTGCTGCTGGCGGTGATCGCGGCAGGCGCGTTCCTCATCCACCGGCTGAACTCTCAGCACGGGGACAGAAGCGCCGCCTTCCACTACGGCCGCAGCGGTGTCGTCGCACCAGACCGGAAGACCGACGAAGGGCCGGCGGTACGCCGACGGTCCCCGGTTGCCAACGACGGCGGCGAGCGCCGGGGCTCCTGGTACGGCGGACGCGGACGGCTGCGTCCTGGACGCCGCCGTACCCACGGCGGCGTCTCGCCCCGCTAGGTGGGGACGCGGGTCCGTCGGAGCGGGGCGCCGGCGTCGTGGAGGCTGGTGAGTGCCAACCGGTAGGAGGCGACCAGGCCCGTTTCCGCGTAGTCGACGCCCAGGTCCCGGCAGTACCGCCGGACGATGGCGCGGGCCTTGCGCAGGTTGGGGCTGGGCATGCTCGGGAACAGGTGGTGCTCGATCTGGTGGTTCAGGCCGCCGAGCGCCAGGTCGGTGAACCGGCCGCCGTTGACGTTGCGTGAGGTCAGCACCTGGCGGCGGAGGAAGTCGGGGCGGTCGTCGGCCGTCAGGATCGGCATCCCCTTGTGGTTGGGTGCGAAGGCCGAACCGAGGTAGACGCCGAACAGGCACTGGTGGACGGCGAGGAAGGCGATCGCCATCCCGGGCGGCAGGACCCAGAACAGGGCGGCCAGGTAGACGGCGCAGTGCCCCAGGAGCAGAGCGCCGTCGACCGCCCGGCGTTTGAGCCGGCGGTTGGCCATGGCCCTGCAGCTCGCCACGTGCAGGTTGAAGCCCTCCAGCGTGAGCAGGGGAAAGAAGAGGAACGCCTGCCAGCGGCCGAGCAGGCGGGGCAGTCCGGTGGCGGCGCGGGCCTGGTCCGGGGACCAGACGAGCAGGTCGGGTCCGATGTCGGGGTCGAGGTTCTCGGTGTTGGGGTTGGCGTGGTGACGGGTGTGCTTGTCCTGCCACCAGCCGTAGCTCATGCCGATCGACGCGCCGGCGATCCGTCCGGACAACTCGCTGGCCCGGCGGCGGCGGAACACCTGCCGGTGGGCCATGTCATGGGCGACCAGGGCGACTTGCCCGTACATCACGGCCAGGAACGCGGCGATCGCCAGTGTCCACCAGGAGGCGCCGACGAGGACGAACGCGGCCCATCCGGCGGCGTAGAGCCCGGTCACGGCGGTGATGCGTAACGTGTAGTAGCCGGGGCGGCGCCCCAGCAGTCCGGCGTCCGCGATCTTCTTCGACAGCCGGGCGAAGTCGCTGCCGGGAGTGTCGGAGCGCGTGGCGGTGGTGGTGGCCATGGTCATGAGGACGTCTCTCTCAGAAGCGGGCGGATGACTCGGGGCGGCCCCAGGGCGAGTTGGGCGCGGGGAGCGGGTGCGTACATGGACGTGCCCGCGGCGGCTCCTACCACCGAGGGGCCCGGGTGCCCCGCCCGGTGGGCCCCACACGGCCGTGGGGACCTGCCGCCGCCGTCGGGGCCGGGGGCCGGGCTTCTCCGTCGGCGCCGGGCCGCCGGTCGTCCAGGGCGGCGGCCGTGAGGAGAGCGGCTGCTTCCTCCGTCGCGTCCGGCGGGATCACCTGCAGATCCCAACGGCCGAGCCCGGGGGAGAGCAGGACGACCCGGTCCGGAGCGTGCGGAGAGGCGGGGGCCTTGTGCAGGCGGACGACCTGGTTGGCGACGAACATGCGCCCCGGTGCCGCCGACCAGGCCGCGGCGTCCACGGTGACGCCGGTGATGTCGCCCCACGCTCTCGGCAGCGCGGCGAGCATCTTCGGGAGCTGTGTCAGAAGATCGCGGGAGTACGGCCACCACACCCCGTCGATCCGGCGCGGCAGCGCGCCGTGTGGCGCGAGACGCAGGCGGACGAGGGGCAGGGGCGGGGGCGGAGGCGGGGTGGACGGTGCGGTGGGGACTGTGGTGATCACGTGGGTTCTTTCTGACGAGGTGGTTGCCGGCCGGTTCGGCAGGGCACGGCGGCCGACGGCCCGCGGGCCCTGTCGGGCAACGCCGGACGTGGCCGGTGGATCCGGGTGCTGGAGGTCGTGCCTGGCCGCTCTTGCCGGAGGAAAACGCCGACGACCGCCGCGAGTTCGCGGGAAGGGAGTCGGCGGGCGTATGCGGGGTGAAGGGGGAGACCCTTCCGCGTGACGAACGCCGGTGGATACCGGGGTGGAGCCGGTCCGCCACCGGCGTGCCTGATGCCCTCGGTCTCCTCAGACTACTCCTCGGCGCGTAAAGGCGGCGTGACAGCAGGTCATCAGTGGCGTGGCAGATGGTGGGCGCCTCCGCGGCACCGGCCCGGTCCGACGGCCACCACGTCTCATGGCGGCGGTACACGCAGGGCGAGCAGAGCCACGTCGTCGGTGCTGCCGGGCGGCAGGTGGGCGAGCACCTTTCCGCACAGCCTGTCCAGCGGTTCGTCGACGAGAGGGAGGGCGTGCCGGCGCAGCCGGTCCAGGCCCGTGTCGAGGTCGCTGCCCGGTGTCTCGACGAGCCCGTCCGTATACAGCAGCAGGGTGGAGCCGGGCTCCAGGGGATGCGTGGCGTCCGGTCGGTCCGCGTCGCCGACGGATCCGGTGCCGAGGAGCAGCCCCTGGCCGGCTTCAAGAAAGCATGCGGTGCCGTCCGGGGAGAGGAGCAGCGGGGGCGGGTGCCCCGCGCTGGCCCAGCGGAGCGTCCACGGTCCCGTGTCCGGGTCGCCCTCGACGCGGGCGAGGATCAGGGTGGCCAGCGGGACGGTGGTGATGACCGGCATGGCGGCGTCGAGGCGGTCGACGACGGCGCCGGGCGGTCCCGTGTGGTCCCAGGCCAGCGAACGCAGAATGCCGTGCAGTTGGGCCATACCGGCCGCCGCGGTCAGGTCGTGGCCCACGACGTCACCGATGACCAGGGCGAGCGCGCCGTCCTTCAGAATGAAGGCGTCGTACCAGTCCCCACCGACCTGCGAGCCCGCAGGTGCGGGCTGGTAGCGGGCGGCCAGCCGGAGATGGCCGTGCTGCGGCAGCGGGGCGAGCAGGTTGCGCTGCATC
Source organism: Streptomyces composti (assembly GCF_012034205.1). GTDB lineage: Bacteria > Actinomycetota > Actinomycetes > Streptomycetales > Streptomycetaceae > Streptomyces > Streptomyces composti. The sequence continues at coordinate 35,136 of NZ_JAATEM010000043.1, forward strand.
GCCTCGGCGACGGCGCGCTGACGGCCGTAGCGGCGGGTGTTGTCGACGACCACGCCGACCCGGCGGCCGACGTCACTCACAGCCGCCAGGTCGTCCTCGTCGAAGGGATGCGCCGGGTCGGTGCGCACCACCGTCAGCGCCCCGGTGATCCGGTCCCGGGCGCCGAGCGGCACCGTAACGGCGGAGCTGGCGCCCACCGCCGTCAGAAAGCCATGGTGGAGAGCGGCCAGAGGAGGGTGTCCGGCGGCCGGGGTGACGGCAGCCACCCGCTCCTGGAGCACGGATTCGCCCCCGGTCAGCGCACGGCCCAGTGGCGAGTCCTCCCCCTCACCGGCCCCTTCCGCGGCGGGTACGCTCCGGCCCTGGAATCCGGCGTCCCGTCCCTCCGGACCGGTCACCGTCACCCGGTGGACCTCGCCGGAACCGGTCCGCAGGTCCACTGCGGCCCAGTCGGCCAGACGGGGCACGAGCAGCCGCACCAGGCGGGCCAGCGCCTCGTCGGTCTCCAGAGTCTGCCCCAGGACGTCCGTGATCTCCGCGACCAGGGACAGCCGCTCGTTGAGGTCCTCCAAGGCGCGCGTGCGCGCCGTTCGCTCCCGATGGACGCGGCGGTCCCCCGTGGCGTCCGTGAACAGCAATGCCATGCCTTGCACGGAGCCGTCCTCCGTCAAGGGGGACGCGGACCAGGAGACAGCCAGCAGACGACCGTCACCGCGCAGATACGTGCCGCCCTCCCCTCGCGCCCCCTGCCCCTCGGCCAGCGCGTGGAGCAGTGGGCACCGGTCTCGCGGCACCTTGTTGCCGTCCGCGTCCCGGTGCAGCAGATCGTGTGCGTCGGCGCCCCGCATCGCGGCGGCGGTGCGGCCCAGCAGCCGCTCGGCCGCCGGGTTCGCGGCGATCACCCGTCCGGCTGTGTCCAGCACCAGCACCGCCGTGCCCAGCCGCTCGACGACCTGCCGCCAGAAACCCGGTTCGTCCGCCGGCCACGGCCCCACGTCATCACCCACCGCATCGCGCACGGACCCTCCAGTGGCTGCCTTCCCGTCGATGGTGCTCCGACGCGGCCCTGCTCGCACGGCACCGGGGCAGTCGGCGCACACCGCGCGGGCACGGCCCACGGGCCAGCCAGGTATGTCCGGACCAGGGGCAGTCGTCATCCCGCTGTCTGTCCAGACGCAGTGTCTCCCGGGCGGTTGGTCGGCTCGTCTCCGGCGAGCCGTACTCAGCGCCGTCCTCGCCCCGGTCCGCGAGGAGCGCAGCTCCGCCCGGGCACGGGCGTCGGATGCTCAGGACCACGGACGCGGCCAGGACCGTGACGAGGACGGCGAGGCCAGCAGGTGGCGGGATCCCCGGGATGCTGCTCGATGAAGGCGTCGTCGCCGACCGTCAGGACGGCGAGCACACTGTTTACGGCTACGACGGTGTTGCAGCGGCTGACGGGCTGGCCACGATGGTGACAGTCAAAGCCTCGGCGGTCGTGGGGGAGGAAGCCCGTCCCGAGTCGGGACAAGAGGTTTGTCCCGAGTCGGGACATGACGCCCGTCCCGAAAAGGGACAACCAGAAACCCCGCAGAACAGTTCGGAGCCGCGCGCATGCTCAGCAGGATCCGCCCGCTGTCCGGCCCCCTCGCCGCGCCGGTCCCACAGGAGCTGAACCGTGACGCGGCGGTCGGAAACGAGCCGCGAAGGGAGGGCCGATCGACGCCGTAGGAAGCCCGGCGGTTGCGCAGGCCGACTTGAATGGCAGTCCCGTGCGACTACTTCAGAGCGTCCTCGATCGCCTCGAAGATGTCCGCGTCGGTCTCCTTCTGCCAGTCGGGCAGGGCAGCCCAGTCGGCGACATAGCCCGGCTTCGGGTTCTCGAAGTGCTTGTACATCTGCGCGGTCCAGCAGGTGGCGACAAAGCGGCTCTTCTGCTCGCGGGTGAGGCGGGAGGCGTGGCGGTCGCTGAGGTCGAGGAACTGGCGCACCTGGTCGTGGACGGCGCCGGCGGCCTGGCGCTCCCACTCGGGTGTCTCTTCCCAGGGGGTGACGTAACCGGGCTTGGGCTCGCCGGGGAAGTGCTTGCGCACTCCGGTGATCCAAGCCTCGCGGAACAGTCGGGCGCCCTCGGACTGCGACATGCCTTCCCCTCTCGTCACGTCGTGCACAGTGCGTCGATCTCGGCGCCCAGCTCCGCCACACGAGCGTCGCGGGTGAGCGGGCCGAGGCCGGTTCGTAACCCCAGAAGCTTACGGGCGACGTAACCCGAGGAGGTCGTGCGGGCGAGTCGCAGCGCCTCCCCGCTGTAGGCGATTACTTGGTCGGGGTCCTGGCGCCGGGCGCCGACGGCCGCGAGGTCGGTCAGGACCGCACCGCGTCGGCGGAAGGACTGGCCGGAAGCGAGGATGTCCTGGCTGAGCGCGCTGCTGAGTGCCTTCTCGGCGAGGTCGAGGCGACCGAGCTGGAGGTAGCGCGCGCCACGCTCTTCTGCGAGGCGGGAGCCGTCGAAACGCAGCCAGCCACCGTTGTGGGCCGCCCCGCTCAGGCCGGTCACCTTCTCCGCCTCGTCCAAGGCGCGTTCGCAGGCGGAGAGGTCGCCGAGGCCGGCGTACGCCTCGGCCTGGACGGCAGCGACCCAGTAGCGGGTGGACAGGGAACCGTCCCCGCGCCTTGCCACCTTCTCTGCGGCCGACAGCGCGCCGACCGCGTCGGCGTACCGGCGTTCGTACAGATCGACGTAGGCGTGGCGGACGAGGGCACACGCCCACAGGTCGTAGGACTTCGCCTCCTGGCTGGCAGAGGCGGCGAGCGTGTAGGAGGCGGCGGCGTCGGTGTAGCGGTTGCCGTCGAAGGCCAGTTCTCCGGCGAGCTGGAAGAGGTCACCGGCCGCGCCGCACAGGGCCTGTGCTTCGACCTCGGGCCGTCCGCCGAGGGTCTCGTTCAGGGCGGTGAGCTGGTCGCGGACGACCGGGTAGACGGAACGCTTGGCGCGGGCGAGTTGGTAGACCTGCCACAGGTGTCCGTTCATGCGCAGGAAGTCATCGGACATCCCGCGCAGCGCGCCCTCCGCGAGGGCTGCGCCCTCATCGGGGGGCAGGGCCACCAGGGCACTGGTGACGGTGATGGCGCGCAGGAACTGGCGTCGGATCATGTCGTCGAGGTCCCCTGAGCCATGGTGGTCGCGAGGCGGCGGCCCTGCCGACTCCGGTCGGACTGCTTGTGGCTGTCCCACCAACGCGTCGAGTTCGTCAAGGTCGAGGTGGAGCAGCTCGGCCAGCCGTGGTCTCAGCGGCGGCTGCGGCGTGGTGGTGCGGCCTTCCCAGCGGCCGACGGTTCGTCGGTCCACGCCGAGGGCGTGCGCGAGCTCTTCCTGACTGTAGCCCAGCGCCCTGCGCCTCTCCGCAAGCCCCATGCCGCCCCCTTTCCACGCATCAACCCGCGTCTAACCCGACGGCACCGGGCTGTCCCAGGACTGGCCCGTGGATGCCGTGGTCTGCGCCAACGCGAGCCGCTTTTCTGGACGTTGTCAGAAACGACAACGGTGGAGGCCGGAGAAGGGGTGCGGACATGGCAGCAGGAAGCGTCACGTCGTCCGAGGTGGCTGGAGCGTCGATTGTCCTGGAGGCGGTCGACGAGGCCGTGGAGACAGCGCTGGCCATCCGGCTGTCGATGCCCGAGCGCCCGGTGATCGACGCCACGACCCGAGACCTGGTCAGCCACCTGAGAGTGCTGATGGCCGAGGAACTCGGCTTTGACGAGGACCCGGCCGTCCAGGCGCTGTTCCGGGAGGGCTACCGGGTCCTCGACCTGACGCGTCGGCCGACGGAGCAGTCCCCCCACTTCATCGCCTACCAGTACATGCGCGACGTCGGCGCGCTGACCAGACGCTTCGCCGACGTCTACCGCGCGACCCGGAAGAAGGACCAGAACGATGGCTGACCAAACCCCGGCCGAGCCGCCGGTGTGCCGGATCGGCGCCACCCTGCCCGACCAGGAACGAGCACGACGCGTCTTCGTCGGCCGACCTGGCCTCGCGCCGACCGTGGGGCAACAGTGTGGCAAGGACCAGGGCGCGCGGTGAAAGGCCAGGTCACGGCTCAGGTCATGTACATCGCGTGCGTCATGGTGCTCGGGGGATCGATCGTGGTGGCGGTGTCCCGGGGATGGTGAGCCGGCGGCGCAGCAGGCGAGGTCGCCCCTATGGCTGGCGGCAGTGGCTGCCGTCGGCCCTGATCATCGTCTCTACTACCCCGGTCGCCTGGGCTCTGTGGCACCTCGCCCCCGACTGAGAGAGACCACCGGTCCACTCCGGACCTACCGACTCCCGCTCTGGCCGAGCGAGCCCTCGGGAAGACCCGGTCCCCACCGGGGAAGGGCTCAGCCGCTCTCTCCCCTCGGCCAGAGCGGGCCCCCACCCAACGAGCTCCCGTCCAGTTCGCCGTGAACGCCGGCGGCAGGGACGGGTCCGGGCTCCGCAGCTCGCGGGGCCCGTCCACCCACTCCGCAGGAGGAAGGAACAGCCATGATCATCGACGAACTCTTCACGGGAGACCTGGTCACCGGCGTCCCCAGCATGGACGCGGCGCTGCTCGACAAGATGCCCGGCGGCGGCGACAACAACGGCGACCACTGCAGCTGACCGGCCGGTGAACGCGGCGGAGCAGGGCCTGGCGTCCTGCTCCGCCGCTCCGTAGAGGAGGGGAGCGGAGTGCTCTCGTTTCGTGTGCGACTGGCAGACACCCGGGACGCCGGCTGGCGATGGGACACAGACCGCTGGGTCAAGGGGGAGAGCTGGATCCGACCCGCTCACGCAACCGTCCTGGTCGCGGACCTCATACCGGGCGACGGATCGAGCGTCTGTGTGCTGGTGCGGGAAGACAGAGACGGTGAAGCCGACTACACGTCGCTGCTCGTCCGGCCCGACGAGATCCAGGTCTCGGCGGGAATGCTGGGTACCGTCCCGCTGTACCTCACAGCTGTCGGCGACGAGATCTTCGGGTCCTGGGACATCGTCGACCTCCGGCCGCACCTGCGACCTGACCAGCTCAATCCACGAGCGGTCGCCCGCACCTTGAGCCGCCAACACCGCTACAGCACCGACACCCTCTTCGACGGCGTGTACCGACTCACCGAACGCGCTACCGCGGTCTTCACGCCGGCAGGGCTCTCCATCCTCTACCCCGAGCCCGCCCAACACGTCCTGGAACCCCGCAGCCTCCGTAGCGGAGTGGACCCCGTGACCGTGTTCGACGCACTGCTCACCGAGGCCGTGGCCGAGTGGCGATCGACGGCCGGCCGCGTCGGCGTCGAGGTGTCAGGCGGAGCGGACTCGGCCAACGTGGCACTGTCCGCCGTCGCGGCCGGATTCGGCTCCGTGCACACCATGGGGCTGCTCATGGGCGGCCGGATCGGCCAGCTCCAGCGAGACCGGCGCCGCTCACTGGTGGATCACCTGGGGTTGCGGGACACCGCCGTGCCGGCGATGCAGCACCCGCCCTTCGTGCCTGGTGGCGTGAGGGAACGCAGACGGCCGCACGATCCGGCAGGCGCCTTCTACCAGGAAGCGTTCGACGTCGTGCGCGGGCACGTGGCCGCACACGGCTGCGAGCTGATCTTCACAGGTGGCGGCGGGGACGAGGTCAACGCCCACCACTCGCGTACGGAAGCCGGACTCCCGCCGATGGAGCCGGTGCCATGGCTCGGCGACAAGGCCACCGCGGCGCTGGCCCAGGTGAACGAGAACCTCGCTCCCATCCCGGTCCTGCCTGTGCCGACGCTCATGGCATTCGGCCTGCACAATCCGGCGTACGTGAGACTCGGTATCTGGCCGGTGGCCCCGCTCGTCCACCCCCGGATGATCCGCTTCATGGAACAGCTGCCGTACGAGTACAAACGCGACAAGAGGATGTTCCGCGACCGACTTCGGCGGACGGGTCTGCCCGAGTCCGTCGCGGCTCCGACCGAGCCGGAGAACTTCCTCGCGGTCATGGAGTCGGGACTGCGCACCTACGGGCTCCCTCTCCTGGACGAGATGCTGACCGATTCCCTGCTGATCGATCTCGGCTACGTTGATGCCGACGCCCTCAGCCGGGCCCGCGACCACGCCGAGCGGACTCCCGCGGTGCCCGACCTGCTGTGCGACACACTCGCCCTGGAAGTCGGACTGCGGAGCCTCGCATGAGCGGCCTGGACATCGCCGAATCCAGACACCTGGCAGCCTCCAACCTCTTCTACCGAGACCCCGCCCTGTACGACAGAGTGCAGTCTGACAGCACCAGCGCGAGCAGCTGTCGGGCGCTCGTCCATCGGCACCGCCCGGACGCCCGCACTCTGCTGGATCTGGGCTGCGGAACCGGGAGAGACCTGGAGCTGCTGGCCCGCCACTTCGACTGCATCGGTGTCGAGTTCCAGCCCGGCCTGGTCGACTACGCCCGCCGCACACGGCCCGGCCTCGACATCCGCCTCGGCGACATGCGCACCATCCGACTCGACCATACCGCTGACGTGCTGACCTGCCTGGGAAACTCCCTCTCCTACGTGCACGACAACCAGGACATCCAGGCGGTCTTCCGGACCTTCGCAGCGCACGCCCGTCCCGGGACGCTCCTTGTACTCTGCTGTTCCGTAGCGCCGATCGAGCGTGATGAGCCGCAGGAAGCAGAGGTCGAGACCGGATCGGGCACGGCCCACGTGACCATCAGCTATGAGTGGGACCTGCGGACCCAGATGAACACCATGCGTCGGCAGTGGGTGTTCAACTCTGGTGAAGAAACACGGGACGTGATCCGTCGGCGTGTTCTCGGGCCGCGTGAGCTGGAGCTGTACGCGACGCTCGCCGGCTTCGACGTCCTCCAGATCACCGACGGGATCGGAGCAGGCACCTTGCACGGGCCTACCGCGTACACCGTGGCCCGGTACAGGTGATCAGGACGCGGTCGTCAGCGCCCACGGCGGGGATCATTCCCTGTCGGGCCGGGCACCGACTGCGTGGTGGGCGCCGAGTGCGAGGTGTGCCGGTTGGCTCGGAGGGCCGTGGCGTTGCGGTCGTCGGGTAGTGCGGGCAGGTGAGCGCTGCGGCGCAGGCGCCAGACGAGGACGTCGCTCATGGATCCGGCGGAGCGTAGTTCGCGCCGTGCCGTGGCTTCGGTCAGCAGGGCGGCCGGGTCATGGCCGGCCCTCCGGGCGTCGTCCAGTGTGGCGGCCAAGGCGGGCCAACCGGACTCGGCTTGGATCTGGTCGGCCAGCTCCGGCAGCACTTGGTGGAGCAGGTTCGCCTGCTGTTGCCGAACACGTTGAGTCAGCCGCCGGCCTCGCTGGCTCAGTGCGGTCATGGGCTGGACTGAGGCGGCCTGGTAGGCGGCGCGGAGGTGCTCGGCGGCTTGCTGGGCTGCTGTGGCCTGCTGGGTGTGATGCTTCCTGGCGTGCCACTTTGCCGCGGCGGTCACGACGAAGACGGCCATGTCGATGAGCATGGCCGTGCAGGCGCCGTCTTCGCCCCGGCCCAGGACCGGCCCGCTGTGGACGAGATCACGGGCGGCTTGTCGCAGGCCCCGGTCGTGCCCGCGTACCGCCTTCACGTGGGAGCGGCTCGCGCGCTCGAACGCGGAGGCTGCCTCGCGCAGTTCGGCCCGGGTGTGGGCGGCGGAGGTCTTGGCCAGCGCGTCCAGGACCTCTCCGGTCGCGGCGATCTGGGCTGCTGCGGTGCCGTCGTCGCCGTGGTCGATCACCAGCAGGGCCTGCCACGTGGCAGCCGCGGCCCGCCGCCGCGCGAACGCGGGGCCTGTCACGGGCGGCAGTGCAGGCTGATCCGGCCATGAACCGTCGATGGCGGTGGGCGTCTCCGAGGGCCGGCTCCAGCGTTCGCGGACACGGGGCAGGGACAGGTCGGGCGCCAGCTTGGAGCCTGAGTAGAAGACCGGCTCGCCGTCCTTGTTCCGGTCATCAGGGAGGGCGACCTTGTACCCGAGGAGATCGCCGGAGGGCGCGAGACGCTTGCGGATCAGCAAACCGGCGGCGGCCAGGCGGTCGAAAAACTCGTCCGTCGAGGCAGCACCGGCCACTGCCCGGCGCACGGACTCACGAAGTTCCTCCCGCGCTGTGCGCTCCCGGCCTTCCCGCTGGGCCTTGTGCCGTTCGGCGCTGGTCGGACGACGGGCTGCGGTGCCATCGCCGGTGGCGAGGCGGCGCAACCCGTAGTCGATCTCGATCACGCGGGCTTCCGCTTGGGAACGCTTACCGTCCTGGCGGATACGGGCTTGGCGGCCGTCCTCTCGTACGACGGTGGCGATGATGTGAATGTGGTCGTCGGCGTGCCGAATCGCTGCCCAGCGGCAGGCGGCGTCGTCACCGTCGGGAGCGATGCCGGTGGCGGCGACCATTCGGCGCGCAATCTCGCCCCACTGCTCATCCGACAGGACCGGGTCCTCAGGAGCAGCGCGTACCGACAGATGCCATACGTGCTCGGCGGGCCGGCGGTTCTTCGGCAGGGCGTTGACCGGCTGGTCGAGCAGCCGCTGGAGATCGCCGTACGTGGCATCGGAGTCGCGCCCGGGATCAGGGGCGAGGCTGTCCCAGGCGGCCACCAGGTGCGAGTCTGTGTGCTCTTCGTGCGTGCCGGGCCCGTACAAGTAGTGGAGCAGGCCGATGGTGCGCCTGCCGCTTGCGTGGACGCGGGGGATCACCCGCCTGTCCTGTTGTCCAAGTGGTGCTGGGTGAAGGCGTCGACGCGCTTGGCGGCGCGCTGGACGGTGGCGAGGACCGCCTCTGCCTGCGATGCGTCGGCGCCGGAGTTCAGCGCCTTGGCGACCTGGTTGAGGTTGTTGCCGAGTTGCCCGAGGTGGCGCCGCAGCGCGAACAGCTCGTGCAGCATCTCTCGCTCGCCTGCGATGTCCGCGGCGGTACGGCCGAGGTCGTGGGCGGCGTCGAGAGCGGAGCGGGCGAGGAAGCCGGCGATGCTCATGTGGCACGTGGCGGCTGCTCGGGCGAGCAGTTGGTACTCGGCGTCGTTCATGCGGCAGCTGGGCTGGTGCAGGCGCTTGTTCTCGTCGCGCAGGCGTTCGCGCTGCTGTATGCGGGGCTGCGACGGAGAGGTGCGCGCGCAGTCGATGCTGTGGTTCGCGTGTAGCTCTTCCCCGCCGGTTTGCGATCCGTCCTCGGTCGCTTCCGGGCCCGCCGCTCTCGGGGCGGGAGACGCAAGAGCATTGCTCCCGTCGGGAGCAATGCTCTTGCACCAACTTGCTCCGTCGGAGGCTGAGATGGTGGCCCCCTG
>NZ_JAATEM010000044.1 GCF_012034205.1 Streptomyces composti
TGCCCTCGGGCGAGCCCTCGGTCTCCGTCGCCGACTGACACCACTGGCCGGACCCCGGGGGCGGCAGCCCCCGGCCCGGCGGCACCGGCGGCGCCAACCCGCAGGTCGGACGGCCGGCCTCCCACCAGGCGGCACCGCACAAGCTCCGCAGGTACAGTGCGGAAATCAGCAGACTCGAGTGTGTGTGAGGCCCCGCCCGTGTTGACGCAGACCACCTCCCGGGTCCTCGAACCGAGTGACCTGGACGCCGCTCTCGCCGTGCTCGACCGCGAGCCCGTGGCGAACGCCTTCGTGACCTCACGCGTGCAGGTCGCCGGCCTGGACCCGTGGCGGCTCGGCGGCGAGATGTGGGGCTGGTACGAGGGCGGCATCCTCACCTCGCTCTGCTACGCCGGCGCCAACCTCGTCCCCATCTGCGCCACCCCCAGGGCGATCCGCGCCTTCGCCGACCGGGCCCGCCGCGCGGGACGCCGCTGCTCCTCCATCGTCGGCCCCGCCGACACCACCGCAGAACTCTGGCGGCTCCTCGAACCCCAGTGGGGCCCCGCCCGCGAGGTCCGCCGCCACCAGCCCCTGATGGTCACCGACCGGCTGCCCGAGCACATCGCCCCGGACCCGTACGTCCGCCGCGTCCGCAAGGACGAGATGGAGACGATCATGCCGGCCTGTGTGGCCATGTTCACCGAGGAGGTCGGCGTCTCCCCGCTGGCCGGCGACGGCGGCCTCCTCTACCAGGCCAGGGTCGCCGAACTCGTCGGCTCCGGCCGCTCCTTCGCCCGCTTCGACGCCGACGGCAAGGTCGTCTTCAAGGCGGAGATCGGCGCCGCCACCGACCGTGCCTGCCAGATCCAGGGCGTCTGGGTGGTTCCCGAACACCGCGGCAAGGGCCTCGCCGCCCCCGGCATGGCGGCCGTCCTGCGCTACGCCCTGGCCGACGTGGCCCCCGTGGCGAGCCTCTATGTCAACGACTTCAACACCCCCGCACGCCGCACCTACGAGAAGGTGGGCTTCAAGGAGGTCGGCGCCTTCATGAGCGTTCTCTTCTGACCCCGCGCCGGGACTGTAGGCTCCCCGCCATGGACCCCGTCATCGGCCCCCTGGACCTCACCGCCCACGTCGACGAGGCCCTGGCCGTCCAGGCCGCAGCCTTCGGGCTGGGCCCCGACGAGGTGGCGGTCCGCCGGCAGATCGTCCTGCGCCACATGACCCACCGGGGTGCCCGGGCCTACGGGGCCACCGCCGACGGCCGCCTGGTCGGCTTCGTCTACGGCATGCCCAACGACCGCTCCCACTGGTGGTCCACCGTCGTCGAGCCCTACCTGCGCGCCCAGGGCAACGACCACTGGCTCGACGACTCCTTCGTCATCACCGAGCTGCACGTCCACCCCAGCCACCAGAAACAGGGCATCGGCCGCGCCCTGATCACCACCATCACCGACACCGCCACCGAGCCCCGGTCGATCCTCTCCGCGATCGACGTCGAGAGCCCCGCCCGCAAGCTCTACCGTTCCCTCGGCTACAAGGACCTCGCCCGCCAGGTGCACTTCCCCAGCGCCGCCAAGCCCTACGCCGTCATGGGCGCCCCGCTGCCACTCCTTCGCGCATAACCGATTTCCACCGGCTGGCACCGCCCGGCTAACCTCCTGTCATCACCCAGACGCAGCAGGAGTACGAGAACCATGGCGAACGCACCGGTCCAGCGCATGTCCCAGTTGATGGCGAAGACGCTGCGCGACGACCCGGCGGACGCCGAGGTCCTCAGCCACAAGCTGCTCGTCCGCGCCGGCTACGTCCGCCGCACCGCCGCCGGCATCTGGTCCTGGCTGCCCCTCGGCAAGAAGGTCCTCGCCAACATCGAGCGGGTGGTCCGTGAGGAGATGGACGCCATCGGCGCGCAGGAGGTCCTCCTCCCGGCCCTGCTGCCCCGCGAGCCCTACGACGCCACCGGCCGCTGGGACGAGTACGGGCAGGAACTCTTCCGCCTGAAGGACCGCAAGGGCGGCGACTACCTCCTCGGCCCCACCCACGAGGAGATCTTCACCCTCCTGGTGAAGGACCAGTGCACGTCCTACAAGGACATGCCGGTGATCCTCTACCAGATCCAGCACAAGTACCGCGACGAGGCCCGCCCCCGCGCCGGCATCCTGCGCGGCCGCGAGTTCCTGATGAAGGACTCCTACTCCTTCGACCTCGCCGACGAGGGCCTCGCCGAGTCCTACGCCCTGCACCGCAAGGCCTACCAGCGGATCTTCGACCGCCTCGGCCTCGACTACCGCATCTGCGCCGCCACCGCGGGCGCCATGGGCGGCTCCAAGTCGGAGGAGTTCCTCGCTCCCGCCGAGGCCGGCGAGGACATCTTCGCGGACTGCCCCAACTGCGACTTCGCCGCCAACACCGAGGCGATCTCCTACGAGCTGAAGCCGGCCGACGCCACGGACGTCCCCGCCGCGGAGGACATCCCCACCCCCGACACCCCCACCATCGACACCCTCGCCGCCCAGCTCGGCGTCCCGGCCTCCGCCACCCTGAAGAACCTCCTGGTCAAGGTGGACGGCGAGATCGTCGCCATCGGCGTCCCCGGCGACCGCGAGGTCGACATGGGCAAGGTCGAGGCCCACTTCGCCCCGGCCGCCGTCGAACTGGTCACCGAGGCCGACTTCATCGCCCGCCCCGACCTGGTGCGCGGCTACGTCGGCCCGCAGGGCCTGGACAAGGTCACGTACATCGCCGACCCGCGCGTCGCCCCCGGCACCGCCTGGATCACCGGCGCCAACAAGGCCGACACGCATGCCAAGAACGTCGTCGCCGGCCGCGACTTCGAGGTCGACGAGTACGTCGACGTGGTCGTCGTCGAGGAGGGCGACCCCTGCCCCAGGTGCGGCACCGGCCTCAAGCTGGACCGCGCCATCGAGATCGGCCACATCTTCCAGCTGGGCCGCAAGTACGCCGACGCCCTCAAGCTGGACGTCCTCGGCCAGAACGGCAAGCCGGTCCGCGTCACCATGGGCTCCTACGGCATCGGCGTCTCCCGCGCCGTCGCCGCCCTCGCCGAGCAGACCGCCGACGACAAGGGCCTGTGCTGGCCCAAGGAGGTCGCCCCCGCCGACGTCCACGTCGTCGCCGCCGGCAAGGCCCTCCAGACCGAGCTGGCCCTCGACGTCTCGCAGAAGCTGGCCGCCGCGGGCGTCCGCGTCCTGGTCGACGACCGGGCCGGCGTCTCCCCGGGCGTCAAGTTCACCGACTCCGAACTGATCGGCGTCCCCCAGATCCTGGTCGCCGGCCGCCGTGCCGCCGAGGGCATCGTCGAACTCAAGGACCGCAGGACCGGCGAACGCGAGGAACTCACCGTCGAAGAGGCCGTCACCCGCCTCACGGCCTGATCGTGAGGGGGCACCCACGGGTGCCCCCTCCGCATCCGCACCCGCGCGCACGCAACGGCGTCGCCCTTCTCGCGGACGTACCGGTGTGCCGCGCGGCGGGGAGGGGACGTGCCGGGGGCGTCCGCCCGCGGCGGGCGGCGGAGACTCCGGGCACCCTCGTGACCGGCCCCGCCGCGTACCGAGGACGGACCTCCGGTGCGGCCCCGGCTCACCCACCGCCCCCGGGCGCCACGCGCACCCCCGCCGGCCCCGCACGGGCGCCGCAGGGATCAACGCGCACCCGTACACACCCGCACCCGCCGCACGCACCCCTGCCACACGACATCAGGCACCACGGCGCGCACCCTGAACGCTCCACGCGACCCCCACGGCGCGCACCCTGAACGCCTCCACGCGACCCCCACGGCGCGCACCCTGAACGCTCCACGCGACCCCCACGGCGCGCACCCTGAACGCCTCCACGCGACCCCCACGGCGCGCACCCTGGACCGGCACCCCGTGCGCCCTACAACCAGCCGGCGAACTCCAGCAACAGCTCCGCGTCCTGCTCACGCCCCACACGCCGCGCCCGCACGCCCGACTCCACCGCACGGAACAACGTCCACCCGCGCAGCCGCTCCTGATCGACCTCCAGCGACTCCGCCAGCCGCTTCACCCGCCGCCGCGTCGTCGCCGCCCCCGACGGCTGCGCGATCAGATCCTCCACCCGGTCCCGCACCAGCCGCGCCAGATCGAAGGCACACTCACCGACCACCGGATCCGGCCCCACGGCCAGCCACGGCATCCGCTCCCCGGCCAGCACCTTGCTCTGCCGGAACGTCCCGTGCAGCAGCCGCGCCGCCGACTGGGGCGTCGTCGCCAGCAACTCCTCCCGCGCCGTCAGCGCCGCCTCCACCAGCGGCCGCACCTCGGGATCCCGCTCCGCACTGGCCCGCATGGCCTCCGCCTGCCGCCCCGTGCGCTCCTCGACCGTCTCGAAGCCATGGCCCTCGGGCGGCGGCACCCACAGCCGCCGCAGCGTCCCCGCCGCCTCCAGCAGCGCCTTCGCCTCCGGCAACGACCGCACCGACACATCCGGATGCAGCCGCTCCAAGAGCAGCACACCCACCTCGGCACCCTGCTCCGCCGAGGACTCCAGCAACTGCACGGCGCCCAGCCCACCCCAGTGCGCCAGCGCCGCCCGCTCGTGCTCCGGCCGCGCCCGCGCCGGCGCCAGCTTCAGCACGGCCGGCGTCCCGTCCGCCGTCCGCACCAGCACCACCAGGCTGCTCCGCCCCCCGGGCACCTGCACCCGCTCCACGGTCAACTCGCGCGCTGCGACGGCCCGCTCCGCCCTCTCCGGCAGCTTCGCCAGCCAGTCGTCGCCGTCCGGCGCCGTCTCCGCGAGCGCCCTCACCAGACGCTTCGGCGGTTCGAAAACCATGCGCGAGTCGTTCCCTTCCTGCTGTACGCGGCGCGTCCACGCCGCCCCCGTCATCGCGCCGGTGCCGCAGCCCCCGGCGTCGTACCGGCCCCCGACCGCTCGGCGAGCCCAGGGAAGGCTACGCTCTTCCCGCTCCAGCGCACCGACCGCACCGCCGCCTCCCGCAACGCCTCGGCCGCCGCCCGCCGCCGCTCACCCGTGCTGTCCCGCACCAGGTCCGCGTAGATCCCGGCCACCCGGTCCTCCAGCTCCGCGGCGAGCCGCACCGCGGCCGCCGCGTCCGGCACCGCGAACGGCAGCGCGTACCCCGCGGCCGCCGCCACGGGCGTGGCGCCGGCGTCCCGCACCTGCCGCACCAGCACGTCCCGCCGGGCCCGGTGCGCGTCGTACGCGGCGCGAACCTCCCCGCGCCGCTCCTTGCCGATGCGCCCGCCGACGACCCCGTAGCCGTACACCGCCGCGTGCTCCGCGGCCAGTGCGGCCTGCAGCGCCCGCAGCTCCCGGTCCTTGGCCGCCGCGGTCTCGCCCTCGCTCATCCGGTCACCCTCTCCGGTCATGCCTTCGTCAGCAGATACGCACGCGCCGCACCGGCCGCCGCCACCGAGGCCAGCAGCCGCGCCAGCTCACCCGGAGCCTCCACCAGCCCCTCGGCCCGCCGGTCGGCAAGCTCCCGCTCCGCCCTGGCGAGCTGAGCGAGCGCCTCCTTCTCGTCCCCGGGCACCCCTGAAGGCGAAGCCGCCACCACGGCCTCCTCGGACGGCGAACCCGAAACCGGACCCGACGCCGAAGCGGGCGCCGACCCCGAAACGGATGCCGAAGCGGACGGCGAACCCGAAGCGGGCGCCGTTGCCGAAGGCGAGGCGTGTTTCCCCGCCCCGCCCCCGAACGCGGCCTCCTGCCGCACCACATCCGCCCGCAGCAGCCCCAGCCGCCCCGCCAGCTTCGGATGCGCCGCGATCACCGCGTCGTACCGCTCCACCAGCTCCGCGCTCTCCCGCGCCGCCCGAGCCCGCGCCCGCTCCTCCGCCGACTCCGGCCTGCGCTCACCCGCCCCCGACTTCCCGGACCCACCGGTGCACCCGGTCGCGGCCACAGCCGGCAGGACCGCGGAAGCGATCAGCAGACTCCTCCTCCGCGGCCCCGCCGCACAGAAGGACGAAACCGGGACCGAAGCCGGCGCCTCAGCCGACGGCGACGAAGAAGACACGGACTGCGGAAACAACGACACGGCTGACGTCCTCGAGGAACTCGTGCACAACGCGGCGGCGGAAGACGATGACGGGCCACAGCCCGCGATCACCGTACCCGGCACCACGCACGGCGGCCGCCATCGGCACCAGGTGGACGGCAACACCCTGCGCGACCGGATACCCTTTGACCAGACACGCGACCCATCCCACAACAGCACACGCGGCCGAGGAGTCACCCGGATGAGCACCACCCAGAGCGAGAGGCTGCGAGAACTTCTGGAACCGCTCGTCACCTCACAGGGCCTCGATCTCGAGGAGATCGCCGTGGACCCCGTCGGCCGGCGCCGTGTGCTGCGTGTAGTCGTCGACTCCGACACCGGTGCGGATCTGGACCGGATCGCCGATGTGAGCCGTGCGCTCTCGGCGAAGCTGGACGAGACCGACGCGATGGGCAGCGGGGAGTACACCCTCGAGGTCGGGACCCCCGGCGCGGAACGCCTCCTCACCGAGCACCGGCACTACGTCCGCGCCACGGGCCGCCTGGTGAAGTTCCAGCTGGCGGACGGCGGCGAACTGGTCGCCAGGATCCTGAAGACCGACGACGAGGGTCTTGATCTCGAAGTGCCCGGAGTGAAGGGCCGCAAGGCCACCACCCGCAGACTCGCCTTCTCCGACATCGACAGGGCGCGCGTGCAGGTCGAGTTCAACCGCAAGGACAAGAAGGAAGAGGAGGCGTAGCCGTGGACATCGACATGAGCGCCCTGCGGGGCCTGGTACGGGAGAAGGAGATCTCCTTCGACCTGCTCGTCGAGGCGATCGAAGCGGCCCTCCTCATCGCCTATCACCGCACCGAGGGAAGCCGCAAGCACGCGAGGGTGGAGCTCGACCGGCAGACCGGGCATGTGACCGTGTGGGCGAAGGAGGACCCGGAGGACGTTCCGGAGGGCCAGGAGCCCCGCGAGTTCGACGACACCCCGTCCGGCTTCGGCCGTATCGCCGCCACCACCGCCAAGCAGGTCATCCTGCAGCGGCTGCGCGACGCCGAGGACGACGCGACGCTCGGCGAGTACGCCGGCCGCGAGGGGGACATCGTCACGGGCGTGGTCCAGCAGGGCCGCGACCCGAAGAACGTGCTGGTGGACATCGGCAAGCTGGAGGCCATCCTGCCGGTGCAGGAGCAGGTGCCCGGCGAGGAGTACCCGCACGGCATGCGGCTGCGCTGCTATGTGGTGCGGGTTGCGAAGGGCGTGCGCGGCCCGTCCGTCACGCTCTCGCGCACCCACCCGAACCTGGTGAAGAAGCTGTTCGCTCTCGAGGTGCCGGAGATCGCCGACGGTTCCGTCGAGATCGCCGCGATCGCCCGTGAGGCCGGTCACCGCACGAAGATCGCCGTCCGCTCCAGCCGGCCCGGCCTGAACGCCAAGGGCGCCTGCATCGGCCCCATGGGCGGCCGGGTGCGCAATGTGATGGCGGAGCTGAACGGCGAGAAGATCGACATCGTCGACTGGTCCGACGACCCGGCCGAGATGGTGGCGAACGCGCTGTCCCCGGCCCGGGTGTCCAAGGTCGAGATCGTGGACATGGCGACCCGTTCCGCGCGGGTCACCGTGCCGGACTACCAGCTGTCCCTGGCGATCGGCAAGGAAGGGCAGAACGCCCGGCTCGCCGCCCGTCTGACCGGCTGGCGGATCGACATCCGGCCCGACACCGAGCAGGCCGCTCAGTGACAGGTCACGCGGCCCCGGCGGCGTCCGGGGAATAGATCCAGTCCGCAGGACGCTGAGATCACGACAGCTTTGCGTCCGCCGTGTGTTCGATTCTTGCCCCGAAGGGGTGAGGTCGGTCCGGGGAGGTAGACTTAGCTGTGTCTGGCCGGACACGTATCCGCGCATGCCCTGAGCGCACCTGTGTGGGGTGCCGGGAGCGAGCGGTCAAGAACGAGCTGCTGCGGATCGTGGCGATCGAGGGCGCGTGCGTCCCCGATCCTCGCGGTACGCTGCCCGGCCGGGGTGCTTATGTGCACCCCGTCCCGGTCTGTCTGGACCAGGCAGTGCGCCGCAAGGCGTTTCCGAGGGCGCTGCGCGTCCCGGGACCGCTCGACGTAATGGCGTTGCGCCAATACGTCGAGCAGGCACAAGGTTGCTGAGAGCAGCCCGTAAGAAGCGCCGTACGGAACCCCCCGTGCGGTCTGGTACCTCGCGAGTCGAAAGCAGGTCGAGATTGCGATGAGCACTCGATGAGTACGCGATGAGTACGCCCATGAACTAGCGACGGTCCGGACGCAACCCGGACCTCAAAGGAGCGAAGTGGCTAAGGTCCGGGTCTACGAACTCGCCAAGGAGTTCGGCGTGGAGAGCAAGGTCGTCATGGCCAAGCTCCAGGAACTCGGTGAATTCGTCCGTTCGGCGTCTTCGACCATCGAAGCGCCCGTAGTACGCAAGCTGACCGACGCCTTCCAGCAGGGCGGCGGGGGCAACGGCAAGTCCGCCGCGAAGCCCGCCGCGCCCAAGAAGGCATCGCCGTCGGCACCCAAGCCCGCCCCCGCGCCGTCCCCGGCGCAGGCGGCACGCAAGGCTGCCCCGAAGCCGCCGGCCGCGCCCAAGCCGGCCGAGAGCCAGCAGCCCTCGGCCTCGTCGGCGCCCTCGCCGGCCACTCCCGGTCCGCGCCCGACGCCGGGTCCGCGGCCCACGCCGCGTCCGGCTCCGGCGGCCCCGGAGTTCCAGGCCCCGCCGTCGGCCCCGGCCCAGCCGGGTCCGAAGCCCGGCGCGCGTCCCGGCGCCCCGAAGCCCGGTGCGCGTCCCGCGGGCCAGGGTCAGGGCGGCCAGAACCGTCCGGCGGGCCAGGGCCAGCGTCCCGGTGGCGCGGCTCCCCGTCCGGGCGCCCGTCCGGCCGGTCCGCGTCCCGGCAACAACCCCTTCACCTCCGGTGGCTCCACCGGCATGGCCCGTCCCCAGGCTCCGCGCCCGCAGGCGCCGCGTCCGGGCGGCCCCGGTGCTCCCGGCGGCGGTCCCCGTCCGCAGGCTCCCGGCCAGGGCGGCCCGCGTCCGCAGGCTCCGGGCGGGCAGCGCCCGACCCCGGGCTCGATGCCGCGTCCGCAGGGCGGTCCCCGTCCCGGCGGTCCGCGTCCGAACCCGGGCATGATGCCGCAGCGTCCGGCTGCCGGCCCGCGTCCTGGTCCCGGCGGCGGCCGTGGTCCGGCCGGTGCCGGCCGTCCCGGCGGCGGTCGTCCCGGCGGCGGCTTCGCCGGTCGTCCCGGCGGCGGTGGCGGTCGTCCCGGTGGCGGCGGCTTCGGCGGTCGTCCCGGCGGCGGTTTCGGTGGTGGCGGCCGTCCCGGCTTCGGCGGTCGTCCCGGCGGCCCGGGTGGCCGTGGCGGCACGCAGGGCGCCTTCGGCCGTCCCGGCGGTCCCGCGCGCCGTGGCCGCAAGTCGAAGCGGCAGCGGCGTCAGGAGTACGAGGCCATGCAGGCCCCGTCGGTCGGCGGCGTGATGCTGCCTCGCGGCAACGGCGAGACCATTCGCCTGTCGCGCGGTGCCTCGCTCACCGACTTCGCGGAGAAGATCAACGCCAACCCGGCGTCGCTCGTCGCGGTCATGATGAACCTCGGCGAGATGGTCACCGCGACCCAGTCCGTCTCCGACGAGACGCTCCAACTCCTGGCCGAGGAGATGAACTACAAGGTTCAGATCGTCAGCCCGGAGGAGGAGGACCGCGAGCTGCTCGAGTCCTTCGACCTGGAGTTCGGCGAGGACGAGGGCAGCGAGGAGGACCTGGTGGTCCGCCCGCCGGTCGTCACCGTCATGGGTCACGTCGACCACGGTAAGACCCGCCTGCTCGACGCCATCCGCAAGACGAACGTCATCGCGGGCGAGGCCGGTGGCATCACCCAGCACATCGGTGCCTACCAGGTCACGACCGAGGTCAACGACGAAGAGCGCAAGATCACCTTCATCGACACCCCGGGTCACGAGGCGTTCACCGCCATGCGTGCCCGCGGTGCGAAGTCGACCGACATCGCGATCCTGGTGGTCGCGGCCAACGACGGCGTCATGCCGCAGACGGTCGAGGCGCTCAACCACGCCAAGGCGGCCGAGGTGCCGATCGTCGTCGCGGTCAACAAGATCGACGTCGAGGGCGCGGACCCGCAGAAGGTGCGCGGTCAGCTGACCGAGTACGGCCTGGTGGCCGAGGAGTACGGCGGCGACACCATGTTCGTCGACATCTCCGCCAAGCAGGGTCTGCACATCGACGAGCTGCTCGAGGCCGTCATCCTCACCGCGGACGCCTCGCTCGACCTGCGGGCCAACCCCAAGCAGGCCGCGCAGGGCATCGCGATCGAGTCCCGGCTCGACCGCGGGCGCGGTGCCGTGGCGACCGTCCTCGTCCAGCGAGGCACGCTGCGGGTCGGCGACACGATGGTGGTGGGCGACGCCTACGGCCGTGTGCGCGCCATGCTCGACGACAGCGGCAACAACGTCTCCGAGGCCGGCCCGTCGACGCCGGTGCAGGTCCTGGGCCTCACCAACGTCCCGGGTGCGGGCGACAACTTCATCGTCGTGGACGAGGACCGTACGGCCCGTCAGATCGCCGAGAAGCGCGCCGCCCGTGAGCGCAACGCGGCGTTCGCCAAGCGCACGCGCCGCGTCTCGCTCGAGGACCTGGACAAGGTGCTCAAGGCCGGCGAGGTCCAGCAGCTGAACCTGATCATCAAGGGTGACGCCTCCGGTTCGGTCGAGGCCCTCGAGTCCGCGCTGCTCCAGCTGGACGTCGGCGAAGAGGTCGACATCCGCGTCCTGCACCGCGGTGTCGGTGCGGTCACGGAGTCCGACATCGACCTGGCGATGGGTTCCGACGCCATCGTGATCGGCTTCAATGTGCGCGCCGCCGGGCGGGCACAGCAGATGGCCGAGCGCGAGGGTGTGGACGTCCGGTACTACTCGGTCATCTACCAGGCGATCGAGGAGATCGAGGCGGCCCTCAAGGGCATGCTCAAGCCGGAGTACGAGGAGGTCGAGCTCGGTACGGCGGAGATCCGCGAGGTCTTCAAGTCGTCCAAGCTGGGCAACATCGCGGGTGTCATCATCCGCTCCGGCGAGGTCCGGCGGAACACCAAGGCGCGGCTCATCCGCGACGGCAAGGTGGTCGCCGAGAACCTCACCATCGAGGGTCTGCGTCGCTTCAAGGACGACGTCACCGAGATCCGCGAAGGCTTCGAGGGCGGTATCAACCTCGGAAACTTCAACGACATCAAGGTCGACGACATCATCGCGACGTACGAGATGCGCGAGAAGCCGCGGGCGTAACACCCACGGCTGGAGCTGGCCGACGGGACGCGTTCCCGTCGGCCAGCGCCGCGTCTGGCGACCGGCCGCACCCCACGGGGGCCGCGGCTGCCCGCCCGGCAATTGCGTCGATGGGCCGCACCCGTTCGATGTACGGTTCTCGAAGGTCCATCGATCCCGCACCGGCGGGTTAACCGGTTGCACACATGCTTGTGGGGACGCTGTCCTTCGACCTCCTCCTCGGCGATGTCAGGTCGCTGAAGGAGAAGCGCTCCGTCGTCCGCCCGATCGTCGCCGAGCTCCAGCGCAAGTACGCGGTGAGCGCGGCCGAGGTGGATCACATGAACCTCCATCGCCGGGCTCTCATCGGCATCGCGATGGTCTCCGGCGACGCGGGGCACCTGACCGACGTGCTGGACCGTTGCGAGCGACTGGTCGCCGGCCGCCCCGAGGTGGAGCTGCTGTCCGTCAGACGGCGCTTTCACGGCGAAGACGACTGACGATCACAGCTGGCGAGATTCGAGACAGGAAAGAACGGGAGACGACCAGTGGCCGACAACGCGCGGGCGAAAAGGCTGGCGGACCTCATCCGAGAGGTGGTGGCCCAGAAGCTGCAGCGTGGGATCAAGGACCCGCGGCTCGGCTCGCACGTCACCATCACGGACACCCGGGTCACCGGTGACCTCCGGGAGGCGACGGTCTTCTACACCGTCTACGGGGACGACGAGGAGCGCAAGGCCGCGGCGGCCGGCCTGGAGAGCGCCAAGGGCATCCTGCGCTCCGAGGTGGGCCGGGCGGCGGGCGTGAAGTTCACGCCGACCCTGACCTTCGTCATGGACGCCCTGCCGGACACCGCACGCACCATCGAGGACCTCCTCGACAAGGCGCGCCAGTCCGACGCCAAGGTGCGCGAGGCGTCCGCCGGGGCGACCTACGCAGGAGACCCCGACCCGTACCGCAAGCCGGGCGACGACGAGACGGACGACACCGCCGAATGACCCAGAAGCACCGCACGCCCGACGGCCTTGTCATCGTCGACAAGCCGTCGGGCTTCACTTCGCACGACGTGGTCGCCAAGATGCGCGGCATCGCACGCACCCGCCGCGTCGGTCACGCCGGCACGCTCGACCCGATGGCCACCGGTGTGCTGGTCCTCGGCGTCGAGAAGGCGACCAAGCTCCTCGGACACCTCGCCCTGACGGAGAAGGAGTACCTGGGCACCATCAGGCTCGGGCAGAACACCGTCACCGACGACGCCGAGGGCGAGATCACCTCCAGCACGGACGCCTCCGGGATCACCCGGGAGGCCGTCGACGCCGGCGTCGCCAAGCTGACCGGCGACATCATGCAGGTGCCGTCCAAGGTCAGCGCCATCAAGATCGACGGCGTGCGCTCCTACAAGCGGGCCCGCGAGGGCGAGGACTTCGACATCCCGGCCCGGCCGGTCACCGTCTCCTCGTTCCTGGTGCACGACATGCGCGAGGCCGAGGCCGAGGACGGCACCAGGGTGATCGACCTGGTGGTCTCCGTCGTCTGCTCCTCCGGCACCTACATCCGCGCCCTCGCCCGCGACCTCGGCGCCGACCTCGGGGTCGGCGGCCACCTCACCGCGCTGCGCCGCACCCGCGTCGGCCCGTACAAGCTGGACTCGGCGAAGACGCTGGAGCAGCTCGAGCAGGAGCTGACCGTCATGCCGATCGCCGAGGCCGCCGCCGCGGCCTTCCCCCGCTGGGACGTCGACGCCAGGCGCGCCCGGCTGCTCACCAACGGGGTGCGTCTGGAGATGCCGGACGAGTACGCGGGCTCGGGCCCCGTGGCGGTCTTCGACCCGGAGGGCCGGCTGCTCGCCCTGGTCGAGCAGCAGAAGGGCAAGGCCAAGAGCCTCGCCGTGTTCGGCGGCTGACGACACCGGGACTGCCGCGGAGCGGCGTCCTGTGCCGCGCGGGGCGCCGCTCCACGGTCCCCCTCGGTTCCCCCATCCCCAGGGTGTATCCGTCCCGCCCCGCCCGTTCACCCGTAAGCGCGGGCGCTCGGAGTGAACCGGGGGAGCGGAAGGGGGCGCGTTCGTCCGGCGCTCTGTCCCGCTGATCATCTTCGCCGTACCGTCGGAGCAAGGCACGGCGGTACGGCGGGGAGGCGGCGTGACGGCTCAGCGGATCGCCCCGGAACAGGCGAGCGTCTCCGACCGGGGCAGCGTCCCGGACCGGGGGAGCGCCCCCGACGACGTCCTGGTACGCATCCACGACCTCGCCGGCCGGCCGCGCGGCACCGGCTTCCTCGCCGACCACCACGGCACGCTGATCACCAGCCACGAGGCGGTCGACGGACTGCCCCGCCTGGTGCTCCACGCCCCCTCCGGGCGGAGCTGCGCGGTCACGGCGGACGAGGTGACCGCGCTGCCCGCGCTGGGCCTGGCGCTGGTGCGCACCGAAGGGCTCGGCGTGGCCCCCCTGCCGGTCTCCGCCCGCGAGCACATCGACCCCGGCACCTACGTCCGCATCCCCGCGGGCGGCTGGCGTCAGGCGCGGGTACTGGGCACCACCCCGGTCACCTACACCGCCGTGGACCGCTGCCACGGGCTGCCCGAGGCGCTGGAACTCGCCGTGGGCACCGCGGGCCGGGACGCGCTGCGGCTGGGCGGCGGCGCGGCGGGCGGCCCGGTGCTCGACGCGGCCACCGGCGCCGTGCTGGGCGTGCTCGGCACGGCACTGTCGTCCGAGACCGCCGACGTCGGATTCGCCGTGCCCCTGCGCCCCGCCACCGAGGCGCTCGGCGAGCTGCTCGCCGAGAACGCGGCCACGGTCCCCGCCTACGGCGACGACCTGAACCTCGCCGGACTGCTGGAGCTCACGGCCACCTCGGTGGCCCAGGACGGACCGCCCGGTGCCCTGCTGCCGCAGCCCGTGGTGGAGCGCACGGCCGTGATCGCCGAACTCACCGCCTTCGAGGAGGGCACCGCCTGCGTGCTGGGCCTGGTCGGGCCGCCCGGCAGCGGCCGCACCACGGAACTGGCGGCGCTCGCCGCCCGCCGGCACCGGGCGGGGCGGCCGACGCTGTGGCTGCGCGGCGCGGACCTGCGCGGTGAGGACACCTCGGTCGCGGACGCCGCCCGCCGGGCGCTGGACCGGTCCGCCCGGATCGTGGCCGCCGCCGGCCACACCCCCGGCCCCGTCGAGGACCTCGGCGACACAGGACCGGAGCGGCTCGCCCGGTTCGCCGCCGCCACCGGACGCCCGCTGCTGCTCCTGCTCGACAACCCGGAGGAGATGCCGGCGGAACTGGCCGAGCGGCTCCCCGCGTGGACCGCGGGGACGGCCCGCTGGCTCAACGAGCAGGGCGCACGCCTGGTGCTCGCCTGCCGCGAGGAGCACTGGGAGCAGGCCGGCGCCCGTTACCCGGCGGAGCTGCTGCACGGGAGCGGCCCCGGCGGGGACGGCCCGCCCGCCTGTGTGCGCCTCGGCGATCTGACCACCGAGGAGGCCTGGGAGGCCCGCCGCCGCCAGGGCATCCCGGAGGGCGTCCTGGCCGACGCCCGGCACCCCCTGACCCTGCGCCTGCTCGCCGAGATCCTGGCGGCCCTCGGCGACGACGGCGCGGACCCGCCGTCCGGCGCCGGGCTCCGCCCCGCCGCAGGACAGGGGCCGCACTGGGCCCCCGCACGCGCGCTCACCGCACCCGCATCCGGTGCCCGCGGCGGCAGCGGCGGCGCCGACGACCGGGCCGGGGTGGACGACATCCGCCCGCCCGAGGCCGGCCTCGACCGGGACGCCGTCTTCGCCGCCTACCTCGATCTGGCGTGCCTGCGCGTCGCCGTGCGGCTCGCCGCCGAGAACGGCGTGCGCGGCACCGCCGTGCGGCGGCTCGCCGCCAGGGTCGCCGGGCAGGTGCACGAGGCCGCGCGGCTCAGCCTCGAGGACGGCGGGCTGACTCGGGAGGCGTTCGAGACGCTCTTCCCCTGGGGAGCCGCGCCGCACCGGCTCGGCGGCGGGACCGGCTGGGCCTCCGCCGTGCTCGCCGAGGGCCTCCTGGTGCCCGCGGGCTCCGGCTACCGCTTCGCCCACGAGGAGCTCGCGGACTGGCTCCAGGGCCTCCATCTCGACCTGGACGGTGCCCTGCGCACCCTGGTGCACGACCGGCCGGACCGGCCGGTCCCGCACCACCGCCTCGGCCCCGTCACCCAGGCCATGCTGCTGCTCGCCCGCCAGCACGGACCCCGCCACCTCGCCTCACGCCTCGCCGACCTGGTGCACGCGCTGGACGCCGACCCCGGCTCCTGGTGGGCGGCCCGGCTGCTCACCGGCACCCTCACCCGCGTACCGGACGCCACGCCGTACACCGAGGTGCTCCGGCTGCTGGCGGACCGGACCGTGGCCTGGCGTCAGCGGGGGAGCGTGCCGCCCGGCCTCGGCCCGGCCTTCTGGGCCTCGCTCGCGCTGCCGCAGGACGCCCGCCTGGCGCTGCTGCGCCGCCTGGTGCACGCCGACGGTCCCCCCTGCGAGCCCGGCCCGCGGTTCCTCGACGAGGTCGCGCGGCAGCTCACCGCCGACCCCCGCGCCGTGGTGCCGCTGCTGGTGCGCTGGTTCGACGACGAGCGGCCGCTGCCCGCCACCCCGCACGCCACCGCGGCCACCGCCGCCCAGGCCCTGCTGTACACCCACCGGCACCGCGCACCGGACACGCTCACCGACGCCCTCGCCGACAGCACGCACCGCAGGGCGGAGCAGCTGCTCACCGCGCTCGCCGAGGAGGAACCGGCCGTCGTGTGCCGGGCCGTCGACCGCTGGGCCCGCGATGAACGCCCCACCCGCCGGAGCGCCGCCGTGACCTACGGCCTGCGCGCCGCGCCGCACGCCCGCGACGTCGCCGACCGCGCGCTGCTGCGCTACGCGGCCCTCGCCCTGCTGGTCCGCAGCAGCGACCGCGCCCTGCACGGCGGCGCCCTCGCCCTGCTCGTGCGCGACCCCAGCAGCCGGGACCGCCATCTGGCGCGCGCCCTGCGCCACTTCACGGCCGGCGACCCGCTGCTGCCGCCGAGCGCCCTCATCCAGGCGCTGAGCACGCACCCCGGGCCGGTGCTCGACGCCTTCCGCGAGCGGCTGGCGCAGCCCGCCGGCTCCGCCGAGGCTCTCCACGCCCTCGCCGACGCCACCACACCCGGGCTCACCGACCGGGTCGCCGCGCTGCTCCGGGACGCCGCCGGGCGGCGCCCGGAACTCGCCGGGCAGATCGCGGCCTACGCCGACCGGCGGCTGGACCGCGAGCCGGCCCTCGGGGACACCGGGCTGCGGCCACTGCTCACCGCCCTGCTCTCCGGCGGTCCCGAACCTCTGCGGGCCGCGCTCGCCGGAGTCCTCGCCGCACCCTGCGCGGCCTCCTCCCGCCCGCTGCGCCGGGAGCTGCTCGACCGCCTCCTCGCCGACGAGAGCGACCCGGGCGTCCTCGACGCCGTCCTGCGCGCCGCGGCCCGTCACACCGGCGAGGAGCAGCGGGCGCTTGTGCACCGCACCGGTCTGCTGCTGATCCGCACGGCCGAGGGCGCCACGCGCTTCGACCGCGCCCTGGTCGACCTGTCCCGGCACATCCCCGGCTTCGCCGCCGCCGTGACCGGATGGCTCGCACAGGCGCCGCAGGAGTGGGCCGCGGTCGTCGGCCCCAGCTCCCGGCGCGCCATCGAGAACCTGGCAGGTGCGACCGTCCCCGCTTGACCCTCACGGACCCCGTCACCGGGCGGGCCACCGGACCTGTCGCCGGACCCGTCGCCGGACCTGCCGTGCGGACGTGCACCCCGTCACAGGCCCGATGCCGATGCGGGCCGAGGGCGGGCGGCATGGCACCCTTAGACCTGCGTACTCGGTTTGGACGAGGTTTCGACAAGGAGCAGGCACAGTGCAGCGCTGGCGTGGCTTGGAGGACATCCCCCAGGACTGGGGGCGCAGCGTCGTCACCATCGGCTCCTACGACGGTGTCCACCGAGGGCACCAGCTGATCATCCGGCACGCCGTGGAGCGCGCCCGCGAGCTGGGCATTCCCGCCGTGGTGGTCACCTTCGACCCGCACCCCAGCGAGGTCGTCCGCCCCGGCAGCCACCCGCCGCTGCTCGCCCCGCACCACCGGCGTGCCGAACTCATGGCGGAGCTGGGCGTGGACGCCGTGCTGATCCTGCCGTTCACCAAGGAGTTCTCCAAGCTGTCCCCGGCCGACTTCGTGGTGAAGGTGCTGGTGGACAAGCTGCACGCCAAGGCGGTCGTGGAGGGCCCCAACTTCCGCTTCGGCCACAAGGCCGCCGGCACCGTGGACTACCTCGCCGAGCAGGGCAAGGTGTACGACTTCGACGTCGAGGTCGTCGACCTGTACGTCACCGGTGAGGCCGGCGGCGGCGAGCCGTTCTCCTCCACGCTCACCCGGCGCCTGGTCGCCGAGGGCGATGTCGCCGGCGCCGCCGAGATCCTGGGCCGCCCGCACCGCGTGGAGGGCGTGGTGGTGCGCGGCGCCCAGCGCGGCCGCGAACTGGGCTTCCCCACCGCCAACGTCGAGACCCTGCCGCACACCGCGATCCCCGCCGACGGCGTCTACGCCGGCTGGCTGCACGCCCAGGGCGAGGTGATGCCGGCGGCGATCTCGGTCGGGACCAACCCGCAGTTCGACGGCACCGAGCGCACGGTGGAGGCGTACGCCATCGACCGGGAAGGGCTCGACCTGTACGGGCTGCATGTCGCCGTGGACTTCCTGGCGTTCGTGCGCGGGCAGGCGAAGTTCGACACGCTGGACGACCTGATGGCGCAGATGCGGCAGGACGTCGAGCGGTGCAAGGAGCTGATCACCGCGGCCGAGCGCGAGCAGAGCGCCTGAGCGACGGCCCGGCCGGACCTTCCGGCGGGCGCCTCGGCACCTGCCCGGCCGGACCTTCCGGCGGGGCGCCTCGGCACCTGCCCGGCCGGACCTTCCGGCAGGCGCCTGAGCACCGGCCCGGGCGCCGTGCGGCAGGCGCCTGGGCCCTCGGCTCGGCGTCGGTCTCGGTCGGTCTCGGAGCCAGGCCTTCCGGCGGGCGCCCGGCCGCCCGCCGTTCCGCTCAGCGCGCGGCCGTCGCCGTCGCCCAGTGACACGCCACCTGAGCCGTGGCATCCCCGGTCAGCATCTCCAGGTCCCGCGTCCGGCAGGCCTCCGCCACGCCGGCCCGCTCCGCCTCGCCGCTCGCCAGGATCTGGCAGCGGGCGTGGAAGCGGCAGCCCGAGGGGACGCGGGAGGGGTCCGGGGGCTCGCCGGTGAGCACCACCGGGTCGCCGGGAGCCTCCGGGAGCACCGAGAGCAGCGCCTGTGTGTAGGGATGCCGCGGAGTGGTCAGCACCTGCTCCACCGGGCCCGTCTCGACGATCCGGCCCAGATACATCACCGCCACCCGGTCGGCGATGTTCCAGGCCAGCCCCAGATCGTGCGTGACGACCAGCGCGGACAGGCCCAGTTCTCCGCGCAGCCGCAGGAGCAGCGCCAGGATCTCGCCGCGCACCGAGGCGTCCAGGGAGGCCACCGGCTCGTCGGCGACGAGGAGTTCGGGCTCCAGGACCAGCGCACCCGCGATCACCACGCGCTGGCGCTGGCCGCCGGACAGCTCGTGCGGATAGCGCAGGAAGAAGCGCTCGGGCGGCCGCAGCCCGGCCCGCGACAGCGCCTGCGCCACGGCCGCCTGCTCGTCACCGCCGTGGCCGTGGATGCGCAGCCCTTCGGCCACCGCGTCGTACACCGTGTGCCGGGGGTTGAGCGAGCCGCTCGGGTCCTGCAGCACCAGCTGCACCCGCTTGCGGTAGGCCTTCAGGGAGCGCCCTGAGTACTCCAGCGGCCGCCCGTCGAAGATGACGCTGCCCCGGGTCGGCGTGACGAGCCCCAGCAGGGTGCGGGCCAGCGTCGTCTTCCCGCAGCCGGACTCACCGACCAGGGCGACGATCTCGCCGGGCCGGATGTCGAGATCGACACCGTCCACGGCACGGGCGGCCGGCGCGCCGTGCCGCCCGGGGAACGTGACATGCACACCCTGCGCACTCAGCAGGGCGGTCCCGGTCCCGGGCTGCGTGCCGTGGTCGGTGGCGGGGGAGAGGGTCATGACGCGCTGTGCCTCGCTTCCTCACTGGCCCGCACGGCCTCGGGTTCCGTTCCGTCGCCGGGTTCCGTTGCGTCGCCGGAGCCGGCGGCCCCGGCTGTGTTCCCGGGCCCGGGCTCGGGCTCGGGCCCACCGTCATCGTTCGAGCCGACCCGTACGCAGGCGGCCCGCCAGTCCGGGCCCGCCTCGCGCAGGGGCTGGTCCTCCGTCGCGCAGGAGTCGAGAGCCACCGGGCAGCGGGGGTGGAACGTGCAGCCGGCGGGCAGGGCCGCCGGGTCCGGGGGATCGCCGGGCAGGCCGCGTGGGGCGAAGCGGGAGGACGGGTCGCCGATGCGCGGGAACGCGGCGGACAGGGCACGGGCGTACGGGTGCCGGGCGGACTCGTAGACCTGGCCGGCGGGACCCTCCTCGACCACCCGGCCCGCGTACATCACCGCGAGCCGGTCGCAGGTGTCGGCGAGCACCGCCAGATCGTGACTGATCATGATGAGGCCCACGCCCTGGTCCGCCACCAGCTGCTCGATCAGCCGCAGGATCTGCGCCTGGATCATCACATCGAGCGCGGTGGTCGGCTCGTCCGCGATGATCAGCCGCGGATCGCAGGCGAGCGCCATCGCGATCATCACCCGCTGCCGCTGGCCGCCGGACAGCTCGTGCGGGTAGGCCGACGCACGGGCCGCCGGAAGACCGACCTGCTCCAGCAGCTCCCCGGTCCGCTTCCGGGCCGTTGCCGCCGTCGCCCGGCCGTGCAGCAGGATCGGCTCGGCGATCTGGTCGCCGATGCGGTGCACGGGGTTGAGGGAGTGCATCGCCCCCTGGAAGACGATCGAGGCACCGGCCCAGCGCACCGCACGCACCCGGCCCCACTTCATGGCCAGCACGTCCTCGCCGTCCAGCAGGATCTTCCCGCCGACCCGGGTGCCCGCCGGCAGCAGCCGCAGCAGCGCCAGCGCGAGCGTGGACTTGCCGCAGCCCGACTCGCCCGCGATCCCGAGCTTCCGGCCGGCCTCGAGACGCAGGTCGACTCCGCGCACGGCCGCCGCGCCGCCCGCGTACGTCACCGTCAGATCCCTGACGTCGAGCAGAGTCACCGCGACACCCCCAGCCTCGGGTTGAGGACCTGCTCCACGGCCCGCCCGCACAGCGTGAACGCCAGCGCCACCACCGCGATGGCGACACCCGGCGGCACCAGATACCACCAGTGGCCGGAGCTCACCGCTCCCGCCTCCCGTGCGTCCTGCAGCAGCGCGCCCCAGGAGACGACCGACGGGTCGCTGAGCCCGAGGAAGGCGAGCGTCGCCTCGGCCAGGATCGCCGCGGAGATGATCAGGGTCGTCTGCGCAAGGACCAGCGGCATCACATTGGGCAGCACATGCCGGGACATGATGTGCCAGTGGCCGCCGCCCAGCGCCCGCGCCCGCTCGATGTACGGCCGGGTCTCCACCGCCAGGGTCTGCGCGCGCACCAGCCGGGCGGTGGTCGGCCAGGTGGTCACCCCGATCGCCACGATGATGGTGAGCAGCGAGCGCGGCATCACCGTGGCCAGCGCGATCGCCAGCACCAGCGTGGGCATCACCAGGAACCAGTCGGTGATCCGCATCATCACCGTGGCGTACCAGCCCTTGAAGTGCCCCGCCGTCACCCCGATCAGCGTGCCGATCGCCACGGACAGCACCGCGGCGAGCAGCCCGACCAGCAGCGACACCCGGGCGCCCCAGATCACCAGACCGAGCAGGTTCCGCCCGAACCGGTCGGTGCCGAAGGGGAATTCGGCGCTCGGCTCCTCCAGCGGTCCGCCGGGCGCGTCGGTCACGTTGTCGACGTCGGAGCCGACCAGCAGCGGGGCGGTCAGCGCCAGCAGCGCGAACAGCAGCAGCGCGCCCAGGCCGAAGAGCCCGGCCCGGTGCGTGCGGTACTGGCGCCAGAAGCGCGCGACCGAGGCCCGGCGCCGCCGCCAGGCCAGCGCCCGCGGCCGCACCGCCACGGGGACCTGCTCGGCCTGCTGTTTCGTCGTGCCGTTCTCGGTCGTGGTCATCGGCCCACCCGGGGGTCGAGCAGCGGATAGATCAGATCGGCCAGGGTGTTCATCACGATCACCGCGGCGGCGAACACGAAGAACAGCCCCTGCACCAGCGGCAGATCGGGCACGCTGAGCGCCTGGTAGAAGAGCCCGCCGAGGCCCGGCCAGGAGAACACCGTCTCCACCAGGATCACCCCGGCCACCGTGCGGCCCAGATTGATGAAGATCAGCGTCACGGTCGGCAGCAGCGCGTTCGGCACGGCGTGACGCCGCCGCACCAGGTCGTCGCGCAGCCCTTTGGCGCGGGCGGTGGTCAGATAGTCGCTGCCCATCTCGTCGAGCAGCGCCGACCGGGTCACCAGCAGCGTCTGCCCGTACTCGACGGCCACCAGCGTCACCACCGGCAGGATCAGATGGTGGGCCACGTCCAGGACGTAGGCGAAGCCCTCCTCGCCGCCCGACTCCATGCCGCCGGTGGGGAACAGCCCCGGCAGCGGCCCGACGCCCACCGACAGCGTGACGATCAGCAGCAGCCCGAGCCAGAAGGACGGGACCGAGTACAGGGTCAGCGCCAGACCGGTGTTGAGCCGGTCGCCGAGCCGCCCGTGCCGCCACGCCGACCGCGTCCCCAGGAAGATCCCCAGCAGGGTGTACAGGACGAACGCCGTGCCGGTGAGCAGCAGCGTGTTCGGCAGCGCCTCCATGATCTTGTCGATCACCGGGGCGTTGAACTGGTACGAGGTTCCCAGATCGCCGGTGAGGGCCTTGCCGCAGTAGTCGGTGAACTGCTGCCACAGCGGCAGGTCGAGCCCGAACTGTTCGCGGTAGTGGGCCAGTTGTTCGGCCGAGACCTGCCGTCCCCCGGTCATGAACTTCACCGGGTCGCCGGGGATCAGCCGGAACAGGAAGAAGCTGGTGACGAGCACGGCGAGCAGCGACACCGCCGCGCCCGCCAGCTTGCCCGCCACATACCGCAGATACGCGGTGGTGGTGCGGGCCCGCGGCCCGCGGGGCGCCGCCGGCCCGTCCGTCACCGGACCGGCGGCACCCTGCTTCTCGACCGGTGCGGACGCCGCATCGGCGGTCATCGGCACCCCCGCACGCTACTCACGGTCATCGGCCGTCGCCCGGCGCCGCATCGCGAGGAACACACCCAGCCCGGCGAGGACCACGACACCCGCCACGATCCCGATGACCACCCCGGCCGAGGAGGAGTCGTCCGAGGAGTCGCCGGAGTCCGCCGGCACCGCCGACCACCAGCTCCAGTAGCCGTCCTGGCCGTAGATGTTGCCCGCCTTGGCCGGCATGGTGGTGATCGACTTGATCTGGTCGGTGCGGTACGCCTCGACCGCGTTCGGATACGCCATGACGTTCATGTACCCGAGGTCGTACAGCCGCGACTCCATCTGCTTGACGATGTCCGCCCGTTTGGTCGGGTCGTACTCCGCGAGCTGCTCGGCGTAGAGCTCGTCGTACTTCTTGTCGCAGATGAAGTTGTCGGTCGCGCCGGTGTCCTTGGGCGTGGCGGGCAGCGCGGCGCAGGTGTGGATCGACAGCACGAAGTCGGGGTCCGGGTTGACCGACCAGCCGTCGAAGGCCAGGTCGTACTCACCGGCCAGCCAGGGATCGGTCACATTGTCCAGGCACTTGAGGGTGACCCCGATGCCGAGCTTGCCCCACCACTCCTGCAGATACTTGCCGATCGCCTTGTCGTTCGGGTCGGTGGCGTGGCACAGCACCCGGTAGTTGACCGGCTTGCCGTCCTTGCCGACCCGCCTGCCGTCCGCGTTCTTCTTGAGGCCGGCCTGGTCGAGCATCCGGGCCGCCTCCTCCGGGTCGTAGGTCAGCTCCTGGTCGGGCGACGGCTTCCAGAAGTACTGCGAGAAGCGCGGCGGGATGTAGCCGGCGCCCTCCACGGCGTGGCCCTGGAAGACCTTGTCGATGATGGCCTTGCGGTCCACCGCCTTGAACAGGGCGTTGCGCACCCGCTGGTCGAGCAGCGAGGGATGCCCGTCACCCATCTTCTCGCCGTTCTTCGCCTTGGCGCCCGGGTTGGTGGCCAGCGCGTAGAAGCGGCGGCCCGGGGCGTCGTTGACGTGGATGTTCTTCTCGCCCTTCAGCGAGGCCGCCTGAGCGGGCGTCAGCGACGGTGAGCCGGCGACGAACGACACCTCGCCCTTGCGAAGGGCCGACACCGCCGCGTCCTGGTCCTTGTAGTAGCGGAAGACCAGCTCGTCGAACTTCGGCGCACCGCGCCAGAAGTCCTTGTTGGACTTCAGCCGCACATAGCTGTCGGGCTTGTAGTCGGTGAGGATGAACGGCCCGTTGCCGACGATCGGGAAGTCCTTGTCATTGTTGAACTTCGAGAAGTCGTCGACCTTCTCCCACACATGCTTGGGCACGATCGGCACGTCCAGCGCCGTCATCGTGGCCTGAGGCTTCTTCAGCTTGATGACCAGCTTGGTCGGGCTGGGCGCGGTGACCTTCTCGAAGTTGCCGACGAAGCTGCCGTTGGCGGTGGCGGCGCCCTCGTCGGTCATCATCTTGTTGAACGTCCAGGCCGCGTCCTCGGCGGTGGCCTGCTTGCCGTCCGACCACTTGGAGTTGGAGCGGATCGTGTACGTCCAGGTCAGCTTGTCGGGGGAGGACTCCCACTTGGTGGCCAGCCCCGGGATGACGTGGTTGTCCTTGGGGTCGTAGTTGGTCAGGTACTCGTAGGTGAGCCGGTGGATGCTCGTGCTGAGCAGCCGTACCGCCAGGAACGGGCTGAGCGAGTCGACGCTCTGCGCCACCGCGACCGTCAGCACCTTCTTGCCGTCGTCGGCCGCACGGGCCTGCTCCGGCGCCGGGTTGAGCGGGGTCGCGAGCCCGGCGGTGAGGGTGAGTGCGGCGGCACCGGCCGCCGCGACGAGCCGGAAGCGGCCGGGGCTGCGCCCCGTGCGCCGTTGATCGCCGTACCGATCGTTCGTGTCCATAGGGTCGCTGACCTCGCGTCATCGCTCGCACGGATGGGACGGGTTGATCAGATGAGTGTTGAGTGTGTCTATCAGCGTCATCTGAACGCGTCAACGGCGTGTGCACCCCATGTGGCCTGCGGAAATAACGAATTGGCGAGCTTTTGACGCCCAATGGTCGAGACCACTGACGCGCTCCTGGCCAGGGGGTGGCGGCCGATTTCGACCCATCCGCACGAAGGGCGCCGTACACGACGATCGGCCCCATGAGAGGGGCCGATCGTGTGATGTGCCGATGTATGTGATTGACGTGCCGGGCGGGCCGTCCCGGCGCGTGCCGCCGCTACTGCTCCGGCGAGGGCGGCGGAGTCTGCGGTGCCTGCGGTGCCTGCCCCGGCTGCTGCGGATAGGGCTGCTGGGCGGGTGGCTGCTGCGGGTAGCCCTGCCCCGGCTGGGGCTGGGCCTGCGGGGGCACGCCCGGCTGCTGCGGCTGCTGCGGCTGCTGGGGGTACGGGCCGGGCTGGCCCGGGTACGGCGGCTGACCCTGCGCCGGCGGCTGGCCCGGGCCCGGCTGGCCCTGTGCGGGTGGCCGGCCACCGGGGAAGGGCTGACCCGGCATCGGCTGGCCGGGCACACCCTGGCCGGGGAGCGGCTGGCCCGGCAGCGGCGGGGCGGCGACCGGCGGCGGGTTGCCGTCGGAGGTCCACAGCCCGTGCGACTGCTGATGGCGCACGAAGTCCTCGGCGACCATGGCCGCCAGGTTGAAGTACGCCTCCCGCACCTTCGGCCGCATCATGTCGAGGTCGACCTCCGCGCCCGCGGCCAGATGCTCGTCGAACGGCACCACGACCACGCCCCGGCACCGCGTCTCGAAGTGCGACACGATGTCCTCGACCTTGATCATCTTGCCGGTCTCGCGCACCCCGGAGATCACGGTGATCGACCGCGAGACCAGCTCCGCGTAGCCGTGCGCCGACAGCCAGTCCAGCGTCGTACTGGCGCTGCTCGCACCGTCCACCGACGGCGTGGAGATGATGATGAGCTGGTCGGCGAGGTCCAGCACGCCGCGCATGGCGCTGTACAGCAGACCCGTGCCGGAGTCGGTCAGGATGATCGGGTACTGCTTGCCGAGCACGTCGATGGCGCGCCGGTAGTCCTCGTCATTGAACGTGGTGGACACGGCCGGGTCCACGTCGTTGGCGATGATCTCGAGACCGGAGGGCGCCTGCGAGGTGAACCGCCGGATGTCCATGTAGGAGTTGAGGTACGGGATCGCCTGGACGAGGTCACGGATCGTCGCCCCCGTCTCGCGCCGCACACGGCGGCCCAGGGTGCCGGCGTCCGGGTTCGCGTCGATCGCCAGGATCTTGTCCTGCCGCTCCGAGGCGAGCGTCGCACCGAGCGCGGTGGTGGTCGTCGTCTTGCCCACACCGCCCTTGAGGCTGATCACCGCGATGCGGTAGCAGGACAGCACCGGTGTGCGGATCAGCTCGAGCTTCCGCTGCCGCTCGGCCTCCTCCTTCTTGCCGCCGAGCTTGAAGCGCGAACCGCCCACCGGACGGCTGCTCTTCGCCTTCTGCTTCTTGCTGTTGAGCAGCCGGTCCGACGACAGCTCCACCGCGGCCGTGTAACCGAGCGGCGCGGCCTGCGGGTTGGTCGGCTGCCGCTGATCGTGCTGCATCGGCTGCGGCCAGGCGGCGCCGAGCCGCGGGTCCACGGGCGGCTGCGGCTGTCCCTGCGGCGGCACACCGGGCTGCGGCTGCGCAGGCGCACCCGGCTGCGACGCCGACGGCTGCGCCTGCGGCGCGGGCTGCTGGAGCGGGAAGCCGTAGCCGTTGCCGGGCCCGGCCGCAGGCGCACCGGGAGCACCGGGTGTACCGGGAGCGCCGGGAGCACCGGGTGTACCGGGGTGCGGGAAGCCGTAACCGGCCTGCGGGGCCTGTGGGTTCGGCTGCTGTGCCGACGGCTGCGGCTGGGACTGCGCCTCCGGCTGAGGAGCGGACTGCTGCGCCGGTGCCTGCCCCTGCGGTGCCTCAGGAGTCTGGGCCGCCGCCGGCTGCGGGAAGCCGTAGCCGCCCTGGGCGTCCGGCGCGGGGGCGGAGCCCGGCTGCGGGAAGCCGTAGCCGGCCGGCTGCTGCGCCGCGGTCGGGGGCGGCGTCTGGCCACCCGGCGTGCCCCACGGTGCCGCCGCCGGCTGCGGAGCCTGCGGCTGGGCGGGCGGCTGCTGCGCCGCGGCGGACTGGTCCTGGGCAGCGGGCTGCTGGGGCTGGGGCTGCGGCGTGGGTGCCTGCGGGGGCACACCCGGCTGCTGGCCCGGCTGGGCGGGCGGCTGCTGCGGGAAGCCGTAACCGCCGGGCTGTGCCGGGGGCTGCGCGGGCGGCCACTGGGCCGCGGGCGGCGGGGCGGCCGGGTACCCGGGCGGCACCGGCGGTGCGCCCTGCGGCACCGGGGGAGTCCAGGCGGGCGGGGCGGCGTCCTGCGGCCCCTCGCCGCCGGGAGCGTCGGTAGGCGCGGCGCCGTCCGACGGCTTGGCGTCCTCGGGCCCGGCGTCCTCGGGTTCGGGTGCCGCCGGCGCGGCGTCGGCGGGCGTGGCGTCGGCCGGCGGCGCCGCGTCATCGGGGGCGGAGTCCGCGGGTACGGCATCCGCAGGCACGGCGTCCTGCGGCTCGTCCGCGCGAGCCGCGTCCTCGGGCCCGGCCGGCCCGGCCACCGCACCCTCGGCGCTCTCGGTGCTCTCGCCGGAGGCGGCCTCCCCCTGGGAGGCATCCGTGTCCGCTGCCGCGCCACCCTCGGCATCGGCATCGGCATCGGCGTCGGCAGCGGTCTCGGCTTCCGGCGCCTCCGGCCGGCTCTCCGCGTCTGCGCCGTCCCCGGAGTCCCTCCCCGCTGCCGGGGCGTCCTCCGCCGAGGCGTCCGTCCCACCGGAGCCCTCGTCGTCCCGCTCCGCCTCGGCTCCCGGAACCTCCGAGCCCTCGCCGCCGGCGTCAGCAGTGCTGCCGTCCGCATCACCGGGCTCGGCCGCGGCCCCGGTGCCGGCCTTGTCCTCGGCCGGAACGCCGGCGTCCTCGGCCTCGCCGTCCCCGGACGTGCTCTTCTCGGCCGCCGCCTCGGCGTCCCTCCGCTCGAACTCCCGCTTCAGCGCGGCGGCGGAGAACCGGATGGTGGCACCGCTCTCCAGGTCGCCGCTGCCGGGATCGGCCGGTCCGGGCTCGGCCCCGGCGGCCGGGGCCTCCGGCGCCGACGGGGACGACGAAGACCCCCCGTTCATCTGACCCTCCCCCTGCGGCTGCTGCGGTTCGAACCCCACCGGCAGCTTGGGCACGACCCCCGGCACCCCGGGAGGCGGCGCGGGCGGAGTGAAGGGTGCACCGGAAGCGGGCGCGGGCGCGGGCGGAGTGAAAGGCGCCCCCGGCGCCGGACTCACGGCAGGCTCCGGGGCGCCCATCGCGGGCGGTGGCGTCGGCCCCGGGACGGGCGGCACCGCGGGGGCCGGCTCGGCGCTGTCCGCAGGGGACGGGGCGGCGTCGGCGGCAGGCTCCGCAGGCGCTCCGGGCACGGACTCCGAAGCCTCCCCCGCGGCGGAGACGGACGAGCCCTCCGACGCCGGCGATCCCGAGGCGTTCTGCGTGTACCAGGCCGGCGGCGCGTAGTCGATGGTGAACTCGCCCGTCGCCTCGACGGCGGACTCCGCGTCGGGCTGGTCATCGCCGGGTGTCGCCCAGCCCCCGCGGATCCCGTCCCGATCGCTGCTCACAGTTCCTCCTGGTGTGGTCGAGCACCTGCGCGCCGCGCCGTGCGACCAGCGTCTTGTCGTCGTCGGAAGTTGTTCGAGGGTGCCGCGTGGTCGTCTCGTCCGATGGCAGGACCGACCGCGCCCGATCCCACCCTAGTCACCACTTCAGGCGCACCGGCAGGCCCGTCACAGCCCCATCACAGCCCCGGGAACGGCCACGGACCTTGTCAACACCCCACCACTGCTGGGCACAAGACAGGGGAGAACCGGACAAGAACCGTCATACCGCACCCAACTTCGGGCGTCTTGCGGTGCTTTGCCGTCAGCCCAGTTCGCGCAGCGTGCGCTCACGCGCGCCGGAAGCGGTGTCGAGGCATGCCTTCCGCAGCGACCCGCGCACCGCGGGGCCGAGCCCCACGGCCTTCCCCCGGAGGTCGGCCATGACGGCACTCTGCTCCTCGAGCGAGGCGTGCTGGCCGAGCAGCATCCGCCGCCAGGTGCCGACGAGACGGTTCACCGGGTCCTTCGCCCGGGCCGCACGAGCCGAGCGCTCACCGGCGTTCCCCGTCAGCCCCTTGATGACGTCGTGGTCCCACCGGGCGGTGTCCTCCTCCACGCCGTCGTGCCGGACATCGGCGGCCACCGCGTCCCACACGCCGAGCGTGCGTGCGTTCCGCCCCGCGGCGGCGTCCAGGCCGGCGTCACCGGCGCCGGGGCCGGCTGCGACCAGGCCCTCCGCCGCCCGGCGGGTCGCCGCCTGCCGCAGGGCGACATAGGCCGCGGGCTCCTCGGACAGCACCCGCACGACCCGCAGCAGCGCGGTGCGCGGTACGGACATGTGCACACCCTCGTCGTCCCGCCACGCCGGCTCGGCGGGCGGGCCCTTGAAGGCGTACTCCGTGCTGCGCACCCCGAGGATGGCCTCCGTGTCCGCCGGGTAGTCGGCCAGAGCCTCCGCGAGCGGCGTGAACAACCGCCGGCTCACCCGCCCGCCCGGCCGCTGCAGCTCCTCGTCGACCGCGACGAGGACGTCCTTCATCGCCTGCGCCTGCCGCAGCGAGTGGCGCCCCTGCTCCGGCCCCGTCGTCGCCTTCTTGATCTCCGCACCCAGCCGGGCACAGCCCAGGCCGCTGTCGTGGGCCTCGCCCAGGGCGGCACGGACGCGCTCGTTCCGCAGCAGGCCCGCGCATCCCCCGTCGCCGCCCTCCGGCCCGAACAGGGCCCACGCTCCCGCGCCGCCGGCCAGCACGCAGCACAGCACTGCCGCCGTCACGGCGGCCGGACGCCGGCGCCGGAAAGCCGGGGAAGCCGGGGAAGCCGGTGAAGCCGTACCGGGCATGTTCGTCCTCACTGGGGCCTGCTGGGATCTGCTGGGGGCCCTGCTCAGCGGGAGGCGCGGTGCAGCCGGGGCTCCGGCGTTCGCCCGGCGTCTCGCCACGAGCCGGACACGCGTCGCCCGGGAGGCGAGGTCACCTCCCGGGCGCGCGGCGGTCGCTCGGATCAGGAGCTCTGCGACGAACCCTCCTGCGTCTCCTGCGCCTCCTGCGGCGCGGTCTCCGGCGAGTCGCCCGGCGGCTTCAGGTCGAACTCGCCGTCCCGCGCCCCCAGCACGAAGGCCCGCCACTCGGCCTCCGTGTAGCGCAGCACCGTG
Source organism: Streptomyces composti (assembly GCF_012034205.1). Taxonomy (GTDB): domain Bacteria; phylum Actinomycetota; class Actinomycetes; order Streptomycetales; family Streptomycetaceae; genus Streptomyces; species Streptomyces composti. The sequence goes on from NZ_JAATEM010000044.1 coordinate 29,723, forward strand.
TCGTGGTCGAGCGAGGACCGCATGGCCACCGCGCCGCCGGGCAGGTACGCGATCTCCACCCGTTCCTCGTCCGGCGAGGTGCCGGGCGGGCCGTGCCACTCGACCCCGGAGATGTCGAGGGCGTACAGCTCGTCTCTCTCCCGCTCCTTGCGCGCCTTGATCTCCTCTGCCGTCTCCGCCATGCCGCAGCGACCCCTTCCGACGTACCCGGATACCTCATGTATCCGGTACCTCATGTATCCGGCCGTACCGATCGTCCGAGCGTCACCCTAGTGGCGGTGCCCGTCCCACCTGGGCGGTTTTGCCGAGCCGTGGACCAAGCGGCAAGAAGGGCCCCCGCCGCCTGGTACCCTGAGTGACGGCCGTTTGTGTACGCACCACCGGAGCACCTGCTCTGGAGGTCGCGCCCAGCGGATCCCCGCCTTCCGAGTCATGGAAGCTCCCCCGAGAAGCAGACCGGGGGCACTCGGTGGCCACTCACAGATCACGAGGAGTACGAGTGTCGCTCGACGCCGCTACGAAGAAGCAGATCATCGCCGAGTTCGCGACCAAGGAGGGTGACACCGGCTCCCCCGAGGTCCAGGTCGCTCTCCTGTCCCGTCGGATCTCCGACCTGACGGAGCACCTCAAGACCCACAAGCACGACCACCACTCCCGCCGTGGTCTGCTGATCCTGGTCGGTCAGCGCCGCCGGCTGCTGCAGTACCTGGCCAAGAAGGACATCCAGCGCTTCCGCACGCTGGTCGAGCGCCTGGGCATCCGCCGCGGCGCGGCGGGCGCCAAGTAGGACGCCGTGAAGGGAGCGGTTCCCTGAGTCAGGGGGCCGCTCCCTTTGCTGTACGGCAGTGCGGCCCGCGCGGCCGTACCGCTGTACGTGCGCAGTGTCACCGCTCCTTTGTAGTGTGGTAGCACAACGCAAGACGTACGACACCGCACGATCCGAGAACTTCAAGCATCCCCAGCATGAGGAGAGGCGCACCCAGCCGCCGCCGGTCCTCGGTAGTGGCCCCCGGGGAATCGACCCCGGGTGCTTCGATCGAAGACCGGCCCGCACACACGGCGCGCTTCTCCGCCCTCGTCCCCCTGCCACACGGGCAGCCGGGACGAAAGACGACAAAGTAACGGAGAAACCGCTAGTGGAGAACGAGACCCACTACGCCGAGGCCGTCATCGACAACGGCTCCTTCGGCACCCGCACCGTTCGCTTCGAGACGGGCCGCCTGGCCAAGCAGGCCGCCGGCTCCGCCGTCGCGTACCTGGACGACGACACCATGGTGCTGTCGGCCACCACCGCCTCCAAGAACCCCAAGGACCAGCTCGACTTCTTCCCCCTCACGGTGGACGTCGAGGAGCGGATGTACGCCGCCGGCAAGATCCCCGGCTCGTTCTTCCGCCGTGAGGGCCGTCCCTCCGAGGACGCCATCCTCACCTGCCGCCTGATCGACCGCCCGCTGCGCCCGTCCTTCAAGAAGGGCCTGCGCAACGAGATCCAGATCGTCGCCACGGTGATGGCGCTCAACCCCGACCACCTGTACGACGTGGTGGCGATCAACGCCGCCTCCGCGTCCACGCAGCTGGCCGGCCTGCCCTTCTCCGGCCCGATCGGCGGCGTCCGCGTCGCGCTGATCCGCGGCCAGTGGGTGGCCTTCCCGACGCACTCCGAGCTCGAGGAAGCCGTCTTCGACATGGTCGTCGCGGGCCGCACCCTGGAGGACGGCGACGTCGCGATCATGATGGTCGAGGCCGAGGCCACCGACAAGACGATCAAGCTCATCGAGGGCGGCGCCGAGGCGCCGACCGAGGAGGTCGTCGCCGCCGGCCTGGAGGCCGCCAAGCCCTTCATCCGGGTGCTCTGCAAGGCCCAGTCGGACCTCGCCGCCAAGGCCGCCAAGCCGGTCGCCGAGTTCCCGATCTTCCTCGACTACCAGGACGACGTCCTGGAGGCGCTCACCGCCGCCGTCAAGCCCGAGCTCGCCCAGGCGCTCACCATCGCCGGCAAGCAGGAGCGCGAGGCCGAGCTGGACCGCGTCAAGCAGCTCGCCGCCGAGAAGCTCCTGCCGGAGTTCGAGGGCCGCGAGAAGGAGATCTCCGCCGCGTACCGCGCGCTCACCAAGCAGCTGGTCCGCGAGCGCGTGATCAAGGAGAAGAAGCGCATCGACGGCCGCGGTGTCACCGACATCCGCACCCTGGCCGCCGAGGTCGAGGCCATCCCGCGGGTCCACGGCTCGGCGCTGTTCGAGCGCGGCGAGACCCAGATCCTGGGCGTCACCACGCTGAACATGCTGCGCATGGAGCAGCAGCTGGACACCCTCTCGCCGGTGACCCGCAAGCGCTACATGCACAACTACAACTTCCCGCCGTACTCCACTGGCGAGACCGGCCGCGTCGGCTCCCCGAAGCGCCGCGAGATCGGCCACGGCGCCCTCGCCGAGCGCGCTCTGCTCCCGGTCCTGCCGAGCCGCGAGGAGTTCCCCTACGCGATCCGCCAGGTGTCCGAGGCCCTCGGCTCCAACGGCTCGACGTCCATGGGCTCCGTCTGCGCCTCCACCATGTCGCTGCTGAACGCCGGTGTGCCGCTGAAGGCCCCCGTCGCCGGTATCGCCATGGGCCTGATCTCCCAGGAGATCGACGGCGAGACCCACTACGTCACCCTCACCGACATCCTCGGTGCGGAGGACGCGTTCGGCGACATGGACTTCAAGGTCGCCGGCACCAAGGAGTTCGTCACCGCCCTCCAGCTCGACACCAAGCTGGACGGCATCCCGGCCTCCGTCCTGGCCGCCGCCCTCAAGCAGGCCCGGGACGCCCGCCTCCACATCCTCGACGTGATGATGGAAGCGATCGACCGGCCGGACGAGATGTCCCCCAACGCGCCGCGGATCATCACCGTGAAGATCCCGGTCGACAAGATCGGCGAGGTCATCGGCCCCAAGGGCAAGATGATCAACCAGATCCAGGAGGACACCGGCGCCGAGATCACCATCGAGGACGACGGCACCATCTACATCGGCGCCGCCGACGGCCCCTCCGCCGAGGCCGCCCGCGCCACCATCAACGGCATCGCCAACCCGACGATGCCCGAGGTCGGCGAGCGCTACCTGGGCACGGTCGTCAAGACCACCACCTTCGGTGCCTTCGTCTCCCTGCTGCCCGGCAAGGACGGTCTGCTGCACATCTCACAGATCCGCAAGCTGGCCGGCGGCAAGCGCGTGGAGAACGTCGAGGACGTCCTGGGCGTGGGCCAGAAGGTCCAGGTCGAGATCGCCGAGATCGACTCCCGCGGCAAGCTCTCCCTGATCCCCGTGATCGAGGGCGAGAACTCCGACGAGAACAAGGACGACGCCGCCAAGTGACGTCCCGTGGCTTCAAGGCGACGGCCCGCACCTCCCCGGAGGCGCGGGCCGTCGCCCGTACCCAAACGCTCATCAAGGGCGAGAACGGCATCGGCACGGTCCGCAAGACCACCCTCCCCGGCGGCCTGCGCATCGTCACCGAGACCCAGCCCACCGTCCGCTCCGCCACCTTCGGCATCTGGGCGCACGTCGGCTCCCGCGACGAGACCCCCTCGCTGAACGGCGCCACCCACTACCTCGAGCACCTGCTCTTCAAGGGCACCGCACGCCGCTCCGCACTGGAGATCTCCTCCGCCCTGGACGCGGTCGGCGGCGAGATGAACGCGTTCACCGCCAAGGAGTACACGTGCTACTACGCACGCGTGCTCGACAGCGACCTGCCGCTCGCCATCGACGTGGTGTGCGACATGCTCACCGGCTCGCTGATCCGCCAGGAGGACGTGGAGGTCGAGCGCGGCGCCATCCTCGAAGAGATCGCCATGACCGAGGACGACCCGGGCGACTGTGTGCACGACCTGTTCGCGCACACCATGTTCGGCGACAACCCCCTCGGCCGCCCCGTCCTCGGCACCGTAGACACGGTCAACGCCCTCACCGCCGAGCGCATCCGCCGCTTCTACAAGAAGCACTACGACCCCACCCACCTGGTCGTCGCCTGCGCGGGCAACATCGACCACAACAAGGTCGTACGCCAGGTCCGCGCCGCCTTCGAGCAGGCCGGCGCCCTCAAGGACCCGGACGCCCAGCCGATCGCCCCCCGCGGCGGCAGCCGCGCCCTGCGCACCGCCGGACGTGTCGAACTGGTCGACCGCAGCACCGAGCAGGCGCACATCGTGCTCGGCATGCCCGGCCTGGCCCGCACCGACGAGCGCCGCTGGGCCCTCGGTGTGCTGAACACCGCCCTCGGCGGCGGCATGTCCTCCCGCCTCTTCCAGGAGGTCAGGGAGAAGCGCGGCCTCGCCTACAGCGTGTACTCCTACACCTCCGGATTCGCCGACTGCGGCCTGTTCGGCGTGTACGCGGGCTGCAGGCCCTCCCAGGTGCACGACGTGCTGAAGATCTGCCGCGACGAGCTCGACCAGGTCGCCGAGCACGGACTGCCGGACGACGAGATCGAGCGCGCCATCGGCCAGCTCCGGGGCTCCACCGTCCTCGGCCTGGAGGACACCGGCGCGCTGATGAACCGCATCGGCAAGAGCGAGCTGTGCTGGGGCGAGCAGATGTCGGTCGACGACATGCTGGCCCGGATAACGTCCGTCACCCCGGACGACGTGCGCGCGGTCGCCCGCGACATCCTGGGCCGGCGCCCCTCCCTGTCGGTCATCGGCCCGCTGAAGGACAAGCAGGCCGCCCGCCTGCACGAGGCCGTCGCCTGACCCACCCCGGCAATCCCCCGGCAACCCCCTCCGGTAAGGAAGCAACACAGATGAGCAAGCTGCGCGTGGCGGTCCTCGGTGCCAAGGGCCGGATCGGATCCGAGGCGGTCAAGGCGATCGAGGCCGCCGAGGACATGGAACTGGTGGCCGCCCTCGGCCGGGGCGACAAGCTGGAGACGCTCGTCGAGTCCGGCGCTCAGGTCGCGGTGGAGCTGACCACGCCCGCCTCGGTCATGGGCAACCTCGACTTCTGCGTGCGGCACAACATCCACGCGGTCGTCGGCACCACCGGCTGGACCGACGAGCGCCTCGCCCAGCTCAAGGGCTGGCTCGAGCTCTCCCCGCAGACGGGCGTGCTGATCGCTCCCAACTTCTCCATCGGCGCCGTGCTGACCATGAAGTTCGCGCAGATCGCCGCCCCGCTGTTCGAGTCCGTCGAGGTCGTCGAGCTGCACCACCCCAACAAGGCCGACGCCCCCTCCGGCACCGCCACGCGCACCGCCCAGCTCATCGCCGAGGCCCGTCGCGCCGCCGGCTCCCCGCCCGCTCCGGACGCCACGGTCACCGCCCTGGACGGGGCCCGCGGCGCCGACGTGGACGGCGTCCCGGTGCACGCGGTGCGCCTGCGTGGCCTGCTGGCCCACCAGGAGGTCCTGCTCGGCGGCGAGGGCGAGACCCTCACCATCCGCCACGACTCCCTGCACCACAGCAGCTTCATGCCGGGCATCCTGCTCGGCGTCCGCCGCGTCACCAGCACTCCGGGCCTGACCTTCGGCCTGGAGCACTTCCTCGACCTGAACTGAGCCCCGCCCCCGCCATGCGCGCCAAGATCTCCTACGCCCTCACGGCTGCCGTCCTGGTCGTCTACTTCGTCCTGGTCGGCAGCCGGGGTGTGCTCCTCATCGAGGCCGGCACGCCCGTCACCGTCGCCTTCGGCGTCGCGGTCCTGATCCTGCCGGTGATCGGGGTGTGGTTCCTGTGGAAGAACACCCAGTTCGTCCGGCAGGCCAACCGCCTCGCCGCCCAGCTCGAGGCCGAGGGCGGACTGCCCGTGGACGAGCTGAAGCGCCTGCCCAGCGGGCGCATCGACCGCGACTCCGCCGACGAGGTCTTCGCCCGCCGCAAGGCCGAGACCGAGGCCGCCCCCGACGACTGGCGCAGCTGGTTCCGGCTCGCCGTCGCCTACCACGACGCCCGCGACACCCCGCGCGCCCGCAAGGCCATGCAGCGTGCCATCGCCCTGCACCGGGAGAGCGCCGCCCGGTGAGCCCCGGCCCGCGCGGTGAGCCCCGGCCCACGTGGTGAGCCGCGGGCTCCGAACGGCGGGTCCGGCGCCGGGCACCGGGCTCCCGGCGGCGACCGGGCCCGGTCACACCCGGCGGTACTCCTCCGCCCAGGCCTCCACCGTGTCGGCCGCCCGGTCGAAGGCGAGCTCACGCCCCAGGAAGTCCGCGTTGTGCGTGGTCAGCAGCGGCGGCACCGCCTCCGCCCGGCCCCGCCGCGCCAGCAGCAGCGCCTGCCCCTGCACCATCCTCGGCAGCCCGAGCAGCCGCACCGGCTGCTGCACCGTCCGGACCGAGCCGACCTGGTCCCACGGCACCGTGCGCGTGCTGAAGAACACCACCTGCCGCAGGCCCCTGGCGCTCACCCACACACCCATCCGCAGCAGCCGCAGCGCCCCGGCGATGACGACCAGCGCGAGACCGAACACCACCCCGGCCGACGACAGCGACGCCGTCGCCGCGATGATCACCGCGGAGAACAGCACGAACGAGGCGAGCAGCAGCAACAGGGCCGCCACCCCCACCCGCCAGGGGCCCGGACGGTAGGGGCGCCGCCAGCGGTCGCGGTCCTCGTAGGGCAGCGGGACATCGTCCGCGGTGTCGAGCTCGCGGTCGGCCGTCAGAAAGGGCAGGGGCACGGCGGGTCCTCACTAGATCCATGTGATGGCTGTGCCCGGTGAGGCTACCGATCCGTTTCCTCGCTCACCAGCAGCCACCGCCCGGACCATGCCCGTTCCGTGGGTAAAGTGACGGCGCACAGGACCAGACGGGAAGGCCCCTCACACCGTGAACCCCGACGAAGACTTCAAGATCGAGTTCCGTAGCGACGTCACCGTCGAGCTGGTCAAACACAGCGCGGCGGACTCCGACGTACTGTTCGCGGCCCGTGTGTCCACCATCGGTGAGCAGTCCCTGGACGAGCTGCAGAAGGACCCGGAGCGCTCCAAGGGCCTGATCAACTACCTCATGCGGGACCGGCACGGCAGCCCGTTCGAGCACAACTCGATGACCTTCTTCATCAGCGCCCCGATCTTCGTCTTCCGCGAGTTCATGCGGCACCGGGTCGGCTGGTCGTACAACGAGGAGTCGGGACGCTACCGGGAGCTCCAGCCGGTCTTCTACGTCCCGGACGGCTCCCGCAAGCTGGTTCAGGAGGGCCGGCCCGGCAAGTACCGGTTCGTCGAGGGCACCCCCGAACAGCACCGGCTGGTCACCGAGTCCATGGAGGAGTCGTACCGCCAGGCCTACCGCACCTACCGGGAGATGCTCGCCGCCGGCATCGCCCGCGAGGTCGCCCGCTCGGTGCTCCCCGTCGGCCTGTACTCCACGATGTACGCCACCTGCAACGCCCGCTCGCTGATGCACTTCCTCGGCCTGCGCACCCAGCACGAGCTGGCCAAGGTGCCGTCGTTCCCGCAGCGGGAGATCGAGATGGTCGGCGAGAAGATGGAGGCCGAGTGGGCCCGGCTGATGCCGCTCACCTATGCGGCCTTCAACGCCAACGGACGTGTCGCACCGTAACCGGATCGGCCGGGCGACGTTTCCCACACCGGCACACATGTACGGATCAGCCGTGCGAAGTGTCCGTATTGCGGCACGTCGCGAAGTTTTCTAGCCTGATCAAACGGACCCGGTACTGCCTGAACCCCCGAGCAGGCAGTACCGGGCTCCCCATATGCACCACCTTGTCGCCTGCCCCGAGGGCAGACCCGGTCCTGAGCAACGAGTAGCGTGTTACCCATGGCTCCGACCTCCACTCCGCAGACCCCCTTCGGGCGGGTCCTCACCGCCATGGTCACGCCCTTCACGGCGGACGGCGCACTCGACCTCGACGGCGCACAGCGGCTCGCCACCCACCTGGTGGACGCAGGCAACGACGGCCTGATCATCAACGGCACCACCGGCGAGTCCCCCACCACCAGCGACGCGGAGAAAAGGGATCTCGTACGGGCGGTACTGGAGGCCGTCGGCGACCGCGCCCACGTGGTGGCCGGAGTCGGCACCAACGACACCCACCACAGCATCGAGCTGGCCCGCACCGCCGAGCGCACCGGCGCCCACGGCCTGCTGGTCGTCACGCCGTACTACAACAAGCCCCCGCAGGAGGGCCTGTACCGGCACTTCACGGCCATCGCCGACGCCACCGACCTGCCCGTCATGCTCTACGACATCCCCGGCCGCAGCGGTGTCCCGATCAACACCGAGACGATCGTCCGGCTCGCCGAGCACCCGAGGATCGTCGCCAACAAGGACGCCAAGGGCGACCTCGGCCGCGCCAGCTGGGCCATCGCCCGCTCCGGCCTCGCCTGGTACTCCGGCGACGACATGCTCAACCTGCCGCTGCTCTCCGTGGGCGCGGTCGGCTTCGTCTCCGTCGTCGGCCACCTGGTCACCCCCGAGCTGCGCGCCCTGGTCGAGGCGTACACCTCCGGCGACGTCCAGAAGGCCACCGAGATCCACCAGAAGCTGCTCCCGGTCTACACGGGCATGTTCCGCACCCAGGGCGTGATGACCACCAAGGCGGCCCTCACCCTGCAGGGCCTGCCCGCCGGACCCCTGCGGCCGCCCATGGCCGAGTGCACCCCGGAGGAGATCGAGCAGCTCAAGATCGATCTTGCCGCCGGCGGGGTACAGCTCTAGACAACAGACTTCGCGCGAGCGCTCGCGCACCGGACTCCACAACTGAATAGGCGGGCCACCGGTGCCCGCACCCCGTACGACAACTGCTTCTGCACGAACGTCACGCGCGCCACGTGCCCCACCGGTACGTGGCGCGCGTGGTTGAGGAGAGTCTTTTGAGTCATCCGCATCCTGAACTCGGCCCGCCCCCGCCGCTGGCCGACGGCGCCCTGCGCGTCACGCCACTCGGCGGCCTGGGCGAGATCGGCCGGAACATGACGGTCTTCGAATACGGCGGCCGCCTGCTGATCGTCGACTGCGGAGTGCTCTTCCCCGAGGAGGAGCAGCCCGGAATCGACCTGATCCTGCCGGACTTCTCGTCCATCCGGGACCGTCTCGACGACATCGAGGGCATCGTCCTCACCCACGGTCACGAGGACCACATCGGCGGCGTCCCCTTCCTGCTGCGTGAGAAGCCGGACATCCCGCTGATCGGCTCCAAGCTGACCCTCGCCCTGATCGAGGCGAAGCTCCAGGAGCACCGCATCCGTCCCTACACCCTGGAGGTGGCGGAGGGCCACCGCGAGCGCATCGGCCCCTTCGACTGCGAGTTCATCGCGGTCAACCACTCCATCCCGGACGCGCTCGCGGTCGCCGTGCGCACTCCCGCGGGCATGGTCGTCCACACCGGCGACTTCAAGATGGACCAGCTGCCGCTGGACAACCGCCTCACGGATCTACACGCGTTCGCCCGGCTGAGCGAGGAGGGCATCGACCTCCTCCTGTCCGACTCCACCAACGCGGAGGTCCCCGGCTTCACCCCGCACGAGCGCGACATCTCCAATGTGCTCCGCCAGGTGTTCGCCGGCGCCCGCAAGCGGATCATCGTGGCCAGCTTCGCCAGCCACGTCCACCGCATCCAGCAGATCCTGGACGCCGCCCACGAGTACGGCCGCCGGGTCGCCTTCGTCGGGCGCTCCATGGTCCGCAACATGGGCATCGCCCGCGACCTCGGCTATCTCAAGGTCCCCCCGGGCCTGGTGGTGGACGTCAAGAGCCTGGACGACCTGCCCGATCACGAGGTGGTCCTGGTCTGCACCGGCTCCCAGGGCGAGCCCATGGCCGCCCTGTCGCGCATGGCCAACCGCGACCACCAGATCCGGATCGTCGAGGGCGACACCGTGATCCTGGCGTCCTCCCTGATCCCGGGCAACGAGAACGCGGTCTACCGCGTCATCAACGGCCTCACCCGCTGGGGCGCCAACGTCGTCCACAAGGGCAACGCCAAGGTCCACGTCTCCGGCCACGCCTCCGCGGGCGAGCTGCTGTACTTCTACAACATCTGCCGCCCGCGCAACCTGATGCCGGTCCACGGCGAATGGCGGCACCTGCGGGCCAACGCGGAACTGGGCGCGCTGACCGGCGTCCCCCACGACCGCATCGTCATCGCCGAGGACGGCGTCGCCGTCGACCTGATCGAGGGCAAGGCCAAGATCTCCGGCAAGGTCCAGGCGGGCTACGTCTACGTCGACGGTCTCTCCGTCGGCGACGTCGGCGAGCCGGCCCTGAAGGACCGCAAGATCCTCGGCGACGAGGGCATCATCTCGGTCTTCGTCGTCCTCGACTCCTCGACCGGAAAGATCACCGGCGGTCCGCACATCCAGGCCCGCGGCTCCGGCATCGACGACTCGGCCTTCGGCGAGGTGATCCCGAAGATCACCGAGACGCTGGAGCGCTCCGCCCAGGACGGCGTCGTCGAACCGCACCAGATGCAGCAGCTCGTCCGCCGCACGCTGGGCAAGTGGGTCTCCGACACCTACCGGCGCCGGCCCATGATCCTGCCCGTCGTGGTGGAGGTCTGAGCCCCGCCTGACGGCCCGTCGGTCCGCCGGCAGGGCGCGAACTGGGAGCGGGGCGGCTCGATTTGCATCGAGCCGCCCCGCTCCAGTACGTTTACAACTCCTCCCGATCGGGCACCCGGCCACCTCGTGCGTCGGAGACAACCGCCCGGAGGGGGAGGGAAATCCGACTCAGAATCTCTGATAAAGTCGGGTGCGCCGGAAAGGGAATCGCGCAAGCGGAACCCGGAAAGGCACCGAGGAAATCGGATCGGCAA
>NZ_JAATEM010000045.1 GCF_012034205.1 Streptomyces composti
AACCCCTCGCGTGATCCTCCCGAAGGTCAGGGACCCCCGTTTCGTGACGATCCGCCGCGGTGGGACCCTCACCGACGCGGACCACCATCTGCTCGCCCTCTGGGCGGCGGACTGCGCGGAGCACGTGCTCGGCCTGTTCGAGGCTGCCCGGCCCGAGGACCCGCGGCCCCGCGAGGCGATCGAGGCCGCCCGTGCCTGGGTGCGGGGCGAGCTGAAGATGATGCAGGCGCGCGCCGCGGGCGGTCACGCCATGGGTGCCGCCCGGGATCTGCGGGGCGCGCCCCGGTTCGCCGCCTACGCGGCCGGCCAGGCCGCGGTGGTGGCGCATGTCGCCGCGCACGAACTGGGCGCGGCCGCCTATGCGATCAAGGCGGTGCGGGCCTCGGTGCCGAAGCAGGAGAGCGAGGCCGCGGGGCGGCGCGAGTGCCGGTGGCAGCGGGACCGCCTGCCGGAGGCGATCCGCGAGCTGGTGCTCGACGACCAGCGGCTGCGCAACGACATCTGCTGGTCGGTGTTCGACTGCTGAGCGCCTGTCGGTCCCCGTGGGCTGCCCCGGGGCGACACACGGCGGCGCCCCGCCCGGTCGGTGACCGGTGGGGCGCCGTCGTCGTGTCCGTCCGTGCGCTGGTGGTTCCGTGGCGGCCACGCGGCCGCCCGTGCGCAGGTACGCCCGTACGCCGCCGGTGACTACTCGATGACGAGGTCGACCGGGATGTTGCCGCGGGTGGCGTTGGAGTAGGGGCAGACCTGGTGGGCCTGCTCGACGAGCTTGCGGCCGGTCGCCTCGTCCACGTTCTCCGGCAGCTCCACGCGCAGCGTCACCGCGAGTCCGAAGCCCTCGCCCTGCTTGCCGATGCCGACCTCGGCGGTCACCGCGGCGTCGCTGACGTCGATCTTCGCGGCCCGGCCGACCAGGCCGAGGGCGCTGGCGAAGCAGGCGGAGTACCCGGCGGCGAACAGCTGCTCGGGGTTGGTGCCCTCGCCGGAGCCGCCCATCTCCTTCGGGATGCCCAGCTGGAGGTCGAGCTTGCCGTCGGAGGAGACGGCACGGCCCTCGCGGCCGTGGGTGGCGGTGGCGACGGCGGTGTAGAGCGCGTCCATGGGTGAACCCATCCTCTCGTCGGGGCGCGTCGCATCGGCGACAGCGGGGGGCCTCGTCGTGCCGTTTCCGGCGCGACGTCATCGAGTAGAGCACACAATTCGGTTTGACGCAATTAGATTGCGCGCAACTCAATGGCCCGCAGAGGGCTACCCTGGAGGCATGACACCGAGCTCCGCCGACGACTGGCTCCGCCTGGACCAGCAGATCTGCTTCTCCCTGAACGCGGCCTCCCGCGCCTTCAACAGCGTCTACCGCGTGATCCTGAAGGATCTCGGGCTCACCTACCCGCAGTACCTGGTGATGCTGGTGCTCTGGGAACACGGCACCCTGCCGGTGAAGAAGCTCGGCGAGCATCTGCGGCTGGACTCCGGCACACTCTCGCCGCTGCTCAAGCGACTGGAGGGGGCCGGCCTGGTGCGCCGGGAGCGCAGCGCGCACGACGAGCGGTCGGTGGAGGTGCGGCCCACCGAGGAGGGGCTCGCACTGCGCGAGCGCGCCCGCGAGGTGCCTCGTCGGATCGCCGCCGCGACCGGTTTCGATCCGGCCAGGATCCAGTCCCTGCGCGCCGATCTCGACCGGCTCACCGAGGCCCTGGACGCGGCGGCGGCCACGGCCGCGACCAGCGAAGCGTGACGAAACGCCCCGGAAGGGGCAGAAGTCCCATGACCGGCCCGCCACCCCCAGGGATGCCAGGGACGCCATGGAATACCTCCACGCCGCCCAGGTGGCCGTCGTCGTCATCGGGTACGACGACGCCGCCCATGTGACCGACGCCGTGCGCTCGGCGCTCCGCCAGGGACCGGCCGTACGCGAGGTGATCGCGGTGGACGACTGCTCCTCGGACGGCAGCGCGGACCTGCTCGCCCGGCTCGCCGAGCACGAGCCCCGGCTGCGGGTGATCCGGCTCCCGGCCAACAGCGGCGGCTGCGGCACCCCCCGCAACACCGGCCTGGACGCGGTGACCGCGCCCTATGTGATGTTCCTGGACAGCGACGACGTCCTCCCGCCCGGCGCGGTGGAGGCCCTGCTCGCGGCGGCGACCCGGGCGGGCGCGGACGTCGCGGCCGGCCTCTGCGTGCGGCGGGAGCTGCCGTCGGGCCGCGAGGTGCCCTGGGAGCCGGAGCTGTACACCGCTCCCGCCGCCCCCTCCGTCGTGGACCGCCCGGCGCAGTTGCAGCGACTGGTCCGCGACACCCTCTGCGTCAACAAGCTGTGCTCCACCGCGTTCCTGCGCCGGCACGCCGTCCGCTTCCCCGAGGGCCGCTTCCCCTACGAGGACATCGTCTTCACCGCCCGTCTGTGGGCCGCCGCCCCGCGCGTCGCCCTCGTCCCCGACCGGGTCTACATCTGGCACGTGCGCCGCCAGGCGCCACGCCTGTCCATCTCGCTGGACCGCGCCGGCATCGCCAACTGGCAGGCCCGCACCCGTGCCTGCCGCACGGCCTACGACATCCTGCTGGGGGCGGGTCACAAGCGGCTCGCCCGGGAGGCGCGGGCCAAGTTCCTCGACCACGACCTGCGCATGTACGTGCGCGAGCTGGGGCTGCGCGAGGAGGGGTACCGCCGGCAGTGGTGGGCGCACACCCGGGACGTCCTCGCCGAGTTCGACGCGGCCGACTGGGCCCGGGACCCGGTCGCGCCCGGCCGGCTGATCGGGCGGGTGATCCTGCTGTCGCCCGAGCCGCGCGACCTGCCCCGGCTGGCGGAGCTGGCCGCCCGCCCGGCCCGCCTGTGCCCGCCGTACGCGCGCGCCGCGGACGGCTCGCCCTGCTGGTCCCCTGACCTGCCCGCGGTCGGCCTCGAGGGGCTGCTGACCCGCCCGGTGCGGCTGCTCCCGGTGGCCGTCGACGCGGAGCTGCGGCCCTCCGTACGCGGCACCCGGATGCGGCTGCGCCTGCACGAGCTGTACGGGCGGGTGGCGCGTGCGGAGCCCGAGGAGGCGGAGGTGGAGTGGCGCCACCGGGAGGTGGCCGGCGCGGTGGTGCGCCGCACGGTCCCGCTGCGCCCGTCCGGCCGGGGCACGTGGGTCGCGGAGACGGCCCTGCGCCCGGCCCGGCTGGCCCGCCTCGGCACCGGCACCTGGGATCTGCGTCTGCTGCTGCGCTTCAGCGACGGGGCGACCCGCACCACCACGGCCCACGCCCTCACCGGGCCCGGCCTGCTGCGGCGCGGCGCGGTGCCCAGCCTCCGGCACGGCCTGGTCCTGCTCCGCCCCTACGCCACCACCTCGGGCTCTCTGGCCCTGCGTGTGGCGCCCGGCCTGTCCGGCGCCGCCTCGCTGCTGCGCACCCGGCTGCGGCGGCTGACCGGTTCCGCCTGACCGGTTACGCCTGGCCGGTTCCGCCTGACCGGTTGCGCCCGGCCGGTCCTGCCTGACCGGGACCGCCTGGCCGTTCCTGCGGCTACAGCGCCCTGAGTGCCGCCGTGGTGGCGCGGGCCAGGGATGCCAGGTAGTCCTTCGGCAGTTCGGGGGCGCGGATGACCACCGAGCGCCAGTAGAGAGGGCCGGAGATCAGGTCCAGGGCGAGGTCCTGGTCCAGGCCGGGACGGAGGTCGCCGCGGGCCGCCGCCGCGGTGACGATGCCCCGGGCGACCGAGTCCTGGCCTTCGCGCAACGCCTTCTGCAGAGCCTGTGCGATGTCGGGATTGCGGGCCGCCTCGGCCTGCAGGTCGGGGATGATCTGCGAGGCCAGGGGGTGGCGCAGGGCGCGGGCGGAGACCTCGTAGAGCAGGCGCAGATCCTCCTCCAGACAGCCCGTGTCGGGCACGGGCAGGCCCTGGACGGCGAGGGCGGAGACCAGGTCCAGGACCAGGTGCAGCTTGGAGCGCCAGCGGCGGTAGACCGCCGTCTTGCCGACGCCCGCGCGGCGCGCGATCCCCTCGATGGACATGCGGGCGTAGCCGACCGCCGCGAGTTCCTCGAAGACGGCCGCGCGGATCGCCTGGGTCACGTCCTCGCGCAGCACCGCCGCCCCCGCGGGGGCCCGGCGGCGCGGACGGAGGCGCGGCTGCGGCTCGTCGGCGTTGGTCGTCATGCGCGCAAGCATAGGGCCGGTGGCGTTACGACGATACGGTTGCGTTCCGACGGTGGGCGGACTTACGCTCACGTTTCGACGATACGGTCCCGTCCCGACGTGTTCCGTCGACGTGACCCGCCCCGACGCGCCCGCGTCCCGGTATGGCGCGGCCGTCACCTCATGCCCCTCCTCCAGCGAAGCCCAGCGAGAAGCCCCCAGGGAAAGCAGCGGACGTGAGTCAGGTCCTTCACACACCACCCCCCGCACCGGCCGCCCCCGCGCCGGTCCCCGCCGCCGAGCACGACCTCGCGGCGCTCGCCGCCCGCCACGGCCTGAGCGTCAGCGGCGCCCGCCCCTCGCTGCCCGGCTATGTCCGCCAGTTGTGGGCGCGCCGGCACTTCATCACCGCGTTCGCCACGGCCAAGCTCACCGCCCAGTACAGCCAGGCCAAGCTGGGCCAGCTCTGGCAGGTGATGACTCCGCTGCTGAACGCGGCGGTCTACTACTTCATCTTCGGCGTGCTGATGCAGACCAGGGACGGCGTCCCGGACTACGTGCCGTTCCTGGTCACCGGCGTGTTCGTGTGGACGTTCACGCAGAGCTCGCTGCTGGCCGGCACCCGCGCCATATCCGGCAACCTGGGTCTGGTCCGCGCCCTGCACTTCCCGCGCGCCGCGCTGCCGCTGTCGTTCTGCCTCCAGCAGCTGCAGCAGCTGCTGTTCTCGATGGCGGCGCTGGCGGTGATCCTGCTGGCCTTCGGTGTGCCGCCGGCCGCCTCCTGGCTGCTCGCGGTCCCGGCGCTGGTACTGCAGTTCACCTTCAACGCGGGCGTGTCCATGATCCTCGCCCGGATCGGCGCCAAGACCCCCGACATCGCCCAGCTGATGCCGTTCGTGCTGCGCACCTGGATGTACGCCTCCGGCGTGATGTTCAGCATCGACCACATCGTCGCCAAGCACGGCGACGGACTGCCGTCCTGGGTGGGCCCGGTGCTGCAGGCCAACCCGGCCGCCGTCTACATCGACCTGATGCGCTTCGCCCTGATCGACAGCTTCCGAGCGCACCAGCTGCCCGACCACGTCTGGCTGATCGCCACCGGCTGGGCGCTGCTCGCCGGCATCGGCGGCTTCATCTACTTCTGGAAGGCTGAGGAGACCTACGGCCGTGGCTGACATCGCACCGGACACCGCACGCGAGCGGATCCCCACCGTCATCGCCGACGGCGTCGACATCGTCTACCGGGTCAACGGCACCGGCGCGGGGCGCGGCTCCGCCACCGCCGCCCTCAACCGCATTCTGCGCCGCAAGCAGGCCGAGAAGGCGGCCGGGGTGCGCCGGGTGCACGCCGTGCGCAATGTGTCCTTCGTGGCGTACCGGGGCGAGGCGATCGGCCTGATCGGCACCAACGGCTCCGGCAAGTCCACCCTGCTGAAGGCCGTCGCCGGGCTGCTCCCGGTGGAGCGGGGCCGCATCTACACCGACGGCCAGCCGTCCCTGCTGGGCGTGAACGCCGCCCTGATGAAGGACCTCACCGGTGAGCGGAACGTGATCCTCGGCGGGCTGGCGATGGGCATGTCCCGCGAGGAGATCAAGGCGCGCTACCAGGAGATCGTCGACTTCTCCGGCATCAACGAGAAGGGCGACTTCATCACCCTGCCGATGCGCACCTACTCCTCCGGCATGGCGGCCCGCCTGCGCTTCTCCATCGCCGCCGCCAAGGACCACGACGTGCTGCTCATCGACGAGGCGCTGGCCACCGGCGACCGGAAGTTCCAGAAGCGGTCCGAGGCCCGCATCCGCGAGCTGCGCAAGCAGGCCGGCACGGTGTTCCTGGTCAGCCACAACAACAAGTCCATCCGGGACACCTGCGACCGGGTGCTGTGGCTGGAGCGCGGCGAGCTGCGCATGGACGGGCCGACCGACGAGGTGCTCAAGGAGTACGAGAAGTTCACCGGCGACGGCGCGAGCAAGAAGCCGGCGAAGGCCTGAGGCCCACCCACACTCCCCCGCGGGGCGCACACCAGGCAGCCCATGCGTCGCATTGATGCCACTATGACCCGTATCACCCGAAAGGGAGTCCCCCGCAGTGCGACGGCGAGACGGAGGAGCGCCCGATGCCCGAGCTCAGCGTCATCGTCCACGGCCCGAACACGCAGGACCACCTCACCGGTCTGCTGGACTCCCTCGCCGCGCAGCCCCTCGCCGGAGTCGAGGTCGTCGTGGCCGCCGTCGGCGACTGGGCGCAGGAGACCGCCCAGCGGCACGCGCCCGAGCTGCGCATCCTGCCCCTGCCCGAGAGCACCGGCGACGCGGCCTCCCGGGCGGCCGGGGCCCGGCTCGCCACCGGCCGCCGGCTGCTCTTCGTGCACTCCAAGGACGGGCTGCCGCCCGGCAGCGTCCGCACCGTCGCCGAACGCGCCGCCGAGCTGCCGGACACCGTGGACGTGCTGCTCCTCGACCATGTCCGCAGCTCATGGCGCGCCTCCTCGCTGCCCTCGCCGGACGGCCCGCTGCTGGCCCGGGCCGGCCGCACCGGTCTCGCCCTCGACGACAACGCCTACCTGCTCCGGCTCACCCCGCTGCTCGGCACCCGCGTACTGCGCGCCGGCTTCTGGCGCACCCACGAGGCACGGCTCAACACCGACGACGAGGCCTACGCGGCGCTCGCCGCGCTGCTGCTCGCCGACCGCCTGGCCTGCCTGCCCCACCCGGCCCTGGAGGACCGCAGGCTCCGCCCGGCCAGCCTCCCGCCGCCCACCCCCGAGCAGCGCTACGCCCTGATCCGGCGCTACGAGTCGCTGCACGCCCTGGCCCGCGAGCGCCCGGCCGTCCGGTCCGTGCTGTACGAGGTGATGGTCCGGGACCTGCTGCGCACCTTCGCCCGGGGCGGCATGCCCGAGGAGGTGGCCCGCGAGTTCTTCCGGCGCGCCTCCCGCGCCGCCGTCCGGCTGCGCCCCGAGGGGCACCAGCGCCCCGCGGGCCCCGAGGGCGTGCGCCGCGCCCTGCTGGAGCAGGGCGCCTACCGCCGGTACCGCGCCTTCCAGGCCGCCAACCGGGCCCGGCGCACCGTCCGCTCCACGGTACGCACCCGCGGCCGGCGCCTGGGCACCCGGCTGCGTGAGGAGCAGTACCGCCGTGCCCTGCACCGCCCCGTCGACGAGCACCTGGCGGTGTTCGCCGCCTACTGGAACCGCGGAGTCGCCTGCAATCCCGCCGCCATCGCGGCCAAGCTCGCCGAACTCGCCCCGCACATCCACCCGGTGTGGGTGGTCACCGCCGAGAACACGGCGCTGCTGCCGCCCGGCACCGACCACGTCGTCCCCGGCACCCGCCGCTACTGGGAGACCCTCGCCACCGCCAAGTACCTGGTCAACAACGTCAACTTCCCCAACTCGGTGGTCAAACGCCCCGACGCCGTGCACGTCCAGACCCATCACGGCACCCCGCTCAAGCGCATGGGCCTGGACCAGATGTCCTACCCGGCGGCCGCGCAGGGCCTGGACTTCCAGGCGCTGCTCGAGCGCGTCGACAAGTGGGACTACAGCATCTCCAGCAACAGCCACACCACCCGGATGTGGGAGCGCGCCTACCCGTCCCGGTACGTCTCCCTGGACTACGGCTATCCGCGCAACGACATCTACTACACCGCCGGCGCCGACGAGATCCGCGCGGTGCGCGAACGGCTCGGCATCGCACCGGGCCGCCGCGCCGTCCTCTACGCGCCCACCCACCGCGACTACGAGGCCGGCTGGACGCCTCGCGTGGACCTGGCCGCGCTCGCCGACCGGCTCGGCGAGGACACCGTGCTGCTGGTGCGCGCCCACTACTTCTACACCGGCACCGCCTCCCCGCTGACCGGGCTGCGCCGCTCGGGCCGCATCATCGACGTCTCCTCCTACGACCCGGTCGAGGAGCTGTGCCTGGCCGCCGACGCGCTGGTCACCGACTACTCGTCGATCATGTTCGACTACGCCAACCTGGACCGCCCCATCGTCATCCACGCCGACGACTGGGAGACCTACCGCACCACCCGCGGCGTCTACTTCGACCTGATCGCCGACGCGCCCGGCCCGGTCGCCCGCACCCAGGGGCAGCTCGCCGAGATCCTCACCACCGACGCCTGGCGGGACGAGAGCGCCGCCAAGGCGCGCGCGGTGTTCCGGCGCAGATTCTGCGAGTACGACGACGGCCGCGCCGCCGAACGCGTGGTGCGCCGGGTCTTCCTCGGCCAGGACGAGAGCGAACTGCCGCCGGTGCTGCCCCTGGAGCAGCGCACCCCCGCGCCGGCCCCGGAGGAGGTGGACGCGTGACGCCCCCGCCCGATGTGACGGTGACGGTCATCGTGCACAACGACGCCGAGCGCCTGCCCCGCGCCGTGGCGTCCGTGCGCCGCCAGAGCCACCGCGACCTGGAGATCGTCATCAGCGACGACCACTCCACCGACGCCACCCCCGAGGTCGCCCGCCGCCTCGCCGCCCAGGACCCCCGCGTCCGCTATCTGCGCCTGCCGGAGAACAGCGGCGGCTGCAGCGCCCCGCGCAACCGCGCCCTGGAGATCGCCCGGGCGCCGTATCTGATGTTCCTCGACAGCGACGACGAGCTCCCGCCGGACGCCGTCGCCTCCCTGCTCGCCGCGCACCGCGAACGGGACATCGACTTCGCGATGGGCGCGGTGCAGCGGATCCGCGTCGACACCGGGCGCCGCTCCACCTGGATGCCGCACCTGGTGCAGGAGCGCCGCACCCTGGACGGCATCGAGGCCGACCCGCGGCTGTTCTTCGAGCACCTGGCCACCAGCAAGATGTACGCCCGCGCCTTCCTGGACCGGCACCGGCTGCGCTTCCCGGAGGGCATCCACTACGAGGACCAGCTGTTCTCCGCGCAGGCCTACTGCCTGGCCGAACGGTTCACGATCATCCCCGAGCCCGTCTACGTCTGGTACGTCGCCCCGTACGCCTCCTCCGACACGGCGTCCATCTCCAACCAGCGGCACCGCATCGCCAACGTCCGCGACCGCGTCCACGTCCAGCGGCTCATCGACGCCTTCCTCGCCGACAGCGGGCACCAGGCGCTGCGCGAGGACAAGGACCACAAGTTCCTCAAGCACGACTTCCGCATGTACGCCGGTGACCTGCCCTACCGGGACGACGCCTGGCTGGAGGCCTTCGCCGACGTGATGAACCCGTACCTGGACACCCTCTCCCCCGGCGCCTACGCCCGGCTGCCGCGCGCCGAACGGGTGGTGCTCCAGCTGGTGCGCGACCGCCGGCTCGACGAGGCCCGGCTGGCCGCCCGGGGCCTGGGCCGCGGGGTCGCCCCGCGCCGGGTGGTCACCGACCCGGAGGGCCGCACCTACTGGGGCGAGCGCGTCCCCGAGACCGAGGCCGCCCGCCGCGAGCTGGACCTCACCGACCTGGACCTGGACACCCGCCCGTTCTTCAGCGCCCAGTTCCGCCACGAGATCACCGAGATCGTCCGGGGCCCCGGCGCCTCCGTCGACCTGACGGTACGCACCTACGACCCGGCGCTGCGGCTCCCGGTCGGACCCCAGCGCGCGGCCCTGCTCATCGCCCCCGGGCCGCGCCGTCTGACGGTGCCCTTCCGGATGGACCCGGTCCGCCCGGGCGTCTTCGAGGGCCGGGTCCACTTCGACATGGCGACCGCCCCCCTCTCCCCCGCCGGCTTCGCCGGCACCCGCCACCCCCTCCTCCGCCTCACCCACCAGGGCCAGGCCAACACGGGCCTCCTCCTGGCCCCCCTCGACTTCCCCCCGCTGACCACCCGCGTCCCCTACCACTCGGGCGCCGCCCCGCATCGCGTCACCATCGAACCGGAGGGGCACGGCCCCGGTCGTCTCCAGGTCCGCTGGGAGCCGGTCGGAGTGACGGCCCGCGTCCTTCGCCCGGTGGTCCGCAAGGTGGCCCGCCCCGGGGTGAAGCGCGCGGTCCGGCTGGTGGCGAGCGCGGTGCGGTGAGGCACCTGCGGAAGCACGGCGGGGCCGGTCAGGGCCCCGGCACCCGGTAGAGCACCTGGCCGTCCGGGCCGGTGGCGACCGGGCGCAGGCCGGTGTCGTCCAGGACGTGGTAGGCGTCGACCACCCAGCGGGCCCCGTAGGTGCGCTCGACGTCCCGGCGTACGGCAGCGGGCGTGCCCGGGGTGAAATAGCGCTCGACGGCCGATGTGCGGCGGTCCGCGTCGGGCAGGAAGACGTCCGGGTAGCCGGGGGCGACCGTGTAGGGGCCGTAGGCGGGGATGCGGCGGGCGGGATGCTTCTCCGCCAGGACCACGTCTCCGTAGCGGACCCACGGGGTGATCCAGTGGTAGCCGTTCCACGGCTCGCGGTACCGGGCCTCGACCGGCGCGGGGAGTGCGTCGCGCGGCAGGACATAGCCAAGGGTCCCGGACTGCACCCAGGCCCCGGCCAGCAGCACACCGGTGAGGAGGACCGCCCACGCGGCCCGCAACCACCTCCGGCCCGCCTCCAGCGCCTCCAGGGCCAGGGCGAGCTGGGCCGGGATCAGGGCGGCGGGCAGGGCGCGGCCCCATGAGTGGCGGCCGGTCAGCCAGCCCGCCGCGACGAACAGCAGGCCCAGGGCGAAGAAGAGCAGCAGCGGGTCCCGCGGGTCGCGCCGCGCCCGCGCGGCCAGCGCGGCCACTCCGGCGAGCACCAGGCCGTAGCGCACGGGCCAGTCCCGGTACAGCCCCCGGTGCGTGTCCGCCAGGTCGTCGCCGGCGCCGACGAGCGCGAAGAAGTCGTAGTACGGCCAGGCCGCCAGCAGCGCCGCGCCCAGCAGCAGTGCCGCCGCGAGCTGCGGCCAGGGAATGCTGCGGGGGCGGCGGACCGCGAGCAGGGCGGCGAGGGCGCCGATGCTGGCCACGACGCCGGTGAACTGGTGGCAGAGAAGGACGACCGCCCAGACGGCACCCAGGCCGAGCCACGTCCCCCACCCTCCCGCGCCCCTCAGCGCGGTGGTGAGCCGGGCCCACAGGTGGAAGGCGAGGCCGAGCGCGAAGGTGCTCGGGTACGACACGGTCAGCGCCAGCGAGCCGAGCCCGGGGAAGCCGCTCCAGGTGTACGCGGTGGTGCCCCACACCAGCAGCAGGCTGAGCAGCCCCAGCGCGGGCGCCGCCCGGTGCGCGCTCAGTGTCCGTACGTACCGCCACACGCCGGTCACCAGCAGGGCGAGCCCGGCCACGGCGGCGATCCGCAGCACCACGAAGACCGACCAGCCGCTCGCCCGGGCGAGCAGCCCGAGCAGCAGCATCCAGGGCGAGTAGTACGGGCTCGGGGTGTCCGCGTCGACCAGCGGGTTGCCCGGGTGGAGGGGGTCGTGCCGCAGCCGCTGCAGGGTGGCCGCGTGCATGCCCAGGTCACCGGCCCAGGGCAGCCGGACGATCACCGCGAGCAGCAGGACGACCACGAGTCCCGCGGCCGTCCAGGACACCGCGGCCGCCCAGGGCACGGGCACGGCGGACCGGTAGCGGATCCGGGTGCTGACGGACACCTCACAGACATGCCCACAAACCAGACATGTCCACCGCTTCTGGGTGCGAGCCCCACCGAAGGCAGCACAACGCGGGGGCGCCCCGGGCCGGCCGGACCCGGGGCGCCCTCACATCGACGCGGCCGCTGTCTAGGTGTGAGCCCGCAGCAGGGTGCGCATCGTCCGCATGGCCACCGACAGGTTGGCCAGGTCGAAGCTGTCCGAGTTGTGAATCTCGTCGAGCGTCGCGCGGGCCCGGGCGAGCAGCGCCGCATTCTTCTGCTCCCACAGCTTGAACCGCTGGTGCGGGGTGTCGGAGCCGTTGCCGACCGCCAGCACGTCCGCGGTGACCGCCGCGTGCGCCGCGTACAGGTCCTCGCGGATCGCCGCCCGGGCCATGGACTGCCAGCGGTCCGCGCGCGGCAGCTCGATGATGCGGTCCATCAGCTGGGTGATGCGCAGCCGGTCGGCGAGGTCGTAGTACACCTCGGCGACCTCCAGCGGCTCCTTGCCCATGCGGTCGGCCACCGAGACGATGTCGAGCGTCGGGAAGGCCGAGGAGAACCCGGCGACCCGGGTGGCCAGCTCCTCCGGGACCCCGGCGTCGGTGAGCTCGTCGTGGATCTTCTGGTACCAGTCCAGATCGGCGCCGCGCAGCAGCTTCGGCAGCTGCGACCACACCTGCTCGACCCGCTCGGAGAAGAAGTCGACGGTCTCCTGCAGCTCGAGCGGCTGCGGCCGGTTGTTGAGCAGCCAGCGCGTGCCGCGCTCCACCAGCCGGCGCGAGTGCAGCCGGATGCGGGTCTGCACCTCGGCCTGCACCTTGTTGTCGAGCTCCTCCACGGCGTCCCACACCACCGAGGAGCGGAAGATGGCACGGGCCGCGGTCTGCGCCCGGACGATCTCCTCGAGCGAGGCCCCGGTCTCCTCGCGCATCCGGTGCAGATAGGTGGTGCCGCCGGTGTTGACCGTGTCGTTGACCAGCACGGTGGTGATGATCTCCCGGCGCAGCGGGTGGCTGTCGATCCGCTCCGGGAACCGCTCGCGCAGCGCGCTCGGGAAGTACGCGTGCAGCAGGCTCTTCAGATACGGGTCGTCGGGCAGCGAGGTGTACAGCAGCTCCTCGGCGACCGTGATCTTGGTGTAGGCCAGCAGGACGGCCGTCTCCGGGCCGGTCAGGCCGTGCCCGTTGGCGAGCCGCTCCCGGATCTGCCGGTCGGTGGGCAGGAACTCCAGCCCTCGGTCGAGTCGGCCCTCGCGCACCAGGTGCTTCATGAAGCGCGCCTGGGCGTGGACCATGTCCTTGGACTGGGCGAGCGCGTTGGCGATGGCGGTGTTCTGCGCGTAGTTGTTGCGCAGCACCAGCCGGCCGACCTCGTCGGTCATCTCCGCGAGCAGCTTGTTGCGCTGCTTGACGGTCATGTCGCCTTCCGCGACCAGACCGTTGAGCAGGATCTTGATGTTGACCTCGTGGTCGGAGCAGTCGACGCCCGCGCTGTTGTCGATGGCGTCGGTGTTGATCCGGCCGCCGTGCAGCGCGAACTCGATCCGGCCGAGCTGGGTCAGGCCCAGGTTGCCGCCCTCGCCGACGACCCGGACGCGCAGGTCCTTGCCGTCCACGCGGATGGCGTCGTTGGCCTTGTCGCCGACGTCCGCGTGGGACTCGGTGGAGGCCTTGACGTAGGTGCCGATGCCGCCGTTCCACAGCAGGTCCACCGGCGCCTTGAGGATCGCCCGCATCAGGTCGGCCGGGGTCATCTTGGTGACGCCCTGCTCGATGCCGAGTGCCTCGCGGATCTGCGAGTTGACCGGGATGGACTTGGCGGAGCGCGGGAACACGCCGCCGCCCGCCGAGATCAGGTCGGTGTTGTAGTCCTCCCAGGAGCTGCGGGGCAGCTCGAAGAGCCGGCGGCGCTCGGCATAGGAGGTGGCGGGGTCCGGGTCGGGGTCGATGAAGATGTGCCGGTGGTCGAAGGCGGCGACCAGGCGGATGTGCTCACTGAGCAGCATGCCGTTGCCGAACACGTCACCGGACATGTCGCCGATGCCGACCACGGTGAAGTCCTCGGTCTGGGTGTCCAGACCCAGTTCCCTGAAGTGCCGCTTGACGGACTCCCAGGCACCCCGGGCGGTGATGCCCATGCCCTTGTGGTCGTATCCGGCGGAGCCGCCGGAGGCGAAGGCGTCGCCGAGCCAGAAGTTGTAGCTCTGGGCGACCTCGTTGGCGATGTCGGAGAAGGTGGCGGTGCCCTTGTCGGCGGCGACCACCAGGTAGGTGTCGTCCCCGTCGTGCCGGACCACGTCCGCCGGGGGCACGACCTCCCCGCCGACCATGTTGTCGGTGATGTCCAGCAGCGCCGAGATGAAGGTCCGGTAGGCCGCGATGCCCTCGGCCATCCAGGCCTCGCGGTCCACGCTCGGGTCGGGCAGCTGCTTGGCGACGAAGCCCCCCTTGGCGCCGACCGGCACGATGACGGTGTTCTTCACCATCTGCGCCTTGACCAGGCCGAGGATCTCGGTCCGGAAGTCCTCGCGCCGGTCGGACCAGCGCAGACCACCGCGGGCGACCTTGCCGAACCTGAGGTGCACGCCCTCCACCCGCGGCGAGTACACCCAGATCTCGTACGCCGGACGCGGCGCCGGCAGGTCGGGGATGGCCTGCGGGTCGAACTTCATGGAGACGTAGTCGTGCGGCTTGCCGCCGGACGCCTCCTGGAAGAAGTTGGTGCGCAGCGTCGCCTTGATCACCGTGAGGAAGGAGCGCAGGATGCGGTCCTCGTCGAGGCTGGCGACCTGGTCGAGGGCGGCGTCCAGCTCCTCGAGCAGCGCGTCCACCAGCTCGTAGCCGGCGCGCTGCCGGTCCGGCGACATCCGGGCCTCGAAGAGCGAGACCAGCAGCCGGGTGGTGTGCACGTTGTTGCGGAGGGTGTCCTCCATGTAGTCCTGGCTGAAGGTGGAGCCGGCCTGCCGCAGGTACTTGGCGTACGCGCGCAGCACCATCGCCTGCCGCCAGGTCAGCCCGGCGGCCAGCACGAGGGAGTTGAAGCCGTCGTTCTCCGCCTTGCCGGTCCAGGTCGCGGCGAAGGCCTCCTGGAACCGCTCGCGGGCGTCGTCGCCCAGGTAGTCGGCGCCGTCCGCCTTGGGCATGCGCAGCCCGAAGTCGTAGATCCAGGCCACGCTGCGGTCGGCGCAGCGCAGCTCGTACGGCCGCTCGTCCACGACCTCGACGCCGAGCCGCTGCAGCACCGGCAGCACCGCCGACAGCGAGACCGCCTCACCCTTGCGGTAGATCTTGAAGCGCCGCTCCTCGGGGGCCGCGCCCACCGGCTCGTACAGACTGAGCTCGAAGTCCTTGTCCTCGCCGAGCTGCTCCAGGCGCACCAGATCCGCGACCGCGCTGCGCGGGGTGTGGTCGGCCTTGTAGCCCTCGGGGAAGGCGTTGGCGTAGCGGCGCAGCAGCTCTGCGGCGTGCTCCTCGCCGAACTCGGCGATCAGCGCCTCGCCGAAACCGTCGGCCCAGGAGCGGGCGGCCTCGACCAGGCGGGCCTCGATGCGCTCCTTGTCGGCGTCGGACAGCTGCGGCAGCTCGGTGCCCTGCGGTACCCGCACCACGAAGTGCAGCCGGGACAGGATCGACTCGGTGTTCCACGCGGTGAAGTCGACGCTGGTGCCGCCGAGCTCCTCCTTGAGGATGTCGATGATCCGCAGCCGGACGCCGGTGGTGTAGCGGTCGCGGGGCAGGTAGACGAGGGCGGAGTAGTAGCGCCCGTACTCGTCCTGGCGCAGGTAGAGCCGCAGCCGGCGGCGCTCCTGCAGATACAGCACCGAGGTGACGATGGACCGCAGCTCGTCGACCGGCGTCTGGAACAGCTCGTCGCGCGGGTAGGTCTCCAGGATCTGCAGCAGGTCGCGCCCGTCGTGGCTGTGCGGGGAGAAGCCGGCCTGCTCCAGGACCTGCTCGACCTTGCGCCGGATCACCGGCACCCGGCGGACGGACTCGGTGTAGGCGGCGGAGGAGAACAGCCCGAGGAAACGGCGCTCACCGATGACGTTGCCCTCGGCGTCGAACTTCTTGACGCCGATGTAGTCCAGGTACGACGGCCGGTGCACGGTCGCCCGGCTGTTCGCCTTGGTCAGGATCAGCAGCTTGTGCTCACGCGCCTTGGCGCGGACGTCGGCGGGCAGCCGCTCGAAGGAGGGGCTGACGGGGTGGCCCTCCTCGGTGGCGTGGTGCGGGTCGGAGCGCAGGATGCCGAGACCGGTGCCGGGGATGGCCGCGAGGGAGTCGTCCTCGCGCAGCTCGTACTCGCGGTAGCCGAGGAAGGTGAAGTGGTCGTCGGCGAGCCAGTGCAGCAGCTCGCGGGCCTCGTCCACCTGCTGCCGGGGCACGTCGTCCGGGATGGGCTCGTCGGGCAGGGAGTCGGCCAGCGAGGTCGCGGCCTGCCGCATCTTCCCCCAGTCCTCCACGGCCTCACGGACGTCGGAGAGCACCCGCAGCAGATCGGCGGTGATCTGCTTCAGATCGCCGCGGTCGGTCTCGCGGTCGATCTCCACGTGGATCCAGGACTCGACGTGGGCGTCGTGCGGAAGGCTGTCGGCGGCGGGCGGGTCGGTGAGGATCTCGACGAGCTTGCCGGTGACGTCACGGCGCACCACGATCTGCGGGTGGATCACCACATGGATGCCGCGGCCCTGCCGGGTCAGCTCATTGGTGACGGAGTCGACGAGGAAGGGCATGTCGTCGGTGACGACCTCGACCACGGAGTGGCTGCAGGTCCAGCCGTTCTCCTCGACGGTCGGCGTGTGGACCCGCACATTGGCCGTGCCCTGCGGACGGTTCTCGGCCAGCCGGAGGTGCGAGACAGCGGCTCCGAAGATGTCGACCGGGTCGCGGTCGACGAGGTCCTCCGGGGCGGTGTGCAGGTAGTAGCGCTGGAGGAACGCGAGCACGGATTCCCGGTCGGGCATGCCCTCGTCCGCCGTCCCAGTCGGTAGTTTCCCCCCGGCCGGGCTGTTCTCAGCTACCCGGGCAGCCCGATCGAGCAGCTCGGCCTTGGCTTCGTCCAGCTTGGTCTGCATTGTCCTCTGGCTCCTGTCGCGCGCCGTTGCGTGACGTAGAAGGAAATACGGTCTCTGCCCTGGCGGTGCGGTGATACGACACGGGGTGTCCGGTCTGTTCCGACGCTATGCCGCGAGGTGAGATGAGCGGGGGGATATGAGCCACATTTGAGCTGCCGGCCGGTCTCGGCCGTGGCACCGGCAGGTGGATGGATGGCGTCCCGGGAGTGCTGCGCGCCCCCTCCCGCCCGCGAGGACCAGCGATCGCCGCCCGGGCACGGATGTCGTCCGTGCACGCCGGGCGCAGGGCGGGGACACCGATGTCCCCGCGAGCTATCGCGCTGATCACGCCACCAGGCTATCGCCCTGTGCAGGGGGCCCGTCATGAGCCGTATGTGTACAAAACCGGGGGGTGAACTTTGACGTTCTGCACAGTGCGGGCCCCTTGCGGGGGGCGTATCGGCGCGGGGAGGCGCGGTACCCCGCAGCGGGGCCGCACCACTGCCCGCAGCCGCGCACGGCGCTCGACCGGCCACCGGTCCTGGCGTGCCGCAGGCGCGCGCGGCGGGCAGGGGACGGGGTGGTGGTGTCCGCCCGCAGCGGCCGGCGCGTCAGCCGCAGAACCCTTGAAGCGACCGATTCCGCGCCAGACCGAGGACACACACCACCACCCCGGCCCCGACGCACCCACCCCCCGCAGGCGCTACACGCACCCCCACCGGAGCCGCAGCCGCAGGCATCGGACAGCAACCCCCACCGGGCCGCAGACACAACCGAACGCGCACCGCCACGAGTCACCCGCAGACACCGGAGATCACGCACCCCCACCCACCCGCAGGCACAACCGAACGCGCACCGCCACGAGTCACCCGCAGACACCGGAGACCGCGCACCCCCACCCACCCACAGGCACAACCGAACGCGCACCGCCACGAGTCACCCGCAGACACCGGAGATCACGCACCCCCACCCACCCGCAGGCGAGACCGAACGCCCACCCCCACCGGGCCGTCGGCCGCAGACACAACCGAACGCCCGCCCCCACCGGGCCGCGGGCCGCAGGCACAGCCGAACGCACACCCCCGCCGGGCCGCACCCGAGCGTCATGCCGCCAGGCGCTCCGCCTCGGCCACGGCCTCCGCCAGCGTGTCGACCACAGGGACGCCGACCGCCTCCAGGCTGGCCCGCCCGTGCGAGCCGCCGGTGTACAGCACCGCCCGCGCGCCCACGGCCCGCGCGGCCAGCGCGTCGTCCGCCGCGTCGCCGATCACCACCGTCCGCGCAGGATCGACATCCCCCAGCGCCGCCACATGCCGGACCATGTGCTCCGCCTTGCTCCCCCCGGAGGGCCCCGTCCGCCCGTCGACCCGCACGAAGTGCGGCTCGATCCCGAAGGCCCTCACCAGCGGCACCAGCTCCTCGTGCCCGTACATGCTCAGGATGGACTGACTCCGCCCCGCCGCCGCCCACCCGGAGAGCAGGTCCTCCACACCCTCCGCCAGCGAGCACAGCGCCCGGTGCTCCGTGTAGTGCCGGTGGAAGGTCGCATCCATGACCTCCCACTCCTCCTCGCTGGGCAACCGGCCCAGCAGCCGCTCGTAGAACTTCGGCACCGGCACGCAGTACAGCTCCCGGTACCGCTCCAGCGTGATCGGCTCCAGCCCCAGCTCCGTGAAGGCCGCGTTCGTCGCCCCGATGATCGCGTCGACGTCGTGGAACAGCGTCCCGTTCCAGTCCCAGACGATGTGCGCGTTCGCCTGCATCCCCATGAACGCAACCTACCCGCCCTCACCGACAATCAGGAGAACGGCAGGTCAGCAGCACCTTGCGCGCGTGCGCTCCCGCTTCTGCGCGCTCGCCCTCAGCCGGCCTCGCCGGAACCGACGAGGTTCGGGATCTCCTGCGTGGCGTACCAGAGCAGCTCGTGATCCTCCGCACCGTCCACGACGAACTGCGCGTCATCGTCCCCGGCATCCGCCGCCGCAAGCGCCTCGGCCGCCGCGCTCACATCCGCCTCCGCGTCCTCCGCGTCCACATGCACCGCGGCCGCCTTGGACAGCGCGACATCCCCGTCCACCCGCACCTCGCCCAGCGTGGCCGGGTCGAGCCCCGGCTCGGCCGAGGCCGCCTTGTCGGGCACGTCGACGGCGACCACGACCCGCCGCCTGGGCGCGTCGGGGTCCGCCGCCAGCAGCCTGAGCGAGGCCAGCGCCGCCCGGCTCAGCGCGGCGTACTCCAGCTCCTCGAGGTCCTCCGAGACGTACCACTCGCGCAGTGCGGGCGTGACGGCGTACGCAGGGAACGGCCCCTTCGCCAGCTGCCCCGTCCGGTACGCCTCGGCAAGCCCGGGAAGGGTCAGGGGGACGTAGACGCGCATGAAGGCCGCTTTCGTGGTCAGAACCGTTGACGGGGCCTTCAGGATACGCGCGGTCGGTCCCCCTTCGAGTTGCCCTCCACACCCCCGGCCCCGTCCACCACCGTCCGCCCCTTCACCCGCCTCGCCCGCTCCCTCTCGCGGTCTCCCCGGCCCCCGGCCACCCGGATAGGTGAATCTCCGGCCCCTCCCCGGCTCGCCGGCCACGCCTTGCCGCCGCCCCCGCCCGCCCCGTACAAGATCACCGACCACGAAGTTACCGCCCGGTACCGCCGGCCTCCCCCGGCCGGTCACCCACCCCCGGGCCGTCGAACGGGGACCCCATGAACAAGGTCATGACCAGGACCCAGATCAGTGCAGCCGCAACCATCCGCCCCACCGGATCCGCCGTGGCCCGCCCCACCGGCACCACCCCGCCCCGCATCCCCTCCGGCCGCCCTCCGGCCACCACCCCCGCCGGCGGGCGCGGACGCCCCGGCACGTGGACCGGCTCCACCCGCCCCGGCGACAACCGCCCGCCGTCCCACCGGACCCGGACCCCCGCCCAGCACACCCGGACCACCCCCAGCCGGCGCACCCGCCGCTCACCCGCCCGGGTCCCGGCCCCCCGCACCGGAACGCCCACGCTCCCCACCCCGTCCGGCACGGCCGCCCCTCGCCTCCCCCAGCTCCGCCCCACCGACCACTTCGCCGAGCTGCTCCTCGCCGTGCTCAGCGGCCAGCGCCCCGTGCACGCCATGCTGCGGCACACCGCGGGCCCGGCCTACGACGAGCTGGCACGCCTCGCCGAGCTTGGCCCTCTGCGCATCCGGGGCACACGCGGGCTGCGGCCCGTGGTGCGGGACGTCGGCTGGTTCGTCCCCCGCGAGGGCGCCCTGGAGGTCTTCGCCCGGATCGCCGCCGGCGACAGGCTGCGCGCCCTGGCCTTCCGGCTGGAACAGGGCCGCGATCTGCGCTGGCGCTGCACGGCGGTGGAAGTGGGCGCCTGATCGCCCCTCCCCCTGCCCTCAGCGGCCAGAGGTACTGCCCCGAACCCCCGAGGGCCGGGCCGTCTCCTCGACTCAAACCCGAGGGCCGGGCAACCGCACTCGGTTGCCCGGCCCTCGGCCTGCTGCTCAGCACACTCCCCGAAGGGGGACGCTCCCCTCACCGAGGAGCCGCGCTCACTTCTTGCGCCGGCGCCCGCCCCGCGCCTGCTTGCGCCGCTCGGCGCGGGTGAGCCCGTCGGCGGGAGACCGCACCGGCTCCCCGTCCGCCGGGAAGTCGCCCTCGATCGTGCCGCCCTCGCCGTCCACCGTCGGCGCGACGAAGTGCAGGTTGCGTCGCTGCGGCGCCTCCAGGCCCTTCGCGCGGATCTCGGGGCGCGCCCCGGCCTGCGCGGGCACCGCGTCCTGCTTCTCCAGGGACGGCGCGGCCTCCTCGACCGGGACCTCCTCGACCTGCTGCTCGACCTGGACCTCCAGGTTGAACAGGTAGCCGACGGACTCCTCCTTGATGCCCTCCATCATGGCGGTGAACATGTCGAAGCCCTCGCGCTGGTACTCGACCAGCGGGTCCTTCTGCGCCATGGCGCGCAGGCCGATGCCCTCCTGGAGGTAGTCCATCTCGTAGAGGTGCTCGCGCCACTTGCGGTCCAGCACCGACAGCACGACCCGGCGCTCCAGCTCGCGCATGATCTCGGAACCGAGCTGCTCCTCGCGCTTGGCGTACTGCTCCCGGATGTCGTCCTTGATGGACTCGGCGATGAACTCGGCGGTCAGGCCGGCCCGGTCACCGGCGGCCTCCTCCAGCTCCTCGACCGTGACCTGGCACGGGTAGAGCTGCTTGAACGCCTTCCACAGCCGGTCCAGGTCCCAGTCCTCGGGGAAGCCCTCGGCGGTCTCGGCCTGCACATAGGCGTCGATGGTGTCGTCCATGAAGTGCTGGATCTGCTCGTGCAGGTCCTCGCCCTCCAGGACGCGGCGCCGCTCGCCGTAGATGACCTCGCGCTGCCGGTTGAGCACCTCGTCGTACTTCAGGACGTTCTTGCGCGTCTCGAAGTTCTGCTGCTCGACCTGCGACTGGGCGGAGGCGATGGCGCGAGTGACCATCTTGTTCTCGATCGGCACATCGTCCGGCACGTTCGCCATGGACATCACGCGCTCGACCATCTGCGCCTTGAACAGCCGCATCAGGTCGTCGCCGAGCGAGAGGTAGAACCGGGACTCGCCCGGGTCGCCCTGACGGCCGGAACGACCGCGCAGCTGGTTGTCGATGCGCCGCGACTCGTGCCGCTCGGTGCCCAGCACATAGAGGCCGCCGAGCCGCTCGACCTCCTCCTTCTCGGCCTTGACCGCCGCCTCGGCGCGCTTGAGCGCCTCGGGCAGGGCGGCCGCCCACTCCTCGATGTGCTCCTCGGGGTCGAGGCCGCGCTGCCGCAGCTCCGCCTCGGCGAGGTCCTCGGGGTTGCCGCCGAGCTTGATGTCGGTACCGCGGCCGGCCATGTTGGTGGCCACCGTCACGGCGCCCTTGCGGCCGGCCTGGGCGACGATCTGCGCCTCACGGTCGTGCTGCTTGGCGTTGAGCACCTCGTGCTGGATGCCGCGCTTGCTGAGCTGCTGGGAGAGGTACTCGGACTTCTCCACCGAGGTGGTGCCGACGAGGATCGGCTGGCCCTTGCGGTGCTTCTCCTCGATGTCGTCGACGACCGCCTCGAACTTGGCGACCTCGGTGCGGTAGATCAGGTCCGGCTGGTCCTTGCGGATCATCGGCCGGTTGGTCGGGATGGGCACCACGCCGAGCTTGTAGATCTGGTGGAACTCGGCCGCCTCGGTCATCGCCGTACCGGTCATGCCGCACAGACCCGGCAGCTCCTTGCCGTTGTGGTCGTGCCGCTTGTAGAGGCGGAAGAAGTTCTGCAGCGTGATCGTGGCGAGCGTCTGGTTCTCGTCCTTGATCGGCACGCCTTCCTTCGCCTCGATGGCCTGGTGCATGCCCTCGTTGTAGCGGCGGCCGGCGAGGATACGGCCGGTGTGCTCGTCGACGATCATGACTTCGTCGTCGATGATGACGTAGTCCTTGTCGCGCTTGAAGAGCTCCTTGGCCTTGATGGCGTTGTTCAGGTAGCCCACGAGCGGGGTGTTCACCGACTCGTAGAGGTTGTCGATGCCCAGCCAGTCCTCGACCTTCTGGACCCCGGACTCGTGGATGGCGACGGTGCG
Organism: Streptomyces composti; assembly: GCF_012034205.1. GTDB lineage: Bacteria > Actinomycetota > Actinomycetes > Streptomycetales > Streptomycetaceae > Streptomyces > Streptomyces composti. Next base: position 22,236 of record NZ_JAATEM010000045.1, read on the forward strand.
CTTCTTCTCGTCGACGTCGTAGTCGCCGGTCTCCTCGATGCCCTTGAGCGGCTGTCCGGCCTCACCGCGCTTGAGGCGCTTGACCAGTTTGGCGAAGTCCGCGTACCACTTGGTCGCCTGGTCGGCCGGGCCGGAGATGATCAGCGGCGTACGGGCCTCGTCGATGAGGATGGAGTCGACCTCGTCGACGATGGCGAAGTTGTGCCCGCGCTGCACGAGTTCGTCCTTGGACCACGCCATGTTGTCGCGCAGGTAGTCGAAGCCGAACTCGTTGTTGGTGCCGTAGGTGATGTCGCAGGCGTACTGCTCGCGGCGCTGGGCCGGCGTCTGGTTGGCCAGGATGCAGCCGACGTTCAGCCCCAGGAACTTGTGGACGCGGCCCATCATCTCGGAGTCGCGCTCGGCCAGGTAGTCGTTGACCGTGACGATGTGGACGCCCTCGCCGGACAGGGCGTTGAGATACGCGGGCAGGGTGCCGACCAGCGTCTTGCCCTCACCGGTCTTCATCTCGGCGACGTATCCCATGTGCAGCGCGGCACCGCCCATCAGCTGCACGTCGTAGTGCCGCTGGCCGAGGACGCGCTTGGCGGCCTCGCGGACGGTGGCGAACGCCTCGGGCAGCAGGTCGTCCAAGCTCTCACCGTCGGCGTAGCGCTGCTTGTACTCATCGGTGAGGGCCCGCAGCTCGGCGTCGGAGAGGGCGACGAAGTCCTCTTCGATGGAGTTGACCTGGTCCGCGATGCGGTGCAGCTTGCGCAGGATCTTGCCTTCGCCTGCACGCATGATCTTCGAGAGGACGGACACGGGGGTTGGTCTCCTTGCCGGTCGGGCCTGGGACGGTCGGTTTCCGTTTCAGTGACTGAGCAACGGCCATCGTATGCGAGGACCCCGCCACGCCGGGAGGCCTGCCGTGTCGGCGGTCCTCGGTGCTCGCCACATGGCGGTCATCCATGAGGTCGTCCACGGGGACATGGGTCGGACGGTACAGGTCATGGGTCGGACGGCTGTTTCACGTAGGGACAACGTCCGAGCGTCCCGGAAAGTGCCGCCCCGCCTCCGTGAATGACGCGAAGGGTGACAGGCGGCTCACCCACGGCGAACGTTTCCGGGGCCGGCTCCGCCCACGTCGGGCGAGCCACGGGAACTCTGCCCACGGCGAACATCGGCGGACGTCCCCCCACGGGACTCCGCCGGCGACGTCGCGACAGGCAGGACGGCTGTGGCGGCGCTCACGGCCGGCGACGAAACAGATGGCGGCGTTCCCCGGCCGGGGAGGAGAATCGGCCGATGGAACCCGTCACGCTCACCACCGACCGTCTGACGCTGCGCACCGTGGGTCCGCAGGACACGGAGGCCGTCTACGCGGCTTGTCAGGACCCGGACATCCAGCGCTGGACCACGATCCCCTCCCCGTACCTGCCCGAGCACGCGAAGGGTTTCACCGAGCAGCTGGCCCCGGACGGCTGGGCGAACGGGTCGATGTTCACGTTCGGTGTCTTCCCGACCACGGGGGAGCTGGCCGGCATGCTCGGCATCACCTCGCGCTCCCTCGGCGTGGGCGAGATCGGTTTCTGGGCCGCCAAGGAGCACCGCGGCAACGGCTACATCACCGAGGCCGTCGTCACCGCCGCCCGCTGGGCCTTCACCCGGATCTCCATGGACCGGCTGGAGTGGCGCGCCGAGGTGGGCAACCTGGCCTCGCGCGCGGTGGCCGAACGTGCGGGCTTCACCGTCGAGGGCACCCTGCGTGCGGCGCTCAACAACAAGGGCGTGCTGCGGGACTGCTGGGTCGGCTCCCTGCTCCCCTCCGACCTGGGGCTCACCTCCAGCACCCCCTACGTGCCGGCGCCGCGCTGAGCCACGGGGTCACCGCCCCGTGAGGTCCGGGACGCCTGGCCGGTGAGGTCCCGGATGCCCGACCGGCCGGCTCCGGTCCGGAGGCGTTGTCAGTGGCTGCCTCTATCGTGCGGACGTATGACTCTCGTGCGTCCCACCACGGAACTCTCGGCGGACGAGGCCCGCCGCATCGCCCTGCGCGCCCAAGGACTGCTCGGTGCCCCCGACCGCCGCGCGGGCGTCCGCGGGGTGCTGCGCTCGCTGGGCGCGGTGCAGCTCGACACCATCTCCGTCCTGGCGCGCTCCCACGAGCTGATCCCCTACGCCCGCCTGGGCGCCGTGGGCCGCAGGACGGTGGAGGAGGCGTACTGGACGTCCGGCTCCGAGCCGCCGCACGCCTTCGAGTACTGGTCGCACGCCGCATGCATCCTGCCCGTGGAGGAGTGGCCGCACTTCGCCTTCCGCCGCCGCGCCTACCGCAGCCGCCCGCAGTGGAACCACGAGCTGCCCGACGGCACCTATGAGCAGGTGATCAAGCAGCTGCGCGCGGAAGGCCCGCTGACCGCCACCGAGCTGGGCGGTGCCAAGCGCACCGGCGAGTGGTGGGACTGGTCCAGCACCAAGGTCGCCGTGGAGCGGGCGCTGATGTACGGGGAGGTGGTGTGCGTCGAGCGCCGCGGCTGGAAGCGGGTCTACGACCTGGCCGAGCGGGCCATCCCGGACGCGCTGCTGCACGACGAGCTGGACGACACCGAGTGCCTGCGCCGGCTGGTCCGGCTGGCCGGGAAGTCGTTGGGCGTGGGCACCCGGGCGGACATCGCCGACTACCACCGCCTCAAGGGCGAGCAGGTCGACGCGGTGATCGCGGACTCTGGTCTGGTGCCGGTGACGGTCGAGGGCTGGGGCAAGCCGGCCTGGGCCGATCCGGAGGCCCTGGCGACCCCGCCGCGGGGGCGGCACCGTACGACCCTGCTGTCGCCGTTCGACTCGCTGATCTGGGACCGGGCGCGCACCGAGCGGATCTTCGGCTTCACCCACCGCCTGGAGGCCTATGTGCCCAAGCCGAAGCGGGTGTACGGCTACTTCGCGATGCCGGTGCTGGCGGGTGGCCGTCTGGTCGGCCGGGTCGACCCGGCCCGCGAGGGCCGCACGCTGGTGGCCCGGCAGGTGAGCCTGGAGAGCCGCAAGGCGGTCCCGGCGGTGGCGCAGGCGCTCGTGGAGGCGGCGAGCTGGGTGGACTGCACCGATGTGCGGGTGGAGCGGGTCGAGGCACCGGAGCTGCGCGAGCCCCTGGTGCTCGAACTGGCCCGCGCACTCGGCTGATCCGGCGGGAACCGGGCCGGGCAGAGGCCGGGCCCGGCAGACCCGGCGGAAGCTGAGCCCGGCGGCGGCAAGAGGCCCGGCCGGTGTGCCTCAGCGGATCTCGAGGATCTTCTCCCGCATCGCGTAGACCACGGCCTCCATCCGGGAGTGCAGCTGCAGCTTCTCCAGGATGTTGCGGACGTGGTTCTTCACGGTGTTCTCGGAGATGAACAACTCCTTGGCGATGTCCCGGTTGTTCATCCCGGTGGCGACGAGCTTGAGCACCTCCAGCTCCCGGTCGGTGAGCCGGGGCGCCGGCACCAGCCTGCGCTCGTCGGTGCGCTGGATCATCGACTTGAACTCGGTGAGGAGTTTGGAGGCCATCGAGGGGCTGATCTGCGACTGACCGTCGGCGACCGCGCGGATGGCGGTGGCCACCTCGTCGGTGGAGATCTCCTTGAGCAGATAGCCCGTGGCGCCCGCCTTGATGGCGTCGTAGAGGTCGGCTTCCTCGTCGCTGATCGTCAGCATGATGATCTTGGCGCTGGGCGCGACCTCCTTGATGGAGGTGCAGGCCTCGATCCCGCCCCGCTTCGGCATCCGCACGTCCATGAGGATGATGTCAGGGAGCAGATCCGCGGCTTTCTCCACGGCCTCCGCGCCGTCACCGGCCTCGCCGACGACCTGAATGTCCTCCTCGGCGGCGAGCACGATCTCCAGACCGCGGCGGAACAGCGCGTGGTCGTCGACCACCAGGACTCTGATCGGCTCCTTGCGTGGTGAGCCCGCGTCGGGGCCCGTGCCGACGACGCCGTCGCCGGCGTCCTCGTCACGCATCGGTCCGAAGCTGTCCGCCATCGTTCCTCCCCCTGACGGCTTGGCCTGTGGTCCTGAGCCATCGCCAACCCAAGGCAACGGCCCACCGCTTGAGCCGTTGCAGCCATGATTCCATGCCCGGAGGACACCGGGCGCCGGCATACGGTGCGAAGGGGTCGCACACCGGTGCCCCTGGGGGCGCACACGCGCACCAGGGGCACCGCTCACCTGTCGCCCCGGCAGGTCAGCCGCCGAGGGTTCCGCCCGCCTCGGGGGAATGGGAATCGGTGACCATCGTGTCGGTCCTGAGGTGGATCACGCCGTAGTCGTAGGCGTGGCGCCGGTAGACGACGGAGGGTTCCTTCGTCTCGGAGTCGACGAAGAGGTAGAAGTCGTGCCCGACCAGCTCCATCTCGTAGAGAGCCTGGTCGAGGGTCATCGGGGCGGCGACGTGGGTCTTCTCGCGGACGACGAGGGGCCCGTCTCCCTGCACCTCCAGCGAGCCGATCTTCTTCGTGGGAACGGCCTCGGGTTCCTCCTTGGGGGCGGTCGCGCCCGTGCCGTTGAGTGTCGCCGCGTCCGGGACGTGGGCGGGGACCTCCGCTGCCGGGATCCTGCGCGCCCCGCGCCGCGAGAATCGCTTGTCGTGCTGCTTGCGCAGCCGGGCGTCCAGCTTCTCCGCTGCCAGATCGAGCGCCGCGTACGGGTCGCTCGCCGCCGCCTCCGCCCGGATCACCGGACCGCGGGAGCGGAGGGTGATCTCCACTCGGTCACAGCGGTCGGCCTGTCGGGGGTTGGGCTCCTTGGACACCTCGACGTCGAGGCTGATCACCTTGCCATCGAGCTTCTGGATCTTGTCCAGCTTCAGCTTCTCGGCCACGTGCTTCCGGAACCGCTCGGGCACCTCGGTCTTGCGGCCCTTGACGACGATGTCCACGCAGAACTCCGTTCCCGGATCGCTCCGCTCCGCTGCGGAGCGTCTCCCTTTTGCACCAGATTCCGGTCGCCCCGGAACCTCGGACTGGGTGACTTCCACCTCCTCCCCCGCGGGCGGGATCTCCACTCCCCCAGCGCGGGTGATTACCGAAAACCCGCGTCACGGCATTGGGATTCGTAAGGTGTGGCCTGCGCCTTTCCCTTACAACCGAACATATCTCGCCCGGACGGATGTCGTCACCCTCTACTGCGGCGTACCTCCGTTCAGGTGAATTGGCCCTCTCACTACCTGCAACGACGAAAGATCTCAGTCAGTTCCGGTTTAATTCGAAAGCATCTGGCGAGGCCGCCACGACGGCTGCGCACACCTGTTCGTCGGCCATCCGCCGGCTCACCCTCTCCTGAGCTGCCCGGTGGGGTTGTTCTCCTCTCCTTTCCCGTCTTCCACCCCTGTACACGAACGCGGGCGCCGAATTACTCGATCTCTTCCGGACATCCTGCGCCGCTCTGTACAGCGCCGTCCGCGCCGCCCGCGCGGCCTCCGCCAGGGACGCCCCGGTGGTCATCACGTCGTCGACCAGTACGACCGGTCCCGCGCCGAGCAGCAGCCGCTCTCCGCCGGGGGCCACGGTGAGCGCGCCCGTGAGATTGGCCAGCCGCTGCGCGGCCGTGAGCCCCGCCTGGTCGGCCACGCCCGGCCGCTGCCGCAGCACCGGCGCCACCCGCGCGGGCAGTCCGTCCCGCCGCAGCACGCCCGCGGCGGCCAGCGCGATGCGCCGCCCCGCGTCGTGCCCGCGCGCCCGGACGGCCCGCCCGGACGACGGCACCGGCACCAGCAGCACACCGGCCGCGAGGCGGCCGGCGACCTGCGGGGCCTGCTGCCGCCTCCGTGCGCGCAGCGCGGCCCGCACCGCACCCGCCAGCGCCTCGCCAAGGGGCCGGGCGAGCGCCAGGGCGCCGCGCTCCTTGTGCGCGAGCAGCGCCGCCCGCACCTCGTCGGCGTAGGGGGCCGAGGCGTGCACGACGGGCAGGCCCGGAGGCTCGGGATCCGGCCGCACCGGGCGGGGAGGCGACCCGCTCAGTGCGGCGCGGCACCGCTCGCAGAGCACCGCACGGGGCCTGCCGCAGCCGCCGCACTCGGTCGGGAGCACCAGGTCGGTGAGGTCCTGCCACCAGCCCCGCATGGCCCCACTGTGCCAACGCCCACAGCACCCGGCCACCCCTGTGGAAAACCCCGCCCGTCCCGCCACGCCGGGGACGGCCCGGCGGGCGCCTCAGCGGCTGAGGCGTCCCGGGGGCACCAGGCCGGAATCACCCCGGATACGCCGGCGCGGAGCCCTGGGTCACCTTCTGCCACTGGGCGCCCGACGGGAGCCGGACGATGCCGTCGACCGAGTGGGCGACCAGGGGGACCTGGTCGTCCGCGGAGGCGGTGACGTCCTTGACGCCGGTGAGGGCGGCGGGCGCCGGGATGTCCGGGGTGGAGCCGTCGGCGTCGACGTAGCGCATCTGCTCGACGCCGCCCTCCTCGCGCCCGACCACCACCAGCCGGCTGTCGCCGGTCCACGACACCGCCGTGACCTGCTCCAGCTCGGGCGCCGGGGAGCGCAGTTCCACCACGGTGACGGTGGGCCGCTCGTCGGTCCGCTCCTGCGGCCTGGTGCGTTCGATCCGCCCGATCAGCAGGGAGCGCTGGTCGCCCTTCTCCACCACGAGCGCGATCCGCACCCCGTCGGCGGCCACCCGGACGGACTGGATGCGGCCGTCCAGGCCCGGCGTGCGCACCTCGAGCGGCTCACCGCGGCCCTTCTCCAGCAGATACAGGCCCGGACGCTCCCGGTCCCGGTCGGCCACCCACAGCCCGCCCTGGGCGTCCCAGCTCGGCGTGGTCAGCCGGTCCTTCTCCGACTTGCCCCGGCTGCGCAGCACGGGCTCACCGAGCGAACCGCCCGACACCATCGCCCCCACGTACAGCGACTGGCCGTCCATGGTGACCCCGGCCGCGGTGCGCTCGTCACGGGCGACCGCCACCGAGCGCAGCGCCCGCTCGCCCTCGCCCAGCGCGCCGGGCACCGGCTCGGGACCGGCCTCGGGGTCGCTCGCCGACGCCCGCACCAGCTTGTGGTCCTTGTCGAGGAAATACAGATACTCGGGGGCCCGCTGGGAGCCGCGCACCGCGACGCTCTCCGCGCCGTCCTGGGTGAGCGTGCACAGCTGCTTCTTACCGGCCCGCAGCTCGACCTCCTCCACGACCGGGCTGAGGTTGCGCAGGGTGAACAGCAGCTGGGTGGCCATCTCCTCGCAGCGGTTGAGGCCGGTGCCCGCCGCCCGGCCGTTGAGCGGCACGGTCAGCTTGCCCCGCTCGTCCGGGGCGAGCGCCCCGGCGTCCTTCGCCAGCGCCGTCCCTGTCGGGAAGCTCGACCTGACCACGTGCTTCAGCCAGGTGCTGGGCCCCTTCAGCAGCGAGCGCACCATCTGGGTGGCCGGATCGACATGGCTGCGGACGTACACGGGGTCGGCGACGGCCATCGGGGGCGTGCCGGGCGCGGCGTCCGCGGTGTTCGAGGCGAAGTAGTACTTGTTGACGGACATGAAGTTGCGCTCGAAGTCCGACTTGCCCATCACGATGCCCTGCGGCACCCCGTCGATGCGCCACTGGCGGTTCTCGGTGTCCCGGGTGAGATGCAGCAGCTGGTCGTACTCCCCGGTGGTGGGCGCGTAGGCGCGCTGGGCGTCCACGGTGGCGACCCGGGTGCCGGTGAGCCGGAAGGACCGCACATCGGAGGGGGAGTCGTCGCGCACGGGGCGGTCCTCCCGTGCGTCCGGTCCGTCGGCGAGCACCGTGGTGGACAGCTCCGGCCGCCAGGTCTTCGCGGCGTCCGCGGTCAGATACTGGCGCGCGGTCTTGTACTGCGGGTCGTCGCTGGTGAGCGCCTCCAGGAAGCCCTGCACGATCTGGGTGGGCGTGGCGTCCTCGCTCGGCGGGTTGGGGAACACCCGCACCTGGGTGTCCTGGCGCGGCGTGGACTCGACGTCCTGCAGGTCCCCGCTGTCGGGCATGGAGTAGCACCCGGCCAGCAGCATGGCTCCGAGGGCGGCGCCCACCGCTCGCCGCACCGGCCTGGCCCGGCCGGCCCGGATCCGGCTACCGCCCACGTGTCGCCTCCCCATGCCTGTCCTGTCCGTCGTGCCTGTGCGCCCCGGCGCCTCGCGCCGGGCCGGCCGCGGGTGTCTCGTCCCGGCCGGCTGCGGCCTCAGCGCCCGGGCCCGGTGCGTTCTCCGCATCCTCGGCCGGCGGCGCGGCCGCCGGTGGGGTCCCGTCCGAGGTGACGGGCCCCGCGACGGCAGCCACGGCCGAGGCCTGGCTGCGCTGCCTCTCCGCGGTCGCCTGCCGGGCCACCACGCGGGTGCCGCTGCCGGGCAGGGCGGTCGGGTCGGCGGTGGGTGCCGCCGCGGCCGCACGCTTGGCGAGCGGGTCACGGGGGGAGCGTGCGGTGACGCCGGTGCCCTGCTGCTGGGCCGGCAGCACGGCCCGCTTGGCGCCGTCGCCGCCGCTGGGCAGTCCCGCGTCGTCGAGGCCGCGGTTGCGGCGCGAGTCCTTGGGCTCCAGGGGTATCGGGGATCCGCGCAGCGGCTCGTCCGCCGTCCTCGGCAGTGTCAGCCGGAACTGCGAGCCGCCGCCCGGCTCGCCCCACGCCTGCAGCCAGCCGCCGTGCAGCCGGGCGTCCTCCAGGGCGATGGACAGGCCGAGGCCGGTGCCGCCGGTGGTGCGGGCCCGGGCCGGGTCGGCCCGCCAGAAGCGGCTGAACACCCGCGTCGCCTCGCCCGGCTTGAGTCCCACGCCGTAGTCGCGGACGGCGACCGCCACGGCCCCGCCCGCCGCGGCGAGCTTGACGACGACGTCCTTGCCCTCGCCGTGCTCGACGGCGTTGACGACGAGGTTGCGCAGTATGCGCTCCACGCGGCGCGCGTCCGCCTCCGCCACCACCGGCTGATGGTCGCCGACGATCTTTATCTGCGTGCCCTTGCGCTCGGCGAGCGGCTCGGCCCCGGTGACCACCCGGCGCACCACGTCGCGCAGGTCTATCGGCTCCGCCTCCAGCGCCGCCGCGCCCGCGTCGAAGCGGCTGATCTCCAGCAGGTCGGCGAGCAGCGACTCGAACCGGTCCAGCTGGTCGGCGAGCAGCTCGGCGGAGCGGGCGGTGACCGGGTCGAAGTCCTCGCGGGCCTCGTGGATGACGTCCGCGGCCATCCGCACCGTGGTCAGCGGGGTGCGCAGCTCGTGCGAGACGTCGGAGACGAAGCGGCGCTGCATCCGCGACAGGTCCTCGAGCTGGCTGATCTTCAGCTGGAGGTTCTGCGCCATCTTGTTGAAGGCCTCGCCGAGCCGTGCGATGTCGTCCTCGCCGGTGACCTTCATCCGTTCCTGCAGCCGCCCGGCGGAGAGCCGCTCGGCGATCCCGGCCGCCATCCGCACCGGCGTGACGACCTGCCGCACCACGAGCCAGGCGATGGCCCCGAGCAGCACGACCACGAACAGCCCGGCGGTCGCCAAGGTGCCCTTGACCAGGCTCAGCGTCTTCTCCTCCTGCGTCAGCGGGAAGAGGTAGTAGAGCTGGTAGGGGTTGTTGTTGGGGTCGTTGACCTGCTTGCCGATGACCAGTCCCGGCTGGGACTCGGCCTTCTCGTAGATGATGCGGGTGTAGCTCTGCACGGCCGTGGAGCTGGAGTTGACCCGCTCGCGCAGCTCCTCGGGCACGCTGGAGACGGCGATGACCTGCCCCGTGGCGCGCGGGCCGCGCCCGCCGCCGCTGCCGCTGCCGTCGTCGGCGGGCAGCGTGACCACGTGGAAGGCGCCCTGGCCGCCGCTGGCGAGCGACTCGACAAGGTCGCTCATCCACTGGATGACGCTGGTCGACGGTTTGCCGTCGACGGGCCGGGTGCCGTCGTCGCCGGCGACACCGGAGGCCTGGTCGGCCTTCTGCTCGGCCACCGCGAATCCGCCGACGGCCTGGCTCTGGGCGGCCTTCACCTTGGCGTCCAGCAGGCCGTTGCGCACCTGCCCGATCACCACGAAACCCAGCAGCAGCACCACGCCCAGCGACATCAGCAGCGTGGTCACCACGACCTTGAGCTGGATGTTGCGCCGCCACAGCCGCATCACGGGCAGCAGCGGCCTGCGCACCCACCGCATGAACAGCCGGATCACCGGGCTCCCCTGGACTCCGCCCTGCAGCAGCCCGCCGTCGAGCAGGGCTCCCCAGCGGGAACCCGACGGCTTCCGGCCGACAGGCCGCTCCGGACGGCCCCCGGACCGCCCGGGCGCCGAAGCGGCACTGTCTCGGGACATGTCAGCTCGGTCCTGCCTTGTACCCGACACCACGGACGGTCACCACGATCTCCGGCTTCTCCGGGTCCTTCTCGACCTTGGAGCGCAGCCGCTGCACATGCACGTTCACCAGGCGGGTGTCGGCCGCGTGACGGTAACCCCAGACCTGCTCGAGCAGCACCTCACGGGTGAACACCTGCCACGGCTTGCGGGCCAGCGCGACCAGCAGGTCGAACTCCAGCGGCGTCAGGGCGATCGACTGCCCGTCGCGCTTCACCGAGTGGCCGGCCACGTCGATCACCAGGTCACCGATGGCGAGCTGCTCCGGTGCCGGCTCCTCCGACCTGCGCAGGCGCGCCCGGATGCGGGCGACCAGCTCCTTCGGCTTGAACGGCTTCACGATGTAGTCGTCGGCGCCGGACTCCAGACCCACCACGACGTCGACGGTGTCGCTCTTCGCCGTGAGCATCACGATGGGCACCCCGGACTCGGCCCTGATCAGACGGCACACCTCGATGCCGTCCCGGCCGGGCAGCATCAGGTCCAGGAGCACCAGATCGGGCTTGGTCTCGCGGAACGCGGCCAGCGCCTTGTCGCCGTCGGCCACGAAAGACGGCTCAAAACCCTCACCACGCAGCACAATGCCGAGCATCTCGGCCAGTGCGGTGTCGTCGTCGACGACAAGGACTCGTCCCTTCATAAACGACATCATCCCATTCTCATAACGGTGGCGAAGGTGCAGGTGAGGCACGTCACTGCCCCGTGACGATAGTCGTACGCCACGGTCACTGTCTGCCCCCGGCCGCCGGAGGCAGCCGCCGGGCGGCGGAAAACATCCGGCCGCCGTTCAGCCGGCGGTGGCGGAGCGCGCCTTCGCGCACAGCTCCGCGAGCCCCTCCGCGGTCACCGGCGAGACCACGCCCTCCTCGGTGACGATCGCCGTCACCAGCTCCGGAGGCGTCACGTCGAACGCCGGGTTGTAGGCCTGCGTGCCCAGCGGGGCGACCGGGATCCCGCCGCCCGCCTCCGCGCCGGCCACCGGGACCTGCGGCGCGGTGATCTCGGTGATCTCGTGCCCGGGCCGTTGCTCGACCTCGATGGAGGCCCCGTCCGGGGTGTCCGGGTCCACGGTCGTCACCGGCGCCACCACGATGAACGGGACATGGTGGTAGCGGGCCAGCACCGCCAGCGGGTAGCTGCCGACCTTGTTCGCCACCGATCCGTCGGCCGCGATCCGGTCCGCCCCGATCAGCACCGCGTCCACCTCGCCCGCCGCGAACAGCGATCCCGCCGCGTTGTCCGTGAGCAGCGTGTACGCCATTCCGCTGCGGGCCGCCTCGTACGCCGTCAGCCGGGCGCCCTGCAGCAGCGGACGCGTCTCGTCCACCCACAGCCGCCGCAGCTGGCCCGCCCGGTGCGCGGCCAGCGCCACCGCGAACGCCGTGCCCTGCCCGCCCGACACCAGCGAACCGGTGTTGCAGTGGGTCAGGATGCGGTGCCCGCCGCCGGGCAGCAGCTCGGAGAGCAGCGCCAGCCCGTGCTCGGCCATCCGGGCGCTGGCCTCGGCGTCCTCCTGGTGCAGCCGGCGCGCCGCGGCCAGCGCGGCCCCGGCCGCCTGCCGGGGGTCGCCGGTACGTGCCAGCTCCTCCTGGTAGGCGGAGTGGGCCCGCCGGACCCCCACCGCCAGGTTCACCGCCGTCGGCCGCGCGCTCTTGAGGGCCGACGCCGCGTCGTCCACCTCGAAGCCGCGCACGGCGGCGAGCGCCACCCCGTACGCCCCGGCGATGCCGAGCAGGGGCGCCCCGCGCACGGCGAGCGAGCGGATCGCCTCCACCAGCGCCGACGCATCCGTGCAGACGAGCTCGACCTCCTCGGCCGGCAGCCTGGTCTGGTCGAGGAGGACGAGGACGGGGCCCTCGGGTGGTTCCTCCCAGCGGATCGCCGGGATCTCGGTCGGCCGCTTGGTGTCGCCGCTGTGCGCGTACTGATCAGCCATGCGGTCAGTCTGCCCCCTGAAGCGCGGACAATTGAAGCGGAGCAGCCACTACCTCGCCCGGTCACCCGATGACCACCCCATGGCACGATGGCTGCCAACCTGCCGCCGCGACCGCGGACGGGCACCGTGAAGGAGCGACGATGAACGACACTCCGGGCTGGGCCTCGCCCGGATCCGCCCCGTCCGAGGGGCAGGAGCCCGGCGCGTCCGGCCCTGCCGAGCCCGCCGACCGCAACAGCCCCGGTCCCGCCGGCCACCGGGACACCGGCGAGGTTCCCGCCGACCGGCCCCAGGGGCAGCAGCCCACCGAGGAGCCCCAGGCGCAGCAGCAGCCCGGCAACGCGCCCCAGCAGCCGCAGGAGCCCGGCGGGTGGCCGCAGCAGAACCAGCACCCCGGCGGGTGGCCGCAGCAGCCGGGACCGTCCCCGCAGGACGATCGCCCGGGGCAGACGCCCCAGGGCCCCGGCGTGCGGTGGTCCAAGGAGCAGCCGCCGCCCAGCCAGTGGTCCGCGCCCACCGGCGCACCCGGCTTCCCGCAGGCCGGCCCCGGACAGGCGCCCCCGCCGCCCGCCCCGCACGCTCACCCCGGCTGGGGCGGAGCCTGGGGAGCCGGCTGGGGCGGCCCTCCGCCCGCGGCCAAGCCCGGCATCATCCCGCTCCGCCCGCTCGGCGTGGGCGAGATCCTGGACGGCGCCGTCGCCACCATGCGCACCTACTGGCGCACGGTCCTCGGCATCGCACTGACCCTCGCGGTGATCACCCAGATCGTGATCCTCCCCGTCCAGCGCCTGGTCCTGGAGGCCTCCGGCAGCGAGGTGCTGAACGACCCGAGCCCTTCGCCGAGCGAGGCCGCCCGCGCCCTGGGCGACCTCATGCTCGCCAACGGCCTGATCTTCCTGATCACCCTGGTCGGCGTGGTCGCCGCCACCGGCCTGCTCGCCACGGTCACCAGCCGCGCCGTGCTCGGCCGGTCCGTGACCACCGGCGAGGCCTGGCGGGACGCCCGCCCACAGGTCCTGAGACTGCTCGGCCTGATCGGCGTGCTGCTGCTGATCCCCGCCGTGATCGTCGGCGCCGGCTCGCTGCCCGGCATCCTGGCGGCCGCCGCGGGCGCCACCGGCCCCGGAGTCGCCCTGGGCATCCTGGGCGTCATCGGCACCGGCGTCATCGCCCTGTGGCTGATGGTCCGGCTCTCCCTGGCCGCGCCCGCGCTGATGCTGGAGAAGCAGGGCATCATCCGGGCGCTGAAGCGCTCCGCCCGGCTCGTCCAGGGCTCCTGGTGGCGGATCTTCGGCATCCAGCTGCTCGCCTGGGTGATCGCGAACGTGGTCTCCTCCGTCATCGGCATCCCGTTCACGTTCCTCGCCGCGGCCCTCGGCGACGGCAGCGTCACCGGGTTCCTCGACAACCCGGGCGAGGTCGGCTGGACGTTCCTCCTCGTCAACGCCATCGGCGCGGTCATCGGCACCCTGATCATGTTCCCGATCGTGGCCGGCGTCATCGTGCTGCTCTACATCGACCAGCGCATCCGCCGCGAGGCCCTCGACCTCGAACTGGCCCGCGCCGCGGGCGTACCCGGCTACGGCTCCGGCGCCACCCCCGGGAGCTGATGCGGTGTTGACCACGGGGGGAGTCGCAGCACTGCCGGGCATGCCCGCCGCCGTCTGGCCGGCCCTCGGCTCCGTGCTGCGCGGAGACGAGGAGCCGCCGCTCAGCGTGCCGCGCGACCCCGCGCGGGAGGCGGCCCGGCGCGAGCTGTCCAAGCGCATGTACCACGAGAACGACCCCAGCTGGTTCCAGCGCGCGCTGGACGCCTTCTGGGAGTGGCTCGACGACCTGCTCTCCAGCGCCTCATCCGGCACACCCGGCGGCACCTTCGGACTGATCGTCGTCGTGGTGGCCGTCGTCGCCCTGCTTGCCGCCCTCTGGTGGCGCCTGGGCACCCCCCGCCGCGAACCCGCCTCCGCGCCCGCACTGTTCGACGACCGCCCCCGCAGCGCCGCCGAGCACCGCGCGGCCGCCGAGGCGCACGCCGCCCAGGGCCACTGGAACCAGGCCGTGCAGGAACGCATGCGGGCCATCGTCCGCTCCCTCGAGGAGCGCGCCCTGCTCGACCTCCGCCCCGGCCGCACCGCGGACGAGGCCGCCGCCGAGGCCGGCCGCGCCCTGCCCGCCCACGCCGACGCCCTGCGCACCGCCGCACGGACCTTCGACGACGTGACGTACGGCGGCCGCGCCGCCACCGAGGACGCGTACCGGCGCGTCGCCGCACTCGACCGCGACCTGGAACGCACCAGACCCCTGGCCGGCAGCACCGCCGGCACCACCGACACCCAGGACCGCAACACCCGCCAGGGAGCCGCCGGATGACGACCGAGGTCACGCTCCCGTCCACCTCGGCCTCGCCCGGCGCCCGCCAGGTGTGGACCCGCACGCGCGGCATCGTGCTCGCGCTGGTCGTGCTGCTCGCGGCGGCCGTCGCCATCGCCGTGGTCCGCTCCGACAGCCGGCACGGCCAGCTCGATCCGCGCTCCGCCGACCCCAACGGCAGCCGGGCCGTCGCCGAACTCCTCGCCGACCGCGGCGTGGACACCCGCGTCGTCACCACCCTGGAGGAGGCCGCCGCTGCGGCCGGCCCCGACACCACCCTCCTGGTCGCCGTCCCCGACCTGCTGACCCCCGATCAGCAGTCCCGGCTGCGCCAGGCCTCGGCGGGATCCGGCGGCCGCACCGTACTGGTCGCCTCCGGCAGCCCCTCCGTCGAACGCCTCGCCCCCGGCGTCACCGCCGCCCCCGCGATCAGCCTCGACACCACCCTGGAGCCCCGCTGCTCGCTGCCCGCCGCCCGCCGCGCCGGCCGGGCCGACACCGGCGGCGTCCGCTACACCACCTCCCACGTCGGCGCCGACGAGTGCTACCCCAGCGAGCGCCTGGCCACCCTGCTGCGCATCCCCGCCTCCTCGGGCGACGGCGACACCGTCCTCATCGGCGCGCCGGACATCCTGCTCAACGACCGCCTCGACAAGGAGGGCAACGCCTCCCTCGCCCTCCAACTCCTCGGCTCCCGCCCGCATCTGGTCTGGTACCTCCCCTCGCTCGCCGACAGCTCCGCCACCGAGGACGAGGAACGCGGCGTCTTCGACCTCCTCCCCTCCGGCTGGCTCTGGGGCACCCTGCAGCTGTTCATCGCCGCGGCCCTGGCCGCCCTGTGGCGGGCACGCCGGCTCGGCCCCCTGGTCCCCGAGAAACTCCCCGTCGCGATCCGCGCCTCCGAGACCGTCGAAGGCCGCGCCCGCCTCTACCGCAAGGCGAACGCCCGCGACCGCGCCGCCACCGCTCTTCGCTCCGCCACCCGTACCCGCCTCGCCCCCCTGGTCGGCGTCCCCGTCACCCGGGCGCACACGCCCGAGGCCCTGCTCCCCGCGCTGTCCGCCCGCCTCCACGGCGACGGACAACAAGCCCTGCACGACCTCCTCTTCGGACCACCACCCGGCGACGACGCAGCACTGATCCAGCTCGCCGACCGACTCGACGCCCTCGAAAGTGAGGTACGCCGTCCATGATGGACCCGACCACTGACAACGCCGCGCACACCGGGGACCCGGCCGCAGCCCGCGCCTCCCTGGAGGCCCTGCGCGCCGAGATCGGCAAAGCCGTGGTCGGCCAGGACCCCGCCGTCACCGGCCTCGTCGTCGCCCTGCTCTGCCGCGGCCACGTGCTCCTCGAAGGCGTCCCCGGCGTGGCCAAGACCCTGCTGATCCGCGCCCTCGCCGCCACCCTCGAACTCGACACCAAGCGCGTCCAGTTCACTCCCGACCTGATGCCCAGCGACGTCACCGGTTCCCTGGTCTACGACGCCCGCACCGCCGAGTTCTCCTTCCAGCCCGGCCCGGTCTTCACCAACCTGCTCCTCGCCGACGAGATCAACCGCACGCCCCCCAAGACCCAGTCGTCCCTCCTCGAGGCCATGGAGGAACGCCAGGTCACCGTCGACGGCACCCCGCGCCCCCTGCCCGAGCCCTTCCTGGTGGCGGCCACCCAGAACCCCGTCGAGTACGAGGGCACCTACCCCCTGCCCGAGGCCCAGCTGGACCGCTTCCTCCTCAAGCTCACCCTCCCCCTGCCCTCCCGGCAGGAGGAGATCGACGTCCTCACCCGCCACGCCCACGGCTTCAACCCGCGCGACCTGCGCGCCGCCGGCGTGCGCCCCGTCGCGAACGCCGCCGACCTGGAGGCCGCCCGCACCGCCGTCGCCAAGACGACCGTCTCCCCCGAGATCACCGCCTACGTCGTCGACATCTGCCGCGCCACCCGCGAGTCGCCGTCACTCTCCCTCGGCGTCTCCCCACGAGGAGCCACCGCCCTGCTCGCCACCGCCCGCGCCTGGGCCTGGCTGACCGGCCGCGACTACGTCATCCCCGACGACGTCAAGGCCCTCGCCCTGCCCACCCTCCGCCACCGCGTCCAGCTCCGCCCCGAGGCCGAGATGGAAGGCGTGACCGCCGACGCGGTCATCAACGCCGTCCTGGCCCACGTCCCCGTCCCCCGCTGATGGCACTCACCGGACGTGCCGCACTCCTCGCGGCCCTCGGCTCCCTCCCGGTCGGCATCTGGGAACCCAGCTGGACGGGCATCCTCGCCGTCAACGGCCCCCTGGCCCTGGCCTGCGCCTGCGACTACGCCCTGGCCGCCCCTGTGCGCCGCCTCGGCCTCACCCGCTCCGGCGACACCTCCGCGCGCCTGGGCGACCCGGCCGACGTCACCCTCACCATCACCAACCCGTCCCGCCGGCCACTGCGCGCCCGCGTCCGCGACGCCTGGCCCCCGAGCAGCTGGCAGCCCGGCTCGGAACTCGCGGCCTCCCGCCACCGCGTGGTCGTCCCGCCCGGCGAACGCCGGCGCATCACCACCCGCCTGCGCCCCACGCGACGGGGCGACCGCCACGCCGACCGTGTCACCATCCGGTCCTACGGCCCCCTCGGCCTCCTCGCCCGCCAGGGAACCCACAAGGTCCCCTGGACGGTGCGGGTCCTCCCCCCGTTCACCAGCCGCAAACACCTGCCCAGCAAACTGGCCCGCCTGCGCGAACTCGACGGCCGCACCAGCGTCCTCACCCGAGGCGAGGGCACCGAGTTCGACAGCCTGCGCGAGTACGTACCCGGCGACGACACCCGCTCCATCGACTGGCGCGCCACCGCCCGCCAGACCACCGTCGCCGTCCGCACCTGGCGCCCGGAACGCGACCGCCACATCCTGCTGGTCCTCGACACCGGCCGCACCAGCGCCGGGCGCGTCGGCGACATCCCCCGCCTGGACGCCTCCATGGACGCGGCCCTGCTCCTGGCCGCCCTGGCATCCCGCGCCGGCGACCGGGTCGACCTGCTCGCCTACGACCGCCGCCTGCGCACCCTGGTCCAGGGACGCACGGCCGGCGATCTGCTCCCCTCCCTGGTCAACGCCATGGCCACGCTCGAGCCCGAGCTGGTGGAGACCGACGCCCGCGGCCTCACGGCCGCAGCCCTGCGGACCGCCCCGCGCCGCTCCCTGATCGTGCTGCTGACCGCCCTGGACGCGGCCCCCATCGAGGAGGGCCTGCTTCCCGTGCTCGCCCAGCTCACCCAGCGGCACACGGTGCTGCTGGCTTCAGTCGCCGACCCGCACATCGCCGACATGGCCCGAGCACGCGGCACCACCGACGCCGTGTACGAGGCCGCTGCGGCGGCCCACTCCCACGAGGAGCGCCACCACACGGCCGACCATCTCCGCCGCCTCGGCGTCACGGTCGTGGATGCGACACCGGACGAGCTGGCACCGAAGCTGGCGGACGCGTACCTGGCACTGAAGACGGCCGGCCGGTTGTAGGAAAGGCGCGGGAACGGGGGCCGATAACCGGACCCCCTCTCGCTGTGCATGTTTCTCGCTGTGCAACCGGACCGC
>NZ_JAATEM010000046.1 GCF_012034205.1 Streptomyces composti
TTGCTTGGCGGGCCACCGGACTGCTGCGCGGTCGGTGCGACGGCCCGCGGTCGTGCAGGTTGCTCGGCGGGCCACCGGTCTTGGGCGTGCCGCAGTCGCGCGCGGCGGGGAGGGGTCGGGGTGGTGGTGTCCGCCCGCAGCGGCTGGCGCGTCCGCGCCCGTACTCGACAGGAAACCGATTCCGCGCCAGACCGAGGACGGACACCACCACCCCGGCCCCGACTCACCCACTCCCCGTAGGCGCTACGCGCACCCCCACCGGAGCCGCAGCTGCGCCGCAGGCATGGCCACCTCAGCCACCCACGCGCCCGCAGGCGAGAACGAAACGCGCACCGCCACGGGGCACCCGCAGGCCCCGGAGAACACGCACCCCCACCGGGCCGTGGGCCTCACGCACAGCCGAACGCGCCCCCCACCCACCCGCAGGCACAGCCGAACCCGCACCCCACCCGCAGGCCGCCACAGCCGAAAGCCGCACTCCCACCCACCCGCAGGCACAACCGAACGCGACCCTCCCCGGGCTGCACCGGCCAGGCGGGTGGCAGCGGGCGCCACGCGTGGCGCCTATCACCGTGTTTGTCTGATTAGCGCGTATCGTCGCCGCATGCCCACGCCATACGGATCCCGCGGCGGCATGGCGTTCGGCGTGGAGGAGCTGCGTGTGCTCCGCCGCGCCCTCGCCCTCGCCCTTCACCCCACCTCCGCCTCGGCCGAGGACGTCCAGGACTGCCTCCGCCTCGCCGACTCGCTCGACGAGGCCACGCGGGAGAGTGCCCGGCTGCGTGCCTTCCTCGTGGCCGACCTCGGCCGCTACCGCGCCGCCCTCCCCGGCACCGCGGCCGGCTACCTCACGCTCCTGGAGGAGGCGCTGGGCGCCGGATACCGCCCCGTCCCCGACGACCTGGCCGCCCTCCGCGCCCTGCGCGGCAACCCCACCGCGGCCGCCCTCCTGCACCGCTGCGAGTGCCTCGCCGAGCAGGACGTCCGCTCCCGCCTCGCCTCCCGGTCCGTTCCAGCCCCCGCCACCCCCGCGGAGCAGACCGCACCGGCGACGACGCCCGAGACGACCCCGGCAGCTCCGGCGATCCCCGCATCCCGCCGACGCACGCGCACCGGCACCGGCACCGGTACACGATCCCGCACCACCGTCCCCCACCTCCTCGCCCTCCCCGGCGGCCAGTCCGCTTCGCACCCCGCCGCGGACACCGTCCCGGCCACCGCGCAGGGAGACGAGAAGCCCGAGCAGCCCACCCGCAAGCCCACCCCGTCCCAGCCCCAGCGGCCCAAGACCCAGCCGAAGCCGGCCACCCCCGCCGCCCCGCAGGGCCCCGGCTCCGCCCCTCGGCGCAACCGCCCGATCCCCACCCCCGGCGAGGTCTTCCCCCGGCGCAAGCCCACCCCGCCGCCCCCGCCCCCGGACCAGCGGCTGGCCGCCGGCTGACCCCGGCCACCCGCTGCCGCTGCTGCCACTGACCACACTCCCCGAGGCCCCGCCGCGCCGCAGCCCCGGCCCTCGAAAGATCGCGGCCTCCCGCTGGTTACCCTGGACCCATGGACTACGTCTCCGCCCTGTTGCCCCCGGCCGTCATGGCCGCACTCTTCATCGGCGTGATCCGAGTGATCATCAAGACCCAGGGTGGCGCCAACAAGGCCAAGGAGGACGCCGCCGTCGACGCGGCCCTCGCCCACGCGGAGGCCGCCAAGCAGCCCGGCACCACCGCCGAGGGCACCCAGAGCACCACCTGACGGCCCCGCACCCGTCACGCACCCGGCCGCCCTGTCGGCCCCGCCGGCGTCCCACGGGCGCGCACCCGCGCCGGCTGCCGGCGCCCGCCGGCACCGGCACGCACCCGTGCCCACGGGGCGTGCGGCCCGCACGGACCGGACCGCGGACGCGCACCGCGCCGCGTGGTCACACCCCTCCGCGCCCACCCGTACGCCCCTTTTGTCCACGTTGCGCACGCCACCGCGGGGATCTCCCACTATTGTTCGAGGTGTGCCTCGCCCATTGGGAGAACTCGAAGACGCGGTCATGACGCGGGTGTGGAAGTGGAACCGCCCGGTGACCGTTCGAGAAGTCCTGGAAGATCTCCAGAAGGAACGCTCCATCGCCTACACCACGGTGATGACCGTTTTGGACAATCTTCATCAGAAGGGCTGGGTGCGCCGCGAGGCGGAAGGCCGGGCCTATCGATATGAGGCGGTCTCCACTCGCGCCGCCTACGCGGCCGCACTGATGAACGACGCCTGGTCGCAGAGCGACAACCCCGCCGCGGCCCTCGTCGCCTTCTTCGGCATGATGAGCGACGAACAGCGCAAGGCCCTGACAGATGCCATACGCATCGCCCAGCTTCCGGAAACAACGGAAGGCCCCGAGAACCCCCGCCCGGAGAACCCCGGGGCCGGCGGGCAGGGCACCGAGAACGCGGCGGCCGAGAAGACCGGGCCGGAGAACACAGCGAACACAGGACCCGAGAACGCGGCGTCCGAGATGCCGAACGCCGAGAACCGCGCCGCAGAGAACGAGACCACCGAGAACCCCGGCTCCGCACAGGACCGCCCCGGGCGATAGCGTCCGCTCATGTCAGCAGACAGCTCAGCAGACACCCCCGAAGTCACCGCAAATGCCCTCACCGTCCGGCGCGCCCGTACCAGCGATGTCCCGGCGGTGCGCCGGCTCCTCGACATCTACGTCCGCAACGGCATCCTCCTCGACAAAGCGACGGTCACGCTTTACGAGGACATCCAGGAGTTCTGGGTCGCGGAGCGGGACGACAACGCCGAGGTCGTCGGGTGCGGCGCTCTGCACGTGATGTGGGAAGACCTCGCGGAAGTCCGCACCCTGGCGGTGCAGCCCGGCCTGAAGGGCGCCGGCGTCGGGCACCGCCTGCTGGAGAAGTTGCTGCAGACCGCCCGCTGGCTCGGTGTTCGCCGCGTATTCTGTCTCACCTTCGAAGTGGAGTTCTTCAGCAAGCACGGCTTCGTGGAGATCGGCGAGACGCCCGTCGACCCCGAGGTCTACGCCGAGCTGCTGCGTTCCTATGACGAGGGCGTCGCGGAGTTCCTCGGTCTCGAACGAGTGAAACCGAACACCCTGGGCAACAGCCGGATGCTTCTGCATCTGTGATCGTCACGGAATCCGCCCCCTGCCCCCTTGGTGCGGTGCCCTATGTCCGAAACGCGCATGTTTCCGGGCCGGGCCCGGCGGACCGGACTCTGCCGGGGGTTTGTGTTTTTACGGCAAAAGCGGTTTGCTTTCCGACGTACTGCAGTACTGCATATAACAGGGGCCGGCGATACGGCGGACGCCGGCACTCCCTGGTCCCGTAGATATCGATGAAAGGAAATCCGGTGGCACAGAAGGTTCAGGTCCTTCTTGTCGACGACCTCGACGGCGGCGAGGCGGACGAGACCGTGACGTTCGCGCTGGACGGCAAGACGTACGAGATCGATCTCACCACCGCTAATGCGGACAAGCTCCGCAGCCTTCTCGAGCCTTACGTGAAGAACGGTCGTCGTACCGGAGGCCGCGCCTCTGGCGGACGGAAGTCGCGTTCCTCGTCGTCCGGCAGCCAGGACACCGCGGCCATCCGCGCCTGGGCGAAGGAGAACGGCTACGAGGTGAACGACCGCGGTCGCGTCCCCGCGTCCATTCGCGAGGCCTACGAGAAGGCCAACGGCTGAGGGCCGGCACGGCCGGCCCCGGAGCGGCCCGTCACAGGGCCGGTACGACCGCAGGCTGGGCGCACCCGCGCCGCAGCCGGACCCGGTGGCACTGCGTGGCCACCGCGCTCACCACGCGTGTGAGATCGAGGGCGCCCGCGCGGCCCCCCATCGCCGACAGCGTCGGCAGCGAGGCCATGCCCTCGCACCCCGGCTCGGGGGGCCGCAGCCATACGGCGGCCCCTCGCGATGGGGCACGACCGCGAGCCGGCGCGGGCGGGGGCGCCGGTGCCTCCATCAGGCACCCCGTGCCCATCCCCACCAGGTCGAGGCGGACGTCTCCCCACTCCAGCCACTCCAGCAGCCCGGGCAGCTCCTCCACGCCGCCCGCGGCCACCAGCAGCCGCATCCGGTCGCCCTGCACGGCCACCGGGAAGGCGCACCCCGCCGGGGCCAGACGGCACAGCGCCGCGTACCCCGCCTCGGCCGGCACATCGAGGACGTCGAAACGCACCCCCACCACCAGGCGCACCGGATCGCCGGGCACCGTGGGCCATCCCAGTACGTTCTCGTACCAGTGCCGGACCGGCTCGAGGGGCCGGCGGGGCGGCGGGACGGTGAGGGCCATGCCAAGTGCAACTGCCGCAAGCGCGCCTGGGTTACGCTGGGTTCATACATGCATGCGGAGAGTGTCGAACGAGGAGGTGCGCGGGGGCGGTAAACGGCGCAAGGTTGTTCGCCCGTAGCGGAGGGAACCCGTGCACTCGGCATGGACTCTCTGTAGCTGCGGGTAAGACATCCCTAGTGGGAGGGGGCGACAAGCGGGGCAGGACGTCTCACGTTCGCCATGGGCGTACTGGCGAAGGGGGTAACTGCCTGGCCTGCGGGAACATCGTCTCGCACCATCGGGTTGGAGCAGATGTCGGCGTTCGGGGTCAGGAGGCCATCGACGGTGTCGGCAGTTGGAATGAGCGGTCCCCGCTTGCGGGACTAAGCTGCGGAAGGACAGGGAGGGGAAGTTCCCCCCACTGCCTGACCGCTCTGAGGAGCGATTAACGATGTTCGAGAGGTTCACCGACCGCGCGCGGCGGGTTGTCGTCCTGGCTCAGGAAGAAGCCCGGATGCTCAACCACAACTACATCGGCACCGAGCACATCCTCCTGGGCCTGATCCACGAGGGTGAGGGTGTCGCCGCCAAGGCCCTTGAGAGCCTCGGGATTTCGCTCGAGGCGGTCCGCCAGCAGGTGGAGGAGATCATCGGCCAGGGCCAGCAGGCGCCGTCCGGTCACATCCCCTTCACCCCCCGTGCCAAGAAGGTGCTGGAGCTGTCGCTCCGCGAGGCGCTCCAGCTGGGCCACAACTACATCGGCACGGAGCACATCCTGCTCGGCCTGATCCGTGAGGGCGAGGGCGTCGCCGCCCAGGTCCTGGTCAAGCTGGGCGCTGATCTGAACCGCGTGCGGCAGCAGGTGATCCAGCTGCTCTCCGGTTACCAGGGCAAGGAGACCGCCACCGCCGGCGGTCCTGCGGAGGGCACGCCCTCCACGTCCCTGGTCCTCGACCAGTTCGGCCGGAACCTCACCCAGGCCGCTCGTGAGTCCAAGCTCGACCCGGTGATCGGGCGCGAGAAGGAGATCGAGCGGGTCATGCAGGTGCTGTCCCGCCGTACCAAGAACAACCCGGTGCTGATCGGTGAGCCCGGCGTCGGCAAGACCGCCGTCGTGGAGGGCCTCGCCCAGGCCATCGTCAAGGGCGAGGTGCCCGAGACCCTGAAGGACAAGCACCTCTACACCCTCGACCTGGGTGCCCTGGTCGCCGGTTCCCGCTACCGCGGTGACTTCGAGGAGCGCCTGAAGAAGGTGCTCAAGGAGATCCGCACCCGCGGCGACATCATCCTGTTCATCGACGAGCTGCACACGCTGGTCGGTGCGGGTGCCGCCGAGGGCGCCATCGACGCGGCGAGCATCCTCAAGCCGATGCTGGCCCGTGGTGAGCTGCAGACCATCGGCGCCACCACGCTGGACGAGTACCGCAAGCACCTGGAGAAGGACGCGGCCCTGGAGCGCCGCTTCCAGCCGATCCAGGTCGCCGAGCCGTCCCTGCCGCACACCATCGAGATCCTCAAGGGTCTGCGCGACCGGTACGAGGCGCACCACCGCGTCTCCATCACCGACGAGGCGCTGGTCCAGGCCGCCACCCTGGCCGACCGGTACATCTCGGACCGCTTCCTGCCGGACAAGGCGATCGACCTGATCGACGAGGCCGGCTCCCGGATGCGCATCCGCCGGATGACCGCTCCGCCGGACCTGCGCGAGTTCGACGAGAAGATCGCCGCGGTCCGCCGGGACAAGGAGTCCGCGATCGACTCGCAGGACTTCGAGAAGGCCGCCTCCCTGCGCGACAAGGAGAAGCAGCTCCTGGCCGCCAAGGCGAAGCGGGAGAAGGAGTGGAAGGCCGGCGACATGGACGTCGTCGCGGAGGTCGACGGCGAGCTGATCGCCGAGGTCCTGGCGACCGCCACCGGCATCCCGGTCTTCAAGCTCACCGAGGAGGAGTCCAGCCGTCTGCTCCGTATGGAGGACGAGCTGCACAAGCGGGTCATCGGCCAGGACGACGCCGTCAAGGCGCTGTCCAAGGCGATCCGCCGCACCCGTGCGGGTCTGAAGGACCCGAAGCGCCCCGGTGGCTCGTTCATCTTCGCCGGTCCGTCCGGTGTCGGTAAGACCGAGCTGTCCAAGGCGCTCGCGGAGTTCCTCTTCGGCGACGAGGACGCGCTGATCTCCCTCGACATGTCGGAGTTCAGCGAGAAGCACACGGTCTCGCGGCTCTTCGGTTCGCCCCCCGGCTACGTGGGCTACGAAGAGGGCGGTCAGCTGACCGAGAAGGTCCGCCGCAAGCCGTTCTCCGTGGTCCTGTTCGACGAGGTCGAGAAGGCCCACCCGGACATCTTCAACTCGCTGCTGCAGATCCTGGAGGACGGTCGCCTGACCGACTCCCAGGGCCGGGTCGTGGACTTCAAGAACACGGTCATCATCATGACGACCAACCTCGGCACCCGGGACATCTCCAAGGGCTTCAACCTGGGCTTCGCCGCCGCGGGCGACACGAAGACCAACTACGAGCGGATGAAGAACAAGGTCTCGGACGAGCTCAAGCAGCACTTCCGTCCCGAGTTCCTCAACCGTGTCGACGACGTGGTGGTCTTCCCGCAGCTGACCCAGGACGACATCCTGCGGATCGTCGACCTGATGATCAGCAAGGTGGACGAGCGCCTGAAGGACCGGGACATGGGCATCGAGCTCTCCCAGTCCGCCAAGGAGCTGCTGGCCAAGAAGGGCTACGACCCGGTGCTGGGCGCCCGGCCGCTGCGCCGCACGATCCAGCGCGAGATCGAGGACTCGCTGTCGGAGAAGATCCTCTTCGGCGAGCTGCGTCCCGGTCACATCGTGGTCGTCGACACCGAGGGCGAGGGTGAGAACCAGAAGTTCACCTTCCGCGGCGAGGAGAAGTCGGCCCTGCCCGACGTCCCGCCGATCGAGCAGGCCGCCGGCGGCACGGGTCCGAACCTGAGCAAGGACGTGTGACGCTCCAGCCGGCCTGAGAGCGGCAAAGGGGCTGCCCCCGGACCTTCCCGGTCCGGGGGCAGCCCCTTTCGTGTGCCGTGCGCCTCCCTGGGCCCCGAGGGCGGTCAGCACGGCCCGGAGGGGAGGCGGAGGGCCTCCCCGGGGTGTCAGGGAGGCCCTGAGGGCGCCGAGGGCGTCAGGAGAGCTGCCCGTCGTAGTCCGGCAGCTTGAAGGTCTTCTCCGCGTGGCCGCCCGACAGGTCGGTGGCGCTGTTGCCGATGTTGGCGATGATCGTGTAGCCCTTGCGCTCGATGTCGATGCGCTGGGCCGTCTTGTACTCGGCGACGTCCTTGAACAGGTCGAGGAAGCCGCGCACATACAGGCCGGAGGACTCGTAGCCGACGTGGTCGAGGTTCCACGCGGTGGGGACGTAGATGATGTCCGGGCGGGCCGTGACGAAGAACAGGTCGACGCCGCGCTCCTCGGCGTACTGGGCGACCTTCAGGACCGGCTTGTTGGCCGGCTGCGGGAAGCTGAAGCCGAAGTCGGTCTCCAGGGCCGTGTTGTCGATGTCGAGGACGATTGCCTGCTTCTCGCCGGGCTTGCCCTGGGCGATGCGCTCCTTGAGGTAGGGCAGGGCCTTGTCCATCACCGCCTGGCAGTCCCGCTGCCAGGTCTCGTAGTCGACGGCCGCCGCGGTGGACGACGCGGCGGCGGGAGCGGCGGCGGCCGGGGCCTGGGAGAGCTGTGCGGAGGCGGCGGAGACCGGTGCGGCGGAGGCGGGGAGGGCCTCGGCGGGGGCGGCCAGGGCCAGGAAGGCGGTCGCGGAGACGGCGGTGACCGATACGCGGTTCAGCCAGGTGTGTCGGCTCTTCATGGGGGGTCCTCTCACGTCCGTGCGCTACCAACATGTCGTGTGCATGTTCGTGTGCGAGGGTGACGCGAGGTGAACCGTAGAGTTACCCGGCGGTAGCTGCCTAGAGGCCTGCGCCACATTTCTGGGAGCGCAAAAGAAGCCCTCCGGTGACATGCTCCACAGGTGATATGTCCGGTACTAGCCGGAATAGTGGTACAGCTGTCGAATCAGAATCGGACATTCAAGGCAAAGCTCTGATCGATCAGCCTGAAATGGGGGTTTCGCCCCGTAAGAGGGCTGTGTCAAGAGACGTGCATCTCACCCCAGAACTACGAACTTCCGTCGTAGATCACACCTTTGCGGTGTTGTGGGCGAAAGGGCTACCAAGGAACAGCCACCGCGACGCGGTCCTGTGCGTCGGGTGGTTTTCCTCTGTCCCCTTCCCCATGAGGTTTCGATGTTCGAGCGCGTCACGTCCCGTTCCTTCCGTCCGTCCCTGAACCGCACGCGTGCGGCCGTGCTGGCCGCCGGCCTGGCGGGCTCGGTCGCGATGGGAGCCGGGATCGCGGCAGCCGCCGACACCACGGCCGCTTCCGGTGCCGCCACCGCCGTCCAGGCGCAGGCGGCCGCTCAGGCCAAGGCCGCGCAGGCCCAGGCGGTGAAGGCCGAGAAGGCTGCCGCTGCCGAGAAGGCCGCGGCCGCGAAGGCCGCCCAGGCCAAGAAGGCGGCCGAGGCCGCCGCCAAGAAGAAGGCAGCTTCCTGGGTCAGCCCGGTGAAGAACTACAAGCTGTCCGCGAGCTTCGCCCAGAACGGCGGCATGTGGGCCAGCAAGCACAGCGGTCAGGACTACGCCGTCCCGACCGGCACCCCGGTGAACGCCACCCACGGCGGCACCGTCGTCAAGGCCGGCCCCAACGGCGCCGGTGACGGTCCCGCGTACGGCAACGCCATCGTCATCAAGCACGGCAACGGCACGTACTCCCAGTACGCCCACCTGTCGTCGGTGAAGGTGAAGGTCGGCCAGGTCGTCAAGACCGGCCAGAAGATCGCGCTGTCCGGCAACACCGGCAACTCCAGCGGTCCGCACCTGCACTTCGAGATCCGTAAGACCCCGAACTACGGCTCCGCGATCGACCCGATGAAGTTCCTGCGCGCCAAGGGCGTCTGACCGGGACGGTCAGCCGGGGAGCGTCTCCGCGCCCGGAGGGCATCCCGCTAGGAGTCCCGCGCACCCCGGTGCGCCTGGGTGATCAGATCGGTGGCGACCTCGAGGACGGCCTTGTGCTTGTCCTCGGGGTCGCCTTCGACGTCCTGCAGGACGTGCATCCCGGCGTGCAGGGTGAACAGCGCGCTGAGACTGCGCACCTGGTCGACCAGCTCGGCCTCCGGGTCGATGAGAATGTCCCGCAGGCCCAGCAGCCGGCTCTTGAACATGTCGCCGATGCTCAGCTCGCGGACGGTGGCCTGGTTCTCCTGCATGAAGCGGAACAGGGGCGCGGCGGCCCGCAGCGCCTCGCTGTAGCGGCGCAGGATCTCGTGCTTGGTCTCCAGGGTGCGCGGCTGCTGCCCCGCCCACTCGGCCAGCTCCTCCACGGGCCGGGTGAGGTCCTCGAAGATGCTGACGAGGATCTCTTCCTTGGTCTTGAAGTGGTAGTAGAGGGCGGCCTTGGTGACCCCGAGGCGCTCGGCGATCTCGCGCAGGGAGGTCTTCTCGTAGCCCTGCTCGGCGAAGAGTTCGAGCGCCACGTCCTGGATGCGCTGGCGGGTGTCCCCGCGGCGCCGCTGCTTGGTGCCGTCCATGGTGCCGCCCATCTTCCTACGTGACCTGCGCTTCCCGGAAACTTACTTGACGCCCGGCTAGTTCGGGGCTTAGCTTCCAGTGTAGTGAACTAGCCGGGCGGCAAGTAAGTAGGGCCGCTCGGCGCAGGTACGACGTGGGGGAGCGGGTAGACGATGGCAGACGCGTCGGCGGCGGGCATCGCCGAGCAGCAGGAGGGCGGCAAACAGCCGCGGAGCGTGCGGGTGGTCCTGCTCGCGTTGATGATCGCGATGATGCTCGCAATGCTGGACAACATGATCATCGGCACTGCCATGCCGACGATCGTCGGCGAGCTGGGCGGCCTCGCGCACCTCTCCTGGGTGGTCACCGCCTACACCCTCGCCACCGCGGCCTCCACCCCGGTCTGGGGCAAGGTCGGCGACATGTACGGGCGCAAGGGCTCGTTCCTCGCCTCCATCGTGATCTTCCTGATCGGCTCGGCGCTCAGCGGCATGGCCCAGAACATGGGCGAGCTGATCGGGTTCCGTGCGGTCCAGGGGCTGGGCGCCGGCGGTCTGATGGTGGGCGTCATGGCCATCATCGGCGACCTGATCCCGCCCCGTGAGCGCGGCAAGTACCAGGGCATGATGGCGGCCGTGATGGCGCTGGCCATGATCGGCGGCCCGCTGGTCGGCGGCACCATCACCGACAACTGGGGCTGGCGCTGGGCCTTCTACATCAACCTGCCGCTGGGCGCGATCGCGCTGGCCGCCGTCGCCACCGTGCTGCACCTGCCGAAGAAGCGGTCCGAGGCCGGCATCGACTACCTCGGCGTCGTCCTGCTGACCGTCGGCATCACCGCGATCGTCCTGGTCACCACCTGGGGCGGCACCGAGTACGCCTGGACCTCTGCGCGGATCATGGAGCTGTGCGCCATCGGCGTGGCGGCGCTGGCCGGCTTCGTGTTCTGGCAGGCCCGGGCCCCCGAACCGGTGCTGCCGCTGCACATCTTCCGCAGCCGCAACTACACGCTGATGTCGGTCATCGGCTTCGTCACCGGCTTCGTGATGTTCGGCGCGACCCTGTTCCTGCCGCTCTACCAGCAGGCCGTGCAGGGCGCCTCCGCCACCAACTCCGGCCTGCTGCTCCTGCCGATGCTCGGCGCGATGCTGGTCACCTCGATGGTCGCGGGCCGGGTGACCACCGCCACCGGCCGCTACAAGGTCTTCCCGGTGGCCGGCAGCACCCTGGTGGTCGTCGGCCTCTACCTGCTGTCCACCATGGACACCGGCACCTCCCGGCTCACCTCCGGGATCTTCATGGCCGTTGTCGGCTTCGGCATGGGCTGCCTGATGCAGATCACCATGCTGATCGCGCAGAACAGCGTGGAGATGAAGGACATGGGCGTGGCCTCCTCGTCCGCGACCCTCTTCCGCACCCTCGGCTCCTCCTTCGGTGTCGCGGTGATGGGCGCGCTGTTCAACAGCCGGGTCCAGGACGCCATGGGCGACCGGGCCGGGGCGCTGGGCTCCCGGATCACCGAGCACTCCGCCCAGCTGGATGCGGCGAGCCTGGCCAAGCTGCCGGAGGCGGCCCGCGAGGCCTACCAGCACGCCGTGTCCTCCGGCACCCACGGGGCGTTCCTGCTCGGCTCCGTCGTCGCGGTGATCTCGCTGGTGGCGGCCGTGTTCGTCAAGGAGGTCCCGCTCAAGGGATCGGGCCCGGAGGACGCCCGGCCCGAGGACGCGCCCGCGCCGGCCTCGGTCGGCGAGGCCGTCTGACCGCCCGTCCTTCTCCCGCGCGAAGAGCCCCCCGGCCCTGCCCGCCGGGGGGCTCTTCGCGTGCGGAGGCCCCGCCGCCGGGACCAGGAGCCGCGGGAGCGCCCCTACGGCATCGAGGCGGTCTTCCGTGACGGCAACGGCCTCGTACCCGCGGGCGGGCTCACATCAGCATCGGGTGGCTGCCCGTGTCCGTGGGCGCGTGCTCCGGCAGCCACAGCACGGCGACCGCACCCTCGGCCGGCACGCCCTCCGGCGCCCCGGCGGGGCGCACATTGCGGAAGGTCAGCCGGGCGCCCAGCACCCGGGCCTGCCCGGCGGCGATGGTCAGGCCCAGGCCGTGGCCCCGGCCCGCCCGGTCCTTGCTGCCGGTGCGGAAGCGGCTCGGGCCCTCGGCAAGCAGGTCCTCGGGGAAGCCGGGGCCGTGGTCGCGGACCCGGATCACCCGGCCCTCGACGGTGACCTCGACGGGCGGTCTGCCGTGCCGGGCGGCGTTGGCGAGCAGATTGAACAGCACGCGCTCCAGGCGGCGCGGGTCGGTGGTGACCTCCGACTCGTGCACCACGTGCACGGTGACACCGGGCTCGCGCGCCGCCACCCGCCGGGTGACGAACTCACCGAGCAGGATGTCCTGCAGCTCCGCCCGCTCCGAGGCGCCGTCCAGCCGGGCCACCTCCAGCACGTCCTCGACCAGGGTGCGCATCGCCTTGGCCCGGTCCAGCACCAGCTCGGTCGGCCGGCCCGGCGGCAGCAGTTCGGCGGCCGTGAGCAGCCCGGTCACCGGGGTGCGCAGCTCGTGCGCGATGTCGGCGGTCACCCGGCGCTCGGCCTCCAGCCGCTGCTGCAGGGCCTCCGCCATGGCGTCCACCGCGCTGGCCAGGTCGTCGGTCTCGTCGCGCACCACCCCGCCGATGGCCTCGCGCACCCGCACATCCGTCTCGCCCTTGGCGACCCGGCCCGCCGCGGCCGCCGCCTTGCGCAGCCGGCGCGAGAGATGCCCGCCGATCAGCACCCCGAGCGCGCTGCCGCCGAGGACCACCGCGATGGAGCCGATCAGCAGGGCCTGGTCGAGGTCCTTGAGGATGTCGGAGCTGCGGTCGGTGAAGCCCGAGTGCAGCGACATCACCTGGCCGTTCTTCAGCGGCACGGCCGCCCAGATGTCCGGTGTGCCGCCCGGCCGGTCGGCCACATAGGTGGCCCGGCGCCCCGCCTCCACCTTCTGTCGCAGCTCGTCCGGCAGCTCCGGGTCGTTGATCTTGGTGTTGGGGAAGTTCAACCGCCCGGACAGCTCGTAGTTGCGCTGCGCGACCATGATCCGCTCGTCGGCCAGATCCCGGGCGTTGTCCAGCATCGAGACCCGGGCCGCGTTGTGCACGACCAGGCTGAGCACGACCGCCACCAGGGTGCCGACCAGCGCGATGGCCGCGCTCAGCTTCCAGCGCAGCCCGGCTCCCAGACCCAGTCGCTCCACGGCCGCGGCCACCAGGCGGCTCAGCCGCCCCCGACGTCGCCCCCGCATCCGTCCGCTCAGGCCTTCAGCTTGTAGCCGAAGCCCCGGACCGTCTCGATGCGGTCCTGGCCGATCTTCGTCCGCAGCCGTTGCACATGCACATCGACCACCCGGGTGTCGCCGCCCCAGCCGTACTCCCACACCCGCTCCAGCAGCTTGTCGCGGGAGAGCACGGTGCCCGGCGCGGAGGAGAACTCCAGCAGCAGCCGCATCTCGGTCGGGGTCAGCGCCACCGGCTCCCCGGCCCGGCGCACCTCCATGCCCTCGGTGTCGATCTCGAGCTCCCCGAAGGCCAGCACCCCGCCGTCGTCCGTGCCCCCCTGTGCGTCCCGGCCGCCGCCGGCCCGCTCGAAGCGGCGCAGCACCGCCCGGATCCGGGCCACGAGCACGGCACCGTCGAACGGCTTGGTCACATAGTCGTCGGCGCCCGCCTCCAGACCGAGGACGACGTCGATGGAGTCGGCACGGGCCGACAGCATGATCACCGGGACCATCGACTCGTCGCGGATGCGCCGGCACAGGCTCACGCCGTCCAGACCGGGGACCATCACGTCGAGCAGCGCGATGTCCGGCTGCTTCGCCCGGAACGCCTCCAGCCCCGACAGCCCGTCGGGCATCGCGGTGACGGCGAAGCCGTCCCGCTCCAGGGCGAGCTGGGTCGCCTCGCGGATGACATCGTCGTCCTCGACGAACAGCACATGCGTCTGGTCTGCCATGGGTCAGTCTCAGCCTTCGGGCACCGGGGTCGGCTCCTGGCCGGCCACCTTGCCGTAGTCGTTGTGCGTGCGGTACTTCTCGGTGAAGCGTCCCGAGGTCCAGCGGTAGGTGATCACGTCCTCCCCGGACGGGCTCGACACCGGGTCGCCCGGGTCGTAGACCTGCTTGGTCACCACCAGGTCCCCCCGGTCGATCTCCGCGTACACGGGCGGCTCCTCGGCGGTGAACGCGTTGCGGTACCCGCCGTCCTCGTGGCGATACGCGTACGAGCCGACGCCCACGGCGTCGCCGCAGGTCAGTACGTTGATCACGACGTCGTCGGCGGAGCCGCCGGTCAGATTGCCGTAGGAGACGTCGACCGGGTACTCGTCGCCGACGCACGGCTTGAGGTGCCGCTTGACCTCCGCCGAGACCGCCGGGTCGTTCCTGATCAGCCGGACCGGGTCCACCCGGTCGGGGGTGCCGTCGGCGGAGTCGGCCGCCGACGAGGCGCTCGGCACCGCGTCCGCCTCGGCACGCGCCGGGCCCTCGTCCCGGGTGCCGGTGCCGCCGGTGCCGCAGCCCGCGACGAAAAGCCCGAGGGCGGCGAGCACGGCCGTCGCCGTCCCCGCCGCCTGTGCGGTTCTCCGGGCCCTTGTGGACCCCGCGCCGGTCAGGCCGCGCAACGCTCCCGCTCCTCACGCTCCAGCGCGCGTGCGTCCGACTCGCGCGCCTCCAGCTCCTCGCGGAGCCGGGCGAGCGCCCGGTGCAGCGTGCTCTTGACCGTTCCGGCCGACATGCCGAGTGCGGCGGCCGTCTCCTCCGTGGACATCTGCTCCCAGTGTCGCAGCACCACGACACTGCGCTGCTTCGGGGCGAGCACCTTCAGCACGTCCATGAGCAGGGCGCGGTCGGCGTGCTGCTCGGTGGCGTCGTCCACGCTGGCGTCCGGCAGCTGCTCGGTCGGCACCTCCTCCAGCTTGCGGGCCCGCCACCACTCGGTGCGCGTGTTGATCATGACGCGGCGCAGGTAGGCGTCGGCCAGGCGCTTGTCCTCTATGGTCTCCCAGCGGCCGTAGGTGCGGGCCAGCGCCGTCTGCAGCAGATCCTGGGCGTCCACCGGGTCCGGGACCAGGCGGCGGGCGCTGCGCAGCAGCGCGTCCTGCCGCGTGCGGACGTACTCCTCGAACTCGAGCACCTCGCCCTGCGCCATCGTGAACCGCCTCCTGCTCCCCGTTGTCCGGCCCACCCCGTACGGACCGGTGCACTGCCTGTGTTCCGTGGTCTGCGCGCCCCTCGGCGGGGCGCGCCAATGAAGCTACGGAGGGGTTGTCACGGGCCTGTGCGGGACAGCCTGCGGGGAGCCCTCGGCTACCCGTCGGTTGTGTAACGGGGGGAGGAAGCGGGCAAATCAGCGCTGCGATTGGTGCTGTTATGGGTGATTCGGGTCATTGGTTCCGCGCCGGGAGTGACACCCGAGGTGACAGTGCACCACCGGCACCCGAGCCGACAGTGCACCGCCCGGTGCGGCCGTCGTGTCAGGCGACGGGCAGCCGGTACAGGCCGCCCGGCAGCGGCTCCACCAGCCCGTCCGCCACCAGACCGTCCAGGGCCCGGGCCCGCTGCACCGGCTCGTGCCACACCCGGTCCAGCGCCGACTGCGGCACCGGGCCGTGCGCCTCGCGCAGCACCGCCAGCAGCCGGCCCCGCACCTGGCGGTCCGTCCCGGCGTAGGTCTGGCCGCGGCGCGGCGGGCCCTCGTGCGCCGGCTTGCCCGCGAGCCGCCAGGCGCACTGCGTGGCGATCGGGCAGCGGTGGCAGGCCTCGTTCTTCGCCGTGCACACCAGCGCGCCCAGCTCCATGGAGGCGGCGGCCCACCGCGCGGCGGTCGCCTCGTCCTCGGGCAGCAGGGCCCGGGCCAGCCGGCGTTCGGCGGCGGTGGTGGCGTTCGGCGGGTACTGCACCCCGGTGACCGCGCGCGCGAACACCCGCCGCACATTGGTGTCCAGCACCGGGTGCCGCTGCCCGTAGGCGAACGACGCCACCGCGGCGGCCGTGTACTCGCCGATGCCGGGCAGCGCGAGCAGCTGGGCGTGATCGGACGGCACGTCGCCGCCGTGCCGTTCCGCTATGGCGACGGCCGCGCCGTGCAGCCGCAGCGCGCGCCGCGGATAGCCGAGCCGGCCCCAGGCGCGCACCGCCTCGCCGGGCGCCTCCGCCGCGAGGTCGGCGGGGCGCGGCCAGCGGGCCAGCCACTGCTCGTAGACGGGCAGAACCCGGTTCACCGGGGTCTGCTGCAACATGAACTCACTGACCATCACCCCCCACGCGCCGGCCTCCGGGCGCCGCCAGGGCAGGTCACGGGCGTGCTTGTCGAACCATTCGATCACGGGGGAGTGCAGCGGCTCGCCAGGAGCGCGCTCGGACGCGGAATCGGCGGTGCCGCCGTACGGGGGCTTCGTGGGAGCAGTCATGACCCGTCGATCCTGCCATGCCGAAGGGGGCCGGTCGGGTACATGCGGCGGTGCGTATGGGTGCGGTTTCCGGTGAGATGCGGTGTCCGGCACCTGACGATGGGCGGGCAGTGCCGTGCCGCCGCCCGTTCGTGGTGCCGGCGGCGTGCGGGCGCCTCCGCCTCGCCCCCCGGGCGGGCGGCACTGCTCCGGGCGTCGGCACGCCATGGCCGTGGCCAAGGGTGCAAGGGACGCGATCGCGAAGGTGTGGTGGCGCTCGCCGCCCACGAGGTCCCTGGTCACTGACCGTAGGCGGCGCGCCGGTTCGGTCACGCCCCGCGGTCGTCAGGTGCCCGGTCCGGTGAAAGGCGGGGTGTCCAGGGCGAGTTCCGGGATGATGATCCGGAAAAGTTGCCGATCTCAGCGGCGGGTGGGGGCGGTCAACGCGCCGATCTCTCGTACAGTTTGCGCCGTGGGATCTCTGCGCAATCCGGTCGGGCCGCTTCCCTCCTCCATCTACTGGCGACGGAGGGTCGTACTGCTGTCTGTGCTACTGCTGTTGGCGCTGCTGATCACCTGGGCCGTCGTCAACTTGGGCGACTCCGGCGGGGGTGACCGCGGCAACGGGGCCAACGGCAAGAATCCCGCGCCGTCCATCACGCCGGGGCCGTCCGGTTCCGGGCCGGCGATCAGCCAGGCGCCCGGCGGGCGGGACGAGTCGGAGGGCGGTGGCTCCGGGGGTTCCGCCGGGTCGGGAGACGACGGGGCGAACGGTGACACCGGGGGAGCCGGGGGCGGCTCCGGTGACGGCACGGGCGCCGGAGGGAGCGCCGGGGGCGGCTCCGAAGGGGGCACGTCGGCCGGGGTCGGTGCGGGGGACGCGCTGCCGGCCGGGTCGGGGGCGGGGCTGCCCGACTGCACGCCGTCCGCGGTGCGGTTCACTCTGCGGAGTGTGCGGAACACGTACGGGCCGGGGGAGAAGCCGACGTTTCTGCTGACGGCGCGGAACGTGTCGGGGAGCGACTGCAAGGTCGATCTCGGGCCCGAGGGCGCGGTGGTGACGGTCACTCAGGCCGGTGACGAGGGTGACGATGCGTTCTGGGCGTCGGACGACTGCCCCAAGGGGGCCGGGCATCTGGTCTTCCGGGTGCCGGCGGGGGATGCCATCACCTACACGGTGAAGTGGGACCGGAAGCCGAGTGAGCCGGAGTGCGCGACGCCGAAGGGAGGATCGGCGAAGCCGGGGACCTACCTCGTGGAGGCGAAGGCGCCGGGCTTCAAGAAGGTGCAGACGTCGTTCGTGCTGGAGGCGGACTAGCGCTGCCCGCGGCGAGGCGGCCGGGGTGGCCGCAGCCGGGAACCGCGCGACCAGCCGGGACGCACCCGCAGGTACTCGAAAGCGCACGCCCCCCTAGACGTAGCGCTCCAGAATGGAACTCTCCGCGAGGCGCGAGAGGCCCTCGCGGACGCTGCGGGCCCGCGCCTCGCCGACGCCGTCGACCGTCTGCAGATCGTCGACACTCGCGGCCAGCAGCTTCTGCAGGCCCCCGAAGTGCTCGACCAGCCGGTCGATGATCGCCCCCGGCAGCCGGGGGACCTTGGCCAGCAGCCTGAAGCCCCGCGGGGACACCGCGGAGTCCAGCGCCTCCGGCGACCCCGTGTACCCCAGCGCCCGCGCCACGGTCGGCAGTTCGAGCAGCTCCGCATGGGTGAGCGCGTCCAGCTCGTTCAGCGCCTCCTCGACCGTGCGGGAGCGCTTCGCGGTGGGCTCGGGGACGTAGTCCCGCACGACCAGTTCGCGCTCGGGCTCGACGCCCGCGATCAGTTCGTCCAGCTGGAGCGCGAGGAGCCGCCCGTCGGTGCCCAGCTCCACCACGTACTCGGCGATCTCGGTGGCGATGCGGCGCACCATCTCCAGGCGCTGGGCGACCGCCGAGACGTCCCGGACGGTCACCAGGTCCTCGATCTCCAGCGCCGACAGCGTGCCGGCCACCTCGTCGAGGCGGAGCTTGTAGCGCTCCAGCGTGGCCAGCGCCTGGTTGGCGCGGGAGAGGATCGCCGCGGAGTCCTCCAGGACGCGGCGCTGACCGTCGACGTAGAGGGCGATCAGGCGCATCGACTGGGAGACCGAGACCACCGGGAAGCCGACCTGCTTGGAGACCCGGTCGGCGGTGCGGTGCCGGGTGCCGGTCTCCTCGGTGGGGATGGTGGGGTCGGGGACCAGCTGGACGCCGGCCCGCAGGATCTTCGACAGGTCCGAGGACAGCACGATGCCGCCGTCGAGCTTGCACAGCTCCCGCAGCCGGGTCGCGGTGAACTCGACATCCAGGACGAAACCGCCCGTGCACAGGGCTTCGACGGTCTTGTCGGAGCCGAGCACGATCAGACCGCCCGTGTTGCCGCGGAGTACCCGCTCCAGGCCGTCACGCAGCGCCGTGCCGGGTGCCACGGCGCTCAGCGAGGCGCGCATCAGGCCCTCGGAACCGGCACTCCCGCCGGACTTTCCGGGAGCTGCTGCCCGGTCGTTGGCTGCCACTGCACTCCTCCGGTCGCAGGTTCTGGGGCGCCCCCGTTTCGCGCACTCGGTTCGTACGGACGGGCGAGACCTGGGCAAAGTCTACCGGCGGTCCTCCGCCTCCCGTGGGGCCTCTCGTCGACGGGAGCGCGGGAGGACGCGCAGAGCGTCCCCTATGTCCGCGACTTCCAGAACCTTCATGCCGGCCGGAATCTTTCCCGGATCGCCCGGCACCAGGGCATGTGTGAAACCCAGGCGGTGTGCCTCGGCGAGCCTGCGCTGCACGCCCGTGACGCGTCTCACCTCGCCCGCGAGCCCCACCTCGCCGATCGCGACCAGGTTCTTCGGCAGCGGAGTGTCGCTGGCGGCGGAGGCCAGGGCGAGCGCCACGGCCAGGTCCGCGGCCGGCTCGGAGAGCTTCACCCCGCCGACCGTCGCGGAGTAGATGTCCCTTTTGCCCAAGGCGCTGATCCGTCCGCGCTGTTCCAGCACGGCCAGCATCATCGACACGCGGGAGGTCTCCAGTCCCGAGGTGGTGCGCCGGGGGGAGGGGATCTGTGAGTCGACGGTGAGCGCCTGCACTTCGGCGACGAGCGGGCGGCGGCCCTCGAGGGTGACCGTCAGGCAGGTGCCGGGGACCGGTTCGTCACGGCGGGTCAGGAAAAGTCCGCTCGGGTCCGCAAGGCCCGTGATGCCCTCGTCGTGCAGCTCGAAGCAGCCGACCTCGTCGGTGGTGCCGTAGCGGTTCTTGACGCCGCGGACCAGGCGCAGCCGGGCGTGCCGGTCGCCCTCGAAGTGCAGCACCACGTCGACCAGGTGTTCCAGCAGGCGAGGGCCCGCGATCGCGCCGTCCTTGGTGACATGCCCCACGAGCAGCGTGGACATCCCGCGCTCCTTGGAGGCGCGGATCAGCGCCCCGGCCACCTCGCGCACCTGCGCCATGCCGCCCGGGGCACCGTCGATCTCGGGAGACGCGACCGTCTGCACCGAGTCCAGGATCAGCAGCGAGGGCTTCACCGCGTCCAAGTGGCCGAGCACCGCGGCGAGATCCGTCTCGGCGGCGAGGTAGAGGTGGTCGTCGATGGCGTGGATGCGGTCGGCGCGCAGCCGGACCTGGCTCGCCGACTCCTCGCCGGTCACATACAGCGTGCGGTGCTCCTCGCTCGCCGACTTGGCCGCGACGTCCAGCAGCAGCGTGGACTTGCCCACGCCGGGCTCGCCCGCCACCAGCACCACCGCGCCGGGGACCAGCCCGCCGCCAAGCACCCGGTCCAGCTCCG
Organism: Streptomyces composti; assembly: GCF_012034205.1. GTDB lineage: Bacteria > Actinomycetota > Actinomycetes > Streptomycetales > Streptomycetaceae > Streptomyces > Streptomyces composti. Next base: position 20,074 of record NZ_JAATEM010000046.1, read on the forward strand.
GCACGCCCGTGGACCGGGCGGCGGCCTGACGCCCGTCGACCTGGCCGATGGGCAGGGCGGAGGTGGTGACCCGGCCGGGCGTGGTGGTACGGACCGCGGGCGCGCCGTACTCCTCGACGGTGCCCCAGGCCTGGCACTCGGGGCAGCGGCCGAGCCACTTGGCCGTCTGCCAGCCGCACTCGGTGCAGCGGTAGGACGGGCGGTCCTTGGTGGTCTTGGTGCGGGCAGCCATGCGCACAAGGTATAGGCCGCCTCTGACAGCGGGTGGCGTCCGGCCCGGGACCGCGGCGGCGTCCGGCCCGGGACCGCGGCGGCGCCCGGCATCCGGTGCCTCGCACGGAGAGCCTCCCGAGGGCATCGCGGGCGCACGCCGGGGCGTCGCGGAGCGGAGCGCCAGGAAACGCGCCGGGGGTGCGCCGCGAGTGCGCCGGGAACGGGCTGAAAAATCGTCCCATCCGTTGAGCGCCAAGGAATCCGTCCTCGATTGAGGGATCGTTTCACCCGTATGGATTAAAAGAGCGCAGCGCTCCGGAAGGGGCCGCCCGAGGCCCCCTACGGTCGCCGAATGATGAGCAGTGGCCCGGAGACCTCGACCCGCACGACCGGCGCACACCGGGCGCACCGCGAGGTGCGTGACCGTGGGGCCGCTCGCGCACTCGCGAAGCGGCCGCCCGCGCCGTACGAGCCGTACCTGGACGGGCTGTTCACCTACTGCCTGTCCGTGCTGTGCGATCACGACGCGGCGACCGCCGCCCTCGCCGACGTCCTCGCCGTCGCCGAGCGCCGCGCCCGCCACGTCCCCGACGCACCCGGTGAGCGCAAGGCCTGGCTGTACGCGCTGGCCCGCTGGGCCTGCCTGTGCAAGCTGACCGAGGCCAAGCAGAAACGTCAGACCACGCACGCGGCGGGCCGCACCGGCCGGCAGCACACCCCCCGCCCCGCCCGCACCGCCTCCGCGCCGCCCGTCTCCGAGGAGGTCCAGGAGCAGCGCCGGCGCGAACTGGCCCTGCTGGCGTGGCCGGAGGCCGCCGGCACCACCCCGGAGCAGCGTGAGGCGCTGGAACTCGCCGTGCGCCACAAGCTGGACGCCGGCGAGGTGGCCGCCGTGCTCGGCATGGACCCGGCCGCCGCACGCGACCTGCTCGCCTCGGCCGCCTGCGAGGTGGAGCGCACCCGGGCGGCGCTCGCCGTCGTCGAGCAGGGCAGCTGTCCGGGCGTGGCGCATCTCACCGGTGACCACCAGCTGGTGCTCAGCAGCGCCGTGCGCCGCGAGCTGGTCCGGCACGTCGACGACTGCCCCCGCTGCCGCCGCACCGCCCAGCGGGCCGTCCCCGGCCGCTGGCCCGGCACCACGGTCACGCCCGACGCGCTGCCCGTGCTGCCCGCGCCCACCGCGGCGCTGTACGCCGCCATGGCGCACCACCCCCGCGGGCGCACCGCCGCACCCCGCTTCGACCGGCGCGGCTTCCCCATGGATCCCAAGGACCGGGCGGCCCGCCGGGACCGGCTGCGGGCCCGCGCGGTCACCACGACCGTGGTGGCCACCGTCGTCGCCGCGCCGGTGCTCGCCCTGTGGGCCGCCTACCGGGGCACCCCCGTGGACGAGGCGCAGGACGGCCGCTCGGCCTCCGCGCGGGAGGCGGACGGCCCCTTCGACCTGGACGGCGACGGAGCCGGCGGCTACGAGAACGCCGGCAACGCCAGCACCCACCCCGGCGCGCGCTTCGGCACGAAGGGCAAGGACGCCAAGGCGGACGTGTCCGTGGAGGTCGTCGACGTCACGGGCACCGGGCAGCAGGGGGCGGCCGCGCTGGACGTCACGGCCGGACACAGCGGCGACACCACGCTGATCACCCTCACCGCGACCGGTACCGTGCCCGTCCGCTGGTCGGCGTCGACCGGGGCGTCCTGGCTCTACCTCAGCCAGTCCTCGGGCCTGCTCCAGCCCGGCGAGTCCCTGACGATCAAGGTGTACGTCGACCAGCTGCGCGAACCGTCAGGGCACTGGAGCGCCCGGGTGGCGATCGCCCCGGCGGGTGTGGTCGTCACCATCGACGGCTACGGCCCCGTCCCGAGCCCCTCCGCCCCTTCGACGCCCACCGGCTCGCACCCCGGCCACCCCGGCACGCCCAGCAGCCCGCCGCCGTCCACCTCGGACCCTGAGCCGGACCCGACGGGTCCTTCCCCCTCGGACCCCGAACCGAGCGACCCGCCCCCGACCTCCCAGGACCCCGAGCCCGGCACCGGCGACCCGGCCGACGACGTCCCCACGGACCCGGCGCCACCGCCGGACGGGCCCGGCACCCCCGATCAGACGCCCTGACGCCGCCCCGGGGCCTGCGCGCCCGATGCGACGGCCCGGTATCACGTCCCGCGGCCGGTGTTCCGCTCCGGATCGCTCGCGGGCTGCCCGGGCTGCTGCGGGTCCGCCGGGTGGGGGGCCACCAGCGGCAGCTGGGAGGCCAGGCGCTGCTCGCACAGCTCGACCAGCCGGTCGTAGCCGGCCTTGCCCATCAGCTCGGTCAGTTCGGCCCGGTAGGAGACGTACACCGGCTCGCCCGCGCCGTGCGCCGAGGTCGCCGAGGTGCACCACCAGTGCAGGTCGTGACCGCCCGGCCCCCAGCCGCGCCGGTCGTACTCGCCGATCGACACCTGCAGCACCCGGGTGTCGTCGGGGCGGTCGATCCAGTCGTAGGTGCGCCGGATCGGCAGCTGCCAGCACACGTCCGGCTTGGTCTCCAGCGGCTCGCGGCCCTCCTTCAGAGCGAGGATGTGCAGCGAGCAGCCCATGCCGCCGGGAAAGCCCGGCCGGTTCTGGAAGATGCAGGAGCCCTGGTAGGGGCGGGTCTGGCGGTCGCCGTCCTCGTCCACGGACACCCAGCCGTTCTTCGTGCCCTCGGCGTGGTGCTGCCAGATGTCCGGTGTGAGGCGTGCCACATGCTCGGCGACCCGCTTCTCGTCGTCCTCGTCCGAGAAGTGGGCACCCAGCGTGCAGCACCCGTCGTCCGCGCGGCCGGCCTGGATGCCCTGGCAGCCGCTGCCGAAGATGCAGTTCCAGCGAGAGGTAAGCCATGTCAGATCGCAGCGGAAGACCTGCTCGTCGTCCGCCGGATCAGGAAACTCCACCCAGGCGCGAGCGAAGTCGAGCCCCTTCTCGTCGTCCACAGGGGGCTCGGCCGCAGGAACCGCGGGCGTCGCGGTCTCCTTGGCTCGCTTGTCCTTCTTGGGCGACTTCGCGTCCTTCGCCTTTTTCGTCTTTGGCACCCGTCCAGGGTAAGTCGCCCGGACCGCGACTCCGCACCGCCGTGGGCAGTAGCGTTCCGTACATGAGACTTGGTGTCCTCGACGTCGGTTCGAACACGGTGCACCTGCTGGTGGTGGACGCGCACCCCGGCGCCTGCCCGCTGCCCGCGCACTCGCACAAGGCGGAACTCCGCCTCGCCCAGCTCCTCGACGGCGACGGGGCGATCGGCTCGGCCGGCGTGGAGCGGCTGGTCTCCGTCGTCCAGGACGCCCTCACCGCCGCGGAGGACAAGGGCGTCGAGGACCTGCTGCCGTTCGCGACCTCCGCGGTGCGCGACGCGGTCAACGCCGACGAGGTGCTCGACCGGGTGCGCCAGGAGACCGGCGTCGGGCTCCAGGTGCTCACCGGCGAGGAGGAGGCCCGGCTGACCTTCCTCGCCGCCCGCCGCTGGTTCGGCTGGTCCGCGGGCAAGCTGCTGGTCATCGACATCGGCGGCGGCTCCCTTGAGATCGCCTACGGCATGGACGAGGAGCCCGACGCCGCGGTGTCGCTGCCGCTGGGCGCCGGCCGCCTCACCGCGGCCTGGCTGCCCGGCGACCCGCCCGCACCGGACGACGTCCGCGCCCTGCGCCGCCATGTGCGCACCGAGATCGCCCGCACGGTCGGCGACTTCAGCCGCCTCGGCGCCCCCGACCATGTCGTGGCCACCTCCAAGACCTTCAAGCAGCTCGCCCGCCTCGCCGGCGCCGCCCGCTCCGCCGAGGGGCTCTATGTGCAGCGCGAGCTGAAGCGCGAGTCCCTGGAGAACTGGGTGCCGCGCCTGGCCGGGATGACCGCCGCCGAACGCGCCGAACTCCCCGGAGTCTCCGAGGGCCGTGCCAACCAGCTGCTCGCCGGCGCCCTGGTCGCGGAGGCCGCGATGGACCTCTTCGCCGTCGAGCGTCTGGAGATCTGCCCCTGGGCCCTCCGCGAGGGCGTCATCCTGCGCCGCCTGGACCACATGGACCAGGGCTGAGACAGGCCCTGGGAGACGGCCCGGCGGGCCCGCCGGAGCACGGCGCGCGACCCGCCGGGTCAGGCCCGCGCGCCGGAGGAGCACGTCAGGGGCACCTCGGCCGATGGAGACCGCAGGCCTCGGGACGAGCGCATATGGCGTCCGCCACAAGGGCGATCGGGCGCCCGGCCCCCACCCGTTGCCACCCCGTAACCTGTCCCTCATGGCCAAGCCCCTCGTGCGCGTCCCGGATGCGAAGGTCGCCCTGTCGACGGCCTCCGTCTATCCGGAGTCCACGGCGACGGCCTTCGAGATCGCGGCCCGTCTCGGATACGACGGCGTCGAGGTCATGGTGTGGACCGACCCGGTCAGCCAGGACATCGAGGCGCTGCGGCGGCTCAGCGACTACCACCGCATCCCGATCCTCGCCGTGCACGCCCCCTGCCTGCTCATCACCCAGCGGGTGTGGTCCACCGACCCGTGGACCAAGCTCCAGCGGGCGCAGGCGGCCGCCGAGAAGCTGGGCGCGAGCACCGTCGTGGTGCATCCCCCGTTCCGCTGGCAGCGGCAGTACTCCCGCGGTTTCGTGGAGGGCATCTGGCGGATGGCGGACGAGACGGATGTGAAGTTCGCCGTGGAGAACATGTACCCCTGGCGCTACCGCGACCGCGAGATGCTCGCCTACGCCCCCGACTGGGACGTCACCAAGGACGACTACCGCCACTTCACCATCGACCTCAGTCACGCCGCGACCGCCCGCGCCGACGCCCTGCGGATGCTGGACCGCATGGGCGACCGGCTCGGCCACGTCCACCTCGCCGACGGCCGCGGCTCCGCCAAGGACGAGCACCTGGTCCCCGGCCGCGGCACCCAGCCCTGCGCCGAGGTGCTCGAGCACCTCGCCCGCACCGGCTTCGACGGCCATGTGGTGATCGAGGTCAACACCCGCCGCGCCATGTCCAGCGCCGAGCGCGAGGCCGACCTGGCGGAGGCGCTGGCCTTCACCCGCCTGCACCTCGCCTCGGCCTCCGCACCGGCAGGGGTGCCGCACCCGTGACCGGTCTCACCGCGCCCGGCGGCGACGCGGACCCGCCCGCCGGCGCCGAGGGACCGGCCCGCCGCCGCGGGCGCCCCCCGCGCACCGAGTCCGCCGGCACCCGCGACCGCATCCTCGAAGCGGCCCGCGAGGTCTTCTCCGAACGCGGCTACGACAAGGCGTCCGTACGGGGCATCGCCAAGGCCGCCGGTGTGGACTCCGCGCTGGTGCACCACTACTTCGGCACCAAGGAGCAGGTCTTCGAGGCCGCGGTGGAGGTCGCCTTCGCACCGGCGCTGGCGATGCGGGACTCGGTGGTCACCGGCCCGATCGAGGAGGCCGGCGAGCGGATGACCCGGATCCTGATCGGCCTCTGGGAGAACCCGGTGACCCGGGCCCCGCTGCTGGCGATCGTCCGCTCGGCCGTGAACAACGAGACCGCGGCCGCCGTCTTCCGCCGTCTGATCGCCGGCCAGCTGCTGCGCCACATCGCCGCCCGGGTCGGCCGGCCGGACGCGGAGCTGCGCGCCGAGCTGGCCGCGGCGCAGCTCGTCGGCGTCGCCATGGTCCGCTATGTGATCAAGGTGGAGCCGCTGGCCTCGGCGGACCCCGAGCAGATCATCCGGCGTGTGGCGCCCGTGGTGCAGGGGCACCTCACCGGGCCCTGAACGCCCGCGCGGCGGACGCGGCAGCGCCGGCTCCGGGAACCGGCGGCACCGGGCCCCGGGACCCGGAGGAACGGGACCCGGGAAAACGGGTCCGGCGAACTGAGATACGCATCCCGCATTCCGGACACCTTGTCCCGCCCTCTGGATGACCGGCGTACGCTCGTCACAGCCGGACCTGTCCGGTCCGCACTCTTCGAAGAAGGTCTGAAGGAGCGAGCGACGATGCCCGAGCTGAGGTCCCGCACAGTCACCCACGGCCGCAACATGGCGGGCGCCCGCGCCCTTATGCGTGCCTCGGGTGTACCCGGTGCGGACATCGGGCGAAAGCCGATCATCGCGGTCGCCAACAGCTTCACCGAGTTCGTGCCCGGCCACACCCACCTGGCCCCGGTCGGCCGCATCGTCAGCGAGGCGGTGAAGGAGGCCGGCGGCATCCCCCGCGAGTTCAACACCATCGCCGTGGACGACGGCATCGCCATGGGCCACGGCGGCATGCTCTACTCGCTGCCGTCCCGCGACATGATCGCGGACAGCGTGGAGTACATGGTCGAGGCCCACCGCGCCGACGCCCTGATCTGCATCTCCAACTGCGACAAGATCACCCCGGGCATGCTCAACGCGGCGCTGCGCCTGAACATCCCCACGGTGTTCGTCTCCGGCGGCCCGATGGAGTCCGGCCGCGCCACCCTGGTCGACGGCACCGTCCGCACGCTGGACCTGGTCGACGCCATGGTCGAGGCCGCCAACGAGAAGGTCTCCGACGCGGACGTGCTGCGCATCGAGGAGAACGCCTGCCCCACCTGCGGCTCCTGTTCCGGCATGTTCACCGCCAACTCGATGAACTGCCTGACCGAGGCGATGGGCCTGTCCCTCCCCGGCAACGGTTCGGTCCTCGCCACCCACACCGCCCGCAGGGACCTCTACGTCCGCGCGGCCCACACGGTGATGGACCTCACCCGCCGCTACTACGAGCAGGACGACGAGTCGGTCCTGCCGCGCAGCATCGCCACCTTCCAGGCCTTCGAGAACGCCATGGCCCTGGACATCGCCATGGGCGGCTCCACCAACACGATCCTGCACCTGCTGGCCGCCGCCCAGGAGGCGGAGGTCCCCTTCGGCCTCACCGAGATCGACGCCCTCTCCCGCCGCGTCCCCTGCCTGGCCAAGGTGGCACCGAACGTCGCCAAGGACCGGACGTACTACATGGAGGACGTGCACCGCGCCGGCGGCATCCCCGCCCTCCTCGGCGAACTGCACCGCGCGGGCCTGCTGAACGAGGACGTGCACTCCGTCCACAGCCCCTCGCTGGCCGACTGGCTGAAGACCTGGGACATCCGCGGCGGCTCACCGTCCGCTCAGGCCGTGGAGCTGTGGCACGCGGCGCCCGGCTGTCGTCGCTCCGCCGAGGCCTTCTCCCAGTCCGAGCGCTGGGAGTCGCTCGACGAGGACGCCGAGAACGGCTGCATCCGCTCCGTCGAGCACGCCTACTCCAAGGACGGCGGCCTCGCCGTGCTGCGCGGCAACCTCGCCGTCGACGGCTGCGTGGTGAAGACGGCCGGAGTCGACGAGTCCATCTGGACCTTCGAGGGCCCTGCGGTGGTCTGCGAGTCGCAGGAGGAGGCCGTCGAGAAGATCCTCACCAAGCAGGTCGAGGAGGGCGACGTCGTCGTCATCCGCTACGAGGGCCCCAAGGGCGGCCCCGGCATGCAGGAGATGCTCTACCCGACCTCGTACCTGAAGAGCCGCGGCCTCGGCAAAGCCTGCGCCCTGGTCACCGACGGCCGCTTCTCCGGCGGCACCTCCGGCCTGTCCATCGGCCACGCCTCCCCGGAGGCGGCCGCCGGCGGCACCATCGCCCTGGTCGAGGACGGCGACCGCATCCGCATCGACATCCCCAACCGCTCCATCGAGCTCCTCGTCGACAGCACCGAACTCGCCCGCCGCGAGGAGGCGCTGAACGGCCGTTACGCGCCGAAGAACCGCGACCGCAAGGTCTCCGCGGCGCTGAAGGCCTACGCCGCCATGGCGACGAGTGCCGACAAGGGCGCGGTCCGGGACGTCTCCAAGCTGGGCTGATCCGAGCGGGCTGATCGGAGTGGGCTGATCCGAGCGGAGCTGATCCGGGCCGGTTGATCCCAGGGGGCTCGTCCGCATCCCGCCGGAAGCCCGCCGACGACATGCGGCCGAGGGCCGCCCCCGTGAGCGCGACGACCTCACGGCGGCGGCCCTCGGCCGTTTCCCCACCGGCCTCCTGTGCCGCCTACCAGCCCTCCGGGTTCCGCCCGTCCACGGCGAACACGGTCCCGTCCGGCGCCGCGGCGTACACCCGCCCGCCTCCGACCACCGGCGCCGGCAGCGAGGCGGGCACCCGGTCCCCGCGCTTGCCGAGCCGCGCCGCGGTCTGCCCGGCCAGCCGCCCCGTCCGGGCATCCACGGCGAGCAGCCGGCCGTCGGGCGCGGTGACGTGGACATACCGGTCGTCGGCGGCGGGCGCGGAGGTGCGGGCGGCACCGGTCTCCAGGCTCCACCGCTGCCGCAGCGCATCCGTGTCGAAGGCGACGATCCTGCCGCCGCCGCCCGAGAGGTAGGCGATGCCGCCCCGGACCATCCCCAGCGGCTGCTCCAGGGGGACGGGCAGCGCCGCCCGGCGCGTCCCACGGGTGCCGGGCTCGTAGCGGACCACGGACTGCGCCGTCCCGTGGACGGTGTCGAGGGCGAGGAGCACCATCGCCCCGTCCGCCGTCCCGGCCGGCCAGAGGTACCCGGCCATCTCCGCTTCCCAGCGCACCTCGCCGCTCCGCGGATCGACCGCCGTGACCCGGGTGCGGCTGCCGTCGAGGGACGTGCTGACCGCGTACGCCAGCGGATCGCCGGGGAACGAGTGCAGCACCACCGGCGCCGAGTGGCCCGGCAGCGGGCGGCGCCACCGCCGGTCGCCGGTCGCGCTGTCGAGGGCGGTGAGGGTCCCGTCAGCACCCATGAGCAGCAGCGTGTCCCCGGCGACCACGCTGTTGTCGTGCACGGCGGCCTCCTGCCGCCACGTCGGCTCGCCCGAGGCGGGGTCCAGGGCCAGCAGGCCCCGGCTCAGGCTGAGCAGGGGGTGGACGAGACCCCCCGAGAGGACCGGCGGGCCGCTCGGCTCGTTCGGCACCGGGCGCCGCCACAGCACGTCCCCGTCGTCCGGGTCGAGCGCGACGACCTTCCCCGCGTGCGTACACAGCAGCCGTCCCGCCCCGTGGGAGCACTGGGCGAAGCCCTGCTCACCGGTCGGGGCAGCCTCCCACGGCGTGAAGGCCGAGGCCGCCGCCGCGTCGGTGCGCGTGGCGGTCTTCTCGGGGGTCTCGTCCACCCCCGCGAGAAGCTGGAGCGAGACCAGGCCGCCGGTCAGCGCCAGGGCCAGCGCCCCCGCCCCCAGAGCGGCCTTCCGCCCGGGACGCCGGGCGGGGCGACGGCCCGCCTCCGGGGCGGCGGGCTCATCCGCGGGCTTCTGCGCGGGGTTCTCCGCGGGCTCGCCGGCGGGCTGTCCGGCACGCTTCCCGGCCGGGGCCAGGCCGGACGCCTCGCCGGCTTCCACGCTGCGCTTCTCGGCGGGCCCGGAGGGAGCGAGGTCCTCGGCGGGGCCGTGGGGCGGCTCCGCGACGGGTGCCCCGGCGTGCTCCCCGGCCCCCGTGCCGGATGCGTCCGTCCCCATCCGCTGCATCGGAATGAACGCCTGGGTGTCGTACGAGGCCGCCACCGACCGCAGTTCGCGCATCAGCTCGTCGGGAGCCGGCCGGTCCTCGGGCTCCTTGGCCAGACACCGGAGCACCAGCGGGGCCAGGCCGTCCGGCACGCCCGTCAGATCCGGCTCGTCGTGGACCACCTGATAGGCGACGATGTAGGGGCTGTCGGAGTCGAACGGCCCCTGCCCGGTCGCCGCGTGCACCAGGACGGAACCGAGGGCGAAGATGTCCGCGGCGGGCCCCACCTCGCGGGGGCTGCGGAACTGCTCGGGTGCCATGAACGGCGGAGTGCCGATCAATTTGCCTGTCTCGGTGCGCAGTTCGCTGTCGCTGGGCCGGGAGATGCCGAAGTCGATGACCTTCGGCCCGTCCTCGGCCAGCAGGACATTGCTCGGCTTGAGGTCCCGGTGCACCACACCCACCCGGTGGATGTCGCGCAGCGCCTCCGCGAGGCCGGCCATCAGCCGGCGCAGCTGGGACGCCGGCAGCGGCCCGTGCTGCTTCACCTGCTCGGCGAGCGTCGGCCCCGGGATGAACAGCGTGGCCATCCACGGCCGTTCGGCCTCCGGGTCGGCGTCCACCACCGGGGCGGTGAAGGCGCCGCTCACCCGCCGCGCCGCCGCGACCTCCTGCCGGAAGCGCCCCCGGAACTCCGGGTCCCGCGCGAACTCCGCGTGCACGACCTTCACCGCGAGCTTCAGACCCGAGGTGCTGCGCGCCAGATGCACCACGCCCATGCCGCCGGAGCCCAGCCGCGACTCCAGCCGGTAGTGCCCGGCGTACTCGGGAAGTTCCGCTTCCGCGCCCGCTCCGGCGTCCCGCTGTGGCGCCATGGAACCACCCCCGTGCTGTTCGTCCGCGCGCGCGAATCACGGAGCCTAGTCGATGAGACGTACGAGACCGAGGGGGCTTGTGGGGACCTGTAGTCCTCGCGTGCGAGTTGCGAACGCGTGTTTCGTCCTGTGCCCCGAGGGAATGAACGTGGTCCCATGGCAGTCATGGGGCTCGACGGGGGAGGAACGACATGTCTGTCGACGGCATCGAAGAGGCCGAGCCGCGCACCGAGGAGGCCGTCACCACGACGGCAGCGGCGGCCGTCCGCTCCTACCCGGTGGCACCGGGCGTCCGGCTGAACGTCCGCAGCGGCCCGGGCACGGGCTACCGCATCGTGCGCGTCCTGCCGGCGGGAGCCAAGGTCCCGATCCACTGCCAGCGGCCCGGCACCACAGTGACCGGCACCTACGGCACCAGCAAGATCTGGGACAACATAGGCAGCGGCGAGTACGTCTCGGACGCCTATGTGAAGACCGGCAGCGACGGCTACGTGACGTCGCGCTGCTCCTGATCCCGCCAGGGGCCCGCGGCCCGGCCGGCGCCATAATCGAAGCGTGAGCGCAGCGAACGGCACCCCGGACCGCGCCGCGGGCACCCCGGACACCTCCGGCGGTCCCCGGCCCGAACCTCTCCGCTTCTTCGGGACGACCTGGTTCGACCACGGCCGCGGCTACGCCGCCCGCCGGGTCGGCGTCTCCGCCGGCTCCCTGGCCGCCGCGGCCGCCTCCTGCTTCGTGCTGCGCATCGCCTACCAGGGCCTGCAGATCGCCCAGGTCGGCAGCTTCGTCAATCTGCTGCTGGTGGTGATGTTCGCGGTGTGCAGCGCACTCGCCTTCCGGCACACCTGGGAGGGCTTCACCCGCCGCCACGACCCGGCCCGCCAGTCCGCCCTGCGCGGCATGCTGGGCATCGGCTTCGTCGGCTCCCTCCTCGCCTACTTCTTCCGCTCCCTCACCGAGGCCCCCGGCGAGAAGCTGCTCCGCGAGGAGTACGAGACCGCCCGCGCCCAGTACGAGAAGCGCGTCTCCCGCCGCTCGGGCAACCCGAAGAAGCGCCGCCGCGCCTGAGCGGCGCCTTCCGGCCCGCCCGCGCGCCAGACACCTCACTCGCACACCGGGCAGCAGCCCCCTCCCAGGGCGGCGGCCTGCCGTCGGCGACCGCACACCCGTGCCGCCGGCGGAAGGCCGCCGCCCTGTGTCGTGTGCGCGGTGTCGTGTGCGCGGTGGCGTGGACGCCGTTCCCGGATCCAGGACCGAGCCGTTCCGGATCCAGCCCCGACCACCGACTGCTCCGGAGCCAGGACCGCCGACCGGCCGCTTGACGGACCACACCCCCGGGAGGATTATTCATCACATGATGAATTACTCCTCCGGGCCGCTCCACCGCCCGGAACCGGACCCACCGGCCGTACGCGCCCAGGACCTCACCGTCGTCCGGGGCTCCAGGGCCGTCCTGCGCAACCTCGGCTTCACCGTTCCGCGCGGCCAGATCACCGGCCTCCTCGGCCCCTCCGGCTGCGGCAAGTCGACCCTGATGCGCTCCATCGTCGGCACCCAGGCCAAGGTCACCGGCACCCTGGACGTCCTCGGCCGCCCCGCGGGACACCCCTCCCTGCGCGCCCGCATCGGCTACGTCACCCAGGCCCCGTCCGTCTACGACGACCTGACCGTCCGTCAGAACCTCGAGTACTTCGCGGCCATCCTCCACCCCGGCCGCGCCGCCGCCGGGCTGCGCCGCGAGAGCGTCACCCGCGCCATCGCCGACGTCGACCTCACCAGCCACGCCGACGCCCTCGCCGGCAACCTCTCCGGCGGACAGCGCAGCCGCGTCTCCCTCGCCGTCGCCCTCCTCGGCACCCCCGAGCTGCTCGTCCTCGACGAGCCCACCGTCGGTCTCGATCCCGTGCTGCGCCGCGACCTCTGGCAGCTCTTCCACGACATCGCCGCCGAGCGCGGCACCACACTGCTGGTCTCCTCGCACGTCATGGACGAGGCCGAGCGCTGCCACCGCCTGCTCCTGATGCGCGCAGGCGAACTCCTCGCCGACGACACCCCCGACGCCCTGCGCGACCGCACCGGAGCCGACACCGTCGAAGCGGCCTTCCTGCACCTTGTCGACGCGGCGATCGCCGCGGGCCGCACCGAGGAGACCACCTCATGAGCACCAGCACCTCCCCGACCGCCGGCGCACCCGCCGCCCCGACCCGCGCCCTCAACCTCTCCCGCACCCTCGCCACGGCCGGCCGGGTGCTGCGCCAGCTCCGGCACGACCCGCGCACCATCGCCCTGATGCTGCTGGTGCCCTGCCTGATGCTCTTCCTGCTCCGCTACGTCTTCGACGGCAGCCCGCGCACCTTCGACAGCATCGGCGCCAGCCTGCTCGGCATCTTCCCGCTGATCACGATGTTCCTGGTGACCTCCATCGCCACCCTGCGCGAACGCACCTCCGGCACCCTCGAACGCCTGCTGGCCATGCCGCTCGGCAAGGGGGACGTGATCGCCGGCTACGCCCTCGCCTTCGGCACCCTCGCGATCGTCCAGTCCGCCCTCGCCACCGGCCTCGCCCTGTGGTTCCTGGACCTGGACGTCACCGGCAGCGCCTGGCTGCTGCTCCTCGTCGCCCTGCTCGACGCGTTGCTCGGCACGGCCCTCGGTCTGTTCGTCTCGGCCTTCGCGGCCTCGGAGTTCCAGGCGGTGCAGTTCATGCCGGCCGTGATCTTCCCCCAGCTGCTCCTGTGCGGGCTGTTCACCCCGCGCGACAACATGCACCCCGTCCTGGAGGCCATCTCCGACGTCCTGCCCATGTCCTACGCCGTCGACGGCATGAACGAGGTGCTCAGGCACACCGACATGACCGCCACCTTCGTCCGCGACGTGCTGATCGTCGCCGGCTGCGCCCTGCTGGTCCTCGGCCTGGGAGCGGCGACCCTGCGCCGCAGGACCGCCTAGCGGGCGGCACGCGAGCCGGCGCCGCCGCCGGCGGCGCCCATGCGAGCCGGTGACCGCGACCGCGCCATCGTCCCGCCCGGCCGTCCCGCCTGCCGGACACCGGCCCGCCCCGCAGCGTCCGGGGTGCGAGGATGAAACCGGACATCGCACACCCCCGGAGGGCACCCGCAGCCATGACCCAGAAAGTCGCAGTCCTCGGCACCGGCAAGATCGGCGAAGCCCTGCTCAGCGGAATGATCCGCGCCGGCTGGGCCCCCGCCGACCTCCTGGTCACCGCCCGCCGCCAGGAGCGGGCCGAGGAACTCCGCACCCGCTACGGCGTCACCCCGGTCACCAACCAGGAAGCCGCCAAGATCGCCGACACCCTGATCCTCACGGTCAAGCCGCAGGACATGGGCGCCCTCCTCGACGAACTCGCCCCGCACGTCCCCGCCGACCGCCTGGTCATCAGCGGCGCCGCCGGCATCCCCACCGCCTACTACGAGGAGCGGCTCGCCGCGGGCACCCCCGTGGTCCGCGTCATGACCAACACCCCCGCCCTGGTCGACGAGGCCATGTCGGTCATCTCCGCAGGCAGCCACGCCACCGCCGAACACCTCGCCCACGCCGAGGAGATCTTCGGTGCCGTCGGCAAGACCCTCCGCGTCCCCGAATCCCAGCAGGACGCCTGCACCGCCCTCTCCGGCTCCGGCCCGGCGTACTTCTTCTACCTGGTCGAAGCCATGACCGACGCCGGCATCCTGCTCGGCCTGCCCCGCGACAAGGCCCACGACCTGATCGTCCAGTCCGCGATCGGCGCGGCGACCATGCTCCGCGACAGCGGCCAGCACCCGGTGACCCTCCGCGAGAACGTCACCTCACCCGCGGGCACCACCATCAACGCCATCCGCGAACTCGAGAACCACGGCGTCCGCGCCGCCCTGATCGCCGCCCTCGAAGCCGCCCGCGACCGCAGCCGCGAACTCGCCACGGGCAACAACGGCTGACCGCCCGGTACCCCCAACCGCCCGGCCCGCCGCCCCCCACCCGGGCGCGGGCCGAGCCGCTGCTCGCGCCGGCGGGATCCCGCCGGAGGATGCTCCCGCCCGGCCGCGGTCTCACGTCGCCGCAGCCGGCACCTCCTGCGTCGCCGGCAGGCGGGCGAAGCGCCCGCCGTGGAGCGAGACCGCTGTCGCCCGGGGCCAGCTCGTCGGCCGTCAGGGTCCAGCCGAACGGACCGGGCAGTCGCACGTGTGCACGGCGTCCAGCGGGAACAGCACGTCGTAGCCGAGGTTGCCGCCCATGCGGGCCGTCGTCTCGTTGCACATGCTCACCTGGATGCCGGCGATCACGATCTGCCGCACTCCGGCACCCTTCAGCCGCCCGTCGAGCCCGACGCCCTCTTCACCGAGGGCGGCAACCCGTGGACCTCGGCCGGCACCGCCGCCGGCATCGACCTCTGTCTCCACCTGGTCCGCCTCGCCCACGGAGCCGAAACCGCCGCCACCGTCGCTCGCTCCATGGTCACCGCCCCCTTCCGCACCGGCACCCAGGACAGGTTCATCCAGTACTCCACACCCAGCACCAACCCCGACACCCTCGCCGCCGTACACGCATACGCCCTGCGCCACCTCCACGAACCACTCACCGTCGCCGGTCTCGCCCGCCACGCGGGCATGGCACCGCGCACCTTCGCCCGACACTTCACCGCCGCCACCGGCACCACCCCGCTGCACTGGCTCCACGACCAGCATCGCCGCCGCCCGGCGCCTCCTCGAGCGCACCGACCTCCCCATGCCCGAGGCCGCCCGCCGCGCCGCCTTCGGCAGCGAGGTCACGATGCGCCAGCACGTCGCATCGCGCCTCGCCACCAGCCCCCGCGCCTACCGGGCCGCGTTCAGCGCCACCGCCTCCTCGGCCGCACCCTCACCGGCCCCCGCCGGCAGCAGCCCGATCGCGCGGTAGGCGGCGTCCACCACCGGACGCGCCATCTCCCGCGCCCGCCGCGCACCCTCCCGCAGCACCCCCTCCACATAACCCGGATCCGCGCACAGCTCCCGATGCCGCTGCTGCACCGGCCGCAGCACTTCCACCACGGCCTCGGCCGCGTCCTTCTTCAAAGCGCCGTACGACTCGTATACACCGGCCAGCTCCTCCGGGTTCCCACCCGAGCACGCAGCGAGAATCTCCAGCAGATTCGCCACCCCCGGCCGGGACTCCCGGTCGTAGACGACCTCCCGCCCGCTGTCGGTCACCGCCCGCATGACCTTCTTGCGCACCACGTCCGGCTCGTCCAGCAGATAGACGATCCCCGGCCCGGTGTCCTCGCTCTTGCCCATCTTCGACGCCGGGTCCTGCAGATTCATCACCCTCGCCGCCACCGCCGGCGATGTCGCCCGCGGCACCGTGAAGGTGTGCCCGTACCGGTGGTTGAACCGCACCGCCAGATCCCGCGCCAGCTCGACATGCTGCGTCTGGTCGTCCCCCACCGGCACCTCGTCGGTCCGGTACGCCAGGATGTCCGCCGCCATCAGCACCGGATACGTCAGCAGCGACAGCCGCACACTCCCGCCCCGGCGCTGCTCCCGCGCGGCCTTCTCCTTGTACTGGATCATCCGCCGCATCTCGCCGTCGGTCGCCACGCACTCGAGCAGATACGACAGCCGCGCATGCTCATCCACATGGCTCTGCACGAACAGGGTGCACCGCTCCGGATCCAGCCCCGACGCCAGCAGCAGCGTCGCCGCCTGCCGGCTGAGCCTGCGCACCCGCGCCGGGGCGTGGTCCACGGTCAGTGCGTGGAGGTCGACGACGCAGAACAGCGCATCGGCCCGGTACTGGTCGACCTCGGCCCACCGCCGCATGGCCCCCAGGTAGTTCCCCAGCGTCAGATGCCCGGTCGGCTTGACCCCGCTGAAAACCCGCGTCATCTCGTCTCTCCTTCTCGTCGGGTCCGGGCCGCCGTCCCGGCCGGCCGCCCCCGGAGTCCTGGGAGGAGAAACGAAAACGGCCGCCGGAGCGGCGGCCGTTGAGTGCATACGCAGCGACGGCCGCCGTCAGGCGGCCCACCAGAACTGGCAGTGCGTACGCGTCGTCATGGGGACAAGAGTACGCCCGGAGGGTGGGGTGGGCACGCGAGTTGACACGCCCCGACGTGATCCGTAGTGTTCTCCGGGTTGTCCGACGTGAGCGCCGACTCCGGTCGGTCCCCGGACAGCCCTTCCGCGAGTACCACCACTGATCGACGGCAGACGTCTGTCCGCTGTCGTGTCATCGGCATGCGTATTCGCGAAATGGAGGAATCCGCGTTCGAAAGAGCGCAGGCCCCGATTAGCTCGGGAGCCGGGAATCCGCTAAAGTCTCACTCGTCGGAACGGCCCAACGGCCGTGCGGACGAACCCCGCTGACTGGGGATCAGGTCGAGAAA